>NZ_FCOX02000053.1 GCF_900044055.2 Caballeronia calidae | reverse complement strand
GGACCGTGAAACGACTCCACGCCGATGATAGTGCGGATCACCCGTGTGAAAGTAGGTAATCGTCAGGCTCCTCATGCAACAAACAAAAACCCCACCCCGAAAAGGTGGGGTTTTTGCGTTGGGGCACGCAGTCTCGAAGCAATGCGGCTCCTCTCTCAAGCGCTAAAATCCCCCCACGTATTCCAAAATCACGGCCAGTGCCGTCGACTTCCCATGCTACGTTTAAGCGAAATCAAGCTCGCGCTCGATCACCTCGAATCGGCTATCGAACCTGCGGTACACGCGCGTCTCGCAGAGATCGGCGTCGATGTGAATGAACTCGTGAGCTTCCAGGTATTTCGCCGAGCGCACGATGCCCGCAAGCGCTCCGACATCAAACTCACGTACATCATCGACGTGGAATTGCAGGACGAAGCATCGGTATTGAAGCGTCTGGAAGCGCGTCCTCATCCGCACGTCGCGGTTACGCCGGACATGACCTATCGATTCGTCGCTCAAGCACCGGCGCGTTCGTCGATGCTGCGCCCCGTCGTGATCGGCATGGGACCGTGCGGGCTCTTTGCTGGCTTGATTCTCGCGCAGATGGGCTTTCGCCCGATCATCCTCGAGCGCGGTAAAGCCGTGCGCGAACGGACGAAAGATACTTGGGGTCTTTGGCGCAAAAATGAGCTCAACCCGGAATCGAACGTACAGTTTGGCGAGGGTGGCGCCGGGACGTTCTCCGACGGCAAACTCTACAGCCAGATCAAGGACCCGAAGCATTACGGCCGCAAGGTGCTCGACGAATTCGTGAAGGCTGGCGCGCCCGAAGACATCCTTTACTTGAGCCGCCCGCACATCGGCACGTTCAGGCTCGTGAGCATGGTCGAGAAGATGCGCGCGCAGATCCATCAACTCGGTGGCGAAGTGCGATTCCAGCATCGGGTCGAGGACATCGACATCGATAACGGCAAGGTCCGTGGACTGCGCCTGTCGACCGGCGAAACGCTGCGCTGCGATCACGTCGTGCTGGCCGTCGGCCATAGCGCGCGCGACACGTTCAAGATGCTGCACGAGCGCGGCGTCTATATGGAAGCGAAGCCGTTTTCGCTCGGATTTCGCATCGAGCATCCGCAAGGCGTGATCGATCGGAGCCGGTTCGGCAAATTCGCCGGTCACGAACGACTGGGCGCAGCCGACTACAAGGTGGTCCATCACTGCAGCAACGGCCGCGCGGTCTACAGCTTCTGCATGTGCCCGGGCGGCACGGTCGTGGCGGCGACATCGGAGCCGGGGCGCGTCGTGACCAATGGCATGAGTCAGTATTCGCGCGCCGAACGCAACGCGAATGCCGGCATCGTCGTGGGCATCACGCCGGAGGATTACCCCGGCGGCCCGCTCGCCGGCATCGAATTTCAGCGCAAGTGGGAAGAGCGCGCATTCGAGCTCGGCGGCGGCGACTATTGTGCGCCGGGGCAACTCGTCGGCGATTTCATCGCGGGTCGAGCTTCGACGTCGCTGGGCTCGGTCATTCCTTCGTACAAGCCGGGCGTGAAGCCGACCGATCTGAGTACCGCGCTTCCCGACTACGTGATCGAAGCGATCCGCGAAGCCTTGCCCGAACTCGACAAGAAGATCAAAGGCTTCGCGATGCACGACGCCGTGCTGACGGGCGTGGAGACGCGCACGTCCTCACCGTTGCGCGTGCGTCGCAAGGACGATTATCAGAGCATGAACGTCGAAGGCTTGTACCCGGCGGGCGAGGGCGCGGGCTATGCGGGTGGCATCTATTCCGCGGCGATCGACGGGATCGAAGTCGCTGAAGCCGTAGCGTTGAAGATGATGGCCGACTACGCGGCAACCGCCTGAACAAAAAAGGCGCGTCCATCAAGCGACGCGCCTTTCGATCGAAACAGCGGAAACAAAAATCAGGTCACCACACCTACCTGCCAGGGCACGAATTCACTCTGCCCATACCCATGCAGTTCGCTCTTCGACGCCACGCCTGACGCGCAATCGAGCATCATCTGGAAGATCTGTTCGCCGAGCTGCTCGATGGTCGCGGAACCGTCGATCACGCCGCCGCAGTTGATATCCATATCCTCTTCCTGTCGCTCCCACAGCGCGGTATTCGTCGCGAGCTTGAGCGAAGGCGAGGGCGCGCAGCCGTAAGCCGAGCCGCGTCCCGTCGTGAAGCAGATCAGGTTCGCGCCCGATGCAACCTGGCCCGTCGCGGACATCGGATCGTAGCCGGGCGAATCCATGAAGACGAAGCCCTTGGCGTCGATATGCTGAGCGTACTCATACACCTCGACGAGATTCGTCGTGCCGCCCTTTGCGACCGCGCCGAGTGACTTCTCAAGAATCGTCGTCAGTCCGCCGACCTTGTTGCCCGCCGACGGATTGTTGTCCATCGCGGCCCCGTTGCGTGCGCAGTACTCTTCCCACCACTTGATACGCGTGAGCAGCTTTTCACCGACTTCGCGGCTCACCGCGCGCCGCGTCAGCAGATGTTCGGCGCCATAGACTTCAGGCGTTTCGGAGAGAATCGCCGTCCCGCCATGCGCGACGAGCCTGTCCACCGCCGCGCCGAGCGCGGGATTGGCGGAAATGCCCGAATAGCCATCCGATCCGCCGCACTGCAATCCGACGATCAGATGCGAAGCCGGCACCGGCTCGCGCTGCACACGATTCGCGTCCGCGAGCATTTCCTTCACGAGCGCGATGCCGCGCTCGATCGTCTTTCTCGTGCCGCCGCTGTCCTGAATCGTGAAGCTGCGCAGCTTTTCGCCGTCCTTCAGGCCGCTCGATTCGAGCACGCCCGAGATCTGATTCGTCTCGCATCCGAGGCCGACGAACAGCACCGCATGAAAGTTCGGATGCACCGCGTAACCCGCGAGCGTGCGGCGCAAAATGCCGAGACCTTCGCCCTGCATGTCGATGCCGCATCCGAGACCATGCGTGAGCGCGATCACGCCATCCACGTTCGGATATTCCGCGAGCGCTTCCGGATGCACGTCGCGCCGGAAATGATCGGCGATCGCGCGCGCGACCGTCGCCGAGCAGTTCACGCTCGTCAGCACGCCGACGAAGTTGCGCGTCGCGACGCGGCCATCGTCGCGGCGAATGCCCATGAAGGTCGCGGGCTTGTCGACGAACGGCGTCGGATGCAGATCGACGCCGAATTCGTGCTCGCGCGCGAAATCGGCCATCGACAGATTGTGCGTATGCACGTGCTGCCCGCGCGCGATTGCCTCGCGCGCCACGCCGATGACCTGGTTGTAGCGCTTGACGGGCGCGCCCGCGGCGATATCACGCGTCGCGATCTTGT
Organism: Caballeronia calidae; assembly: GCF_900044055.2. GTDB lineage: Bacteria > Pseudomonadota > Gammaproteobacteria > Burkholderiales > Burkholderiaceae > Caballeronia > Caballeronia calidae. The sequence continues at coordinate 46,898 of NZ_FCOX02000053.1, read as the reverse complement.
GTCCCGGCGGGATCAGACCGGCGACGACGAGATCCTCCGACGCGATCCGCGCGCCGGAGAGCAACTGACGTGTCGCGATCACGACGTCGTCGTTGGGATGCAGCCGGATGACCGCATGGTCGGTGGATGTGGTGGACATGGTTTTTCTCAGACTCAGACCGTGGAAGGTGCGCGATCGTCGCGCCGGGCTTGTTCGTCGTCGGCACGATTGAGCGGTTCGATCTTGCCGACGATCACAAGATAGCTGAACGCGCCGAGGAAGCAGAAGCCGCCCGCGACACACAGCGGAATCACGAACGAGCCCTTGGTGATCGCGAGCATCACGCCGGTGAAGGTCGTGATGACGATGCCCGCCAGATTCGACGCGAAGTTCTGGATACCGCCGATCGATGCGACGTGATCCGGCGTCGGTGCGACGTCGCTCGGCAGCGACCAGATCGACGCAGCGGCGAACGCGAGGCTGGCGTAAGCGATGCCGAAGAACGCGAGCATCAGATAGATGTTGGTCACGAACGCGCAGAGCGTGATGACCGACGACATCAGCATGCCGCCGACCATGCAGGTCTTGCGTGCGGCGGTGAGGCTCCAGCCGCGCTTGAAGAGCGAGTCGGACACGAAGCCGCCCAGCCAGCCGCCCGGAATCGACATCAGCGCGGGAATCGTGCCCAGCGTGCCGAGCGACTTCAGCGAGAAGCCATGCGCCTGCACGAGATAGCTCGGGAACCAGGTGATGAAGAAGTAGATGACGAAGTTCAGGCAGAAGAAGCCGAGCATCATGCCCCACAGCGTGCGGTACTTGAACAGCGACGCCCACGACACCTTGTTCTTCGGTGCGACCGGAACCGGCGCGACATCCGTTTCGCCCGTCAGATCGCCCTTCGACTTGTTACGGTAGATCAGGAACCAGCCCAGAATCCACACGAAGCCGATCACGCCCGTGATGACGAAGGACGCTTCCCAGCCGAACGAGCTGATGATGAGCGCGACGACCGGAATCGAGAGAGCGGAGCCCACGCGCGAGCCGCTATCGAAGATGCTGGTCGCGAACGCGCGCTGCGATTTCGTGAACCATTGCGACACGAGCTTCGCGCATGAAGGATACGCGCCTGCCTCGCCGACGCCGAGCATCAGGCGGCAGCCGAACATGCCGACGACGCTCGTCGCGGCGGCGGTCAGCGCCGTGAACACCGACCACCAGCCCACCGCGAGCGGCAGCGCGATGCGTGCGCCGACGCGGTCGACGAACCAGCCGAACGGCATCTGCATGAGCGCGTAGCTCCAGAAGAAACCGCTCAGGATGAAGCCCATTTCAGCCGGACCGATGTTGAGCGCCTTCTCGATTTGCGGCGCGGCGACCGCGAGGTTCGCGCGATCGATGTAATTGATCGCGATTGCCAGAAAAGCCAGAAATATCACTACCCAACGCATTTTGCGCATCGTTTGTCTCCTCAGTGGGCGGCACTTCATTCATTTCGACGTCCCGCGATGCCGGCGCGGTGAGTCGTGATTCAAAAGGAATTCGGAAAACGCGGTCCGCTTCTTCGGCGGATCTCGCGAGGTGCTTCAGTGCGCGGCGAGTGCGTCGCGCAGACGTTTCTGCTCGATATCGAGCTTCAGTTCGTGAGCGAGATCGATGACCGGTTGAAAGCGCCGACCCTTCTTTTCGTCGTGATTGCGCGCGATGTCCGCAAGCCGATGCACGAGAAACGGGTTTTCGAAGCGATTGCGCACGCTCGCGAGGTATTCCTCCGCGACGTCGCGCTTGCCGAGCGCCGCGAACACCGGCAGCACTTCGTCACGCCACACCGCTTCGAGCGGCTCGCGATACGCCGGATCGCGCATCGCGTCGAGCACGGTCATGTCGGCGGCGCCATCGCGCGCGCGCCAGATTTCGGCGAGCATCGTGTGGCCGAGGTTCAGCATCAGCAGCTTGAGACGCTCGTAGTGCGCGAGATCGTCGGTGACGACGATGTCCTCGTGCTCGCACGGCAGCACCACGCCCGCCTGCCGCTCGATCGCCCACAGCGCGTACGGTTCGGCGATCGCGCCGACCGGCTGGATCGGCTCCGACACGATGCGGTCCACGAGCGAATTGATCCACACGCAGTCTTTCGTCAGATAGCCGATGAACGCTTCGTCGACGTTCCAGCCGCGCGCGACGCCGATGACCAGGTCGCGCAATGTGTCGCCGTTGCGCGAAACCAGTTCGCAGGGAAGGAGCGTGATCGGCGCCGCGCCGGCCCGATACCGCGCGTGGAGCAGCACCGCGAGCTTCGCCGCGAAGCCGCGCGGCGTGCGCTGGCCGTCGAGCAGATCGGCCGTGTCTTCGTCGAAGAGCGCATAGCCGGCGTCGGCCGTGTTCGAGACGATCACCTTCACGTCGCGCTTCATGCGCTCGATCAGCAGCGGCCAGTCCTCGTTCGCGTGCAAAGCCTCGGTGATCGAATCGCATTCGATGGTCATATCGACCGTTTCGTCTCGCTGCAGTCCGCGGATACGCACGGGATAGCGGCCCGCCGAGCGCAACGCCTCGACGCGCGCACGGCTGTCGGCGCTGGACGTGGTCTGGACGACGGTGATCTTGCCGAGCGACGACGCCGGATCGCGGCGCGCCGCGACGGCTACGAAGAAATCGACGTGCGCCTGCAGAAAACGGCTGGTGCCGAATTGGAGAATCGGATTGTTCATGTTTGCGCGTGCCGCTCGTCGCGAGGGCTCGGTACGGGGGCTGATTCGTGTGGGAACGGTTCCAGATCGCCGTAAAAAAATTGGCCACCTGGCCTTACCGGATTGCATACTAGTGTCTTGAAATAGAATTGGTCAAGCCACTTATAATCGACTGAACGACGGCAAACGCCCGCCCCACGGTGCGTTAGCCCTTCCGCTGATTACAATCCACGTTTTCCCCGAGACAAAAAAGCAGGAGACAGCACGTGAGCGTGAAACCAGTCGAAACGCGCCGCCTCTATCTACAGATCGCCGACAAGCTGCGCGGGCTGATCGAGCAGCAGGATTTCGCGCCGAACGGCCGTCTGCCGTCCGAGCGCGAACTCGCGCAGACGCTCGGCGTGTCGCGGCCGTCGGTGCGCGAAGCGCTCGTCGCGCTGGAACTGGAAGGGCGCGTCGAAATCCGCATGGGCTCGGGCGTGTATATCGTCGCGACGCCCGCGGCCAAACCGCCGACGACCGAGGCGGAGCTGGGCGAAAGCCCGATCGAGATCATGAACGCGCGCAGCGTGATCGAAGGCGCGATCGCGGCGTGCGTCGCGCCGTTCGCGAAGCCGAAGGAGCTGAAAGCGCTGCGCACGGTGTACGAGACGATGGCGCGCGAAGTCGAGAACGGGCAGGTGCCGATGGCGGCCGATCGCGCGTTTCACATCGCGATTGCGCAGATGACGGGCAACGACGTGCTGGTGCGCACGGTCGGCAGTCTGTACGACGAGCGGCACAGCCCGCTGTCATCGACATTGCGTGGGCACTTCGAAGGGGAGGAAACCTGGGCCGCCGCGCTCGGCGAGCATCGGGAAATTCTGGAAGCGCTGGAAGCGCGCGACGCAATACAGGCGCAGGCCGCCATGCAGCGGCACATGCGTCAGTCCGCGGCGCGTCTGATGACGAGGCGCAAGAACTGACTCCGGCGCGCGCTCGGGACGCGCGCCGGTTTCGGAGCCGCGATCGCGTCAGCCCGGATAGGCTTCATCGACCTTCAGACCCGCCAGCTTGAAGATGACGCGCAGCGTTTGCGGCGCGATATCCCGGCGCGAGGCGAGCGTCGTCAGGACGAAGTCCATCACCTTGGCATACTTCAGCATCGTCAGGCAGGTCTCGATGTCGGTGGAACCATCGCGCATCGACTCGGCGAGGCGCAACATTTCCACGGAAATCTCTCGGGCCATTTCCAGTTCGAGCTGCTGCTTTTCACTCCACGCAGGCATCGCGGTCAGTGCTGCGAGCATCTCCTGAAATTGTTTCTCTGCTTTCTTGTCCGGGATCGCATCCATCGCCGTCCTCTCATGTTCATGGCGCGGGCGAGTCGCATTCGCCGCGCTGTGCGTTAGGTGTTACGTAACAAGGCTGGGCGCGGGTGACGACGTTCCACGTGTCGAGGCGCGGCTTGTTACCAGCTTGTTGCTCCTGCTTGCTGCATCGGTCGCGGCCCGAGGCCACGCTGTGTCGTCTGTTCCAGTGGCCTCACTGTCGTGACGATGCACAAACCGTTCCACGCGTTTGCTAACACGCATTGGCCGATGATCCAGCGGCTGGAACAAAGAGCGTCTTCGCGCTTTTGGGTAAACTTCCCCTTTTGAGACGGCAGAACCAGCGGTTAGCGCACATTCGGCGCAAACTGCTCTGCTTTTTTTATTCAACACACCTTCAAGATGACCAGGAAGTCCTCCACGTCGGCTCCGGGCACACCCGACCCCTCCACCAAACACGAGATCCGTCCAGGCCAGTCGATCGAACTGCTGAAGGAACTCCATATCCTCACGCGCGACGGCAAGATGAATCAGGACAGCCGCCGCAAGCTGAAACAGGTCTATCACCTCTATCAGTTCATCGAACCGCTTCTTGCCGAGGTGCATGCGCGCCAGGGGGCCGTATCGCTCGTCGACCACGGCGCGGGCAAGTCTTATCTCGGGTTCATTCTCTACGATCTCTTCTTCAAATCTCTGCGCGATCGGTCACACATCTTTGGAATCGAGACGCGCGAAGAGCTCGTAAAGAAATCGGAAGAATTGGCCGCGCGCCTCGGGTTTACAGGGATGTCATTTCTGAATCTGTCGGTGGCCGAATCAATTGATTCGGATCGTCTGCCTGATTCGATCGATATCGTCACCGCGCTGCACGCATGCAACACCGCCACCGACGACGCCATCCAGTTCGCTCTGCAGAAGAACGCGAAGTACATCGTCGTGGTGCCGTGCTGTCAGGCGGAAGTGGCCTCGGTGCTGCGCAAGAACAAGGGGCATTCGCTCTCGAAGAACGTGCTCACCGAAATGTGGCGGCATCCGCTGCATACGAGGGAATTCGGGAGCCAGATCACGAACGTGCTGCGTTGTCTGCAACTCGAATCGCACGGCTATCAGGTGAGCGTGACGGAGCTCGTGGGCTGGGAGCATTCGATGAAAAACGAGCTCATCGTCGCGCAGTTCAAGGACCTGCCGCGCGGCCGCCCCGCGCAAAGACTGTCGGATGTGCTCGAGACGCTCGGGCTCGAAGAATTGCGCAAGCGCTTCTTCGCGCCCGCGCCTTGATCAGGATTTGTCCATCCACGCCTTGAAGCCGTCGTGCCCGAGACGGCGCAGCGTTTCGATGTTGCGTTCGTAGATGTCCGATGCATCGGGGAATGCATCGACAGCGCGATCGATGCTCGCTTCGCGCAGCAGATGAAAGATCGGATACGGCGCGCGATTCGTGTAGTTGTCGATATCGTCGCGCGCGGTGCCTTCGAACTGATAGTCCGGATGAAAGCTTGCGATTTGCAATTCGCCCGCGAGCCCCAACTGATCGAGCAGGCGTTCGGCAAAGAAAAGGGCGTCGTTGTAGTCGGCGAAATCGGCGAACGCGTGCGGCGTGATGAACAACGTGGTGTCGACGGATTCGGGATCGGTGTCGTGCAGCAGACGAAGTTCGTCGGTCAGTTCCACGACCAGATCGTCCACGCCGCGCGCCTCGCTTACCACATAGCGAATCTGTTTTTTGACATGCACACTCTTCGCGAATGGGCACAAGTTGAGGCCGATCACCGCGCGGGTGAGCCAGTGCTGAGTCGCCGCGATTACTTCGTCGCGGGTGCTGCTGTCAGTCATGAACCTTCCTGTTTGCATGCGCGGGGCACGCCGCGTCGATCAGCGTGCGCGCGATGCGCGGCGCCGCGAGCAGCGGGCCCGAGCCGGGGCCGTATGTCTGGCTCGTCGCGTAGATGCCGTCGACCAGCAACGCGAGCGATTCCGCCAGTTCAACCGGATTATCCGCTCCGGCGGCCGTCGAAATTTCGACGAGGCGCGTCATCAAATAACTTTTGTTGCGCTCGACCAATTGCCGCGCGGGATGAGCCGGATCGCCGAATTCGCACGCGATGTTCACGAACGGACAGCCGCGATAATCCGGCGACGACGCCCGCTTAACCAGATCTTCGAGCGCCTGAATCATCTGTTTCGCCGGTTCGCCCGGATGTTTCGCGACGCTCGCCTCGAAGCGCCGCCGGAAGCCTTCGTCCATGCGTTCCAGATACGCGACCACGAGCTCGTCCTTCGACGCGAAGCGCCGGTACAAACTCATCTTGTTGACGCCCGCGCGCTCCACGACGGCATCGACGCCGATCGCGCGGATGCCCTCGCGATAGAACAGCTCCTGCGCCGCGTCGAGCAATTGCTCCTGCGCCGTCGCGCCGTCGGTGCGGGCACCGCGACGGGCGTGAGTTTTCGGCTGGTCGTCGGTCGATCGGGTCAAAGTCGGTTCCTCGAAGAATGCTGCTGCATGCTTGACATGTTACCGATCGGTAACTAAGCTCGCAACTCTGATGTGACAGAGCGGTAACGAAAGTATCGCCCACGGCAAAAATCAACGAAACGGAGCAGCGATGAATTGGGTTGCGAGACGGCTGAACGGCCGGGTGCATTACGGCTGGATCGCGGTGGGCGTCGTGTTTTTCGTGTTGCTCGCGGCGGCCGGCACGCGTGCGACGCCGAGCGTCATGATGTTGCCGCTGGAAAAGCAGTTCGGCTGGTCGCGCGGCACGATCTCGCTGGCGATTTCCATCAATCTCGCGCTTTACGGCCTCGCCGGGCCGTTCGCGGCGGCGGCGATGCAGCGTTTCGGCGTGCGTCCGACCGTGCTCGCCGCGCTCGCGACGCTCGCGGCGGGCGTCGGCATCTCGTCGATGATGACCGAGCCGTGGCAAATGGTGCTGGTCTGGGGCGTGATGGTCGGCAGCGCGACGGGCGTGGCCGCGCTCACGCTATCGGCGACGATCGTGAATCGCTGGTTCACCACGCATCGCGGTCTCGCGATGGGCATTCTCACCGCAAGCTCGGCGACCGGCCAACTCGTGTTCCTGCCGTTCCTCGCGTCGCTTTCGGAGCACTTCGGGTGGCGGCCGGTCGTGTTCGTCGTCGCGGCGGCGGCGGCGATCGTGCTGCCGCTCGTCGCCTGGCTGCTGCCGGAGCGTCCCGCCGATCTGTCGCTGCGTCCCGTCGGCGAGAAGGCTGATTTGCCGCCCGGCGCGATTCCGCCGCCGAAAAATCCGATCAAGGTCGCGTTCAGCACGCTCGCGTCGGCGAGCAAGACGCGTGATTTCTGGCTGCTCTTCTTCAGCTTCTTCGTCTGCGGCGCGAGCACGAACGGTTACGTCGGCACGCACCTGATCGCGATGTGCTCCGACTACGGCATGACGCAGGTGCAGGGCGCGACGCTGCTCGCCGCGATGGGCATCTTCGATCTCTTCGGCACGACGCTTTCCGGCTGGCTTTCGGACCGCTTCAATGCGCGCGTGCTGCTGTTCTGGTACTACGGCCTGCGCGGACTGTCGCTGATCTACCTGCCGTATGCGTTCGGCATCGATTTCTTCGGCCTGCCGCTTTTCGCCGTGTTCTACGGTCTCGACTGGATCGCCACCGTGCCGCCGACCGTGCGCCTCGCCACCGATGTCTACGGCAAGGAATCCGCGCCGATCGTGTTCGGTTGGGTCGTCGCGGGCCATCAGCTCGGCGCTGCGTTCGCGGCGCTCGGCGGCGGCATGCTGCGTTCGAGCCTCGGCAGCTACACCGTCGCGACGATGATCTCGGGCGGCCTGTGCCTCGTCGCGGCCGTGACGGTGCTGCGCATCAATCGGGCGAAGCGCTCGATGGGCGTCGCCACAACCTGACGGTCTGCACGCGCGGGCGAGCTTGTTTATCCTTGTCGCTTGCCGTTTCAACACACAAGGACAGAACATGACCACGAAGCCCGCGCCGACCGACGTCGACATCCATGAACTGATCGCCGGCCGCTGGAGCCCGCGCGCGTTCTCCAATGCGCCGATCGAGCGCGCGACGTTGCATCGGCTGCTCGAAGCGGCGCGCTGGGCGCCGTCGTCGAACAATCTGCAGCCGTGGCGCTTCATCGCGTTCGACCGTCATCGCAATGAAGCTGCGTTTCAGCGCGCATTCGACACGCTCGCGCCGTCGAACCAGAAGTGGAACGTAAACGTGCCGTTGCTCGTCTGCGTGACGGCGTCGACGCTCACGCCGAAGGGCGATACGAACCGCACCGCCACGTACGACACCGGCGCGGCCGCGATGGCGCTCACGCTGCAGGCGCACGCGCTGGGCCTCGCGACGCATCAGATGGGCGGCTTCGATCGCGACGCATTCCGTCAGGCGTTTTCGATTCCCGCGGACATCGAAATCATCGCGATGATCGCGATCGGCCATCACGGCGACGCGAGCCAACTCGACGACGCGTTGCGCGAACGTGAAGCCGCGCCGCGTGCGCGCAAGACGCTGGGCGAGACCGCGTTCGAAGGCGCGTGGGACAAGGCGTTCAAGTAAGCCTCAAGGCTCGTCCGCGGCCGAGAGCGGACGAGCGACATCCTCCAGCGATTTGCGCTCCGCCGCGACGCCCCAGACGCCCGCGACGACCGCCGCCGCGATCATCAGCAGCGAGCCGATCAGATAGCCCGCGAACACGGCGCCGCGCTCGTGCGTATCGATCAGTTGCCCGAAAAGCGTCGGCCCGATGATGCCGCCGAGCGCCGTGCCGAACGCGTAGAACACCGCGATGGCGAGCGCGCGAATCTCCAGCGGGAACGTCTCGCTCACCGTCAGGTACGCCGAGCTCGCCGCCGCGGAAGCGAAGAAGAAAATCACCATCCACGCGATGGTCTGCGTCGTCACGTCGAGCATGCCGTCCATGAACATCCAGCCGCTCACGGTCAGCAACACGCCTGACATCGCATACGTGAACGCGATCATCCTGCGCCGGCCGAGCACATCGAAGAGCTTGCCGAGCAGTAACGGACCGAGAAAATTTCCCGCCGCGAACGGCAGCACATACCAGCCGATGTGATCGCCTGGCACGTGATAGAAATCGGTCAACACGAGCGCGTAGGTGAAGAAGATGGCGTTGTAGAAGAACGCCTGCGCCGTCATCAGCACGAGCCCGACGAGCGAGCGTCTGCGATGCGCCTTGAAGAGCGTATGCACGACTTCCCGCAGCGGCGTTTGTTCGCGTGCGTGCAGGCGCAGCGGCTTCACGGGCGTATCGGGAATCGGAATGCCATGCTGCCGGAAATGCGCCTCGATCTCCTCGACGATCTGCTTCGCTTCCTCCGCGCGATTATGCGTGATGAGCCAGCGCGGGCTTTCCGGCACCCACATCCGCATGAAGAGAATCGTCAACCCGAGCAACGCGCCGATGAGAAAGCACGCGCGCCATCCCCAATCGGACGGCAGCAGGGCGGGATCGAGCAGCACGATCGAGCCTGCCGCGCCGATGCCCGCGCCGATCCAGAACGTGCCGTTGATCGCGAGATCGGTCCAGCCGCGCAAGCGGGCGGGCGTGAACTCCTGAATCGTCGAATTGATCGCGGTGTATTCCCCGCCGATGCCCGCGCCGGTAAGAAAGCGGAACAGCACGAAGGTCGCGAGATTCCACGAGAACGCGGTCGCGGCCGTGGCGGCGACGTAGAGAAAGAGCGTGATGAAGAACAGCTTGCGACGCCCGAGCCGGTCCGTGAGCCAGCCGAAGCCGAGCGCGCCGAGCACCGCGCCTGCGATATACGCGCTCCCGGCGATGCCGACGTCGGCATTGGAGAACTGCAGCGCGGGGCTTGTCTTGAGCGCGCTCGCGACCGCGCCCGCGAGCGTGACTTCGAGCCCGTCGAGCAGCCACGTGATGCCGAGCGCGAGTACGATTAACGTGTGAAAGCGTCCCCACGGCAGACGATCGAGGCGCCCCGGCAAATCCGTTTCGATGATGCCGGTGCGCTCGCTGGCTTTATCGTTCAAACGGTTCTCCTGTTGCGCGGCGGTTTCGCTCATGGATATGAAGCATGCGTTCGCATCGCGATTCACACACGCGAAAAAGTGGACGAATGCGCGCCAGGCGAGCAAGTTACATTCCGCTTTTTGTCGAATAAACTCAATGGTTTAAAAATGCCGGTAATGCGGTTGATGCGCGTGCCGGAACGTGTTAAAAACCCCGTCCATGTTTGAATGCGGCGTTTCTCATGACGCCGCCGATGCCCATGACTTATTGCGCGATCGATTTCGGCACGTCGAACTCCGCCGTCGCTCTTCCTGACGGCTTGTCGATCCGGCTGGCGCCCGTCGAAGGCGAGGCGACGACATTGCCTACCGCCGTTTTCTTCAACACCGACGAGGATAACCAGTCCTACGGCCGGGCGGCGCTCGAAGCATACATCGACGGCTTCGACGGCCGTCTGATGCGCTCGATGAAGAGCATTCTCGGCTCGCCGCTCGCGGACAACAGCACCGACCTCGGCGACGGCTCCGCGATCAAATATACCGACGTCATCACGCTCTTCCTGCAGCATCTGAAGCAGAGGGCGCAGGCGATCGCGCCCGAGCCGCTCACGCGCGCGGTGCTCGGCCGCCCGGTCTTTTTCGTCGACGATGATCCGCGCGCGGACCATCTCGCGCAAAAGCAGCTCGAGGCGTGCGCGCACGCGGTCGGATTGCGCGAGATCCACTTCCAGTACGAGCCGATCGCGGCAGCCTTCGACTACGAAGCCGGTCTGACGAAAGAGGGGCTCGTGCTGGTGGCGGATATCGGCGGCGGCACGTCGGACTTTTCGCTCGTGCGCGTCGGCCCGGAGCGCGCGCGTCATCTGGAGCGCAAGGGCGACGTGCTCGCCCATCACGGCGTGCATGTCGCGGGCACGGACTTCGACCGTCGCGTCGAGCTCGCGACCGTGCTGCGCGAACTCGGTTATCAGGCGCTCGACCCGGAAGGGCGCGAACTGCCGAGCCGCGTCTATTTCGACCTCGCGACCTGGCATCTGATCAACACGGTCTATACGCCGAAGCGCGTGAGCGAGTTGCAACTCATGCGTCATCTCTACACCGACTTGCGCCATCACGATCGGCTGATGCGCGTCGTGGATCGCCGGCTGGGCCACGCGCTGACGGCGCATGCGGAGGAAGCGAAGATCGATGTCGCCGCGGGCGGCACGACCGAAATCGACATGGAAGAGATCGAAGAGGCGCTGCGCGTTTCGTTCGACGAAGCGCAGCTGATCGCGGCCGGCGCCGATGAAACGCGGCGCATCGTCGAGGCGGCGCACGAAACGCTCAAACGTGCCGGCGTTGCGCCCGCCGACGTGGGCGCCATTTATTTCACGGGCGGCACGACCGGCTTGCGGTTTCTTTCGGAAGCGTTGTCGGCGGCGCTGCCCGGCGCGCAGCCGGTGTTCGGCGATCGGCTCGCCAGCGTGGCGAAGGGGCTCGGGATCTACGCGCAGCGCATTTTCGGATGACGCCGCAATAATCTGAGCCGGAAAATAAAAAACCCCGCCTAGGCGGGGTTTTTCATACGAATTCTCGCGGGCTTAGGCCGGCTTGATGTTCGCTGCTTGCTTGCCCTTCGGGCCAGTCTTCACTTCGTAGGTAACCTTTTGGTTTTCCTGAAGCGTCTTGAAGCCTTCGATGCGGATTTCCGAGAAGTGCGCGAACAGATCTTCGCCGCCGCCATCCGGAGTGATGAAGCCAAAGCCCTTTGCGTCATTGAACCACTTGACGGTACCGGTTTCCATGTTACGTATTCCAAAAAATTGATGAATAAGGCCGAAGCCCAAGGGTGCGGAAAATCAAGGAAGGGGCAATGGGACCAACCGGAGTACCGTGATGGCGAACTCGAAAGAACCAATTCACTCGCCACTTGAAATCCTGCAAGAAGCTTTATACGGCGAAACGATTGCCCGGTCAATTCATTTCCGACAACTCTCAAGGGTTTTTTTGAGATGTGCAAGCAAACATTACAAAGCTTGCAATTCTGCAATTGTTTTGCCTCAAAAATCCCGATTTGAGACGATTTTGTTCCCAGTGTTCACTGCATTCGAAAGGTGCAACCGTTAAACTACGCCCCGCTTTAAGGGTTGCACCGGCATCGCCGGATCGCCGGGACCGTTTCCTGGCATCCACGGCGGCCGCAGCACGGCAGGCCGCGGGCGATGCGCGCGCGGCGCGAGACACTGGAGAACAAGTTGAAGAGTTCGATACAAAGAAATATCGGTCCGATGGCGCTATTGCTGACCGGCCTCGGGTCCATCATCGGTTCAGGCTGGCTGTTCGGCGCATGGAAAGCCGCGAAGATCGCCGGGCCAGCGGCGATCGTCGCGTGGGTGATCGGCGCGGTCGTGATCCTCGCGATCGCACTGACTTACGCCGAGCTCGGCGCGATGTTCCCCGAATCCGGCGGCATGGTGCGCTACGCGCGCTATTCGCACGGCGCGCTCGTCGGCTTCATCAGCGCGTGGGCCAACTGGATCGCGATCGTCTCGGTCATTCCGATCGAAGCCGAGGCGTCGATTCAATACATGAGCACCTGGCCGTATGACTGGGCGCATGCGCTCTTCGTCAACGAATCGCTCACACCGATGGGCCTCGCGCTCTCGGCGCTGCTCGTGATCGTCTACTTCATGCTGAACTACTGGGGCGTGAAGGTGTTCGCGCGCGCGAATTCCGCCATCACGATCTTCAAGTTCCTGATTCCGGGCGCGACCATCGCGGGCCTCATGTTCAGCGGCTTCCACTCGGAGAACTTCGGCACGGCGTCGAGCTTCGCGCCTTACGGCTGGCCGGCCGTGCTGACGGCGGTGGCGACGAGCGGCATCGTGTTCAGCTTCAACGGTTTCCAGAGCCCGGTGAACCTGGCGGGCGAAGCGCGTCATCCGGCGCGCAGCGTGCCGTTCGCCGTGATCGGCTCGATTCTGCTCGCGCTCGTGATCTACGTGCTGCTGCAAGTGGCGTATATCGGCGCGGTGAGCCCCGGCGACGTCATGAAGGGCTGGTCGCACTTCGATTTCGCGTCGCCGTTCGCGGAACTGGCGCTCGCGCTGAATCTGAACTGGCTCGCGATCCTGTTGTATATCGACGCTTTCGTCAGCCCGAGCGGCACCGGCACGACCTACATGGCGACGACGACGCGCATGATCTACGCGATGCAGCGCAATAACACGATGCCGAAGATGTTCGGCAGCGTGCATCCGTTCTACGGCGTGCCGCGTCCGGCGATGTGGTTCAACCTGATCGTCGCGTTCATCTTCCTGTTCTTCTTCCGCGGCTGGAGCTCGCTCGCGGCGGTGATTTCGGTCGCGACCGTGATTTCGTACCTCACCGGCCCGGTCAGCCTGATGGCGCTGCGCCGCTCGGCCACCGATCTCGACCGTCCGCTCAAGCTGCCGCTGATGGGCGTGATCGCGCCGTTCGCATTCGTGTGCGCGTCGCTCGTCCTGTTCTGGGCGAAGTGGCCGCTGACCGGCGAAATCATTCTGCTGATGGTCGTCGCGCTGCCCGTGTACTTCTACTATCAGAGCAAGACGGGATTCGCGGGCTGGGGCCGCGATCTCAAGGCGGCGTGGTGGCTGGTGGCCTATTTGCCGTCGATGGCGGTGATGTCGCTGATCGGCAGCAAGGACTTCGGCGGCAGCGGGCTTCTGCCGTATGGCTGGGATATGGCGGCGGTCACGGTGCTCGCGCTGATCTTCTATTACTGGGGCGTGCACACGGGCTATCGCACGACGTATCTCGACGAACGCGAAAGCCGCGACGATATTCTTCACGAAGTCGGCGCCTGAGCGCTTCGGTTCGACAGTAAAAAGCCCGCCTGAGCGATCAGGCGGGCTTTTTTGCGATCAGGCGTCGGTGAAGACGTAGTTCGTCATCGCGAGCGCGCGCTGGAACGTGCCGAGCGACTGGATGCCGAGCCGATAATCATCCGCCGCCGCGCCGAGCGCGCTGAACACGGGCAGCAGATGCTCGTCGGTCGGGTGCATCAGCGCCGCGTGCGGCGCGCGGGCGCGATAGTCGAGCAGGGCGTCGATGTCGCGTTCGGCCATGCGGCTCTCGAACCAGTCGGTGAACTCGGTCACGCGCGGATCGGCGTCTTCCGGGCGCGCGCTGAAATCGGCCATGCGCAGGTTATGCGTGATCTGCCCCGAACCGACGACCATCACGCCGTCATCGCGCAGATCGCGCAAGGCTCGTCCGATGCGATAGTGATGCGCGGCATCGAGGCGCGGCTGAATCGACAGTTGCGTGACCGGCACGTCCGCATCCGGGAACATCAGCAGCAGCGGCACCCATGCGCCGTGATCGAGGCCGTGATCGGTCGTCGCGGCGGCAATGCCCTGCGCGCCGAGCAGCCCGGCCGCGCGTTTGGCGAGATCGGGCGCGCCGGGCGCCGGATAGCGCAGCTCGTAGAGCGCCTGCGGAAAGCCGTAAAAATCGTGGATGGTTTCCGGGCGTTCGGCCGTGCTCGCCACCGGCTGGGCCGTGCCCCAATGGGCCGACAGCATCAGAATGGCGCGCGGGCGCGGCAGGGTTTGTCCGAGGGACGCGAATTCGGCGGACGGCATCGACGGATCGATCGGCAGCGTCGGCGCGCCGTGGGAAATGAAAACGGTGGGCAGTCGGCTCATGGCGGCAAAATTCCTGTGGCATCTGCCATCCAATGTAGGGCCGCGAGCGTCGTTGATAAACGGCTCACACGGCAACGAATTGTGTCGCCGTTGTTGCTAATGCCGGATACCGCGCCAGCGTCAGTCGGTTTCGCCGCGCAGACCCTGCCACGCCGCCGAGACCGGCTGCGCGAAACCGAACAGATCGATCACGCGCGCAACCGAGTGATCGACCATTTCGTCGATGGTCGCGGGCTTCTGATAGAACGCGGGCAGCGGCGGAAAGATCACGCCGCCCATTTCGGTGACCGCCGTCATGTTGCGCAGATGCGCGAGGTTGAGCGGTGTTTCGCGCACGAGCAGCACGAGGCGGCGGCGCTCCTTCAACACGACGTCGGCGGCGCGGGTGATGAGATTGTCGGAGAGACCGTGCGCGACGCTCGCGAGCGTGCGCATCGAGCAGGGCGCGACGACCATGCCGTCGGTCGCGAAGGAACCCGACGCGATGCTCGCGCCGACATCGCGGACGCTGTGCACGACATCGGCCAGCGCGTGAACGGTGGCCTTGTCGAGATCGAGTTCGTGCTGGATATTGAGCCAGCCGGCGCTGGAGACAAGAAGATGCGTCTCGACGCCGCCTTGCCGGCGCAGCGTCTCGAGCAGACGCACGCCGTAGATGGCGCCCGTTGCACCGGTTATCGCGACGATGAGCCGTCGCTTTGCGGCAGCGGGCGCGCTCACTGGTGAAAACTCAGGCCGCGGCGAAGAGTTGCTGCAGTTCGCCCGACTGGTACATCTCCATCATGATGTCCGAGCCGCCGATGAATTCGCCCTTCACATAGAGCTGCGGAATGGTCGGCCAGTTGGAGAATTCCTTGATGCCCTGGCGGATCGCGTCGTCTTCGAGGACGTTCACGGTCATGATCTGATCGACGCCGCATGCCTTGAGCACCTGGATTGCGCGGCCGGAGAAGCCGCACATCGGGAATTGCGCCGTGCCTTTCATGAAAAGGACGACGGCGTTTTGATCGACGATTTGCTTGATGCGTTCTTGCGTATCCATGGCGTTCCTGCGCTTGAATGTCGGAAGGGACTGATGGGTGAAATGATAGCGGATTTCGCTTTGACGGGCTGACGGCGCCCGAGTGCTCAGGCCGTGAAACGACCGCCGGAGCAACGCTCGATGCCGGCGAGATCGCACATCGAGCGGACATCGGTGAAGCCGCGCGCCTGGAGCAGCGCCCGCACGGATTCGGCCTGATCGTAGCCGTGCTCCAGCCACAGCGCGCCGCTGTTCGCAAGCAGAAACGGCGCAGTCTCGATGATCGCGCGGATCGCCGACAAACCATCGGCGTCGTCAGTGAGTGCGCCGCGCGGTTCGAAACGCAAGTCGCCTTGTTCGAGATGCGGATCGTCGCTTGCGATATACGGCGGATTGCTGACGATGGCCTCGAACAGCAACGATGGATCGATGTTCGCGGTCCAGTCGCTTTCGATGAACGCCAACGGCCCGCCGGCCCGTTGCGGGCCGAGCAGCGCGCTTGCGTTGCGCCGCGCGACATCGAGCGCCGCCGGCGAGCGATCCACGGCCCACACGCGCGCATCGGGCCGCGTATGGGCGATTGAGATTGCGATTGCGCCGGTGCCCGTGCCGAGATCGAGCACGCGCGCGCCCGGCGCATCGGCGATGGCTTTCAGCGCGAGCTCCACGAGCAATTCGGTTTCCGGGCGCGGAATCAGCACGTCCGATGTCACGTCGAATTCGAGTCCGAAGAATTCGCGCTTGCCGGTCAGTTGCGCGATCGGTTCGCCAGCGAGACGTCGCGCTGAAAGCGCTTCGAATCGCGCCACGGCAGCTTCGGCGAGCGGTTCGTGATCGCGCGTGATCAATTCCGTGCGGCGCCAGCCGAGCACGTGCATCAACAAGACGCGAGCGTCCAATGCCGAAAGCGACGATGCCCGCAGCAGATCCGCGACCGTGCTCACTCCGCTTCCCCGAGCGCCGCGAGCTGCTCCGCCTGATGCTCGGAGACCAGCGCGCCAATCAGCTCGTCGAGATCGCCGTCCATGATGTATTCGAGCTTGTAGAGCGTCAGGTTGATGCGGTGATCCGTCATGCGCCCTTGCGGGAAGTTGTACGTGCGGATGCGCTCCGAACGGTCGCCCGAGCCGATCAGGCTTTTGCGCGTCGCGGCTTCCTTCGCGTGCTGCTCGTGATACTGCTTGTCCTTGATGCGCGCGGCGAGCACCTTCAACGCGCGGTCCTTGTTCTTATGCTGCGAGCGGTCGTCCTGACATTCGACGACGATGCCCGTCGGCAAGTGCGTCACGCGCACCGCGGAATCCGTCTTGTTGATGTGCTGCCCGCCCGCGCCCGATGCGCGGAACGTGTCGATGCGCAAGTCGGCCGGATTGATCACCACTTCGCTGATTTCATCGGCTTCGGGCATCACGGCGACGGTGCACGCCGACGTGTGGATACGCCCCTGCGTTTCCGTCGCCGGCACGCGCTGCACGCGATGTCCGCCCGACTCGAACTTGAGCCGCGAATATGCGCCTTGCCCCGCGATGCGCACGATCACTTCCTTGTAGCCGCCGAGATCGGACACGCTTTCCGACATCGTCTCGGCGGTCCAGCGATTGCGTTCCGCGTAACGCAAGTACATGCGCAGCAAATCGCCGGCGAACAGCGCGGATTCGTCGCCGCCGGTGCCCGCGCGAATTTCGATGAAGATGTTGCGCTCGTCGTTCGGATCTTTCGGCAGCAGCATCGTCTGCAGATCGCCTTCGATCTTCACCATGCGCCCGCGCGCCTCGCCGATTTCCTCTTCGGCGAAATCGCGCATCGACGGATCGGAAAGCAGTTCCTGCGCGGTCGCTTCGTCGGTGAGCGCCTGACGCCAGAGCGCGTATTGATCGACGATCGGACTGATTTCCGCGTGCTCGCGCGTGAGCTTGCGATATTGGTCCATATCGGACGTCACGTCCTCGCGGCTCAACATTTCGTTGAGATCGACCTGCCGTTTTGCAAGCTGGTCGAGCTTGCTTTGCATGCTCGTTTTCATCGGGCGGAATCGGCGCGGTCAGCGCCAGGAAATACTGCGATCGGGGAGCCGCCGCGCTAAGCGCGCGGAGCATTTGAGAATAGCAAAGAGAAGGCCGCTAACGTTCCGACGATTCGGACGACGAGCCGTGACGGTAGAAACCGCTCATCAGGTCGATGAGCTGGCCGCGCTCCTCGCGATTCGCGCTGTTGAGCGCGTGCGTCGGGCCGTGAATCAGCTTGTTGGTCAGCGATTGCGACAGCGCTTCGAGCACGGCGGCGGGATCGTCGCCGCGCGCGAGCATTTTGCGCGCGCGTTCCACTTCGGCGCGACGCAAGGCGTCCGCCTGCGTGTGCATGTGACGGATGACCGGCACGATGCTGCGCGCATCGAGCCACTGCATGAAATTCGCGACGCGCGTCTCGATGATCGTCTCGGCTTGCGCGACCGCCGCCTGACGCGATGCGTTGCCTTCACGCACGATCGCGCCGAGATCGTCGACGGTGTACAGGAACACATCATGCAGATTGCCGACTTCCGGCTCGATATCGCGCGGCACGGCGAGATCGACCATGAAGATCGGGCGATGGCGGCGCGCACGCACCGCGCGTTCGACCGCGCCGAGACCGATGATCGGCAGCGTCGACGCCGTGCACGACACGATGATGTCGAACTCGTGCATGCGCGCGGGCAACTCGGAGAGCGGAATCGCGCGGCCGTTGAAGCGGCCGGCGAGCTTTTCGCCGCGCTCGGCGGTGCGGTTCGCGACGACCAGCTCACGCGGATTCTGCGCGGCGAAATGGGTTGCGCAGAGCTCGATCATTTCGCCCGCGCCGATGAAAAGCACGCGCTGGCTCGCGACGTCCTCGAAGATGCGCTGCGCGAGACGCACGGCGGCTGCGGCCATCGACACCGATTGCGCGCCGATTTCGGTGGTCGAACGCACTTCCTTCGCGACGGCGAAGGTGCGCTGGAACAACTGATTCAGATACGTGCCGAGCGCGCCGGCTTCGGATGCGGTGCGCACCGCATCCTTCATTTGTCCGACGATTTGCGTTTCACCGAGGACCATCGAATCCAGCCCCGACGCGACGCGGAACGCGTGGCGCACGGCTTCCGATTGCGGCAGCGCATAGACGTGCGGCGCAAGCTCGGGAACGGGGATGCTGTGGTACTTCGAGAGCCACTGGATTGCGGCTTCGCGGGCGGCGGAGTCCTCGGTGGCGCAGTAGAGTTCGGTGCGATTGCAGGTGGAGAGGATCGCCGCCTCGGGCGATACCTTCGCGAGCGGCCCCAGCCAGATGTCCTTCAGCGCGCCCAGCGCAGGCTTCAACTGTTCGAGCGGAAACGCCACGCGTTCGCGCAAGGCGACAGGCGCAGTGTGGTGATTGATTCCGATCGTGAGGAGCTGCATTGTTTTGGGCTGATGCTTTGGGCCTAAGCCGATGGCCTTTCGGATAGCCCAATATTATAGCGTTTTGCGCATTTCTTCATTTATAGGTGGCATTTGGGGACGGACAGCGCCGCGACAGGCTGTCAGGGCCGTCCGGCGCGGCAAGGCGGCCTTTTGGCAGCGGATTCGCGACGCGGCCGATCGCCGCACCGGGGCGATTTTTTCCGAATCGCGCGGGCGCGAGTGCGCGGTCTTGTCATCGCCGAATCCGGCCCCTAAACTCATCCGCTACGCCGGGCGCCGCGCGCCTTCCATCGACTGAACCGGTCCACGCATGCTCGTCTCACGAAACGCTCGACTCCGCAGGCTTTCCAATCCGATGGAGCAGCGCCGCTGATGGGCTGGATCGGGCTGATTTTCTTGGGCGCGGTCATCGGCGCGGCGAGCTGGTGGCTGCATCCGTTGCGCCGCGCGGGACGTGTCGCGCGCGGCCCGGCCGGGCGCATCTGGACGGCCATCGCCGCTGGCATACTGGCGACGGTCGTCGCGCGCATGCTCGGCAACATCCTCGACGTGTATCACGACGGCGATACGCTCGAATGGCTGGCATGCTCCGTCTTCGCGCTCCTCGTCGTGACGACGACCGTCGGGCTGGCGGCGCGCCGCTGATCCTTTAACTCCGGCGAGCGGCGGGTGATCCTCGCCGAACGTCGTGCTTTTCGTGCTCATTGCGCCCTACACGGGCTTTCAAGCAGGTGACTTCATGAACGATCGCATCGCAGATTCCGCCATTCCCGAGCCCGCCATGTTCGCGAGGCGCATCGAGTCGCTGCGCGGCCAGATGGCGCGCGAACGACTCGCCGCCGTGCTCATTCCGTCCGCGGATCCGCATCTTTCCGAATATCTGCCAGAGCGCTGGCAGGGGCGTCAATGGCTGTCCGGTTTCACCGGCTCGGTCGGCACGCTCGTGGTGACGGCGGATTTTGCGGGCGTCTGGGTCGATAGCCGCTATTGGACGCAGGCCGAAGCGCAGCTCGCGGGCACCGGCATCGCGCTGATGAAGATGATGGGCGGCCAGCAGACCGCGCCGCACGTCGAGTGGCTTGCGGACAACGTGCCCTCCGGCGCGACGGTCGCGGTCGACGGCACGGTGCTCGGCGTCGCGGCGGCGCGCGCTTTGTCCGATGCGCTGACCGCGCGCGGCATCGTCCTGCGTACCGATCTCGATCTGCTCGATTCGGTGTGGCCGGCGCGTCCCGGCTTGCCGGAAGCGCCCGTGTACGAGCACGCCGCGCCGCACGCGAGCGTCGCGCGCGCGGACAAGCTCGCGCAGGTGCGCGACGCGATGCGCGCGAAGGGCGCGCAATGGCATTTCGTGTCGACGCTCGACGATCTCGCGTGGATCTTCAACCTGCGTGGCGGCGACGTGAACTACAACCCGGTTTTCGTCGCGCATGCGCTCATCGGGCTGGATGACGCGACGATCTTCGTCGCTGACGGAAAGGTGTCGGCCGCGCTCGTCGAATCGCTCGCGCGCGATAACGTGCGCGTCGCGCCTTACGCCGCCGCGCCCGAAGCGCTCGCAACGCTGCCCGCGGGCTCGGCGCTTTTGATCGACCCGCGCCGCATCACGCACGGCCTGCTGGAGAAGGTGCCCGCGACGGTGACGCTCGTCGAGGCGGTGAATCCGTCGACGTTCGCCAAATCGCGCAAGACCGCTGCCGAGGCCGACCACATCCGCGCGACGATGGAGCAGGACGGCGCCGCGCTCGCAGAGTTCTTCGCGTGGTTCGAAGAGGCGCTCGGCCGCGAGCGCATCACGGAACTCACCATCGACGAGAAGCTCACTGCCGCGCGCGCGCGCCGGCCGGGCTTCGTCACGCTCTCGTTCGGCACGATCGCGGGCTTCAACGCCAACGGCGCGATGCCGCATTACCGCGCGACCGAGGCGTCGCATGCGGTGATCGAAGGAAATGGCTTGCTGCTGATCGATTCGGGCGGCCAGTACCTGAGCGGGACGACGGACATCACGCGCGTCGTGCCGGTCGGCGAGATCACGGCGAAGCACAAGCGCGATTTCACGATCGTCCTGAAGGGCACCATGGCGCTGTCGCGCGCGCGCTTTCCGCGCGGCATCCGCTCGCCGATGCTCGATTCGATCGCGCGCGCGCCGATCTGGGAAGCGGGCGCGGACTACGGTCACGGCACGGGGCACGGCGTCGGTTACTTCCTGAACGTGCATGAAGGGCCGCAAGTGATTTCGCACTACGCGCCCGCCGAATCGTGGACGGCGATGGAAGAGGGCATGATCACGTCGATCGAGCCGGGGATTTATCGGCCGAGCAAATGGGGCATCCGCATCGAGAATCTCGTGATGAACCAGGCGGCGGGCAAGACCGAATTCGGCGACTTCCTCGAGTTCGAAACGCTGACGCTGTGCCCGATCGATACGCGCTGCATCGACTTGTCGCTGTTGCGCGAGGACGAGCGCACGTGGCTCAACGCGTATCACGAGACCGTGCGCGCGCGCGTGTCGCCGCATGTGTCGGGCAAGGCGCTGGCGTGGCTCGAAGCGCGGACGAAGGCGATTTGACCCACAGGAGTGCAGGGAGATGACCATCAAAGCAGTCGTATTCGATTTCGGCGGCGTGCTGATCGACTGGAATCGCGAATATCTCTACAAGCAACTGATTCCCGACGAAACCGAACGCCGCTGGTTTCTCGACAACATCTGCAAGATGGAATGGGTCGTGCAGCAGGACGGCGGGCAGTCCATCGCGGAAGGCACCGCCGAGTTGATCGCGCGCCATCCGAACCACGAAGCGCTGATTCGCGCGTTCTATGCGCGCTGGCCGGAAATGGTGTCGGGTGTGCTGGAAGAGGGCGTCGCGCTCGTCGATCGTCTCGAGGCCGCGAACGTGCCGCTCTTCGGCCTCACGAACTGGTCGGCGGAAACGTTCCCGTACGCGTGGGAGCGTTTCGACGTGCTGCGCAAGTTCAGGGAGATCGTCGTATCGGGGCGCGTCGGGCTCGTGAAACCCGATCCGCAGATCTTCCGTTTGATGCGCGCCGAAATCGAACGGCACATCCCGGGCATTCGGCCGGACGAGCTCGTGTTCATCGACGACAATCTGCAGAACGCCGAAGCCGCGACCGCGCTCGGCTGGCACGGCGTCCACTACACCGGCGCGCTGGATACGGAAGCGAAGCTGCGCGCGCTGAATCTGCCGATCTGACCGCGCCTCAACGAAGGCAACGCGCTACTCCCCCAACAGGTTCTTCAGCGCGTTGCCGATTCCCCTCACCGTATCGCCCGCGCCTCGCGCGACGCCTTCCACGCTCACGCCGAGCGCCTTCGCGAAGCCGGCCGCGAGCTTCTTCGAGAGACTTTCGCTCAACGAGAACTTTGGATCGCGCAGATCGCCGTCGAGCACGAAATCGAGCTTGATCTGCTCCTTGCGGTCCTTCAGCGCCGCGATCGCGGCTTTGGTCGGTATCGAAAGAAACGTGTCGAGCGGATTGCCCGTTTCGCTGATCTGCAGATGATTCAGCGTGAGCGTGCCGGGCGCGTGGATGCGGTAATCCTTCACGGTCGCATCGACGGTCATGTCGATCGTGCCGCCCGTCACCGCCGCCTTCGCGCCGGCCTTCTTGAGCAGATACGGATCGAGCGTCGCGACATCGACGTTGCGCAGCGTCGCGCGCGTCTGCGAATCCTTGTTCGCGATGATCATCCAGCCGCCCCACGTCACGTTGCCGGTATGCGACGGCCCTTTGATCGAGCCGGTCATCGAGAGCTCGGTGCGGGTGGTGAGCGCGGGCAGGTGAATATGATCGATGGTCGCGCGCGCATCGCCGATCAGCACGCGATACGGCGGGTCCTGCACCGAGCTGTCGAAGAACTCCATCGAGCCGCGCTCGAACGACACGCGATCGATCAGCTTTTCCTCGCGCGCGTGCGCCTCGCGTTGCTTGCTGTC
This sequence comes from Caballeronia calidae, assembly GCF_900044055.2. Classification (GTDB taxonomy): domain Bacteria; phylum Pseudomonadota; class Gammaproteobacteria; order Burkholderiales; family Burkholderiaceae; genus Caballeronia; species Caballeronia calidae. Next base: position 23,861 of record NZ_FCOX02000053.1, on the reverse strand, counting down.
GGACTTCGCGTCGGCTTCGCGCGCGGTTTCCTTGAGTCCAGGCAGAAGGCGCACGCGGCCATCGGCTGAACGCGCGATCGACAGATAGTAGTTGTCGACGCTCACGCTGCGCAGATGAATGGGTTTCGCGATGAGCGAATGCATGTCGACGTCGAGCATGATGCGCTCGGCGCGCATCGCGTCGCTGGCGGGCCAGCCTTGCGGGCCGCGCAGCCGCACGCGCGATAGCGTCACGTGACCGAATCCGACGTCGATTTCCTCGACTGAACCGTTCGGGCCGAGCGTCTCGATGATGCGCTCTTTGATCTGATGCACGACGAACAGCCAGCCGCCGATCGGCACGACCACGAGCGCCACGATGATGCCGATTGCCCACAGCGCCCCCCGCCGCGCGCTCGATCCCGCCATCTGCGTGTGTCTCCCGTGTCGGCTCATTGAAAAGCGCCGCGCAAAATAGAAAGTGGCGACTGCGCCGTACACAGTCGCCACTTTTGTGCCCGATGTCCGTGCGCGCGCCCGCATACGGGCGCGCTGTATATCATCGGACTTTTGGCCGCTTCAGCGCGTGATCGGCTTGTAGCGCAGACGCTTCGGCTTTGCGGCTTCTTCGCCCAGACGCTTGCGCTTGTCGGCCTCGTATTCCTGATAGTTGCCGTCGAAGAACTCGACATGCGAATCGCCTTCGAACGCGAGGATGTGCGTCGCGATGCGATCGAGGAACCAGCGATCGTGCGAGATCACCATCACGGAGCCGGCGAATTCGAGCAGCGCGTCTTCGAGCGCGCGCAGCGTTTCGACGTCGAGATCGTTCGACGGCTCGTCGAGCAGCAGCATGTTGCCGCCCGCGATGAGCGTCTTCGCGAGATGCAGACGTCCGCGTTCGCCGCCGGACAGATTGCCGACCAGCTTCTGCTGATCGCTGCCCTTGAAGTTGAAGCGGCCGATATACGCACGCGACGGCGTTTCGTACTTGCCGACCGTGAGGACATCGGCGCCGCCGGAGATTTCCTCGAACACGGTTTTATCGCTGACGAGCGCGTCGCGGCTTTGATCGACATAAGCGAGCTTGACCGTCGGCCCTTTGATGATCTCGCCCGAATCCGGCTGTTCCTTGCCGGTCAGCATGCGGATGAGCGTCGACTTGCCGGCGCCGTTCGGCCCGATGATGCCGACGATCGCGCCCGCCGGAATCTTCATGCTCAGATCGTCGATGAGCAGGCGATCGCCATATGCCTTGCTGACGTTCTTGAACTCGATGACTTCGTTGCCCAGACGATCGCCGACCGGAATGAAGATTTCCTGCGTCTCGTTGCGCTTCTGGTATTCCTGGCTGTTGAGTTCCTCGAAGCGCGCGATACGCGCCTTCGATTTCGCCTGACGGCCCTTCGGGTTCTGGCGCACCCATTCGAGTTCTTTCTTGATGGCTTTCTGGCGCGCGGATTCGCTCGCCTCTTCCTGCTTCAGGCGGTCTTCCTTCTGATCGAGCCAGCTGGAGTAATTGCCCTTCCACGGAATGCCGTGGCCGCGGTCGAGTTCGAGAATCCATTCGGCGGCGTTATCGAGGAAGTAGCGATCGTGCGTCACGGCGACGACCGTGCCCGGATAGCGCGTGAGGAACTGCTCGAGCCATTCGACGGATTCGGCGTCGAGGTGGTTGGTCGGTTCGTCGAGCAGGAGCATGTCGGGCTTTTGCAGCAACAGCTTGCACAGCGCGACGCGACGCTTTTCGCCGCCCGACAGGTGTTCGATCTTCGCGTCCCACGCGGGCAGGCGCAGCGCGTCGGCGGCGACTTCGAGCTGCTGCTCGGGGCTGCCGCCGTCGCTCGTCGCGAGAATGGCTTCGTACTTCGCCTGTTCGGCGGCGAGCTTGTCGAAGTCGGCGTCGGGTTCGGCGTACGCGGCGTAGATTTCGTCGAGCTTCTTCGTTGCTTCGAAGACGTCGCCGAGACCTTCCTCGACAGCCTGGCGCACGGTCTGCTGCGGATCGAGCTGCGGCTCCTGCGGCAGATAGCCGATGTTCAGATTGGGCATCGGCGTGGCTTCGCCTTCGATGTCCTTGTCGACACCGGCCATGATCTTGATCAGCGTGGACTTGCCGGAGCCGTTCAGGCCGAGCAGGCCGATTTTCGCGCCGGGGAAGAATGAGAGGGAGATGTCTTTCAGGATCTGACGCTTCGGCGGGACGATCTTGCCGACGCGGTTCATGGTGAAGACGTATTGGGCCATGTTGTCTGTGATTGCTTGGGTGTTTGAACGCGGTGCGCCTGGATTCGGCGCTCGAGGATGTTCGGTGGCGCGGTTCGCGCGTGCCCGCGGGCGTGCGCGGGGTCACGCGTCATTGTACTTCGCGAGGCGAACCGTCACTGCCAGCTGGCAACGCCGCCGTGCCGCGAGCACGTGCCGCTGTGATGCTGGCTGAAGCTGTAGGAGCCGTCGCGGCATTGGGCGGTCGCACCCGTGGGGACGGCGCCGGAGCGCGTGTGCGCGGGGGCGTGGACGATGTTGCCGTCGCGGTTGACGTAGTGGCCGTGGTTGTCGAGGTCGGATTCGTCGGGTTGGGGCTGGTATTGGTACTGATAACCGCGATAGGCGAAGGCGCTCGGCGCGCAGATCACGCTCGTCGCGACGAGTGCGGTGACCGCGAACGCGCGCAACGCGCTCATCGGCGTATGTCTCTTCATCTTGTTGTTCTCTTGTTGTTGTTATCGTGCGCGTGTCGATGAACATCCCTCGTTCGACGCGCGCTGCCTCGTCCGCCCAAGAAAAAAGCGGAGCCCCTTTTATCGGGTACTCCGCTTTGCGAGGCAAGCTACGTTGACAGTTCTCGATGCTTACACGTTGAACAGGAAGTTCATCACATCGCCATCGTGGACGATGTATTCCTTCCCTTCCGCTCGCATCTTCCCGGCTTCCTTCGCGCCTTGCTCGCCCTTATAAGCGATGTAGTCATCGAACGAAATCGTCTGCGCGCGAATGAAGCCGCGCTCGAAGTCCGTGTGAATCGCGCCGGCCGCCTGCGGCGCCGTATCGCCGATATGAATCGTCCACGCGCGCACTTCCTTCACGCCTGCCGTGAAATACGTCTGCAAGCCGAGCAGCTTGAAACCCGCACGAATCACGCGATTCAAACCCGGCTCGTCCATGCCCATATCGGCGAGGAACTCCTGCTTGTCCGCATCGTCGAGATCCGCGATTTCCGCTTCGATCGCCGCGCACACCGCGACCACCGGCGAGTTTTCCGCTTCCGCGTGCTTGCGCACCGCGTCGAGGTACGGATTGTTCTCGAAGCCGTCGTCCTTCACGTTCGCGACGTACATCGTCGGCTTCGACGTGATCAGGCACAGCGGCTTGATGGTGAGCTGCTCTTCGTCGGTCAGCGTCAGACCGCGCACCGGCTTCGCCTGATCGAGCTGCGCGCGCACCTTCTCGAGCACGGCGACGAGCTTCGCCGCTTCCTTGTCGTTGCCCGACTTCGCCGCCTTCGAATAGCGCGTGTATGCCTTTTCCACCGTCGCCAGATCGGCCAGCGCAAGTTCGGTGTTGATGACTTCGATATCCGCGATCGGGTCGATCTTGCCCGCCACGTGGATCACGTTCTCGTCTTCGAAACAGCGCACGACGTGCGTGATCGCGTCCGTTTCGCGGATGTTCGCGAGAAACTGGTTGCCGAGGCCTTCGCCCTTCGACGCGCCCGCGACGAGCCCCGCGATATCGACGAATTCGACCACGGCCGGCAGGATGCGCTCGGGCTTCACGATCTCGGCGAGCGCCGTGAGGCGCGCGTCCGGCACTTCGACCACGCCGACGTTCGGCTCGATCGTGCAGAACGGATAATTCTCGGCGGCAATGCCCGCCTTGGTCAAAGCATTGAAAAGAGTGGACTTGCCGACATTAGGCAAGCCGACGATGCCGCATTGGAGGCTCATGGAATCCTTCGAACTGGTGAGACGGCGCGGGCCGCGCAGGTTTCGTCAAAAATGGTGCGCAATGGGCCGGGAAAACCAGCGCCCATGCGGCGGCCGCGTCCGGCGGCCAGGCAAACCGGTATTGTACCGCCGCGCCGATGCGCACAAGCGGCGCCCGCGCCCGTGAAACCGGTTCGAACCCCGCGGCTATAATGCCCGCATGACTCCGCATTCCCTTAAATTTCACGCTGTCGTCGTCGGCGGGGGGCTCGTCGGCAAGACAGCCGCGCTCGCGCTCGCGCAATCCGGCCTGCGCACCGCGATCATCGCGCCGCGTGCCGCCGGCCTGCCGCCGGGCGCCGCGTTCGATTCGCGCATCTACGCGCTGTCGTCGAGTTCGCAGACGCTGCTCGAACGACTGCGCGTCTGGCAGGCGCTCGATCGCGCGCGACTCGGTCCCGTCTTCGACATGCGCGTTTTCGGCGATGCCCACGCGGAACTGCATTTCTCGGCGTTTCAGGCGTCGGTGCCGCAGCTCGCGTGGATCGTGGAATCGTCGCTGATCGAGCAATCGCTCGATGCCGCGCTGCGCTTTCAGCCGAGCCTGTCCTGGTTCGAGTCGCGCGCGCAGGGCATGACGGTCGAGGCCGATGCGGCGCACGTCGCGCTCGCGAGCGGCGAAATGCTCGAAACGGATCTGATCGTCGGCGCGGACGGCGCGCATTCCTGGGTCCGCGCGCAGATGGGCGCGAAGATGAATCGCCGCGATTACCGGCAAACGGGCGTCGTCGCCAATTTCAAGGCCGAGCGGCCGCACGGCGAGACGGCGTATCAATGGTTCCGCGATACCGAGATCATCGCGCTCCTGCCGCTGCCGGGCGATCACGTGTCGCTCGTCTGGTCGGCACGCACGGAGCACGCCGACGAACTGCTCGCGCTCGATCCGGCCCAGCTTGCAGCGCAAGTCGAACAGGCCACGCAAAACATGCTCGGCACGCTCGATTGCGTGACGCCAGCGCAAGGCTTCCCGCTCGGATTGCAGACGGTCGACCGCCTGATCGCGCCGCGCGTCGCGCTCGTCGGCGATGCCGCGCATCTGATTCACCCGCTCGCGGGGCAGGGCATGAACCTCGGCCTGCGCGACGTGGCCGCGCTCGCGGATGTCATCGCGAACAAGGAGTCGTTCCGCGATCTCGGCGATCCGATTCTGCTACGCCGCTACGAACGCGCGCGCCGCGAAGACATCCAGAAGCTCATGTTCGCAACCGATGGCCTGCAACGGCTCTTTTCCGTGCCTGGCACGCTCGCGCGCGCGATCCGCAACACCGGCATGGCGTTCGTCGGCGCGCAACCGCTCGTCAAGCGCTGGCTCGTGTCGGCCGCGCTCGGCTGAAATAGTTCATTGATATTCCACACGGGCGATGCTCGCGCTACGCTCAGGCGATTCACAGGAAAACGTATGAAAACCACACTTCGCTTTGCCCTCGCGACGGCCGCGGCGCTCGCCATGACGCTCGGCATCGGCTGCTCGGCGCAGGCCGATCAAACCACGGACAAGATCAAGGCGGCGCTCGAATCGCGCATGGGCGACGCGACCATCAAGAGCATCGAGAAGACGCCCGTGCCCGGTCTCTACGAAGTGAACCTCGGCTCGCAGATCGTCTATAGCGACGCAACCGGCAACTACGTGCTGATCGGCGATCTCGTCGATACGCGCAGCAGCAAGAATCTCACCGAGGCGCGCCTCGCTGAAACCAACCGGATCGATTTCGCGAAGCTGCCGTTCGAGAACGCGGTGAAAGTGGTGAAGGGCAACGGCAGCCGCAAGATCGCCGTGTTCTCGGATCCGAACTGCCCGTACTGCAAGCAGCTCGAATCGACACTGAAGTCGGTCGACAACGTGACCGTCTATACCTTCCTGTTCCCGGTGCTTTCGCCCGATTCGACGGCAAAGTCCAAGTCGATCTGGTGCTCGAAAGACCGTGGCATGACGTGGGAAGGCTGGATGCTCGATCACAAGGCGCCGACCACCGCCGGCACGTGCGACACGACCGCCATCGACAAGAATCTGAAGCTCGGCCGCTCGATGAACGTCACGGGCACGCCGACGGTGTTCCTCGCCGATGGCCGGCGTCTGCCAGGCGCGATGTCCGCCGACCGGCTCGAAAAGGAAATGTCCGCCGCACGCTGAGCACGGCGCGAAATGATGAAGGGAGGCGCGTCATGCGCCTCCTGTGTTTTTACGGCCTCGTTTTTGCGAACGCGCAGCGTACTGAAACGAGGCTCCGGGCGAACTCATGTGCGCCCAGAACAAGAACAAGGACATCGAGATGACTACGCTCATGCAAACGATGCAGCCCGTCCGCTACCGCATCGTGCCGAAAAACCCCGCCGCGCATCTCTTCGAAGTGACGCTGACCGTCGCCGAGCCCGATCCCGCGGGTCAGCGCTTCATGCTGCCGGTCTGGATTCCCGGCAGCTACATGATCCGCGAGTTCGCGCGCAATATCGTGACGCTGCAGGCGTTCAACGCGTCGGGCCGCAAGATCGCCATCGAAAAAATCGACAAGCACGCGTGGCAGGCCGCGCCGGTCGACGGTCCGATCACGCTGCGCTACGAGGTCTACGCGTGGGACATGTCGGTGCGCGCGGCGCATCTCGACGACACCGTCGGCTTCTTCAACGGCACGAGCACGTTCCTCGCCGTGGAAGGGCAATCGAGCGCGCCTTGCATCGTCGATATCGAACCGCCGCAGGGCGGCGCTTACCGCGACTGGCGCGTCGCGACGGCGCTTGCCGAAGCGCGCGGCACGAAGCGCTACGGCTTCGGCGCCTATGAAGCGGCGAACTACGATGAACTCGTCGATCATCCCGTCACACTCGGCGAATTCGCGCTCGGCAGCTTCACCGCGCACGGCGTGAAGCACGACATCGTGATCTCGGGGAGCGTCGTCAATCTCGACATGAACCGCCTCGCGGCGGACCTGAAGCGCGTGTGCGAAGCGCAGATCGCGCTCTTCGAGCCGCGCACGAAGAAAGCGCCGATGGACCGCTACGTGTTCATGACCGTCGCCGTCAGCGATGGTTACGGCGGGCTGGAACATCGCGCATCGACCGCGCTGATCTGCAACCGCACGGATCTTCCGGTGCAGGGCCGCCCCGACATGACCGACGGCTATCGCACGTACCTCGGTCTGTGCAGCCACGAGTATTTCCACACGTGGAACGTGAAGCGCATCAAGCCGGCGGCGTTCGCGCCGTACGATCTGTCCCAGGAAAATTACACGTCGCTGCTGTGGCTTTTCGAAGGCTTCACGTCCTACTACGACGATCTGATGCTCGTGCGCAGCGGGCTCATCTCTGCGGGCGATTACTTCAGCCTGGTCGGCAAAACCATCGGCGGCGTGCTGCGCGGGGCGGGGCGCCTCAGGCAAACCGTCGCGCAAAGCTCGTTCGACGCATGGGTGAAGTACTACCGCGCCGATGAAAACGCGCCGAACGCGATCGTCAGCTATTACCAGAAGGGCTCGCTCGTCGCGCTGGCGTTCGATCTGTCGATCCGCGCCCAAACCGGCAACCGCAAGTCACTCGACGACGTGATGCGCCTCTTGTGGCAGCGCTACGGCCGCGATTTCTACAACGGCAAGCCGCGCGGCATTCTGGAGGAAGACGTCGAAGCGCTGTTCGCCGAAGCGACCGGCGCGGACCTGCGCGCGCTGTTCCGCGACGGCGTGCGCGGCACGCGCGATCTGCCGCTCGACGCGCTGTTCGAGCCGTTCGGCATCGCACTCGCGCCCGATTTGCCGGGCAACGGCGCGTCGGTGAAGCCGTCGCTCGGCGCGCGCGTGCGCGGCGGCGCGGATTGCACGCTCGCCGTCGTCCACGAGGGGAGCGCGGCGCAGAAAGCGGGTTTGTCGGCGGGCGACGTGCTCGTGGCCATCGACGGGCTGCGCGTCACCGGCTCGAATCTCGACGCGCTGCTGTCGCGCTATCTGCCGGGCGCGAAGGTGGACGTGCACGCGTTCCGTCGCGACGAACTGCGCCGCACCGAGCTGAAGTTGGACGGGCCGGAAGTCGCGCGCTACGTGCTGACGGCCATCGACGGCCGCGGCCCGTCGAAGCAATGGCGCGAGCGCTGGCTGAAAGGCTAAATTCAGACGAAAGCCGCGCGCGTTCGGATTGTTCCACCGATGCAACGATCCTTCACGACCGCACGGCTTTTTCCCGAGCCTCGAAAAACGAAGAATGCTTCCTAAGCCGGACGCCCAAGGCGCCCGAAACCCGACTAAGGAACAGGAAGCCATCATGACGACGATTCTGCAAATCAACTCCGCCGCCCGCTCGCAAGGTGCTCAATCGACGCTGCTCGCGGACGAACTGACCGCGAAGCTGCAACAAAGCAATCCGGGCGCGAACGTGGTCGTGCGCAATCTGCTGGCCGAAGGCCTGCCGCACCTCGACGACGCCACGCTCGGCGCGTTCTTCACGCCCGCCGATCAGCGCACGGCGGAGCAAGCCGAGATCAACGCGAAGAGCGAAGCGCTGATCGCCGAGCTGCAAGCGGCGGATATCGTCGTGATCGCGGCGCCGCTGTACAACTTCGGCGTGTCGTCGCAACTGAAGGCATATTTCGACTGGATCGCACGCGCCGGGATCACGTTCCGCTACACCGCGAACGGTCCGGAAGGTCTGATCAAGGGCAAGAAGGTGTATGTCGTGTCGGCGCGTGGCGGCAAGTATGTCGGCACCCCGCACGATTCGCAGACGCCGTACCTCACGTCGTTCCTCGGCTTCCTCGGCATGACCGACGTGAACTTCATCTACGCCGAAGGCCTGAACATGGGGCCGGAAGCGGCCGGCGCGGCACTGGCGTCGGCGCGTGAGGCAATTGCTGCGCTGTAAGCTTGCCTGCCTGAATGAAAAAACCCGCCGGGTCTCGGACCTCGGCGGGTTTTTTTACGCCAGCAATTCCGGCGCGACAGGCAAGCGCCAGTCGATCTGCGCGCGGCCGTGCTTCGCCAGATAGTCGTTCGCGAGCGTGAAATGCCCGCAGCCGAAAAATCCGCGATACGCCGACAACGGCGAGGGATGCGCCGCCTCCAGCACGCAATGCGACTTCGCCGTGCCTTCGATCAGCCCGCGCTTTGCCTGCGCGTGCGCGCCCCACAGCATGAACACGAGCCCGTCGTGACGCTGCGCCATTTCGTGGATCAGCGTATCGGTGCATTGCTCCCAGCCGCGCTTCGCATGACTGCCGGCCTTATCGCGCTCGACGGTCAGCGACGTGTTCAGCAACAGCACGCCTTGCTTCGCCCACGAATCGAGACAACCGTGCGCGGGCGCGGGAAAACCGAGGCTCGCGTGGATTTCCTTGAAGATGTTGCGCAACGACGGCGGCGGGCGCACCGGCGCGGGGACGGAGAACGCGAGGCCATGCGCTTGCGGCGCGCCCTTGTCCTCGCCGTGATACGGATCCTGGCCGAGAATCACGACTTTCACGTCGGCCGGGCTCGTGAGACGCAGCGCGCGGAAAACATCGGCGGGATAGACGGTCTTGCCGGCGGCGCGCTCGGCATCGACGAACGCACACAGCGCCGCATAGTGCTTGCCGTCGATGAACGGCTTCAGATGCTTGCGCCAGTCGGCGGGCAGCGCGTCGAACTGGCTTTCGAGCGTCGTGAACGTCGAATTCGACGCCGCAGCGGAGTCGGTGTCGGTGAAAAGGGAAGTCTGTCGGGTCATGCTCAGGCGTTGCGATTCTTGCTTTCGGGCTGCGCACGCAGCAGATAGCCGCGCTGCGCCTTGCTCTGGTCCTCGGGAACGAGTTCGGGAAACGCGCCGCGCAGCTCCGCGGCGAGCATCGAGAGCGCGCTTTCTTCACCGGATTTCAGTTCCAGCTCGAGCTCGCTGATTTCCGCGCAACGCGTTTTGCCATCGACTTCCGCCGTAATTTCGCCGAGATCCAGCGCCACTTCGATCTGCGAGCCCTCGCGCTCGATGTCCCACACGAGGCGCTTGAAGTCCGTCTTGAAGAGCGCGATCAGATCGGGCGCGGCGCGCTCCAGCGCTTCGCGGGCGGCGTCGTTGTCGCAGGCGGCGATCAGCGCGTCGATTTCGAGCGCCTCGCCCGCTACCGGCAATTCCCACTCGTGCCGGTTGCTCAAACCGGCGACCGATTTCCCGAGCGTCTTGAAGGTCTGCAGCCATTGCTCCGGCGTGCGGCGCAGGCGCAGCGCGGACTTTGCCTTCGCGAGCGCGCAGTCCGGCGTGTCGAAATAGACGTTGGCGAGCGCGATCGGCTTGCCCGCGCCGGTGCGCTCGTCGAAGAAGCGCGCGACGTCGTCGTGCTGCGACGGCGCGAGCGCGAGTTTCAGTTCACGTTCGATGCCCATGCGGCTCCTCTCGATGAAATCAGAAGAACATGCGCGCGAGTTCGGCGCCCGGATCGTCGGCGCGCATGAACGCTTCGCCGACGAGGAACGTATGCACGCGCATCGCGCGCAACCGGTCGACATCGACACGCGAAAGAATGCCCGACTCCGTCACGACGATGCGGTCGTCCGGCACCTGTTCCAGCATGCCGATGGTGGTCTCGATCGTGGTCTCGAAGGTGCGCAGATTGCGGTTATTGATGCCGATGAGCGGCGTCTTCAGCGTGAGCGCGTCGCGCAGTTCGTCGGCGTCGTGCACTTCGACGAGCACCGCGAGCCCGAGCGAATGCGCGTACGCTTCGAGATCCTGCATCTGCGAGAGTTCGAGCGCGGCGGCGATCAGGAGGATGCAGTCCGCGCCCATCGCGCGCGCCTCGATGATCTGATACGGATCGATGATGAAGTCCTTGCGCAGCACCGGCAGGCTGCACGCGGCGCGCGCTTCCTCCAGATACGCGACGCTGCCCTTGAAGAACTGGACGTCGGTGAGCACGGAAAGACAGGCGGCGCCGCCTTTTTCGTACGAGCGGGCGATATCGGCGGGCACGAAGTGTTCGCGCAGCACGCCTTTCGACGGACTCGCCTTCTTCACCTCGGCGATCACGGCGGCCTGGCCGGCCGCATGCTTCGCCCGCAACGCGCCGACGAAATCGCGCAGATCGCGCGAACTGGCTTCGAGCTTCAGCTCTTCGAGCGGCGCGCTTTGTTCGGCTGCGCGAATTTCCTCGCGCTTGACCGCAATGATGCGATCCAGAATGTCACTCATGTCGGCTTCCGTTATTTCTTCGCGAACTGCTGCGTGAATTTCACCAGCGCTTCGATTTTCTCGCGCGCCGCGCCGCTTTCGATCGCCTCGCGCGCGGCGGCCATGCCCGCTTCGATCGAGTCGACGACATCCGCAGCATAAAGCGCGGTGCCCGCATTCATTGTGACGATCTCGCGCGCGACGCCCGCCTTGTTGTTCAGCGCGCCGAGCAGCATCGCCTTCGATTCCTGCGCGTCCTGCACTTTCAGCGTGCGGTTCGACACCATCTGCAGGCCGAAGTCCTCGGGATGAATCTCGTACTCGGTCACTTCGCCGTGCTTCAGTTCGCCGACTTTGGTCGCCGCGCCGAGCGACACTTCGTCCATGCCGTCCTTGCCGTACACGACGAGCACGTGCTTCGCGCCGAGACGCTGCATCACCCGCACCTGAATGCCGACGAGATCCTCATGGAACACGCCCTGAAGCTGGTTCGGCGCACCGGCCGGATTCGTCAGCGGCCCGAGAATATTGAAGATGGTCCGCACGCCGAGCTCGCGGCGCACCGGCGCGATGTTCTTCATCGCCGGATGATGGTTCGGCGCGAACATGAAGCCCATGCCGGTTTCGGCAATCGACGCGGCCACTTGTTCCGGTGTCAGATCGATGTTGACGCCGAGCGCTTCGAGCACGTCCGCGCTGCCCGATTTGCTCGACACGCCGCGATTGCCGTGCTTCGCGACCTTCGCGCCCGCCGCCGCCGACACGAACATCGATGCGGTGGAGATGTTGAAGGTATGCGAGCCGTCGCCGCCCGTGCCGACGATATCGACGAAATTTGAGTTGTCCTCGACTTCGACGTGATTCGCGAACTCGCGCATGACGGTCGCGGCAGCGGTGATTTCGCCGATGGTTTCCTTCTTCACGCGCAAGCCGGTGATGATGGCGGCGGCCATGACGGGCGACATCTCGCCGCGCATGATCTGGCGCATCAGATGCAGCATTTCGTCGTGAAAGATTTCGCGATGCTCGATCGTGCGCTGCAGCGCTTCCTGTGCGGTGATGGTCATGGTCTCAGGCCCGCTTGCCGGTCGAAGTGTGCTTGACGAAGTTTTCGAGCAGCGCGTGGCCGTGCTCGGAAAGAATCGACTCCGGATGGAACTGCACGCCTTCCACGGCCAGTTCCTTGTGGCGCACGCCCATGATTTCGCCGTCAGGCGTCCACGCGGACACTTCCAGACAGTCGGGCAAAGACTCGCGTTCAATGGCCAGCGAGTGATAGCGCGTCACGTTGAAGTGTTTCGGCAGATCGGCGAACACGCCTTTACAGTCTGTTTCGATCTGGCTCACCTTGCCGTGCATGATCGTCTGCGCGCGCACGACACGCCCGCCGAACGCCTCGCCAATTGCCTGATGGCCGAGGCAGACGCCGAGAATCGGCAGCTTGCCGGAGAATTCGCGCAGCACGTCGAGCGTGATGCCCGCGTGCTGCGGATTGCTCGGTCCGGGCGAGAGGCAGATGCGCTCGGGATTGAGCTTCGCGATTTCATCGAGCGTGATTTCGTCGTTGCGATAGGTGCGCACGTCCTCGCCGAGCTCGCCGAAGTACTGGACCAGGTTATAGGTGAACGAATCGTAGTTGTCGATCATCAGCAGCATGGTCTTGTCTCCTCAGAAGTCGCTGTCGAGGCCGTCTTGCACTTGCTCGGCGGCGCGCAACACGGCGCGCGCCTTGTTCTCCGTCTCTTGCCATTCGGATTCCGGCACCGAATCCGCGACGACGCCTGCGGCCGCCTGAACGTAGAGATTGCCCTTATGGATGAGGCCGGTGCGGATCGCGATGGCCAGATCCATTTCGCCGCTGAACGACAGATAACCGACTGCGCCGCCGTACAGGCCGCGCTTGATCGGCTCCAGTTCGTCGATGAGTTCCATCGCGCGTACCTTCGGCGCGCCGGACAGCGTGCCAGCCGGGAACGTGGCGCGCAGCACGTCGAAGTTGTTCATGTCTTCCTTGAGCTTGCCTTCGACCGAACTCACGATGTGCTGCACGTGCGAATACTTCTCGATGACCAGCTTGTCCGTCACCGCGACCGAGCCCGTCTGCGCGATGCGGCCGACGTCGTTGCGCGCGAGGTCGATCAGCATCACGTGCTCGGCGACTTCCTTCGGATCGTTCAGCAGTTCGGTGGCGAGCTCGGCGTCGCGCTCGGGCGTGTTGCCGCGCGGCCGCGTGCCGGCGAGCGGGCGAATCGTGACGATGCGATCGTCCGCGCGCTTTTCCTGACGCACGAGAATTTCAGGCGACGCGCCGACCACATGCACGTCGCCGCCGAAGTTGTAGTAGTACATGTACGGCGACGGATTCAGCGAACGCAGCGCGCGATACAGCGAAAGCGGGTTATCGCGGAACGGCTTGACGAGGCGCTGACCGACCTGCACCTGCATCAGTTCGCCCGCCGCGATGTATTCCTTGGCTTTGCGCACGGCGTTCAGGTAGTCGTCTTTCTTGAACTCGCGGAACGTTTCGGTGCGCACGCTCGAGGAGGTCACCGGCGGCTGCACCGTCACGCGCAGACGCGTACGCAGTTCGCGCAGCCGATGCTTCGCCTTCGCATAGGCTTCCGGCCGGGTCGGATCGGCGTAGACGATCAGATAGAGTTTGCCCGCGAGGTTGTCGATGACGGCGACTTCTTCCGTCAGCAGCAGTTGAATGTCGGGGAGATTGAGATCGTCGGGCGGCGCGCTGTGGGCGAGCTTCTTCTCGATGTAGCGCACCGCGTCGTAACCGAAGTAGCCGGCGAGACCGCCGCAAAAGCGCGGCAGGCCCGGCCGCGTCGCGACCTTGAAGCGCTTCTGATATTGCTCGATGAACGCGAGCGGATCGCCATCGTCCGTTTCGACGACATTGCCATCGGTGATGACTTGCGACTTGCCGTTCTGCACGGTCACGGTCGTGCGAGCCGGCAGGCCGATGAACGAATAGCGCCCGAAGCGCTCGCCGCCCACGACCGATTCCAGCAGGAAGGAGTTCGCGCCGTTGCGCTCGGTCTGCGCGAGCTTGAGATAGAGCGAGAGCGGCGTTTCGAGGTCGGCGAGCGCTTCGGCGATGAGCGGAATGCGGTTATAGCCTTCATTCGCCAGCGATTGGAATTCGAGTTCGGTCATGTTGCGATCCTTGAGCGACGCGCGCTTTCAGGGTGGCGCGGCATCGGGGAGTGCAGGGCGCTGCGGTCGGTCGAATCTCGTGATGATCGCACACGGCGGTCCGGCCGCTTCAAATTACTGAAGCGGAGCGGACGACTCGCGCGGCACTACACGACGCGTGCCTGAGCGAGGCTCGATATACGACGAATCGACGGAAACGGCGCAGGGGTGCGCAGCGAAACAAAAAACGGATGCTGAAGCGGATGAAGCACGACGCGACATAGCTTCAGCGTACCTCGGGCGAGGTTAGCGCGACCAGCGACGCCAGGGCCAGGCTCCCCGGTCGATGCTGCTCAGACTCCGTTTTCTGTTGAGAAACATGAATGGATGGACTTATTCAGTCAGTGTGGTGTCAGGCGGCGCCAGCGTGGCGGCGATCGCCAGCGCTGCGGTGCGCAGCGAGGAAACTATACCATCGGATTTCACCGACTGTACAGGCTTCCCATGGTTGTAACCGTACGGAACGGTCAAGGTCGCGAGGCCGGCGGCGCGGCCCGCGAGCGCATCGTTTTCCGAATCGCCGACCGCGACCGTCTCGCGCGGCAAGACGTCCAGTCGTTCGCATGCGGTGAGCATCGGCAGGGGATCGGGCTTTTTCGCGGGAAGCGAATCACCGCCGAGAATCACCTTGAAGAAATCCGCGATGCCGAAGTGCGCGAGCAACTCGACGGCGAATCGATGCGGCTTGTTGGTCACGCACGCGAGCGCAATGCCGCTCTCGCGCAGCGCTTGTAGACCTTCCTTCACTTCGGGGAAGAGCGTCGAATGCTTGCCGTTGACCTTCGCGTATTCGCTTTGATAGATCGCGAGCGCGTCGTCGAATTGCGCGGCCGCCTGCGACGGCGACAGCCGAACAGCGAGCACGCTGCGGATCAGATTCTCCGAGCCCTTGCCCACATAGTCCGTGACTTCATCGCGCGTGACCGGCTGCTCGATGCCGATGCGCGCGAGCATCGCGTTCAACGCGGCGACGAAATCGTCCGCGGTGTCGACCATGGTGCCGTCGAGGTCGATGATGGCCGCGCGAATCGGACGATTCACGAAAGGCGTCTGCGCCGCTGCGATCTCGCTCATGCTTTCGCTCCCGATTCGGCCTTCGCCAGTTCCGCGCGCATCGCGTCGATCACCTGTTTGTAGTCGGGCTTGCCGAAAATGGCCGAGCCCGCGACGAACGAATCCGCGCCGGCCGCCGCGATTTCCGCGATGTTGTCGACCTTCACGCCGCCGTCCACTTCGAGATGGATCTCGCGGCCCGTGCGATCGCGATACGCATCGATGCGCGCACGCGCTTCGCGCAGCTTGTTGAGCGCTTCGGCAATGAACGACTGTCCGCCGAAGCCGGGATTGACCGACATGATCAGGACGAGATCGATCTTGTCCATCACGTGATCGAGGTAATTGAGCGGCGTCGCGGGATTGAAGACGAGGCCCGCCTTGCAGCCGTGATCGCGGATCAGCGACAGCGTGCGGTCGATGTGATCCGAACCTTCCGGATGGAAACTGATCACATTGGCGCCGGCCTTCGCGAAATCGGGCACGATGCGATCGACCGGGCGCACCATCAGATGCACGTCGATGGGCACGTCCACGTGTGGGCGGATGGCTTCGCACACCAACGGGCCGATCGTCAGATTCGGCACGTAGTGGTTGTCCATGACGTCGAAGTGGATCCAGTCGGCGCCGGCGGCGACGACGTTGCGGACTTCTTCGCCGAGGCGGGAAAAGTCGGCGGACAGGATGCTGGGAGCGATGTGAAATTGCGCCATGGACGTATGCGGGTAGCGACCTAAAGCGGTGATTCTAACCCGCGTTTTCCGTCGAGTCCTTCGTCCGAATGGCCAACGGATGCCGCGCGGCTGTGGCGCCGGGGCGCCAATCGTGTTGCGGGCACGGCGCGCATCAAGCAGAATGCCAGACCAATAGCGGCGCGCCTGCACGCGCTTACCCGGCGGCGCGGTGGCCAATCGAATCGGAATTGGAATAACGATGAGCCAGTACGAATTCAGCGTTTCCGTGGAGACGCGGTATTTGCCGGAACAGTCCGACCCGGACAGCCGGCAGTACGCATTTGCCTACACGCTGACGATCCGCAACACCGGACAGGTCGCAGCTCAGTTGATTGCGCGGCACTGGATTATCACCGACAGCAACAATCACGTGCAGGAAGTGAAGGGGCTCGGCGTGGTCGGGCACCAGCCGCTTCTGCCTCCGGGCGAACAGTTCGAATACACGAGCTGGGCCGTGATCGCGACGCCTGTCGGCACCATGCGCGGCGAGTATTTCTGCGTGGCCGAAGATGGCGAGCGCTTCGAGGCGCCCGTAGCGGAATTCGCGCTACACATGCCGCGCACGCTTCATTGAGCGGGAGCCGGCGGCACGTGGCGCGTATCAGCGCCGTTTCGCCGGATCGTTCGAGCGGTTCTGGTTCTTCTTCTTGCCCGATGCCGTCCACACGACGATGAAGATCAGCAAGGCGAGCGCCACGAGCGACTCGAGCGCAAATATAAGCATTGGATATTCGTCGAACAGATCAGACATGGCGGTTCCCATCAAGAACGAGCATTGTATGCGTTTCGTGCGGCCGGCCGCACGAGCAGCGGCCTGGGCCGCATCGATTGCAACTGCGGTCCTGCTCGCCTCGTGCGGAGGCGGCAATTATGTGAAGCCGGGACAGTCCACGGCCGCCGGCACGCCGATCGTCACCGGACAGCGCGCCGCGTCGCGCCTGACGGCGGTCAGCTGGCAGCAGGTGCCGGGCTGGCAGGACGATTCGCTCATCGGCGCGACGGCGGCGCTGCGCCAGAACTGCAGCCGGCTCGCGCGGCAGGCCAACTGGCAGAAGGCGTGCACGGCGGCGCAGCGGCTCGATGATCTCGACATGTCGGCGGCGCGCAGCTTCTTCGAAACGTATTTCACGCCGTTCCAACTGGCCAATACGGACGGCACGCTCGACGGTCTCGTCACCGGCTACTACGAGCCGCTTCTGCGCGGCTCGCGCACGCGCCACGGGCCGTATCAGTACGCGCTGTATCGCTGGCCGTATCGCTACAAGGCGGGTTCGGCGTTGCCCGCGCGCGCGCAGCTCGAACGTTCGGGCGTCTTGAACGGCAACGAGCTCGTATGGGTCGACGATCCGATCGAGGCGTTTTTCCTGCAGGTGCAGGGTTCGGGGCGCGTCACGATGGAAGACGGCAGTGTGATGCGTGTCGGCTTCGGCGGGACGAATAATCAGCCGTATCGATCCATCGGCAGGGAGTTGCTTGATCGCGGCGAACTGACGCCTGCGCAAGCGACGATGCAAGGCATCAAGGCATGGGCGAAGGCGAACCCGGCGCGCGTCGATGCGCTGCTCGACGTCAACCCGCGCTTCGTGTTCTTCCGCGAGATGCCGGCGAGCGACGCGATGGCGACGAGCCTCGGCGACGGCCCGGTCGGCGCGCTGGGCGTGCCTCTGACGCCCGAACGTTCGATCGCCGTCGATCCTTCGGCGATTCCGCTCGGCACGCCCGTCTTCCTGCAGACGACGCGTCCGCTCAGCAACCGGCCGATGAACCGCCTCGTGTTTGCGCAGGACACCGGCACGGCGATCAAGGGCGGCGTGCGCGCGGACTACTTCTGGGGACTCGGCGACGATGCGGGCGACCTGGCGGGGCGCATGAAGCAGGGCGGCAGGATGTGGCTGCTGCTGCCGAACTCCTGATTTCCCGGGTTCGTCTGGCAGCGTCGAAAAAGCTCGCGGCCGATGAGTCGGCTCGCGAGCTTTTTTACGTCAGGGCTTCATGTTGCGCCGGTCGATCACGCGCCGCGCCTTGCCGACCGAGCGTTCGATGCCGTTCACATCGAGCACGTTCACGATTGCGCTCACGCCGATCAGCGCCTTGATGTCATAGGCGAGCGCGGTCTTCGCGCTTTCCAGCGCGGCGCCATCGGTTGCCGACTCCGGACTCGGTTCGACGTTCAGCGTCAGGACGTCGAGCGGTCCTTCCTTCGTCAGCACGATCTGATAGTGCGGGGCGAGCACCGGGCGCTTCAGCAGCAGTTCTTCGATCTGCGTCGGGAAGACGTTGACGCCGCGCACGATCATCATGTCGTCGGAGCGGCCGGTGATTTTCTCCATGCGCCGCATCGTGCGGGCGGTTCCGGGCAGAAGACGCGTCAGATCGCGCGTGCGATAACGGATGATGGGCAGCGCTTCCTTCGTGAGCGAGGTGAACACGAGTTCGCCAAATTCGCCATCGGGCATGACTTCTCCCGTTTCGGGATCGATGATCTCGGGATAGAAGTGGTCTTCCCAGATCGTCGGGCCGTCCTTGGTTTCCGCGCATTCCGATGCGACTCCCGGCCCCATCACTTCCGAGAGCCCGTAGATGTCGACGGCGTCGATGCCCATGCGCACTTCGATGGCGCGGCGCATGTCGTTCGTCCACGGCTCCGCACCGAAGATGCCGATACGCAGCGAGCAACTCGCCGGATCGATGCCTTGTCGCTCGAGCTCGTCGGCGATCGACAGCATGTAGCTCGGCGTGACCATGATGATGTCAGGCCGGAAGTCCTGAATCAGTTGCACCTGCTTTTCAGTCTGGCCGCCGCCGAAGGGAATGACCGTGAGTCCCGCGCGCTCCGCGCCGTAGTGGGCACCGAGCCCACCGGTGAAGAGTCCGTAGCCGTAGCTCACGTGGACCTTGTCGCCGCGCCGAGCGCCGGCCGCGCGGATCGAGCGCGCGACGAGGTTCGCCCAGTTGTCGATATCCTGCGCCGTATAGCCGACGACCGTGGGCTTTCCCGTCGTGCCCGACGACGCGTGTATGCGCGAGACACGCTCCTGAGGCACGGCGAACATGCCGAACGGGTAGTTGTCGCGCAGATCCTTCTTCGTTGTGAACGGGAAGCGCGCGAGATCGGCAAGCGACTTGACTTCATCCGGATGCACGCCGGCTTCGTCGAACTTGCGCCGATACACGGGCGAGTTCTCGTAGGCGTGTTTGAGCGACCATTTGAGGCGCTCGAGTTGCAGCGCCGCGAGCTCGTCGCGGCTTGCCTTCTCGATCGGCTCGAGCGGCAGCGGTGTGGTCATTGCTGTCTCCTGGATGCTGATGTCTGGCGCGGCCTTTTCATGCCGCGTCCGTTATACGAGCGACTCCCGTCAGACGGGGATCACCGTGCCCCTGATTTGCGCGGACTTGCCGCGGAACATCGCGACCGGTTCGCCCTCGCGATTCGTCAGGCGAATATCGTAGATGCCAGTGCGCCCGCTTAAGGTCTGCTCGATAGCCTCCGCGGTCAATCGATCGCCGCCTTGCACCGGACGCAGGAACTCGATCGAGCAGCCCGCCGCGACCGTGCTCATGTTGTACGAGTTGCAGGCAAAAGCGAACGCGGAGTCCGCCAGCGTGAACATCAGGCCGCCGTGGCAGATCGCATGGCCGTTGAGAAAATCGGGGCGCACGTCCATTTGCAGCCGCGCGTAACCCGGCCGCACTTCGATCAACTCGATGCCGAGCGCGCGCGAGCACGCGTCCGCTTCGTACATGGCCTTGGCGGTGGCTTCCGCCAGTTGTTGTGGCGTCACAGGTCTCTCCAGAGTGATTCGGTTTTCACAGACCTTCGAAGCGCGGCGCGCGCTTTTCCTTGAACGCGGCAACACCCTCGATATAGTCGTGCGACGCGCCCAATTCGCGTTGCAGATCGCGTTCGAGGTCGAGTTGCTGGTCGAACGTCTTGTTGGCGCTCGCGCGGATAGCCTGTTTGATCGCGACGACCGCACGCGCCGGTTGCAGCGCCAGTTGCGCGGCCAGTTGCGCGGCGGCCTGCTGCAACTCGCTGTCCTCGACGACGCGCCACACGATGCCCCAGGCCTCCGCCTTCTCCGCGCCGAGCTTCTCGCCGGTCAATGCGAGGCCAAGTGCGCGCGCTTCACCGACGCGGCGCGGCAGAAGCCAGGTCCCACCCGAATCCGGAACGAGCCCGATCTTCACGAACGCCTGAATGAAGCTCGCCGAACGCGCCGCGATGACGAGATCGCACGCCATCGCCAGGTTCGCGCCGGCGCCTGCCGCCGTGCCGTTCACGGCGGCGATAACGGGTAGTCGCATGGCCTGGAGCCTGCGCACGAGCGGATTGAAGTACTCGTCGATCAGATCGCCGAGATCCGACATCGAACCGGGCGTGAAGTCCAGGTCCGCGAGATCCTGGCCCGCGCAAAATCCCCGGCCTGCGCCGGTTATGACGAGCGCGCGTGCATTGCCGGCCTCGATTTCGGTGAGCGCCTGGTTCAACTCGCGATGCATCTCACGCGTAAAGCTGTTCAGCTTGTCGGGACGATTGAGCGTCAACGTCGCGACGCGCGTCTCGCCGTCGATGCGGAACAACACGGACTTCTCTGTCATTGCTTCTCCTCTGTCGCCGAATTCGGCCGCGACGGCTGGTGTCGGCCTGTTTCCTTACATTCCGATACTAGCCGCGCGTCAGTCTGCTTTCCATTAGGCCGGATGGCATAAGCCGTTTGCACGGCGATTCGGCTCCGCACCTTTTGTGTCGATTTGCTTATGCCGTTTGGCCGGCTTCCGCGGGTGCGGCCTTCGGCGCAACATGGACACGGCTCTGAACCACACGGAAGCGATTCGCGACGAAAGCAGCGTCGGAGAGAGCCGCGTTGGCGGCCGGATTCGCGCCCGTGCCGTGGAAGTCCGAGAAGGCTGCCGTCTGATTGACGAATACGCCACCCGTGAGGTTGATGGAGAGCGCGACGCCGCCCTGAATGGCTGCTTCGTGCGCGGCGTCGATCACCTTGTCGTCGGTGCTGTAGACCGAGAGCGTCAGGGCGCCATGCTTGTTTGCGATTGAGCCGGCGAGTTCGAGCGATTGCTCAGTCGAATCGGTCGCGACGATGAAAGAGATCGGGCCGAACCATTCCTTGGTGAACTTGCTTTCGTCGGTGCGCGCGTCGAGCTTGAGCATGAGGGGGGTCTGCACGCGAGCGTCAGGAAATGCCGGGTGCGCGAGGGACTGGCTGTCGACCAGCACTTCGCCGAGTTTGCGCGCTTCGGCGACGCGCTCCACGACGCCTTCGTTCTGGATCGCGCCCGTGAATTCGACGGCGCGTGCCGGATCGGACGCCAGTTTCTGGACGGCGCCCGCGAGCGCTTTCGCGACGTCGTCGAAGCTCAGTTGACCTTCGGCGGTGCGAATGCCGTCGCGCGGCACGTAAATGTTCTGCGGCGCCGTGCACATCTGGCCGGAATACAGGGCGAGCGAAAAGGCGATGTTGCGCGCGGCGGCCTTCATGTCGTCCACGGAATCGATAACGATCTGATTCACACCAGCCTTCTCGGTGTAGACCTGCGCCTGATGCGCATTGCGCTCCAGCCAGGTGCCGTTTTGCGTGCTGCCGGTGAAGTCGATCAGCTTGATCTCCGGGCGCACGGCCAGGTTCTGGACCAGCGCGCCGTCATTGGGTTCGGTGGCGAGCAGCGTGACGACGTTCGGGTCGAAGCCGGCTTCGCGGAGCACGTCGCGCGCGATGCGCACCGTGATCGCGAGTGGCAGGATCGCACCGGGATGCGGCTTGACGATCACGGCATTGCCCGTCGCGAGATCGGCGAACATGCCGGGGTAGCCGTTCCACGTCGGGAACGTGCAGCAGCCGAGCACGAGTCCCGTACCGCGCGGAACGATGGAGAAGCGCTTTTGCATCGCAAGCGGCGGATTTTTGCCCTGCGGCTTTTCCCAGTGAGCTTCGGCGGGAATGCGGCGCAACTGGTCCCATGCGTAAACCACGGCTTCGAGCGCGCGGTCTTGCGCGTGCGGGCCGCCGGCCTGGAAGGCCATCATGAAAGCCTGGCCGGTCGTATGCATCACGCTGTAGCCGATTTCGAAGCTGGCGCGATTCAGTCGCGCCAGGATTTCGAGGCTCACGCCGACCCACGCCTGCGGACCGGCGGCGCGCCAGCCGGCTTGCGCATCGGCGGCGGCTCGTATGAGCGCGTCGGGATCGGCCTTCGGATAGCGGATGTCGAGCGCGATGCCGAACGGCGAGCGTTCCTTGCCGACGGTTTCGCCGGTGGTCGGCTGATCGAGTTCGAAGGTCTTGCCGAGATGTGCCTTGAACGCGGCCTCGCCATCGGCATTGGCCGTTTCCCCGTACACTTTGGGACTCGGCATTTCGACAAACGGGCTCCAGTAGCCGCGCGTTTCGATGGCTGCGAGCGCTTTGTCGAGCGTCGCTTCGTGCTTCGTGAATAGCGGATGTGTCATGGTCGCGAGAAGAGAACGAGGGGAAAGTGCCAGGTCGAATAATTAACCGACCGGTTGGTTGGTGATGGTAGCATTATCGAGATGCTGTGACGACGTCTTTTCATTAGGGCTTACCTGAGGATAGGAAAGGGAGGAGTGGATGGCTTACGAGAATTTGCTGGTGGAAACGCGCGGTCGGGTCGGACTTATCACGCTGAACCGTCCGAAGGCGCTCAACGCGCTGAACGACGCGTTGATGGACGAACTGGGCGTTGCGCTCAAGGCTTTCGACGCCGACGAGAACATCGGCGCAATCGTGCTGACCGGCAGCGAAAAGGCGTTCGCCGCGGGAGCGGACATCGGCATGATGGCAAGCTACTCCTATATGGATGTCTACAAGGGCGACTACATCACGCGCAACTGGGAGACGATTCGCACGATTCGCAAACCGATCATCGCGGCCGTGGGCGGCTTTGCGCTCGGCGGCGGTTGTGAACTCGCGATGATGTGCGACATCGTCATCGCAGCCGATACGGCCAAATTCGGTCAGCCAGAG
Source organism: Caballeronia calidae (assembly GCF_900044055.2). Taxonomy (GTDB): domain Bacteria; phylum Pseudomonadota; class Gammaproteobacteria; order Burkholderiales; family Burkholderiaceae; genus Caballeronia; species Caballeronia calidae. The sequence continues at coordinate 788 of NZ_FCOX02000053.1, read as the reverse complement.
ATCAAGCTCGGCGTCATCCCGGGCGCGGGCGGCACTCAGCGCTTGCCACGCGCGGTTTCGAAGGCCAAGGCGATGGATATGTGCCTGACCGCGCGCATGATGGATGCGGCCGAGGCAGAGCGTGCTGGTCTGGTGTCGCGCGTCGTCGGGGCGGAGCGTCTTCTCGATGAGGCCATCGAGGCGGCGACGATCATCGCCGGCTTTTCCTTGCCGGCTGTCATGATGGCCAAAGAGGCAGTCAACCGTGCGTACGAAACGACGCTCGCGGAAGGCGTGCATTTCGAAAGGCGCCTGTTCCATTCACTGTTCGCCACGGAGGATCAGAAGGAAGGAATGGCGGCGTTCGTCGAGAAGCGCAAGCCGGCCTTCAAGCATCGGTGATTTTTATTTGAGAAAGCGCTTGCGGTTCGCGATCTCACTGACTAAAATTCCGTTCCTTCGCGATTCGATGAACGCGAAGGGAGCGGGGAAGGTGGTTTCGTTATGTGCTTGGAGAAGGTTGTAGAAGGCTCCTGGCGCGGTCGACAAGAAAAGAAAGCTTCAAATTCTTGTTGACAGATAAAGAAACGTTCTTCACAATCTCGTTTCTCTGCTGCTGATGCAGCGACGCAAGACGGAAGGGTAGTAAAGCTCTTGCGATGTGCTCTTTAAAAACTAACAGCCGATAAGTGTGGGCGCTTGATGGCGAGTGCGGCTGGTTCTTCGGAATCGGCAATAGCAAAAGTAATCAAGAGTCTCACACGAAGTATCAGAGGAAGGTTTTTTCATCTTTGGATGGAATAAATCAT
>NZ_FCOX02000052.1 GCF_900044055.2 Caballeronia calidae | reverse complement strand
CCCGCGGACTACGTCACCTTGCCAGTGTCAGCAAGTCACCGCCGCTTCGGCTCACTTCCTCTCGCAGCAGAGAAAGGACATCCCCCGGTACTACGACGTCAACTCCTCCGGGTTCTGCATTCCAGACATGCTCAAGCAGCTTCACCCCCATGCGGGCGGGCTACGCTGGCTGGGCGTACTGTAGGTGGCATCAGCCACCCACAGTATGTTCGGACCTGCAGCACTGAAATGCCGGCGTACCAGGTCCGGCGCACGCCGTGCCCCCGCGCGTTGCCGCGTAGTACGTGGCCAGTGCCCCCGGCTTGCGCCGAAAAGACCAGCCATGCGCATCAGACGCGCACCCGCTTGCGTCCCACATGCACGCCATCACGCGCAAGCTGCGCATGAATGCGCGGCGCCCCGTACGTGCCACGCGAGCTTGCATGCAGGGTTCGGATGCGCGCCAGCAGTTGTGCGTCGCTACGCTCATGCGCCGAGGGCTCACGCACCAGCCACGGATGTCACGCTCCATCTTCAGCTGCCGCACTTCACGACGCAACCGTGTGAGTTCCTGCCGCTCGGCCGTGGTCAGCCCGTCATGGCGCACACCGGCATCGCGATCGGCCTGCGCGCACCAGTTGACGATGGTCTGCGCCGTCGGTTCGAACTCGAGCGCGAGTTCCTCCGGTGTACGCCCGGCCTTGACCAGTTCCACCATATGCGCCCGGAACTCTGCTGGGTACGGTGTACGAGTCTTGCCCATTTCGGCACCTCCTCTTCAAAAAGAATAGGTGTCCGTTTTCGCGAGTCAACCTCAAACTACCGTCGGCAGCGCTCAGCGGCCATGGCGCGATCGAAAGGTTTGCAGGCCGCAAATGCGGAAATCCGCCCTCTTGTGCGCAAGCTGCAACTTAGCAAATCGAGCCTCCCGTTTCACATTGCCTGTGCTATAACTTGGCGTGCCTCACCCTCCCGCTCTATGGGATTACTGGAAAATTCCACGATGGAGAACCATGATGCAAAGACGGAACTTCATGCTGAAGTCAGCCACCGTTCTGGCACTGGGGGGCCTCGCGCTTGCCGGCTGCACAGCTAACCGAAACGCTGGAACCGAGCAAGCTGCAGGCGCTGCTGATCTGCGCCGCTCTATTGACGCCGACGTCGACAGTACACTCCAGCGTCTTTATTCCACGGTCGGCGGCTCACGTGAGTTGGTCGCGAAGGCCAGCGGCGTGCTCGTATTCCCGTCCGTGATACAGGCCGGCTTTATCGTCGGCGCGCAATACGGCAAAGGCTCCCTGCGCGTAGGCGGCAGCACGGTTGGCTATTACAGCACCACTTCCGGCTCGTTCGGCCTTACCGCAGGCGCACAATCGAAGGCGCTAATCTTCCTGTTCATGACTCGGGACGCACTCGACAAATTCCGCAACTCCGACGGCTGGTCCGCAGGTGCGGACGCGTCAGTGGCCCTTGTCAGGATCGGCGCAAACGGCAAGATCGATACGACCACCGCGACCAAACCGGTCCAGGCGATCGTGCTGACCAACGCGGGCCTGATGGCTGATGCGTCGCTCCAGGGAACGAAAGTGTCGCGTCTGAATGAGTGACCTAGTTACTCAGGGCTTTGGCGGCAGCAAACGAAGACCCTGCGGCGTGACCCGTCCGAGTCACGCCACAACGACGATTTGCCAACCTTGCCCCATGCAGGGTTTGTCGCGCGAGACAAGCAATGGCTGGCCCTCGCCGCGGCTCCATGGGCGGGCGTGCTCGCCGGGCTCGTCTTCACCGCGCTCGTCCAGTCAAGCAGCGTCACCACGGGAGTAGCAATTCTCCTTGTTCAGCAGGGTGTGCTACCTCCGGAGGCAGCAATCCCGATCGTCATCGGCTCGAATGTCGGTTCGACGTCGACCGCGCTCATTGCGGGACTCGGCATGAAACCGGTCGCCCGGGCAACAGCGATCGCGAATTTTCTCTTCAACGCCGCGGGGATGATCGTCTACTACCCGTTCCTGCGACCATTCTCGCGTGTCGCTGTGGAACTGGCCGCCAACCCCGGCATGGCGGTCGCCCGGGCGCATTTGATCTTCAACCTCACCGTCGATCTTCAACCTCACGGTCGCTTTGCTTTTCCTTGTTGCACTGCCGTGGATCGAGCCACCGCTTCGCAACTGGCTGCACGCCGACGTCCAGCCCTCGCGTCCCGCCTCGGCGATGTGACCTTCCCGACAGAAACCGCACTTCCCTCGCGTCAACGCTCGGCGGCCTAGGCTCGACAAATCGACGATCCTGTCGGTTTGGCCGACGGCTAGACAGTCCCAAGTTAAAAACGGGCGTCGGACGTCAACCTTCTTTCTTGCTATTGTTAGGGAGAGTTCTCCCCGGCGTGACGGCCGTGGCCAACAGACTGACGGTCAAGAAGCCCCTTGGTTGCCAGTAAAAGACGGGTTCTGACATCGGCACGGCTGAGTCGTCAGGATTCTGGATGACGCGCCGCGCTAGGTGTACTCGACTCGCCTCTGGCCCGACGACTGTGGTGAGTTCGATAACCGTCATTCGTCTGGCGCCTGTGATTGGCCGTTGTTGGCCGGGACCGGGCCGCCGGCGAACGCATGCGACCCATCTCGGCCGCTCGACTCTCGGTACACCGAGCGTCTGTTGATGAGGTGCAACGGTCACTCGCTCGCGGCCTTCGCCGACGCGTCGTCGGCCTTGCCCGTTCGGATCAGCCACATGGGTCACGTCTTGTTTGAGCTCTCGAGCACGGAGCGAGCCAATGCACTGGCCAACATCGGTCGCAAACGGCTCTCGAAGACGTTTTCTATTGCGCAGTTTCGCTCGGTGACGGTAAGTTAGCGGCCGGAATTGCGCGGCAGCGCTCATTCAATCGAAACTCGAGATCGCGAGCTGGCCAAGATTTGTTTCGTGACTTCAGGCTGCAAAATGTATCAGCGCCGCACGGCATGATGTTGTGTTACTTTGTGACGAGCGGGCGCCATTCCCAGCTTATGAGTTGTAGCACAAGGCCAAAGGTATTGCGATGGAATGTCACCATTGCTGTAGTACTAATGGCCCTCGATCCAGCATTCTCGTCAGCCCAGGAGTTGGCCCTATACATGGGGCGCTTCAACGACAGCTGACCGCCGTTTTCAACCAAGCACGAAGGAGCGTGAAAATGCTCGAATCAAAAGACGGACTTTGGAGGTGGACGGGCGCAATGCTGGTCACAGCGGGACTCCTGGCGCTATCGAGCGCTGCCCTGGCCACCAATCAGTCTCAACAGCGCCAACAAGGAAGGAACGCAAACCAGGCAGCCAAACAGGAAGCGCGCGCGGGCAAGGTCGACTGCCGAGCTGCAAACCAGAAAAGCAACTCCCAGTGCCGGCAAGACAAACGCGACACGAAGCAGCAAGGCCGCCAGGAAAAGCGCGACATCAAGTACTAGCGCGGGTTGCGTGAGTCTCCAACAACAGGGTCGCCGGGCAACCGTGCGGAACGGTGTGTCAGGGCCCTTGGCCGCCCCCGCGGCGCCGCGCCCAATGGCGGTGCGGATGCGAACACCGTGACGGTCGCCGCGGCGGAAATTGGCCTCGACGGGTGGTCACTTTGTGCCCGATTGCGGCAACAGGGCAAACGCGGAACGAAGTTTAGCGCGCGCGGGGCGTCAATTGCGACAAGACCAGTAAGCAGAAGCTCCAGTTAATCCGGGACCAAAAACCGCCCGGACTGCGAAGTTGATCTAGATCATTGCATCGGCGTGGGAAAAGCGAAAACTAAGGAAGTCGCAGTGTCGCAGGCCGGCGTGAAATTAGAGAAACCGCCCTGTGTCTCCTTCGAATATTGTTTGCGCGAGATGTCTGCGTCGGCACCTAGGGCAACCTGGCGACTATCCTGAGTCGATTTCATATGAGCACGATCACATCGGTCGGACACGCTGAACACGAACAGCGCGAGCCGATTCTTAATACCGTCGACCGCGTCTGTGAACTATGTTTTGGTTTGTTCATGGCCTTGACGTTCGTCGGCGCCGTAAAGGCAGTCACTGCCGGTGAAGACGCTGGATACAAGATGTTCCTCGCCGCGCTTGGGTGTAATCTCGCATGGGGCCTGGCCGACGCTGTGATGTATCTCGTACGCACGCTCGCCGATCGAGGTCAGCGCCTGAACCTCGCACTGACCGTGCGGCGTGAAGGAGATCAGGCGGCCGCCGTCCGTGCGCTGCGTGACGCATTGCCCCAGGCGCTGGAACCGTTCGTTGAAGACGCTGATCTCGAGCGGATTCGTGCGCGCCTGGCCGCCGTACCGACGCTACCCGTTCGAGCGAATTTTGTGCGGGACGACTTCGTCGGCGCACTCGGCGTCTTCCTGCTCGTTGTCCTGGGAACATTCCCGGTCGCGGTGCCGTTTCTCGTCCTCAATGATCTTACGACAGCGCTCATCGCCTCGCGCATCCTCACACTCGCGATGCTTTTCACGGCGGGATTTGCGCTGGGCCGATACACCGGAGCGGGGGGAATTAAAGCAGGCTTTGCGATGATCGCGCTTGGCGTTTTTCTGACGATAGCAATCATCGCGCTGGGCGGGTAGTCGACCGCCTGAAGCTTTATCTGGACGAGTTTGGTTACGGGAATCGAAGGTCCCCAGAGACGTCTCGTACAGTGTATCTGACGTAAGAGCGCCTTCGCCATGCAAGGAATTATCGTCAGCTTTCCCGAACGCCGAAGCCTCGTGTAGTCACTGCAATCGATTCGGAGGATCTCAGAACTCTCGCTCTTCAATCTGACGACCGGATCGCACGCGCATTGGGTTTCTGTCTCCAGGCGTTTTATCAAACGTTGCGATCTGACATACGTCATTTAAGCGTCAACGTGCCAAGTTCAGTTAAAACGTAACGGCACCACACTAATAGGTGAGGCAAGATCCATGGGGGTATCAGCCGCAGTCTTCCTTATATCGGCTGGATTTCTTGCCAGCACTACAGAAGCGCCGACCTCGTCGGCAGTGACTGTGCCTACCCATGCTCCTGGTTCAGGTGAGGGCAACACCGAGCCGCAGCCCCGTCCAGAGTTGCCGGGGATTAATGCTCCGCACTCCTAGTTGTGACGAGTTAGAAGTTCATTACATTCTTTATCGGTCTTGTCTGGGACGGTGAAATGTTTCCTGAAAAGGCGTTCAGACTCGCGTAATCCTTCGTCGGTAAAGACCACTGATATCGTCTTGTTGGCTGCGGTGCGCCTGTTCTTCGAGACACGCGTCGCGAGCAGAAAGACAGCGAACACCGGCGCGATCACTGGCATCGTCAGTCCAGCGTGAAACTGATCGAGAGGCACGACAACCGTCCCAACAGCCATGCGCAGACCACGTCGGCCGGGACGCAAGAGCCGATTGTCCAGGAACGTGGGAGACACGGCTCATCAAGCGCAGAAACACTCGAACGAGCGGATTGAGAGGATTGCTCTGACTCGGACACGTCATCACCTCGGCCGGCCCGCCCACCCCGGATATGGCTCAGGCACGCACGCTCATGTCTCTCAAGCTGTATGCGGTATTCGGTACACAACTCACACCCGTTGCGTTCGCGATGATCTTCGGCATCAGTCTGCTTTTGTCAATACTCGCTATTATGCCGGTCGCGGTCGGGTCCCGTGTGATGGTCAAGGGTATCTCGTCGCGACGGAGTTCGTGCCAAGGGCGGCGCTGTCCCACCGCCTTCTTCGGCATAACTTACAGCGCGATCCTTTTCGTGGCGGTGGGGATATGCTCTCAGGAAGGCGCGCCGACCAACTTCGGCCGGTTCCCGCGCTACGGATTGTCGATCACGATGCGCCCGCTCGGGGTCACGGCGATCTACGTGGCCGTGTTGTCTGAGTCATTCCGCTTGAGAGCATTCTGCGGGGTCGTTTCACCAACTCCGACTCTCACATGGTCGGTCAGCATCGACCGTTGACGCGCGGGCGAGACAGCTGGATGATCGGTGCGTCACGTCGGTCCCGGCGCAGCTTTCAGAAACGCTCGGAGACGTATCTGAGCGGACGGTCGCTCTCGCGATAGCCTTCCGGCTTCTGCCGCTTCGGCAGCTTCACTTTCTCTCGCCGCACGGGCTCGTACGGAATGCTCGCGAGCAGGTGGCTGATCAAGTTCAGACGCGCGCGCCGCTTGTCGTCTGAGCGCACCACGTACCACGGCGCCTCATCTGTGTCGGTCGCTTCGAGCATGTCGTCTCGCGCGCGCGAATAGTCGTACCAGCGGCTGTAGGAGCGCAGGTCCATCGGCGAGAGCTTCCAGATTTTGCGCTCGTCGTGGATACGATCCTCGAGACGGCGCGTCTGCTCCTCCTGCCCCACTTCGAGCCAGTACTTGAGCAGGATGATGCCCGATTGGATGATCGCGCGCTCGACGAGCGGCACGGCCTTCAGGAAGGCCAGCGTCTGCTCCTTCGTGCAGAAGCCCATCACGCGCTCGACGCCCGCGCGGTTGTACCAACTCCGGTCGAAGAGCGTGATTTCCCCCGCTGCGGGGAGATGCGGCAGATAGCGCTGGACGTACATCTGCGTCTTCTCCCGCTCGGTGGGCGCGGGAAGTGCGACCACCCGGAAGACGCGCGGGCTGACACGCTCGGTGATCGCCTTGATCGTGCCGCCCTTGCCGGCACCGTCGCGTCCTTCGAACACCACGCAGACCTTCGCGCCGGTATGAACGGCCCATTCCTGGACTTTCACCAGCTCGATATGCAGGCGCTCAAGCTCCTGCTCGTACCGCTTCCCGCTCAGGCGCTCAAGCGCGCTCGCGCCTTCGTGGTGGCTTCTCGAGTCGTTGCCAGTTTTTTCTTCCTTCATTGCTAACTCCCCTTGGTTCAGCACGCGGGCTGGGCCATGCCAAGGCCGCCACCACCACGACGCACGCAGCACGCATTCCCAAGAACATCAGGCCTGCTCAGGTTTCGTTGCGTTCGGGCATGACCTGCACCACGAGCCTGTGATTCTTCCAGAACATGTTGTGGATGCGCGGCTGAAACCTGCGCAGCACGTGCGGCTCGACTGAATCAAAGCTCACGACCGCGGCCGGATGCTCGCCCGTGCCAGGCACACGCTGGATCGAATCGAACGAAGGGAAGCCGTAGTTGCAGAGAAACGCCCGGATCTCGTCGTCGGTCGTTTTCTCTTCGACATTACCTAGCCAAAGATCACCCATCCCAAAGTCCTCCGCTTGCCACGTCCAATCCTGCAGCATTTGCTGGCGCCTTTAGCATAGTATTCAATCCAGCGGTTCATTCCGGTCTGTTGTGCTTTCCCGACCTGCGCTACGCGAGCGGACCGAAGACAGTGACGAAGGTCACGATGCGAATCGCGAGCGCCAGCGTGCTGTGGCGGAAATCGGGCCTCACCTCATTCGGCACACAGACATCAAGACTCCTACGGTATGAGCCCGCCGACGCAGACGAAAACACGGATCGCGGCGGTCAATGCGAGGGCTGGTTCGTCTCATCGATACCTCCAAAACGCGGTGGGCGCAATAGTCTGTTTCAACAAATCCCGGATCGCCATGTGAGTAAGCACAGTCAATGCGACGCACATGGCGTCCGACGCTCCATAGCCTAAAGTCCTGCGCGTCGCTGTCGAATCGAACGACGACACCGAGCCGCATCTAGCTTGAGCATCGGAGCTGTCGCCCGCGAGTTCGAACGACTTACCTCTCAGTTTCCAGGCGTGGCGGTTGTCCCGTTGATCGCGTCGCCGATGAGAATTGTGTGCAAGCGGCCGCGGGCTTGCTGCTCAGGACAGGCTTCGCCAACGCTCAAGTCTTCTTCTCTTGATCGGGTCGTATGGCCTCGCTGGGAGCATCGAGATAGGCGTCGACCGCACTGCCCAAGGTCGGATGAAAGCACGCATCGGAGAAGATCGACGTCAGCTCGAAGCGCCGCAGTTTGTCGCGCACGGGGTCTTTCATCTCCGCGAAGTGCAGTTCGATGCCACGCTGCCGCAACGCGCGATACAGTTCGCGCAGCATGTCTGCGGAGGTCACGTCGACACTCGTTACCGGCTCTGCCGCCACGACGACGCGCTTCACCGGCGCGGCCACAACGTCAACGGCTTCGACCACGCGCTGCTGAAAGAGCTCCGCGTTCGCGAAGAACAGCGGCGCGTCCCAGCGAAACAGCAGCAGCCCGGGAACCTGTGCCGCGTTCGGGTATCGCTTCATGTCGTGGTAGCCGCGCAGGCCGTCCACGCGGCCGAGCACGGCGAAGTGCGGACGCCAGCCGTCCCATAGAAATTCAATGACCGCGATCACCACGGCGATGCAGATGCCGGGTATCGCGCCGAACACCGCGACGCCCACGAAGCAGCACATCGACAGCCAGAACTCCCATTGCTGAATGCGATAGATGCGCTTCAGGTCGCTGAATTCGAAGAGGCCGATGGCCGCGGCGATCACGACGGCCGCGAGGGCGCTGTTCGGCAGATGCCGCAGCAGGTTGGGCCCGGCGAGCAGCACGGCCGCAACCGCAAGCGCGCCGACGATGCCCGTCACCTGCGTTTTGGATCCCGCGGCCTCGGCGACGGGCGTGCGCGACGAGCTGCTGCTGATCGGGAAGCCCTGGAAAAACCCCGCTGCGAGATTGGCGATGCCCAGTCCGATCATTTCCTGATTTGGATCGACGCGGGTGTTGGCGCGCGCGGCGAAGGTGCGCGACAGCACGCTCGTGTCCGCAAACGCGATGAGCGCGACCGCACAGCCGCCGAGCACGATCCGCACGAAGTCCACGCCGCTCGGCAAAGGAAGCGCGAACGCGGGCAGTCCCTGGGGAATCGTGCCGAGCACTTTCACGCCCGCCCTGTCGAGATGAAACACATTGACGCACAGCGTGGCGAGCACGACTGCGATCAGGATACTCGGCACCTTCTCGAATCGCTTGAGGAGCAGAATCAGCACGAGACTTCCCGCACCGACGGCGAAGCTATACCAATTCGATTGTCCCGCGGCGATGGCCTTGCCGAGCGTCAGCAGGTCGCGCAGCGGTCCCTGGTCGTCGAACGAAATCGCGAAGAGCTTGGGCAACTGACTGATCAGCACCGTCAGCGCGATACCGTTCATGTAGCCATAGCGAATGGGCTTGGATAGCAACTCCGTGACGAAGCCCAGTTTGAGCGCACCGAACACGACGCAGACGATGCCCGAGACGATCGCCATCATGCTCGCAACGGCGATTGCGCGCGAGGGGTCGCCCGCGGCTGTCAGCGTGATGACCGCGAGCACCGGTGCCGCAAGCGCTGAGTCCGGTCCGAGCACAAGGATCCGGCTAGGCCCGAAGATCGCGTACGCAATGAGCGGAACGATCGTCGCATACAGGCCGCACACGCCGGGAACGCCGGACGCCTCCGCGTAGGCGACGCCGACCGGCACGAGCATCGTCGTCAGCACCAGCCCGGCGACGATGTCGTTCTTGAGCCACGCCGCCTGATAATCCCTGAGCATCGCGACGCCGGGAAGATGACGCACCCATCCGCGCACGAGTCCACCGGCGCGTGGTTGAGGCTGAAGGGAATGGTCCGACGACATGGACGATTGGAATGACAGAATGACAGTTCGGTTACATTCGTTGTAGATCGTCTTGCCGCGCTTTCAAGTCGTTTTTGCGCGATTCTAGAACGCACTTGGTTATACGGAGAGTAAGCAACCACTGCGAACTTGAGCGAAAACGCGAGGAAGGGTTTTCCTATCGAAGGTAAAAATTAGAAGCAAAAAAGAAGCTACGTGGACGATTTATGCTCCCGCGTACCGCTTGTGCTCCGAGTCGCGGAACATATTCTTGCTCGGATCACCGCAACGCGAGACAGGACCATAGGCGATGACCCCGCACTTGAAGTCACCCCCAGTCCGAAAGTCTCAGTGCGACATACGCGGCTATGCGACTCAGCGCTATTTGTCGGCGAAGTTTCTGATATCTAGACTCGCCCAAAATCGATCCGCTGCTGCGGGGTCGCACGGTCTCGCTTTCAGGGGAAGCTAGCGGAGTGGCCCGGTTGTTCGTACCGGTATTTCCGGCAAAAAAGTTCGAAGGGCAAGGATGATATTGGTGGCGTAGATGTGATGTCTTGATGCAAGTCAACGCGACATCTGTTTTGTGAGGTATCGTTGCAACAGCGTGAACGCTCAACCGGCTCATAACGTCGTGCTGCGATTCTCGCAACGCGGTGCAGATCGAGTGATCTCGCGCGCTCGCCGATATCCACATTCGATCAAACGACCACTGCATTTGCTCGACCTTTCTTTGATCGGCTGACCGAAAAGTTAAACGCGAGTCAGCCGGAGTAGCTAATCAGGAGGTAGCGCATTATGAAGACTTTACTTCGCACAGCTTGCGCGGTCGCCGTCATTGCTGTGCCAATTGCATCGCTGGCCCAGTCGGGCGGAGCGCTGACGCGCGCGCAAGTGCAAGAAGAAATCGCTCGGCTTCAGCAAGCCGGCTTCAATCCGGCCAATGCGAATACCGTCGACTTCCCCACCAATATGCAGGCGATCGCTCCCAGTTCAGCAGGCCAAGGCAGCGGATATGGCTCTTCGACCAACGGTTCGTCGCAAGTGGGCCGTCCGGCCAGCACGAGTGGGATGAAGCCGGTGTTCTTTGGCGCGTCATAAGTACTTTCGCCTGACCAAGTCGAGCGGACGGGGGCATGCCCGTTCTCCATGGGACAGCGTGGCGCGTCGTGCTATACGCGCGAACGGGTGGTTTCCGCGGCCACCCGAACGCCTAAAACCGGCATGACGACGTCGCCTTTCGCCGATTCGGCAATCTCTCAGGAAGTTGCATGAGGACGGGCCGGTAGTCCTAACTATGCACTGCATAAAAAATCGGAACCCCGTTGAGCCTCGTTACGCCGCAAGGCGTTGACGACTGCAAAGGTCATCGAATAGCCGTGCGCCGCTTCCAATCGAATGGCCGATCGCAAGTAATTAGCACCATTTGGTAACGGTTGCCGACATCTTAAAGGCCGAGCAACCACCGATTTGAACGGCGCCTCCTGGCTGACCTTTGCCGGATGAAATCCATCATCGACGCGCTGCCGTCGGCGGCCACTTTTGAAGCTCGTATGGAAAACCGAGCTTCCTGCCGGCGCGGCAGTCGCCGCCGTCGCCGACGATAGTACGGTGCGCAGAGCCTGCTCGAGGGTGAGCGTAGTGGTGGTCCCCGATGCACCCCACCAAGGAACCCGACTGCAGTTGATCGCGTTGGCAATGTGAAGCACAACGACCCGAGGGGCCGTTACGCGAACGCTGGACGAGATAGCGGCGCGCGGTCGAGTGCAGCATTGTCGAACAGATCAGCCGCAGCGATGTTCAGCAGCATCTTGCTGGCCGTCGACGTACCCCCCACCGAGTCAAGCAATGGTTGTACGGTTCGGATCGCGCCTTTCGCGAGACGGTCAATGTGATTTCCAAGTTGCACCGAAGGGCCACTCGAAACGCTCAACAAGGGATTGGTTTTCCCAGGGCAAGCTCACTTTCGAGTGGGCAATAATTCTGCCTTTGCCAGCGACTATCTTGCCCTACACTGTTGTAAAAAGACGGCGCGCCCATGGCAGGCCTGTTCTCCTCGCCAACTCGCTCTTGCCCTTTGTGCTTTGACTGAAGGGAGCGACTCTGTGAATAAAGCGTCAGAAGCCGCTGGAGGGTTACAACCGCTCGACGATTTCGATGTCCAGGAACAAGGCCGCAGGCGCCGTAACTGCGGAGGCAAAAATAAAACTGACGAGGCGTGAATCATGTTGAGAATGCCCCACTTGCGAACCCGTCGCCTAGCTCATTTTTCGTCCCGTTTGTGGCTGTGCCTCTTCGCCATTGCGGCCCTTGTGTGTACCTTCTATGCCAGTCCGGGTCGCGCGGCAGACGCCGTCAATTCGTCAGTGAAGCCGCAGTCGAGCAAACTCACCATCGACCCGAAGGAGATACAAAAGCCTTGGACTGGCGATCTCGACGGGATGGTGCAACGGAGGGTCATTCGAGTACTCACGGTTTATAGCAAGACCTTCTACTTTACGGACCAGGGCGTTCAATACGGCACAACCTACGAATTTGCTGGGTTATTCGAACAGGATCTGAACAAGAAACTTGCCACAAAGCATATCAAGGTTAAGGTCTACCTTATCCCCGTACCCCGGGACCAACTTTTGCCAGCGCTGATTGCCGGCAAGGGTGATATTGCGGCGGCTAACCTTACAGTCACGTCTGAACGAGAAAAATTGGTGGACTTTTCCGCGCCGACTTATACCAATGTTAGCGAGCTGGTATTGACCGGTCCGGCCTCACCGAAGGTGTCGAGCGTTGATGACCTGGCAGGGAAGGAGATCTTCGTCCGCAAATCGTCCTCCTATTATGAGAGCCTGGTCGCACTGAACCAACGCTTTGCCGCGCAGCAGCGGCCCGCGGTGAACATCAAGTTGGCTCCCGAAGAACTGGAGGACGAGGATCTGGCCGAGATGCTCAATGCGGGACTAATTCCGCTCATCGTTATGGACAAACATAAAGCTGAACTTTGGAAACAAGTCTTTCCCAAACTCACGGTCCACGACGAGATTGCGATCAGGAAAGGTGGCCAGATTGCATGGGCGATTCGCAAAGGCAGCCCGAAGCTCAAAACTGCGGTTGACGATTTCGTTGTTCGTCACCGTCAGGGCACCGCAGCGGGAAACATGATCCTGGTGCGCTATCTGAAAAATGGAAAACATATAAAGAATTCGGCGTCCGAGTCGGAACGCAAGAAATTTCTCGACCTCGTGCAGTTCTTTAAGGACTACGGCGACAAATATCAGGTGGACTGGCTGTTGATGGCCGCTCAGGGATATCAGGAATCCCGCCTTGATCAGAGCGTCAAGAGTCGGGTTGGAGCTGTCGGCGTAATGCAGATCATGCCCAACACGGGAAAGGAACTGAATGTCGGGGATATCAGCAAGACCCAGCCAAACATCGAGGCTGGCGTCAAGTACATGCGAGTCATGATAGATAGGTATTACGCCAACGAGCCAATGACCAATTTGGACAAGGTCCTGTTCACGTTCGCTTCATACAACGCCGGTCCGGCTCGCGTTGCGAAGCTTCGCAAAGAAGCCGCTGAGCGAGGACTGAACCCGAACGTTTGGTTCCACAACGTCGAGTACGTCGCTGCCGACAGAATCGGAGCAGAAACCGTGACGTATGTCAGCAATATCTATAAGTACTACATTGCTTATCAGCTAATCATGGACGCCAGAGCGGCAAAAGAAAAGGCCGTGAAGGATATGAAGTGAAGCGACTTTGCTACACGCCTCCCTTAAGACCCTCTCGTTGCATTTCGCCAGTCCTTCGCTGGGCATTGTCACGTTGCTGATGGGACGGGACGGCAGCGTGAAATGACGTCGTAGAAAAGTCAAGATCTCTCTACGACGGGCCGCTTCACGTCGGCGGAGATCAGCTGCGCGGTGCGGTGGTACTTCAGTTTCAATCGAGTCGGCGCGATATCGAAGCCTTCGCGGTGTCGACGCTCGATCGAACTTTCGCATTCCGACTGAAGAGAATGATCAACGGAAATTCATCACCCGTGTTAGGCCACGCCCAGCGCCGGCAGCTGGTGCGAGAATGTTCTCGGAATAGACCGTTAAGCCGGGGCTCTTATGACGTAATCCCGATGTGATCGCTGCAGCGCGACCGGCGTAGGTTTCGTTCGTGTCGAATTGATGCCGAACGTCGTTAATTCAGGCGCAACCAACGCGGGGTCCTCGCCGATTTGCGCATCTACGCCGCTCTGCCGGCGAGCGTACGCATGCGCGTGAGGTTGTAGGCCGCCTGCGTCAGGAGGAACATCTGCTCGACCCGCTCGCGGCCATGATACATCGCCTCACGAATCCGGCCGACCGTCTTGCTCCAGCCGAAAACCTGACCCAGCGTGTCTTGCAAGCGTCCATCACCGAACCACGTCCACGGCCGTCGTTGTGCGCCACATGCGGCGTCACCCGATTGACGCGGCAACTCGCCGCGCCCCCCGTGTCATAGTTCTTGTTGGCCACAACAAGATTCCAAGCCTCGAAACCTGGCGCCTGCGGAATTGCAAACACAGCAGGGAGCCAGGCAGGTAGGATGCGCGGTGTTGTACTGCATGCCAGTCACCATCCATCTCCGATTTTCGGAGGACGGACGACCTTCACGGGTTTTGTGACTTTCATCCAGACAGAGGGCTACAGCGCAGACCATGGACACGATCTACTCGATTGCTGACGGTTTACGATTCTCTCGCGTCCTCATCAAGCCGACCCATTACGACGACGACGACTACCCGATCCAGTGGTCCAACGTTGCGCCGCTACGAACATGACCAGACCGAGCAACTGCAGCCCTGTCATGCAAATGGCCATCTTGATGGTGGAGTCCAGTAGCTGGACCAGCAACGCCGACAAGAGGAAATTGCCGAACTGCTGCGTTGTGACATAACCACTGGATGCCAGCCCACGCCGCATGGGAAGGCAGTCCAGCGCCAGAAGTTGCAGGCTCGGTTGCGTCATGATCATCCCGGTGGCAAAGACCGGCAATGCAACCAGGGCCCAAGGCATTGCCGGGGCGCGCAAGGTGCAGACGACAAGGTTGAACGTGCCGGCCAACAGCATGACGGCATGCCCAAGCAGCACGCTGTGCACCGGGCTGATCCGGCCCGCGATACGATGCGCGACGAACGATCCGAACAGAATGCCGGCCACGATCGGGATGAATACCCAGCCAAAAGACTGAGCGCTGAGGCCGAGATACTGGGTCACAAAGCGGGGCGCGGTAAAGACATAGACATAGATGGCGACGTTGACACCGGCATTGGCGAGCGCCAGCGCGATGAAGCGGCCATCGACCAGCATGGCGCCATAGGCGCGCGCGAGTGACACGGGGTGGAGCGGATGCCGGCGCGCCGGCGGCAAGGTCTCCGGCACCCAAAGCCAGCAAGCGGCAAGAAGTGACGCAGACACCAGAGCCAGGAAAACGAAGATGCTGCGCCATCCGATCCACAGCAATAGCCAGCCACCGCAGACTGGTGCAAGGGCCGGCCCCAATGCGAAGATCATGGCGACGAGTGCCATGACCTTCTGCGCCGTCATGCCATGGAAGACGTCCCCGACCATCGCCCGGCCAACGATGACACCGATACCGGCGCTGACTCCCTGCAATGCACGCCCCGCGTGAAGCCCCCAGATGCCGGTGGCACACGCACAGACCAGGGAGCCGAAGACGAACAGCGCGCAGCCGAGGAGAATCATCCGTCGCCGGCCTACGGCGTCGGAGATGGCGCCGTGCCACGGCATCATCAGCGCGAAGGGCAGCAGATAGGCAGTCAGTGACTGCTGCACCTGTACCGTCGTGACATGCATCTCATCGGCAATGACCGGAAAGGCAGGCAAATAGCTCGCGATGGCAAATTGCCCGAGCATCGACAGTCCGGCCACGACGGCTGCCATAGCGGCGATACCCGGGAGGATCCCCGTGTTCGCCGTTTCGCGTGTTACCAGCATGGATGGTGTTTTCATCTGAATGCCATTGGGCTGCTCCGCCTTTACGGCAGGAGCCACTTGCCGAGATTCTCATTGCGGCGAAACCTGCCCCTCAAGTTCGAGGGCTGTAGCCATCGACACCAGGTGATTGCCGAACTCTTCCCGCAAGCGGTTCTTCAGCATCTTGCCTGTCGCACCCAGCGGGATGGCATCCAGGAACACCACGTCGTCAGGCGTCCACCACTTGGCGATCTTGCCTTCGTAGAAAGCGAGCATCTCTTCGCGCGTGACCTTCTGCTCGGATTTGGTCACCACCACCAACAACGGGCGCTCGTCCCATTTCGGGTGCTTGGCGGCAATGCAGGCCGCCATGGAGACAGCAGGATGTGCCATCGCAATGTTTTCCAGATCAATCGAACCAATCCACTCTCCGCCGGATTTGATGACATCCTTGGCACGGTCCGTAATCTGCATGAAACCGTCGTCGTCGATCGCGGCCATGTCGCCGGTCGGGAACCAGCCATCGATCAGCGGATCACCACCTTCGCCCTTGAGGTATTGATCGACCACCCAGGCGCCGCGCACCATCAACTCGCCACTGGTCTGGCCATCCCAAGGCAATTCGTCGCCGTCCGGGCCAACGATCTTCATATCGATTCCGAAGAGTGAACGTCCCTGCTTCGCCTTGACGCTTGCCAACGCTTGCTCGTCCAAACTGTCATGCACCGGTTTGAGGACGCAAGTCGTGCCGAGCGGACTGAGTTCGGTCATGCCCCAGACATGAATGACTTTTACGTCGTGGTCCCTTTCGAAGGCCCGCGTCATGGACGGCGGGCAAGCGGAGCCGCCGATCACCGTACGACGCATGGTCGAAAACTTCAGCTTATCGGCCGCCACATGAGCCAGCAGGCTTTGCCAGACGGTCGGCACGCCGGCCGACATCGTGACGTCCTCGCTCTCGAACAATTCGTAGAGCGACTTGCCGTCCAGGACGGCGCCAGGAAATACCAGCTTGGCGCCGACCATGCAGGCGGAATACGGCAAGCCCCAGGCATTGACGTGGAACATCGGCACCACCGGCAGAATGACATCGCGGGCCGACACGTTCAATGCGTCGGGCATCACCGAGGCATAAGTGTGCAGCACGGTGGAACGGTGGCTATAAAGCACGCCTTTGGGATTGCCGGTGGTGCCCGACGTGTAGCATAGTGAACTGGCGCTATTCTCATCAAGCGTCGGCCACTGGTAACGGTCGTCCTGCGCCGCGATCAGTTCCTCATAGCACAGTAGATTGGGGATCGTGCTTTGCGCGGGCATATGGGCGCGATCCGTCAGCAGGACGAATTGGCGTATTCCTTTCAGCCGTGTCGCCATCGCTTCCACCAGCGGCAGGAAAGTGAGGTCGAAGCACAGCACGCGATCTTCTGCATGTTCTGCGATCCATACCAACTGGTCAGAATGCAGGCGCGGATTCAAGGTGTGCAGGACGGCGCCCGAACCCGACACCGCGTAGTAAAGCTCCATGTGGCGATAGCCATTCCAAGCTAGTGTCCCGACGCGCTCGCCAGGCTTGACGCCGAGCTCGTTCAACGCCTTCGCCAAGCGGCGTGCGCGTGCTGCAAGGTCGCGGAACGTGTAGCGATGAATGTCGCCTTCCACGCGACGCGAGACAATCTCCCGCTTACCATGGTGGCGCTCGGCATGATTGAGCAGCGCAGAGATCAACAGGGGTTGGCTCATCATTTGGCCGTTCATGGGTAACTCCTTGATCGAGACAGTGTTTTGCTTAAAGGCTTGAACCGGGTGCGTGCGAACGTCATTGCGAGCACTGGCATTGCGGCGCGAGTTGCCCGCCTGACGGGCAGGGAGTGTTGGCACGTACCTTCGCGGCAACCAGCAGGAAGAATCCGGCCGACGCGATGACCAGAAAATCGGTGCCCAGGAGCGCGGTGGTCAGCGCATGCGAAGACCCAGCAATGTTCAGGCGGTCGCTGATCGCTCCGACCGCGGCACTACCCATCGCGATTGCAAAAATGTTGAGCAGCAGCATGGCAAAACCGGTGACGGTCGAGCGCATCTGCGGCGGAGTCAACGTGTGCATGACCGAAAGGGCCGGGCCGTACAGGGCCAGGGGCAGGAAGAAGCTGGCGCACATGCCGGTGTAGAAGAGGGGTGATCCGGGCTGTGCAAAGCGGTAAGCAACCATCAGCGGGCCGCACAGCAGGATCATCGCCACGATGACGTTGGCATGCCCGCCGCGCATGCGATTGCCCAGACGATCACCCAGCACGCCACCGACCGCGGAACCGAGTACGCCAAACATGATCTGCAGGAGCCCGATCTGGCGGGCAATGGCAGCAGCATCGAAGCCGCGCTCGCGCACCAGCCACAACTGCACGAACGAGAGCCCCGCGAACACCACGTTCACCACGGCGAAACCAATGATGGTCCACAAGACAGCGGGTGTGATGCGTATAGCGTCCAATGTGCCGCGCACCTGCTGAACGAACGGCGCGCCGCGCGGTGACGCTTCGTGGGCATCGCGGCGGTCCTTGAACAGCAACAAGCAGACGGCAATGACCGCGCCAATCATGCCCAGCAGATAGAACGTGCCGCGCCAGCCTTGCGTCACCCCGAGCGTGCCGGCCAACAGGAAGCTCAAGCCGACACCCAACGGAATGCCCATGAAGAACACACCTACCGCGGTACTGCGCCGCTGGGCGCTGAATAACTCGGTCAGCAATGACACGGCGGCCGGCACCAGCGCGGCTTCACCGGTGGCGACCAGAAAGCGCGCGACCACCATCTGCTCGAAGTTATGCGCTGCGCCTGACGCGGCGGTGCATACACTCCAGATCAGTATGCCCACGGCCATCACCCGCGTGCGGCTGAAGCGGTCGGCGAGCGTACCCATGAATACGGCCATTACGCCATAGCTCAGCACCCACACCGCACCGACCAGCAAGCCATACTGTGCATTGCTCAGGGCAAGGTCCCTGGTGATCTGGGGCGAGAAGCCGAGCAGCATGTTGCGATCGATGTGCGCGAGCACATGGATCACGAGCAGCATGGCCAGCACGCTGCGTGGATAGTTTTTCCAGCGAATCATTGTCTCCTCCGGCGGGAATCGTGATGCCCAAATGGCTTGCGGCAAGCTTCAAACGGCTGTCGGACCGAAGCGGCGGCACCTACTGCGCGTTGCCACGCATGCCAGCGCCGCCTGGTCCCGTGCGTGTCTCACACGCTGAAGCTGGAGATATCGATTGGCTCGATGTTGTTGGTCCTGCAGTAGCTCAGGTAGCGGTCCATCATCGATTTCCAGTTCTCGATCGCCAGCACAGCGCCTTCCGGCGACAGCAGGTTCCAGTCGCCCTGGACGATGTTGAGGGTGATGACCTCTTCGTCCCCCACGCTGACCGGGGTGTGGCGGCTGCCGGCGGTCTCATAAACGAAGCTGCCCGGCGTGGCCACCCAGTCGTGCTCCAGGTAGCGCCAGGAGCCCTTGAGAGTGGACACCATCACGGTGCCGGCGTGATGGTGCAGCGGCAGTTCGGAGTTCGGCGGGACCTTCAACAGCGTGATCCACTGGCCGCTGATCGGGTCGACTTTCATGATCTTGAGCAGGATCTGATCACTGTAGGGCGTGAAGGGCACCCACGGCAGTGCCTCGACGTCGATCAGTGCGGTGTCAATTTTTTCGTAAAACATGGCTGTTCCTTCTTGGCGGGTTGGGTTCAACGGTGGGTTGGCTTTCTTCGCCCGCCTGGCCGACGCTTCGCTATCCAGGCGGCCGAAAAACTCGGTCAGTTTCTCGACCACCCAGGCGGGGCGTTCCTCGGCAATCCAGTGGCCACAGTCAGGGGCGATACCGCCGGTGACGTCGTCGCACATGCGCTGCCAGGAATCCATGGCGAAGTAGCCGCGCCCGACGTTGGGGGCGCCGCCGCCATAGACCAGGATCGGCATTTGCAGCTTGCCGCCCTGGCGCACGAACGCCTGGTGGTCTCGTGCGTCCTGCGGCATGGCGCGGTAGTAGTTGAAGCCAGCGCGCATGGCACCGGGCTGCGAGTAAGCGCGCACGTATTCGCGCTGCGCTTCTTCAGAGATGGCGTCGGGCCGTGCGCCGCCCTTGCGGTACATGTGGCGCAGGTAAACATCTTCGCGGCCGGCAACCAGGGACTCGGGCAGGTCGGGTTCGCCATGGAAGCCGAAATGCCAGCGCGGGATCCCGTTGAGCGCCGAGCCGTCGCCGATCACCGGCGCATCCAACACCGCCATGGCGCGGACCGCGTCACGGTGCTGAGCGGCCAGCGCGTAGGCCACCGGACCGCCCCAATCGTGGGCCACGACGTAGAAAGACTCTTCGCCCAGTACGTCGTGCATCAGGTGCCAAACGTCCTGAGCCACGGTCTTGGTGTCGTAGCCGCTGTTCGGACGCGACGAGTCGCCCAGGCCGCGCATGTCGAGCGCCACCACGCGGTAGTGCTGCATCATGCCTGGCAGCACGTCGCGCCACATGTACCAGGTCTGCGGCCAGCCGTGCAGGAAGACCATCGCCGGTCCCTGGCCGCCGGTGACGTAATGCAAGCGCACCTCGCCCACATTTACATAGTGGTGCGTCAGTTCAATATTGAGGTTTCGGTCCATGGCTTCGGGTCTCTCAGAACGGGCGCTCGCCCTGGACGGTGGCGCGGTTCATCTTGCGGTGGCACGGTGGGTAGTCCATGACCGCGTAGTGCTGGGTGCAGCGGTTGTCCCAAATCGCGACCGAACCGGGGCTCCAGCGCCAGCGCAACTGGTACTCGGGAATGAAGCTCTGGCTGATGAGGTAGCTCACCAGCGCCGATGCGCCCGGTTGCCAATCCTGACCGAAGCGCACGTTGCGCGCGGTGTGGTAGTTGGTCAGGTGGGTCATGAAGGCGCCCGTCATCAGGCTGCGTTTGCCGGTCACCGGGTGGGTGCGCACGATTGGGTGCTCGGGATCGGGGAAGCGCTCCTTCATGGCCAGACGCTCGTCGATCGGCTTGGCGGCCATGAACGTCGCCTCCATGCTGTGGCGGCCGCGCAGACCTTCGATGGTTCCCTTGATGTGGTCGGGCAGGCGGTCATAGGCCAGCTCCATGTTGGCCCACATGGTGTCGCCGCCCACGGGCGGGCACTCCAGGCAACGCAGCACGGCACCCATCGGGGGGCATTCACGCCAGGTGGCGTCGTGGTGCCAAGCGTTCTCGTAGCGCTCGGGCGGGCTTTCGGGGGTCTTCCAGATTTGGATGATGCCGGGCTCGCCGCTGGTGCTGGGTGCCAGCGGGTGGGTTTCGAGTTCGCCGAAGGTGCGGGCAAACGCGGCGTGCTCAGCGTTGCTCATTTCCTGATCACGCGCGAATAGCACTTTATGCTTCAGCAGCAGTTCATTGATTGCACCAGCGAGGTCGTCATTGCGGCCGGCTTCGGCGAGATTGACGCCCTGGAGTTCGGCGCCAAGGGCACAGGTAAGAGGGACGACTTTCATGAATATCTCCGGTTTAGAAGCGCGACTAGTTCGGCTTTCGATGAGTGAATTCTGCGAGTCGAGCAGCTTTTCAACTTGACAAATCGGGAATTGAGGTTGACATTTCGGGAAAGCGAGGGTTAACTATGATCACCGTCCGTTCCGCCGCTTTGACCAACTTCGAACGCGTTGCCGCCGAATACGGGTTGGACGCACATGCTCTGGTGGAGGAAGTCGGCCTGCCCTATCGTTGCCTGGTCGACCCCGACCTGGCACTGTCAGCGGTCGCCACGAGTACCTTGCTGGAAACCGCGGCGCTGCGCGCCCATGAGCCAGCGTTCGGGCTGCGCCTTGCGGCGTCACGGCGCCTGTCCAACCTGGGGCCCCTGGGCCTGCTGCTGCGCGATCAGCCCACGCTGCGGCACGCATTGGAGACGCTGGTAACGCACATCCATACGCACAACGCGGCGATGACGGTGTCGCTGCTACAAACCGGTCCCTGGGTGTCGATACGTGAGGAAACGCTGCTGAAAAAGGGCGTGCCGTCGCGGCAGGCCACCGAGTTGGCGATGGCCACCACGTTCCGGCTATTGCGCATCTTTCTGGGTGAAAACTGGCTACCACACTCGGTGACGTTTCGGCACGTGGCGCCGCCGGACGGGGCTTGGCACCGGCGGATTTTTGGCTGCCCGGTACGGTTTGGTCAGGAATTCAATGAAATCGTCTGCAGCGCGCGCGACCTGGAGGCCCCCAACCCGGGCGCCGACCCGGTGATGGCGCGTTATTCGCAGCGCTTACTGGAAGCCGACCAGAACAATAAGAGCGGCATGGTTGAGCGGGTGCGGCATTTGATGGTGCTGCTGCTGCCGCGCGGGCACTGCAGGATCGAGGTCGTGGCTCAGCACTTGGGCGTGGACCGGCGAACCGTGGCCAACCACCTGGCCAAGGAAGGCACCAGCTATTCGGTGCTGTTGAACCAGATGCGGCTTGAGTTGTTGGAGAACTATCTGCACGATGGCTCGCGGCAGTTCTCGGACATTGCGACGTTGCTGGGCTTCTCGGAATTAAGTGCCTTCTGCCGTTGGCACCGCGCCCAGTTCGGCGTCAGCGCTACTCGCGCCAGCTCCTGACCGCACGGGGTTATATCGAAGTGGCTTTGACGTTGGTAGCACCGGCTTTCAGTAGTACGTCGCGGAGATGATTCGACCGACCACAGGAATGGCCAAGCACTGTAGTGGCTAGGGAGTTGTCGCTACCACTACCGAAGCCTGCGCCGGCCAGGCCGTTTACTTACGAAGGTCCGGTTTCGGCCGCAGCAGGCTTTTGTGATCCCGGCCCCTCCGACAGCAGCCGGACTTTCAGTGACAACTGGCGATCAACTCGTCGGGCGGCCTAAAGGTTTAGGCCTCGAACGAAGACGGATCCCCAGATCGAGAGGACAGTGGGCAGGGTAGTTGATGTCGAAACGGTGTGCATGCATGTATTCGAAGCGCCCGTCGACAGCACGATCCACGTGCCCGGCTGAAAGAGTTCCCGCATCTCGCCGCGCACCATAGAGTCGACTCGCACGAAGAGGCGGCGGCTTCGTCTATGATGATTTCTCTTTAGTGTCGAGGCCGCTTGCCGACAAGCTCCGGACGGGGCTGGTAGGCCGGCCAGCCCCGGCGCTTTTCGGGTACGGGATCGCAAGATAACTCAGAGCCCGATATGCAGGTTAGATTTGTCCCAGCCCTCACGAGATCCCTATCCGGCCCCGTGGTGAGACGTCCAATATGACAGTCTGGCTGTTCAAGCCGCATCATCTATGGCGTGAACGTCTCCAATCCAGCTGAAGACGACATTCCAATGTCTCAGTGAAGTCGTAGCCGAGCGTCCATAGGTGGCCGGTTCGTGACTTTGATGAGAACCCACGGAAGCAACCACTTGCGCGACTGGGACAAATTGCCTACTCTTTCTGCAGAGTAGGCGTTGTGTGCCTTCTTCGATAATCAGTCCGCTTCCCCGCGAGGGGCAGCGGATTTTTTTTGGGGTCGCGAATTTGGCGTTGGGTCTGTGGTTGCACAAGCTGCTCGGCTATCTGTCCGTCAGCGCCATCCAGATCGCGAGTCTGCATCCCGGAGACCTGCTTGTCGCACAGCTACCCGAGCACGCGAATCAAGACCTCGCCGTGCAAATCCGCGATCTGGTCAAAGATCGTCTGCCGTTCACGGCGAACTGTGCCGTGATGATCGGTGACGACATCCGCTTCGACGTCGTCCGCCTCGTCAATCCTGCCGACCGGCCGCTGCAAAGGCCCATCGGTTGATGAGGAGGATCCATGCTATCGATCGAGCAAGCGCGCGAGATGCGCCAAGGCGTGTCGTTGAGCGGTGACCGGAACCAGTGCGCCGAATGCGGCGAACTTTTCAACAGCGTCTATTCGTTCGAAAAGGATCGCACAGGAACGATCGGTGTCTATCAAGGCAGACGCTCGCCGCTGCATGGACCTGAGCGAGATGCGGATGCTCGGCATGGTCAAGAACGCTGCGGGCTTCTGGGTCACGGAACGTTTGACCGCTCAGGGTATCAAGCAACGAAACGAAGCGTTCGTCATGAGGGAGACGGGCGAAACAGCCGCTGCTGACCCGTCGCGAGTACTGAGACACCTATGAGCGCCCGCAAGGAGTTTTAGCGAAATGGGCAACTGATTTTCCCGCCGTTCTGTGATGTCCGAGAACCAGCAGCGCCAGACCCGCACCCGTGGCCGTGCGTGGCAGCGCGTACGATCGCGCCAGCTAAAAGCCCATCCGCTCTGTGCTGTGTGTCTCGCTGCGGGATTGGTGATGCAGGCCGACGAAGTCGACCACGTTCTGCCTCTGGTCAAGGGAGGCACCGACCATCCGAGCAATCTGCAATCGCTCTGCACGCCGTGTCACGAGGCGAAGACTCGCGACGACCTCGGACTGCACGCCCTGGGCTGCGACCTAAACGGCGTGCCCGTCACGCCCGCGCAGCAATCCAAACGATGAACGCGACGACCTCGCGCGCCTCGACTCGGGGGAGCCGAGCCGGGGTGGCTTGTAACTTTTTTCGAGCCAGCCGGACACCACGCGCGCTGGTTTATTTTTATGGCCGCTTTTCCGGGATTAGGGGGCCAAATGGGACGACGCACCGCAGCGACGCAGGAACCAGAAACGCCGGAACCGGCCGCAGACGCGCCAGAATCGCGCAGGACGTCTCCGTGGCCGGCGACGAATATCGAACGTCGTCCGCTCGGTCTGCTCGTCCCGTACGCGCGTAATGCGCGACTTCATTCCGACGCGCAAATCAGCCAGATCATGGCTTCGATGCGCGAGTGGGGATGGACGCAGCCGATTCTCGTCAGCGAGAACGACACGATCATCGCGGGTCACGGTCGCGTCATGGCGGGCTTGCGGCTAGGTCTCGGCGAGGCTCCGGTCATGGTCGCGCGCGGATGGTCGGATTCGAAGATTCGCGCGTACGTGATCGCGGACAACCGGCTTGCGGAAAACGCGTCATGGGATCGCGAGATGCTCGGATCAGAACTGTCCGAACTGCGCGACGCGTTCGATCTTTCTCTGACGGGTTTCACGACCGGCGAAATCGATGCGATGACCGTCACCGATCTGCCCGAGTTGGGCGTCGCGTATGACGAGCGCGCTGCTGAACAGGTCAAGTTCATCAAGTGCCCGGAGTGCGGGCATGAGTTCCCGAGGTAAGACGCTATGGCTTATCCAGACCGACTCGCTGAGGCGTGGGAGGCGCATCTCGCGCCGCGTGCTGCTGACGCGCCGACGGTCGTCTCGACGTTCGCCGGTTGTGGTGGCTCGTCGCTCGGCTATTCGATGGCTGGCTTTGAGGAAAGGCTCGCGGTCGAATGGAGCGAGAAACAGGCGGCGTCCTTCAGCGCGAACTTTCCGCTTGTCCCGCTTTATCTTGGTGACATTGCCGAGTTGAGCGACGACGAAGCGCTGCGCCGCGCCAAGCTCGTGCCGGGTGAGCTCGACGTGTTCGACGGCTCGCCGCCGTGTCAGGGCTTCTCGACGGCGGGCTCGCGCCGCTTCGATGACGGGCGCAATCAACTATTCCTCGAATTCCTGCGGCTGCTGCGCGCATTCGCGCCTAGGGCGTTCGTCATGGAGAACGTTCGCGGGATGGTCATCGGCAAGATGCGCCTGATTTTCGCGGAAATCATCAAGCAACTGAAAGACGCGGGCTATCAGGTCAGCGCGCGCGTTCTGGTCGCGGGCTATTACGGCGTGCCGCAGATGCGCCCGCGCATGATTATCGTCGGGATCAGGAACGACCTCGCCGCCCTGGGCGTCGAGCCCTCGCACCCGAAGCCGTTCATGCACCCGCCGATCGTGCGCGAGGCGTGGCATGGGCTTGTCAACACGCCCGAGGAATGTCAGGTCGCGCGCTTCGGTGAGAACCGCATCGTGCATCGACTGCTGTTCCGTATGCAGCCCGGCGAGAGCGGCGACCAGTACCACCCGAACAAGCAGCTTTACGGACTGCACCGGCTCGACCCGAACAAGCCAAGCCCGACGATCCTGCGCAACGGCGGTGCCGGTGGCGCGTGCGAAGCGTGTCACCCGAGCGAGCATCGGCGAATCACGATCGCGGAAGCGAAGCGCCTGGGCTCGTTTCCTGATCCGTTCGTCCTGCGAGGCACGTTCGAGGAACGATGGGCGGCGATCGGCAACTGCGTGCCGCCGCTATTCATGCGCGCGATCGCGTCGCACGTTCGCGGTCTGATCGATCAGGCCGCGCGGATTGAAGCAGAGGAACATCATGCCGCAACCCCGTAAGCCGACCGCACTGCGCATCATCGAGGGCAACCGCGAAAAGCGCCCGCTGCCGAAGAATGAACCTAGGCCGCGCCGCGGCGTGCCTCAGCCGCCGCCGCATCTCGTCGGATTCGCGCTCGAAGAATGGGAACGGATCACGCCAGAACTGCACCTGTCGGGCGTGTTGACGATGATCGACGGCGCGGTGCTGGCCGCCTACTGCCAAGCCTATGCGCGCTGGCGCGAGGCCGAGGAAGCAATTCTGCGCATGAAGGCGCGCGACAAGCTGACGGCCGCGCTGATGATAAAGACGAAGAACGGGAACGCGATCCAGAACCCGCTGGTGGGCGTCGCCAATCGCTCGATGATGCTGATGCACCGTTTTGCTAACGAGTTCGGTATGTCGCCCGCCGCGCGCGCCCGTCTCGAAGTCGAACCGCATGACCACGGCCAAGCCAACAAAGCCGACACGTACTTCTGATCCGGTGCGCGAGTATGCGCGCGCCGTTGTGTCGAGGAAGATTGTCGCGGGGCCGCACGTCCGCGACGCGTGCCGGCGACATATCAACGATTTGAAGGTCGCGCGCGCCCGCGGACTCAGGTGGGATCAGAAAGCGGCACAGCGCGCGATCGACTTCTTTCATGACGTGCTGTGTCTGAACGGCGGCGAGTTCGAGGGCAAGCCGTTCCAGCTTCTGCCGTGGCAGCAGTTCGTCGTCGGCTCGATCTTCGGCTGGAAGCGTGAGGACGGCACGCGCCGCTTTCGCGAGGTCTATATTGAGGGTGGCAAGGGTTGCGGGAAGTCGCCGCTGGCGGCCGGGATCGGGCTGTATATGCTGGTCGCCGATGGCGAGGCGCGCGCCGAAGTCTATGCAGCGGCGACGCGGCGCGATCAGGCGATGGTGCTGTTCCGCGATGCCGTCGCGATGGTCCAGCTCTCGCCGGCGCTCGCATCGCGCACGACGCTTTCCGGCCGGGATGATCGGGTCTGGAACATCGCCTACGTCAAGACCGGCTCGTTCTTCCGGCCGATCGCGTCAGACGACAGCGGCCAGAGCGGACCGCGCCCCCATTGCGGGCTGATCGACGAGGTGCACGAGCACAAGAGCCCGACCGTCATCAACATCATGCGCGCCGGCAAGAAAGGACGCCGCCAGCCGCTGATCCTGATGATTACAAATTCGGGATTCGATCGGACCTCCGTCTGCTATGAGCAGCACGAGTACGGCGCGCGCGTGTCGTCGGGGATGATCGATGACGACGCGTACTTTGCCTATGTCTGCGCGCTCGACGAGGGCGAAGAACCGTTCGATGACGAGTCGTGCTGGATCAAGGCGAATCCGTCGCTTGGCTCGACCATCGAGAACAACTATCTGCGCGAGCAGGTACGGCAGGCGCGCGGGATGCCGTCACTCGAATCGACCGTGCGGCGCCTGAACTTCTGCCAGTGGGTGGACGCCGCTGATCCGTGGATCAGTTCGGACCTCTGGTGCAAGTGCGAAGTCGGCGCACCGCCGATCACGCAAACATCGAGCGAACGCGAAAGCGGCGCAACGCAATGGGATCAGGTCATCGAGGACGCCCGCCGCGAGCGCGACGCGCTGATCGAGCGCATGAAGGGTCAGCCGATCAGTGGCGGGCTCGACCTCTCGGGCACGCGTGATCTGACCGCGCTCGCGCTCGCGTGCGAACAGGACGATGGCAGTGTCGATGCGTTCGTCGAGTTCTGGACGCCTGGCGACACGTTGCGCGATCGCGCCCAGCATGACCGCGTGCCTTATGAGGCATGGGTCAAGGCGGGATTCCTACATGCCTCGAAAGGTCGCGCGGTGGATTACGGCGATGTGGTGCGGCGGCTGGCGGCGCTCGATGCCGAACTCGCGATCGGCGGGCTCGCGTTCGACCCGTACCGCATCAAGTACTTCGAGCGCGACCTCGACGACGAGAGCTTGACCATCAGGCTCGTCCCGCACGGTCAGGGGTTCTTCCGCGCGGCCGAGTCGGGTCTATGGATGCCGCGCTCGATCGAGCAGGTCGAGGGACTTGTATTCGAGCGAAAGCTCCGCGTCGCGTTCAACCCCTGCCTGCGCTGGAACGTCCTCTCGACCGTGACCGAGACAGACGCAAAGAACAACCGCATCTTCAACAAGCGCAAAGCGACGGGCCGGATCGATGGACTTGTCGCGCTAACGATGGCTGTTGCGCTCGTGCTCGAAAAGAAGAACGAACGCGAGCCCGAGTTCCAGATGTTTTTCCTGTAACCCCGAGAGGTACGCCATGAAGCTAGAACGCGCCTACACGCTGCTGGAGGTGCGCGGGACGGATGACGACGCGCGCAGCATCGAGGGTATCGCCAGCACGCCCGCGCCCGACCGTTATGAGGACGTGGTTGAACCGCTGGGCGCGAAGTACGCGCTGCCGATGCCGCTTCTCTGGCAGCACCGCAGCGACGCGCCGGTCGGTCACGTCGAGTTCGCCAAGGCGCAAGCCGATGGCATTCCGTTCAAGGCGCGCATCCTCAAGACCGACGAACCCGGAACGCTGCGCGACCGCCTCGAGGAAGCGTGGCAATCGGTCAAGCTGGGTCTAATCCGCGCCGTCTCGATCGGCTTCCGTCCGCTCGAATACTCCGTGATCGAGGGCGGCGGCATTCGCTTTCTGTCTTGGGAGTGGCTTGAACTTTCGCTCGTGACAATCCCCGCCAACGGAGAAGCCACGATCAACGTTGTCCGCAGCATCGACGCCACGGAACGGGCCGCGTCCGGCCAAGGTTCCTCGGTAATCGAAAGTCCTGCCTCTCATATCGTGCGCCTGCACGATGACTCGACCTCGCGCGCTCGCGAACCATTTGTGATTCAGACTATCCATCGGAGCGTGAAATGAAATTCACCATTCAAGAACAGATCGCGGCCTATGAAGCGCGCCGCACGACCGCCACCGCGCGCATGACCGAAATCATGGAAGCGTCCGCCGAAGTGGGAGCCACGCTCGACACCGCGCAGCAAGAGGAATTCGACGGCTTACAGCAAGACCTCGAAGCGATCGACGGTCATATCCGCCGCCTCAAGACCATCGAGACGCAAGTCCTGCGCTCAGCTTCCCCGATCATCGTCACCGATCCCGCGAGCGCCAGCGTCGCGCGCGCGCCCGTCAACGCCATGACGACGACCGGCGCGGGACACAGTGTCACGGTGCAGCGCAATCTTCCCAAGGGTCTTGCGTTTACCCGGTATGCGATCGCGCTGGCGCGCTCGCGCGGCAATCTGATGCAAGCGCTCGAAGTCGCGCGCGGCTGGCACGACAGCACGCCCGAAGTCGAGACCGTGCTGCGCGCGGCCGTCGCCGCGGGCACGACGACTGACCCCGCCTGGGCTGCGCCGCTCGTCGAGTATCAGAACATGACCGGCGAGTTCATCGAACTGCTGCGCCCGGCAACGATCATCGGTCGCATTCAAGGCTTCCGGCGCGTTCCGTTCAATATCCAGATGCCCGCGCAAAAGAGTTCGTCCACTGCGCAGTGGGTCGGTGAAGGCAAACCCAAGCCCGTCAGCGCGCTCGCGTTCGAGACGATGCGCTTGGGCTTCGCGAAGGTCGCCGGCATCGTCGTGCTGACAGATGAGCTCGTGCGCTTCTCCAATCCGAGCGCGGAAGGCATCGTCCAGCGCGATCTGGTCGAAACGATCACGCAGCTGCTCGATCACGATTTCGTCGACCCGGCCAAGGCGGAAGTCCCGGACGTCTCGCCGGAATCGATCACGCATCAGGCAACCTACATCGACGCGACCGGCACGACCGCCGACGCGCTGCGCTGGGACGTCCGTTCGCTGTTCTCGGCGTTCACCGCGAACAACGCATCGGTCGCGGGAGCTTACTGGATCATGGACCCGGTGATCGCGCTGACGATCGGCATGATGGTCAACCCCCTCGGACAGGCCGAGTTCCCCGGTATCGATCAGAACGGCGGCGTCCTGTACGGTCTGCCGGTGATCTGCTCGACCAACGTGCCGAAGGACGCCAACGACCTGTACTACATCATCCTCGTCAAGCCGTCTGAAGTCTTGATGGCGGACGATGGCGGTGTGACGCTCGACGCCTCGCGCGAAGCGAGCCTGCAGATGGACAGCGCGCCCGCCGCCGGTGCCTCGCAGCTTGTCAGCCTTTGGCAAAACAACATGATCGCGCTGCGTGCCGAGCGGTTCATCAACTGGAAAGCGCGTCGCGCGCTCGCGTGCGCCTACATTCGCGGCGCGAACTACGGCGCACCGGAAGAAGCCGCGCCGTAATACCACACAGAACGAGCTGTGTGTAAAACGAAGGGCATCCCATGCGGATGCCCTTTTTTCATGGAGAGGTCGAAATGAAAGTCAAGGTCAAGCGGGCATTGAGCTACGCCAACAAGCGATACGCGGCCGGGGACGTGCTCGATATGAGCACGCGCGACGCGAAGCTCATGGCGGCGGTCGGACGCGTCAGCATGGCAGCCGAACCGACACCGACGGAGGAACCTGACATGCCGCCGCCCAAATCGAGCAAGGGCAAGAAGCGCAGCGGCTACAAACGCCGTGACATACAGGCCGAGGATGCAAACGCTGAGGCTGCAACAGCCGAACCCCCTCAAAGTGAATGATCATGCGACTTTTAGGCTTGGACATCAGCGTGTCGCGGGCTGCGCGTACCAAGCCGATCCCGATGGACGCACAAGCGGTCGGGAGCGGTACGCTCGGACCGTTCGGCTCGGGCGGCTGGTGGCCGCTAATCGTGCGCGAAGCGTTCGCGGGCGCGTGGCAACAGAACTTCGAGCTACGCCCCGAGACGATCCTCGCCTATCACACGGTTTATGCGTGTATCACGCTAATCAGCGCCGACATTGGCAAGCTCGCCATGCGCCTAATGAAGATGGACGGCGAAGTCTGGATCGAGAGCACGTCCGCGGCATTCTCGCCGGTGCTGCGCAAGCCGAACCGGTACCAGAACCATATCCAGTTCATCGAGAACTGGATTATGAGCAAGCTAACGCGCGGCAACGCCTACGTCCTCAAGGAGCGCGACAATCGCGGCATCGTCATTGCGCTCTATGTGCTCGATCCCAACCGCGTGCGTCCGCTCGTGACGGAAGACGGCGCGGTCTATTACCAGCTTGACCTCGACACGCTCGCCGGGATCAATCCGGGCGATTATGGTCAGCAGGTCGTCGTGCCGGCGAGCGAAATCATCCACGATCGGATGAACTGTCTCTTTCATCCCCTGTGCGGCACGTCTCCGCTTTTCGCGTGTGCGCTCGCCGCGCGTCAAGGTCTTGCCATCCTGAACAACAGCGCCGCGTTCTTCGAGAATGGCGCGGAGCCCGGAGGGATTCTGGTCGCGCCGGGCGCGATCAGCGACGAGACCGCCAAGCGCCTGAAAGATCGATGGGAAACCAACTATGGCGGGGCCAATCGCGGGCGCATCGCGGTCCTGGGCGACAACCTGAAATACGAACCGCTGACGATGACCGCCGTTGATGCTCAACTGATCGAGCAGCTAAAGATGACGAGCGAAATCGTATGCTCCGTTTTCCACGTCCCCGGTTATATGGTCGGCGTCGGCACCGCGCCCACGTACAACAACATTGAGGCACTTTCACAGAACTACTACAGCCAGTGCTTGCAGAGTTTGATCGAGTCGTTTGAACTCTGCATGGATGAGGGGCTCGCGCTACCCGACGTGTACCGAACGGAGCTCGACCTCGACGGGCTGCTGCGCATGGATACGGCAACGATGGTCAAGACGCTGACCGATGGCGTCGGCGGCGGGATCGTCGCGCCGAATGAAGCACGCAAGCGCCTCAACATGCGTCCCGTCAAGGGCGGCCAGACGCCCTACCTGCAACAACAGAACTACTCGCTCGCCGCGCTCGACGAGCGCGATCGCAACCAGCCTTTCGCGAAGCCAGATCCGGCGCCGGTGGCCGGCACGCCCGCGAGCACGTCACCGCCCGCGGCCGAGGACGACCCGAGCGACGACACGACGACGAGCGAGACCGATCAGGAGCGCGCCGCACGCTGGTATCGACGGTTGATCGCGAGTCTCACAGAGGGAGACGACCATGCGTGACGTCACCGGCATTCCCGACGCGCTGCTCGACGTGATCGCGCGCGTGATCCGCCAGCATGTGCAGAGCTGTTGCGCCGCGCTCGTCACACGGCTCGACGCGCTCGAAAAGCTGTGCGCGCGCGAGCCCGTTGTGAACGTGACGAGCTTCCCCGTCAAGGACCATAGCGAGACGATCGAGAGCTTGCGCCGCGAGCAGGAACAACATACGCGGGAGGCAGGCGAAGACCGCCGCGCAATCGACCGGCTCCAGAACAGCATCGACGCCCTGGGCGAACGCGTGAACGAGCGTTTTCAGGCGCTGACCATCCCGACCGTCAAGGACTATTCCGAGACGATCGAGGGATTGCGCCGGGAACAGGAGCAACACGCTTCGGGAGCGGTCGAAGACCGCCGCGCGATTGACCGATTGCAGACCGGCATCGACGCCTTAGGCGAACGCGTGAACGAGCGTTTCCAGGCGCTGACCATCCCGACTGTCAAGGACTATTCCGAGGCGATCGAGGGATTGCGCCGGGAACATGAGCAGCACGCGTCAGGAGCGGCCGAGGACCGCCGCGCGATCGACCGGTTGCAGAACGGCATCGACGCCTTAGGCGAACGCGTGAACGAGCGTTTTCAGGCGCTGACCATCCCGACCGTCAAGGACTATTCCGAGGCGATCGAGGGATTGCGCCGGGAACAGGAGCAACACGCTTCGGGAGCGGTCGAAGACCGCCGCGCGATTGACCGATTGCAGAACGGCATCGACGCCTTAGGCGAACGCGTGAACGAGCGTTTCCAGGCGCTGACCATCCCGACTGTCAAGGACTATTCCGAGGCGATCGAGGGATTGCGCCGGGAACATGAGCAGCACGCGTCAGGAGCGGCCGAGGACCGCCGCGCGCTCGACCGCTTGCAGCATAGCTTCGCCGCCCTGGGCGAACGTCTGAAGACGCTGGAAACGTGCGAGATGCCGATCCCGAAAGACGGCGAACCGGGGCGCGACGCGTTCGAGATTGACGTCCTGCCGGTGATCGACTTCGGGCGTGACTATCCACGCGGCACGCTCGCGCAGCATCAGGGCGGGATCTGGCGCGCGCACGCGAACACGCACGGCGGCCACGGCTGGTCATGCGTCGTCGATGGCATCGCATCGACACACGTCTCGATGGAAAGCGAACGCAGCTTCACGGTGCATATCGAGCGCGCGAGCGGCGCGCATGAGTCGGCCAGCTTCGCCGTGCCGGTCATGATCTATCGCGGTGTGTATCGGGGCGGCGAGACGTATCGGCGCGGCGACGTGGTGACGTGGGCGGGCTCGCTCTGGCATTGCAACGCGACGACCGACACGAAGCCCGACGCGGGCGGCGACGCCTGGACGCTCGCAGCCAAGCGCGGACGCGACGGCAAGGACCGCATGCGTGTCGTGGGAGAAGCGGCATGAACGGCGACCTTGTGACGATCGACGAAGCGCGCGCGGCGCTCAGGCTAGACGACGACTTCCCTGGTATGACGATTCAGCTTGCGGTCTCCGGCGCGAGCGATGCGGTCTTGGCGTATCTGAAGCGCGATCCGTACACGGACGAAGATCCGCCACCGCCCAACGTCAAACAGGCGACGCTGCTCTTGACCGGAATCTTTATCCGCGATCCCGATGGCGTCGAGTCGCAGACGTGGGAACAAGGCTATCTGCCTTGGGCTGTCTGCAATCTGCTGCATCAGCGGCGCGACCCGGCGATGGAGTAGAGATGCCGACCAAGACAACCGGCATGTCGGGCGGCGCACTACGTCACCGCGTGCAGCTGCAGGAGCCCGTCGTCCAGATCGACGACGCGAGCGGCGAACCCGTCATCACGGACTGGATCGACAAGGGCACGCCTGTTTGGGCCGCTATCGAGCCCGTCTCCGGTCGTGAATGGCTTCTATCGGCTGAGTTCCGCGAGGGCGTGACGACGCGTATCCGCATCCGCTGGCGCGATGACGTGACCTCGACGTGGCGCGTCATTCATACGCGCACGAGCGGCCAGACGGTCTACAGCATCGACGCCGTTCTTCCGCGCCTCGAAGGTATGTCCGAGCTTCATCTCATGTGCAGTAGCGGCGTAAACCCGCAAGGAGGTCAACCGTGATTTCAATCGAATCCGTTCAGGGGCTCGCGGAACTCGACCACTTCCTTTCGACGTTGCCCGAGGAAGTCCAGCGCTCGATGCTGTCGGGCTCGCTACGCGACGCGGCGAAACCCGTCATGAATCAGGCGATGCTCAATGTCCTGACGTTGTTCGGCGGCAAGCCGCGATCGAGCGGCGTGCTGTTTTCACATATCACGCGCAGCAAGTACAAGCGCACCGGCTATGCCTCGCGCGTGGACGTCACGCTCAACCGGCCGCGCGGCGCGGCGTCCAAGCAGTCTCAGATCATCAACGGCGTGCGCAAGCCCTACGGACAGGACCCGTTCTATGGGCGCTTCCTCGAGTTCGGCACGTCCAAGATGCGTGCGTATCCGTGGCTGCGTCCCGCCGCGATTGCCAAGCAGAGCGAGGCAAACCGCGCGATGAACCGCGCCTTGCAAAAACGCATGCTGCTCTGGTGCAAGCGCAACGGCGTGCGCTACACGGTCGGGCAATGAGGGGCGCGCGATGACCGAGGAAGAATTCTTCGCCGTGCTCTATAGCGCGATGCCTGGGCGCGTGTTTACGCCGATCGCACCGGCCGGCGCCGTCGAGCCGTATTTGATCTATCAGGACATCACGAGCATGCCGCAAAACAGTATGTGCGGTTATGCCGGGCTCGATGAAGTGCATTGGCAAGTCGACAGCTACGCGCGCACACGTCGCGAAGCGAAAGCGAACATGCAGAGCGTGAAGCGCGCCTTGCGATCGATCGACCCTCAACCCACCATCGAGAACGAGCAGTCGTTGTATGAGACGGAGACGCGGCTTAATCGCCGCATGGCGCAGGTCATTACGTGGGACGACTCAACCGGAGAGACAGCATGAGCAAGAAAGCTATCAGTGCGCAGAACACGAAAATGTATCTGGAAAATCTCACGTCAGCGCCGATCGCGACCGGAGAGATTACCGATGCGAGCAAGTCCGCGCCGTGCTATGTCGAGTTTGATGACGTCTCCAAGCTTAAAAACGGAATACCGATCTATGTCAGCGGGACCGGCTGGACTTCGATCGACAATCAAGAGTGGATTCTGCAAAACATCGATGTTGATGCGAAGACGGCTGCGCTCTATAACAGCGACACGACGACCGAGACGACCGATGTCAGCGACGGCCCGGGCGCGATGTACCAAGTCAATGCGTTCGATGACGTCTGCGCGCGCACGTACACGATCAACCAGACCCCGGCGACGAGCATCGATACCACGACGCTATGCGACGCCGAGAAAACCTCGCTCGTTGGCTTCCGCGATCCCGGCACGCTGACGTTCGACTTCTTTATCGACCCAACCGATCCGGCTTATCTCGCACTGCTGGAGGCTTATGACGATGGCGACGAACGACAGTTCGAGATCATCTATCGCAACGGCGCGGTCCGCACCTTGCCGGTGGTCGTGCAATCGATCAATGAGACGGGCGGCGTCGATCAGGCAATCGCGGGCAGCGCCACGCTCAAGATTGTCGGTCAGCCGATCTTGACGCAGCCGGTCTCTGTACAACCTCCGGCCTATGCGGTAGACGTCAACTTGACGCCAACGAGCGGCACGGCTCCGCTCGCCGTCACCTTGACTCTTACCGAGCAGAACGGCACGGCATCAAAGTTCGTCGTGACGTGGGGCGACGGTACGGCCGACGACACTATGACCACCGGCACGCTCACCAAGGGACATACCTACGACACGGCAGGCGCTTATACGCCGGGCGTCGTCGCGACGGTCTTCGGCATTACCAAGCCCGCCGTACAGGGTGACGCGGTTACGGTGAGCTAAGGACGAGACCATGAACGATATGCCTGTCAGCGTCGAGACGACGCCGCGCTTCTTTACGATCGAGCATCGCGAGGAAGTCGTCCCGACCGAATGCTTTGGTCCGGTCACGATCCGCGAGGTATCCGCGAAGCAGATTCAGGCGATCCATGCCGAGTATGCCGAGAACAAGGACGAACAGAAATTCGGCTATCTGCTGCTGTGCGCGACCGCGTTTGGTCCGCATGGCGAGCGCTTTTCGATGGACGTGTTCGAAGACATGCCGGTGCGCGCGTTCGATGACGTACGCCGACTGATCGAAGTCGCGGTCAAGATCAACGGCAAAGCGAGCGAAGTGGAAAAAGCCTGACCGCCCCTTCCATGCGCCTCGTCTTTGCAATCGCTTCGCACTTGCATATGACGGCGGGGACGGTCCTGAACACGATGGGCGCACATGAGCTTATGTGTTGGGCTCAGGTGCTTGGCGACGCAAAGAAGCCGCCGCCAGCGCTTGAATTGAGCGTCGAGGACGAGATCGCCGCGTGGCGGTAAGGAGGCATCATGGCGTCGGCTGGGTCGTTGATATTCGAACTTGCCGCGGACGTTTCGCGCTTGCGCACCGATATGAACAAGGCGCAGGCCGAAATCAAGTCGTCGCTCGACAGTATCGCCAAGAGCACCGCGGGAACGGCGGTGCTCTTGGGCGCAGAGTTCGCAATGGGCTTTGCGCGGGGCTTTGCCGATAAGGTCGGCGCGGCGCTCGAAAGCGTCGATGCCATGAGCAAGATGGCGCAGAGCATCGGCACGGCGACGGAGAACCTAAGCGGGCTCGCGTATGCAGGTCAACTTGCGGACGTCTCGACCGAACAACTCTCGACCTCGTTCAAGAAGCTCAACGAGTCGATGCTCGAAGCGAAGGACCCCGCCAGCAAGAGCGCGGCCGCATTCAAGGCGATCGGCCTCAGCGCTCAAGAACTCTGGTCGAAAGACCCGGCTGAGCAGTTCCGAACCATCGCTGAAGCTATCTCGGGCTTCCGGGACGGCAATGAAAAAGCGGCGGTCGCCGTCGAGCTATTCGGCAAGGCGGGCATGCAGCTGATCCCGCTGCTGAACGCGGGCGCGGACGGCCTCGACGAAGCGGCGCAAGAGGCGCAAAAGCTCGGGCTGATCGTCTCGACGGAGACAGGTCTCGCGATTGAGAACCTCAACGACGATATGACCCGACTCGAAGAGGTCGGTGAAGGCGCGGCCGTGACGATCGCGGGACGTCTGGCGCCGGCGCTCGATACGTTCGCGAAGTCCGCTGTCGAAGCGTCGACCACGAGCGTGCTATGGCAAGACACGCTCGAAGCAATCGGCTCGTTCCTGTCGGACTTCATTATCAATTTGACACGCGTATTCGGCGTCGTCAGCATCGGCTACAAGGAAGCCGTCGGCTACGCGAACGCGGCGAAGCAAGTCTTCTCGGGCGACTTCGCGGGCGCGGCGAAGACCGCCGCGGAAGCGTCGAAAGCGTCTCTGCAAGCGACCGCCGATCTTGACTTCACAATCCAGCAGACCCGCGAGCGCTCGACCAAACAGGCGCGCGAAGAATCCGCCGCCTGGGGCGTCGTTGGACGCAACGCCGAGAAGAGCGGCAGGGAAATCCTGCATTATTCGGCTGCGCTCGATAAGGTTGGCGGTAGCGCCAAGAAGACCAAGAAGGAAGTCGATGAATTCAAGTCGATCATGGATCAACTCGCTGCGGACGCGGCGAAGATGGCCGCGCAAGGCGATCCGATGAAGGAGTTCTTGGCGAATCCGAAACTGCAGGCGCTGACGCCCGACCAGCAACGCAAGGCGATCGAGTACAAGCAATGGATCATCGATACGACCAAGGCCCTCAAGGATCTGGCCGACGCCGAGAAGCGCAAGAACGAAGCGCAGCAGGACGGACTTGATGATCTGATCGCGCAGATCGACGCCACCGAGAAATTCGCCGATGCCACGAAGCGCGCGATCGATCCCGTCATCGAATATCGCGAAGCGATCATCGCGCTCGAAAAAGCCAGAAAGGCCGGCGCGCTCACGGCCTCCGAATATGCTGACGCCCAGAAGTACTTCCAGAAGCAGCTACAAGAGACGGTGAATAAAACCGAACCGCTGAGCGACCAGATCAAGGAGCTACAGCAAGCGATCGAGGGCTTCGGTCAGAAATCCAGTGAAGCCTTTGTCGAATTCATCTTCGGCACGAAGGACGTAGCGATCAGCTTCCGCGAAATGGTCGCGTCAATCCTCAAGGACCTTGCTAGCATGCTGGTCTATCAGAACGTTTTCAAGCCGCTGTTCTCCGGGATCAGTGACAAGGCAGGCAAGTTCGATTGGGGCAGTCTATTCACGCGGCAAGGCGGCGGTCCGGTATCGGCGGGCAGCTTATACCAAATCAACGAGATTCCCGGCCGCGCCGAGTACTTCCTTCCGAACGTGCCTGGGCGCATCGTCACCGACGCGGGCGCGACGGGCGGCGGCTCGAACGTCGTCGTCAACATCAACATGACGCGCGACGATCGCGCGACGCAGGACACGACCGCGAGCGACCGGCAGACCGCCGAACTCGGCAACCGCATTGCGACGGTCGTGCGCTCGGTCATCTCTCAAGAGAAGCGCCAAGGCGGGCTGCTCGCGCCGACGCGCTAAGGAATCCCCATCATGAAGATCCCCGTGACGGTCACGACGATCACGGCGGTCATGCGCGACCGTCTGAAACTGATTCGCACCGAGCCGCAACTGATCGCACCGCTCGACCCTTCCGGGCTCGTCTTCAAGTGGTGCGTGACCGAAGCGAGCTATGACCTCGAACCCAAGATCATCAAGGCGCAGTTCGGCGACGGCTACGCGCAGCGTCGGCCCGAGGGCATCAACACGCAAGCGTGTATGTGGTCGTTGACGATGAAGAACATCGACGCGGCCACCGCCGGCGATGTGGTCACCTTCCTGTCCGATCGCAACGGCGTCGAGGTTTTCAACTGGACGCCGCCGCGTCAGATCGTCGATGAACCAGTGACACAGAATGTCATCTGCCCCGGCTGGAACTTGGGCTATGGACAGATGATCGCGGACGGGACGCTGCTCTATAACCTGCAATTTAAGTTCGAGCAGGTGTTTCTATGAGCGTCAAGGGCGATGTGCAAGGACTGCACCCGACTGCGGTCATCGAGCTATTCATCGTCGATCTAACGCGCTACACGAACCAAGTCTTGCACTTCCATGCGGGCACGAACAAGCTAGGCAGTGACGTGATCTGGCAAGGCGTGACGTATGTCCGTTATCCCGTGCGCGCGACCGGCTTCGAATGGAAGGGACAAGGCACGCTACCGCGCCCGCACTTCGCCGTCGCCAACGTGACGGGCATCGTCTCGGCGATGTGCCACCAATACAGCGATCTGGTTGGCTGTCCGGTTACGCGTAAGCGCACGCTCGCGCGCTATCTCGATGCGGCCAACTTTCCGAACGGCAATCCGTTCGCGAATCCCGACGACGCGTTCGCCGACGACGTATTCGCCATCAATCAAAAGACGCGCGAGTCGATCGATATTGTCGAGTTCGAATTGGCGACGCCGCTCGATGTTGAGGGCGTGCTGATGCCGCGCCGACAGGTCGTGTG
Source organism: Caballeronia calidae (assembly GCF_900044055.2). Classification (GTDB taxonomy): domain Bacteria; phylum Pseudomonadota; class Gammaproteobacteria; order Burkholderiales; family Burkholderiaceae; genus Caballeronia; species Caballeronia calidae. The sequence continues at coordinate 12,418 of NZ_FCOX02000052.1, read as the reverse complement.
CAACGCCTGCCCGTGGCGCTATCGCGGCGACGGCTGCGGCTATGCCGGTCCGCCCGTCGCGGACATTAACGACAACCCGGCCAGCGACGCGAGCGCCGACGCGTGCGGCAAGCGGCTCAAATCCTGCCGGATGCGCTTTGGTAACGGGTGGCTTCCGTTCGGCGGATTTCCGGGCGCGGGCCGGTACAGGTGAATCCATGAAAGACGAAACCCTTGCGCGTGTCGTTCCCTACGTCATCATCCACGCGAACGCGGAAGCGCCGCGCGAGTGCTGCGGCGCGGTCATCCTGAAAGACGATGATCTGGTGTATGTCGCGTGCCGCAACCTCGCTGTCGAGCACGAGCATTTCATCATCGCGGGCTATGACTACGCGCGCGCCGCAGACAGTGGCCGCGTCATGGCGATCGCGCATTCGCATCCGTACATCGCGCCCGAACCGTCGCTCGCGGATCGCATCGGCATCGAACGCACGGGTCTGCCGTGGCTGATCGTCAACGTCCCGGTCGGTTCGTACTCGATCACGCGGCCGAGCGGCTTCAAGGCTCCGCTGATTGAACGTCCCTTCGTGCATGGCGTCCACGATTGCTATGCGATCGTGCGGGACTATTACGCGCTGCAAGGGATCGAGCTACGCGACTATCCGCGCGCCTTCGGCTGGTGGGAAGATCCACTAGGACCGGACCTGTATCGAGACAACTTCGAGAAAGAAGGCTTCGTCGAGGTCCCGCGGGAGAAGTTGCGCCAGCACGATCTGATCTTGATGAATATTCGTGCACGGCGCGACAACCATATGGCGGTCTATCTCGGACACGGCGTGATCCTGCATCATTTGATCGGCCAAGCGTCGCGCCGCGAAGCGTATCAGGAGTTCTACCAGCGGCGCACGACCGCCGTCCTTCGGCACAAGGCGTTCCTGACGGAGCCGAAACCATGCTCACTGTGAAGCTATACGGCGATCTCGGCGCTCGCTTCGGCCGCGTGTATAGGTTAGACGTCCGCTCGCCAGGGGAAGCCGTCCACGCGCTCTGTGCGCAACTTCGCGGGCTGCGCCAGTACTTCATCGAACGTCCGACCCAGAAGTTCCGCGTTCGCGGCGTGCAGGATTACGACGAGACTGATCTGCATTACCCGCAGAGCGGCGGCGTGCTCAAGATCGTCCCGCTCGTCGAGGGCGCCGGCGCATTCGGCAAGATCATCGGCGGCGCTGCGCTCGCGATCGCGGGTCTGTTTATTCCGGGCGTCGGCGGCATGGTGACGAGCATGGGCATTGCGCTCGCCCTGGGCGGCGTCGCGCAGCTGCTCGCGCCGCGCAACAAGGCGACCGCCACGCCCGAGAAGGAAGAAAACCAGCCGTCGCTTGCGTTCGATGGCGCGGTTAATACGATGGGTCAAGGCGGGCCGGTCCCGCTCGGTTACGGCCGGCTGCTCGTGGGCTCGCAGATTATCAGCGTCGGTTTTTCCACTAACAACGAATGTGTTATTCGATAGCGAGACGTCGTGAGAAAACTTGACCTTACCGGGCTTCGCTTCGGAAAACTCACGGTACTTTCTCAAGCGGGATCGGATAAGCGCGGCGAAGCAAGGTGGTATTGCGCGTGCGATTGTGGTGAGACTTCGCTTGTCATATCGAGCAACTTGCGCACGGGCAACACACGATCGTGGCGATGCGAGCGCAATAAAGCAACGGCGGCGCGAAGCGTAAGGCATGGAATGTCAGCAACGCCGATGTATTACGCATGGCAGACGATGAAGCAATGTTGCTACAACCCACGCAATCATAGATTCAAAGACTACGGCGCGCGCGGCATTACGGTCTGCGATCGCAGGCGCCATAGCTTCGCTGCGTTCTTCGAGGATATGGGCGAACGCCCGCGCGGCAAATCAATCTCTCCCAAAAATAAAAATGGCAACTTCGAACCGGGCAACTGTCGTTGGGCGACGCCGCTTCAACAAGCGGCGAACAAGCGGACGATGATCCGATGAACGCGCGTGACGGCGATACGCGAGCGTTGGTCACGATCGCGGGCGCGGGTGGCGGTGGCGGCAAGGGCGGCGGCGGCTCGGGCGGCACCAGCGCGCCCGTCGAGGCCCCGGATAGCCTGCGCTCGATCCAGTACGCGCGCGTCATCAATCTGATCTGCGAGGGCGAAGTCGAGGGCATCGTCGGCGGCGCTCAGGGGATCTATTGCGACGACACGCCATTGCAGAACGCGGACGGGACATGGAATTTTTCGGGCGCGGCCGTCGAGTGGCGTAGCGGCACGGCTTCGCAACAACCGATCACCGGCTTCAGCGCGACCGAGAGCGAGAGCACCGTCGGCGTGCAGGTCACCGCCGCGGCCCCGGTCGTACGCTCGGTCACGAACCCGAACATGACCGCGTTCCGTATCACGCTCGGCTTTCCTTGCTAACCAGGCTCGACCCGACTACCGCCAATATGAGCGGCGCGACGGTCCAGCTTGCGATCGAGGCGCAGCGCAACGGCGGCGGCTTCCAGCGGCTGTACACGGACACGATCACGGGGAAGACGACCAGCCGCTATCAGCGCTCGTATCGCATCGATCTGCAGTCGCGCTTCGGTCAGATCGGCGGGACGTTCGATTTCCGCGTCGTGCGGATCACGCCCGATGCGACGACGACCTATGTCACCGACAAATTCCAGTGGGAGACGATGACCGAAATCGTCGACAACATGCTGATGTATCCCTACTCGGCATTGTGCGGCGTGCAGATCGACGCCTCGTCGTTCAAGAGCGTGCCCAAGCTCGCGTTCGATATCAAGATGCGGCGCGTGCAGATCCCGACAAACTATGATCCGGTGACGCGCGTTTGTACGGGCGTATGGGACGGAACATTCAAGATCGCGTGGACCGACAATCCGGCCTGGATCGTGTACGACCTCGCGGTGACGAAGCGCTTCGGGCTCGGTGGTTATCTGTCCGCGAACCTGATCGACAAGTGGACGCTCTACAACATCGGCAAATACTGCGACGGGCTCGTGCCCGATGGCTTGGGCGGCATGGAACCGCGCTATACCTGCAACGTGTACGTCCAGACACGAAGCGAAGCGATCGGTCTGCTTCAGCAGTTCGCGAGCATCTTCAATGGCGTGATCTTCTGGACGGGAGGCACGTTGAGCTTCGCCGCCGATATGCCGGGCGATGTGACGGTCAACTACAACCGCTCGAACGTTATCGATGGCGCGTTCAACTACGTTGGCACGCCGCTCAACCAGCGACACACGACCGCGCTCGTGACGTGGAACGACCCCGCGAACAAATGTCAGCAGGTTCAAGAGTACGTTGAGGGCGATCAGACCGCGATCAATCAATGGGGTATCCGGCCGTTAGAGGTACAGGCGTTTGGCTGCATCTCGCGCGGACAGGCGCATCGCATCGGCAACTGGGCGTTGCTCTCGGAACGTCTGCTTGGCGAGACCGTTTCGTTCAAGACCGGCATCAACGGCGCGTGGTCCCGGCCCGGCGATATCTTCTCGACGACCGACGAAACGCGCGCGGGTCTGCGCATGGGCGGGCGCGTGATCGAGGCGACGACGACCGAGATTCACATCGATGCGCCGATCGAGATAGGCATCGCGCAGTTTTCCGTAATGCTGCCTAATGGCACGTTCGAGACGCGTACGACCAACAACGCCTATGGCTTGAACGATCGCGTGACCGTCGCGCCGGGGTTCTCGGTAGCACCGGCACGCGGTAGCGTATGGAGCTATCAAGCCTCGAACGTCGTCAACGAGCAATGGCGCTGCGTGAGTGTCCTCGAGGACGAGGACGGCAACATCGAAATCGGCGGCGTCGCGTATCGCGCCGACAAGTTCGCCGCGATCGAGGAAGGCTTGCAGCTTCAGCCGCTTCCGACCTCAGTCATCGATCCATTCAATATCGGCCCTTGTACTGAACTGAAGGTGACGGAGAGCAAGTACGCCATGAGTCCGGTCGTGGTTGGCGCGCGCGCGACGTTCTCGTGGCTCGCGCCCCTGGGCGCGGTGCGCTTCATCGTCGTCTATCAGAACGGCGACGACGCGCCGGTGACCGTGCAAAGCGGCATGGCGAGCATCGACGTGCAGCCGACCGAGGAAGGACCGTGGACGTTCAGCGTATGGGCGCTGAACGCGATCGGCGTGCGCAGCGTCGTCGCGACGATTCAGGTTCAGCTACGCGCGCTCAATCAGCCCCCCGGTGACGTGCAGGGCTTCCAGCTCGATATCTACAACGACGGCGCGCAACTGGCATGGCGGCCGGCGACGGATCTTGATGTGCTCGTCGGCGGCCAGATACAGATCCGCTACTCGACCCGGCTGACGACCGCCGTGACGTGGGAGGAAGCGAGCCCCATCACGCAGTTCGCGGGCTCCCAGACGAGCGGCTTCTCACCGCTGATGAAGGGCACGTACCTCGCGAAGTTCGTCAATAGCTCGGAGGCGTTTTCCACCAATCCGGCCTATGTCATTAGCACGACCGGACCTCTGCGCGATTACAACCTGATCGTCGATCAGGCGCAGCAGCCGACCTTCGCCGGCACGAAGGTCAGCTGCGAGGTCCGCACCGGCGTGCTGTACCTCTCGCAGAAACCCGACCGCACGGCCGTCGCGACGCATGCCGAATATTACTTCTCGCCAACCTATCTCGATTTGGGAAAGGTCTACACGATCCGCTGTTCCGCCTATGTCGATGGCGCGATATATAGCCTGCTCGATGATGTCGACACGTGGCCCGACTTCGATGCGCGCCTCGACGTGGACGGCTCGAAGATCGATCAGGGCGGCGCGATGGTCATGGTCAGCATGACCAACAAGGACCCGGCCACGGCGCAGGCCACCGATTGGAGTCCGTATAAGCGGCTCGTCGTCTCTGATCTCACGTTCCGCGCGGTGCGCTTCATCCTGCAAATGACTGTGCCCGATTTGACGACCGGTATCGGTATTGTCTCGCTCGGCGTCAAGGTCGATGTGCCCGACCGTATCGAGAGCCGCAATAACGTGGCGATCGCGGCGGCCGGGATCGCGATCACGTTCACCGTGCCGTTCAAGGACGCGCCCGCGATCTCGATCATCGCGCAAGGCTTGGCGAGCGGCGACAAGTGGACGATCACGAACCAGACGGCGACGGGCTTCACGATCGCGTTTCAAAATTCGAGCGGGACAGGCATCGCGAAGACTTGCGACTGGATAGCGCGCGGCTATGGCTATCAGCACGTCGCGCTTAGCGGCCTGGGGTATTCGGACCTGTTGAGCGCGGACCTCGACAAGCTGCTCGCGCAGCGGGCCGCGATCGGTCCTGTCATGTTGAAGCACGGCGAATAAGCAAGGAGGATCGATCATGACACAGGTAACGAGCTATCAAGTCCCCGCGCATCCGTCCGGGCTGGATATGCGCACGCAGTTGAATGCGATAGTGCTAGCACTCGTCGGCGATAACAGCGGACCGACCGCGCCGACCGTGATGTATCCCGGCATGATGTGGGGCGACACGACCGCGATGCGCCTGAAGCGGCGCACGAACGCGAACGATGCCTGGGTGGATCTAGGTCCGATCGACAACTTCTTGGCCGATGTGAATACGAACGTGTCGAACAAGGTCAGTAAGACAGGCGACACGATGGCCGGCGCGCTCACGCTCTATAGCACGGGCAGCATCTCTTATCAGCTATATCTGAAGGCGGGCAGCTACAGCCCGCACATTCGAAGCAACTCGTCGACACCCGGCTTCGAATGGGTCAACGGTGCGAATAACGCGGTGCCAATGAGCCTCACTGACGCGGGCGCGCTTACCGTGGCAACGCGGATTAGCGTCACGAGCGGTGACGTACAGACGAACGGCTATGGTCAGTTTGTCGCCGCAGGTGCAGCAGGCAACGCACGGTGGCGGGCCGATGCTGCCATGGCCACAGGATACGGAACCGGCGCGATCGGCAGCGGCTTTATCAACAGCGCTGGTAACGCATGGAACCTTCAACTAGCCGATAACGGGAACTGGGGCTTTCGCGGCTTTTCATACAACGACATCTCGCGGGTCGCCAACAATGGCGATTCGAACGGCTATCGCACGGTGTTCGGTGGAGGATGGCTCAAGCAAAATGAATACAACTATGGCGCCTATCACGACTTTATGCGCGTCGCATCAGAAGACTACAAGTGGCGGATTCACTATAACTTTAACAACGTGTACCTCGAATTCATTTGCAACGGCGGCAGCAACGTCCAGTTCGCCAATGACGGCAATATCTACTCGGGATCGCAAGGATGGCTGTCGGATAAGGCACCGAAGGTAAATTGCCAATGGAATAGCGGCATCACCGAAACCGGTCCGATCTATGGCGGCAACTACGATGCGTACCAGCCACAAGTGCTCGCAGGCGTGCGTGGCGGCACCGGGCAATCAACCGCGAACTTCATCTTCATTCGCTTCCTTTACTTGCGCGACTTCTGATAGAGAACGAGCATGAGCTACATCACGAATGATGAATTGATCTATCTCACACAGATCGCGCTACCTGATGCGGTACCGGGTCGGCACTACGCGGTGACATGTCACTATGACCGCGTGACGAAAGAGCCGCTATGCGATGCGACCTACACGAAGTGGGAATACCCCGGAAAGCGTGCGCCGTCACGCGCGAAGATCAAAGCCATTCGTGCGGAGAACGACTTCGAGACTTTCCATAAGGCTGACGTTCTGCGGCTTGAGCGGGCACGACGGTTCGAGCATGCCGATGTGCTCGTCAATCGCGCACTCGATCAAGGTGACGATGATGCACTCGCGCAGGCCCGCGCATATCGGCAAGCGCTTCGTGACGTGCCGCAGCAAGCAAGCTTTCCTAATGCTGTGACGTGGCCAGGAGCGCCCGATGCGAAAGAGGCAGATGTGACGAGTATCGATGACGATGCAGCGGACGATGGCGAAACGATGATGAACGATGGGAAGCCAATCGAGCCGGACCCGATACCGGTGACCGCTATCGCGCCCGATGGCGCTACCTATTTGACCGTCGAGCCGATAGAAAGGGTTCGTACGCGACCAGAACCGATGGTTCAATACGGCAACCTTGAAACGGGCGAAGTCATGAGGCCGCCCGAGCAGCGCAAGCTGATTGTGCCTATTCTCGGTCCCGATGGCCGTCAGTCGGCGACCGATGACGACGAGCCGCTTCCACATTCACCGGGATACGAAGACTCGATCCCGCCGAATGAAGGCACGTCCGAAAGCACGCTCCCCCTCGAAGAACTGCTGCCTTTCGAGCCAAGTCCGCAGCCACCGATCGAAGCACTTGGCCAGCCCGACGTGCTCGCCACGATCGCGCCCGCTGATGATCCAGTCACGAAGCTGCAAGCGTTCCTCGCTGCGAACCCCGAGGTGGTCACGTACCTCGAAGAAAATACGCCGGCGCCCGAGGCGCAGCCCGATCCCGACGATGGAACGACAACATGACGCCTGATCGGAAGCGCTTGATTCGCCGGCGGTTCGAACCGCTCGCGGTGCTGATCGTCGTCGTGATCGGCGTCGCGTTCATCGTCTCGATTCTTCCCGGCTGCGGTTCTGTTAATCCGCCCGGCACGATGGCCGGTCACAACACAACCTTGCCGGCGCAGCCCGCCTGTCTGCTGTTCTGCTTCGCGGAAGTCAGATCGAGCATCGACACGCCGACGCCAGCCGAGCCCACGCGCGACAAAAAAGGCAAGTCGATCGCGCCGCCTGTCGTCGTGCCGCCGCCGGTCATCAACTCCGCGCCGACGACGAAGCCGCCAGCCGTCGCGCCGCCGGTCTCGTCGCGGCCCTGAATCCGACCGCGCGCGCGGGCGATCCTGCCACGTCCGCACGTTCGGGAAAGAGCCGGCCGACCCGGAGCCGGTGGATGAAAACCGGGGTTTATGGTCGATAGCGGACCGCGCTGCGGCGCGAATCTGGCGCGCAGGACGTGCCGGAAGCGCCGGGCCGCTGCATTCGTGTCGACCGCCGCGCGCGGGACGTTCTGGCGCGTTCTGGCATCTACCCCAAAGGAGCGACGAATGAAGGTGAAGATTGAAAATCAGGGAGACGACGCGATCCGCGTTATCACGGATCACGACAACCTCAACGACGCGACGCTTGACGCGGGCGGGACGGACGTCTTCGAGTCTGAGGACGAAGGTGTGATTGAGTTGCGCGAACTCCGCGGCGCCGGCGAGTAGAACGAAAAAATCCCGCTCGGACTTCGAGCGGAAGACTTGCTAACCCCGTGACTTGTGGTTTTAGTTATTCCGTGTCGCCTTCTTTTTTGCTCTCGATGATCGCGTATATAGCGGCGCTACCCGCCGCCCGATCTGCTTCCTCGCTGACCCAATGCAGGTCGCTGAAACCGCGCACCGAATAGCCCAACTGCTGCGCGATCTGTTCGCGGTCGGCTAGCGAAAAGTCCATCAACAGAATCTGGTCGAAGCGGATCGAACCGTGCGTCAGCAGGTATTCGACGATCGCGTTCTTCTGGAATCGCGGTTCGCCCGCGTCGTCGACATATACGTGTTGCAGCGGGTGTTTCTGTTCGTCGTCCATTCGTTACCTCAGAAAATAAAAACCATCGAGACGAGTCCCAAGACACCGATGCAGATGCACGCGAGACCGCCGATCATCAAAACTTCTCTCCATCCCATAGCGCTCAATCGATCGCGTTCAGAATCGCCTCCCGTTCGGTGTGTTCGATCGCGAAATCACGAAGCTGGTGATAGTGGTTCGAGTACTTCTCTTGCAGCGTCGCGTCGTCGATAAACACGAGCGCGCCATACACGAACAACGTCACGATGATCCCGAACGCGTCGGCGCTTACGTTGCCCTCATATCCGTTCCCGACCACCGAGACATCGAAGCGTTTGGCGCAGGTCGGCACGAGATAGAACCCGCCGTTAGACAGGGAGTAGAAATCCCACAGACCGCCGCGATACTGCTTCGAGAGCATGTCGGCTTGATAGAACACGAGCGATTCGGCGCGCATCATCATGCGAGTCGTGAACGCTTCGGGCAGGAAGTTCAGACGGCGGTCATCGGGCACGAGTCGCGCCGTAATCAGAGGTGATTGCATGTTGCGGACACTCAAAAGTGGCCGCGCGTCGTGCGCAGCCGGTTGACATTGATTAACGCTTGCTCGTCGCTTTCTTCGCGGCCGGCGCTTTCTTCGTGACGACAGCTTTCTTCGCGGCGACAGCTTTCTTCGCGGCCGGCGCCGACGTTTTTTTCGCGGCCGGTGCTGCGCTCGGCTCCGTCGTCGCGGCTTTCTTCGCGGCGGGTTGCGTCGCGCTGATCGCGTTCTGAATCGATGCGCCGATCGCGGTTCCGAGCGGTTCGCTCGACACGCTGAAAGTCTTTGTCGGCGGCAGCACCTTAGGCGTCGCGACGAATCTAGCCGACTCGACGCCGTTCGCGATCAGGGCCGCGGTTGTATCCGCGAACTGCTGCGCTTTCGGCGACGACATAACGGCTTCGCGGTTGTAAAGACTGCGCACGCCCACGCGGTCGGGCAGAACCGGGAACGCGGTGGGCGCGATTTTCTTCGATGCCATCGAGCGCAGCGACGGCACGCCGTAACCTGTCACCGCAGCAACTTCATCGACGGTCATCCACTTCGCCGCTTCCTCGGGCGTCAACTCGACGCGTTGCTTCGGTCGTGCTTTCTCGGCGGCGCGCTCTGCATAGAACGCGCGGATTTCAGTGGCGACGATCGAGCGCACAGCGTTCAGCGAAACTTCGTCGAGCATGCAGAGTTCAACATTCTTAGACATATTCAGGATCCTAATCGCATTGAAATAAGTTGGTTTGGTTACGTGCTGCGTTTATCCGGTCACAGGTTTTTCCTCAACCCAAAAGCGGCCGTAGTATGCCGACGACGACATGCCCGCTTTGTACGGTTTGCCGCCGTTCGCTTTAACGTGCGCGTCGATCAGAAAGTACGGATTCGCGTCGTCCTCGACCACCTTTTCGAAGGGCGGGTACTTGCGCCGCACATCGATGATCGTTACTCGTTTCATGCGCCACTCCTATATGTTTGTTTCGCGGCGGTCATCGCCGACAACTTCATAGTGCTGTGACTCAATCCGCTCGAACAGGCTTATCCGCAGTGCAAACGCTCTAAACTCAGCGGCGCGGAGCTTTCATAAGCGTCGTCAGAACCGTGACCGGAAACACCACGAGAACGGTCAGAATCGCTAGCACGATGACCGCGCGCGCGGACCGATGTTCCGGCTCGGCAGGCGCGGCCGTGCGTGTGCGCTTGTTGCTGCTCGTCGTATAGCGCAGACCCGTGCCGGGAACGCTGTAGGTCGTGCGGCCGGTCCGCGTGCTGTACGTCACACCCTTGCCGCCGAGCGAGAAGCTCGTGCCGTTCTTACTCGCGTTGAGTCGAACACCGGGGCGACCTTAATCGACTTTCTCCAACTCCAGCGCATCTCACACCTCTGCATTAGTTAGTTAGTTCCGCACCGGCTCTACGCCGTATTCCATGCACGTTTCGAGAATCCGGCGCTTCTGGATGAACAGCGGGTGGCGGTCGGCATGGAACGCAACCGAAAAGCCCGCGGCGACAATCGCGTCGAGCGACTTGCGAATATTGATGTTGTCCATTTGCTTGCTCCGTTCTTCGCGGCGGTCACCGCCGCCGACAACTTCATATTGTCGAGATGGGACGGGAAAGCACACGACTTCCGCAGTGCGAAGACTCTAGAAATTCAAGAGCGAGAGCCCAAAAAAACCCCGCTCGAAAGCGGGGCGCTGTTCCAGAATCATGTCGAGATGGCATCGTCATGTGTTGAAGAACTTGATGGAATGTGAAGCAACTTCAAGTGGCGTGTGGGGATCGACTTCTTCGCCGTCTTCGATCCTGCAGCCTGCCCAAAGTGCACGACCATTGAATGTGGCGTGCGGGAACAGGGAGCAATAGAACGCCCCGCGTCCTTGATGCGGAGTCTCGTCGACATAGAGCATGTCGCCGCCGGCCACGTTCGCGAGCGAGTAGGCTTCGACATTTCGCATCGGAGCATTTTACGAACAGGATCAAGCGAGTTTCTATCTCCGCGCTCGACGAGCGTCACGGTCATCGCGTGCGGGTCGATAAGATACGCCTTGTTTTCAATAGTCATCGTCATCCTCAAGGTCGGGCTTCGGGCTCGTCGCGTCGTCCTCGCCGGTCGTGATCTTGCGAAGTCCGGGAAAGTACACGTCGCATCGTTCGGTCATCGAGGCGTTCTGTCTCGGGCAGTCAGCTACTTCCGACGCGAGATTGGTCATCAGGAAGTCTTCGCCTTGCCGGGCAACGACCTTGAATAAGCGATACCGCCGCCCACGCCGAGCGCAGCGCGAGCACGCGACGTTGATATGGGTTGCGCGCTGCGCTACCTCGCCGAGATTGACGCTTCCGTTTGCCATGGTTCCTACTTCCGTCCCCAGCCGAGCGCAGCCGGCCGGCAGTAGCCCGCATACTTGATCTTCCGCCAATCGTGAGGGGTTCGAGAAATATCTCGCCTACAGCATCACTTGGCTTAACGAAGGCCATAGCTCCCAAAATAGAGCGATTACCGGGAGTTCATCCGCGCCATTCGCGAAGGCCGGGTTTCAGCTACAACCGAGGAGTAGTAGAAATCCACCTGGAACAATGCGGCACCGAAACGTCGTTACGCGGTTCACGCCCCGTCAACGGGATCGATAGGTGTCCTGTCGCGCAAAAGGAAGTGATCGAAATGAGTCGTCATCGAATTTCTATTAGCGAACCTATGAGGTGTCGCGAGTTTACCGTTCTATTTTCCGCGTACGGTTTTGGATGGGGATATCGTTCGTTTGCCATGTCGATCGAACTTCTTTGAGAACCAAAGCTGTCACATACGAGTGGAGAAGACGTGCGTTTGGCGTTCCTGGAAAGAAGGCAGGAAATTTTGTGCGCAATTTTGCAATGCGAACATTCTTCTTATCAGGGCGAGCGGTTGTGGATCTCGCTGTCATCACTCTCTAATGAGAACGTTGGGGAACAGGTTCAGATCACGAATCCTGGCGAAGAGTAAGCTATAGGAAATAATTCGGTGGAAAAATAACCGCCTTCATGGCCGTGACGTTGTACGTTGCAATGGTCGGCTGCGCTCAGCGTGGAGGGCGGTTCTCAGCTAGTGGGCGGGGTTTTGCGTGAACATCACATTGCCGTGGGTGACGCCACCTACTATTGCTCGTGCGTCGGAATGCGGACGTCTCTCGTGCGTACGAATTCGACATTCGAATGAGCGCCCGTAGCCTAACTAGATCAGAAAATAGGTAGTTTCCCAGGAAAAACTGAATGATATTGTCAGCGAAATTACGCTGCGGATGGGCCCGACGACCGGATGGCAATACGCCGGTGGTGGACAGCCAGCGCTGCCTCGCCGCCGCTCGTGGCGTGAAAGAGTCCAAGCTG
>NZ_FCOX02000051.1 GCF_900044055.2 Caballeronia calidae | reverse complement strand
GCTGGTCGCCTTCGTGTTCCCGGCGCTGAATCTCTGCCAACAGGACCATCGCGCGCGATGCCACGTGATCTCGCTGCACACGCGCCGATTCGAGCCGGCCAGCGAGTGCTGGCTTAACCAGTAGGAGCCAAGTCGGAAACCAAGCGTAATCGCCCACCTCGCCGCTGCCAGGAAATTCCGCATCGAAGCGCCGGCGTAACCCGTCCAGTGACGCGTCGCCCAGTCGGGCCAGTAGTGCGGCGATCCGTGCTGGTGCCAGCCACGCCAGTTCTGCGATGAGCGGCCACGCCGCATCCAGACCATCGGCGCGGTAGTACGCCTCCGTCATCCACGCGAGCGGCGCCGGGATTCGCCACCAGGATTCAATCGATTCGACCGATTCACGCGCCGCCCGCCAGTCGCCAGCGAGAAGCCAAAGCGGCGCGGCGTGGTGCTCAGGGTCGGCGCCGCGATAGACCAGCCCGGTGGCCCGCTGGGCGAGCGTTCGCCAGCTCGGTGCCAGCCATGCGTGGACGCGCTGCGCGGGTAAGACGCGCCGGGCGGCCGTCGCCACCACGTCCTCAAGGTGGCGACGGGCAATGGACAGGGCCGCATGGTCAGTCAAGGGTGCGGTCGATGCGGGCTCTAATTCGCCAGTCAGCACCGTCATCGCGGACAACGCGCCATCATTCGGAAATTCATCGGCCAGAAGACGGAGCGCCGTTTGTGCCGCGCCCGCCGTGCGCCGCTGCAGATGCTCCAGCACGTCGTTACGCAACATCACGTCACGGCTGTCGGCGAAGATATCGAGTTGCTGCATCGTCTGCGGTACCGTCATCGCGCTCAGTCAACTTGATCGTGAAGATGGGCCAGATTAGTCCATTTTGTCGTGCCGGGGAAGGTCATGATGCCAGCCTCGATCGCCAGGTCGAATACGCGCAGGCTATCCCGTCGGCACCGGATCGGAATGTCAAATCTCAGATCATTGATCAACGAAGCAGGACGGCGGTCAGCGACGCGGGGCCAGCATGGTCCCACGACATTGCGAAGCCTTGCAGCGGCAGGCATACAGCTGCTTCAACGCCGCGCTCTGGCGGCCCTCCACAAAGAGCAGGTAGTCGATAAAGACTTCACTACCCGGCTCAATGTCACGGAGTGCGTGAATGAAGACACGACTGCCTTCTTGCTCGGACTCACAGTTCGGCGCACAGCTGTGGTTGATCCAGCGTGCCGAGTTGCCGCCCTGCGCGCCGTCGATCACCCGCCCGTCGTCGAGATCAAAGAAAAACGTGTGTCCGTCTTCGGCCGCCGATCGCGCGTATTGACGCTGTGCTTCTTGCCACGACACGAGCTTGCCCTTGTACTCGAGGATTTTTTCCCCCGCCCGGATCCGGGTGAGCGCAAAGACGCCGCGTCCATGGACGGGCGAAGAACGTACAACGATGCGGCGCATGCCTCTACTCTTCTCTGTGGCTGTGAAGTGACGATCTAACGACACGGTGGCGCGGGCGCCGCGGCTTGGCATAATGCGAACGACGCAGCCGCTTTTGCCCGCCCATGCCCTCAACGACCGGTCTCCGCCGAATGAAACGCAAACCGCCACGCGGGACCCTCGTGCGCTATGAAGACCGCATCGTCGAGGTGTTGGGTGAAGCCCGTGGGCAGCGCATCATGATCCGATCGATCCACGCGGACGGCACCGAACGTCTCACGGCAGTCAAGCTGAACAACCTACGACCGTTGGACGATCAACTCTTCTGACGTGGCGGCGATGACTGAATCCCGCCTTCGCTCACGACTGATTGACGGCGTCCTTGAAGGCCTTACCTGCCGTGAACTTGACAGTCTTGGCCGCCGCGATCTCAATCGTCGCACCGGTCTGCGGATTCCGACCGGTCCGGGCGGCGCGTTCGCCGGTCCCGAATGATCCAAAGCCGATCAGTTGAACGGCGTCTCCCGCGGCCACGGCTTTCGAAATTGTCTCAAACACGGCATTGATGGTCTCTTCTGCGGCGACTTTGCTCGTACCCGACTCCGACGCAACCGCGTCGATCAGTTCCTGCTTGTTCATTGAAGTCTCTTCCTCTCTATTGAAAACAAACGCGATCTTACCGAACCGCTACGAAAACAGCCGACCGCCGCTTCTACGAGGATGCATCGGTCGCATCAAGGTCGAACAGATCCGAGGTCGTGTTGTGCGCGGCGAGCAGCTCGGGCAAATCGCCATTTCGAACCTTGGTTAGCGTCTCCGGCGACAGCCAGATCTGTTCCATCGCGTCGATGCCTTCCTCGATCATCCGCTGCATGAAGAACGACTGCTTGCGCCCCGTGGCCTCTGCCAGCACCCGCAACCGCTGCTCGATGACGGGGTCGATGCGCACCGCCACGACCCGCAATTTGTTTTCCGCCGATCTTCTCATCCGTTCACTCCTTTCGCCGTCGGCGGGTCTAGGGCGCCAAATGGCATGGATTGCGCCACTCACTGGCGCCACCCGGTCACTATCTACGTTCGAGCTTTCGCCCTCGCCGTTTTGCCCACGGCGGCCTTTCGGGCTACTCGTCTGACTGGCGGACTGGATTCGGCCGGCTGCGCGCGCCGCTCCGCGGGCCGCGTCGTTGTTCCGCGCAGCGACTTCAACTGCTCCTGAAGTGACTTGTGTGCTGCTTCGAGCGCAGCGAGCTTGCCCTGGAGCACGCCGGTCTGATGGCGGGCGTCGCCCTGCTGCTCCTGCAGCGCTTCGACGGTGCGACGATGCTCGGCCTCTCGCTTCTCTGCCCGCTTAGCCGCATCGGCTAATTCTTTCTGAACCTTTGCCGTGGCGCTGCGTTCCCGATCGATTTCCAGCAGCGCCCGCTTTTCGGATGCGCGTAAGCGCTCCTCGGCACGGCCGGCCGTCTCGCGGAGCTTCTCCAGATCGCGCGAGAAAGTGTGACGGACCGTCTCCAGTTCTCGCTCGCGTGCGAGGGCCTCTTCACCGAGACGCTTGATCTCCGCCTCGAGCGCTTTGCGCGTGGCCGACTTCAGCCCGCTGCCGCTCAAACTCACGGATTTCCACCTGCGCTGCCAGCAACACTGCGGTGCGCTGCTCCAGCGCCGTTTCTGTACGGCCCAGTTCTTCTCGGGCCGCAACCACTTTTTGCTGCGCGTCGGCGCGCTGTGCTTCGACCTCATCGCGCAGCGCAGTCAGGTTAGCGTGCGCCGAGGTCGTCGCGCGCGTCCACAGCGTGCCGATTAGTTCGCCCGCGGCGTCGCTCAGATCCTTCGGCAAGTCGGGATGCTCGATGCGCACCCGGCTTTTCTCGCGCAACTCCGCCCAGAACTCGCTCAGCACCGACGCGGGCGTGCTCATGGTGCCGCGCCGGACCAGGTTGTAAAGGCGATTGGCCGTGGGCGGCACGCCGAAGCGGAAAAACAGCAGCGCACAGACCTCGCGATAGAGCTCGCGCGTCTTGGGGAACTCGACCTTGAGGCGCTCGATATCGGCCGCGAGGCGGGTTTCATCGGAGAGAACGTCGGACATGGACGCAAAGGAGCAGGGAACGCACCTATAGTACAACGTATTTCGCACCAAATCTAACGAGGGCGAGCCACTGTTTTGACATTAATCGCTACGGTCGAGCCCTGAAATCAGGAATGCAAACGACAATTCGATCAGTTTAGTTATATCAAATGTACTCTGCGCAAGCACGACGCTCGCTCTTAATCTGCTTCCGCCTGCGCGCGAGCCGAGTCTTCTCCTGACTCCTGCCGTACGCTGCTTCGACAGCGGTGACAACGCCAGTGATTGCGCCGGTCAGATCCAAGCGCACATTGCCTTCGACGGTGCCGCGGTCAACGCTATTGGAGCTGTCTCGAGTCCCAGCGAGGCCGCTCGGGCACGCACGTTCTTGAGAATCCCAGCCTTGAGGGGCACCTTTGATGCGGGACTGTGCGGAAACGCGTGCGCGAAATGTCGTTGCATTGTGGTGACTGCGCGCGCGGCTGCGTCAGCAGACGTTCTGCGGAGGCTTCAATGGTCCTTGAGCTCCCGGGTGACGTCCACTGGCGATGACGTCAAGCGTGAAGCAACCTCTTTGCGGTTCGTGCCTTGGTTCAGCTGCGCCTTGAACGCGGCGAACTGTTCGAATCCCATCGTGCGTGCCTGAAATCAGATGCCTAATTTTACCAGTCGCCTTCAAACATCGCCGTCATCAACTCGCACGACGTCCTAACCGATTCCTCGCTGTCATAGTACCTACGTCGGAATGTCCCGCCATCCGGGGGCACGACCGCCGTTTGCAAGGTCGCTTTCGATTAGTAGTGGATTGGATTCCCGTGGACCCGTATTCATTGACTCGAGCGAAGCTCCGCCGCGTGACGAATTGGCGCCGCCCCCGTATGCACTCGAGTTGATATTTGGGTTGTTGCCATCGAGACGGCCGGTTAATGGAACAAATCGATCTGTATTCGGATGTGCTGGACTGGTTGACAACTCCGCAGGACCTGCTCGCCACCGAGCCGCTGCGGCTCCATTTGTGACCAAAATTCAAAGGTGCTCGTCGTATATCGCGCTTTTGCGGGGCGTTCGCCAGGAACACAATGCTACTTCCCCATCTCACGAGCGTTGACCATGTACGACTTCGACGAACTCATTGACCGCCGTAATTCGAACTCGAACAAGTGGGCCGGAGCCCGAAAACGGCTGACTCCCGAGCAATACGCCGCAGATCCTCTACCAATGTGGGTTGCCGACATGGATTTCCGGATTGCCCAGCCGATCCGGGATGCCATTCAACGCGAGCTGGATCATGGGATTTTCGGGTATGGAAGTACGCCGGACTCATATGTCGATGCGGTGATGCAATGGCATGCTCGCCGCTATGGCTGGCAGACGAAAGCTGAGTGGCTCACCCAATCGCCAGGTGTTGTGAACGCTATCAACATGGCAATGCAAGCTTTTTCCCAACCAGGCGACCACGTAGCCACCCTGACTCCCGTTTACGTTCACTTTCACCATGACGTAGTGATCAATGGTCGACGCCTGATTCAGGTCCCTCTTCAACTAGAGGGCGGACGATACCGATTTGATCCTCACGCGTTCGAGTCCTCTCTTCCCACGGAAACGAAGCTATTCATCCTTTGTCATCCCCATAATCCGACCGGCAACGTCTGGACTCCCGCAGAACTTCGTACTATGGCGGAGATTTGCGAACGTCGCGGCATTGTGGTTATTTCGGACGAAGTGCATGCGGATTTCGTTTTCGGTAGGCGACACGTGCCGTATGCAAGTCTTGATGAGAGGATGGCACAGCACTCAATAACGTGTACTGCACCAAGTAAAACGTTCAATCTAGCAGGGCTGCAATGCGCGAATGTTTTTATCCCGAACGATCGCCTGCGCGCAGCGTTTCGAGCTCAGTGTGAAAAGTCCGGATTGACTCTCAATAATACCATTGGCACAGCTGCATGCGAGGCAGCGTACCGATACGGGGAGCCGTGGGCAGATGCGATGCTTAACTACATTCAAGGAAATCATGCGCATTTCGCCGCCGGAGTCGTCGAGCGCAACCTTCCATTCGCAGTCACGCCGACCGAGTCGCTTTACCTCGCGTGGCTCGATTTTCGGCGGCTCGGATTGGACGATGTTGCGTTGAATGACTTCCTCCTTCGCCGCGCACGTGTGTGGCTTGATCGAGGAACGAAGTTTGGCGAAGGTGGTTCGGGCTTCATGCGAATCAACCTTGGCTGCCCCCGCGCGATTATCGATGAAGCGCTCGATCGGCTTTCGAACGCGCTGCGTGACCACGGTGTGCCAGTCGCGGAAATGGAGCAGGAGATATGAAAAGCATGCGCATCGATCAAAATGTGCTGCGTTTGTCTATGGCCCAGGCCTTCGCAGGTGCGAACTCGGCGGTGGTCTATGCTACTGGCGCCATCATCGGAAACGAACTCGCGCCAAGCCCATCGCTTGCAACAATGCCGATATCGATCTTCGTTGCGGGCATGGCAATGGCGACCATACCTGCTGGCATTATCGCCCGCAGGTATGGTCGGCGGGTCGCCTTCATGACTGGCAATGCTTGTGGGGTTGCAGTCGGGTTACTAGCAGCAGCCGGGATTTTGCTGGCGTCGTTCTGGCTGTTTTGCGTCGGGATGTTGTTCGGTGGCGCTTATGCAGCAATTGTGCTGACCTTCCGATTCGCAGTCGCGGACTGCGTTCCTTTGGAGAAACGGGCACGAGCGCTTTCTACCGTGATGGTGGGTGGGGTACTCGCCGGTGTTCTAGGGCCGCAACTCGCCAACATAACGATGAACCTCTGGCCCCCACATGCCTTCGCGGTGACTTACATTGCAGCAGCCGTAGTCGCTGCCCTCTCGGCAGTCGTGCTTCGGGGAGTCAAATTTAGCTTTCATACGCCGGAAGTCGTAACCGGAGGGCGGACGCTAAGCGAGATACTGTGCCAGCCGCGGCTCTTGACGGCAATGCTTAGTGGAATGGTGAGTTACATGATGATGAACTTCCTCATGACCTCCGCGCCTCTTGCAATGGATCTCTGCGGAATCACGCGCGCGGCATCCAACATGGGGATTCAGTGGCACATCGTGGCGATGTACGCCCCTAGCTTCTTCACGGGACGTCTTATTTCGCGTTTTGGCGCTCCACGAATCGTGTTATCCGGACTTGCGTTCATTGCACTCGCCGCATTCGCCGGACTTTCAGGACTTGATGTGGCTCATTTTTGGACATCGCTGATACTCCTCGGCATTGGATGGAATTTCGGGTTCCTGGGGTCATCGGCGCTTGTGCTTGAGTGTCATTCCCCCGAGGAACGGACTCGCGTCCAATCCGTCAACGACTTCGTAGTATTCGGGTCGTTGGTTATTGGATCTTTTGCTTCTGGCGGCCTGCTTTCTACACATGGATGGGTAGCAGTTTGCATCGTTGCATTTTTTCCAGTCGCAACTGCTGCGCTCGCGATCGCCTTGCTTCCAGCATGGCGCGTGCGTGGCGCACAAAGCGCGTAACCCCACAAGCGAACCACTAAATTCTTTCGCAAAATTCACAAGTGCGATGAAGAAGTCGCGCTTCCAACAACAAAGGACACTTGCTTAAATCGAACAACGCCGGAGGAGCACTCTCTCCGGCTGTTTGATTACCCAAAAATTACGGAGACTGAAATGTGGAAGGTATTGGAGAATTTGCGATGAAGACCACAACAGGTGCATTTCTGAACGCAAATGATAATGTGAATTCATATCCCAAGCTTGGGGCCTACGACGTGGGCTGGATTGTGCTTTGCATTGGGATGGCGATCGGGTCAGGGATAATCTTTCTTCCGATACAAATGGGCGTGAAGGGATTTTGGGTTTCCATCACATCGCTAATGATCGCGTATCCAGCGGTTTACTGCATGTCCAAGGTTTATCTCCAATCGCTCTCCGCCACCGAAAGCTGTGATGATTATGCCAATATTGTCACTCAGTATCTTGGAAAGAACTGGGGTGCCGCATTAGGAGTTGCGTACTTCATCATGCTGTTGAAGGGGATGCTCGCTTACGCATCCGCAATCACCAAGGATAGCGCCTCGTACCTTCAGACCTACGGCGTAACCCATCACTCGCTGGGCAGTTCGGTCTGGTATATCTCGTTATTGATAGGCGCGATGGTTCTCATCGCGTCGCGAGGTGAGCGGCTCCTGTTTCGGATCTCCGGTCCCTTGATCGTGGTGAAGCTATCGATTGTCGTATTTCTGGGCGTTTCCATGATTCCATATTGGGACATACGGCATCTGGGCATCATTAACTTTCCCAACGCGCTGAGTTTCCTTCGCGACCTTCTGCTTACCCTACCGTTCTCAATGTTCTCGATCCTGTTCGTCCAGATCCTGAACCCAATGAACGTCGCTTTTCGGAAGAGAGAGTCAGACCGACGGATTGCAACTTTCAGAGCTCTTCGAGCTAGCAGGTATGCATACACCGTTCTCGTGGTCTGCGTTATTTTCTTCGGATTCTCGTTTCTTCTGTCGATTACCCCTGCCGAAGCCCGGTATGCGTTGGACAATAATATCTCCGCCTTAGCACTGGCAGCAAAGGTCATGTCTGGCGATGTTGTAAGGATACTGTCGACGTTGCTCAATGTCGTGGCCATCTTTACGGCATTCTTCGGAATTTATCTAGGGTTCCACGATGCTTTAAAAGGCATCGTCGTCAATGCAATTGATCGGGTCATCGTGCGTAGCGAGACGTTCAACAAGATACTTCCGCTTTGCATCGCCGCTGGAACAATCGGACTGCTCGTTGCTTGGGTAGTGTTTGGAATTTCGGCAATGTCTCTCATGCAGATCACGGTGCCTGTCTTCGGCGTCGTCTCGTGTCTGATTCCATGCTGCCTCATCTGGCGAGTACCTGCTCTGAAGCAGCTTCGGACGCCGAGTTCGGTACTTGTCTTTCTGTTTGGCCTGCTCTTGGTTGCATCACCGTTTTTCAAGCTTTTGGAGCATTGAAGTCAGCGTGGCACATTTGAAGGGATCATTTTCTAGCACAGGAGAAGGTACGACCATGAGTGATTGGAAGCAGATATTCGGAGATGTTCGATCGGGCGCGACCAAGTTGGCTCAGGCCACCCCAGCCATAGTCAAGGCCTTCACCGACCTGAACCGGTCGACTTCCCAGGAATCGTCACTGGACGAGAAAACGAGGGAGCTAATTGCCCTGGCTGTAGCCGTTACAACGCGTTGTGATGGCTGCATAGCAGCACACGCTCAAGCTGCGCAAAAGGCCGGGGCATCAAAACAGGAAGTTGCGGACGCTTTGGGAACCGCTATTTCCCTGAATGCAGGCGCAGCATTCGTCTACTCGACACGAGTCCTGGAAGCCTTTGATCAATTCGGCGCATAAAGCTTTCGAAGTAGGCCGGCGTTTTGTCACACGCGGACACCATTCATTGATGTCCGCGCTCGCGACTGAAGCGGTCATGCTGAGTCAGTTGCTGACACGCCGGTCGGATCTTGCAATGCCCGGTCCCAAGATGGGATCTCTCCGATCTCAGCGACGATAAAGTCGATGAAACTACGAATCAGTGCGTTCGCATATTTAGATCGGTAGTACATCGCATAGAGAGTGTGGGAGATTGCCGCGCGGAACTCCGGCAGAACAAGAATAAGCTTACCGTTGACAATGTCATCCGCCACCAGATAGGTGGGAAGGCATGCGACGCCAAAACCACCAAGGGCGGCTTCACGCAACGCAACGCTTGAATTGGACGTCAAGCATGCCTTCACGGCGACCTGTCTTGATAGGTCGCCGCGACTGAACGTCCAGGCACCGTTCATAGTCATTGCCGGGTAAACGAGGCAACGATGCTTCTATAGATCATCAGGTTCTTCGATCGCACCGTGACTAGAGAGGTAGTCGGGAGATGCGCAATATGCCCAATGAATCATCGCGAGCTTACGCGCGGCATAAGTGGAATCCGTGTTGCTTGTTATTCTAATGGCGACGTCGAAGTTTTCTTCGGCAAGATTGACGCAATGATCATCTAGCGAAATGTTCGCATCCACCTCGGACTGGACGTCTAGGTAGCGGCTCAGAATCGGCGTGAGTTGCCTGCTTCCAAATGCTATTGAGCAAGTTAGCCGCAAGGTACCTTTAATTCTTTGGGACTGGCGTGCCTCGTCGAGCGTAGTATCGATCTCTGAGAGAATCGCGTTTGCCCGCTCGAACATGATGCGACCGGTCTCGGTGAGCGTCAGGCTTCGTGTCGTGCGTTTCACCAATAAAACGCCTAGCCGCTCCTCCAATTGCGCAAGGCTTTTGCTAACCGCCGACGGGGAAAGATTAAGTTCCCGTGCCGCCGCGGAGAGGCTGCCGAGTTCGCCGATACGCACGAAGACTGTGATTTGCGTGAGCGTTGCAAAGCTCTTCAAAATATAGGCCCGTTGAAACACATGAGATCGGTTTCGCCGAGTTTTTGGGTGGAGGCGTTCTCACATCGACGGCTTTAGAAGGGCCGCCGCCGTCCCTGCAATGATGCGTTACCCCGTCGAGATAGCCCACCCTGCATCGGCAAAGTCGGCTGCGTATGCTCCAGCATCCACCACTGGCAGTTCCGTATAGGCAGTCTACCTCGCCTATGGGGTTGGTTCAAATAAAGATTCGTTCGGCCCCGTCTCCATTGATGCAATCGGTGGGTGAGGTAAAGCGGTCGACTGCTGCATCAGCGTTCCTGCTGGAAACGGTGCGTTGGTCTTCTCGCAGGCACGAGTGATGGCTCGTCCCACTGAGGTGTCTGCTCGCAACCCCGTACACTAAGGCGGCGACTGGAACTTTCTCAGTAGATGTGATCCGGCGTCACGGGGGCTGAGAGCAAGGCTATCTCCGAGAAGCGCGCCGGAGCCTGGCAGGCGCGCGAGGCATCGTGGGTAGCACAATCTCGCAGCACGCGCGATGGTCCAGACGTCACCGCCGCGCCCCGTAGTCGACCCAAAGCGGACGGTCACACCATCAAATGGTCAACGACGGGTTTCGGATAATCAGCAGCTCGACAAACAAGCCTGCATGATGCGCGAATGTAGGAAGTTCGCACGCGAGCACCGATCGCCAGGCTTTTCGCGACTCGACGAGTCCACGGACTGCTGACCTGCTCCGCGAAGCTCGCGATTCAGCGCAGTCTCTGCGCTCGCAATTTTCTGCTAAGCGCGGGCAGACTCACACGAACCGGCTCATGACTGTCTTGTCGCAGTCTCTTCCGATACCACTCGCGATGCCCAAAGCATCTGCTGACGCATCCAGCGATGTGAGAGTGCCGCCGAGTGCCGTCGATGAAAATACGCTTTGAGCACGTAACGCGGGACATCGAACGGCGTGGTACGGAAGGTAATCGGAACGGCGGCAGCGAGTTGTTGAACGACCCGGCGAGGCAATGTGATCAGATGATCTGAGTTCGCAACGATGAATGGCGCAGCCATCACGCTTGGCAACTGCACGGAAACATCCCGCTCCAGTCCGAGCCGCAATAACGCTGCATCGATGACACTTCCTTCCGTGTTCCACGGTGTCACCACGACATGACGCTCGGCGAGGTACTGTTCCAACGAAAGCTTCTTCCCGATTCGCGGGTGTCCTTGCCTGAATGCGACGACGTAATCGTCCGCAAAACAATCGAGCGACTCCAGTCCCGCCTGCGCACCTTCACTTTCATCGGAAAAACCGAGGGCGAATTGAACCCGCCCGGACGCGAGTTCATCAATTGATTCGCGATGCGTGGAATACACCACTCGGACGCGTAGGTGAGGCGCGCAGCGCTCCAGCGCGGCAATGAGCGATGGCAGCATCGCGAACGCCGTGAAATCGGTTGCGGCGAAAGTGAAGAGCTGATGGCTTGTCGATGGATCAAATGAGCCGACATCTTCCAGAGCTCCAGTGAGCGTGCGCAGCGCTTCCTCAATTCCCGGCGCCAGCTGCTCGGCACGCGCGGTCGGCTGCATGCCATTGCCGTAGCGCACGAAAAGTTCGTCCTCCAGTGTGTCGCGCAGGCGCGAAAGTGCGTGACTGCACGCGGATGAACTCAACGCGAGTTCATCCGCAGCCGCGGCTACGCTTCGATGCCGAGAGAGAGCGTCGAAGACGAGGAGAAGGTTGAGATCGACTCGTCTGAGGAGATCATGCATGATGTGCAGCATCGGCTGAAGAAATTGCAGTACGTGCAATTTAGCATTGGTTTTATTATCTTGCTCTTTACCTTTCCCGAACCACGCAGATGAGTACGCCCACTTTCCGTCAAGCGGTGCCTTCGGATACCGACCGCTGCTTCGAAATCGAAATATCCGCATACGAAGGCGATGAAGCGGCGACGCGCGAGAAAATCGCGACGCGAATCGCGCAGTATCCTCAGGGATTTCTCGTGATGGAACTGGATGGCCGGATCGTCGGCTTCATCAATGGCGGATGCGCCTATGACGTGGTCATGTCCGATGAGGCGTTCAAGGAACTCATCGGACACGATCCCGCCGCGCCGAACGTCGTGATCATG
This sequence comes from Caballeronia calidae, assembly GCF_900044055.2. Lineage (GTDB taxonomy): Bacteria > Pseudomonadota > Gammaproteobacteria > Burkholderiales > Burkholderiaceae > Caballeronia > Caballeronia calidae. Next base: position 40,484 of record NZ_FCOX02000051.1, on the reverse strand, counting down.
TCAGTGGTAATCGACCCGGCGTATCAGGGGCGCGGCTATGCGTCGCTGATGATGCGAACCTTCGTCTCGCAGATGACGGCGATGGGGAAGGAGACCATTCATCTCATGTGCAAGGAGCGTCACGTCGCGCTTTATGAAAAGCTGGGGTATCGCTATGTCAGACCGTCGAGTTCCGATCATGGCGGCATGACCTGGCATGAGATGGAAATGATGCTTTGAGCGCAGGTTTGTGGCGCTGCCTCGCACGAAAATTGGGGCGCTCACGCGCCCCGGTTCACTTCAGACACCGCCCGATTCCGACGAGACACTCACGCGCGCCGTCTGCTCCGGATCGTGATCCGGTCCGTGCGCCGTCGCTTGCCTGTCTCGCCGATTCCGCCACGCCGAGACCATCACCGCGAGCAGCAGGATCGTCGATGCAGCAATGAACGCCGCGCTGATCGGACGCTGCACGAACACCGACACATCCCCGCGCGACAACAGCAAGGCCCGGCGAAAGTTCTCTTCGACCATCGGCCCGAGCACGAAGCCGAGCAGAATCGGCGCGACGGAAAAGCCCAGGCACATCAGCAGCGCGCCGAGCACGCCGAACGCCAGCACTTCCCACACATGAAAGAGGCTGTTCTGCGTGCTGAACACGCCCACCGCGATGAAGAACATCGCGCACGGAAACATGAAACGATACGGCACGCGCAGCATCTTCACCCATACGCCGATCAACGGAATGTTGAGCACCATCAGCAGCACATTGCCGATCCAGAAGCTCGCAACGAGTCCCCAGAAGATGTCCGGATGCTCGCCGATCAGTTGCGGCCCCGGCGTGATGCCCTGCACCAGCAGCGCGCCGAGGATCAGCGCCATGACGGCGTCGCCGGGAATGCCGAGGCTCATCGTCGGGATGAAATCCACCTGGGTCTTCGAATGCGCCGATGCCTCCGGCGCCGCCACGCCCGCGATCATCCCCGTGCCGAACTTCTCGGGGTTTCTCGAAATCTTGCGTTCCAGCGCATAGGCGATGAACGTGGTGATGGTCGGCCCCGTGCCCGGCATCGCGCCGAACAGCGTGCCGACGCCCGTGCCGCGCACCATTGGCCAGAACGCTTTTTTGAGCTCGCCGCGCGTGGGGAACATGTCGCGCACGCGCAGCTTCGCGCTGTTGCCGACGATGACCAGCCGGTTCACGTTGAGCAGAAAGTCCGCCACGCCGAAGAGGCCCATCGCGATCGCCACGAGTTCGAGGCCGTCGCTGAGTTCGGGCACGCCCATCGTGAAACGGAACGTGCCGCTGTTCGGATCGGTGCCGACGATGCCGCACAGCATGCCGAACACGGTCATCGCCACGCCCTTGAGCGGCGAGCCGCGCGACATCGTTGAACCCGCCAGCAGGCCCAGCAGCATGATCGAAAAGAGTTCCGCCGGACCGAACTTGAACGAGATCGTCGTGAGCAGCGGCGACGCGAAGATCATCACCAGAATGCCGACCGATGCCGCGAAGAACGAGCAGATCATCGTGATGCCGAGCGCGGTGCCGCCTTTTCCGGCGCGCGTCATCGGATAACCGTCGAGACACGTGACGGCATGCGGCGGATGCGAAGGCAGGTTGAGCAGAATCGCGCCGATCGCGCCGCCGTATTGCGAGCCATAGAAGATGCCGGCCAGCATCAGGATGGCGGGCACCGGATGCATCACGTAGGTGAGCGGCATCAGGATCGAGATCGCCGAGAGCGCGCCCATGCCCGGCAACACGCCGATCAGGTTGCCCACCAGCACGCCGAACAGTGACCAGAGCAGATTGGAGCCTTGCAGCGCGACGCCGAAGCCGAACCAGAGATCGTGAAGAGCGGTCATGTCCATGATGTTCAGGCTCCCCATGCAAAGAGCGGCAACTGCAGCTTCAGCGCCCACGAAAACACGATGGCCGCCACCACGCACATCGCGAGCGAGAGCAGCACGGCATGCTTGATCGTGTTCGTGCGGTCGCCGAGCGATGCGATGAAGACGATCGCGAACGTCGCCGGAATCAGGCCGCCAAACTTCCCGACGAGTACGAACGCGATCACCGAAACCACGATGCACAGCGCGCCGCGCCATTCGGGCAGCCGGTGGCCGTGCTCCTTCGCGGCGTCGTCGGATGCGCCCTGTCCGCTCGCCGTGATCGCGATGAGCGCGCCGACGAAAGCCAGTAGCGCACCGAGCGCGACGGGAAAGAAGCCGGGACCCATGCGGCTCAGCGAGCCGGTGTGATACTGCAGGCCGGAGCTGACGCAGACGAGCCCGGTCAGCGTCAGCAGCGTGCCGCCTATGTGATCCTTCCTGATTCGCAAAAAGCTGTTCATCTCCTGCTCTCCTGGATGGGCTACTGAGCCGCCTACACCGCATCGGGCTGAATGGCGAGGTCGCTGACGCTTGTCTGCGCGACCGGCGCGACATAGGGAAAGCGCGCGCGCCCCTTGACCGCGACCGTGCCTTCGGCGTCGCCGCCGCCGCGTACGTATCGCTCCTTGTCGCCCTTGCGCACTTCGTGCGACCAGTTGTCCCGTTTGCTCGTGTCCCGCATGACCGACCAGATGGTCTCGCGGCCAGCCTGACTTTCGAGGATGCGTCGATGGATCGCGTCGGGAGTCCAGTCGCTGAGCAGCGAGACGCGCAGCCGTTCCTCGATATCCGCGACTTCCGCGCGGCCGGCGAGGTTGTCGTGCTCGAGCGGATCGCGGCTCAGGTCGAAGAGCATCGGCTCGTGACCGTGGACGTAGATGTATTTGTAGCTGCCTTCGCGAATCATCCGGCAAGGCGCGCACACGCCCATGTCGCTGTATTCGGAGACGACGCGATCAGGGCCTTGCATGGTCCCGCCGCACGCGAGCGACGTCAGATCGGCGCCGTCGAGCGGTGTGTTGACGTTCACATTGCCGTCGTCGGCAAAGGCGAGCACCGTGGGCATCAAATCGACGAGAGAGACGTTGCGTTGCACGCGATGTCCCTGTCCGATGCCCGGTCCGCTCATGATCAGCGGCACGCGGGCGGCGCTTTCGAAGAAGGTCTGCTTGTACCACATGCCGCGCTCGCCGAGCATCTCGCCGTGATCGCTCGTGAAGATCACGATGGAGTCGTCGAGCAAACCGACCTGCTTCAGCGTGCTCATCAGTTCGCCGATCTTGTCGTCGACGTAACTCACCATGCCGTAGTAGGCGTGGCGCGCATTGCGGACGTGCTCGTCGGTGACCTCGATGCGATCGCGGCCATGCGAGTAGTACAGCCAGCGGCTGTGCGTGTCCAGTTCGTCCAATGGGATCGGGCCGGTGCGCGGCATGTCGATGTCGTCGTGACGATAACGGCCCCAGTATTCCTGCGGCGCGGTGTACGGCGAATGCGGATGCGAAAACGAAACCGTCAGAAAGAACGGTCGATTGCGGTCGCCGCGCGCGAGATCGTAAATCTTCTGCCGCGCGAGGAACGCGGTCTCGTCGTCGTAGTCGAGTTGCAGGCTGCGGATGCATGGCCCCGCTTCGACCACTGCGCGCATGCTGATGCCGGTCGGGGCGTTGCGCGGCCCCGCCTTCCAGTCGGGCACCCAGGCGAAATCGGCGGGATAGATGTCGGTGTTGAGACGCTCGCCATAGCCGTGCAACTGATCGGGGCCGACGAAGTGCATCTTGCCGCTCAACGTAGTGCTGTAGCCGAGCCGCCTCAGATAGTGCAAAAGCGTCGGCTGCGCGGCGGCGAGCTCGCTCGCGTTATCGAAGGCTTCGATCGCGTGCGGCAGCCGTCCCGTGAGCATCGAATAGCGCGACGGCGCGCAAATCGGGAAGTTGCAGTAGGCGCTGTCGAACGTGACGCCGTTCTCGCTTAACGCGGCAATATGGGGCGCTTTGACGATCCGGTTGCCGTAGTTCTGGAGTGCGAACACGGTCAGTTGGTCCGCCATCAGAAGGATGATGTTCGGGCGACGCATGGGACTTGTCCTCGCTTATTCAAGAGTGATGCCGGCAGACTTGATCAACGGACCATAGGTCTGCAGATCCGCTTGCAGTTGCTGCTGCAATACCTGCGGCGATGAAATCCTCGGGTCGGTGCCGCGCTGACGCAGCGCATCCAGCGCAGCCGGCGTGCGCGCGGCGTCGAGCGCTTTCTGCAACCGCGCGACGACCGGGGCCGGGGTCCCCGCGGGCGCCATCAGGCCGTACCATGCGCTGGCTTCGTAGTTGGGCACCCCGGATTCGGCGAGCGTCGGGATGTTGGGCGCGGCTGGCATGCGCGCCGTGCTGCCGATGGCGAGCGCGCGCAGCTTGCCCGCCTGAATCGCGCTCAGCGACGCGGGGAGATTCGTAAACATCATCGAGACGCGTCCCGCCATCACGTCGGTCACGGCGGGCGCCGCGCCCTTGTACGTGATGTTGCGAATCTGCACGCCTGCCATTGTCTTGAACTTTTCGGCAGCGAGATGCGCGGGGCTACCATTTCCGGCCGATGCGTAAGTGAGATCGTCGGGATGCTGCTTTGCATAGGCGATCAGTTCGGGCAGCGTCTTCGCCGGCACCGATGGATGAACGACGAGCACATTCGGCACGTTCACCAGCAGCGACACGGACACGAAGCTCTTCACCGGGTCATACGGCATGTTGCGGAACAGAAACGTGTTGACCGCGTTGTTGCTGCTGGAAAGCAAGAGCGTGTAGCCATCGGGCTTTGCTTTGGCCACGTAGTCGGAGCCGATATTGGTGCCCGCGCCCGGACGGTTCTCGACGATGACCGCCTGGCCGAGATCCGTCGAAATCTTCTGGCCCACGATGCGCGCGACGAAATCCGCCACGCCGCCCGCCGGCCACGGCACGATGATCGTGACCGGCTTGTCGGGCCACTTGTCTTCGTCGGCATGCGCGGGCGTTCCGGCCACGGCGCACGCAAGGAACAAACATAGAGTGAAAAGACGCGCGAGCATTTCCTGTCTCCTGATGTTTTGAATGGCGTGATGCAGCGTGATTCGAAGCGATGGGCGGCGGACCGCTAGACCACCTCCTTCAGCACGGTCGCGCTCGAAAGCGCGGTCTTGTCCGCGAGGATCATGTCGGCGGCCTTCTCCGCGATCATCACGACGGGCGCATTGGTATTGCCCGACACGATGACCGGCATGATCGACGCATCGACTACGCGCAGGCGTCCCAGGCCGCGAACGCGCAGGCGTTCATCGACGACCGCCATCGCGTCGCGACCCATCTTGCAGGTGCCGGCGGGGTGATAGATCGTCTGGCTGTAGCGGCGGGCCGCGTCGAGCAGTTCGTCGTCGGTTTGAAACTGCGCGCCCGGAACGAACTCGGACGTGATGTAAGGCGCGAGCGATGGCGCCTGCGCGATCCGCCGCGCCACCTTGATGCCGCCGATCACGACCGGATGATCGCGCTCGTCGGAGAGATAGTTCGGGTGGATGGCCGGATAGGCGAGCGGATCGTTCGAGCGAATCTCGACGCGCCCGCGGCTATACGGCCGCAACTGACACACCGACGACGTGAATGCCGAGAACCGGTGCGCGCCCTCGCCCGGCTTGTCCGCGCTCAGCGGCTGCATGTGGAACTGGATATCGGGGCGCGTGATGTGCTCGCCCGAGCGCGTGAAGATCGCGACTTGACTGGCGGCTAACGTGAGCGGTCCGGTGCGGCTCAGTGCGTATTGCAGACCGATCCACGTCTTGATGAGCGGATTGTTGACCTCGTCGTTCAGCGTGCGTTCGCGTGTCTTGAAGACGAGCCGCACCTGAAGATGATCCTGAAGATTCATGCCGACGCCCGGAAGGTCGTGCAGCACGCGCACGCCGGCCTGCTGCAGCAACGCGCCCGGACCCACGCCCGACTGCTGAAGAATCTGCGGCGATCCGATCGCACCCGCGGCCAGCACGACTTCGGCCCGTGCGCGCGCCCGCTGCGGCACGCCGTTCTCGATATAGTCGACGCCCACGGCATCGCCTTCCTCGAACACGACGCGTGTCGTTTGCGCGCCGGTCACGACGATGAGATTCTCGCGATGCCGCACCGGCTTGAGGAAACCTTTCGCCGTGCTCCAGCGCATGCCTTTAAAGGCAGTCTGCTGAAAATACCCGACACCTTCCTGACGCGCGCCGTTGTAGTCGTCGTTGGCCGGAATGCCGATATCGCGCGCCGCCGCGATGAACCGCTCCGCGATACGCCTGCGCAGCCTCAGATCGGACACTTTGAGCGGCCCGCCCACACCGTGATACGCGCTCGCGCCTCTTTCCTGATCTTCCGACTTCCTGAAGTAAGGCAATACATCGGCGTAGCTCCAGCCTCGGTTGCCGAGCGCGGCCCAGTCGTCATAGTCCTCGCGCTGTCCGCGCACGTAGAGCAGACCGTTCAGCGAACTCGATCCGCCCAGCACCTTGCCGCGCGGCCATTGCAGTTGCCGCCCCGCGATGCCCGGGTCCGGCTCCGTGCGATAGCACCAGTCGAAACGCGGGTTGTGCATCGTCTTGAAGTAGCCGACGGGAATGTGAATCCACGGATCGTTGTCCGGTCCGCCGGCTTCGAGCAGCAGCACGCGGTTGGCGGGATCGGCGCTCAGCCGGTTGGCCAGCACGCATCCGGCCGAACCCGCTCCGACAACGATGTAGTCCACTTCGAAAGACATGAATTTCTTCTCCTGAGTGACTTCGCCAGACGATTCGCGCGGCCTTTTCGTTGATTTATTGCCGTCGGTAATTTACTTTAAGCGATATAATTTCCATCGACAAGTAATCAAGGGAAATCCACTAGATCCTCCGGTACGAGGCACAGAACATGGACAACTCCGTGGGTTCGACCCAGGACATCCGCCGCGACAACCGACGCCGCGTGCTGGAACTGCTACGCGAACACGAACCGGTCGCGCGCAATGAGATCGCCCGTATCGCGGGCCTGACCGAGCCGGCTATTTCGCGCATCACGCGCGAGCTGGTCGATACGCGCCTCATCGAAGAAATCGCGAGCAACGGCGGCGGGTTGCGGCCCGGCAGGCCCGTCGTCGCGCTGCGTCTGTGCGGCGACGGCGCGTATGTGATCGGCATCAACATCAGCGCCGACAACAAGTGGGTTTGCATCGCGGACATGCGGGGGGACATTCGCGCGAAGCATCAGATCGCCCTGCCCGACAGCGACGATCCCGCTTCGGTCGTCGCGAGCGCGGCGCAAGAGGCGCGGCGGCTGATCGAATCGACGGGCATCGATCGTTCTCGGCTGCTCGGCATCGGCGTGACGGTCGCGGGCACGGTCGATCCCGACAACGGCGAGTTGACAGAGTCGCCCAATCTCGGATGGTCGCGCGTGCCACTTGCGCGCATGGTGGAAGCGGAACTCGACCTGCCCGTGACGATCGACGGCAGATCGATGGCGCTGCTGCGCGTCGAGAAGCGCATCGGCGCGGCGCGCAACATGTCGAACGCGGCGCTCGTGCTGCCGGCGCTCGGCATCGGTGGGGCCGTGATGATCGACGGACGCATGGCGCGCGGCCGCGCCAATCGCGCGGGGCAAATCGGGCATTTGCGCATGAGCGGCAGTACCCTGCGCTGTGTCTGCGGACGCGTGGGCTGTCTCGATACGCTCGCGTCGGGGCATGCGATTCTGCAGCAACTGAACCTCGTGCCCGGCGACGAGCGCACGCCGAAGCACGAGATCGCCCATGCGCGTCTGCTCGAAAACATGGTGGCGCAGGCTGCATCGCATGATGCGAAGGCCAGTGAGGTGCTACGCGCCGCCGGCCGGCATCTCGGACTGGCGTTACGTGCGGTTGCCGCTGTCGCGGACCCGGAGGCGGTTTTTCTGGCGGGCGAAGTCGGACATTCGGAAGGCTATCTGCAAGGCGTGCGCGAAGCCTTCACCGAAGACACTGGCATACCCGTCGTGCCGTCGACCGTGACCAACGACATGGCCGCGATCTGGCTCGCGCTCGAAGCGTTCGTGTATTCCCGCGAGCTCGATATGTCGAGGTTGAGGGACCTGGTGGAATGAAGCGGGCGCGTCAGCCGTTATAAAAGCGCCGATGCGCATCGCGCAGCCACAATCGCACCAGATGGCGCTTGCGGTCTTCCTCGTCGAAGTCGACGAATTGCGTGCGTCGATGTCCGCAGCGCTGGTTATCGACGATCTGGATCTGCCCCGGCTCGAAGAAGAAATCGCGCGTCCATTGCGGTTCGAGCATCACAGCTTCGAGCGTTTGCAGCGCGTCGCGCGTTTCCTCATCCATGTCGCGATCCGCCATCTCATAGCCCGCGATCACATGGCGATGCGACAGCCTGCACACCATGCGTCCGCCTTCGTTCTGAAACAGCGGATGGCTGATGAGCGTTGCGTCGCCGGGCGCATGCTCGCGCTGGCGGTCGAAGACATACGGCCTGAAAAGGCGCGCGAGCAGATGCGGATAACGCTCGATCATCTGGTTATAGACCGTATAGAAACTCACGATGCTGCTCACGCCGCCCTGCTTCGCGGGCCGCAGACACAACAGGGCGACATAGTCCGGCGGACAGATGTTGTAGCTGTTGTCGGTGTGAAAATTCTGCTCCGCGCTGGTGATGTCGGGACGCACGCCGTTGCCCGGCGGTTTGCCGAGATCGCGCACGTCGTAGATCATCTTGCCGTCCCAGCTCTGCGCGACCGGACGCGACACCATCTGCGCGAGCAGCCAGTAGACCGCGGTCGCCTCCTGCTTGGTCCACAGATCCATCGGCAGGCGATCGACGATTACGAACCCCGGTCCATCGGTCAACAGTTGCGATGCCTCTCGCATCATCTCGCGGCAGCGTTCGAGCGAGAAATCGTCGGTACGCAATAGCGCGGTCGGCAGCGGATTGGCGCGCAACGTCGCGACTACTTCGTCCAGTTCGCGACGGCACGCCTCGCTGATCTTCACGATGCCATCGTCCGGCGACAGCGAAGCACGCGTCCACGCAATCGGTCCGGTGAACGGCGTCATGCGCACCGGTTCACTCGATTCGTGCAGGGGTTCTTCCAGTATCATCGCCTGATCTTGCATGTCGTCTCCTGGTTCGCATTCCGGTGTGTCCCGATGAAAACCAGTCTACGACTCAACTCATGCGGCAAGATAGCGAGACATTCCGATCGTGACTCATCGAATGCGTCGATGAAGCCGCGCATCCTCACACGACAACGCGCAATGGACATTCGGCAACTCGAGACGTTTCTTCGCATCGTCGACACGGGAAGTTTCGGCGCGGCCGCGCAAACGCTCCATGCCACGCAATCGACCGTGTCCGCGCGCATTCGCGAGCTGGAACGGTCTCTCGGCATCGAGCTATTCGATCGCAGTCAGCACCGCGCTCGTCTGACCGCGAAAGGGCAAGACCTCGTCGCAGCCGCGCGCGAGATCGTCAGGCTTGCTTCGAACGTGCGTCACCGGATCGGCGACAAGGACGCGCTGACAGGCACGGTGCGGCTCGGCGTCGTCAATCTCGTTGCCATCACCTGGCTACCGAAGCTGATGAGCACGTTGCGCGATCGTTATCCGAATCTCGCCGTCGTGCTCGACATGGGTCTCACCGCGCAGCTCGTCGACAAGCTGCGCAGCGGCGATCTCGATCTCGCGCTCGTGACGGGTCCTGTGGTGGAAAGCGGACTGCAAGCCATATCGCTCGGCTTCGATCAGTTTGTGTGGATGTGCGCGCCCGCGCTGGACGTTCCCTCGCGCAAGCTCACGCCCGCCGAACTCGCGGCATGGCCGGTGCTCGGGCTGTCGTCGCAATCGCATCACTATCCTGTGATCGAGCGCTGGTTCCGCGATGCCGGCGCCGAATATCGCCCGGTCATCTCGTGCAACAACGTGCGCGTGCTCGCCGATCTCACCGTGACGGGACTCGGCGTGAGCCTTCTGCCGCACATGTCGTATCAGGCGGAGATCGCGGCGGGCAAGTTGCGCGTGATCGACACCGCGCCGCAACTCGGGCCGGTGGAATTCGTCGCGCTGCACCGGCATACGGCGACCGATCCTGTCGTGGCCGCGGTCGCATCGCTCGCGATGGAAACGAGCGAATTCGAGCGGCCAGGCGTCTGACGATCAGTAGGCCGCGCGCGTCTCGGGCGTCGGCTTCGCGAACATGCGGAATGTCGCGAGCAAGGCGATGAGCGCCGCGAACGACAACCATAACGCGGGCACCGCACGGTTCTGCGTGAACTGAATGAGCGCCGTGCAGATAAACGGCGTGAAGCCGCCGAAGATCGCCTGTGCGAGACTCCATACGAGCGAAAAGCCCGTGCCGCGAATGTTCGCGGGCATGATCTCCGTGAGCGCCACCACCATGCCGGCCTGATACGAGCCGTAGATCATCGCGTACCACACTTCCACCATGAGCAGGCGCGTGAAGCTCGGCGCCTGCACGAGCCACAGCATCGCCGGATAAGCGGTGAGAATCACGAGCACCGCGCACACCGTGAGCACCGCGCGCCGCCCTACCTTGTCGGATATCGCGCCGACTATCGGCAGCATCGTGAAGTTGACGATACCCACTGCCATCGTAACGAGAAACGAATCGATCGCTGGCAGCTTCAGCACGCGCGAACCGAACGTCGGCGTGTAGGCGGTGATGAGATTGAACATGACCGCAGTGAGCGTCACGAGCATGATCGCGCCGCCGATGATCCGCGCATTGTCCTTAAGCGAGGCAAAAATCTCCCTGCTCGACGGATGCCTCGTGCGCGATTCGAACTCCTTCGTTTCACGCAGGCGCCTGCGAATCACGAACAGCACCGGAATGATCAGACAGCCGATCAGAAACGGAATGCGCCAGCCCCAGCTATTCATCTGCTCGGGCGTGACCGTGAAACGCAGGCCCACACCGAGCAGTGCCGCGAACACAACGGCGGCCTGCTGACTCGCCGACTGCCAGCTCACGAAGAAGCCACGCCGCCCCGGTGGCGCGATTTCCGCGAGATAGACCGACACGCCGCCCAGTTCAGCGCCGGCGGAAAACCCTTGTAGCAAACGACCGAGCACAACGATGACCGGCGCCGCGATGCCGATCGTGTCGTAACCCGGTACGAACGTGATCATCAGCATGCCGACGGCCATCAGCGCGAGCGTGAGCAGCAGGCCCGCGCGGCGCCCGCGCCGGTCGATGTACGAGCCGAGCACCAGCGCGCCGATCGGCCGCATCAGGAAGCCCACGCCGAACGTCGCGAACGACAGCATCAGCGAGACGAACTCGTTGCCGCGCGGAAATAGTGCGTGTGAAATCGACAACGCGTAGAAGCCGTAGACCGAGAAGTCGTACATCTCCAGGAAATTGCCGCTCGTGACGCGCAGGATCGTGCGCGCGGATGACTCTCGCGTCTTGCCGGATGTCCCTGACTGCATGATTCGTCTCCATTGGATGCATTTCATGCCCGGCCTCTTTCGCGAGGCTCTTGGTTCGCCGCGGGTGCAAACGCACTTGCGCTTGACCGCATTCTGCGACGATGCGAGCATCGTGTAAACCAAATTGTGATTTTTGCATCCTATAAATTAGGATTTAATCAAAGGGCGGAAGAACATCATGAGCATTGCGCGCTTGCGTGATTTTGTCGGCGAACTCACGGACATCGTGCGCGACGGCGTGCACGAAACCGTCATCCTCGATGACCTGCGCGCGCCGATGTCGCGCCTGATCGCGCACGATGACTGGCTGCCGGACGCATTCGCCGCGCCGCATGCAGAGCACTATCAGCAATACTTGCTGCATTGCGATCCGAAGCAGCGCTTTTCAGTCGTGAGCTTCGTGTGGGGGCCGGGGCAATGCACGCCAATCCACGATCACACCGTGTGGGGCATGATCGGCATGTTGCGCGGCGCCGAGGAATCGACTCGATTTGAAACGCGCGGAGCCGACGTGCCGATGCTCGCCGGTGAATCGTGCGTGCTCGACGTCGGCGATATCGATTGCGTGTCGCCGACAGTCGGCGACGTGCATCGAGTGCGCAACCTGTATGACGACCGCGTGTCGATCAGCATCCACGTCTACGGCGCGAATATCGGACGCGTTCGGCGTCATGTGTATGAGGAGGTAACGGGCAACGTGAAGGCGTTCGTGTCCGGGTTCTCGTCGAGCGTCATGCCGAACTTTTGGATGCTTACCGATGACGAAAAATGAAGCGCGGCATTCTGATGAATTCATCGACCGCGCGCGCTCCATCGCAGATCATCTCAACTTCGCCCCTCAAGGAAAGACAGGCGGATGCCACGGCATCGTGAAGGAAAGAAGCCAGAAGGTGAGAATCGTCACTGGCACCAGAAACACGAACTGAAGAAGCGTGAACGTGATGATGTTGCGCGCCTTCAGGCCGACGATGCCCAATAGCGGCACCATCCAGAACGGATTGATCAGGTTGGCCAGCGCCTCCGAGCCGTTATAGGTGTTCACGAGCCACGCGAGGTTGCTATGCACCGCATTGCCGGCGCTGAGAATGTACGGCGCTTCCAGTACCCACTTGGCTCCGGCGGAGGGCACGACGAATCCCATGAAAATCGAGTACACGGAGACGATCACCGGCAAGCCGTGCTCCCCACTCATTCCGATGAAAAACTCGGAAATATAGTGCGAAAGCGGATGACCCGATACGTTCATCGCCGTGGTGAGAATGGCTGCAACGCCCGCGTAGATCGGGAACTGCACGATCACGCCGCCGACGGACGGCACGGAATCGCTGACCGCTTTAAGAAAGCGCGCCGGACGCCACTGCGCCAGCAGCGACAGCGCGAGCACCAGAATCAGGTAGGAGTTCAGATCGGAGGTCATGGCCATCCAGCCCTTGCTCATGCCTTGCATCGCGAGCCAGCCGAGTAGCATGCCTCCCACGAGAATGACCAGCAGCGGACTGTTCTCAAGCCAATCGCCCGGACGCGTGCTGAGGCGCGTCTTCACTTCGTCGCCCACGGCAATGTTCAGATCGGCGGCAGTGCGGCAGTGCTTTCCGGTCGGTGCGGTGACGTAAGCGACCAGCATCGCGACGGCCGTCATCACCGAAATGACGACGAGGTTCTGCCACGTGAAGATGGTTTCGCTGAACGGAATGAGGCCCGAGATCGCGAAGAGTTCCTTGGGAAGGCTGGCAGGCGTAGCGTGCAGCAGCGCTGCGGATGATGACAACCCGAGATGGTCGACCGCGCCGATACCCATGAACGCCGCGGCGCTGGCCGCGCGGTAGTCCATCTTCAGGTCGCGCCGGCGAGCGAGCGCCCGCACCAGAAGCCCGGCGAAGATCAGGCCGAATCCCCAGTTGAGCAAGGCGGTGAGGTTCGCGATCAGCACGACGTACGCGACAGCCGATTTGCCATTGCGCGGCACCGACGCAACCCATGTGATGAGCTTGCGCATCGGCGGCGACACCGCGAGCGTATAGCCCGTCACGACCACGAGCGCCATCTGCATCGAGAACGGCAAGAGCTTCCACAGGCCGTCTCCGAATGACTTGACGACCGCCGTCGTCGGCGCACCGATCAGCAGCGCGCCGATCGCCACCGCCAGCACCGCGAGCATGGCGATGACGAATGAGTCCGGAAACCAGCGCTCCATCCAGTTCGAAATGCGGATGGCCAGTCTCTCGAAGCCTTTCGCGTCGGATGGATTCGCGACGAGTTCTCGAGAGCCGTCGTCCGATGCTTCCACCAACCCGCCTGTATTCAGGTCCATGCAGTTGTCTCCCGCTGTTGTTGGATTCGGTGTGTCACGTGTGACCCATGAGATGATGTCCTGTTTTATAGGACACTCATCTCAAATTAATGCGCAAATCGTGACATCGCGCGACGAGAACCGTCAAGCGGATTTGTCGTCGGCGAGGGGAATCCCTAGGCGTGCGAAAGCGCCGGCGATGTGCCGGCAAATTCGATGACGGGGATGGACGGCGAAGTAAAGCGCGTGCTCGTGTGAAGACTCAGCGCACGCCCAGCACGCGCGAAATGCCGTTGGCTGCGTCAAGCACAGTGGAGGTGAGTTCCTTCATGCGCTTCACCGACAAACGTTCGAGCGGCCCCGAGATGCCGATGGCCGCAACCGGCGACCTGAACGCATCGAAGATGGGCGCTGCGATACCGCCGACGCCCTCTTCCCATTCGCCGCGATTGATCGCATAGCCGTTGATCGCCGCGCGGGCGAGTTGCGCTTTGAGTTCGGCGAGGTCCGTGATGGTGGATGCCGTATGCGCGACGAGATTCGTCAGATACCGTTCCAGGTAATCCTCGCTTTGATAGGCGAGCAGAATCTTGCCTGTGGCCATGCAATACGCGGGAACATGCGTGCCGAGAATCGAATGCGCGCGCACGGGCTGCAAGCTCTCGATCTGATCGACGTACACCACATGCGCGCCATCCAGAACGGACAGATGCACCGTTTCCTTCGTGAAATCGGCGAGCACGCGCATATGGCTCGACGCGAACTGCCGCACGTCGATCTGCGCCATCTGCCGCGCGCCGAGTTCGAAGAGCTTGAACGTGCTGCGATAGCTTCCCGTGGTTTCGTCAAGCGTCGCATAGCCCGCATGCGCGAGCGTTTGCAAGGTGCGATGCGCGTTGCTCTTGGTCAGCCCGAGCTGCTGCGCCAGGACGGGAATGGGAACCGGTTTGCCGCCATGTCCGGCGAGTGCTTCAAGCAGAGCAAGGCCCTTTAATAGCGTCTTATCCATGGGTCCCAAAGTCAGAAGTGAAAGCCGGTCGAAACGCATGACACACGGGCGACGCGCCCGTTTTCCCGCGTTCAGTCTATCCCATTTTTCAGGACCCTAGTTTCACGTCAGAGGCGGCTTCCAGCCCTCCTCAGGGAATTCCCTCGATTCTTTCAAAGTGTCTTGACCGGAATTTCGCGCGGTGCGAGCATCCGCTAAACCATATTTTGAATGTTGCATCCTATTTTATAGGATTCAATGAAACACTGGCGGAAGCCCGGAGGCGCAATGAGTAGCGAGGCAAAGGGACAGGCGAGCGCCACGAACGTCGTGCGCGTCGTGAGCGGCAACTTCCTCGAGATGTACGACTTCATGGTCTACGGCTTTTATGCATCGTCGATCGCGAAGGCCATGTTTCCGAGCGACAACGAGTTCATCTCGCTGATGCTCTCGCTCGCCACGTTCGGCATGGGCTTTCTGGCGCGCCCGCTCGGCGCGATCGTGCTCGGCTCGTACATGGATCGTCACGGACGGCGCGCGGGCCTCATCCTCACGCTGTCGCTCATGTCGATCGGCGTCTTGATGATCGCGCTCACGCCGACATACGCGAGCATCGGCGTGCTGGCGCCGGTCCTGGTGATCGTCGGGCGCCTGCTGCAAGGCTTCTCCGCGGGCGCGGAATCGGGCGGCGTGTCGGTGTATCTGTCGGAAGTCGCGCCGCCGGGACGACGTGGCTTCTATGTTTCATGGCAGTCGGCGAGTCAGCAGGTTTCCGTGTTGCTCGCGGCCGTGCTCGGCGTCGCGCTGCGCTTCACGCTGACCAACGAGCAGATGGATGCGTGGGGCTGGCGCATTCCGTTCCTGCTCGGCTGCTCGATCGTGCCGGTGCTGTTCTGGATTCGCCGCTCGGTCACGGAATCGCATGTATTCAAGGCGCAGAAGCCGCAGAGCGTCAGGGAAATCTTCAGGTCGCTCGCGCTCAACTGGCGCATCATTCTGTGGTCGACGATGCTCGTCAGCCTGACCAGCATCATGTTCTATCTGATCACCGCGTACACGCCGACTTTCGGACGCGCGGAACTCGGCTTGAAATCGATCGACACCTTCTATGTCACGACGTGTGTGGCGCTCACCACCTTCGTAATGATCCCCGTAATGGCGGCGTTGTCCGATCGCATCGGTCGCAAGCCGCTGCTCGTCGGCGCGTCGCTGACGATCGCGATCGTCGCGTGGCCCGCGATGACCTGGCTTGTCGCGGCGCCATCGTTCATGAGCCTTCTGCTGGTGGAAGTGGGATTCGCGTTTCTGTACGCGTCGTATCAGGCGGCGCTCGTCGTTACGCTGACCGAGATCATTCCGGCCAACGTGCGCGGCACGGGTTTCTCGCTTGCATATAGCCTTTCGCAAGCCGTCTTCGGCGGCTTCACGCCGGCCATCTGCACGATGCTGATCCACACGACGTCGAACAAGGCGATGCCCGGCGCATGGCTCGTGATGGGCGCATTGTTCGCGCTGCTCGCGACGCTCGTGATCGTGCGTGCGGACAAGCAGCCGACAGGCGAAACATCCGCGCCGGCCGTTTCATGAACGTAGGCGCGAGCAGCGCCTGCTTCCGCTCCCTTACCTCCGATAGCCCATCGCGCGCGAAATCTTCGATGCCGCTTCCTGAACCGCCGGCGCAAGTTCCTTCATGCGCTTGGCGCTCAGCCGCTCCAGCGGTCCCGATATGCCGATAGCGGCAACGACGACTCCGAAAGCATCAAAGATAGGCGCCGCGACACCGCCCACGCTCTCGCGCCATTCCCCGCGATTCAGCGCGTAGCCGTTGGCGACCGCGCGCGCGAGCTCGGCCTTGAGCGAGGGCAGATCCGTGATGGTCGCCTTCGTATGCGCTTCAAGGCGAGTCAGATAGCGCGTCAGATAGTCCTGGCTCTGATGCGCGAGAAGGATCTTACCGGTCGCGACGCAATACGCGGGCGCATGACCGCCGAGCACGGAATAGGCGCGCACGGGCTGCGCGCTGTCGATCTTGTCGACGTACACAACCGAGGCGCCATCAAGGATGGACAGATGCACCGTCTCCTGCGTCAGATCGGCCAGCGCGCGCATATGGGTCGCCGCGAACTGCCGCACATCGACGGTCGCCATCTGCTTGGCGCCCAGCTCGAACAGCTTGAATGTGCTGCGATAGTTGCCGGTGGACTCGTCCCGAGTCGCGTAACCCGCGTGCGCGAGCGTCTGCAAAGTCCGATGCGTATTGCTTTTCGTGAGCCCGACTTGTTCCGCCAGCACCGGAATCGTGACCGGCTTGCCGTTCTGGTCGGCGAGCGCCTCCAGCAACATCAGGCCCTTGAGCAACGTCTTGTCCATGGTCCTAAAAATTAGGATTAAAAGCTCATTCTACACTGGGCCAATCGGCGGAAGGCTCGCAAATACTGGCTTTGCAGGCTTCGGTTGCCTGCGCGACGAACCGCACGCCACTGACCCCGAACCGCGGAATCGGTGTTTTCACGGAGACTCATATCCTATTTTATAGGATGCAAGTTCCAATTTTTGGTTTACATGCATGTGTCGGCGCGTCACAATGGTCGCAAGCGAGGTCGGGCGAATGCGCCGCCGCGTACCAACAGACTGCCGGAGGAATTGAATGAATCAGCCGCTTCAGGGAATCAGGGTCATCGAGTTCTGCAATGTCGCCGCGGGGCCGTATTGCGGCATGCTGCTCGCGGACATGGGCGCGGACGTCATCAAGGTGGAGCATCCCCAGGGCGGCGATACGCTGCGCGCGTGGCCGCCGATCACCGACGGCTACAGCGAGAACTTCGCTTCGCTCAATCGCAACAAGCGCTCGGTCACGCTCGATCTGAAAAATCCCGATGACATCGAGCAGGCGAAGGCGCTCATCAATACCGCCGATGTCCTGATCGAGAACAATCGTCCCGGCGTGATGAACCGTCTCGGTCTCGGCTACGACGCCATCCGCGCGATGAAGCCCGGCATCGTCTATTGCTCGATCTCCGCGTATGGGCAAACGGGTCCGCGCTCGCAGGAAGGCGGCTTCGATCTGACCGTACAGGCCATGAGCGGCATCATGAGCATCACAGGCGAACCCGACGGCGCACCGGTCAAATGCGGCGTGCCGCTCGCGGATTTCTCGGCGGGCCTTTATGCGGCGTTCTCGGTGGTGTCCGCGCTGCGCGGCGTCGCGCAAACGGGCGAAGGCACGCATATCGATGTGCCGATGCTCGGCGCCACGCTCGCCATCGCGGCACTGCAGACGTCGGAATACTTCGGCACGGGCCGTGATCCGCAGAAGCTCGGCTCCGCGCATCCGCGCAACGCGCCTTATCAGGCGTTCAAGGCGCGCGACACGTATTTCGGCATGGCGGCGGGCAACAACGCGCTGTGGAAATCGGTGTGCGGCGTCGTCGGGCGTCCCGAGCTCGAAGGCGATGCACGTTACACGTCCACTACGCTGCGCGCGCAGCATCAGGTCGAACTGCGCGACACGCTCGAAGCGATCTTCGCGAATCATGATGCAGAGCACTGGATCGCGCGCTTCCGCGAAGCGGGCGTGCCGTGCGCGCCGATCAACACGTATTCGCAAGTGCTTGCGGACACGCAAGTCGCGCATATGGAATGGGTACAGCCGCTCGAATTGCCCAACGGCGTGCAGACGAAGACGTTCGCATCACCCGTGAAATTCTCCGGGCAGACGCCTGAAATCCGCATGCGGCCGCCGGGTCTCGGCGAGCACAACGCCGAATTGCTGAAGAAGTCGGAGGTCGAGGCGTGAGCAATATCATCATCGACAGGCAATCGACGCATTGGGCAATCACGCTCAATCGGCCGGACAAGCTGAATGCGCTGTCCGCGAGTATCGTAGAAGAACTGATTCAGGCATTCGATGAAGCCGAAGCCGCGCACACGCCGCTTATCACGCTTCAGGGCGAAGGCCGATGCTTCAGCGCGGGCTTCGACATGAGCGAAGTGGAAGCACAGAGCGAAGGCGATCTCGTGCTGCGCTTCATCCGCATCGAGACCTTGCTGAACAGGATCGCGAGTTCGTCGTGCTTCACGGTGGCGCTCGCGCATGGACGGAACTTCGGCGCGGGCGTCGACTTGATCGCGGCGTGCAACCTGCGCGTCGCAGCGCCTGGTTCGACGTTCCGCATGCCTGGGTTGAAGTTCGGTCTGGTGCTCGGCTCGGCGCGTTTCGCGCGCATCGTCGGCACGCGCGAGGCGCAGCGCATACTCGAAACGGCCGCGACCTTCGATGTCGAGCACGCGAGCGCGAACGGTTTCATCGAACGCGTTGCGGGTCCGGAAGAACACATCACGGTGATCGAGGAAGCGCTGGCGCGCGTGAGTGCGTTGCCTGCGCAAAGCCGCGCCCTGCTGCGCCGAGCGCTCGACACCGAGCAGGCCGACACGGACCTCGCCGCGCTCGTGCGCTCGGCAACCGTGCCCGGCATTCACAAGCGCATCGAGGCGTATCTGGCCTCGTCGAAGAAGGCGTAGGAGACATCGACATGAGTTCGGGATTTGCCAGCAAGGACAAGGAACGCTCGCTCGCCGAACTGGTGGCGCTCGTGCCGAACGGCGCGTCACTGGGGCTGGGCGGCAGCTTCCTGCATCGCGGGCCGTTCGCGTTCGTGCGCGAACTGATTCGCCAGGAAAAGCGCGACATCGAGATCATCAAGCAGTCGCCGGGTTACGACATCGATATTCTGTGCCGCGCCGGCGTCGCGTCGCGCGCGCGTTGCGGCATCGTCGCGATGGAAGGAAATTTCGGGCTCGCGCCGTGGTACAGGCGCGCGATCGAACAAGGCCGGTTGAAGCTCGAAGAGCACGCGTGCGCGACGCTCACCGCCGGTTTGCGCGCGGCCGCGTTCGGCGTGCCCTTCATGCCGTGCGGCGGCGTGCACGGCAGCGAACTCGTTCGCGTCAACGACTGGAAGTGCATCGACGATCCCTACGGCAGCGGCCAGCAGACCTACGTCATTCCGGCGATATCGCCCGACTTCGCGGTGATTCACGCATCGAGCGTGGACCGGCTCGGCAACGTGCGCATTGCGGGCACGTATCACTGGGACCGCATCATGAGCCGCGCATCGAAGAGCGTGCTCGTCGTCGCGGAGGAAGTGTCCGACGAGAACTTCGCCGATCAGCCCGAACTCACCGTCGTGCCGCATTTCATGGTGCAGAACTACGCGATCGTCAAGAACGGCGCATGGCCGGGCTCGTGCTGGCCGTCGTATGCGATCGACTATCCCGCGGTCGAAGCGTATCTGGAAGACGGCGCGGACGCACTCGCCCGTCATATCGACGCGGCGCCGGAGGCACGTCAAAATGGCTGAAAACTGGAGCGGTTTCTCGTATATCGTCACCAACCTTGCGCGCTTCATCCGTCCGGACGAGATCACGTTCAGCGGCGTGAATTCGACGCCGCCGATGCTCGCGTGTCTGCTCGCGAAACGCGCGTATGACTGGGACTTCGTCTATATCAACGTCGCGGGCGGCGTCGATCCGTCGCCCTCTTCGATTCCGATTTCCAGCTCCGATCCGCTGCTCGCCCAAGGCTCGGCGTCGATTTTCGCCAACGAAGACTTCTACGATCTCTGCACGCGCGGCCGCATGGACCTGACGTTCCTCGGCGCGGCGCAGCTCGATGGCGAAGGCAACGCGAACAACTCGTGCATCGGTGACTGGTCGCATCCGAAGGTGCGTCTGCCCGGCGGCGGCGGCGGTGCGGTCATGCTTCCCACGGCGAAGCGCGCCTGCACATGGCGCACCGAGCATTCGAAGCGAACGCTCGTCGACAAGCTCGACTTCGTCACGTCGTGGGGCGGCATGCATGGCGTCGTCACGCCTATCGCCGTGTTCGTGAAGCGCGACGGCAAGCTCGCGCTTCAATCGTGGCATCCGGAATCGAGCCTGGAGGAAGTGCGCGAGCGTACCGGATTTTCGTTCGATGCCATCGATGCCGTGCCCACCGCCCTACCCACCGCGCGCGAACGGGAAGCGCTCGCCACGCTGGACCCGCAAGGGCAATTCGAACGAGATGCTGCCATCCGACTCAGGTAACGACTGTGAAGATATCCACCGCTTTGAATCTCGACGCGAAGCCGACGACATTAGCGCAAGCGTTCGATCGGTACTGGCACGCGCGCGGCGTGCAGGACCTTCCCGCGCTTAACGACGGCGCAAGGACGTTGACATACGCCGATCTCGCGCGCGAGACAGGCTCCGTCGCGGCCAACCTCTCGGGCCGCGATGCGCAACCAGGCGATGTCGTCGCAATCATCATGTCCCGCTCGCTGGATGCCGTGGTACTGCTGCTCGCGGCGATCCGCGCAGGTCTGTGTCCCTGCGTGTTCGAACCCAAACTGGCGCCCGAGGAAGTCGGCGTACGGCTGATCGAAACGCGCGCGCGTTTCCTCGTGCATGACGCCGACAATGCTGCGTTCGTCGAATCGCTCTCGATTCCCGAAACCACCACGACGCTCGATTTCGCGCGCTTGACGCAGGCGGCGTACTTTCCTCCCGTCGATGTCGCACCCGATTGTCCCGCGCTTCTGCTCTTCACCTCCGGCAGCACTGGCCGTCCGAAAGTGGTGCAGCTCACGCAGGCGGCGCTCCTGAACAACGCGCTCGGCGTGCTCGAGCAAAGCGCGCTGTCGAGCGACGACTGCCTGCTGCACGTGATGCCGATCTATCACACGAACGGCGTCAACAATCAGTTGTTCGCGCCGCTGCTGGCCGGCTCGAAGATCGCGTTCTGCCCGCGATTCCGCGCGGAAGACATGCCCGAACTGATCGCGCGCTTCAGGCCGACCATCATTACCGGCGTGCCGACGATGTACTCGCGCATGCTCCCGCAGCACTTCGATGCCAATGTGCTCGCGACTCTGCGCATGGCGCGATGCGGCTCGGCGCCGATCACCGAAGCGCTGCATCGCGAGGTCGAAGCGAAGCTCGGCTGTCCGCTGGTGATCTCGTACGGCCTCTCGGAAGCGACATGCACGAGCACGCTGAATCCGCCGACTGCGCGACGCATCGGCTCGGTCGGCAAGGTGCTGCCGGGACAGACGGTAGGTCTGCGCGTCGCTGACGGCTCGATGAGCCACGCGCCCAACGTCGAGGGTGAAATCTGCATCGCAGGCCCGAACCTGATGACCGGCTATCTCGGCGCGGACGATGCCACGGCCCGCACCGTCACCGATGGATGGCTGCGCACCGGCGACCTAGGCCGCTTCGATGACGATGGCTATCTCTACGTGACGGGCCGTATCAAGGACGTGATCATTCGCGGCGGCGAGAACCTGTCGCCGTTGCTGATCGAAAGCGTGATCGTCGCGCAAGGCGATGTGCTCGCGTGCTGCGTCGTGGGACGCGCGGACAAGGATCTCGGCGAAGTGCCGGTTGCATTCGTCGTGGCGAAAGATGCCAATACGACGAACGCCGAGCGTGTGCAGGATGCCGTGAGGAAACGGCTCTCGCGCATCTATGTGCCGCACGACGTGGTGTTCGTCGATTCGCTGCCGGAAACGGCGGTCGGCAAGGTCGATCGCAAGACGCTCGCAAAGCGCGTCGCCGATGGTTATTACGAAGAGAAGCAGACAACGAACTGAAGCCGGCCGAGACGAAATAAAAAGGGGGAACCGCGCGGTTCCCCCTTTTTCATTGCGATGACCATGTCATTCGTTTTCGTGCCGCGCCTTCTCCACGGCGAGCTTTTCCTGCTTGCGGTCGTGCTCGTCGAGATCGTCCAGAACGTCGATGGTCACGCTGTGGATCTCGCCGGGAAACTCGAACGGACACGCGTAGGTTTCATCGACCGGCGTGCCGGTGTCGAGCCCGATATCGAACGTCTCGGTATATGAGTACTGGATCGGCACAGTGCGCGCGATCGTGCCGTGACCAGCGTCTTCGCCGTCGATCGAGAGACGCACTTCGCCACCCGCGCCGAGCTTCGGCCGTTCGACGCCGAACGTCATGCGAACGCGCTGTCGCCCCGGCATGAGCGGTCGATCGGAGACGACCGTATGCCGCTCCAGACCCGATACGTTGTGCACGTAATAAAGGCGACCATCCTTCACGTACAGCGCGTATCCACCGAAGCGTCCGCCGGCTGTCACGAGCATGCCCGAGGCGCCCTCTTCCGGCATCGTCAGCTCGACCTCGATGCGATGCGAGCGTCCCTTCAGGTTCGGCGCACTGCCTTCGGGAATGCCGTATACGCCCTGGTGATAGACGAAGTGCGTACGCCCCCGCGCAAGCGCCGGACCCTGGTGATACCGCTCGCCGTAGCGGTCGTCGAGCGGCAGCACGTTATGTTGCTCCGCTTCGGCCCACCACAATTGCTGCAATTCGCGCAGCTTCTCCGGATGCTCGGCCGCGAGATCGCGAGCCTGCGAAAAATCGACGTCAACGTGATACAGCTCCCAAGGGTCCGAATCGAACTCGCCCGTCGCGCCGCCGCCGCCGATCTGCCACGGCAGCCGCCCGCGATGACGCGCGCCCGCGACCCAGCCTTCGTGATAGATCGCGCGGTTGCCGAGCAGCTCAAAATACTGCGTTCGGCGTTTCGATGCCGCATCGCGCTCCTTGAAGCTGTACGACATCGATACGCCTTCCATCGGCTTCTGTCCGACGCCGTTCACCGATTCGGGCATCGGAATGCCGGCGGCTTCGAGTATTGTCGGCACGATGTCGATGCAATGATGGAACTGTTCGCGCAATGCGCCGAGATCCGCGATGCGCTTGGGCCATGACATCACCATGCCGTTGCGCGTGCCGCCGAAGTGCGAGGCGATCTGCTTGACCCATTGCATCGGCGCGGAACCGGCCCACGCCCAGCCGACCGGATAGTTCGTGTAGCTCATCGGCCCGCCGATATCGTCGATGCGCGCGAGCTGCTCGGCGAGCGTCTGCGGCATGCCGTTGAGATTGCCCCACTTGTTGACCTGCCCCTTGAGCGTGCCCTCAGCGCTCGGGCCGTTGTCGCCCGCGATGAAGATGACCATCGTATCGTCATCGATACCCTGCGCGGCCAGTTCGTCCATCACGCGGCCGATCTGGTGATCGCAATGCGACAATGCGCCCGCGAACGCTTCCATGAGCCGTGCGCCGAGACGCTTTTCGTCATCGGTCGATTCGCCCCACGCGGGAATCTCGGCGGGGCGCGGCGTGAGTTGCGCATCGGGCGGAATGACGCCGAGCTCGCGCTGCCGCTCGAAAGTGCGCTTGCGCTGCTCGTCCCAGCCGTGATCGAACGCACCGCGATAGCGCTCGATCCATTCTTTCGGCGCGTGATGCGGGGAATGCGCGGTGCCCGGCGCGATGTACAGAAAGAACGGCCGGTCCGGATTCACCGAGCGTTGCAGCCTGATCCACGAGATCGCGTGATCGGCGAGGTCTTCGTCGAGATGCAGTTCCTTTTTCTTCGTCTCGCGCCGGACCACGGGCCGCGTGTTCTCCACGAGCACGGGATCCCACTGGTTCGCGTCCGCGCCGAGAAAGCCGTAGAAGTACTCGAAGCCGAGGCCTGTCGGCCAGCGGTCGAACGGTCCGACCGGGCTCGTTTCCCATTCGGGCGTGTTGTGCCACTTGCCGAGCGCGGCGGTCGCGTAGCCGTTGGCGCGCAAGGTCTCGGCAATGCATGCGGAATCGCGCGGCCACATCGAGTTGTAGCCGGGAAAGCCTGTCGCCAGATTGGTGATCGCGCCGTTCGCCACGCTGTGATGATTGCGCCCCGTCAGGAGCGCGGCGCGCGTTGGCGTGCACATCGCCGTCGTGTGGAAGCGGTTGTAACGCAGCCCGCGCGTGGCGAGGCGATCGAGCGTGGGCATCGCGACGGGGCCGCCAAAGGTGCTCGGATGTCCGAAGCCGACGTCGTCGAGCAGGATCAGCACGACGTTCGGCGCGCCCGCTGGCGGCTTGACAGGCTGCGGGAAGCTTTGCTTCGAATCGGCCCAGGTCTTGCCGACCTTTCCATCGAACGGCTCCTCCGGTAATGGAAGCGAACTGCGGTCTGAGGCTTTGCGTTCTGCCATCTAGATCTCCTTGAGTTCAATAACTGCGGCGCCGCGCACGACACAGCGAAAGCCAATGTGGCATGACGCGGTATCGATCATTTGCGGCTGGCGCGCGGACGGGCGATAACGGTCGCAGTAAGACGGCGCGCACAGAAACGAGCCGCCCTTCACAACCTTGCGGGGAATGGGAATATTGGGTTGCGACGGATCGAAACTCGCTGCGGCCGCCGGCCCTCGAGGATTGCCGACGACACAACAGGGCTTCGAATGCGCGCGCGGCTGATCGACGTACCAGTCTTCGGTCCACTCCCAGACATTGCCCGCCATGTCGTGCAATCCGTAGCCGTTGGGTGGAAACACGCCGACCGGCGAGGTGCGCTCGTAGCCGTCGAGCGCAAGGTTCTGCCACGGGAATTCGCCTTGCCACGTATTGGCCATCATGCGGCCTTCCGGCATGAAGTCGTCGCCCCAGACAAACGCTGCCTGATCCAGCCCGCCGCGCGCCGCGTATTCCCACTCGGCTTCAGTCGGCAGGTCCTTGCCTGCCCATCGCGCATAGGCGGCCGCGTCTTCGAACGAGACATGGACGACGGGATGATCGCCCAGCGCGTCGATGCCGCTCGCGCCGCCACAGGGGCTGCGCCACGAGGCACCTTGCGTATAACGCCACCACGCGTAAGGATCGTATCGGTCGACCGGACCCGGCGGTTGATGAAAGGTGAGCGCGCCGGGCGTCAACGCACTGGCCTCGGCGCCGGGATAAAGCGCGGGATCGGGGACGCGCTCGGCCACGGTGACATAGCCGGTCGCGTCGACGAACGCGGCGAACGCCGCATTGGTCACGGGTGTCGGATCGATCCAGAATCCGTCGACGCGCACGCGTCGGACGGGCGCTTCTTCGGGATGATGCTTCTCGCTGCCCATCCTGAAGATGCCGCCTTCGATCCATACCATTTGATTGGCGATCTGCATGGACGCTCCTGGCGCGGACACGCTACTTCATCGCCGACATACGCGCAGCGCGAGCCGCTTCGCGTTGCGGTGACGGCAGCGCGCAGAGCAGCGTGATCATGCCGATGATGATGATCGAGGCAATCACGGCGAGCCCGCTGTATAGGCTTCCGGTCGCTTCCTTGAGCATGCCGACGATGTTCGGGCTCAACACGCCACCGATTGCACCCAGCGCGGTGATCATCGCAATCCCGCCGGCGGCGGAATCGCCTCGCAGATAGGTCGGCGGAATCGTCCAGAAAGTGGCGAGGTTGGCATACAAACCGACCGACGCCACCGCAAGGCAGCACACGGTCAACGGGATGCTGCCCGCAGCCGCCGGAAGCAGCAGGAACGCCGCCGCCACCGCGAATCCCGACCCTGCGACGTGCCAGCGACGTTCGCCGTGCCGGTCCGAACTGTAGCCAGCGAGCAGCGTGCCGATCGCCGTGCAAACCGAGATGCCGCCACTGATCAGTCCGATCGTGCCGATGTTCTGCACACCGGCTTGCCGGATGATGCTCGGGATCCAGAAGCTGACTGCATTGAGCCCCATGAAGATCGTGAAGTAGATGAACGCGAGCAGATAGAGACGAGGATTGCGCAATGCGTCGCGCATGCTGCCGTGCGCGCCTTCCTTTGCGCCATTGGTGCTGTCGGCGGCGAGCGCGGCCATCACGCGCGTCCGTTCAGCGGGCGTCAGCCACTTCGCGTCTTTCGGATGATCGTCGAGAAAGAACAGCGCCATGATGCCGAGCATCATCGCGGGCACGCCTTCGATCAGAAACAGCCATTGCCAGCCACGCAAACCCATGGCGGTATCGAAATGACTCATGATGCCGCCCGAGAGCGGCCCGCCAATGACGCCTGCGAGCGGAATGGCAATGACGAAGAGCGACGTCACCCGCCCGCGCCGCGCATCGGGGAACCAGTAGGTCAGGTACAGGATGATGCCGGGAAAGAAGCCTGCCTCCGCCGCGCCGAGCAGAAAACGCAGCACGTAGAGCATCGTCGCACTCTTCGTGAACATCAGCATCACGGTAAACAGGCCCCATAGAAACATGATCCGCATAAGTGTCTTGCGCACACCGATGCGGGCGAGCATGAGGTTGCTCGGCACCTCGAACGCCATATAGCTCACGAAAAAGATGCCTGCGGCCATGCCATAAACCGCGTCGTTCAGCTTCAGGTCCTGCAGAAACTGCAGCTTCGCGAAGCCAATATTCACCCGATCGATGAAATTGATGACGTAACACACGAAAAGAAACGGGACGATGCGCCGCGTGATCTTGCGAAACAGCGCGTCATCGGGTGACAAGGGAATGGCAGATTTCATCGTTGTCTCCAGACGTTCTTGAAATGACCAGTCTTTCCCGGCTTTGCGACACAACAACTTTGATTTTCCGTCCTATCCTTTAGGACATATGTCGCAATATGCGTTTTGATCATGCTGGCACCAGGCTGCGCAATCCGCAAGCGAAATAACCCGCATTGCGGGAAATCCCGAGCACCACACGCGTCGACCGGACATCGACTCGCCTTGACAGCACGGCGTGCAAAGCGCGATCATTTCGTTTAATGGGAGTGAAGTCCTGCAATTTAGGACGATAAACCAGTCAATCTCTTAAACTCAGGAGCCGCGCATGTACCCCGAACTATTCCTCTACATCAATGGCGAATTCATCGGCGCGAGCGGTGCGCGCCGGTCAGAGGAAGTCATCAATCCCGCCACGCGAGAGGTTCTGGGTCGCCTGCCCCACGCGAGCCCGCAGGATCTCGATCACGCGGTGGCGTCCGCGCAGAAGGCGTTCGCGTCGTGGAAGAAGAGTTCGCCCATGTTGCGCTCGGAGATTCTGCGGCGCGTCGGCGCTCTGGCTCGCGAACGCGCCGATGACATCGCTCGCGCGCTGACGCTCGATCAGGGCAAGCCGCTCGCGGAGGCGAAAACCGAAGTGATCGGATGCGCGGACCACGCCGACTGGCATGCCGAAGAATGCCGTCGCATCTATGGACGGGTCATCCCGTCGCGCGATCCGGCGGTGCGGCAGATGGTGTTGCGCGAGCCGATCGGTGTCTGTGCCGCCTTCACCCCGTGGAATTTCCCGTTCAATCAGGCCATTCGCAAGATCGTGGCAGCGGTGGGCGCGGGTTGCACAATCGTTCTCAAGGGGCCCGAGGATGCGCCGAGCGCGGTGGTTGCGCTGGCGCATCTGTTTCATGATGCCGGTCTTCCCCCCGGGGTCCTGAACATCGTATGGGGCGTGCCGCATGAAGTATCCGGCCACCTGATCGCGAACCCCGCGGTGCGCAAGATTTCTTTCACCGGTTCCGTCGAGGTGGGCAAGAAGCTGGCGTCGCTGGCGAGCGCACACATGAAGCGCATGACGATGGAACTGGGCGGCCACGCGCCCGTGATCGTGTGCGAGGACGCGGACCTCGACGCAGCCGTGCTCGTCACGATGAAGGCCAAGCTGCGAAACGCGGGCCAGGTATGCGTCGCGCCGACGCGTCTGTTCGTGCACGACGCGGTCTTCGATGCCTTCCGCGATCGCATGGTGGCTGCGTTCGAAAGCGTGAAGATCGGCGCCGGCATGGACGCGGATACCGCGATGGGCCCGCTCGCGCACGATCGCCGCGTGACCGAAATGCAAGGTTTCGTCGACGATGCGAAAGCGCGCGGCGGCAGCGTCCTGACCGGCGGCTACGCACCCGATCTGGGCGGCAGCTTCTTCGCGCCCACGCTCGTCGCCGGCCTTGCGGACGACGCGAAACTGATGACGCACGAACCGTTCGGTCCCATCGCGCCGCTCGCGCGTTTCAAAAGCCTCGACGAAGTCCTGCAACGCGCGAACAGCTTGCCCTTCGGCCTCGCTTCTTACGCGTTCACAGAAAACGCGAAGACCGCGCATCGGCTCGCGACCGAACTCGAAGCGGGCATGGTCAACATCAATCATTCGGGCATGGCGCTGCCGGAAACGCCCTTCGGCGGCATCAAGGACAGCGGCTTCGGCAGCGAAGGCGGCATGGAAACCTTCGATGGCTACCTGAACACGAAGTTCGTCACGCAAACCTGATTGATGCACTATCGGGCGCGGCGCGATCTCGCGCGCCGCGCCGTCCGCCTTGTATTGCCGCACTCCGTGGAGCCTGTGATGAACGAAACCATTTCGACGATCGCCGTCATCGGCGGCGGCTCGGTCGCCACGTCGTTTGTGTATCAGTTGCTGCATGCGCTGGAGTTGCCGCCGAGGCACACGTTGCGCGTGCTCGTATTCGAGCCCTCCGAAAGCATCGGTCCCGGCCAGGCTTATCAGACCGACGCGAACAGCAATCTGCTCAACATTCCCGCCAGCTCGATGTCGGCGATCGCGAACGAGCGAGACGACTTCGTGCGATGGCTGCGCGCGCGTTCGGCTAGCTACCTCGCCAGCTTCGGCGTGAGCGAGATCGACCCCAAAGACGTCTTTCCGCGTCCGTTGTTCGGCGCCTATCTGCGTGACGTCTACCGCCGCTGTCAGCGCAAGGCGCGCGAGCTCGGCGTGGCGCTCGAACACGTGCGCGCGCGCGTCTGCGATATCGAAGCGCCTGCATCCGGGACGACTGTGCGCGTCGTCACGGAGTCCGGCAACGGTTATGTCGCGCAGCGCGTCGTGCTATGCAACGGCAATCTGCCGTCCGTCGCGTTCGCGGATCTGCACGGCGACGCACGCTATTTCAACTCGCCCTATCCCGTCAGCGAACTCACGTCGCGGATCGGGCGTGACGATAGCGTGTGCATCGTCGGGACGAGCCTGAGCGCCGTCGACGCGATCGTCGCGCTTGCTCGCGGCGGCCATCGTGGACGGATCGTTGCAGTGTCGCGCA
Organism: Caballeronia calidae; assembly: GCF_900044055.2. Classification (GTDB taxonomy): domain Bacteria; phylum Pseudomonadota; class Gammaproteobacteria; order Burkholderiales; family Burkholderiaceae; genus Caballeronia; species Caballeronia calidae. The sequence continues at coordinate 10,963 of NZ_FCOX02000051.1, read as the reverse complement.
ACGGCCGTCTGCCGTCCGTCAAAAGTCCGCACAACCCGTCTTTGTCGCTGACTGCGTTGTGTCCGGCTGCGCTCGATAGCGTGCTCGAAGGCGAAGACGGGGCAACGCTCGAAGCGCTCGGCGCGATGTTGCACAGCGCGCTCGTCGCCGCCGGCGGCGCATATGATCCCGCCGATGTCATCGGCCTGCGCGACGGCGATGCGCTCGCCGCGCTCACCGACGAGCTCGCGCGCGCACGTTCGGGGCCACGGCTGTGGCAGGCCGTCGCGGCATCGACGAACGAGTGCATCGAGCATTTGTGGCACGCGCTCGGCGACCTCGAGCGGCAGCGCTTTCTGCGCGACTTCCGCTCACTCTGGATGGCGCGCCGCGCGACCTTTCCGCTGCGCAACGCCGAGCAGATTCACGAGCGGCTCGCCTCCGGTCAGTTGTCGATCGTCGATGGCTTCGCGGGGCTTTATCGTCCGTGCAAGGACGGACCGTTCAATGTGCGCCGCTCGCGCAACGCCGGCGGCTTCGACACGCTCGAATGCGACTGGGTCGTCAACGCGACGAGCTTCAGCACGTCGATTCGCGAGACACGCGACCCGTTGATACGCATGCTGGTGCAGCGTGGCCTCGCCCGAGAAGATGCCGCCGGCGGCGTCGCGCTTGAGTTCGATACCGGCTGTCTCGTAACGGCGCGCGGCGTCGTAGAACGGCGTGTCTCACTGATCGGCAGTCTCGCGACAGGCGCCTACTTCTGGACCACGTCGATGGATATCAATGCGCGCCTCGCGGGTGGACAAGCGCAGGCGCTCGCGGCGTCGATCAGGGAGGCGGGAATGGCGCGCGTCGCGTGACGAGCGGATTGTGCTGTCGCAGTTGCTACGCCGGCCCGACTCATCGTCGGGGCCGGCGTTTTCGATGTGCGACTTCAGGACATCGTGGCAGTGGAGCGCTCGACGTCGTTGTCAAATCCAACCGAAGATGCATCGCCGCGCGACGCGGCGGCCAGAATCATATCTGCGGCCTTTTCCGCGATCATCACCGTCGGGGAATTCGTGTTGCCCGACACCAGCAGGGGCATGATCGAGCAATCGACCACGCGCAGCCCGCCCACGCCTCGGACACGCAGTTCGGGATCGACCACGGACATGTCGTCAACGCCCATCTTGCAGGTGCCGGACGGATGGAAGATCGTGCCGCCGGTTTCGCGCGCGAACGCGAGCAGTTCGTCATCCGTCGCCAGTGGCGCCTTCGGCGAGAACGTGTCGCGCAGATACGGCTTCATGGCCCGCGTGTCGGCGAGCCGCTGGATGAGGCGCAGCCCTTCGATCGCGCATCGCTGATCTACTTCCGCCGTGAGGTAGTTCGCGACAATGGAAGGCGACTCGCGCGAATCCGCAGATTTGATCGCGAGCCGGCCGCGTGATTCGGGCCGCAACTGGCACACCGAGAATGTGCATCCGGAGAATTTGTGCGGATCGGTGCGCGTTTTTTCTGCCGAGATCGCGCCGAAATGAAACTGTACGTCGGGCGTCTTCGATTCCGGCAGCACGCGCGCAAACATGCCGCCGGGCGTCGCAGTGTAGGCGAGCGGTCCGCGCTTGCGCAGCAGATAGTTCAGGCCGAGTCCGAGGCGGCCCGCCTTCGTGCGCATGCCGTCGTTGATCGTGATGGGTTTCGTGACGCGATAGATCGAGCGCAACTGGAGATGATCCTGCAGGTTTTCGCCGACGCCAGGAAGATCGCTCACCAGATCGATGCCATGCCTGCGCAGCAGCCCTGCCGCGCCGATGCCCGACAGTTGGAGAAGCTGCGGGCTTTGCAGCGCGCCCGCCGACAGAATCACCTCGCGCCGCGCCGCGATATGGAACTTCGCGCCATTCTGCGTGAACTCCACACCGCTCGCGCGCTTGCCCTCGAATACCACACGCTCGACGTGAGCCTGCGTCTCCACGCGCAGATTGGCGCGGTTCATCGCCGGACGCAGATAAGCCACTGCGGTGCTGCAGCGCTTCCCTTCCTTGATGAACATCTGGTAATAGCCGCAGCCTTCCTGTTGTGCGCCGTTGAAGTCGGGATTGCGCGGGATGCCGAGTTCCGCCCCTGCATCGAAGAATGCTTCCATCAGCTCGAAACGCTCGTTGATGTCCGAGCACCAGAGCGGGCCGTTCGCCCCGTGCCAGGTGCTTTCGCCACGCGTGTTGTGCTCCGATTTGCGGAAATACGGCAACACGTCCTTGAAGCTCCAGCCCGTGCAACCTGCATCTGCCCAGGCGTCGTAGTCCTCGTGCTGACCGCGAATGAAGATCAGCCCGTTGATCGAGCTCGATCCGCCGAGCACGACGCCGCGCGGCCAGAATATCTCGCGATTGCCCATCGTGGGCTCGGGGTCGGTATAGAAGTGCCGGGCAAATTGCGTTTCGTAAATCGTCTTGCCATAGCCGAGCGGCATGCGCAACCAAAACGAATCATCGACCGGGCCGCCTTCCAGCAGCAGTACCGAATGCTTGCCCGATTCGCTCAACCGGTTCGCTAGTACGCACCCCGCCGATCCCGCACCAACCACGATGTAGTCATATGTCTGCATGAGTAGCCTCGCCTGATTCGTTGTCTCCGGTGCCTCGCGCTCTAGGTCCAATCTTTCCCGCCCGCGGCGACATCCATTTTTGCGTCCTGATTTATGGGACACGCGTTCCAATTAATGGCACATTGAATCGTGTCACCAGCGGTGGAGGGGGTCAAGGGAAAGCACGGCGAATTCAGGGAATCCACCTATGGGTGAGGCAAGAAAGAAGCGGGAGGCACTGCGTAACCTCACCGGCGCGTCGTCGGAAAGGAAAAAGACAAGGTTTTCGCGGGATTGTCCGACGAGTCGGTGCCATCACATGCCCGTGAGGACTCGATAGACCGGCAAGAATGAGAACTCGCCTGAGCTAGATCGCTTCAACGCGCCGCACTTGGAAAAGTCGGTCCGGTGCGATGGCTCAAGATGCCGACTGTGTCATCGCATCGAACTTGGCGCGGCTGCCATGCTCGGTGCAGGCAGCAATGTCTGCTGTATCGGCCTCGAGGCAGTAACCCAGGCCTCTTAGCGTAACGACCTTTGCGCCGCTCCCTTTGAGCTTGTTACGCAAACGGTGCATATAGACTTCGATAGCGTTCGGACTGACGTCCTCTCCCCAACCGCATAGGTGACTTATGAGTTGGTCCTTCGATACGAGACGTCCAATTCGCTGAATCAAGATTTCGAGAATTTCAACCTCACGTGAAGACAAAGCGAGCACGTGATCGTTCACCCTGGCCACCCGTCCGACTGTGTCGAACGCGAGCAAGCCAATCCTGACTAATGACGGACCGCCTCCAACACCCCTTCGAGTGAGGGCGCGCACCCGTGCCATAAGCTCATCCAATGCGAAGGGTTTCGCCACGAAGTCATCAGCGCCGAGATCCAGACCTCGAACGCGACTTTCAGTGCTCTCCGCGGCGCTGAGAATCAACACCGGAAGATGTGAGTTCCGGTTACGCAACCGTGTCAAGACCTGCAAGCCGGACATCTTGGGAAGTCCAATATCCAGAATGAGCAGGTCGAACGTCTCGACAGACGCTAATGCGGTGTCCGCATCACTCCCGCAGGCGACCCAATCGACCGCGTAACCATTTTGACGTAGCGCTCGCACGAGCGCATCAGCGATGACAGTATCGTCTTCTGCTATCAAGATTCTCATGATGTTGAGTCGTGTGCGAGGTCCTGAGCGCAGGCGAGTTCAGGTTTGCGTCAATTTGGCGGATGCGCGCACGTATGCGTCCATGAGAATCTTGGCCTGCAGAGGCATGGACTGGCCGAGGAGGCCAGCGATGGTGCGAAGTTGAACAGCGAATCGCCGCTTATGTTCGACAGGCGTCGCTACGCCTCGATTGTCGAAATGCGCAAACGCCTCGTCGACAGTTTCCTTAAGGGTCTCGGAAACATCCTCGCCCGCCTGGTTCCGCGTGCCGAGTGCGAGACAACGATCGACATAGAACTGCACCAGCGCAGGGTTGAACGCGTTTTCCATCGAATATCTCCTTCGATCAGAACGAACCGGGCAGCCGAAGCCCTGGCACGGGCCAGGGCTTATCAACATGAAGGACGATTCCTCGCAGACGTGTAAGCGAAATCCGCGGCTAGATTTGGGTGACAAATTTCGTCGTAAGGTAGCCGTCGAACGTTTCCATGCCACCCTCGCTACCCATACCGCTATCCTTGATGCCGCCAAACGGTGTCTCGGGGAGTGCCATACCTGCGTGATTGATATTCACCATGCCTGCTTCGAGCTCGGTCGCGAGGCGGTGAGCCGATTTGGCACCTTCGGTGAACGCAAATGCGGCAAGTCCAAACGGCAGGCTGTTGGCTCGGACGATGACCTCTTCCAGGGTGTCGAATTTCGCGAGCGGCGCGATCGGTCCAAAGGGCTCCAACCGCATCAGGTCCGCACTGTCATCGAGATTGTCGACCAAAGTCGGTGCGAAAAAGCTCCCTCCGAGGTCTGGTGCGAATCCACCTGTTAGGATGTTGCCCCCCCTCGATTTCGCGTCTGCAACAAACCTCTCCATTTCGGAAACACGTCGCTCATGGGCGAGAGGCCCCATCGTGGTCGCTGCATCGATGCCGGGACCGAGCTTGGTCGTCTCGAAGGCGGCGACCATCTGGTCGCGAAACGTGTCGTATATGCCAGATTGAACGAACAGCCGCGTGGGGGCCACGCACACTTGACCCGCATTTCGCAGCTTCATCCGCATCGTTGTCTGTACGGCCGAATCTACGTCGGCATCGTCACAGACAACCACGGGGGCGTGACCTCCGAGTTCCATCGTCACACGCTTCATGTGAAGTCCGGCAAGCGCGGCAAGCTTCTTACCTACATCGACGGAGCCGGTGAATGACACCTTTCGGACCAACGGATGCTTGATAAGGTAGTCGGAGACTTCATGCGGTACGCCCCACACGACGTTTAACACTCCGGGGGGTAATCCAGCATCGTGAAAGAGCCTTGCCAGCGCTACGACCGCACTGGGCGAATCCTCCGGACCTTTCAGGATAATCGTGCAACCCGCACCGATTGCGGCCGAGATTTTCCTGATCGCCTGGTTGAACGGGAAATTCCACGGCGTGAACGCGGCACAAACCCCGACAGGTTCACGCACGACCACCTGCCGAACAGCGGAATCGCGCGAAGGAATGACCCGTCCGTAGATGCGACGGCACTCTTCTGCGTGCCAATCGGCGTGGTCTGCGCATGTGATGACCTCAGCGCGCGCCTCCGCCAAAGGCTTACCTTGGTCCAACGTAATCGCTTTCGCGATTTCGTCAGCACGGTCCCGAGCGATCACTGCAGCACGACGCAAAATTTCCGAACGTTGGAGCGGCGAACTCTTCTTCCATTTCAGGAAGGCCGCTTGTGACGTAGCCACAGCGTGTTCAAGGTCTGCAGCGCTCGCGTGAGGCAAACGTCCCAGTACCTCACGCGAAGCCGGATTGGTCACGCTTTCAGACTTGCGCTGTCCATCGATACCGATAAATTCGCCGTTGATATACAGAAATAGCTCGGGATACACAGAAGCTCCTGGAAATTGACGCAATTTTCGAATGAGCCTACAGATGCGGTCGCACAGGCGAACGAGAAGGACAACGGCCAGCTAACCGTGCCCTTCTTTCCGCGACTCGAGGGGATTTAAGGAGGAGCGGGACTTTAAATACCGTGCAATATCTACGAAAGCTGGCGACGGCGGCTCACGCTCTCCTCGTTTTGATGCTCACGATTTGCTAATGCGGCACGGCGACCGATGATGACCGCACACACAGACGACATGACTCCCGACCCGGCCACATAGGCGCAAACCAACCAAGGGCTTCCACCTGCGAGTGTTACGAGAACTGTTGCGATAATCGGCGTGAGACCACCTGCCGTGACGCTGGAGAACTGATAGACAAACGAGATCCCGGTGTAGCGCACCTTTGCGTCAAACAACTCGCACAAGAAAACAGATACCGTGCCATAGACTGCTGCATAAAAGATGCCGTAGGGAATCGCGATTGCCGCCCAAAGCAACATCGTGTTGCCAGCTGCGTGCGTGAAAACCCAGAAAGCAGGATAGACAGATGCTGCGGTAATCAGTGAAGCCAGTGCGTACAGCCGCGGGCGACCGAGCCAGTCCGAAATGCGACCGAAAATCGGGATGAAAATGGTGAGCACGACGCCACCGATCATCACCCCAACCAGGGCTTCGTTCCGGCTGATGCCAATGTGGCCCGTCAGGTAACTGATGGTGAAGACGCTGAAGATATTAAAGAACACCCCGTCAATGTGACGAGCACCCAGACCCAGGAGCATATTCCCCGGGAAGCGCTTGCACATATCGAAGAACGGCACCTTCGTCTCGCCGTGGGTGCTTTTGACCTTCGCAAACTCCGGCGTTTCCATCACGTTGAGACGGACCCACAGCCCGAACATCACAAAGAGAAACGAAAGCCCGAACGCAAGGCGCCATCCCCAAGCCATAAATTGTGCGTCGGTCAAGACGGCCGAGAGAGACGCGATGATGGCTGCTGACAACAGCACACCGACGGACAGACCGATTTGCGGCAGGCTCGTATAAAAGCCCTTACTCTCGGGGGGCGCGTACTCGTATGCCATCAGCACAGCTCCTCCCCATTCGCCGCCCAGACCGATGCCCTGAATCACGCGCAATAAGAGAAGCAGTGCCGGTGCCCAGTAACCAATCATGGCATATGTCGGGACCAAGCCGATTGCGACGGTGGAGATGCCCATAATCATCAAGGTGATGACCAGCATGCTCTTTCTGCCGACTCTGTCACCAAAGTGACCGAAGACGACACCGCCCAACGGCCGCGCCACGAAACCAACTGCGAAGGTTGCGTAGGCAAGCAGCGTTGAAGTCGCCGGGTCACCGACCGGAAAATAGAGTTTATTGATGACGATGCTGGCGACCACCCCATAAAGGAAGAAGTCATACCACTCAATGATGGCGCCGATGACACTGGCTGCTGCGACACGCCTAAGGGCTTGCTTGCTGGGATTCATGATGTCTCCACTTCATGAAAGGACTGACGCGAGTCACGATTGCCCGCGTTCTGCTCAATGGGGTGCCGTCGTTGCAGCACCTCCCTGATTTACCGACTGATTAGCCAGTCAACTCTGGTGCACTTCTCGTTTGCCGAGTTTATTAATCTTCACTTTGTCGACGAAGTAAGAAGGCTCGGCGCGACGGCGCTCGCCGTTGAGAATCATGTCGGCGGCCTTCTCCGCAATCATGACCGTTGGAATGTTCGTATTGCCGGAGATGAGCGTCGGCATGATCGAGCAGTCAACCACTCGCAAACCCTCCAGGCCCCGGACCTTCAACTCCTCGTCAACCACCGCCATCGGATCATCGGCCGGCCCCATCTTTGCCGTCCCAGAAGGATGGAAAATCGTGGTCGCGTACTCCCGGCAGAACTGCAGAATTTCGTCGTCCGTGCGCACGTTCGGGCCGGGTCGATATTCGCGCTTCATGTATGAGGCCATCGGCTCAGTCGCGGCAACCTTGCGCGCGAACTTCACACCGGCGACAGTCGTGCGTCGGTCCGTTTCAGTCGAGAGGTAGTTGCATTGAATGCGAGGCGCTTCCAAAGCTTCGAGCGAGCGAATTCTGACAAAGCCGCGCGACTCAGGGCGGAGCTGGCAAATAGAGTAAGTGCAACCAGGAAAATCATGAACGTCGCCTGCCGTGCTATCAGCAGACAGCGCCGCGAAGTGGAACTGAATGTCAGGGGTCGGATTTTCTTCCGGCAGCGCGCGGCAGAACATTCCACCGTGATTGATACCGACTGCCAGCGGGCCGCTGCGGCGCAAAAGCCATTGCAGCCCCATCTTCGCACGTCCCGTCAGGCTGCGGACCGCGTCATTGGTTGTAATCGGCTTCGTTACTTCGTACATCAGTCGCACCTGCAGGTGATCCTGAAGGTTCTCGCCGACTCCCGGACAGATGTGAACCGGCTTGATGCCAAACTCGGAAAGCAGCGACGCGGGGCCGACACCAGACAATTGCAGCAGCTGCGGTGACTGGATAGCACCGGCGCACAACAGGACTTCGCGCGCAGCGTTGACTTCGAGCGTGCGGCCCTCTCGGATGTATCTGACGCCAGTCGCGCGTTTTCCCTCGAACAAAACCTTCGTTGCCTGCGCGAGTGTCTCTATGTGGAGATTCGCGCGGCTTCTCGCCGGCTTCAGGTAGCCAACTGCTGTCGAGCAACGAAAGCCGTTCTTCGTACTGACCTGGAAATAGCCCACGCCTTCTTGGCGCCCGTCATTGAAATCATTGGTGCGAGGCACACCAAGGTTCTCCGACGCACCAATGAACGCGTCCACCAGTTCGTGCTCAGGCGGTACGCTTGTCGCATGCATCGGTCCGCTGTCACCGCGGGTTGCCGAGGCCCCCAAGTCGTTCGTCTCAAGCTTCCGAAAGTACGGCAGAACATCGTTCCAACCCCAGCCCGGATTTCCAAGGTCGCGCCACTCATCGTAGTCACGCTTTTGTCCACGGATGTAAATGAGGCCGTTGATGGAACTGCTACCACCCAGCGTCCGACCGCGCGGCTGATAGATTTTCCGGTTCGCGAGTTCCGGTTCGGGCTCAGTGTAGAACCGCCAGTTGTACTTGGGGTGCTGCATTGTCTTCGCATAGCCGATGGGAATATGAATCCACGGATAGCGGTCTTTCGGTCCAGCCTCCAGCAGGCATACAGTAAATTTGCCGTTTTCGCTGAGCCGATTTGCAAGGACAGAGCCGGCCGAGCCGGCGCCGACGATGACGTAGTCGAATGTTTGCATGCTGCCGTGTCTCCTAATTTCGCTCGCGTCTGGGTGAGCGCTGTGCATTTGCAACTTGTATGCAGATGTCTTACCATATTGATACAATGGCGCCTGACACGGTGCAAGCGAAAAAGCGCTTCGGGCTGGAATCTGAGTCTGAAGATGCTTTTTTGAACTGAAAAAGCGTGTCGTTTGACCTTTCTGGGACGGACCTTGATGCAGGGAAACTCTGAAAAGCGCGGTGCTTCGCGGCGACGCACGGCCCTACCACCTCCGGCAACGGAGTCGATCGAGAATGGCATTACGGCAGTCGCTGAAAATCGATCTCGAACCATGGCTAGCGAGGCGCTTCTCAATCGCGAAAGCGCGACGGCGCTCTATATGCAGATTGCCGACTTGCTGCGCACGGACATCGACTCGGGAGTTTTCGCGACCGACAGCAAGCTGCCCGCGGAGAACGAGCTCACCCACCGCTTTGGCGTTAGCCGCGTCACAGTCCGGCAGGCCATTGCGCAGTTGCTGGCTGAAGGCTACGTTGTCAGCAAACAAGGCAAAGGCACGTTCGTGTCCCGGCAAAAGCTCTTGCATGACCTAAAGCCGATGCGAGGCTTCTACGACGCGCTCATCGCGCAAGGCGTCGAGCCGAAGACGAAATTGCTCGAGTTCACGCCTGCATCTGCATCGGAGGCCGTAAGACAAGCGTTCGGGGCGACCGATGCCGATTGCTTCCAACTGAAGCGTCTGTACCTGGTCGACGACGAACCGATAGCCCTTGTCGTATCGACACTCCCGCCGGAGGCAAGCGGCCTGACCTGGGAGCAGGTGAATCGCAATCCCATTTACGTGCTGCTCGAGAATGTCCTGAACATGCCCGTGACGAAGGCGGAAGTACGCATTCGCGCGCGCTCGGCGGGCGCGTCCGTGGGACACTTGTTGGGACTATCTGCCAAGGCGCCCCTTCTCGTCATGGAGCGCGAGTCTTTTGGAAACGACGGTGTGTTGAGGGAGCGCACTTCGTTCTACATCCGCCCGGAAAACTACGAGTTTTCGCTGAGCGTTCAAGGTCCTCTGCCAGTGGGCTCATCAATCAAGAACGTGAACGGCTCTTCCCCGCGCGCAGATAAAAAATAAGAAGCGTTCGAAGTCGAGGCTCTCCAAAGCGGAGAGCCTCGTAGCGACTAATTTGTCGCGTTTGCTCAGACCAATCGGGGCCTTTGTTTAGTTGTTTTTGCACGTCCTTCGCGACGCTTTTCATGCTCAGCTTTGCCGCCGATTCACGGGATGGATGGCAGACCGCGGCCGGAAGGGAGCGTGCGCCGCATCACACTGCGACAACGATTCGACGTCCTCTCCTCGCCGCAGCGTTACAAATGGGGCGCAAAAGGTAGCTCGGTCAGAACCGGATCGATGTGTCCAGTGCCATACGGTGAACCATGGCTCCGTAGCGGGCATAACGCCCCGCCACGGGAATCCGTTTACCTTCAGACGAGATGACTGCGAATGCGGCGCAGTTCGTCACCCATGCGAGTGAATCGCGCATCGGTCATCTCCACGGAAGGCTTGGAAGTACCCAGCGTAGGCGCCTCCTTCGTTACCACCAACTCAACGAAGGCCGGCGACGGACCGCTCAGAATAGAGCTAATCTGACTCTCGAAATCCTCCGGGTTGTCAATACGCAATGACGCCCGATAGCCCGCCGAGCTGGCGAGGCCAACGAAGTCCACCTTCTGGGCGCCCGGTGTGTCGAGATTGCCAAGGCCCGAGAATTGAGTGCTGTTGTTGAGGAGGAAGTGGACGTATTTGCCCGGTGCTGCTTGTGCGACGGTTACCAAGCCCCCCAGCTCCATCAACAGACTCGCGTCTCCGTCGAGCACGAAGACGGGCCGCTCTGGTTGCGCCAAGGCCAGGCCCAGCCCCAAGGAGGCCGCTCCACCCATTAGGGGGACGCAGGCAACGTTGAGCGGGTCAGATGAAATCTTATCCATGGCGTTCATTGCACCCATCGTGCTAACGACGATGGCATCGCCACGGGATTTCTGAATAATTGTAAGCCGTCCATCTTTGACGTCTGGCGGTGATCGACTGGAGCGAGGAGCATAGGTGTCCACCAATTTCGAGGTGGA
>NZ_FCOX02000050.1 GCF_900044055.2 Caballeronia calidae | reverse complement strand
CCTTCCGGATCGGCGCCGGACAGCGTGTAGTAATCGGTGTGGCAAATGCCCGTCGCCTTCACTTCGATCAGCACTTCTCCCGCGCGCGGGCCTTCGAGATCGACTTCCTCGATCGTCAATGGCTTGCCCGCTTCCCATGCAATTGCTGCTTTCGTCTTCATCGTTCAGCTCCTCGATCTTGGAAAAATGCGTTAGATAATGCGGATTCGTTTCAGCGCACGACGTTCAGGATTTCGTAGCATGCGCCCATCGTGTGATAGTCGGTCTTGCCGGCGGGGCTTTTCTCGTCGCTGTACTGGCGATTGTCGCGCGTGAGGATGCGATACCACGCGCCCCACTTGTGATCGACGAAATGCGCCCAGCTATAGGTCCACAAGCGGTCGTAATCGTTCCAGTAACGCGCGGCGAGCGCGGCGTCGCCATCGCGTTGCGCGCGGTCCGCCAGCAGCGCCGCCGCCGCGAGCGATTCGGCCTGAACCCAGAAGTACTTGTCTTCGTCGTAGAACTTGCCGTCGGGATCGAAGCCGTACACCATGCCGCTATGCTCGTGATCCCATGACAACTCCAGCGCGCGATCGAACAGCTCGCGGGCGCGCGTGACATGCCACGCCTCGGGCTTGTGCCGATCGAGAATCAGCAGCAGCTTCGCCCATTCCGTCTGATGCCCCGGCTGAAAGCCCCACGGCCTGAAGATGTTGCTGCGGTCGCCCTTGTTGTAATCCCAGTCGATCGACCAGTCCGGCTTGTAATGCTCCCACACGAGACCGCCCGCGAGCGCGGCCTGACGGTTCACCATGTTGTCCGCGAGCAGGGCCGCGCGATCGAGATAGCGTGCTTCGCCCGTCGCCTCGAAGGCGGCCAGCAGCGCCTCGCATGTATGCATGTTCGCGTTCTGGCCGCGATAGTCCGACACCTGCCAGTCCGCGCTGGCTTCATCCTTGTAGAGCCCGTGCCGCGCATCCCAGAAGTGCGTTTCCATCAGGTTCCAGGTTTCGTCGAGATAGGCGCGCGCTTCGTCGAATCCCGCTTCGATGGCCTTCGCATACGCCAGCACGACGAACGCGAGGCCGTAGCAATGGTTGGTCGCATCGGTGACGTGGCGGCCGTTCAGCGTCCACGCATAGCCGCCCGTCTCCGGATTGCGATGAAACTCGCGCAGATATTCGATGCCGTGCGCCACGCCGCCGCGATATTCATCGAGCCCGAAGTGCTTGTACGCCATCGCGTAGTTGAAGACGAAGCGCGTGCTCGACACGAGATGACGCGAAGTGCGGTCGTAGATCGTGCCGTCGTTCTTGTAGAAGTGATAGAAGCCGCCCGCCGGGTCCATGCAGTGCGGGTGATAGAAGGTCATCGTGCGCAACGCGTGATCGAGCAGAAACGCGCGCGAGCGGAACTCGGGAAGCGACGCGGGCTTGGACAGTTCGGATGCGGACATGGCTGAATTCGATGGTGTCGTGATGAAGCGAGCCTCATACGAAGCGCCGCTTCATGGTTCCCGATGCGCGTTGCAACGGAATCAAAGGTACGAAAGTTTAAGCGCTCTCGCGCGGCGGCGTGAACCAGTCTTCGGCGCGCCTGTACAGATCGATGAAGCGCGCGAGCCGTTCGTCGAGCGATGCATCCGCGCGCGGCGTCGCGGCGAGCGTCGATGTCGGCGCGAGCGATGCGAGATCGTCCACGCGCCAGTGGCCCGCCGCGATGCCGCCGAGAATCGCCGCGCCGCGCGTCGCCGCGTTCGGGCAATCGACCGCATGAAGCTCGACGCGCAAGGCATCGGCGAGCAACTGCCGCCAGCGCGGATCGACCGAGCCGCCGCCCGCCAGCAGCATCGAATCGAGCGTGGCGCCGTTCGCGCGGATCGCGTCCAGTCCTGCACGCAATGCGAATGCCACGCCTTCGAACGCGGCGCGCATCATCGTGCCGCGCGTGTCGTCGAGGCCCAGTCCGAGCCAGCCGCCGCGCGCATTCGGGTTCATCCACGGCGAACGCTCGCCGCTCAGGTACGGTAGAAAGCTCACCGATGCGCTGGATTTCGCGGCGAACGCATCGTCGTAGGCTTCGGGCCACGATGCGTAGCCGAACCAGCCGCGCACCGCTTCCAGCGCGACGCCGACGTTCTGCATCGCCGCCATGCGATACCACGCGCCCGTCGCCGCGCGATACGTGTGCAGACCATGCACGGGCGCGGGCGCATCGGCGCACATGACGACGATCTGGCCGCCGGTGCCGGTGGTGAGCAGCGCGTCGCCATCGGAGGAGAGGCCGCTGCCGAGCGCGGCGCACGGCGTATCGCCCGCGCCGACGGCCATCGGAATGCCCGCGCGCAAGCCGAGTTGCGCCGCCGCTTCGTCCGATAGCGCGCCGCCGATTTCATGCGATGCCGCGAGCGGCGCGAACCACTCGCGCGGCAGGCCGAGCCGCTCGATGAGCGCATCGTCCCAATCGCCGGACGGTAAAGCGAGCGCGGTCGCGCAGGCATCGGATGCATCGGTGACGAACTTGGCAACAGCGGCGCCGCCGAGCTTCGCGCGCAGCCAGTCCTTCGGCTGCAAGGCCCAGCGCGTGTCGGCCGCGACTTCGGGCTCGTTCGACGCGAGCCAGCGCAGCAACGGCCCCGCCATGCCGGGCGCGACCGGATTCGCCTGCGGCGCGGGCCACGCGTCGAGCAGATCGCGGGCGCGCGTGTCGGGCCAGAGCATCGCGGCGCGCAAGGCGCGGCCATCGGCGGCGGCCGGCACGACGCCGTGCATCTGCCCCGAGAAGCCGATCGCGCTCACCGCTTCGCGCTCGTTCGCGGGAAGGCGCGAGGCCGCGTCGACGAGCGCCGAGTACCACGCATCGACCGTGGTCTCGGCCCAACCGGGCCGCGCGCTCGTCACCGCGTAGGCGGCGCTCGACGATGCGATTTCACGCCCGTCTTCATCGACGATGGCGAGTTTCAGGGAGCCCGTACCGAGATCGATGCCTAAAAAACGCATGGGATTCGAGTCTGAAAATGACGTTAGGGAAAACGCGCAAAACCCGGGTATACCCCACCATCGCGTGGCGAACGCGAAAAACGGACTATATGGCCGCTGTGATCCGCATCATAACGAGCATCCGAAGAACGCGGCCTTGCGTCGCACGACAAATTTCCTCCGATATGCGTCAAACCCCTTGTGGCAAAGGCCTGCGCACGTTTGCGCGCTGAACGGCGCGCGAAAACCATATCGTCGCGCGAACGCGCTGTATAGCGCCGCGTGGTCTTGTTCGCGCTTTTTAATGCACTTAACTTGGAGGCCATTCAAATGGAAGGCGATAAAGGAGAGAGACATGGCTTCAAGTTCGGTGAAACCGTCCGTGCATCCGTGCGACGAACGGCTGCCCGCCGGTCAACTGCTGACGCTCGGCATTCAGCACGTGCTCGTGATGTACGCGGGCGCCGTCGCGGTGCCGCTGATTCTCGGCGCCGCGATGGGCCTGTCGAAAGATCAGGTCGCGTTCCTCATCAGCGCGGATCTGTTCTCGTGCGGCATCGCCACGCTGATCCAGACGCTCGGGCTGTGGATCTTCGGCATCCGCCTGCCCGTCATCATGGGCTGCACGTTCGCCGCCGTCGGCCCGATGGTCGCGATCGGCACCAATCCCTCGCTCGGCATTCTCGATGTGTTCGGCTCGACCATCGCGGCGGGCGTCATCGGCATCGTGCTCGCGCCGATGATCGGCAAGCTGCTGCGCTTCTTCCCGCCGGTCGTGGTCGGCACCGTGATCGCGGTGATCGGCCTCTCGCTGATGGGCGTCGGCATCAACTGGGCGGCGGGCGGCGTCGGCAATCCTGATTACGGCAATCCGGTGTACCTGCTGCTGTCGTTCGTCGTGCTCTCGCTGATCCTGCTCATCAACAAGTTCATGCGCGGGTTCATCGCGAATATTTCGGTGCTGCTCGGCATCGTCGTGGGCTTCATCATCGCCGCGATGCTCGGCCGCGTGAACATGGACGGCGTTGCCCATGCGCCGTGGGTCGGCGTGGTGATGCCGTTCCACTTCGGCCTTCCGCGCTTCGACGCGCTCTCCGTCGCGACGATGGTCATCGTCATGTTCGTCACCTTCATCGAATCGACGGGCATGTTCCTCGCGGTCGGCGATCTCGTCGATCGTCCCGTCGATCAGAAAGCGCTCGTGCGCGGCCTGCGTGTCGACGGGCTCGGCACGCTGATCGGCGGCATCTTCAACTCGTTCCCGCATACGTCCTTTTCGCAGAACGTCGGTCTGATCGGCGTGACGGGCGTGAAGAGCCGCTTCGTCTGCGCGACGGGCGGCGTGATTCTCGTCGTGCTCGGCCTCTTCCCGAAGATGGCGCAGGTCGTGGCGTCGGTGCCGCCGTTCGTGCTGGGCGGCGCGGGCATCGTGATGTTCGGCATGGTCGCGGCGAACGGCATCAAGACGCTGTCCCGCGTGGACTTCTCGAAGAACCACCACAATCTGTTCATCGTCGCGGTGAGCGTGGGCATGGGCATGGTGCCGGTCGTCGCGCCGAAGTTCTTCACGCAACTGCCGCATGCGCTCGAGCCGATTCTTCACAGCGGCATCCTGCTGGCGTCGGTGTCGGCGGTGGTGCTGAACATCGTGTTCAACGGCGTGCGCAAAGAACGCGATGCGCGACGTGATGCGCGTGAAGCCGCGCACGAGTTCGAAGGCGCGGCTCATGCCGGAGACGCGCACTAAGGAAGTCGTAACCCTGGAAGTGTTTGCTGGCTGTCTTGCGTGATGCGCCGCGGTGAGAGCCGCGGCGTTTTTTTTGGTTTGCCGATGCCCGATGAAAAAACACCCCGGACGTCCAGGGTGCAATGGGTCATCGAAAGAAAGGCGAAACGCTAGCCCGCATCCACTGCCCGCGGCGCATCTCCCGTCTTCTCGATCCACCCGCCGCCCAGCGCCTGATACAAGGTCACGAGATTCGCGAGCCGCTGCGTGCGCGCGCTGATCAACGTCTGCTGCGCAGCATAAAGATCCTGCTGCGCGGTCAGCACGCCGAGATAACTGTCGACGCCCTGCTTGTACCGCAACGTCGACAGATCCAGCCGCCGCTGCTGCGCGCCCGTATCGCGTTCGAGCGCCGCGATCTGCTGATCGTACGTGCCACGCGCTGCGAGACCATCCGCGACTTCACGGAACGCGGACTGAATCGCCTTCTCGTACTGCGCCAGCTGAACGTTCTTCTGAATGTTCGCGAGATCGAGATTCGCGAGATTCTGCCCGCCTTCGAAGATCGGCAGCGTGATCGTCGGCGCGAAGCTCCATGCGACCGAACCGGGCTTGAAGAGCCCGCCGAGCGACGGGCTCAACGTGCCGAAGCTGCCCGTCAACGAGATGCTCGGAAAGAACGCCGCACGCGCGGCGCCGATGTTCGCATTCGCCGCCAGCAGATTCTGCTCTGCCTCCATGATGTCGGGCCGCCGCGTCAGCAGATCCGACGGCAGGCCCGCCGGAATATCCGTCAGCAGATCCTGACCGTTGAGCGCGGCGCCGCCCGGCAGGTCGTCGGGCATCGGCTCGCCGAGCAGCAGCACGAGCGCGTTGACCGCCTGCGCCCGCGCGCGCTGTTGCGCCTGAAGATTCGCCGACGCCGTTTCGACGACGGTCTGCGACTGGCTCAGATCGAGCGCGGACGCCGCGCCGTTCTCGAACTGCAGCTTGATCAGGTTGTACGAATCCTGCGCGCTCTTCAGCGTCTGCACGGTCACCTTGAGGAGATCGTCCGCTTCGAGAACCTGGAAATACTGCGTCGCCACCTGCGACACCAGCGAAATCTCCGCCGCCTTGCGCGCATAGGCGGTGGCGAAGTACTGCGGGAGCGCCTGATTCTTGAGGCTCTGCACGCGGCCGAAGAGATCGATCTCCCACGATCCGTTCAGACCCACGCTGTACTGATTCGAGATCGTCTGGTTGAAGAACGACAGATCCGCTGGCGTGCGCTGCTTCGACTGGCCCGCCTGCGCACCGATCGTCGGAAGCAACTCCGAGCGCACGATCCGGTATTGCGCCTGCGCCGCCTGCACATTGAGCACCGCCACGCGCAGATCGCGATTGTTCTTCAACGCGATGTCGACGAGCTTCTGCAGCCGCGCATCGACGAAGAAATCGCGCCAGCCGATGTCGGCGGCGGCCACGCCGTTCGCACTGCGCGCGCCCGCAGCCGCGACGGGCTGCGCGCCGTACACGCCGTCCGTGCGGTAGTTCGCCGGGACCGGCTCCGCGGGGCGCTCGTACTTCGGCGCCATCGTGCAGCCGCTCGCCAGTGCGGCGGCGGCCATTGCCATCAGAGTGAATCCACGCATGATCAGTGTCCTTCCTTGCCTTGTTGCGCGCGCCGCTGCGCGTCATAGCGCGCGAGCGCGGCATCCGCGTCTTCCTTGTCGCCGCCGAAATGCGCCCGCACGACGACGAAGAACATCGGCACCATGAAAATCGCGAGGAAGGTCGCGGTCAGCATGCCGCCGATCACGCCCGTGCCGATCGCGTGCTGGCTGCCCGACCCCGCGCCATTGCTGATCGCGAGCGGCATCGTGCCGAGAATGAATGCGAGCGACGTCATCAAAATCGGACGCAGGCGCAGACGCGCGGCTTCCATCGCCGCTTCGATCGGCCCCATCTTTTGCGAGAGTTGAAGATCGCGCGCGAACTCGACGATCAGAATCGCGTTCTTCGCGGACAGGCCCACGGTCGTCAGCAAACCGACCTGGAAGAACACATCGTTCTCCAGACCGCGCAGCGTGACGGCGAGCAACGCGCCGATCACGCCGAGCGGCACGACCATGATCACGGAGAACGGAATCGACCAGCTCTCGTACAGCGCCGCGAGACACAGGAACACGACGAGAATCGAAATGCCGTAGAGAATCGGCGCCTGCGAGCCGGACTGGATCTGCTGATATGAAAGCCCCGTCCATTCGTAGCCGATGCCCGCGGGCAGCTTCGCGGCGAGCCCTTCCAGCGCGGCCATCGCCTGGCCGGTCGACTTGCCCGGCGAAGCCACGCCCTGAATCTCGATCGACGACAGTCCGTTGTAGCGCTCGAGCTTGGGCGAGCCGTAGCTCCATTCGCCCTTCGCGAACGTGGAGAACGGCACCATCGAGCCGGACGCATTGCGCACATACCAGCTATCGATGTTCTCGGGCGACATGCGGAACGGCGCATCGCCCTGCATGTACACCTTCTTGATGCGGCTGTCCGTGTCGAGGAAGTTGTTCACGTACTTCGACGCCCACGCGATCGAGAACGTCTGGTCGATCACCGATGGATCGACGCCCTGCGAGAGCGCCTTCTCCCGGTCGATGTTCACCTTGAACTGCGCGGTGTCGTTCAGGCCGTTCGGACGCACCTGCGCGAGCGACGGGTCCTTCGCGGCCATGCCGAGCAGCATGTTGCGCGCTTCCATCAGCTTCGCGTGACCGAGACCCGCGCGGTCCTGCAGCTCGAAGTCGAAGCCCGAGGCCGTGCCGAGCTCGGGAATCGACGGCGAATTCACCGGGAACACGAGCGCGTTCCTGTAGCCCGCGAAGCGGCCGAAGGTGCGGCCGACGAGTGCCTGGATCTTGTCCTTCGCGGCGGTGCGTTTCGCGAAGTCCTTCAGGCGCACGAAGATGAGGCCGGAGTTCTGGCCGCGCCCCGCGAAGCTGTAGCCGTTCACCGTGAACACCGATTCGACGACAGCGCTTTCGTCCTTCAGCAGATAGCCGGCGACGTCGTCGAGCGCGCGCTGCGTCATTTCCTGCGTCGATCCGGCGGGCGTCGCGACGAGCACGAACATCGTGCCCTGATCTTCATCGGGCAGGAACGCCTTGGGCAGGCGCGTGAACATCAGCGCGACCGCCGCGATGATCACGAGATACAGGATCAGGAACCGCCCCGAGCGCCGGATGACGTGCGAGACGCCGCTGTGATACTTCTCCTGGCTCCTTTTGAACGTGCGGTTGAACCAGCCGAAGAAGCCGGTGTTCTTCTCTTCGTGGCCCTTCGGCAGCGGCTTCAGGATGGTCGCGCAGAGCGCCGGCGTGAAGACCATCGCGGTGAGGACGGAAAGGCCCATCGCGGAGACGATCGTCAGCGAGAACTGCCGGTAGATCGCGCCGACGGAGCCGCCCGAGAACGCCACCGGCACGAACACCGCCGCGAGCACGAGCGCGACGCCGACGAGCGCGCCGGTGATCTGGCTCATCGCCTTCTTCGTGGCTTCCTTCGGCGGCAGGCCTTCTTCCGTCATCACGCGCTCGACGTTCTCGACGACCACGATCGCGTCGTCGACCAGAAGGCCGATCGCGAGCACGAGCCCGAACATCGACAGCGTGTTGATCGAGAAGCCGACCATGCCCATGATCGCGAACGTGCCGAGCAGCACGACCGGCACGGCGAGCGTCGGAATGAGCGTGGCGCGCAGGTTCTGCAGGAACAGATACATCACGAGGAACACCAGCACGATGGCCTCGATCAGCGTCTTCACCACGTCGGAGATGGACTGCTTGACGAACGGTGTCGTGTCGTACGGATACTTGACGACGAGACCCGGCGGGAAATACTTCGACAACGCGTCGATTTTCGCGCGCACGGCGTTGGCGGTGGCGAGCGCATTCGCGCCCGTTGCGAGCTGGATGCCGAAACCGGCTGCCGGCTTGCCGTTGTACTGCGTCTCGAAGTTGTAGTTCTCACCGCCGAGGCTGACGCGCGCGACGTCCTTGAGGCGCACCTGCGAGCCGTCCTGATTCACCTTCAGCAGCACGTTGCCGAACTGCTCGGGCGTGCGCAGCAGCGTCGCCTCGGTGATGGTCGCCTGCATCGACTGGCCGGGCACGGCGGGCGTGCCGCCGAGCTGGCCGCCCGCGACCTGCACGTTCTGCGATTGCAGCGCGCTCTGCACGTCGATGGGCGTGAGATTGAACTTGGTCAGCTTGTTCGGATCGAGCCAGACGCGCATCGCGTATTGCGAGCCGAAGAGCGTCACCGTGCCCACGCCGTTCAGACGGCTGATCGGATCCTGAACGTTCGACGCCACGTAGTTCGCGAGATCGTCGCGGCTCATCCTGCCGTCTTCGGACACGAACGCGAGCACGAGCAGGAAGCTCGAACTCGACTTCGACACGCTGGTGCCGAGTTGCTGCACGACTTGTGGCAGGTTCGGCGTGGCGAGCTGAAGCTTGTTCTGCACCTGCACCTGCGCGATGTCGGCGTTCGTGCCGGCCGCGAAGGTCAGCGTGACGGTCGCGGTGCCGCTGTCGTCGGAGGTCGACGACAGATACAGCAGATGGTCGAGGCCGCTCATCTGCTGCTCGATCACCTGCGTGACGGTGTTTTCGACCGTCTGCGCGGACGCCCCGGGATACGTGGCGGAGATCTGGATGGACGGCGGCGCGATGGTCGGATATTGCGCGACCGGCAGCGTCGCCACCGACGCGATGCCCGCCAGCATCAGAATGATGGCGATCACCCACGCGAAGATAGGGCGATCGATAAAGAACTTGGCCATGGAGCGTGCCTCCCGTCCTATGCGCCGGCTGCGCCGGAAGCGGCGGCGGCCTTGCCGGCGGCGGAAGCGGCGGCGGAAGCGGCGTCGGCGGGCGCGGCGGGCAGATGCGCCGGCACTACCTTCACTTCCATGCCCGGACGCACCTTGTCGATGCCTTCGACGATCACGCGGTCGCCGGGATTCAGGCCGCCCTCGACCACCCAGTTCTGGCCGTGCGTGCCCGACGTCACGAGCGGACGCATCGCGACCTTGTTGTCCTTGTCGACGACCATCGCGAGCGCGGTGCCCTTCTGGTCGTGCGACACGCCCTGCACCGGCACGACGAGCGCATTGGGATTCACGCCTTCCTCGATGCGCGCGCGCACGAACATGCCCGGCAGCAGCACGCGGTCCTTGTTCAGGAAGATCGCGCGCACCGTCACCGATCCGGTGGACGGGTCGACGGTCACATCGCTGAACTGCAGCTTGCCCTGCTCCGGATAGACGCGGCCGTCCTCGAGGATCAGCGTGACCTTCGCGGCGTTCGGGCCGTTGGCCGAAAGACGCCCTTCCTGGATCTGGCGGCGCAGCTTGAGACCGGCGAGGCTCGATTGCGTGAGATCGACGTACATCGGATCGAGCTGCTGGACGGTGACCATCAGCGTGGCCTGCGCGGCCTGCACATAGGCGCCCGGCGTAACCTGCGAGATGCCGGCCTGCCCGGAAACCGGCGACGTGACGTCCGTGTAGCCCAGATTGATCTGCGCCGTGTCGATCTCCGCTTTGGCCGACGCGACTTCGGCGGCGGCCTGGCCTTGCGCCGCCACCGCGTTGTCGTAGTCCTGCTTGCTAACCGCGTTCGCCGCGACGAGCACCTTGTAGCGCTCGGCCTGCGCGCTCGTCGACACGAGATTCGCCTGCGCCTTCGCAAACGACGCCTTCGCGTTGTTCAGCTTCGTGATGTACGGCGCCGGGTCGATCTTGTAGAGCCGCTGCCCCGCCTTGACGAGGCTGCCTTCGGTGAATTCACGGCGCAGCACGATGCCGTCCACGCGCGCGCGCACCTGGGCATCGAGAAAAGCGCTCGTGCGGCCCGTGAGTTCCGTGGTGACCGGCACCGAAGCCGATTCGAGCGTGACGACGCCGACTTCCGGCGTGTGCGGCATCATCGCGGGATGTTTCTCTCCGCATGCGGCTGCCAGCAGGGCGGCCGTCGTGACACCAATGAGACGGTATGGAATCCGTTTGAGACACATGGAACGCGGACCTCTGTGGTTACTCAAGATGAAAGTCGCGCGTCCTCACGTTCATGGCGGGGCGCGCGACGTGCTGTCGTGCGATGCGAAAGTCGCGGATCGCGGCGCGCGGGCCGTCCGTCCGGCCCCGCGCGCGCTTCGGATGGGGCTGGCCGCCTTCACGAGAAAACGGCCTTATTTTTGGGATAACTAAATGCGCGTGACGCTCGGTGCGAACCGATCGGCGCCAACGACTCGCGCCCACACGACTGCGACAAGCAGCCGATTATAGATATCGTTCGCGGTCAGGAAGCCTAAGCAACAGGCAGTTGTGTGACAATTTGCCGAGGATTAACACAAATTTGGCGAACTGGCGCCGAGACGGAAACATCGCGCAGGATCGCGCGTCGTGCGGCTTGCTCTTGCCTCGACGCGAAGCGCGTTCGAAAGCGCCAAGAAAAAGCCCGGCGCGTGGCCGGGCTTCGTCAGCATCGTTTCGAGGCGGCGGATCAACCCGCCGTGGCGGCCGAAGCAGGCTTCGGCGCGCCTTGCGAGCCGTAGTCGACCGGCGCATCCGCGGGACGCGGCGCGTCGCCCGAATGCTCGATCCAGCCGCCGCCCATGAACTGATACAGGTCGACGAGGTTCGTCAGGCGATTCAGCCGCGCCGTGATGAGCTGCTGCTGCGACGCGTAGAGCGCCGTCTGCGCCGTCAGCACCGAGAGATAGCTGTCCACGCCGTTGCGATAGCGCAGGTCGGACAATTCGAGGCGGCGGCTCTGCGAGTTCACGAAACGCTCGAGCGACTTGATCTGCTCGTCGAACGTGCCGCGCGCGGCGAGGCCGTCGGCGACTTCCCGGAACGCGGTCTGGATCGCCTTCTCGTAATTGGCGATCTCGATGCGCTTCTGCACGTTCGCCAGATCGAGATTGGCCTTGTTCTCGCCGCCCTCGAAGATCGGCACCGTGATTTGCGGCGCGAACGACCACGCCGCCGAACCCGGCTTGAAGAGACCGCCGAGCGTCGGCGACAGCGTGCCGAAGCTGCCCGTCAGCGAGACGCGCGGGAAAAACGCCGCGCGCGCCGCGCCGATGTTCGCGTTGGCCGCGAGCAGCGACTGCTCCGCCGCCGCGATGTCGGGACGGCGCGTCAGCAGGTCGGACGGCAGGCCAGCGGGAATATCCGAGAGGATGTTCTGCGTGTCGAGCGGCATGCCGGGCGGCAGATCCGCCGGCAGCGGCTCGCCGACCAGCAGCACGAGCCCGTTCTCCGCCTGCGCGCGCAGACGCGCCTGCTGTTGCAGATTCGCCCGCGCCTCTTCGACCACGCCCTCCGACTGACGCAGATCGAGCTCCGAGCCCGTGCCGTTGTCGTATTGCAGCTTCGTGATGCGATACGACTCCAGCGCGGTCGTCAGCGTGTTCTGCGTGACGACGAGCGCGTCGTCGAAGGCGAGCATCGTCAGATACTGATCCGCCACCGAGGACACCAGCGCGATCTCCGCCGCCTTGCGCGATTCCGCCGTCGACAGATACTGCGCGAGCGCCTGATCCTTCAGGCTGCGAATGCGCCCGAAGAAGTCGATTTCCCACGACGCGTTCAGGCCGACCGAATACTCCTGCGAGATCGTGTTGCCGAAGACCGACAGGTTTTTCGGCGTGCGCTGCTTGGTCATCGACGCGCTGCCGTCGAGCGTCGGGAACAGGCCCGCGCGCACGATCTGATACTGCGCGCGCGCCGCCTCGACGTTGAGCACCGAGACGCGCAGGTCGCGGTTGTTCTTCAGCGCGAGCTCGACGATCTTCTGCAGGCGCGTGTCGAAGAAGAAATCACGCCAGCCGATGTCGGGCGCGCTCTGCCCGTTCGCGCTGCGGCCATTGCTCGCCGTCGACGACGCATCCGGCTGGTGCGCATACGCGTCGCCTTCCGGAAACGTCTGCGCGACGGGCGCCGCCGGCTGCTCGTACTTCGGCTGCAGCGTGCAGCCGGTGGCGAGCAGGGCCACGGCGGCCGCGATCAACGAATGTTTAAGCATCTCAATGTCCTTCCTTGTCCGAAGACGGCGAGCCGTGCGTACCGCCGGTACCGCCGAAGTCGCCCGAGCCTGCCGCCGGCACGTCCTTGGCCTTGCTGAACTTCGAGATCACGACGAAGAACATCGGGATCATGAAGATGGCCAGGAAGGTCGCGGTCAACATGCCGCCGATCACGCCGGTGCCGATCGCGTGCTGGCTCGCCGAGCCCGCGCCGTTGCTGATCGCGAGCGGCAGCACGCCGAGAATGAACGCGAGCGAGGTCATCAGGATCGGGCGCAACCGCAGGCGCGCCGCTTCCATCGCCGCTTCGACCGTCGACATGCCCTGGATGCGCAGCTCACGCGCGAATTCCACGATCAGAATCGCGTTCTTCGCCGACAGACCCACCGTCGTCAACAGGCCGACCTGGAAGAACACGTCGTTTTCCAGACCGCGCAGCGTCGCGGCCAACAGCGCGCCGAGCACGCCGAGCGGCACGACCATGATCACCGAGAACGGAATCGACCAGCTTTCATACAGCGCCGCGAGACACAGGAACACGACGAGGATCGAGATGCCGTACAGGATCGGCGCCTGCGAACCCGACTGGCGCTCCTGATACGACAGGCCCGTCCACTCGTAGCCGATACCCGCGGGCAGCTTCGCCGCGATCGCTTCCATCGCCGTCATGGCCTGGCCGGTCGACTTGCCCGGTGCGGCCGCGCCCTGGATTTCCACCGCCGAGATGCCGTTGTAGCGCTCGAGCTTCGGCGAACCGTAGATCCAGTTGCCCGTCGCGAACGCGCCGAACGGCACCATCGTTCCGGCGCCATTGCGCACGTACCACTTGTTCAGGTCTTCCGGACTCATGCGGAACGGACCGTCGCCCTGCACGTAGACCTTCTTGATCCGGTTGTCGACGTCGAGGAAGTTGTTCACGTACTGCGACGCCCATGCGATCGAGAACGTCTGGTCGATGTCCGAAATCGCGACGCCGAGCGCGTTCGCCTTCTCGCGGTCGATGTTCACCTTGAACTGCGGCGTGTCGTTGAGACCGTTCGGGCGCACCTGAGCCAGCGTCGGGTCCTTCGAGGCCATGCCGAGCAGCATGTTGCGCGCTTCCATCAGCTTCGCGTGACCCACGCCCGCGCGATCCTGCAGCTCGAAGTCGAAGCCCGCGGCCGTGCCGAGCTCCGGAATCGACGGCGGATTGACCGGGAAGATCATCGCGTCCTTGTAGGGCGCGAAATGCATGAACATCCGCCCGACGAGCGCCTGCACCTTCTCGTTGCTCGACTGGCGCTGCGCGTAGTCCTTCATCCGCACGAACACGAGACCGGAGTTCTGGCCGCGGCCCGCGAACGAGAAGCCGTTCACCGTGAACACCGATTCGACCATGCTCTTCTCGTCGTTGAGCAGGTACTCCTGCACGTCCTTGAGCACGTGCGCCGTGTACTCCTGCGTGGAGCCGGGCGGCGCCTGCACGAGCACGAACATCGTGCCCTGGTCTTCGTTCGGCAGGAACGACTTCGGCAGACGCAGGAACAGCATGCCCACCGCGACGATCACGACGAGGTAGATGATGAGCCAGCGCCCCGAGCGGCGAATCACGTGCTGCACGCCGCTGTGATACTTCGCCTGGCTCTTGTTGAACGTGCGGTTGAACCAGCCGAAGAAGCCCTTCTTCTCGGGCTCGTGGCCTTCCGGATGCGGCTTCAGGATGGTCGCGCACAAGGCCGGCGTCAGAATCAGCGCGACCAGCACGGACAGCACCATCGCCGCGACGATCGTCAGCGAAAACTGCCGGTAGATCGCGCCGACCGAGCCGCCCGAGAACGCCACCGGCACGAACACCGCCGACAGCACGAGCGCCACGCCGACCAGCGCGCCGGTGATCTGTCCCATCGCCTTGCGTGTCGCGTCGCGCGGCGATAAATGCTCCTCGGTCATCACGCGCTCGACGTTCTCCACGACCACGATCGCGTCGTCGACGAGCAGACCGATCGCGAGCACGAGGCCGAACATCGACAGCACGTTGATCGAGAAGCCCACCGCCGACATGATCGCGAACGTGCCGAGCAGAACGACCGGCACCGCGATCGTCGGGATGATCGTCGCCCGCAGGTTCTGCAGGAACAGATACATCACGAGGAACACGAGCACGATACCTTCGATCAGCGTCTTGACCACTTCCTCGATGGACAGGCGCACGAACGGCGTCGTGTCGTACGGATACTTCACGACCAGGCCGTTCGGGAAGTACTTCGACAGCTCGTCGATCTTCTGGCGCACGAGCTTCGCGGTGTTCAGCGCGTTGGCGCCGGTCGCGAGCTGGATACCGAAGCCGGCGGTCGGCTGGCCGTTGTACTTCGTGTCGAAGTTGTAGTTCTCGCCGCCGAGCTCGATCTTCGCGACATCCTTCAGGCGCA
Organism: Caballeronia calidae; assembly: GCF_900044055.2. Lineage (GTDB taxonomy): Bacteria > Pseudomonadota > Gammaproteobacteria > Burkholderiales > Burkholderiaceae > Caballeronia > Caballeronia calidae. Next base: position 38,687 of record NZ_FCOX02000050.1, on the reverse strand, counting down.
CTTGCGAGCCGTCCTGATTCACCTTCAGCAGGATGTTGCCGAACTGCTCGGGCGTCTGCAGCAGCGTCGCCTCGGTGATGGTCGCCTGGAGCATCTGCCCCGCCACCGCCGGCGTGCCGCCGAGCGAGCCCGCCGCCACCTGCACGTTCTGCGAGGTGATGGCGTTCTTCACGTCGACAGGCGTGAGCGCGTAGTTCGTGAGCTTGGTCGCGTCGAGCCAGATGCGCATCGCGTACTGCGAGCCGAACAGCGTCACCGTGCCGACGCCGTCGATACGCGAGAGCGGGTCCTGCACCTTCGACGCCACGTAGTTCGCGAGGTCGTACTTGCTCATGCTGCCGTCTTCGGACACGAACGCGAGCACGAGCAGGAAGCTCGAGCTCGACTTCGTGACCTTCGTGCCGAGCTGCTGCACGACCTGCGGCAGAAGCGGCGTGGCGAGCTGCAGCTTGTTCTGCACCTGAACCTGCGCGATGTCCGGGTTCGTGCCCGCCGCGAACGTCAGCGTGATGGTGGCCGTGCCCGAGTCATCGGAAGTGGACGAGAGATACAGCAAGTGGTCGAGACCGTTCATCTGCTGCTCGATCACCTGCGTCACCGTGTTTTCGACGGTGCTCGCCGATGCGCCCGGGTAGGTCGCGCTGATCTGAATCGCGGGCGGCGCGATCGTCGGATACTGCGCCACCGGCAGCGTGAAGATCGACGCCATCCCCGCCAGCATCAGGATGATCGCGATCACCCACGCGAAGATCGGTCGATCGATAAAAAACTTTGCCATGTAACAGGCTCCCTTTTATTACGCGCCCGACGCGGCCGATGCCGGCTGGGCACCGCTCGCGTTCGCCGGAGCGGATGCGGCGGGTGCGCCCGATGCGGCGCCCGCCGCCTGCGCGTCCGAGGCGGGATACGGGAATTTCGCGGCCACCGGCTTCACCTGCATGCCGGGCTTCGCCTTGTCGACACCGTTCACGATCACGCGATCGCCCGCGTTCAGGCCGCCGTCGACCACCCAGTTGTTGCCGAAGGTGCCGCCCGTGACGAGCTGGCGCAATTCGACCTTGTCGTCCTTGTTGACGACGAGTGCCGTCGGCTGGCCCTTCTGGTCGTGCGTGATGCCGATCTGCGGCACGACCAGCGCGTGATCGTTCACGCCTTCCTGGATGCGCGCGCGCACGAACATGCCCGGCAGCAGCACGCGGTCCTTGTTCTGGAAGATCGCGCGCACGGTCACGGAGCCGGTGCTCTGGTCGACGCTCACGTCGGAGAACTGCAGCTTGCCCTGCTCCGTGTAGGTGCGGCCGTCTTCGAGCACGAGCGAGACCTTCGCGGCATGGATGCCTTCGGTCTGCAGGCGGCCTTCCTGGATCTGCCTGCGCAGCTTGAGACCTTCGACGCTCGACTGCGTGAGATCGACGTAGATCGGATCGAGCTGCTGCACGGTCGTGAGCAGCGTCGCGGCGCTCGCCTGCACATAGGCGCCCGGCGTGACCTGCGACAGACCCGTGCGGCCCGTGATCGGCGAGACGACGTCGGTGTAGCCGAGGTTGATCTGCGCGGTATCGACCGATGCCTTGCCCGCGGCGACGTCCGCCACGGCCTGGCCTTGCGCGGCCAGGGCGTTGTCGTAGTCCTGCTTCGACACGGCGTTGGCCGCGACGAGGATCTTGTAGCGCGACACGAGCGCGTTCTGCGACGCGACGTTCGCCTGCGCCTTCGCGAGCGACGCCTTCGCGTTGTTCAGCGCGGCGATGTACGGCGCCGGGTCGATCTTGTAGAGCCGCTGACCGGCCTTGACCTCGGAGCCTTCGGTGAATTCACGGCGCAGCACGATGCCGTCCACCCGCGCGCGCACTTGCGCGACGAGATAGGCATTGGTGCGGCCCGGCAAATCGACGACCACCGGCACGCTCGTGGGCTGCACGGTGACGATGCCCACTTCGGGCGTTTGCGGCGGAGGTGCTGATTGTTTTTGCCCGCACGCTGCCACGAAAACGGCAGCCGTCGCGGCGGTGATTAAGCGGAGTGGAACCCGTTCGACGCGCATGGAGCGACCTCTGTCTAAGACTGAGAGTGAAGTGGGTGCGCGGCGGCCTTCCCCGGGCCATGCCGCGCACGAGCGCCGTTAAGACGCTGACCGACAAACCGACTGTTCGACGAGTGACCTTTCCGCCAGCCGAGGGCCGGCGTTGCATGCCCGTGCGAGGCGCTCAGAAGCGCCGGCGCTTGACCAGAGGACGGTCAGAACGGGCAATCGGATCGAAAGCTTACGTGAAGTCTGCTCGTCGACTCAATTTGTCGAAATTTGTTAACGGGTGGTATTGTATATACATTCACGAATGAATGTAAAAAACTGTACGTGTTTGTCCCGATTGGTGGCGCGAAAAAAACCGCTCCGGGGAATCGATTACGTTCGACGGATCTTCGACAAGGACGTGTGCAGCGCGTCCGTTCAACGGCAGCAGCAGGAGCAGACGGCCACAGGCCGCACGATATGGTCAGACGAACCAAGGAAGAGGCGCAGGCGACGCGCAACCGGCTACTCGACGCGGCCGAGCGCGTCTTCTATGAGAAAGGGGTATCGCGCACGACGCTGGCGGACATCGCCCAGGCCGCGGGCGTGACGCGCGGCGCGATCTACTGGCATTTCGCCAACAAGGGCGATCTGTTCAACGCGATGTTCGACCGCAGCCTGCTGCCGCTCGACGAACTCGTGGCAGCCACGCTCGACGGCAAGGAAGAAGATCCGCTGGCGCGCCTGCGCGAGCTGTTCGTCTGGTGCATGCGCAACATCACCACCGACGAGCAGCGCCGGCGCGTGTTCGACATTCTCTTCATGAAATGCGAGTTCGTGGAGGAGATGGGGCCGGTGCGCGAGCGGCATCAGAACAACATGCGCGACGGCATGGAGCGCATCGAGCGCGCGCTGCGCAACGCCGTCGAGAAAAAGCAGCTTCCGGAAACGCTCGATACGAACCGCGCGACGACCATGCTGCATTGCCTGTTCACTGGCATCCTGCACGATTCGCTGATGCTGCCGGACCTCGTCCATCCGGAGCGGGACGCCGAAGCGCTGATCGACGCGTGCTTCGACGCCCTGCGGTGCAGCGCCGCCCTGCTGTCACCGGCCAACGGCTGAATTCAAACCTCGCGCCCGCTGGTTCGACGCGTAGATGTTGTCGCGCGCGGGCGGCTCGCCGGATTGCAGCGCGGCGATCCATTCGTCCGTGCTCAGCACGGCGGCGAAGCGCGACTGCATCACCACCGTGAACACGCGGTGGATTTCCTCCGCGCTCGCCTTGCCCGCGCGGTTTTCGTAGGGCACGGCGCCCGTCGCGTCGACCAGAAACTCCACCGAAAGCCCCGCGTGCACTGCGTGCTTGACCGTGGAATCGTCGCAATTGTGGGTCATGTAGCCCGCGATCACGATCGTGTCGATGTCGTGCGCGGCGAGCCAGTCGGCGAGGTCGGTGCCCGCGAACGCGCTCGGCAGCGACTTCTCGACGTAATGCGCGCGCGGCCGCGATGCCACCGTTTCATGCAGCTCAGCCAGCGCCGAGCCGCGCGCGAAGATGGGCGCGGTCGCCGGCGCGAAATTCTGCACGACGACGACCGGCACGCCGTGCTTTTCGGCGGCATCCATCGCCCGGCCGATATGGGCGAGCGACGCGTTCACATCGGGATATTCGATCGGCAGGTTGCCGGTGACGTATTCGTTCTGCACGTCGATGACGATCAGGGCGCGGCGCGGCATGGTCAGCTCCTTGGGATGGTTGAGCCCATTGTCGCCGCGCCCGCGCGATGCCCAGAAGTGGCCCGATTGCCAACTTTCGCCAGAATCGGGCCAAAATACTCCCATTCGATGTTTGCCCGGAGCCGCGCCATGAATCGCCATTCGATCGCCGTCGTCGCGTTCGACCGCATCAGCCCGTTTCATCTCGCGGTGCCGTGCATCGTGTTCGGCGAGGATCGCGGCGAAATCGGCGTGCCGTCGTTCGATTTTCGCGTCTGCGCCGCCGAGCCGGACGCGCTCGCGACGTCGGCGGGATTCACAATCGCTGCGCAGCACTCGCTCGATGCGCTCGCTGCCGCCGACGTGATCATCGTGCCTTCGTGGCGCGATCCTGGCGAAACGCCGCCCGATGCGCTGCTCGACGCGTTGCGCGCGGCGCACGCACGGGGCGCGCAGGTCGTCGGCCTGTGCCTCGGCTCGTATGTGCTCGCGGCGGCGGGCCTGCTCGACGGCCGCGCCGCCACGACGCACTGGGCCTGGGCCGACGATTTCGCGCGCCGCTATCCGCGCGTGCGGCTCGATCCGAACGTGCTCTATATCGACGATGGAAACATCACGACGTCCGCCGGCACCGCGGCCGGACTCGATTGCTGCCTGCACGTGCTGCGCAAGCTGGCCGGATCGCACGCGGCGAATCAGGTCGCGCGGCGGCTCGTGGTGCCGCCGCATCGGCAAGGTTCGCAGGCGCAGTTCATCGACGAGCCGTTGCCCGCGCGCGCGAACGGCGAGCGGCTCGCCGGACTGCTCGACTGGATGCGCGCCAATCTGCAAACGGACCATTCACTCGATGCGCTCGCCGCGCGCATGGCGATGAGCCGACGCAACTTTACGCGGCGCTTTCGGGAAACGACGGGCACGACCGTCGGCGCTTGGATCATCGCGCAACGGGTCGCGTTCGCGCAGCGCTTGCTGGAGGACACCGATCTGCCGATCGACCGCATCGCGGAGCAAAGCGGCTTGCGCACCGGCGCGACGCTGCGCCAGCAATTCGCACAGACGCTGAAGACATCGCCATCGGCTTATCGGCGGGCGTTTCGCGGCGTGTAACGCGTCACTGCAAGCCCACGTGCTCCGCGAAGTACGCGAACAGCGCGACGCACACGAGCATCGCCGCCCAGGCCCAGCCGGGCAGACCGAGCGGATGCGGATCGTGCGAATGATCGGGATCGTGATGCGCGAAGCCGTGCCCGTGCAGACGATGCCGCAGCACGCCGCTCGCATGGGCATCGGCGGAGGGCGCGCGCATCGTCCCCGCGCGACGCGAAAACGCCGCCGACACCACGCTCGGCCGCAAGAACACATGCCGCCGCGCCGCGCCTTCGCCCGCGGCCCGCATCGACGGCAGACCGTGCTTCGCGCGCACCACTTCGCAGAACTCGGCGAAGAACTCGTCGGCGCCCTCGCGCAGCGCGTTTTCGATCTGCCGCGACGGCAGGCCGGCGAGCGGGCCCGATACTGTCGCCCAGACGGTGTATTCGATCCAGGTGGCGTCGCCGTCGTCGTCCGGATTCAGCGTGACGGCGATCTGCCCGCGCAGCGAACCGACGCCCTCGCCGCGCGCCTTGAAGCTCAGCGTGCGGGCGTAGACGGCATCGGCGGATTCCTCGCTTTCGCCCTCGGCATGCGCCGCCTGACGTGTGCGGCCCGCCGCGTGCGCGCGGATTTCATAGCGCGCCCGCAGCGCGCCGAGCGGCACGGTCAGCGTGAGGACATACTCGCCGCCCGGTGTCCGGATGAACGATTCGCAATTGTCGAGACTCGCGCGCAACAGCGCGAGATCGCCGAGCGCGTCCCGGACGTGCGCCGGGTCGAGCGGAATGCGCAACGCATCGGTGACTTCCATTCGAGCCTCCGGGACAAGGATCGCATGCGTTCGTTATGGCTCAACGGGTGGGCGGTGTCTGTTCGGATGCGCGCCTAGGACGTTTCGTCGATACGATCGACGCGCGACCGATAGAACGCGAGATAGCCCTTGACTTTGGCGGCGGCGTCGAGCGGCGCTTCGTAGCTCCACGCGGCGTTCTCGACCGGGCCGTCCTCGGTCAGCAGATGGTAATGCGTGGCCTGGCCCTTCATCGGGCAATGCGTGGTGTGGATCGAGCGCTCCAGGCGCGCCATGTTCACGTCGGCGCGCGGGAAGTAGTGCACTTTTTCCGCGCCCGCTTCAACGAGCGTCATGGCCGCGTGCGTATCCGCATAGGTGACCCCCTGATGGATGACGCGACAGCGCCGGCCGTTCGGCGTGATCTCGATGCGCTGCGCCGCTTCGTGCCCGTCGTTGAGTTCCGTGCCCATCCTGATGCGCCTCCTGCGTGCGAACCGACATCACATGAAAAAGCCACGAGTCACCGAGATACCCGTGGCTTAATTATGAGACAAGATTCCGATGCCGGGTGAGCGCTTTCGCTGCTTCAAAGCCGATATCTCTGGCGTTAACCGCTTCGACGCCTGCGCCTACTGAATGTTCCAGTGGAAGGCCGCTTTGGCCTTGCCCGGGCCCGCGACCGTCACCGCCTGTTTCTTTTCCTGATCCTTGTACTTCGCGTAGACCGTATAGCTGCCCGGCGGCAACTTGACAAGCATGTAAGGTCCCATCGATTCGGTCGACAGCACTTCGCCGCCCTTCCCGCCGACGATCCGCACATGCACGCCCGACAGATAATCGGCGGTCGGGCCCGTGAAGCGCAGCGACAGCGGCCACTGCGCCTGTTCCCGCAACAATGCGCGCGATTCGTCGAGCCCCACGCCGCCCGACGTGTAAGAGACGTCGCCTTGCTGCTGAATCTGCGGGAGGCCGCCGCCGTTGGTGTTGCCCGCGCTCGACATATCGGTGGCCGTGCCGCCCGACGCCTGCGCCCAGGCCCCGCCCGCCATACCCGCGCTCATCGCCGCAACGAGGACTGCGGTCGCCAGCTTGCCCGTGGTTCTGCTCGTCATGTTTTCTGCTCCTTTTTCCGATGCCGCCGTGCCGTCAGGCGCGCGCGGCGTCACGCCCGATGCGTCCGTTTCACGCGATGGGGCACCAGGGAACCACGGAGCATGGTTCGTGCCCGCATCGCGCGACGCGACGGGCGCCGTTCAGCCGAGATCGACCGGCACGAAGATCTGCGCGTCGTCGCGCTGGATCAGCAGCGCGATGCTGTCGCCCGCGCGCTGCACCATCGACTTCAATTGCTGCACGGACGTGACCGGCTGCCCGTTGACCGCGAGAATCACGTCGCCCGGCTGGATGCCAGCATTCGCCGCCGCGCCGTTCGACTGTTGCACGAGCAGGCCGCGCGAGAGCGAATCGTTCTGCTTCTCCTCCGGCGTGAGCGGGCGCACCGCGACGCCGAGCCGCGCGTCCTGCGCCGACGCGCCGTCATCGCCGCCCGTGTTCGCGCTCGCGGTCTTCGCGTCCTTCAGCGCGCCGATGGTCACGCTGAGATCCTTCGCGCCCTTGTCGCGCCACACCGTCACCTTCGCCGACGTGCCCGGCGAAAGGCTCGCGACCTGCGACGGCAGCGAGGTCGAATCCGTCACCGGCACGCCATTCAGCGCGGTGATCACGTCGCCCGGCTGCAGGCCTCCCTTCGCCGCGGGCCCGCCCGGCTCGACCGAGCTGACGAGCGCGCCTTGCGGCGACTTCATGCCGAATGAGTTGGCGAGCGTCTGGTTCATGCCCTGCACCGTGACGCCGAGCCGGCCGCGATCCACATGGCCCGTCTTGATGAGCGCGTCCTTGACCTTGATCGCCTCGTTGATCGGGATAGCGAACGAAAGTCCCTGGAAGCCGCCCGTCTGCGAGTAGATCATCGAGTTGATGCCGATGACTTCGCCTTGCAGATTGAAGAGCGGGCCGCCCGAGTTGCCGGGGTTCACGGGCACGTCGGTCTGGATGAACGGCGTGTAGTTCTCGTTGGGCAGCGCGCGCGACTTCGCGCTGATGATGCCCGAGGTCACGGTGTTGTCGAAGCCGTACGGCGAGCCGATCGCAACGACCCACTGGCCTACCTTGCTGCCGTTGGGATCGCCGATCTTCACGGTCGGCAGGTCCTTCGCGTCGATCTTCAGCACGGCGACATCGGACTGCTTGTCCGCGCCGATGACCTTCGCGCGGTACTCCCGCTTGTCGGTGAGCTTCACGGTGACGACATTGGCGTTGTCGACGACGTGCGCGTTCGTCAGGATGTAGCCGTCGCTGCTCACGACGAAGCCGGAGCCGAGACCTTCGCTCGGACGATCCGCGCGGGGGTCGCCATCGCCGCCGCCGAAGCCCGGCATGCCGCCGAAGCGCTTGAAGAACTGGTAGAAGGGATCGTCCGGGTCCATCGGCAACTGGTTCGGGCCGCGCCGGTTCGACGTTTGCTTGACGACGTGCTTCGCGCTGATGTTCACGACGGCCGGACCATAGGTCTCGACGAGACCGGAGAAATCGGGAATGCCTGTCTTGGCCGCTGCTTCGGCGGGCATCATCGCGGCCTGCGCGGGCGCAATGACCTGGGGCGCAGGCACGTTGTTATGTCCGGCCACGTAGCCCGCCGACAAGGCAACGGCAACGGCTGCCGCGACGGCGCTGCGGGTGAGGATCTTCGCTTTCATCGTGTGCTCCTGATAACGGGATGCGCTGCGTGGATGCGCTTTGCTGATGAACGAAGATTACGGTTCGTCGCTTAAATCTCTCTTAAAAAGCCGGCAGGACGCGCGCGGACGCAAAAAAGGGGGCTACCCTCACGGATAGCCGCCCTTGCATTACGCGCCTTGTTGTCTGAGCCGCTACGCTGCGTGCTCAGAACTCGTAGCCCACTTGCGCGCGGACGCCCGTGTCGCCATGCCCCGTCAGCGACAGCGCACCGTTCACCAGCCAGCGGCTGTCTCGCGAACGATAGGTGCCACCGACGCCCACCGCCGTATAGCCCTTGTAGTTCGCGACGCCTGCCGCGACCACCGTCTTGCCCGGCTCGCGCGGCGTGAGGTTCGGCATGGCCATCGCCGCGGCGACGCCGGCGAACGCTTCGCGGGCGACCGTGTTGACGCTGCTCTGCACCGCGTTCAGCTGATTCATGTTCGCCGCATCCGTGCCATTGACGCCCGCCGCGACGTTCGTCACGCGGCGCTCGTTGCCAGCCGAGCCCACCGACACGGTGTTGTCTTCCGACGCGACGGAACGATCGCCCAGCGCGACCGAATTCGCACCGGTCGCCTGCGCGCCGTTACCGAGGGCGGTCGAGTTCGCGCCGGTCGCCGCGGCGGGCGCGTCGTTCGCTTGTGAATCGATGAACGTCGCCCCGCCGATGGCGATGTTCGCCACGCGCTGATTCAGCACATCGACCTGCTGGTTCGTCGCGTAAAGCTGCGAGCCGTTGACCGCGTCCGTGCTGGCCGCGCTGAGCTCGCCCGCCGCCACGCCCGTGACCTGGCGTGCACCTGTCGTGCCCGTCACGTCGACGACCGTGCCGTCCGTGTCCTTTGCCACGGTGATGGTGCGCGACGTCGGATTCTGCTGTACGAGGCCGATGGTGCCGTTGCTGATGTTGGTCGTGAGGTCGTTGACTGCGGCGTAAAGCTGCGAGCCGTTGATCGCTTCGGTGCTCGTTGCCGAGATATCGCCGGCGGCGAGGCCGCTGATCTTGTTGCCCAGCATGTCGACGTACTGATGCATCTGGATGCTGGTGCCTGCCGTGATGCCGACCACACCGCTGCCCATATCGATCTGGCTCGTGGGCGTGACGTTGTCGTCGGTGATCTTCACGAAGTTCGTGCTACCCGGAGAACAGCCGTTCGATCCGGGAAGCCCCGTGTTTGCGCCGGTAAGGGAAAGGGCATTGCTGAACCCGCTGGTATCACAGACGACTACCACCGGCGCCGCCGCCAATGCGCCCGTGCTGCCCGACATAGCCGCCGCGGCGGCGATCAAGGCGGCCAGCGCGCGCCACCTACGCTTCGCCGGGACCCGTTGCGCAAAACCCGTCCTCCGGACTCCATCCCTCAAGTTCATCACCATGCCGATTTATCCGATTCATAGAAGTAAGAATGTCGGAGATTAATCAGCGATCCTGCGCAAATGTAGGCGAGGTTTCCTAAAAAACAAAATCAATCAAATCAATTACTTGACTTTCATAAAACAAACAAACATCGGTCCACTAATAAGATTTTCTCGAAGACTTTGATCAATCTATTCCACGATCAGGCAACGTTTTCGCTGCCAACATCAAAACCGCACAGTCACTTTCAATCCACCCGTCTGCGATTCCCCGAGCGCAACCGAAACGCCATGCTGAACCGCGATGCGCCGCACGATCGCGAGCCCGAGCCCGCTGCCCGCGACATCGGTGCGCGCGCGATCCGCGCCTTCTCCCACGCGATAGAAACGGTCGAACACGCGCTCGCGTTCTTCCGCGGGAATGCCCGGCCCGGTGTCGGCGATATCGACGACCGCGTGTCCATCGGCGAGCTTCAGACAGACGTCGACACGCCCGCCGCGCGGCGTGTATTTCGTCGCGTTGTCGATGAGATTGTTGAACATCACGCGCAGGGAATCGGGATCGCCGTTCACGGTCGCGGGCTCGCTCGCCTCGATGCCGAGATCGACTTCACGTTCCTGCGCCACGAGCACATAACCGCGCACGCAGCCTTCCAGCAGTTCGCTCAGATCGATCCGTGCTTCGACTGTCTTGCCATCCGGCTCCGATCGCGCGAGCGCGAGCAACTGCTCGGCAAGGCGCGTCGCGCGCGCGATGCCTTCGTGCAAGTCGTGGAGCGCCTCGCGGCGCGTGTCGTCATCCTGCGCGCGCGCGACGAGCTGCGCCTGAATCTGCACCGCGGCCAGAGGCGTGCGCAATTCGTGCGCGGCATCGGCGACGAAGGCCTTCTGCGTGTCGAGCGCCGCCGACAGCCGCGAAAGCAGCGCATTCAACGCGCGCACGACCGGCCGCACTTCCTGCGGCAGACGTTGATCGGAGAGCGGGTCGAGCGCCTCGGGATGGCGCGTGTCGAGCGCGCGCGTCACGCGCTGCAAAGGCGCGAGCCCGCGCCCGACGATCACCCAGATCGCGAGACCGAGCAGCGGCAGCAGCAGCACGAGGGGCCACAGCGTGCGCCACGCGACGCCCGCCGCGACGCGATTGCGGATCGACAGCGGCTGCGCGAGCTGCACGACGTTGTCGCCGACGATCGCGCTGTACACGCGCCATTCGCCGCGCGGCGTCATTTCGGTGGAGAAGCCGAGTTCAGCATGAGGTGCCAGCGGCACGCGCGGATGCGAGTAGTACATCAGCACGCCATTGCGATTCCAGATCTGGATGACGACGCCTTCATCGCTCTCGCTGCGCGAGCTCAGCACCGATGAAAACGGCTCCGAAGGCAGCGCCGCCGCGATCTGCTGAAGCTGGTAATCGAAGAGTTCGTTGGCTTCGGCGAGCGCCTGCCGATAGATGAGCCAGCCCGCGAAACCCACGCCGACGATCACCAGAGCAAGCAGCCAGATCACCAATTGCCGCCGGATCGACTGCATCAGGCGTCCTTGGCGACCATGTAGCCCAGGCCGCGCACGTTGCGGATGAGATCGGCGCCGAGCTTCTTTCTCAGCGAATGGATGTAGACCTCGACGGTGTTGCTGCCGATTTCCTCGCCCCAGCCGTAAATCTTCTCCTCGAGCTGGCTCTTCGACAGCACCGCGCCGGGCCGCGCCATCAACGCTTCGAGCAGCGCGAACTCGCGCGCCGACAGCGATACCGGCGCGCCCGCGAGCGTCACCTGATGGCCGACCGGATCGAGCGTGAGTTCGCCGTGCCGTACGAGCGATTCGCCGCGCCCCGCGTGACGGCGAATCAGCGCACGCATGCGCGCGCCGAGTTCGTCGAGATCGAAGGGCTTGACGAGATAATCGTCGGCGCCCGCATCGAGGCCCTTCACGCGATCCGCGATGGCGTCGCGCGCCGTGACGATCAGCACCGGCAGCGAGTTGGCCCGCGCGCGCAGCGTCTTCAGCACGTCGAGGCCGTCGCGCTTGGGCAGGCCGAGATCGAGCAGCATCATGTCGTAGGGCTCGCCGCCGACCGCCGTGAGCGCGGCCTCGCCGTCCTGCACCCAGTCGACTGCGAAGCCGTCGGCGCGCAGCGCCTTGCGCACGCCCTCGGCGATCATCCGGTCATCTTCGACAAGCAGGATTCGCATGGCACATGTCTGTTCGTGGTTACCGTGATTACCGTGGCTACAAAAGGCAGCTTTCGGGCCGCGATCCATTGTAGCGGCGCCTGCCCGCCACAGGCTTAAATAGGACTTAACCGCGCGGATCGTCCACTTTCAGAGGATAACGGCGTGACGCACGCCGCCCGCGCCCGCATCGCGTGACGAAGATTTGCCGCGCGTACGATTTCCGCAAGCCAGCTTGTCTACAATAGCCGCTTCCCACGCGGCGCGACGCGGCTCATTCCGCGCCGCCAGCCGTCATCCAGTCCAAAAACAACGCTCGTCCATGCCGCTCGCTTCCCGTTCCGTGTCCAGCCGTCTTTCTTCGTTTGCGCTCGTCGCAGCCCTTGCCTGCGCGGCGCTCGGCCACATGCCCGATGCCGAGGCGCGCGGCGGCACCAAGGCCGAATCGCAGGCGCAGCGGCCGGAGCATGCGGCGAAGGGCGGCGCGAAATCGAAGCGCGCCGCGAAGAACGAAGCAAAGCACGAAGCGAAGCACGAGGCGAAGGCCGCGAGGGCAAGCGTGCCCGCCGGCCCGCTGCCCGCTCCGGTGATGGCGGCGCTGGCGCGCGCGCATGTGCCGCTCTCGTCGATGAGCGTCGTCGTGCAGCGCATCGGCGCACCCGTGCCGCTCGTCTCGATCAACGCGAGCGAGCCGATGCTGCCCGCCTCGACGATGAAGCTCGTCACCACCTACGCGGGCCTCTCGATGCTCGGGCCGGACTATCGCTGGAAGACCACCGCCTATGCCGACGGCGATCTCGATGCGCAAGGCGTCCTGCACGGCAATCTGTACATTCAAGGCACGGGCGATCCGAAGCTCGTGCCGGAAGAGCTGATCGATCTCGTCAACCAGATCCGCAAGAGCGGCATCACCGCGATCGACGGCGCGCTCGTGCTCGACAAGCGCTATTTCGACGCCTCCACGCGCGATCTGCCCGCGTTCGACAACGACGACACCGCACCCTACAACGTCGGCCCGGACCCGCTGCTGTACGCGTTCAAGTCGCTGTCCTTCACGTTGACGCCGGGCGAGGACGGGCAGGTGTCCATCGACGTGCTGCCGCAGCTCGCGCAATTGCAGATCGACAACGAACTGCGCGTCACGCGCGGCGCGTGCACCGGCTCGCTGCAGGCCGCGTCGCCTTCCGTCGCGCAGACGCAGGGCGGCTTCGTGCAGGCCTCGTTCATCGGCGACTACCCGCTGCGCTGCGGCTCGCGCACGGTCAACGTCGCCGCGCTCGACCATTCGACGTTCTTTGCCGGCGGCTTTCTCGCGCTGTGGAAGCAGACGGGCGGCACGTTCCAGGGCGCGACGCGCGAAGGCGCGACGCCGTCGAACGCGCGGCTCGTCGGCACGCATCGCAGCCCGGTGCTGTCGGATGTCGTTCGCGACATCAACAAGTTCAGCAACAACGTGATGGCGCGCAACCTGTTCCTCACGATCGGCGCCGCGCAATCGAAGCCGCCCGCGACGACCGCGAAATCGGCGGCGGCGATCCAGGCGTTCCTCAAGCGCAGCGCCCTGCCGATGAACGGCCTCGCACTCGACAACGGCTCCGGCCTCTCGCGCGACGAAACCATCTCCGCGGCCTCGCTCGCCGATCTGCTGATGGCGGCGAACGCGAGCCCGGTGGCGCAGGTGTTCGTCGAGTCTCTGCCGGTCGCGGGCGTCGACGGCACCATGCGCAACCGTCTCACCAAAGCGGGCGCGCTCGGCAACGCGCACATCAAGACCGGCACGCTGCGCGACGTGCGCGCGATCGCGGGCTATGTCGGCGCGGCGAACGGCGAGAGCTATGTCGTCGTGAGCTTCATCAACGATCCGCGCGCCGAGGCCGCGCGCGCCGCGCACGATGCGCTCCTCGAATGGGTCTACGAGGGTGCGCGCCGGCCGGGCGCAGCGGAGTGACACGCGTCGCTCGCGGGCATGCGAGCCGGACGTGACCGAAGATTTCTTCTACGAAGTGACGCCCGGGAAGGTCCGGGCGCCGTGTACGCTGTCGGGCACGGCGCTCGGCCGGGTGCATCGCGCGACACGGTGGGCGTGCGGCATCGCTTAATATCGCAGGTACGCGGCGTGAAGACCGCAGACGGTCAGGCGCCGCAATCGAACTAGAAAACACCGAAGAACGGAGACGAGGTCATGAAGAAGCAACGCTCGATGCGCGCCGCCCTGGCGCGCTTTGCCCAAGTCGCGACGGCCGGCGCGGCCTTCGCCCTGCTCGCCGCGTGCGGCGGCGGTGACGACAACAATTCCACGCCGCCGGGCGGCGTCAAGCTGCAGGTGGTGTCGTTCGGCGACAGCCTTTCCGATGTCGGCACGTATGCGCCCGTTGCGGCGGCGAACTTCGGCGGCGGGCGCTTCACGACGAATCCGGGTCAGGTCTGGGTGCAGAACGTCGCGCAGTATTACGGCGACACGCTGACGCCGGCGATGACGGGCGGCTTCGGCGTGCCGCCCCAGACGCAGTCGGGGTTCGGATATGCGCAGGGTGGCGCGCTGGTGACGAATCCGATCGGCATCAACCACGTGTCGAACGATCCGGCGAATTATCAGGGCCCGCTCACGGTGCCGGTCGTGCAGCAGGTGAAGAACTATCTCGCCACGCATGGCAGCTTCAATTCAGGTCAGCTCGTGCTCGTCGGTGGCGGCGGGAACGATATCCTGTACAACTTGCTGGCAGTGCAGGCCGGCAAGCTGTCGCCGACGGATGCCGGTATCGCGATCGCGACCGCGGCCGGCCAGCTCGCCGGCATCGTCGGCACCATCCTGCAGAACGGCGCGACGCATGTGCTGGTATCGAATGTTCCGGACGTCAGCTTGACGCCGGAGGGCATGAGGAGCAGCGCAGCCGTGCGTGTGCAGATGCAGCAGGTTTCGAAACTGTTCAACGACACGCTCACCGGAAAACTGACGCAGCTCGGGCTGATATCGAAGGTAATCTTTCTGGATATCGCCACGCCGCTTGCCAACATCACGGCAAACTTCGCGCAGTACGGCTTCACGGTGTCGAACACAGGAACTGCGTGTAATCTGCAGGCGATGGCCGCGGCGGCGCAGAAATTCGGCGAGCCCAATCCGCAGAATTTCGCCACGTCGCTATTCTGCTCGCCGGAGACCTTGACCGTCGCAGGCGCAGATCAGACGTACATGTTCGCCGACACCCTGCATCCGACGACGCATCTCGGCGCGCTTTTCGCGCAGGCGGCGGAGCAGACGATTGCGAAGTCGGGGTTGGGGAAGTAAGCGGTTGGATTAGTGAGTAGTTAAAAACCGCCCGGTCGAGGAATCGCCGGGCGGTTTTTGTTTTTGACGGTTCCGCAGGTCTCTGCGCAACCGGCAATCACGCATCCGCCTCAAACGCCGCCGCCGCCCTTCCCAGCCGGTCATTCACCGCGATCCACTCGACCGTCTCCGGCAATTTCTCGATGAGAATCCGCTCCACGTTCGCCCGATCCAGCGCGCGCAGCAAACCATAAAGATCCCGCGCATAGCTCTGCGGATCTTCCGGCGCGGCAACGAAGTGAACATTCGCCGCGTGTGCCCACTCGCCCGCGCTCGAACTCCGGGCAACCAGCGCGATCTTCTTCCCGCTCGCCCGATCCTGACCGGAAAGAAGCGGCTCGATCGCCGCGAACGGCAACAGGGCAAGCGGCGTCCGCGGCGCGTAATGCGCCTTCAACGTGCCCGAAGCCCGCGGCGCCGTCGCATCCGAGCCGTCGGGCAAACGCGGCGCAGTACCGATCACATCCGCGATCTGCTGCGGACTCACATGCCCCGGCCGAAGCAGCGCCGGAAAGCCGCGCGACAAATCCAGAATCGTCGATTCGATGCCGACATCCGCCGCGCCGCCATCGAGCACATGCACCGCGTTGCCGAATTCCTCGCGCACGTGCTGCGCGGTCGTCGGACTCACATGACCGAAGCGATTGGCGGACGGCCCCGCCACCCCGCCCTGCTTGCCCGTCCGGAGACGCCGCGCGTGAAACGCCGACAACAACTGCTGCGCGACCGGATGCGACGGACACCGCACGCCCACCGAATCCTGTCCGCCGCTCACCGCCGCCGGAATATGCGCCGCGCGCTTCAGAATCAGCGTCAAAGGGCCGGGCCAGAACGCATCGATGAGCTTGCGCGCATCGACGGGCAGCTCGCGCACCCAGTAGCCCGGGTCAGCCTCCGGCGCGAGATGCACGATCACCGGATGATTCGCCGGCCGCCCCTTCGCCGCATAGATGCGCGCGATGGCGTCCGGGTTCTCGGCGTCGCCGCCGAGCCCGTAGACCGTCTCGGTCGGAAACGCGACGAGTTCGCCCGCATCGAGCAGGGCCGCGGCTTCGTCGATCTGCGCGGCGCTCGGAAAATGGATGGTCATTGCCTGGTGCTTCGGTCAGTCTCAATCGAGCGAAATATGCAGCATGCGCGCGCAGTCGCGCGCCGCCGTGCGCGCTTCCTCGAGCGTCGCCGCCGTGAAGTTGATGTGGCCCATCTTGCGGCCCCGGCGCGCCTCTTCCTTGCCATACAGATGCAGCCGCGCGGACGGCATCGCCGCGACCTCCGGCCACGCGGGGGCGCGCGCCTTGTCGGCATCGAACCAGATATCGCCGAGCAGATTCAGCATCGCGGCGGGCGAATGCTGGCGCGTGTCGCCGAGCGGCATGCCGGTCATCGCGCGAACCTGCTGCTCGAACTGGCTCGTCGCGCAGGCATCGACCGTGTAGTGGCCGGAGTTGTGCGGACGCGGCGCCATTTCATTCGCGATCAGCGAGCCGTCTTCCAGCACGAAGAACTCGACGCACAGCACGCCGACATAACCCAGCTTCGCGGCGATGGTCAGCGCAGCGTCCTGCGCCTGTGCGACGAGCGCATCGGAGGCGTCGGGCGCGGGCACGACGGTCTTCGCGAGAATGCCGTTCACATGCACGTTCTGCGCGAGCGGGAATACAGCGGACTTGCCGTCGCCGCCGCGCGCGATCAGCACCGACACTTCGTACTTGAGCGGCATGCGCTTTTCCAGCACGCACGGCACGCCCGACAGCGACGCATACGCGTTGCGCAATTCCGCGACGTTGCGCACGCTCACCTGACCCTTGCCGTCGTAGCCGAGGCGCGCGGTCTTCAGGATGCCCGGCAGCACGGCGGCGATCTTCTCGTCGGGCAGCGCGGCGAGCGCGTCCATCGATTCGATCACCACATGCGGCGCGACCGGCACGCCCGATTCCGCGATGAAGCGCTTCTCCGCGACGCGATCCTGCGCGATCGCCACGCAACTGCCCGCCGGGCTCACGAACGTGCACGACGCGAGAAAGTCGAGGCTCGCGGACGGCACGTTCTCGAATTCCGTCGATACCGCCGCGCACAGGCGGCCGAGCTCGGTGAGCGCGGCACGGTCGTCATAGGGCGCGCGGATGTGGCGGTCCGCGACGGCGCCCGCGGGGCTCGTCTCGTCCGGATCGAGGACGGCGACGCGATAGCCCATCGACTGCGCGGCGAAGCAGAACATGCGGCCGAGCTGGCCGCCGCCGACCATGCCGAGCCAGGCGCCCGGCAGGATGGGAGAAATCGGGGAGTTTTGTGGGTTCATCGTGGCTGAACGTGGGGCTACGTTGCGAACGGCGAGCGGCGCGCGCCGCTCTCAGTGTTCCATGCGGGACAAAGTGGGATCAGGACACCATCAAAGCGGCGGCAACGCCATGTCCCGCGCCGCCTGGTTCTGCTTCACGCGGAAAGCGGCGAGCGCTTCGGCGTAGCGCGCGTCCGTCACGCTCAGAATCGATACCGCGAACAACGCCGCGTTCGCCGCGCCCGCCTCGCCGATGGCGAAGGTCGCGACCGGCACGCCCTTGGGCATCTGCACGATCGAATGCAGGGAATCGACGCCCTTCAGATACTTGCTCGCCACCGGCACGCCGAGCACCGGCACGGTGGTCTTCGCGGCCAGCATGCCCGGCAGATGCGCCGCGCCGCCCGCGCCGGCGATGATCGCGCGCACGCCGCGCTCACGCGCGCTTTCGGCGTAAGCGAACATCTCGTCCGGCATGCGATGCGCCGACACGACCTTCGCCTCGTACGGCACGCCGAATTCCTGAAGAATCGCGACCGCGTTCTTCATCACGTCCCAGTCGGAGCTGGAGCCCATCAACACGCCGACGAGCGGCGCTTCGTGCGTATGCGCCGCGGTCTGTACTTCGCTCATTCCTGTTCCCTTGAATTGCGCGCGCCGCTTCTTCATGCGCGGCGCGCGTGTCGAACCTTAAGAAAGCGTCTTGCCGGTCAAACGCTGCAGCGCTTCCTGATACTTCTCCGACGTCTTCGCGATCACGTCGTCCGGCAGCTTCGGCGCGGGCGGCTCCTTCTTCCACGGCTGCGTTTCGAGCCAGTCGCGCACGAACTGCTTGTCGAAGGACGGCGGATTCGTGCCGACCTGATAGCCATCGGCGGGCCAGAAGCGCGACGAATCGGCGGTCAGCACTTCGTCCATCAGATACAGATCGCCCTTGTTGTCGAGACCGAACTCGAACTTCGTATCCGCGATGATGATGCCGCGCGTCGCCGCGTACTCCGCCGCTTCCTTGTACAACTGGATGGAAATGCGCTTGATCGTCGCGGAAAGCTCGGTGCCGATGCGGCGCTCCATCTCATCGTAGGTGATGTTTTCGTCGTGATGGCCCATTTCGGCCTTCGCCGCCGGCGTGAAAATCGGCTCGGCCAGCTTCTGCGCGTTCTGCAGGCCCGGCGGCAGTTCGACGCCGCATACCGCGCCCGTCGCCTGATAGTCCTTCCAGCCGCTGCCCGCGAGATAGCCGCGCACGACCGCTTCGACGAGAATCGGCTCCAGGCGCTTCACGACGACCGCGCGGCCCTTCACCTGCTCGACTTCGTCCGCCGCGACGACTGACGCCGGATCGATGCCCGTGTTGTGGTTCGGCACGATATGGCCGAGCTTCTCGAACCAGAAATCGGCCATCGTGTTCAGCACGCGGCCCTTGTTCGGAATCGGCTCGCCCATGACGACATCGAATGCGGAAAGGCGGTCGGTCGTCACGATCAGGAGCTTGTCCTGACCGACTGCGTAGTTGTCGCGGACCTTGCCGCGGCCGAGCAGCGGCAGCGATTTGATCGTGGATTCGTATAGCGTGGACATCGTCATGTACCGAAGAAGGACTGAAATGATGAGCCCCGCGCCGGGCATTCAAGCGCGGGAAAAGAAACGCGAACGGGTTCCGAACCCGGAACCCGTTGATTTTACTTTACAAATCGAGCTTGCTTTGCGGCAGCGTTATTTCACGATCTGCGCGAGCTCGCCGGACTTGTATTTCTCGGCGATTTTGTCGAGGGAAATCGGCTTGATCTTGCCGGCCATGCCCTCGCAGCCGAACTGCATGTAGCGCTGACGGCAGATTTCCTTCGCCGCCTCGCGCGCGGGCTTCAGGTAGTCGCGCGGATCGAACTTCGACGGATTTTCGAACAGATAGCGGCGGATCGCGCCGGTGATCGCGAGGCGCAGGTCGGTGTCGATGTTCACCTTGCGCACGCCGTGCTTGATGCCTTCCTGAATCTCTTCGACCGGCACGCCGTAGGTTTCCTTCATGTCGCCGCCGAATTCGCGGATTTCGGCCAGCAATTCCTGCGGCACCGACGACGAACCGTGCATCACGAGGTGCGTGTTCGGAATGCGCTGGTGAATTTCCTTGATGCGGTCGATGGCGAGGATATCGCCCGTGGGCTTCTTCGAGAACTTGTACGCGCCGTGCGACGTGCCGATGGCAATCGCCAGCGCATCGCACTGCGTCTGCTTGACGAAGTCGGCGGCCTGCTCGACGTCGGTGAGCAGTTGCTCGCGCGTCATCGTGCCTTCGGCGCCGTGGCCGTCTTCCTTGTCGCCCTTCATCGTTTCGAGCGAACCGAGCACGCCCAGCTCGGCCTCGACCGTGACGCCGATCGAATGCGAGAACTCCACGACCTGCTTCGACACTGCGACGTTGTACTCGTACGATGCGACGGTCTTGCCGTCGGCTTCGAGCGAGCCGTCCATCATCACGCTGGTGAAGCCGGAGCGGATCGCGGCCATGCACACGGCCGGCGACTGGCCGTGATCCTGATGCATCACGACCGGAATATGCGGATACGACTCGACGGCCGCTTCGATCAGATGGCGGAGGAACGCTTCGCCCGCGTACTTACGCGCACCGGCGGACGCCTGCATGATGACGGGCGCGTTCACTTCGTTCGCGGCCGACATGATCGCCTGCACTTGTTCCAGATTGTTGACGTTGAATGCCGGGAGACCATAGCCGTGTTCGGCTGCGTGATCCAGCAATTGACGCATTGATACGAGAGGCATTGTGGTGAAACTCCATGATGTGAAACGAATCCTGCAGCGCGCCCGATTCCGCTCTCGGGCGGTTTTCGGCTTTTTCCATCGCCATGACTGACGCGGGCAAGCATCGGCTTGCCCGCGTGTCCTGCGCGCTTTGCGCTCACCGCGATGAGCGCGTCCTGCTGTTCAATGCCTAGATGTGATCGCCCACACGCACGATCTTCAGCGTGTTGGTGCCGCCGGCCTGACCCATCGGTTCGCCGACAGTGAGAACAACCATGTCGCCGCGCGCCGCATAGCCCTTCGACACTACGACTTCCAGCGCCTGATTCAGCGCGGCGTCGCGATCCATGTTGGTGTCGACGTGCAGCGGCGTCACATTGCGATACAGCGACATCGTGCGCTCGCTCGACACGCGCGGCGTCAGCGCGAAGATGGGGACGTGGCTCCAGTGACGCGACATCCACAGCGCGGTGGAGCCGGATTCCGTCAACGCGACCACGGCCTTCGCGCCCAGGTGATACGCGGTGAAGAGCGCGCCCATCGCGATGGATTGATCGATGCGCGTGAACGTGCGGTCGAGGAAATCGCGGTCGAGCTGCGACTCTTCCGACTTCTCCGCTTCCACGCAGACGGCCGCCATCGTTTCGATAGTCGTCACCGGGTACTTGCCGGCTGCCGTTTCGGCGGAGAGCATCACGGCGTCGGTGCCGTCGAGCACGGCGTTCGCCACGTCCGACACTTCCGCGCGCGTCGGCACGGGCGCGTGGATCATCGATTCCATCATCTGCGTGGCGGTGATCACGAGCTTGTTCGACTCGCGCGCCATGCGGATCATGCGCTTTTGCAGCGCCGGAACCGCCGCGTTGCCGACTTCCACCGCGAGATCGCCACGCGCGACCATGATGCCGTCCGATGCGTCGAGAATGCCCTGCAGCGCGGGAATGGCCTCGGCGCGCTCGATCTTCGCGATCATCTTCGGCTTGATGCCGTACGGCGCGCCCGCGATGTTCGCGAGCTGGCGCGCCATTTCCATGTCGGTCGCGTTCTTCGGGAACGACACCGCGACGAAATCCGCGCCGAGGGACATCGCGGTCTTGATGTCCTCCATGTCCTTCTCGGTCAGCGCGGGCGCGGTGAGGCCGCCGCCCTGGCGATTGATGCCCTTGTTATTGGACAGCTCGCCGCCGACCTTCACGACCGTGTGAATCTCCTCGCCGATCACGCGCGTGACGTCGAGCACGATGAGGCCATCGTTGAGCAGCAGCACGTCGCCCGCGCGCAGATCGCGGGGCAGATCCTTGTAGTCGAGGCCGACGCGATCGTTGTTGCCGAGCTCGCAGTTGGCGTCGAGGATGAACGTGTTGCCGGCGACGAGCATCGTCTTGTTGTTCTCGAACTTGCCGACGCGGATCTTCGGGCCTTGCAGGTCCGCCATGATCGCGACTTCACGGCCCACCTGGCGCGCCGCCTCGCGGACGATTTCGGCGCGCTGGCGGTGATCGTCGGCGGTGCCGTGCGAGAAGTTGAAGCGTACGACGTCGAGACCCGCCTGCAGCATTTGCAGCAGGATGTCCGGGCTCGTGGAAGCCGGGCCGATGGTGGCAACAATCTTTGTAGCGCGATGCATGGAATTCCTCGTCTCAGTAGGATCGCCCGTAACTACGCTGCGAGCACGTTGCGCTTGCAGTGAGGTATTGCTCACCGCTTGCGCGCGCGCGCCGGTTCGTGCCGGCGTCGCTTTGTCGGTTTCTTTCAAGGCATGGGCGGGCATGCCGCCGATGATGACCGGAGGCGTTTCCGTTCCCGGATATGCCGCTTCGCCTTCGGGTGGTGCGTGATCCGGACGAGCCGCTTCCGCGATCACCTGCGCTGCTTCAGCGGCGGCATCGAGCGCGCCGCTGTCGATCATGTCCTGCGTCACATCGTCTTGCGCGCCGCCGGCTGCTTGCGCGCCCTTCTTTCCTGCTTTCGCCGGATTGCCTCGGGCCGCCAAGGCCTCAAGCCCCTGCGCGGGATTCGAGCACCTCGACCGCGGGCAGCTTCTTGCCTTCGAGGAACTCCAGGAACGCGCCGCCGCCGGTCGAGATGTAGCTCACCTTGTCGGCGATATCGTATTTCGCGATGGCCGCGAGCGTGTCGCCGCCGCCGGCGATCGAGAATGCCGACGAATTGGCGATGGCCTGCGCGAGCGTCTTCGTGCCGTTGCCGAACTGGTCGAACTCGAACACGCCGACCGGACCGTTCCACACGATCGTGCCGGCCGTTTCGAGCTGAGCCGCGAGCGCCTTGGCCGTGTCCGGGCCGATGTCGAGGATCAGATCGTCGTCGGCGACATCGGCGACGGGCTTGGTTTCCGCCTTCGCGGTCGCGGCGAACTCCTTCGCGGTGACGACATCGCTCGGAATCGGCACCGATGCGCCGCGCGTGCGCGCCTGCTCGATGATTTCCTTTGCTTCGTTGACGAGATCGGCTTCGGCGAGCGACTTGCCGATCTTGAGACCCGACGCCAGCATGAACGTATTGGCGATGCCGCCGCCGACGATCAGTTGATCGACTTTCTCGGCGAGCGACTTGAGGATGGTGAGCTTCGTCGACACCTTCGAGCCCGCGACGATCGCGACGAGCGGACGCTTCGGGTTGCCGAGCGCCTTGCCGAGCGCGTCGAGTTCAGCGGCGAGCAGCGGACCCGCGCACGCGACGCCCGCGTACTTCGCGATGCCGTGCGTGGTGGCTTCCGCGCGGTGCGCGGTGCCGAACGCGTCGTTGACGTAGATGTCGCAGAGCTTCGCCATCTTCTGCGCGAGGCCGTCGTCGTTCTTCTTTTCGCCCTTGTTGCAGCGGCAGTTTTCCAGCAGCACGACATTGCCCGGCTGGACCTGGACGCCATCGACCCAGTCGGCGACGAGCGGCACGTCGCGGCCGAGCAGCTCGGACAGGCGCGCAGCGACCGGCGCGAGCGAGTCTTCCGGCTTGAACTGGCCTTCGGTCGGACGGCCCAGGTGGGACGTGACCATCACGGCGGCGCCCGCGTCGAGCGCGGCCTTGATCGCCGGGACCGAAGCGCGCACGCGCGTGTCTTCGGTGATGTTGCCGTCATCGTCTTGCGGCACGTTGAGATCCGCGCGGATGAACACACGCTTGCCGGAGACTTTGCCTTCGGCGATCAGATCGGTGAAACGCAGTACTTTCGTCATGGGAGTCAACGTAGATAGAGAAGCGGTTCAGGCGGGAACGGCCGCGGGGCTTGGCCGGTTCGGGGAGTCGCCGCGCGCGGGCCGCCGGGCAGGACGGCTCGCGCGCGGATCAAGCTGGAGGCGAAGGGCGCGCGGCAAAGCCGAACGCGCGTGCGGGAAGCGGGAGAAAGAGATCGGGCAGATGAATCCGGAGATGCGCGCCGATCGCGCCCCGGCGCGCCGATGCAGCCGGGAACGGCGAGTTGGACAACCGTAGCGCGGTGACTGCCGGACACACTTTCGACCTCGCTCACTCGGGAAAGACCCTCATTTTAACCGATCACCCCGACCGCTTTTAGCGGGCAATCGTTGATGACGCGTATTTGCTGCGCCACGCATGCGCTCACGCCGCGAGCCGCAGCAGCGTGAACACCAGCATGCCGACGGCGATCGTGCCCATCATGCCGCGCCGCCACAGGTAATACGCGAGCCCGGCCGCCGACGCCCACAGCGCATGATTCGACAGCGCGAGCGAAACGCCCGCGGGCGTCACGAGCAGATCCGGCACGACCACGCCCGCGAGCGCCGCCGCCGGCGCGTAGCGCAGGACGCGCTGCACACGCGGCGGCAGCACCATGCGCTCGCCGCCGGCCAGAAAGAGCGCGCGCGTCACGGCCGTGACGAGACCCATGCCGAGGATAGCGAGCCAGATTTGCAGCGTGCTCATCGGACGGTCCTCGTGGTGGCGGGCTTGTCGTCCGTTTTGTCGTCGGCGGCGGGCTTCGGCTGCCCGCGCTCGGCGATGACGTCCGCGAGCGTGCCCGCGATGAGCGCCGCGAACACCGACAGCGGCAAGCCGAAGCGGTACGGCAGATCGAAGGCCAGCAGCGCGACGACGCTCGCCACCGCGACGGCCGCGAGCGTCGAACGCGTCGCGATGGCGGAGACGATGAGCGGAATCAGCGCGAGCGTGCCGGCGAGCTCGAGTCCCCAGTTATCGGGAATCAGGCTCGCGAGCAGAATGCCGATCACCGATGAAATCTGCCACGAGAACCAGCTCGACGCCGCGAGCCCCCAGAAGAATGCTTCCTTGCCGGGTTGCCAGCCGGTCGGGAAATTCCGCTTCGAAAACATCAGATAGATGATGTCGCCGTTGAAATAACCGAGCAGCAGACGCCGACGCAGCGACAGATAGGAGAAATGCGGCGCGAGCCCCGCGCTGAAGATCACGAAGCGCAGATTGACCATCGCGGCGGTCAGGAGCACGGTCCAGAGCGGCAGCTTCGCGGCGAAGAGCGGCAGCACCGCGAGCTGCGACGAGCCCGCGTACACCGCGAACGACATGCCGAGCGCCTGCGGCACGGTGAGCACGGACTTGGTCATCGCGACGCCGGTGACGAGGCCCCACGAGAACGTGGCGAGGACGGCGGGAGAGAAGGTGCGCACGCCCTCGAAAAATGCGCGGCGATTCGTGTCGGACAGCCGGTCGAGCATGAGCGAATGCGAGGCGAGTGAGACAACCCGTGATGCCATCGCGCGGCCTCGATCGATGCGCGACGGATCTGGAAATACCGGGAAAATCGGGAACGGGGGGCTTCGCCGTTTCGCTTCGCCATTCAGGCGCGCGGCGAAAGGCAAATTATAGCGTCGCGAAAGGCGCTTCCAGATCGGTTTCGTCGCGAAAAGACGCTAAAATGACGGTCTTTCGCCCCTTTGCGCCCTTGAAGCGCGCGTTCCCAGGCGGTCATCGACGCACGAACGCGCACGACAATGCGCACGTGCGCCGCCGCCCCGGTCGATCGGGCGGCTTGCCCGTACTCACTGAACGAGACAGCTAGGAGAACCGTATGTCAATGGCCGACCGCGACGGCAAGATCTGGATGGATGGCAAGCTCATCGAATGGCGCGACGCCAAGATCCACGTTCTGACCCACACGTTGCACTACGGCATGGGCGTTTTCGAAGGCGTGCGCGCATACAAGACCGCGCAGGGCACGGCCATCTTCCGCCTGAAGGAGCACACGAAGCGCCTGCTGAACTCGGCGAAGATCTTCCAGATGGACGTCCCGTTCGACGCCGCGACGCTCGAAGCCGCACAACTCGAAGTGGTGAAGGCGAACGATCTGGAGTCGTGCTACATCCGCCCGATCATCTGGGTCGGCTCGGAGAAGCTCGGCGTCTCGGCCAAGGGCAACACCATTCACGTGGCCATCGCCGCATGGCCGTGGGGCGCGTATCTGGGCGAAGACGGGCTGGCCAGGGGCATCCGCGTGAAGACGTCGTCGTTCACGCGCCATCACGTGAATGTGTCGATGGTGCGCGCGAAGGCGTCCGGCTGGTACGTGAACTCGATTCTCGCGAACCAGGAAGCCGTCGCCGACGGCTACGACGAAGCCCTGCTGCTGGATGTCGACGGCTACGTGTCCGAAGGCTCCGGCGAGAACTTCTTCCTCGTGAACAACGGCAAGATCTACACGCCCGATCTGGCTTCGTGCCTCGACGGCATCACGCGCGACACGGTCATCACGCTCGCGCGCGACTTCGGCATCCCGGTCATCGAAAAGCGCATCACCCGCGACGAGGTCTATACCTGCGACGAAGCGTTCTTCACCGGCACCGCCGCCGAAGTCACGCCGATCCGCGAGCTCGACAACCGCACGATCGGTTCGGGCAAGCGCGGCCCGATCACGGAAAAGCTGCAAAGCGCGTTCTTCGACGTCGTCGGCGGCAAGAACGAGAAGTACGCGAGCTGGCTCGCGAAGGTTTAATCGATCCGATGCAATGGCGGCGGGCCGTTCGCCCGCCGCATGCCGGACACCTGATAAGAGATAGCAATGAGCGACTTGAAGGAAATGCCGCTGGTGGAATTGTCGGCGAAGGATCTGCCCGCTTTCTGCCCGAACCCGAAGATGCAGCGCTGGAGCACGCATCCGCGCGTCTTCATCGACGTGACGCACGGCGAGGCGCGTTGCCCGTACTGCGGCACGCGCTACAAGCTGAAAGACGGCGAAGTGCTCAAGGGCGGTCACTGAAGACGTATCGGGCGCCCGCGCGGCGCCTTGCAGCGACGCGGCGCCGCCCCGCCGCCGGATTGACGCACCCGCTCGCGCCGTGAAGCCATCGCGCGCCAGCGGGCGCAAACCAGACCCACAACAATCGACGACTCGCCCCAAGACGGCGGGCCGCGGTCCTTTTTTGAGATCGGATAAAGACAGATGCGCCGCGCGCTGGTTATAGCACCGAACTGGATCGGTGACGCATTGATGGCGCAGCCGCTCTTCACGCTCTTGCGCAA
The DNA here is from genome assembly GCF_900044055.2 of Caballeronia calidae. Lineage (GTDB taxonomy): Bacteria > Pseudomonadota > Gammaproteobacteria > Burkholderiales > Burkholderiaceae > Caballeronia > Caballeronia calidae. The sequence goes on along the minus strand of NZ_FCOX02000050.1, from coordinate 11,933 downwards.
GCTCCATCCGCGCATCGCGATCGATGCCGTCGCGCCCACCTGGGTCGCGCCCGTGCTCGAGCGCATGCCCGAGATCAGCGACGTCTACGCCACGGACCTCGCCCACGGCAAGCTGCAACTGCTGCGCCGCTGGCAGCTCGCGAGCGATTTGCGCGATGTCGGCTACGACGCCGCCTACGTGCTGCCCAACTCCGTGAAATCCGCGCTGATTCCGTGGATGGCGGGCATCAACCTGCGCATCGGCTACAAGGGCGAGAGCCGCTACGGGCTCTTGAACGTGCGCCATGCGAATCCGCCGAAGACCGAGCGCCCGCCGATGACCGCGCACTACGCGGCGCTGGCGTACGCGCCGGGCGCGAAGCTGCCCTTCGTCGACAAGTTCGCGCAACCCGAAGCCGCCGCGCAGCCTGACGCACAGACGCTTCCCGTGCCGCGTCTCGAATCCGATCCGAACGAAGCCGCCCGCGTATCGGCGCGCTTCAACCTCGACACGCGCACGCCGCTCGTCGTGTTCTGCCCCGGCGCGGAATACGGCCCGGCCAAGCGCTGGCCGCCGGAGCATTTCGCATCGCTGGCGAAGTTCATCGAGCAGTCGTTCCCGTATGCGCGCATCGTCGCGCTCGGTTCGAAGAAGGATGCGCCGATCGCGCAGGCCATCGCGGAGCGCGCGCCGAACGTGCGCAACCTGTGCGGCCAGACCTCGCTCGGCGAAGCATGCGCGCTCATTTCTCGGGCAAGCGCGGTCGTCACCAACGATTCCGGCCTGATGCACGTCGCGGCCGCGTCGCGCCGGCCGCTCGTCGCGGTCTACGGCTCGACCGATCCGCGCCACACGCCGCCCTTGTCCGATCTCGCAAAGGTACAATGGCTGCATCTTGAATGCAGTCCGTGCTTTGCCCGCGAGTGTCCGCTCGGCCATCTGAACTGCCTTCGCGAACTCTCGGCCGAACAGGTCTTCGGCGATTTGCGCGGCATGCTGCTCGCGCATCGTTGATGTTGCGTTCGCGCGTCGAAACGCGCGTCCGGCGCAGCGGTTTCCAGCCGTGTGTGCGGACGCGGACACGCGAATGTCTCCGAACGGGGGCATGCTTTGACCAATGACCGATGCAGCGCGCCGTCCCTTGCCCTGCCGCCATCGACGGCACGCAGCAACGAGCGGCGCCTGCATCGAATGCCAGAGACCCACGAGCCATGCCACGTTTCGCCCGCCTCTTCGAAGCCGCCGCCGATACTCTCAACGCTTACTATCAGGCAGTCGCGGACAACAGCATCGACAGCATGATGTCGCTCTGGATCGACGAGGAATTCGCCACCTGCGTCTGCGCGGACGGCACGCATCTTCACGGGCTGGAGAGCATCCGCGCCGGTTTCGGCAAGCAGTTCGACACGCAGCCGGTGACCATCGAGCCGCTCGATATCCGCGTGTACGACAGCCTGGGCACGGTCGTCTATGCGATCGCCGAGGCGCATCAGCCGGCCGATCCGGCAAGCGCGCCGCGCATGATCTACACGACCTACGTGATGGTTCACGAGCGCGGCGAATGGCGCATCGCCCACATCCACGCGAGCGAGATGCCGCTGGAAACGGCGGGCCAGTTCGCGGCCAAGCTGCGTCACGGTCAGGGACCGTTGCACTGAAGATTCGAAGCATCAAAAAGACGTTCGTCGGGGAGGGGCCATGAAGCGCGATCCGTTGTTGAAACACGATTCGTCGTTCGTGGACAAGGCGCCCGCCGTGGTACTGAACGCACGCGCGCACGGGCTCGGACAGCCGCGGCCGGAATGGCTCTACAGCGCGCCGCGCTGGCTGCCGACGAGCCACGCGCAGACCATCGTTCCCGCGCTTTTCGGGCGCAAGCCCGTCGTGTCGTATCGGCGCGAACGCTGGAACACGCCCGATGGCGATTTCATCGACCTCGACTTCCTCGCGCACGCCCCGGACGACGAACCCGCCGCGAACGCCCCGCTCTTCGTGCTCTTTCACGGCCTCGAAGGCAACTCCGATTCGCACTACGCCCGCACGATGATGGCCGCCGCCAAAGCGCGCGGCTGGCACGGCGTCGTGCCGCATTTCCGCAGCTGCAGCGGGCCGCTCAATCTGCTGCCGCGCTTCTACCATCTCGCGGACAGCGCCGAAGCCGACTGGATTCTGCGGCGGCTCGCGCAAGCGCATCGAGGGCCGATCGTCGCGGCGGGCGTATCCCTCGGCGGCAACGTGCTCCTGCGCTGGCTGTGCGAACGCGGCAAGGATGCATCGATCATCAGCGCGGCCGCGGCGATCTCCGCGCCGCTCGATGTGCACGCGGGCGGCCACGCGATCTCGCAGGGCTTCGGCATGGTCTATACGCGCAGCTTCCTGAAGTCGCTGAAGAAGAAGGCGCTCGCGAAGCTCGGCCAGTATCCCGGCCTCTACGACCGCGACGCCGTGCTCGCGGCGCGCACGCTGTACGAGTTCGACAACGTGGTCACGGCGCCCGTGCACGGCTTTCGCGATACGAACCACTACTGGTCGACCGCGACCACGCGCGCGCATCTGAAGCACATCGAAGTGCCGGCGCTGCTGTTGAACGCCCGCAACGATCCGTTCCTGCCCGAGTTCGCGCTGCCCTCGCTCGCCGAAGTGTCGGAGCGCGTGACGCTCGATCAGCCGAACCACGGCGGGCACGTCGGCTTCATGACGGGGCCGTTCCCGGGCCGCATCGACTGGCTGTCGCTGCGCGTGTTCGGTTATCTGGAGAACTTCGTTTCGTGAACCATCATGGATGACATCGTCAGGCAGGCGCTCGCCAAATGGCCCGACGTTCCGCATTGCACGGGCTGGCTGCTGCTCGACCGGCGCGGCCAGTGGCGCATGCGCGACGAGGCCGCGCAAGCCGCGGGCGAACCGGGCACGCCGATCCGGCATGAGGCGCTTCTGGGCTTCATCAACCGCAACTACGAATGCGACGCCGACGGCCAGTGGTTCTTCCAGAACGGGCCGCAGCGCGTGTATGTGGAACTGGTGTACACGCCATGGATCGTGCGCCTGCACGCGTCCGATGGCGCACTGAGCCTGACCGATCAGGCCGGCGCGGCGTTCGAGCCCGCGCAGACCTGGATCGACGACGAAGGCGGCATCCTCTTCTCCGATGCCGCATCGCCCGCGCGCGTGGCCGCGCTGCACGACCACGATCTCGAACTGTTCGCGAATCACGCCTCGCTCGACGACGCGGGCAAGGGCGGCGTCTTCCATTGGCGCGCGGGCGTCGATCTTCCTGTGCAGCCGATCGCCCGCGCCGATGTCGCCGCGCGCTTCGGCTTCATCGCGAGCCCCGCCGCGCGTGCCGCATCGAAAGGCTGATCAGCCGTTCTTCTCGAGATCGCGCTCTTCCTTGTAGCGCGTCTCGAAATCGCGCAGACGCGCGGAAATCGCCGACAGATCGTAGAAGCTCACGTTCTTCGCATCGCGCGCTTCCTTCAACTGGCGAATCGCGGATGCCCACGCGCCGTCGAGCGCGAATTTCTCGGCCATCGCCTGATGCTGGCGCAGCGGATCGTTGAGGCCCGCGCTCGCCTGCGCGAGATAGAGCCACCAATCGGGGCGCGCCGGCTCGGCGCGCGTTTCCTGGCGCGCGAGCGCCTGCGCTTCGGTGTAACGGCGCGCGGACAACAGCGCCTGCAGATGCACGTCGATGGCCGCGTGCGATTCCGGCCAGCGCTTCTGGGCGATGTCGGCGAGACGGATAGCATCGTCGTTGCGGCCCGCGCGGCGCGCGATATCGGCGGCGAGCACGTCGAGGCTCGGCGTGCTGCGCTGGACTTGCGGCGCGGGCTGCGGTTTCGGTGACGGCAACGGCCGGGCTTCCACGTGAACCGGCGGGAGCGCGATCTCTCTGCTCGCGCGCGCCGGGCTGGCCGGCGTCGATTCCGGCTGCGCGACGTTGCCGAGATTGAGCGTGGCGCGTGCGTTGTTGAGCGGCGTCGCGATCATCGAAGCATCGGCGTTGCGCAGCGATTGCTCCGCGTTCTTGCGCGCGGGCGGCGGTGATGGCGCCGTCGTCACGTCCTTCGATATCGATGCCGGTGCCGATGCCGATATCCGCGCGCGATCCTCCTGCTGAACCTGTGTCGATGCGGCCGCCGAACTCGCCTCCTCGCCTTCGAATAGCCGCCGCGCTTTCGCGAGCGCATCGTTGGCGGCGCCGTAATCGCCCATCAACGATTGCGCGAGCGCGATGCCATACCAGTTCGACGCCGGATTGAGCGCCGTCTGATCCTCGATCTCCGATTTGAGCCGGCTCGCGACCTCGCGATAATCGCTCGCGTAACTCACCTGCAGCACGCGGGCGCGGGCCCGCACGAACGCGTATTCCGCCGATTGACGCGGCTGCCGGTACGGCACGCGGCGCGCGCGGCCTTCCATGTCGGCGATGCGATCGGTCGTGAGCGGGTGCGTGCGGACGTAGGGCGGCACACCGTTATCGGCCATCGTCGAGCGGTCGAGACGCTCGAAGAACGCGGCCATCGCGTACGGATCGTAGCCGGCGGCGGTGAGCATCTGGAAACCGACGCGATCGGCCTCGTGCTCGGCCGCGCGCGAGAAGCGCAACTGGGTGTCGACGGCGAACGCCTGGCCGCCCATTGCGATGCCCATGCCGAGATCGCCGCTGTGCGCCAGCAGGCCCGCGAGCAGACCGGCGAGCATGCCGGCGAGCGCGGCGTAGGTGCTTTTTTCTCGCGTGCCGAGCATTCGCGCGATATGGCGCTGAAGCACGTGGCCCATTTCATGGCCGATGACCGATGCGAGCTCGGACTCGGTCTGCGTCGCCGCGACGAGCCCGGTATTCACGCCGATGAAACCGCCCGGCATCGAGAAGGCGTTGATCTGCGGATCGCGCACGGCGAAGAGGTCGAAATCGGGCTGGTAGCCGCCGAGATACTGCGTGGAGGCCGCGGCGGAGAGCTTCGACGAGATCGAGTCGAGATAGTCGCGCAGGAGCCAGTCATCGAGATAGTCCGGGTCGGCGCGCACTTCGCGCATCATCCGTTCGCCGATCCTGCGCTCGGCTTGCGGCGTGAGCGAACCGCCGGAGCCGTCGCCGAGATCGGGCAGCTGCACCGACGCGAGCGGCGCGCGCAGGCCGGACATCGTGCCGGGACGATTCGCGAAGCGGCTTTCGGCGCCGCCGTAGACCCCGAACACGCCTTCGGCGACGTTGCCGGGCACGCCGTTTCCGCCCATTTCCTGCGATGAGCGCAGCTGCGACGCCGCGAGCGTGCCGGTCGCGCCGACCGCGTTCGATCCGACGGCGGCGGACGCGCCCGTCTGCGCCAACGCCGCGGGCGGCATGGCGAGGGCGACGCACAGCAGGGAGATGAGCACGCGGCTCAAACGTGTCGAATGCATGGCGCGAATCGGGCGCGGCGCCGATGGTCGGCTCGAAAATTAAAACGAGCTTATCGTATCAAGTGTTGCGCGCGGGGCGTCTCGTTGCGGAGGTGGGTTGCGGCCGTGGGTTGTACCGCACTGCGACGTTGGCGAAAAAACGCGCGAATTCACGCTGGTATGATAGGCGCCCATTCGAAGGAGACGCTATGTCCGGACTCACTCATTTCGATGCCGCCGGTGAGGCGCACATGGTCGATGTCGGCGCGAAGAACGAAACGCGGCGCATCGCCGTGGCGCGCGGCTCGATCGCGATGCTCGAAGGCACGCTCGCGCTTATTCGCGACGGCCGCGCGAAGAAAGGCGACGTGCTCGGCGTCGCGCGCATCGCCGCTATTCAGGGCGCGAAACGCACGGCCGATCTGATTCCGTTGTGTCATCCGCTGGCGTTGACGCGCGTCGCGGTGGATTTCACCATCGACGAGGCACTGCCGGGCGTGCATTGCGAAGTGCGCGTGGAGACGGTCGGACGTACCGGCGTGGAGATGGAGGCGCTGACCGCCGTGCAGGTCGGATTGCTGACGATCTACGATATGTGCAAGGCGGTGGATCGGGGGATGACCATCAATAATGTGAAGGTCATGGAGAAGCATGGGGGGAAGTCGGGGGATTGGGTGGCGGAAGATCATGCGCCGCCGACACCCTGATTACCTCGACCCTCACTCCTCCTCGTCGTCATCGTCCGCGGAAGGCGCCTGACTCTCCGCCGGCATTCCATAAAGCCTGACCAGATCCGCCCTGAACGACGCCAGCGGCTTGCCTGCCTCATCGACCAGTTGGTAGACGGCCGCAAGCTGCTTCGGCCAGTCGTGCAGTTGCGTCGCGAAGATCTTCAGACGCGCCATCGTATCGAGCGCTTCCGCGCGCTGCCCGGCGAGCGCCTGCAGCACCGCATATCGGCGCAACACGGTTTCGCCCGGCAACAATGCGATCGCCTTCCGATGCGCGGCGAGCTTCTCTTCGACGTTCTGCGCGTTGATCGGCAACAGCGTCGCCGCGCCATACTCGCCCCAGGCCGTGAACAGGAACGACGGATCGTCGCGATACTGCTCCGCCGGCCGCGAGCCGTAATACAGCACTTCGGCGCGGTTGTAGTCACGCAGAACCGGATACAGCGCCGCCAGCCCCCCAACCACGAGCACGACATACGCGCCATACGACAGCGGCCGCGCGACGAGCCGCAGCGGCCGCGTCTCCAGAAGCCCGATGACGAGCATCGCCGGCATCAGGAAGAACATGTACTGCTGCGGATACTCGACGAGCGCGTGCATCATCAGCACGCCGAGCAGCGACAGCGCGAAAATGCGCGCCGGCGTCTGCGGAGCGCGCAGCACGCGGATCAGCCAGAACACGACGCCCGCGACCAGAATCGCCACGCCGAGCGCGCCCGTTTTCGCGAGCAGATCGATGAAGATATCGTGCGCGTTGTTCGCGATCTCGACGCCGCCTAGATCACGCACGAGATCGAACTGATAGCGCGGAAACTCGCCCCAGCCGACGCCCAGCAACGGATGCGTCTTGAACATCGTCCAGCCGTATTTCCAGAGCGCGAGGCGCGGCGCGATCTGATTCGCGTCCTGCATGCGCTCCGCCGCCGATTGCGCGAGACCGAAGTCGTAGCGCACATTCGCCCAGCGCACCGCCGCGTTCACGGCGAAGAATATGACCGCGAGCACTATCGGGACGATCCACGCGCGCGCGTCGCGCCGGCCCGGGCCGTCGAAGCCTTCGGACGCGACCGGCCGCCCCAGTACGAATGCCATCCAGAATCCGGCGACGACGATCACCGCCGTCTGCAGCCACGGTCCGCGCGATACCGTGAGCGCAAGCCCGAGCGAATACACCGCCGAAAGAATCAGCCACAACACGACCGGCAACCGCCGCGTCTGCACGAAATACAGCGCGCCCGCGAGTCCGAACGCAATGACGGTCGCGAGGTGATTCGCCTGCGCCATGTTGCCGAACGGACGCCGCTCGATCATCACGTTGTACGCGACCACGAACGGCGTGAACTTCACTTCGAGATGCAGCAGTTGCACGATCTGGCAGAAGACCGCAAACAGGCCGCCGACCATCAGCGCAGCCGCACCGATACGCAGCGCTTTCTCCGCGAGCCCCGCGCGCACGAGGCCGAAGCCCGTATGCACCGCGATGAACGACGCAAGCAGATACGCGCCGCCCAGCCAGTTCATCGACGGTTGCGCGACGGGCAGTAAAACCGTCTGCGCAACGAGCAGCACGCCGAAGGCGAGCGGCATCAGCGCGACGACCGGCGATGCGAACGGCACACTCGGCTCGGAGACCCGCACGAGCAGCGCGACCGTCGCGCCGAGCGCGAGGTAAAGCGCGAGCGCGCTGTATTCGGCGTAGAAAGTCGGGATCGGATACGTGTGGTTGACGACTGCGAAAGGAATCGTCAACGCAAGACACAGAACGGCAAAGCAGAGAAAACGCGCGTATTGGGAAGGCATGAGGGACTGGGAACGTCGGGTAGGGTAGCCCCCCCTCCTTGCGGAAGAGGAGCCCCCTAGGAACCGTACGTGCGAGTTTCCCCGCATACGGCTCGAGCCTACAGATTGCTTATACAAAGCCCCGTCATTGCAACGACGGGGCCGGCTTAGTTACGACAAGTTTACCAACGTGCACCTGCCGGTGGCAGTCCGGATGAAGCAAAACCCGGTTGGAGAGAGCGTCTGATCCGCCATGCATCCGGTATTCAAGATGATGATCGTGCCAGCCAGTCTCTTCCGTCAGGGCACTACCACAGTGCGCACACATCCCGCTCTGTGACATATACAGCGAAGCCCATTGCTTGCGATAGCGCATTGATTCCCACATGCGCATCTGTCGCAACTGCTCCCCGTATTGCTCCCACTGCGGATCAAAGGGATTGAAGTCACCCTTGACCTTCTTGTGTCGCCTGATTTCCATACCGCTGAGTTGGTACAGCTCAAGCAACCCCGTACTCCCATCGTCCCGAACTATCGGGACAGCGAACACCCAATTTCGACTACCGGTCGAGTGAAAGTACTTTTGCTTCACCCAATCGGTGTTCTTGTTCGGATGCCGCCGCTTCGACCACCGCCAGAGTCGGAAAAATACCAGCGACTCCATGCGGCTGTAGGCCTGCTTGGCAATCACCGGGCTGTGATACTGCGCCCAGCCCCGTAACATCGGGTTCAGCAGGCGGATCAGTTCCGCCTGTTTCACCGTCTTGTGACCGCTGATCGTTTCCGCCACCTTTCGGTAGAACGTCTGCACATTCTTCCGGCTCGGCTTGATGAGCAGTGTCCCCGAGTACTTCCGGAAATTCCACCCAAGGAAATCGAAGCCTTCATCAATGTGGGTGATCCGCGTTTTCGCCTCGGACAGTTGCAAGCCTCGTACAGCAAGGAATGCTTCCACCCAAGGCCTGACCTCGTTTTCCAGAATCTCTCGTGCGGGTAAGCATCCGTTGCAAGGCTTTCACCCTGCGCCAGTCGCCTTCCCGCGTCGCCTTCGCAATTCGGATCTGCATCCCTCTCACGTTCCGTTCAACCCGACGCCAATCGACGGCGTACCAGTTATCCGGCGCGTGGGAAAGCGCAGATCCGGTCTCTTCCCCAGCGGGAAGACACACCCCGCTGGGGAACAACAAACACCTCAATATGGGCGCATGCACCCATATCTCGATCAAACACCTCAGTACGAGCGCATGCGCCCGTACCTCACCAAGTTACAGAGGGTAGTCAGCCGTCTTACGACGGTAGACCAGACGGAAGTCTGCCCGCTTTCGCGTGGGGCGATGTCTCAGCCCCTATCCGAACCATTACAGCCCAGCATTCGCTTTTTCCGTCCTCCCATACCTGCACAATCAACAGCGTCCCTTACGGTTCGCCTGCCAGCAGTACAACACTGGCAACCATACAGGCTTACCACGTTCCCGGCATGTCACACGACTGACGTAGGTTCTGCCTCTTCCCCGGTGGCTTGATGACGACGTAATCCGACGGTTGAGCGGATTAACCAGCCACGTACCTTTTGGTTAGAGCCCGATGTTCAAGCAGCTTTGGCTCCTCAGTGCTTACGAGGTTTATCAGCAGTTCACGTACGTTAACCTTATCAGCCAGCCTAGCTCCTCAACCCCCTTGCTGCTGGGAGTCTCCAGATCGTTCCTCGCGGAACCGGTCTGCCCGAAACGTCCAGGGGCTACGTTGTCAGAAGAGCTTCACACCCCACCGTTGCCAGTGACGCATGTCTTCCTAGGCTACTGCTGGTCGCACAGCAGGTTCACTTCCTCGCCCAGACTGCAGGTGAGGCAAAACAATGACACACCGAGCTTTCGCTCGTATCGGCTAGCGACTCCGTCGCCTAGTGGCGCAGGAAATGCACACATCATTCCGCCCTGTCGGCGGAGATGAAGCCGCTGACTGGGCGGGACCTGACGGTAATCAGGTCAATGCAATGCGGTATCCGGCAAACTACTCCGGGTCCCGCTTTCACTAAAAGAAACCGTGCTCACAAACAGCACGTCTACTGCCTAAATTGCGGCCCACAAGGGGGCCGCCTGTGGGGGCATGGTGATCCGGCCGAGGCCGATTCAATAACCCTCTAGTCGATGCCCCGTAACGTGGGGCATACGGACACGAGCGTGCGTGTCGCACCAACCGGCGCACTATACAAAACTTTGCCCCGGCTGTCCGGTGAACCGTCGGAATTGCTACGAAATCGCCGGCTTTCACGCAAAACCGACGCGATAAAGGCGCGGCGGCGCCGTAAATCCTGCCGCCACGCCTCCCCGATGCCTACCGGTCTTTCGCACCGCTTACGCGCGGCACTCCGGCGGGGCGAGATTGGCCGGCAGTGTCGGCGCTTGCGCAGGCATCGGACCGGCGCCCGGTGCGGGAAGCGATGAAGCCGCCTTCGCGCCCGCGAAGCACTCCCACGTCACCGATCCCGCCTGCACCGCGCCGCGACTGAGCGCGATGCGCGCGGTCGGTGTATCGGCGTTATCGGGCGTCGACGGCACGAGCACGAGCGTGTTCGTGCCCGCGGGCGCGACGCGCGTCGAGTACGCAATCGTGATCTGCCCCGTGTCGCTGTCGACGTGTATCGACTCGACATTGCGCGTGCCCGGCGGCGACGCATAGCCGCCCGCGAGATCGGCCCCGCTCGCCGCGTTCTCCGCCACCGCGATCCGGGCCGATGCCGCGAGCGCCATGCCCTCGCCCACGCGACTGCGCGCCAGATAATCCTGATACGCGGGGATCGCGTAGGCCGCGACCACGCCGACGATCGCGAGCACGATCATCAGCTCGATCAGCGTGAAGCCTCGCGCCGCCACCTCTCTGGCGCGGCCCATCCAGACCAGCACGCGCCGCCCGCGCGGCACGTTCAAACCACAAACCATCGTCGTCATTGCTGCTCCCAAAAGTACGAAAAGCGCCCTTCCGCGCGAATGCGGTCAGGACGCTTCGATCGTATTGAGGGAGAGAAACGAGCGGCAGTCAGCCGAACGGCCTAGGAGAATTCAACCCGCCGCGCGATTGTTGCCGGCAAGCGCGCGGCGCTTCAGCAGCCAGCCCATGGCCACGACGAACATCGCACCGCCGACGCGCGCCGCATAACCCGCGAGCTCGGTATTGAGCGACGGCCAACGGTCGATGAAAGGATCGTCGATGATGAGCCCGCCCGCGATCCAGCCGAGCAGCGCCGCACCCAGCAGCACCACCACCGGAAAGCGGTCGAGCAGCTTCAGCACCAGCGTGCTGCCCCACACGATGAGCGGAATGCTCACGATCAGGCCGAAGATCACCAGCGCGAGCCGATGCTGCGGATCGGCGGCCTCGGCGGCTCCGGCGATCGCGATCACGTTGTCGAGGCTCATCACGGCATCAGCGATGATGATCGTCTTTACCGCCGCCAGAAGCCGGTCCGATGCGTCGATGTGGTGATCGTCATGATCCGGCTGCATCAGCTTCACGCCGATCCACAGGAGCAGCACGCCGCCAAGGAACTTGAGGAACGGGACGTCGAGCAGCATCACCGCGAAGGCGATCAGCACGACGCGCAGGATGATCGCCCCGAGCGTGCCGAGCACGATGCCGCGCGTGCGTTGCCGGTCGGGCAGATTGCGGCAGGCGAGCGCGATCACGACGGCGTTGTCGCCGCCGAGCAGAATGTCGATGACGATGATCTGAACGACCGCGCCCCAGTGAAGCGTCGAGAAAAATTCGAGCATGTGGCAGAAACAAAAAAAGCGAGGAAGCAGCGCTCCCTCGCTTTTCATCGGTTTATACGAAAGGAATCAGTAAGAGTACCAAACCCTCGCGTATTTTGCCGAATGCACTTACAGCACGGACTTCAACAGGCGGGCCATCTCCGACGGGTTCTTCGTAACCTTGATGCCGCACGCGTCCATGATTTCGAGCTTGGCGTCCGCCGTGTCCGCGCCGCCCGAGATCAGCGCGCCTGCGTGGCCCATGCGCTTGCCCGGAGGCGCCGTCACGCCCGCGATGAAGCCGACGAC
>NZ_FCOX02000049.1 GCF_900044055.2 Caballeronia calidae | reverse complement strand
GTGAAACGACTCCACGCCGATGATAGTGCGGATCACCCGTGTGAAAGTAGGTAATCGTCAGGCTCCTCATGCTGAAATCAAAAACCCCACCCCGAAAAGGTGGGGTTTTTGCGTTTGAGGTGGCGCTTATAGCTTGGCAATGACTCAAGCAGCGGGCATTCGCCCGCGCCAAGTTTTCAACGCGCCAAGAACCGCTCCGCCAGACGCACCCAATACGACGACCCAATCGACAACAAATCATCGTTGAAGTCATAGCTCGCGTTGTGCAGCATGCATGGACCTGCGCCATGCCCGTGTTCGCGATGTCCACCATCGCCATTACCCAAGAACGCGTAGCATCCGGGCTTTTCGAGAAGCATGAACGAGAAGTCCTCTGCGCCCATCGTTGGTTCTGCGGCACTATCGACTCGATCTTTGCCAACGACTTCCGCCATCACTTCCGCGGCAAATCTCGCCTCCGTAGGAGTGTTGATCGTCGGGGGGTAGTTTCTGTGGAAGTGCAGATCCACTTCGCAATCGTAGGCGGCCGCGGTCGCTTCGACGATCTTGCGCATGCGCTCTTCGATCAGATCGAGCGTATCCACAGTGAAGGTGCGCACGGTGCCGCCGAGCCAAGCCTGATCAGGTACGACGTTCATCGCGTCGCCGGCGTGAATTTGCGTGATGGAAAGAACCGCGGTATCGATCGGCTTTTTGTTCCGCGTAATGATGCCTTGAAGGCCATTCGCAATCTGGACCGCCGTAAAAACAGGATCGCGCCCGTTATGTGGCAAGGCTGCATGCGAACCGGTCCCCCGAATCGTGATCCGAAATTCGTTACTCGACGCCATGATGGGTCCATCGGTCACGCCGAAATGACCGGTAGGAATGCCGGGCCAGTTGTGAATGCCAAACACCGCATCCACGGGGAAGCGCCTGAAGAGACCGTCCTCGATCATGGCTTTCGCGCCCGCACCGCCCTCTTCGGCGGGCTGAAAGATAAAAACGACCGTCCCATCGAACTTGCCGTGTTCGGCCAGATGTTTGGCGGCGCCGAGCAGCATCGCGGTGTGACCATCGTGACCGCACGCGTGCATGCGACCGTCATTCGTCGATCGATGTCCGAATGTATTCACTTCCTGGATGGGCAGCGCGTCCATATCGGCGCGCAGTCCGATCGATCCAGCGCCGGAACCCCGCTTCAATACTCCGACGACGCCCGTCTTGCCCAGCCCGCGATGGACTTCGATTCCCCATCGTTCAAGGCAATCGGCCACGAGTTTCGCGGTGCCGACTTCCTCGTAACGCAACTCGGGATGAGCATGGATCGTTCGTCGGAGCGTTTTGATTTCGTCGTGTGATGCTTCGATTTCCGGGATCAGATTCATTTGAACCGCTCTCACGTTTAAATTCAGAGCGCGCGTATTGACCGCGCAGAGTCGTTCCATTCTACGCCGCCAGTATTTACTCCACCGGACGGTCGATCGCATAGCGTCCGTAATAGAATTCGGTCATCTGCCGCCTTTAATCTGATTTACCGGACTTCCCGATGAACGCTCCAGCCGAGTTTGCCCGAGCCGTATGCCCGCACGATTGCCCCGACACATGCGCGATGCGCGTAACAGTAAAGGACGGCAAAGCGGTCAAAATCAGCGGCGATCCTGATCATCCGCCGACGCAAGGTGTCCTTTGCACGAAAGTGACGCGATATGCCGAACGCACGCATCACAAGGATCGCCTTCTGACTCCGCTCAAGCGAGTCGGGAAGAAGGGCGAAGGAAAGTTCGAACCGATCGGCTGGGACGAGGCGTTGCAACTTGCCGCCGAACGCCTGAATACGATCGCCGGGCGCGCGCCTGAGGCCATCGTCCCCTACAGCTACGCCGGCACGATGGGACTGGTGCAGGGTGAAAGCATCGCCGCCCGATTTTTCAACGTACTCGGAGCGTCACGCCTGGAACGCACGATTTGCGCCGCGGCGGGCGCGGCCGGTCTGCGCTACACCTACGGCGCAAGCCTCGGCATGCACGCGGAATTTTACGAAGAGAGCGAACTGATCCTGATCTGGGGCGCGAACCCGATCGCCTCGAGCCTGCACTTCTGGACACGCGCCCAGGAAGCCAAGCGACGGGGCGCGAAGCTGATCGCGATCGATCCCTACAGATCGCTCACCGCCGAAAAGTGCCACCAGCACATCGCGTTGCGCCCGGGCACCGATGCCGCACTCGCGCTCGGGATGATCGATGTGCTCGTCCGCGAGAATCTCATCGACCATGAATACGTGCGCGCGCATACCGTCGGCTTCGACGAGCTAGCAGCGCGCGCGGCGCAGTATCCGCCGTCGCGCGTCGCAAAGATCTGCGGCATCGAAGAGAACGTCGTCGTCGAGCTCGCCCGTGCATTCGGATCGACGAAGAAGGCTGCGATTCGGCTCAACTACGGCATGCAGCGCGTGCGGGGTGGCGGCAATGCGGTTCGCGCGATCGCCTGCCTGCCGTCATTGACCGGAGCGTGGCGTGAACGCGCTGGCGGATTGCTGCTCTCATCGTCAGGCTGGGCGCCGATCGACGGAAGCGCGCTCGAGCGTCCCGACCTGCTGCCCGGTCGACCCTCGAAACCGCCGCGCGCGATCAATATGAACGCGATCGGCGACGCATTGCTGCATCAAGGCGACGAGGCCTTCGGGCCGAAAATCGAAGCGCTGATCGTCTACAACTCGAATCCGGTGGCGGTCGCGCCGGACTCGGCGAAAGTCGCCGCCGGGTTCGCGCGTGACGACCTGTTCACGATCGTGCTCGAACACTTCCAGACGGACACAGCCGACTACGCCGACCTGATCTTCCCCGCGACGACGCAACTCGAGCATCTGGACGTCCACAAGTCATACGGACACACGCACGTGATGGCGAACCTGCCCGCGATTCCGCCGGTCGGTGACGCGCGCCCGAACACGGAGATCTTTCGCGGCCTCGCGCGCGCGATGGGCCTCGTCGAGCCGGCGCTTTTCGAGACCGACGAACAGATCGCGTCGAAGGCTTTTCGTTGGGACGACCGCACGCTCGAAGGTCAGAACTGGGACGCGCTGAAGTCCTCGGGCTGGCTGAAGCTCGACATCGCCGAGGCGCCGCTGGCGGAGGGCGCGTTCCGCACGCCGTCGGGCAAGTGCGAGTTTTACAGCGAGCGGCTGAAACGCGAAGGCCTCGATCCATTGCCCGATTACCTGCCGCCCTATGAATCCGCGGACGGCTCGCCGGAGCTGGCGGCCCGATATCCGCTCGGGATGATTTCCCCCCCCGCGCGCAACTTTCTGAACAGCAGCTTCGTGAACATCGAGAGCCTGCGCGCGGCGGAACGCGAGCCTTATCTGGACATTCATCCCGACGACGCCAAGGCGCGCGGCATCGTCGATGGCGCGCTCGTGCGTATCTTCAACGACCGCGGCTCCATGCAGGCTCGCGCGCGCGTGACGGAGCGCGCGCGCGAAGGCGTCGTGGTTGGACTCTCGATCTGGTGGAAGAAGCTGTCGCCGGACGGTTGCAACGCCAATCAGGTCACGAGCCAGGCATTGACCGATCTCGGGGGATCGGCGACGTTTTACGATTGCCTCGTCGAAGTGGAACAAATGGACGGATGGCGCTCGAAAGAGCGGGCCGGGATGGGCCTGGTGTAAGGCGTCTAACCCAATTGCCGCAGACTTGTCGAGAAGCTAGGATCTCGTTTCCGCACGATCATTCTAAAATCCTATAAAGGAGACGCCGTATGGAGAAACCCTGGCTGAAGTCTTACCCGGCCGGCGTGCCTGCGGACATCGATGCATCCGCGTACCGGTCGGTTTCCGAGCTGCTCGAGGACAGCTTCCGCGCGAATCGCGATCGGCGCGCGTTCGTGTGCATGGGTCAGTCGATCACCTACGCCGAGCTCGACGCGATGTCGAGAAAACTCGCCGGGTGGTTCCAGAAGAAGGGCCTCAGGCACGGCGCGCGCGTCGCGCTGATGATGCCCAATGTCTTGCAATATCCGATTGCGATCGCGGCCGTGCTGCGCGCCGGCTACATCGTGGTCAACGTCAATCCGCTCTATACGCCGCGCGAGCTGGAACATCAACTGAAGGACAGCGGCGCCGAAGCGATCGTCATCCTGGAGAACTTCGCGGGCACGCTGCAGGCCGTGGTCAGGAATACGGCGGTCAAACATGTGATCGTCGCGTCGATGGGCGATCTCATGGGGCTGAAGGGCCTGCTGGTCAACTTCGTCGTCCGACGCGTGAAGAAGATGGTGCCCGAATGGAGCTTGCCGGGCAGTATCCGGTTCAACGACGCGCTCGGTGAAGGTAGCCGGAGCACGCTTCAACCCGTCACTCAAAATCCCGATGACGTCGCGTTCCTGCAGTACACCGGCGGCACGACGGGCGTCTCCAAGGGCGCGACGCTCACGCACCGGAACTTGATCGCGAACACGCTGCAATCCGAAGTCTGGCTGGAGCCGGCGCGCAAGCGTCGTCCCGACATCGACCAGTTTGTCTGTGTGGTCGCGCTGCCGCTGTATCACATCTTCGCGCTGACGGTCTGCGGAATGCTGACGATCCGGACCGGTGGCCTCGGCGTGCTGATTCCGAATCCGCGAGACATCGCGGGGACGATCAAGGAGCTGAAGGGCATTCCCATCAACACGTTTCCGGCGGTCAACACGCTCTATAACGCGCTCCTGAATCACCCCGATTTCGGCAAGCTCGACTTCTCCAAGCTCATCGCGGCGAACGGCGGCGGCATGGCGGTCCAGGAAGCTGTGGCGAAGCGCTGGTTCGCCGCGACCGGCGTGCCGATCGTCGAGGGCTACGGTTTGTCCGAGACATCGCCGTGCGTGACCTGCAATCCGGTGACGGCGACGGAATACACCGGCACGATCGGCTTGCCGCTGCCGTCGACGGAAATCTCCATCCGCGACGACGACAACAACGAAGTGCCGCTCGGCCAGGCCGGCGAGATCTGCATTCGCGGACCGCAGGTAATGGCGGGCTACTGGAATCGCCCCGACGAAACCGCAAAGGTGATGACGCCGGACGGCTTCTTCCGCTCGGGCGATGTCGGCGTGCTCGATGAGCGCGGCTACGTGAAGATCGTCGATCGCAAGAAGGACATGATTCTCGTGTCGGGCTTCAACGTGTACCCGAACGAGATTGAGGACGTCGTTGCGATGTTGCCCGGCGTGTTCGAAGTCGCGGCGGTCGGCGTGAAGGATCAGACTTCCGGCGAAGCGGTGAAACTCTTCATCGTGCGCAAGGATCAGAGCCTCACCGAGGCCGACGTCATGGCCTACTGCAAGGAGCGGCTCACGGGGTACAAGCGCCCGCGCATGATCGAGTTCCGGAACGACCTGCCGAAGAGCAATGTCGGCAAGATTCTGCGGCGCGAATTGCGCGACGGACGCGCTTAGGCCGCTCCAATTTCCCGAAAACAAAAAGCCTTCGCGTCGCGAGACACGAAGGCTTTTTTGTTGTCCGCACGCGACACGAACGCAGAGCATTTCCGCCGGACGCATACGAAAAAAAGGCGCCCGAAGGCGCCTTTCAGAGCGTACTGCTTTGTTACGACCTTATTAGAACTTGTGGCGCATGCCGATGATAGCAGTCACCTGGTTCGACGTCGACGACGGCGACAGGCCGTTGATGTTCGCGACAGCCGAGGTGTTCGTCGAGTCCGTGCCGCTGGCGTGCTGGTACACACCGTTGATGTACACGTCGGTACGCTTCGACAGGAAGTAGTCCGCGCCGAGCATTGCCTGCTGATACTTGGCGTCGGTCAGGCCGTAACCCTTCGTGTAGTCATATGCCACGCCCAGGAGCAGAGCCGGGGTCAGCTGATACTTGAAGTTGATTTCGGCGTTGTGGAACTTGCCCGCACCGCTCGTGAAGCCAGCCGGGTTCAGGCCAGTGCCCGTAACGGTACCGACGTCCTTGAACATCGTGTTGCTATACGTCGCGCCGATGGTCGCCGCGCCGAACGTGTAAGCACCGCCAGCCGAGATCACTTGCTGCGTCTTCGCCGATGCGAAGCCCGAGTACACGCGGCTGAGCATGTTCGAACCCGTGGTGCTCGACGACGGCGTGTTGCCGAAGAACGAGAAGTTCGGGTCGCGCACGTTCAGGTAGCCAGCGCCCAACTGCAGGGGACCTTGCGAGTAGCCGAGACCAACCGACCAGATCTGGTTGCGGTTGAACTGGCCAGCGACGCCGCCGAGGCTGTACAGACCGCCGAACGTGAAGCCGGCGTAGTTCGCGCTCGTGTACTTGATCGCGTTGTTCACGCGATTCGCGTTGTTCATGTTATCCAGGTCGCCCGGGTGCGCACCGGCGAACGTTGCCCACTGGCTGCCGGCTTCGAGTGCGCCGGTGTAGTCGACCACGGAGTCGTACTGGCGACCCAGGGTGACCGTGCCAAACTGAGTCGAACCCAGACCGACATACGCCTGACGGCCGAACTCAGCGCCGCCTTGACCCAGACGGCCGTTGAACACGTTGAAGCCGTTTTCCAACACGAACAGGGCCTTCAGACCGCCACCCAGATCTTCCGTGCCGCGCAGGCCCCAACGGCTGCCCTGCAGGTTGCCGCTGCTCATTGCATACAGCTGTTCGCCGTTGCTGTTGTTGTTGAAGGCGAAGCCTGCGTCGATGATGCCATACAGCGTCACGCTGCTCTGCGCATGTGCGGCGCCTGCGAAAACGCCCAATGCGGCGAGAGCGAGAAGCGACTTTTTCATTGATTAGATCTCCAGGGAGTGTTTGCGACTTTTTGGCAAGGCCACTGTTCTAGCGCCAGTGTGTTGACGGTCCCTGCCGGGCTTCTTAACGAAGTTGACACGTAATGTAACAAAGAGACTTTGACGGACAAAGGAAAAGGGGGCGGTCCGCCGACTCATGTGACGTTTACGCAACAGGCGCTAAAATGTTGGTTTTGCAGGATTTTTACGACTCGTGTTTGCCCTAATTACCAACGGACGCGGTTGCGAAGGGGCGTTTGGGCGTCCGATCGGCCGGTAGAACCTCGTCCGATCAGACAATCCCGCGTTGGCTTGGGGCGGCTGTCGATGCGCTAAAATCCGCGTTTCCGCATGGACCCGACCGACTACCGGTCGAGATGCCGAGTTCGCATGAGCGAACGAGAGGATACGGATTGCTGCAACGCTGGATTTTGAAGAGAGGTGACAACATGACGCTCGATGAAGTCATCAGCGAGTTCGATCGAGGTTTGCGCTCCATGACCGGCGTGAGCCGCATGTCGCGGCCGATTCCCGAAGCGACGGCATCGGGCGCGGTCGCCGACGGCGATGTCCTTTCGGATGAGTCGCAATTGACGGACAAGGAGCGCGCGCACTCGGCCGGCCTGATGCGCGTGAACCATGTCGGCGAAGTCTGCGCGCAGGCGCTTTATCAGGCACAGAAGCTTGCCACCAGTTCGCCCGAGCTCAAGGCGAGCTTCGAGCAGGCGGCCCGGGAAGAGGAAGATCATCTTGCGTGGACCTCAAAGCGCCTGAAGGATCTCGACTCACGACCGAGCCTGTTGAACCCGTTCTGGTATGCCGGGGCACTCGCGATCGGCTTCGTGGCCGGCCGCTTCGGCGATCGCGCCAGTCTTGGTTTCATGGCCGAGACCGAACGCCAGGTCGAACAACATCTCGACGGCCACATGAAGACCTTGCCAGCGAACGATCACGCTTCGCGCGCGATCGTCGAGCAAATGCGTCTCGATGAAAGCGCGCACGCGGCCGCAGCGATCGGTGCCGGCGGCAGCGAAGTACCGTTTCCGGTCCGGGCGCTGATGCGCGCGGCATCGAGGGTGATGACGGGCACCGCTTACTATATATAACGTCGAGACGTCTTCGCCCGGCTCTTCCACCCTCGGACCGGGCGCTTCGTGGCCGCATCCCACCCGCAGCCCATAAATCGGCCGAAAAGACCGTTACATTTCCCTCATTTCGCCGATTGATTTCACGTACTACCTTCACATCCTTCACTAGCCCTCTAATTCATAACGGTTTTCTCTTTCGCCGTCACTTCAAGCTCCTGCGCTAAGTCCTTGTTCTAGCAAATAAAAAGCATTCGAAAAAAAGGTACGCGTCTTGACCGAGGAAATGCGTTCCTCTAAAGTGGGAGACAGTGTGAGAAAGTGGTCTTTTGTGTGATTCAGAGGCCATTTTCGAGCAAAAGCGGAGAGGGACGCACGTCACGGTGGGCGTCGATAACGGGGAGAGGGTGAGTGTTCCAAGGGGCGTCGGCGCTGACGCTCGATGCGAAAGGACGGATGTCGGTTCCGTCGCGCTATCGGGAAGCGCTGCAAGGGCAGGCAGAAGGCCGGGTGACGCTCACGAAGAGCCCGGATGGATGCCTGTTGCTCTTTCCTCGCCCTGAGTGGGAAGTCTTTCGCGCCAAGGTCGCCGCGCTTCCGATGGAAGCCATGTGGTGGCGGCGCATCTTTCTCGGTAATGCAATGGATGTCGAACTCGACGGCAACGGGCGCGTGCTGGTCTCGCCCGAGCTGCGCGCTGCCGCGTCGCTGGAAAAAGAAGTGACGCTGCTCGGCATGGGCGCGCACTTCGAGTTGTGGGATTCGCAGACTTACGCGGCGAAGGAAGCCGCGGCGATGGCGCAGGGCATGCCCGAAGCGCTGAAGAACTTCACTTTCTGACGCGGCGCTGAAGAACATGGCGAAGCCGGGAAATGAACTGCAGCACCGCACGGTGCTGCTGACAGAAGCAGTAGACGCACTGATCACGCGCGCGGACGGCATCTATATAGATGGCACGTTCGGACGCGGCGGTCATAGCCGGGCGATTTTGCAGCGGCTGGGGGATGCGGGGCGGCTCATCGCCTTCGACAAGGATCCTCTCGCCATCGCTACGGCGCAACAGATTCAGGACTCGCGCTTTTCGATCGTGCACGACAGCTTCGCGGCTTTACGCGACGCGGCGAGCGAGCGCGGGGTGGGGCGGGTGTCGGGCGTATTGCTCGACCTTGGCGTGTCGTCGCCGCAGGTGGACGACCCGGAGCGCGGCTTCAGCTTCCGCGCGCAAGGTCCGCTCGACATGAGGATGGACCCGACTCGCGGCGAGTCGGCGGCTGAGTGGCTCGCGCGAGCCACGGTGCAGGAAATTACGGAGGTCATCAGAGATTATGGGGAAGAACGGTTTGCTTTTCAGATTGCAAAGGCGCTTGTTGCTCGCAGGGCAGAGTCCGACCGTCTTGGGCCTCTCGACAGCACGGGCGAGCTTGCCGAAATCGTGGGTCACGTCGTCAAAACCCGTGAAAAGGGCAAGGACCCGGCAACTCGCACCTTTCAGGCTATACGGATTCACGTCAATCAAGAGCTTGCGGAGCTGCAGGTAGTACTCGAATCGGCATTGGCATTGTTGGAGCAAGGGGGGCGGCTGGTCGTGATCAGCTTTCATTCACTCGAAGACCGGATCGTCAAGCGGTTCATGCAGGCGCACGCGAGCGCGCCGGCGGTGGACCGTCGTTTGCCGATCCGCGCGGTCGACCTTCCCAGCCCGCCGCTGCGTGTGGTCGGCCGCGTGTTTCCGAGTGATGCCGAAGTCGCCGACAACCCGCGCGCCCGGTCCGCGGTGATGCGTATCGCTGAGCGGATCGCGCCATGAACCGTCTCAATATCTTCCTGCTGATCATCGTGCTCGGGTGCGCGTTGTCGGTCGTCAGTTCCACGAATCAGCAGCGGGAAATCTTCATCGATTTGCAGCGGGCGCAGTCGCAGGAGCGTCAGCTTCAGCAGGACTACGCGCAGTTGCAGTACCAGCAGAGCGCGCTGTCGAAGACATCGCGCATCGAACAGTTGGCCACCAGCTCACTGAAAATGCAGTCCGTGACGACCGGCCGCACGCAATATCTCACCTACGACACGGCGAGCAACAAAGCCGCCGACGCACCCGTGCCGCCGCCGCTGCCGGCGTCGGCGCCACCTGCACGCGGAGCCAAGCGATGAAAAAATCCGCGAAGCAGAAAGACGTCGCCCACACGCCGAACCCCCTCCTCGCCGTGCGCCTACCGATGTGGCGCTCGAAGTTCGTCGTGTTCCTGCTCTTCATGGCGTTTGTTGCGCTCGCCGCGCGCGCGTTCTGGATTCAGGGCCCGGGCAACGCGTTCTTCAAGAAACAGGGCGAGAGCCGCTATCAGCGCACGCTCGAGCTGCCGGCGACACGCGGCCAGATTCGCGACCGCAACGGCCTCGTGCTCGCCACCAGTCTGCCCGTGAAAGCCATCTGGGCCATTCCCGAAGCCGTGCCGAACGATCTCGGCGCGGACAAGTTCTCGCAATTGTCGAAACTGCTCGGAATGCCGGAAAAAGAGTTGCGCGCGAAACTTTCGATGGACAAGACCTTCGTCTACGTGAAGCGTCAGGTGCCGCTCGAAGTCGCGCAGAAGGTCGCCGCGCTGGACATCCCCGGCATTTATTCGCGAGGCGAATACAAGCGCTTTTATCCGGAAGGCGAAATCACCGCGCACCTGATCGGCTTTACTAATATTGAAGACAAGGGACAGGAAGGCGTCGAGCTCGGCGACCAGAACGTCCTCGCCGGCACGCCGGGCATGCGCCGGGTCATCAAAGACCGCATGGGCCACATCGTCGAGGACGTCGACGAGCAGGTCGTGCCGCACAATGGCGCGGACGTCGAACTCTCGATCGACAGCAAGATTCAGTACATCGCGTACACGAACCTGAAGGCCGCCGTCGAGAAGTCGAAGGCGAAGGCCGGCGCGGCGATCGTGATCGACACGAAGACGGGCGAGGTGCTCGCGCTCGTCAACTATCCCACGTACAACCCGAACGACCGTTCGCGCATGACCGGCGAGCAGTTGCGCAACCGCATCCTTACGGACACATTCGAGCCGGGCTCGATCATGAAGCCGTTTACTGTTTCGCTCGCGCTCGATCTGCATCGCGTGACGCCGAATACGCTCGTGGAAACGGGCGGCGGCGTTTTCGTGCTCGACGGCGCGCGCATCACGGACGATGCCGGTTTCGGCACGCTGACCGTGGGCGGCGTGATTCAGAAGTCGAGCAATATCGGCGCGACCAAAATTGCGATGCAATTGCGTGCCGAGGAAATGTGGAACATGTACACGAGCCTCGGTCTCGGTCAGGCGCCAAAAGTCGGTTTTCCGGGCGCGGTGACCGGGCGTCTGCGGCCGTGGAAGAGCTGGCGGCGGATCGAGCAGGCGACGATGTCCTACGGCTACGGCCTGTCGGCGTCGCTGTTCCAGTTGGCGCGCGCTTATACCGCGATCGCGCATGACGGTCAGGTCATGCCTGTCTCGATTTTCCGCACGCCGGGCGACCAGCCGCCTGTAGGTCAGCAAGTGTTTTCGCCGACCACCGCGCGTGAAGTGCGCGCGATGCTCGAAACCGTGACGGCGAAGGGCGGCACGTCGCCGGATGCGGCGGTGCCGGGCTATCGCGTCGGTGGCAAGTCGGGGACGGCATACAAACATGCGGGCCACGGCTACGACCGTTCGAAGTACCGCGCATCGTTCGTCGGCATGGCGCCGATGCCGAATCCGCGCATCGTCGTGGCCGTGTCGGTCGACGAGCCGACTGTCGGTAGCCACTTCGGCGGCCAGGTGTCGGGTCCGGTCTTCTCGGGCATCGTCGGCGATACGCTGCGCGCGCTGAACGTTCCCCCGGACATGCCGGTGAAGCAGATGGTCGTCACCGACGAGTCGAACTCCGCAGCACAGCCGGCCGCGCAGCAGCCGGCGAACACCAACAACGCGAACACCGCGAAGAAAGTCGCGGTGTCGAGCAATATGAAGACGCACCCGGGAGTCGTGCGATGAGCGCGCAAGCCCGACAGAGCAAGATGCAAAAGGACGTATCACATGCCGTTCAATGGCTGCGCGCGCACGCGCAGCCCGAGGCGCAGTTGCATGCCGACACGCGCGCGCTCAAAAGCGGCGACGTGTTTCTCGCCTATGCAGTCGAAGGCGCGGACAACCGTCCGTATCTCGATGCCGCGCTCGCCGCGGGCGCGGCCGCCGCGCTGTATCAGCCGGAGAACTTCACGGGCAAGCCGGATGCATCGACGACGCTCGCCGTGAAGGCGCTCAACGAACTCGCCGGTCCGATCGCGTCCGCGTGGTACGGCGAGCCGACCGCATCGATGCTCACCGTCGGCGTGACGGGCACGAACGGCAAGACCTCGTGCAGCCAGTGGATCGCCACTGCATTGACCGCGCTCGGCCGTCCGTGTGCGATCGTCGGCACGCTCGGCATCGGCATGCCGGGCAAGCTCGTGCATAGCGGCTTCACCACGCCCGACGCGCCGCAGCTTCAGCGCAATCTCGCGCAACTGAAGGCGCAGGGCGCGGAAGGCGTCGCGATGGAAGTGTCGTCGCACGCGCTGCATCAGGGCCGCGTGAATGGCGTCGATTTCGACATCGCCATCTTCACGAATCTCACGCAGGATCATCTCGATTACCACGGCACCTTCGAGGCTTACGAAACGGCGAAGGTGCGTCTTTTCGCGTGGCCGTCGCTCAAGACGGCGATCGTCAATCGCGACGACGCGGCCGGCCAGCGGCTGATCGAATCGCTGCGCGGCAAGGTGCGCACGATCGCGTACGGCGTCGACATGCCCACCGATGCCGCGCCGAGCGCCGACGCCATGCTGCTCGCGACGCAAGTCCGCGCAACGGCCACGGGCACGGCGTTTCATCTTTCGTCGGATTGGGGCGAGGCCGATGTCGAAGTCGGCACGCTCGGCGCGTTCAACGTGAGCAATCTCCTTTCCGTGCTCGGCGTGCTGCTCGAAGTCGGCGTGCCGTTCGATGCCGCGATCGCGCGCATCGAGAAGCTCGAGTCGGTCAGTGGCCGCATGGAGCGCCTCGGCGGGCGCGTTCAGAGCGACGAGCCGCTCGTCGTGATCGACTACGCGCACACGCCCGACGCGCTCGACAAGACCCTCGCCGCGCTGCGCCCGATCGCGCAGGCGCGTGGCGGCGAACTCGTCTGCATGTTCGGCTGCGGCGGCGATCGCGACGCGACCAAGCGTCCGCTGATGGGCGAGATCGCCGAGCGTCGCGCGGATCAGGTCGTCATCACGAGCGACAACCCGCGCAGCGAAGATCCGCAAGCCATCATCGACCAGATCGCGACGGGCATGAAGGACGCCGCGAAAGCGCGCCGCATCGAAGACCGCGCGAGCGCCATTCTGCATGCGATCCGCTCGGCGGCGCGTGAGGATGTCGTCGTACTCGCAGGAAAAGGACACGAAGCCACGCAGGAAATCATGGGCAAGAAGCGCGCATTCTCGGATCAGGATCACGCGCGCCTCGCGCTCGCCGCACGCGCCACGCAACAGCGCGGAGGTGGCGAATGACGATGTTCACTCTTCGCGAAGCCGCCGACATGATGCCCGGCGCAAACATCGACGGCGATGACAACATCACGATCCGCCGCGTCGTGACGGACAGCCGCGGCATTCAGGCCGGCGATCTGTTCGTCGCGGTGAAGGGCGATCGCTTCGATGCGCATGATTTTCTCGATCAGGTTGCGAAGAGCGGCGCGGCTGCCGCGCTCGTGTCTCGCGACCCGAGCAATGCCGATGCCTGGCCACTTCCTTTCATCAAGGTAAAGGACACGCGCGCCGCGCTCGGTGCGCTGGCGCACGGCTGGCGCAAGCGCTTCACGATGCCGCTCGTCGCGGTCACTGGCAGCAACGGCAAGACCACGGTCAAGGAAATGATCGCGTCGATCTTCGCGGCTGCGGTCGGCGAAGAAGCGCGGCTCGCAACCGCAGGCAACTTCAACAACGACATCGGCTTGCCGCTCACGCTTTTCGGTCTGAGCGACGCGCACGAGCTCGCGGTCGTCGAGCTAGGCATGAATCATCCGGGCGAAACGGAAGTGCTCGGCAAGATCGCCGCGCCGGACGTCGCCGTCGTGAACAACGCGCAGCGCGAGCATCAGGAATTCATGGCAACGGTGGAAGCCGTCGCGCTCGAACACGCTTCGGTGATTCACGCTCTGGGCGAAACGGGCACGGCCGTATTCCCCGCCGACGATCAATACGCCGTCTTCTGGCGGACCGCCGCGACGGACAACGCGATCATCGACTTCGCTCTCACCGATGACGCAGCGAAGGCCGCTGTCACCGGCACGCTCGAAGGCACGACAGTACGCATGCACACGCCGCAAGGCGCGCTCGACGTCGCGCTGAACGTGCTCGGCGAGCACAACGCGCGCAACGCATTGGCCGCCACCGCCGCCGCGCTGGCAGCAGGCGTGTCGCTCGATGCGATCAAGCGCGGGCTCGAAGCGTTTCAGCCCGTGAAAGGCCGCTTGCAGGTGAAGCGCGCGATTCTCGGTGCGCTGAACGGCGCGACGGTCATCGACGACACCTACAACTCGAATCCCGATTCGATGCGCGCTGCCATCGACGTGCTCGCGTCGCAAGCTCAACCGCGCGTCCTCGTGATGGGCGACATGGGCGAAGTCGGCGAGGAGGGCCCGGCGTTTCATCGCGAGGTCGGCGCGTATGCGGCCGAGCGCGGCATCGACGCGCTGTTCGCGCTCGGCGCCGCGAGCCGCGATTCGGTGAACGCATTCAACGCGAAAGCATCGAAGCAAACCGGCGCGCATTTCGCCGATGTCGAAAGTTTGATCGCCGCGCTTCAAAGCGCCGGTTACGGCAGCAAGGCAACGTATCTCGCGAAAGGCTCGCGCTTCATGAAGATGGAGCGCGTCGTCGACGCATTGACGATATCCCAGCAACCGGCAGCGGGCGAGAAGTCCGCCGCACACTGACTTACCGAAAGAGAAGGACCAGCATGCTACTCGCGCTCGCGCAATGGCTTCAGAATGACGCCAGTTTTCTGCGCGTGTTCACCTACATCACGTTCCGCGCCGTGGGAGCCACGGCGACGGCGCTTCTGATCGGCCTCGTCTGCGGCCCGTGGGTCATCCGCAAGCTCACCGCGCTGAAGGTCGGTCAGGCCGTGCGCAAGGACGGCCCGCAGACGCACCTCGTCAAATCCGGCACGCCGACGATGGGCGGCGTACTCATTCTCATCGGCATCGCGGTTTCGACGCTGCTGTGGGCCGACCTCACCAATCGCTTCGTGTGGATCGTGATGCTCGTCACCTTCGGCTATGGCGTGATCGGCTGGGTCGACGACTATCGCAAGGTCGTGCACAAGGACCCGCGCGGCATGTCCTCGCGGGAAAAGTATTTCTGGCAATCGGTCATCGGCATTTTCGCGGCGGTTTATCTCGCGTTCTCCGTGTCGGAGGCGAATAACGCGCGCGTGTTCGATCTCTTCATGGCGTGGGTTCGCAGCGGCCTGTCGATGGGCCTGCCCGCGCGCGCCGACCTGATGCTGCCGTTCGTCAAGGCGATCAGCTATCCGCTCGGCGTGTGGGGCTTCATCGCGATGACCTACTTCGTGATCGTCGGGTCGAGCAATGCGGTGAATCTCACCGATGGTCTCGACGGCCTCGTCATCATGCCCGTCGTGCTCGTGGGCGCATCGCTCGGCGCGTTCGCATACGTGATGGGCAGCTCGGTCTATTCGAAGTACCTGCTGTTCCCGCACATTCCCGGGGCGGGCGAGCTTTTGATCTTTTGTTCCGCAATGGGCGGCGCGGGCCTCGCGTTTCTCTGGTACAACACGCACCCCGCGCAAGTCTTCATGGGCGATGTCGGCGCGCTCGCGCTCGGCGGCGCACTCGGCACGATCGCGGTGATCGTCCGTCAGGAAATCGTGCTGTTCATCATGGGCGGCATCTTCGTCGCGGAAACGCTCTCCGTGATGTTGCAGGTCTTCTGGTTCAAATTCACGAAGCGCCGTTACGGCGAAGGCCGGCGCTTCTTCAAGATGGCGCCGCTGCATCACCACTACGAGCTGTCCGGCTGGACGGAGACGCAAGTGGTGGTGCGCTTCTGGATCATCACGTTGATGCTGTGCCTGTTCGGATTGTCGACGCTCAAGTTGCGTTGATTTTTATTCGTTTTCGCGGTTCTTCAGATCTTTGGAAAAGGTAAAGCGATGTTTGGCGAGAAGTTTGTCGGTCGGCAAGGTCCGATGGTGCTCGTGCTGGGACTGGGTGAATCCGGTCTCGCGATGGCGCGCTGGTGCGCCAGGCACGGTTGCCGCCTGCGGATCGCCGACACGCGCGAAACGCCGCCGAATCTTTCCGAACTCGCCATTCACAAGATCGACGCGGACTTCGTTGGTGGCGCGTTCACGCCCGCGTTGCTCGACGGCGGCATCGAACTCGTCGCGATCAGCCCCGGTCTTTCGCCGCTCGCGCCGGATCTCGCGCCGCTGATCGCGGCCGCGAAGGAGCGCGGCATTCCCGTGTGGGGCGAGCTGGAGCTCTTTGCGCAGGCGCTCGCCGGACTGGGCGCGAACGGCTACGCGCCGAAGGTCATCGCCATTACCGGCACGAACGGCAAGACCACGACGACGGCGCTCACGGGCCTTCTGTGCGAGCGCGCGGGCAAGTCGGTTGCGGTGGCGGGCAACATCAGCCCGGCGATGCTCGACAAGCTCACCGAAGCCATCGATCAAACCGCGCTGCCCGATGTCTGGGTGCTCGAACTGTCGAGCTTCCAGCTTGAAACGGCGCACACCTTCGCGCCCGATGCGGCCGCGGTGCTGAATATCACGCAGGATCATCTCGACTGGCACGGCGGACTCGACGCCTACGCAGCCGCGAAAGGCCGCATCTTCGGTCCGCGCACCACGCGCGTGCTGAACCGCGACGATAACCGCACGATGAAACTCGCAGCGAACGTCGCGCAGGATCGCGTCGTGAGCTTCGGGCTGAACGAGCCGCTGCACGTTGGCGATTACGGCTTGCTGCGCGATAACGGCATGTCGTGGCTGGTCATCGGTGTCGATCAGGACGCAAGCGACGAAGCGCCGACGCGTCGCCGTAAGCAGGAAGTCAGCGAGCCGACCGTCGTCTCGAAGCGACTGATGCCCGTCGATGCGCTGCGCATCCGCGGTCTTCACAACGCGGCGAACGCGCTGGCGGCGCTCGCATTGACGCGCGCGATCGACCTGCCGCTGGCCGCGTTGCTGCACGGACTGCGGGAGTATCGCGGCGAGCCGCATCGCGTGGAAGTGATCGCACAGATCGATGGCGTCGATTATGTCGACGACAGCAAGGGCACGAATGTCGGCGCAACGGTCGCCGCGCTCGACGGTCTCGCGCAACGCGTCGTGCTGATCGCCGGCGGCGACGGCAAGGGTCAGGACTTCTCGCCGCTCGAAGCACCCGTCGCACGCTGGGCACGCGCGGTCATGCTGATCGGCCGCGACGCGCCGCGCATTCGCGAGACGCTCGCATCGACGGGCGTCGCGCTCGAAGATCACACGACGCTCGAAGCCGCGACGAACGCCGCCGCGCGCATCGCCGAACCCGGCGACGCCGTGCTGCTCTCGCCCGCGTGCGCGAGCCTCGACATGTTCAAGAACTACGCACATCGCGCCGACGTGTTTCGCGGCGCGGTCGAAGATATCGCCGCGGCGCGGGGAGTGATGCTATGAGCTGGTCGGAACGCTTCGGATCGAAACTGACTGGCCAGCGCAACGCGGTTCCGCACGACTCGCTCGGCGGCCGTTCGAGTTCCGGCGTGCGCTCGCGCCGTGAAGAGGCGAGCGGTATTTCGAGCGCCGTGAACGGCGTGCGTCCCGCGCGCTCGCGCATGCTCGACTACGATTACTCGCTTCTGTGGGTGATGATCGCGCTGCTCGGCCTCGGCATCGTGATGGTGTACTCGGCGTCGATCGCCATGCCGGATTCGCCGAAGTACGCGAGCTACCGCGACTATCACTTCCTCGTGCGCCACCTGATCTCGATCACGACGGCGCTCGTCGGCGCGACCATCGCGTTCAAGATTCCGATCAAGACGTGGGAAAAGTACGCGCCGAAGCTCTTTCTCGTCGCGCTGGTGATGCTCGTCATCGTGCTGATTCCGCACGTCGGCAAAGGCGTGAACGGCGCGCGCCGCTGGATTCCGCTCGGCATCACGAACATGCAGCCGTCGGAAATCATGAAGCTCGCGGTGACCATCTACGCCGCGAACTACACCGTGCGCAAGCAGGAATTCATGCACAGCTTCGGCAAGGGCTTCCTGCCGATGGCGGTCGCCGTCGGCGCGGTCGGCGCGCTGCTGCTGCTCGAACCGGACATGGGCGCGTTCATGGTGATCGCTGCGATCGCGATGGGCGTGCTGTTCCTCGGCGGCGTCAACGGCAAGCTGTTCGGCGGTCTCGTGGCGACGGCGGTCGGCACGTTCACGCTGCTCGTGTGGGCATCGCCGTGGCGTCGCGAGCGGATCTTCGCGTACCTCAATCCGTGGGATGACCGCTATGCGCAGGGCAAGGCCTATCAGCTGACGCACTCGCTGATCGCGTTCGGACGTGGCGAGTGGTTCGGCGTCGGGCTCGGCGGCAGCGTCGAGAAGCTCAACTATCTGCCCGAAGCGCATACCGACTTCATTCTCGCGGTGATCGGCGAGGAACTCGGTTTCGTCGGCGTGATCTGCGTGATCCTGCTGTTCTACTGGATCGTGCGCCGCGCGTTCGAGATCGGCCGTCAGGCGCTCGCGCTCGATCGCACGTTCGCCGGTCTGATGGCGAAGGGCGTGGGCATCTGGTTCGGCGCGCAGACCTTCATCAACATGGGCGTGAACCTCGGCTTGCTGCCGACCAAAGGTCTCACGCTGCCGCTCGTTTCCTACGGCGGCTCGGGCATTTTGCTGAATTGCGTCGCGCTGGCGGTGCTGCTGCGTGTGGACTACGAAAACCGGGTTCTGATGCGCGGAGGAAAGGTATGACCGCGCAAGCTACGCGAACCCTGATGGTGATGGCCGGCGGCACCGGGGGCCACGTGTTCCCGGGGCTCGCGGTCGCGCACTGGATGCAGGCGCACGGCTGGCGCGTGGTGTGGCTCGGCAATGCGAGCGGCATGGAAGCGACGCTCGTGCCGAAGCATGGCATTCCGATGGAATGCGTGCGCTTCGGCGGCGTGCGCGGCAAGGGCATCAAGACGAAGCTGATGTTGCCGGTGAATCTGCTGCGCGCGTGCTCGCAAAGCCTGAGCGCCTTGCGTCGCGTGAAGCCGGACGTGGTGCTCGGCATGGGCGGCTACATCACGTTTCCGGCGGGCATCATGTCGAAGCTCGCCGGCTGCCCGCTCGTGCTGCACGAACAGAATTCGATCGCCGGACTCGCCAACAAGGTGCTCGCGCATCTCGCGAAGCGCGTGCTCGTCGCGTTCCCCAATGCTCTGCCGAATGCCGAATGGACCGGCAATCCGATCCGTGCGGAACTAACGCGCGCATTGCCACCCAAAGAACGCTACGCCGCGCGTTCGGGACGCCTGAACGTGCTCGTCGTCGGGGGCAGTCTCGGCGCGGCCGCGTTGAACGAAACCGTGCCCAAGGCGCTCGCGATGCTGAACGCGGATGAACGTCCGCGCATCGTGCATCAGGCGGGCGCGAAGCATATCGAAGCACTGGAAGCGAACTACGCGGCGGCGGGTCTCGCGCGCGGCGAGGACTTGCAGCTCGTGCCGTTCATCGAGGACATGGCGAGCGCGTACGCATCGGCGGATCTCGTTATCTGCCGCTCGGGCGCGATGACCGTCTCGGAAATCGCGGCGGTCGGCGTGGCTGCACTCTTCGTGCCGTTCCCGTTCGCCGTCGACGATCACCAGACGACCAACGGCGCGTTCCTCGCGAAGAACGGCGCGGCTGAACTGATACAACAACGCGATTTGTCGGCGCAAAAGCTAGCCGACTGGTTACGCGCACAGTCGCGCGCGACGCTCGCGGACATGGCCGAGCGCTCGCGCGCGCTCGCCAAACCGGATGCGACCGAAAGGGTTGCGAGCGTTTGCGCCGACGTGGCCGGCGCGCGTTTCGACGCGCAAGCTCGGGAGGCACATTAAATGAAACATATCGTCAAGCATATTCACTTCGTCGGGATCGGCGGCGCGGGCATGAGCGGCATCGCCGAGGTGCTGCTGAATCTCGGCTATCACGTGAGCGGTTCCGATCTCTCGAACAACGCCGTTACGGAGCGGCTGCGGGCGCTCGGCGCGCGCGTCGAGATCGGTCATCAAGAGCAGAACATCGAAGGCGCGAATGCGGTCGTCGTGTCGACGGCCGTGCGCCCGGACAACCCTGAAGTGCTCGCCGCACGCCATCGCCGCGTGCCGATCGTGCCGCGCGCCGTCATGCTCGCGGAACTGATGCGTCTGAAGCAGGGCATCGCGATCGCCGGCACGCACGGCAAGACCACGACCACGTCGCTTGTCGCGAGCGTGCTCGCAGCAGGCGGGCTGGATCCGACGTTCGTCATCGGCGGGCGCCTGATCAGCGCGGGCGCGAACGCGCGTCTGGGCACGGGAGATTTCATCGTCGCCGAAGCCGATGAGTCGGATGCGTCGTTCCTGAATCTCTTCCCGGTGATCGAAGTCATCACGAACATCGACGCCGATCACATGGACACCTACGGCCACGATTTTGCGCGGCTCAAGCAGGCGTTCATCGAGTTCACGCATCGTCTGCCGTTCTATGGCATCGCGGTGCTGTGCGTCGACGATCCGAACGTGCGCGAGATCCTGCCGTTCGTCTCGAAGCCGATCATCCGCTACGGCCTCGGCGCGGAAGCGCAGGTGCGCGCGGTGAACGTCGAGGCGCGCGACGGCCGCATGCATTTCACGACGCTGCGCGAAGACGCGCCGTCGCTCGACATCGTGCTGAACCTGCCGGGCACGCACAACGTGCAGAACGCGCTCGCTGCAATCGCGATTGCGACTGAACTTGAAGTCGCGGATGCCGATATCCAGCGTGCACTCGCCGAATTCAACGGCGTGGGCCGACGCTTCCAGCGTTATGGCGAAGTGAAAGCGAGCAGCGGCGAAGGCGCGTACACGCTGATCGACGACTACGGTCATCACCCGGTGGAAATGGCCGCGACGATCGCGGCGGCGCGCGGCGCGTTTCCCGACCGGCGTCTCGTGCTCGCGTTCCAGCCGCATCGCTATACGCGTACGCGCGATTGCTTCGAGGACTTCGTGAAGGTGCTGTCGACCGTCGATGCGCTCGTGCTCACCGATGTCTATGCCGCGGGCGAAGCGCCCATCGTCGCTGCGGACGGCCGCGCGTTGGCGCGAGCCATTCGCGTGGCGGGCAAGGTCGAGCCGGTGTTCGTCGAAACGATCGACGAAGTGCCTGACGCGGTCACGACGATCGCGCGCAACGGTGATGTGGTAATCGCGATGGGCGCGGGCTCCATCGGCGGCGTGTGCGGAAAACTGGCGAACGGCCAGAACTGAAATGAAAGACGTAACGAGTCATCAAGTGAATCAAATCGATCCGAAAGTCTTCGGCAAAGTCGCGGTGCTGCTCGGTGGAAATTCCGCCGAGCGCGAGGTCTCGCTCAACTCCGGACGCCTCGTGCTCGAAGGCCTGCGCGAAGCGGGCATCGACGCGCATCCGTTCGATCCGGCCAGGCATCCGCTTTCGGATCTGAAGGCTCAGGGCTTCGTGCGCGCGTTCATCGCGCTGCATGGCGGCTATGGCGAAAACGGACAACTGCAGGGCGCGCTCGATTTCTACGGCATCCGCTATACGGGCAGCGGCGTGCTCGGCTCGGCGCTCGGCATGGACAAGCTGCGCACGAAGCTCGTGTGGCAGCAGACCGGTATTCCGACGCCGCCGTTCGAAACCGTCTTCCGCGGCGAAGACTACGCGGCGCGCGCGCAGGACGCCATCGCGAAGCTCGGGCTTCCGCTCTTCGTGAAGCCGGCGAGCGAAGGCTCGAGCGTGGCCGTCATCAAGGTGAAGAGCGCGGAGGCGCTCGTGCCCGCGCTCGAGGAAGCCGCGCAGTACGACAAGATCGTGATCGTCGAGAAGAGCATCGAAGGCGGCGGCGAGTTCACGTGCTGCATCGCGGGCGATCTCGACCTGCCGGTCATCAAGATCGTGCCGGCGGGCGAGTTCTACGACTACCACGCGAAGTACGTCGCCAACGACACGCAGTACCTGATTCCGTGCGGCCTGACGGACGCCGAGGAAGCGCGCATGAAGCAGCTGACCAAGCGCGCGTTCGAGATTCTCGGCTGCACCGACTGGGGTCGCGCCGACTTCATGCTCGATGCCGACGGCAACCCGTATTTCCTCGAAGTGAACACGGCACCCGGCATGACGGATCACTCGCTGCCGCCGAAGGCCGCGCGCGCGGTCGGCATCAGCTACAAGGATCTCGTCGTGAAGGTGCTGTCGCTCACGCTGAAGAACTAGTTCGATCACACAGGACACGAACAAGCGAAACCATGTGGAACAACGTTCGCCAGATGAACCTCGCCAGCAGCGCACTGCACGCCGTCTTCGTGCTGACGCTGCTCGGCGCCGCCGGTATCTGGGCGATCCAGCGTCCCGAGTTTCGCCTGCGCGCGATCCAGATCGACGGAGATACGGCGCACATCAGCTCGCCGCTCGTGCGCGCGAGCGTGGTCGGTCACCTGAAGGGCAACTTCTTCACCGTCGATCTCGATGCGGCGCGCGCCGCGTTCGAGCAGGTGCCGTGGGTGCGCCATGCGAGCGTGCGGCGCGTCTGGCCGAATGCGCTCGCGGTCACGCTCGAGGAATACAAGCCGCTCGGCACATGGGGCACGGATCAACTGGTGAGCGTGGACGGTGAGCTCTTCACCGCGAACCAGGGCGAGCTCGACGACGACCTTCCCGCGTTCGACGGCCCCGAGGGCACGGCGAAGGAAGTCGTCGCGCGGTATCACGATTTCCAGAAGTGGTTCGCGCCGCTCGACGCGCAACCCGACGAAGTGACGCTGTCGCCGCGTTTCGCGTGGACGGTGAAGCTGTCGAACGGCACGCAGATCGAGCTGGGCCGCGAGCGCAATCAGGACACGCTGAACGAGCGCTGCAAGCGTTTCGTGGCGTCGTGGTCTTCCGTGACGGGACGATGGGGGAAGGACATCGAATATGCGGATTTGCGTTACCCGAACGGCTTCGCGATACGCGCTGCCGGCATGCGCTTCATCAACGACACCGACAAGGCCAAGAAGTAAGCAGACATCACAGGCATGAGCACGCTATGAGCAAAGACTACAAAGACCTGCTGGTTTCCCTCGACATCGGAACGTCGAAGGTGGTCGCGATCGTCGCCGAACTGAAGGGCGAAGGCCACTACGAGGTAATCGGACTCGGTCAGAGCGACTCGAAGGGACTGAAGAAGGGGGTCGTGGTCAATATCGAGGCCACGGTGCAATCCATCCAGCGCGCGCTCGAAGAAGCCGAACTGATGGCGGATTGCAAGATCACAAACGTATTCACCGGGATCGCGGGCAGCCATATCCGCAGCTTCAATTCGAGCGGCATGGTCGCGATCAAGGACAAGGAAGTCACGCAGGCGGACGTCGCACGCGTGATCGAGACGGCCAAGGCGATCAACATTCCGACCGATCAGCAGGTGCTGCACATCCTGACGCAGGAATTCATCATCGACGGCCAGGAAGACGTGCGCGAGCCGATCGGCATGAGCGGCATCCGCCTCGAAGTGAAGGTGCACATCGTGACGGGCGCGGTGAGCGCGGCGCAGAACATCGTGAAGTGCGTGCGCCGCTGCGGGCTCGAAGTGAACGATCTCATCCTGCAGCCGCTCGCGTCGTCGCTCGCGGTGCTGACGGAGGACGAGAAGGAACTGGGCGTCGTGCTCGTCGATATCGGCGGCGGCACGACCGACATCGCCATCTTCAGCGAAGGCGCGATCCGTCATACGGCCGTGATCCCCATCGCCGGCGACCAGATCACGAGCGACGTCGCGATGGCGCTGCGCACGCCGACGCCGGACGCGGAAGACATCAAGGTGAGCTACGGCATCGCGAAACAGGCGCTCGCCGATCCGGACGAAATGATCGAAGTGCCGGGGCTCGGCGAGCGCGGTCCGCGCACGCTGTCGCGTCAGGCGCTGGCGGCGGTCGTCGAGCCGCGCGTCGAAGAGCTGTTCTCGCTGGTGCAGCAGGTCGTGCGCGAGTCGGGCTACGAAGAGCTGCTGTCGAGCGGCGTCGTGCTGACCGGCGGCGCGGCGATGATGCCGGGCATGGTCGAGCTCGGCGAAGACATCTTTTTGAAGCCGGTGCGCATCGGCGTGCCGGAGTACGCGGGCGGTCTCGCCGATGTCGTGCGCAATCCGCGCTACTCGACGGCAATGGGCCTGCTCGCGGAAGGACGTTCGCAACGCATGCGCGGCCGGAAGGTCGCGGTGCAAAACGGTTCGATGGGACAAGTGTTTTCGAGGATGAAGGACTGGTTCCTCGGAAACTTCTAAGTAAAACGCATCGAAGAATTATGCGCTGGTACCGGCGGCTGGCGCGCGACGAAAGGTTGCCCGATCTTTCGCCGAATAACGCCGATTTTCATTCTTGACGGAGGCAACATGGATTTCGAAATGCTGGAAACGGAAACCAACGGCACGATCATCAAGGTCGTGGGTGTTGGTGGCGCTGGCGGCAACGCGGTTCAGCACATGATCAACCGGGGTGTGCAGGGCGTCGACTTCATCGTGATGAACACCGACGCGCAGGCGCTCGCCCGTTCGCGCGCGCCGGCGGTTCTGCAACTGGGCATGACCGGTCTCGGCGCGGGCGCGAAACCGGAGAAGGGCAAGGAAGCGGCGGAAGATGCACGCGAGCGCATCGCCGATGCACTGCGCGGCGCGCACATGGTGTTCATCACCGCCGGCATGGGCGGCGGCACGGGCACGGGCGCGGCACCGGTGGTCGCGCAGATCGCGAAGGAAATGGGCATTCTCACCGTCGGCGTCGTGAGCAAGCCGTTCGAGTTCGAAGGCGGCCGCCGCATGCGCGTCGCGGAAGCTGGCTCGCAGCAACTGGAGGATCACGTCGACTCGCTGATCGTCGTGCTCAACGACAAGCTGTTCGAGGTGATGGGCGATGACGCCGAGATGGACAAGTGCTTCCAGTGCGCGGACGACGTGCTGAACAACGCAGTTGCCGGTATCGCGGAAATCATCAACGTCGATGGTCTCGTGAACGTCGACTTCGAAGACGTGAAGACGGTGATGGGCGAGCAGGGCAAGGCGATGATGGGTACGGCGACGGTTGCCGGCGTCGATCGCGCGCGTCTGGCCGCGGAACAGGCTGTCGCAAGCCCGCTGCTCGAAGGTGTGGATCTGTCGGGTGCGCGCGGCGTGCTCGTGAACATTACGTCGAGCCGTTCGCTGCGTCTGTCGGAAACGCGTGAAGTGATGAACACCATCAAGAGCTACGCGGCTGACGACGCAACGGTCATCTTCGGCGCGGTGTACGACGACGCGATGGGCGACGCGCTGCGCGTGACGGTGGTGGCAACGGGCCTGGGCCGTGCGGCGAAGAAGCAGCAGCAAGCGCCGATGACCCTCCTGCGCACGGGCACCGACAACCAGCCGGTCGCGCACGCGCATCACGCAGCGCACAATTCGTACAGCACGCAGCACGGTCAGGGCACGACGGACTACGGTCAGCTCGACACGCCGGCAGTGTGGCGTTCGACGCGTGAAACCGCGGCATCGCACGTGCAGGCGCTGCAGGAAAAGGGCGTCGATACGTACGACATTCCGGCCTTCCTGCGCAAGCAGGCGGACTGAGCGCGGCGCACGTTATTTGCTGCAAGGTTGGTGATGACGATGCAACCCACCGCGTGCACGCGCTGAATATCCGGCGCGGATGATGCAGGCGTACGTGGGGCGACTGTCCAAGGCCGCGTTCTGATTTGCAATGGACGCCTGGCCGTGGCCAGCCGACCCCCACGAATCTGTTCCTGACGTCGAGGAAGGCAGATTGACGCCGAATTCGCCGCAATGGCGTTCGGCAACGCAGCGGGACGATGCAATCGCGAGGATGTCCGCGAGCACTGACGAGGGAAGGACCGAGCATGATCAAAGTGGGTGACACGTTGCCCGATGTGCGTCTCTTCGAGTTCATCGACGAGGCCACTGAGGGCTGTGCCGTGGGACCGAATGCGTTCCCGGCGCGCGAGCGGTGCGCAGGCAAGCGCGTGGTGATCTTCGGATTGCCGGGCGCGTTCACGCCGACGTGCTCCGCCAGACACGTGCCCGGCTACGTCGAAGCGGCGGCGGAACTCTCCGCGGCCGGCATCGACGAGGTCTGGTGCGTTTCCGTCAACGACGCGTTCGTCATGAGCGCGTGGGGACGCGATCTTCAAACCGCGGGCAAGGTGAAGATGATCGCAGACGGCAGTGCGCGTTTTACCCAGGCACTCGGACTGGATCAGGATTTGTCGGAGCGAGGCATGGGAATCCGTTCCCAGCGCTACGCGATGGTGGTCGACGACGGCGTGGTCAAGACGCTGAAAGTCGAAGCGCCCGGCAAGTTCGAAGTCAGCGACGCTCGAAGCATCCTGGCGACGTTGCGCTGAATGCAGCGGCGCCGCGTTGCCTGCGCGCAACGCTCAAGGCGCCCTCGCAATGAGCAGCAACTTGGGGCCGATGACCGGAAATGCCTCCATTCCGGGCATCGGCCCGCTCTACTTCAAAAATCGCCGTGGACCCGTAACACAGGGAAACAGTTGATACCTCCCGGATCAGGACGTCGCGCGGTGGATGGAGTATAATTAGAGCTATTGGTATTTAATGTGCGATTAATTCTCTTAATAGGGAATATAAATCGGAAAAGAACATCATGTTGAAGCAGCGAACAATCAAGACCGTCGTCAAAACTGTGGGAATCGGGCTCCATTCTGGCCGAAAGGTCGAATTGACCCTGCGCCCCGCGCCCATTGGCACGGGCGTCGTATTTTCGCGGATCGACCTGCCCGAGCCGGTCGATATTCCCGCGTCGGCGATGGCGATCGGCGACACCCGTCTCGCGTCCGTGTTGCAGAAGGACGGCGCACGCGTGTCCACCATCGAGCACTTGATGTCGGCGTGCGCGGGCCTCGGTATCGACAATCTGTATGTCGATGTAACCGCTGAGGAAATCCCGATCATGGACGGCAGCGCTGCTTCTTTCGTGTTTCTGATCCAGTCGGCGGGTATCGAGGAACAGAACGCGGCGAAGAAATTCATCAAGGTGACGAAACCGGTGGAAGTGCGCGACGGCGACAAATTCGCGCGTCTCGAACCCTATTTCGGTTTTAAGCTGAGCTTTACCATCGATTTCCGTCATCCGGCCGTCGATAAAACCGGCCAGGCGTTGGAAGTGGATTTCGCGACCACGTCGTATGTGCGTGAAATCGCCCGTGCCCGCACCTTCGGCTTCGCGCACGAAGTCGAAATGATGCGCGAGTTGGGTCTGGCGCGCGGCGGCAGCATGGACAATGCCATCGTGCTGGACGAATACCGCATCCTGAACAACGACGGCCTGCGTTACGACGACGAATTCGTGAAGCACAAAATGCTCGACGCGATCGGCGACCTGTACGTGGTCGGCCATCCGTTGCTGGCATCGTACAAGGCGTACAAAGGCGGCCACGCGATGAACAATATGCTGCTGCGTGAATTGCTCGCGAACGAAGACGCTTATGAAATGGTCACGTTCGAGGATACGCAGAAGGCGCCGCGCGGTTTCGGATTCGATACGCAGACGGCTTTTGCCTGATATCGAGCGGGCAGTGACAAGTGAGATGAGCGGCAGCGAAAGCGCCGCTCATTTTTTTTGCGCGCGTCCCTGATGGCGCGACGCCATGCGCGCGAGCGCTTCCTGCAGCGGCGAAGGCTCGAGCGTCTCGGCCAGCTCGCGCAGCGCCGACGCGCCCACCGGCGACATGCGCGCTTGTTTCGGCGGCGCGGGCTCTTTCATCGACTGGGGGCGTACGCGGATTTTGAGCGCGTTGACCGCCCAGCCGCGCTGCTGAAGATCGGAGAGCAGACGCGGTTCCAGATGCCGCAAGCGCGCCGCGAGCGCATTATGAGCGGCGAAGAGCGCGAGCACGCCGTCCTTGATGAATCCCGGCTCCACGTTCGACGCCAGATAATCCGGCAAAAGCGCGCTCAGATCGCGCTGCAACGACGCCACCTGCTCGACGCCCGCGCGAAGCGCGCGAAATGCATCGGTGCGGTCGAGCACGTCGGCGACGGCTTGCGGCCGGCGCGGATCGAATCGCGATCTTGAATTTGTAGAAAAGCGGCTCATTTTTGATTAGGCAAACGCCCGATGGAACGGCTCGATTGTACGCGAGGCAAGTCATTGCACGATGCGCGCGCCTTCTCTCGACGCTGCCGGCGACCAAGCTTTCATCACCTTGACTGTCGCGCCGCGCCGACGCCCGCGCGGGCACGCCCACGCAAAGTCTGACAAACTCGCGTGCTAAAATTCCCGATTCGAATTTCACCTTATGGACTTAAGTCGCCGAGGTTCTCCGAGCCCGGACGCAGCTTGCTGCTGTTTCCGTCCGAAGCCGCGACGCAGACACTGATCCGATGACGACCGGTTTCCTTCAGAAGATTTTTGGCAGCCGCAATCAGCGGCTGGTCAAGCAGTATCAAAAGACCGTTGCGGCGATCAATGCCCTCGAGCCGACCGTCGAGAAATATTCGGACGACCAGCTGCGCGCCAAGACCGATGAGTTCCGTCAGCGCGTCGCGGGTGGCGAATCGCTCGACGTGATCCTGCCCGAGGCGTTCGCGGTCTGTCGCGAGGCGAGCAAGCGCGTCCTGAAGATGCGCCACTTCGACGTCCAGCTCATCGGCGGCATGGTCCTGCATTACGGCAAGATCGCCGAAATGCGCACCGGCGAGGGCAAGACGCTCGTCGCGACTCTTGCGGCGTATCTGAACGCGCTGTCGGGCCGTGGCGTGCATGTCGTGACGGTGAACGACTATCTCGCACAGCGCGACGCCGAATGGATGGCGCGCCTCTACAACTTCCTCGGGCTGTCGTGCGGCGTGAATCTGTCGCAGATGGAGCACTCGCAGAAGCAGGAAGCGTACGCGGCGGACATCACGTACGGCACCAACAACGAGTTCGGCTTCGACTATCTGCGCGACAACATGGTCTACGAGACCAACGCGCGCGTGCAGCGGCCGCTCAATTTCGCGATCGTCGACGAAGTGGACTCGATCCTCATCGACGAGGCGCGCACGCCGCTCATCATCTCCGGTCAGGCGGAAGATCACACGGATCTCTACGTCCGCATGAACGCACTGCCGCCGCTGCTCGAACAGCAGATCGGCGAGGAGAAAGCGGATGGCACCGGCGTCGAGAAGCCGGGCGACTACACGCTCGATGAAAAAGCGCGTCAGGTGTTCCTCACTGAATCGGGGCACGAGAAGGCCGAGCGTCTGCTCGCCGAGTGGGGTCTGATCGGCGAGGGTGAGAGCCTTTACGCGCCGCAGAACATCACGTTGATGCACCACATCTATGCCGCACTGCGCGCGCATACGCTCTTCCTGCGCGACCAGCATTACGTGGTGCAGAACGGCGAAGTCGTGATCGTCGACGAATTCACGGGCCGCATGATGACCGGCCGACGCTGGTCCGATGGTCTGCATCAGGCCGTCGAAGCGAAGGAACACGTCCAGATTCAGGCCGAGAACCAGACGCTCGCGTCCATCACGCTGCAGAACTACTTCCGCATGTACGCGAAGCTGTCCGGCATGACCGGCACCGCGGACACGGAAGCGTACGAATTCCAGGAAATCTACGGCCTCGAAACGGTCGTGATTCCGACCAATCGTCCGCCGAAGCGCGTCGACAAGCAGGATCAGATCTACAAGACATCGAAGGAACGTTACGACGCTGTGATTCGTGACATCCGCGATTGTGTCGAGCGCGGGCAGCCGACGCTCGTCGGCACCACGTCGATCGAAGCGTCGGAGTTGCTGTCCGGTCTTCTGGGCCAGGCGGGCGTGAAGCACGAAGTGCTCAACGCCAAGCAGCACGCGCGCGAAGCGGCGATCGTCGCGGAAGCGGGCCGTCCGGGCGTCGTCACCATCGCGACGAACATGGCCGGCCGCGGCACGGACATCGTGCTCGGCGGCAACGTCGAGAAGCAGGCGTCGTTCATCGAGGCGGATCTGTCAATTCCGGAGAGCGAGAAGGCCGCGCGCATCCAGAAGCTGCACGACGAATGGCAGACGCTGCACGATCACGTGAAGGCCGCGGGCGGTCTGCACATCATCGGCACCGAGCGTCACGAGTCGCGCCGTATCGACAACCAGCTTCGCGGCCGTGCGGGCCGTCAGGGCGATCCGGGCTCGTCGCGCTTCTATCTTTCGCTGGATGATCCGCTTCTGCGCATTTTCGCGGGCGACCGCGTGCGCGCGATCATGGATCGCCTGAAGATGCCGGAAGGCGAGCCGATCGAAGCGGGCATGGTCACGCGGTCGATCGAAGGCGCGCAGCGCAAGGTCGAAGCGCGCAACTTCGATATCCGCAAGCAACTGCTCGAATACGACGACGTCTCCAACGATCAGCGCAAGGTGATCTACCAGCAGCGCAACGAGTTGCTCGAAGCAAACGACGTGCAGGAAACCATCGCCGCGATGCGCCAGAGCGTGGTCGGCGACGTGGTGCGCACGTTCGTTCCGGCGGGCAGCATCGAAGAGCAGTGGGAAGCGCCGGAACTGGAAGAAGTGCTGCGCAACGACTGGTCGCTCGATCTCGCCGTTCAGGAGATGATCAACGAGTCGAATTCGATCGACGCCGAAGAGATCTGCGAAGCCGTGCTCGCCGCCGCCGACGAAGCGTACGAAGCGAAGGTCGCCATGGTGGGCCGCGAATCGTTCAGCGCGTTCGAGCGTTCGATCATGCTGCAGACGCTCGACAGCCGTTGGCGCGAGCATCTCGCCGCGCTCGATCATCTGCGTCAGGGCATCCATCTGCGCGGCTATGCGCAGAAGAACCCGAAGCAGGAATACAAGCGCGAAGCGTTCGAGCTTTTCGCCGCGATGCTCGATGCCGTGAAGCAGGAAGTCACGCGCGTCGTGATGAACGTGCAGATCCAATCGCCCGAGCAACTCGAAGAGGCCGCCGAGCAGTACGAAGAGAAGGGCAGCCATCTCGAGAACG
The DNA here is from genome assembly GCF_900044055.2 of Caballeronia calidae. Lineage (GTDB taxonomy): Bacteria > Pseudomonadota > Gammaproteobacteria > Burkholderiales > Burkholderiaceae > Caballeronia > Caballeronia calidae. Next base: position 26,334 of record NZ_FCOX02000049.1, on the reverse strand, counting down.
TGTCGTTCACGCACGCGGACTTCAATGCGCCGGCTGCGGAACCGACGCCGGCCGCGGCCGCCGCGAGCGCCACCGCGCAGATGGTCAGCCAGGCGATGGCCGCCGGCGACGACATCAGCGTCGCGACGCACCCGGCGGACGATGTGCCGAAGGTCGGCCGCAACGATCCGTGCCCGTGCGGCAGCGGCAAGAAGTACAAAAACTGTCACGGCAAGCTGGCTTGATCGGCTGCTGACCAGACCCAAGCGACGCAGCGATGCGTCGTTTGTCTTTGCAGGTTCCCTTATTCGCGGCGCCGAACTCGCTCAGCCGAACGGCGTCAGTCTTCCAAAGCGTGCCGGTTCGATGAGCCGGCCCGCGCCACCAACAGCCGAGACGCGAACATGGCCGTCAATTTCCCCTCGATCGATCCCGCAGCGCTTCATCCCGTCGCCGGCGTCACGCTAGGCTGGGCCGAGGCGAATATCCGCAAGCCCAATCGCAAGGACGTGCTCGTCATTCGCGTCGACGAAGGCGCGAGCGTCGCGGGCGTGTTCACGCAGAACCGCTTCTGCGCCGCGCCCGTCATCGTGTGCCGCGAGCATCTCGCGGCGGTGGGCAAAGGCGGCAAGGGCATTCGCGCGCTCGTCGTGAACACCGGCAACGCAAACGCGGGCACGGGCGAGCCGGGGATGGTGATCGCGCGTGAGACCTGTGCGGAACTCGCGCGTCTCGCGGGCCTCGATGCGCAACAGATCCTGCCGTTCTCGACCGGCGTGATTCTGGAGCCGCTGCCGATCGACCGTCTAAAGGCCGGTCTGCCGGCGGCGCTCGCGAATCAGGAGAACGCGCACTGGTTCGACGCCGCGCAAGCCATCATGACGACGGACACGCTGCCGAAGGCCGCATCGCGTCAGGTGACGATCGATGGTCACGTCGTCACGCTCTCCGGCATCAGCAAGGGCGCGGGCATGATCAAGCCGAACATGGCGACGATGCTCGGCTTCCTCGCCTTCGATGCGGCCGTCGCGCAGCCGGTGCTGGACCAGCTCGTGAAGCACGTCGCGGATCGCTCGTTCAACTGCATCACGATCGACGGCGATACGTCGACCAACGATTCGTTCATCCTGATCGCGTCGGGCAAGTCGTCGCTGCCCGCGATCACGTCGACGGATTCGCCCGCGTACGCCGCATTGCGCGACGCGGTGACGGACGTGGCGCAGGAACTCGCGCAACTGATCGTGCGCGACGGCGAAGGCGCGACCAAGTTCATGACGGTCACGGTCGAAGGCGGCAAGGACGCTGCGGAATGCCGCCAGATCGCCTATGCGATCGGCCATTCGCCGCTCGTGAAGACCGCGTTCTACGCCTCGGACCCGAACCTCGGCCGCATTCTCGCGGCGATCGGCTACGCGGGCGTGACGGATCTCGATGTCGGCAAGATCGATCTTTATCTCGACGACGTCCTCGTCGCGAAGGCGGGCGGACGCAACCCCGCGTACAAGGAAGAAGATGGCCAGCGCGTGATGAAGAAGAGCGAGATCCTGATTCGCGTCGTGCTCGGACGCGGCAACGCGACGGCGACTGTCTGGACCTGCGACCTCTCGCACGACTACGTGAGCATCAACGCAGATTACCGTTCCTGAAGAAGCGGCGCGCATCGATACGAACATGGACAAGCTCGAACAATTTCTCACGCGCGCCGAGGCGGTCCTCGCGCGCATCGAAGGCATGTTGCCGCCCGCGACGCCCGATATCGACTGGGCATCCGCAGTGGCGTTTCGCTGGCGCAAGCGTCAGGGGCGCGGCTTTTTGCAGCCCGTGCCGGCCATCTCGCAGATTTCGCTCGACGACCTTCAGAACATCGATCGTCAGAAGGGCCTGATTCAGCAGAACACGCAGCAATTCGTGAAGAGGCTGCCCGCGAACAACGTGCTGCTGACGGGCGCGCGCGGCACCGGCAAGTCGTCGCTGATCAAGGCGTGCCTGAACGCGTATGCGAAGGACGGCCTGCGCCTCATCGAGGTCGACAAGGACGATCTGCACGATCTCGGCGATATCGTCGATCTGATCTCGGCGCGGCCTGAGCGCTTCGTCGTGTTCTGCGACGATCTTTCTTTCGAGGAAGGCGAGTCGGGCTACAAGGCGCTGAAGGTCGCGCTCGACGGTTCGGTGGCCGCCCAATCGGACAACGTGGTGATCTACGCGACGTCGAACCGCCGTCACCTGTTGCCTGAATACATGAGCGACAACGAGACGTACAAGCACACGTCCGACGGCGAGATTCATCCGGGCGAAGTGGTCGAGGAGAAGATTTCGCTGTCCGAGCGCTTCGGTCTGTGGGTCAGCTTCTATCCGTTCAAGCAGGACGACTATCTGTCGATCGTCGGACATTGGCTGAAGCACTTCGGCTGCGACGCGACCGAAATCGAAAACGCGCGCGGCGATGCGCTCGTCTGGGCGCTCGAACGCGGCTCGCGCTCGGGGCGCGTGGCGTGGCAATTTGCGCGCGACTGGTCGGGACGCAAGCAATGAGCGGTTCCCAAACCGACATCGCGCCCGATGGCCGCAAGGTGACCGAAGTGGCCGTCGGCGTGATGGTGCAGGACGACGGGCGCTATCTGCTCGCGCAGCGGCCCGAAGGGAAGCCGTACGAAGGGTACTGGGAGTTTCCCGGCGGCAAGCTGGAAGCGGGCGAGAGTATCGAGGCGGCGCTCGGGCGCGAATTGCACGAAGAACTGGGCATCGACGTCACCGCATGTCAGCTCTGGCGCACGCTCGAGCACGATTATCCGCACGCGTACGTGCGTCTTTTTTTCTGCAAGGTGACGGACTGGAAGGGCACGCCGCGCGGGCGCGAAGGTCAGGCGATCGCCTGGCAAACGCTTCCCGTCGAGGTCGCGCCGCTTCTTCCCGCAGCCATTCCGATTCTCGAATGGCTCGAAGAGGAAGAACGCGAGTAAAGGTCAGCGAACGCTCAGTTCAGGCCGCCGTGCGTATCGTCGTCCGGCGGCGTTTCCTGCGAATTGCCCGAGATCTTGTATTTTTCGGCTGCCCACGCGCCGAGATCGATCTGCTTGCAGCGCTCAGAGCAGAAGGGACGAAAGCGGTTCTCCGGAAGCCAGCGGACTTCCTTGCCGCAGGTCGGGCATTTGACGACAGTGGTCATGACGGTAAAACGTGACGGATCACGCCGGCCTGAATCAACATCGATTCCATATGGGGCCGGCTGACCCGATTCAAAGGCTGCAAAGCGTCAGATGAAAGGGCACGTCGACATCGACGGCGCGTGGCTTCAGATCGCCGTCCTGCACCGTGAAGCGCACCCACAGCATGTATTTGTTCGCGCTCGCTTCAGGAATCACGCGCGTGTCGGGTGAAACGCGAACCTGCATCAACTGATAGGTGCGACCGGACAGCATCTGCTGATAGCTGCCCTGCATGGCCATCACTTTCGATGCCTGGCCCGATTCGCGCGCAAGCCGCAGCACGATGGTCGCGGCGTCGCGCAGCGCGAGCATCGGCATGACCCACTTCGCGATGTCCTGACGCCGTTCCTCGACGGGCAACTGCTGCCACGCGTAGTACGACGGCAGATCGAACTTGCACGTTCCGCCGGGAATGATCGTGCGGCTGCGGATGCTCGCGAGCCACTCGTTGTCGGCGAGATGCTGGCCGGTCTTGCCGTGCATTTCGGTCAGCCCGGCGAGCGTCTGCTCGATTTCGCCGAGCACGGCTTCGAGCGCTTCCTGCTCGATGCCCGGATTGCCGCGAAACGGCGCGAGCGTCTGCCGCTGCCGTTCCAGTTCCTTCATGAGGTCGGCCTTGAGATCCGTGCGGCCGGCGACTTCGGCGATCTCGAAGAGTGTCGTGAGCGCGACGTGATGTTCTCGCGCGTCTTCCTGAGTCAGAAAGAACGTGAAGCGCTCGAAGAGGTCTTCGAGGCGCAGCAAAGTCCGGATTCGCTCGTTGAAGGGATACTCGTAAAGGATCAAGCGCGCTCGCCTCGGCGTGGGTCGGTTGCTTCCATGAGCGGAAGTGAGCACATTCTAATGCCGCATCCTCACCCTAGCAAATGGCGGCCTGTTGGCGCGGCAAACTGCGTGTTTACACGCGAAATTGGGAACTTTTCGAGGATTTGGCTAACTCAGGCGACCCTTTTTTTCACGCGGATGCAAGCGAGAGATAGCGCGCATGCAGTGTATCGACTTGCTGCGCGAGCGTGCCGAGCGTTGCGGTTTCGTCGTTGACGACGATGTCGTCGGCCGCCGCGAGACGTGCCTCGCGCGACGCCTGTTTCGCGATGATCGCGAGCACCTGTTCGCGCGTGAAGCCGTTGCGGCGCATGACGCGCGCGATCTGCGTCTCGACGGGGCAATCCACCACGAGCACGCGCGACACGCGGTTCGCCCATTCGCCGGACTCCACGAGCAGCGGCACGACGACGATGTGATACGCCCCCGGCGCGGCGTGCCGCTGCCGTTCCGTTTCCGCGCGAATCAGCGGATGCACGATGCCTTCGAGGCGTGTCTTCGCGGTGTCGTCGGAGAAGACGAGCGCGCGCATTTTCGCGCGATCGAGCGAGCCGTCCGCCGCGATGAAATCGTCGCCGAATTCGCTCGCGATGAGCGGCATCGCGACGCCACCCGGCGCCGTGATTCGATGCGCGATCAGATCCGTGTCGATCAGCGGCACGCCGCGCGCGGCGAACAAGTCCGCGACCGTGCTCTTGCCGCTGCCGATGCCGCCGGTGAGTCCTATGCTGAACATGCGTTGCGCTCCTTCGATCATCCGAACAATGCATAGAGCGGCGTGCCGACGAACAGCGTGATCGCTCCGCCCGCCGCGAGAAACGGCCCGAACGGCAAGGGCTCTTCGAAACGCATGCGCTTGCGCCACGTCGCGACGATGCCGAACGCCGCGCCCGCGACGGCCGCGATCAGCACCACTTGCGCGAGCGCTCCCCAGCCGAGCCACGCGCCGATCGCGGCGAGCAGCTTGAAGTCGCCGTATCCCATGCCTTCGACGCCGCGCACGAGCTTGAAGAGCCAGTACACGCACCACAGGAAAAGATAGCCCGCGATCGCACCGGTCACGGCATCGTGCAGCGTCGCGAATCCGCCTTCGCCGAAATTCACGATGAGTCCGGCCCATAGAAGCGGAAGCGTCAGCACATCGGGAAGATAGCGCGTGTCGTAGTCGATGAGCCCGGCCGCGAGCAAGGTCGCGCACAGGCCGAACGCGGCCACGGCGCCCCACGACGGACCGTAGGCGTAGAGCGAAAGCGCCGCGAGCGCGCCGGTCGCGAGCTCGATCAGCGGATAGCGCGGGCTCACGCGCGCGCCGCACGCCGAGCAGCGGCCGCGCAGCGCGAGGTAACTGATGACAGGGATGTTTTCCCACGCGCGCAGCACATGTTTGCAATGCGGGCACGCGCTGCGCGGCACGGCGAGATTGAAGCGCTCGGGATAGGCATCGGCGGCCGGCTTCGGGTTATCGGGCATGGCCGCGTCGACTTCCGCGCGCCACGCACGTTCGAGCATGATCGGCAGACGATGCACGACGACGCTGAGAAAACTGCCGATCACGAGGCCGAACACGACGGCGAACCCGTACTGCACGGCGACGGGAAGCGCGGCGAATGCCTCTGCATAGCGGCTCGCGAAATGCGCGGCGGTCGGATCGAACGAAGGCTGCATGATGAACGAACGGTTGCTTTGGCCCGCGATGCTACACCACGTTGCCGAGATGAATGATAGGAAGATACATCGCAATGACAAGCCCGCCCACGAGCGCGCCCAGCACCGCGATGACGATCGGTTCGCGCAGGCTCGCGAAAGCGCCGATGCGCTCGTCGACCTGCCGGTCGGCAAGCGTCGCGAGATCGAGCAGCATCGCATCGAGCGAGCCCGATTCTTCCGCGACTGCGATCGGCTGCACCACGTCCTGCGGAAAGCATCCGGCGGCGCGCATCGCGGCGGCGAGGCGCTCGCCGTTGCGCAGGCGCGCGGCGATATCGACGGTCGCGCGATCGAACAGGCGATTTCCGGTGGCATGCGTGAGCGAGGCGAAGGCATCGGAGAGCGGCGTGCCGGCGGCGAGCAGCGTGCCGAGCGCGCGGCTCCATCGCGCGACGGCGAGTGAGCGCAGCAGTTTGCCCGCGAGGGGCAGGCGCAGCGAGGCGCGATCGGCCGCTTCGCGCGCGTCCGGCGAGCGCTTCATCCAGTTCGACGCGACGATGACCCCGCACGCACACATCACGGCAAACGGCACGCCGACGCGCGCCACGCCATCCGAAAGCGCGAGCACGAAGCGCGTCGGCGCGGGCAATGCGGCCCCGAAGCCGTCGAAGATCGTCTTGAATGTCGGCACGACGCCGATCAGCAAGCCCGCCGTGATAGCGAGCGACAACAGCAGCACCATGACCGGATAGGTGAGGGCGGCGCGCAGTCTGGCACGTTGCGATGCCGCGCGCTCGCGATCGTCGGCGAGACGGGCGAGCACAGCGGGCAGGGCGCCGGCCACCTCGCCGACCGAGACCAACTGACAGTACAACGCGCCGAATGCTGCCGCATGCTGGGCAAGCGCCGTCGAAAACCGCACGCCGCGCGTGATATCGCGGGCGAGTGTGCGTACGATGCGCGGCAATCCGCCGCCTGTTGCGCTGCTTCCCAGCAAGTCGAGCGCGCCGGCGAGCGGCAAACCAGCGCGCAGCAGGCCGGCGAGCTGTCGTGTGAATACCGTGATTTCTGCTGCCTTCACTTTGGGCGGCGGCGCGGCGCCGAGCATGTCGAGCCCGACGACGATCACACCTTCGCGCCGCAGCGAAGCGCGTGCGGACAGCGCATCGCTGGCGATGATCTTGCCGTGCCGCTCCTTGCCTTCGGCATCCATGCCACGCCACGCGAAGCGCATTTCACTGGCGGTGCTCATCATTGGATCTCCGTCGCTTCGGCCGCTTCGGCGACGCTCGTCACGCCCTCCCGCACGCGCGCGAACGCCGCGTCGCGCAATGCCGGCATGCCCTGCATCTGCGCCGTGCGCGCAATCGCGTGCGTTGCCGAGCGGGAGACGATCAGTTCGCGTATCTCATCCGAGACCGGCATCAACTGATGCACACCGACGCGCCCCCGATACCCCATTCCATGACACGCCGGACAGCCGCGCGGCTCGAATGGATGAAATCCGTCGGCGAGCGGCAGCGACGAACGCGCGCGACAGCGCTCGCACAGCTTGCGCACGAGCCGCTGGGCGGTGACGAGCCTGAGCGCCGACGCGAGGTTATAAGGCGCCACGCCGATATCGATGAGCCGCGCGATCGCGGCGGGCGCATCGTTCGTGTGGAGCGTCGAAAGCACGAGATGCCCTGTCTGAGCCGCCTTCACGGCGACATCCGCGGTTTCGGCGTCGCGGATCTCGCCGACCATGATGACGTCCGGGTCCTGCCGCATGAACGCGCGCAGCGCCACGGCGAACGTCAGCCCGGCCTTTTCGCGCACGCTCACCTGATTGATGCCGGCGAGCTGGATCTCGACCGGATCTTCGACCGAGCACACGTTGCGTGCCTCGGCGTTGAGCATCTGCAGGAAGCAGTAGAGCGACAGCGTTTTGCCGCTGCCGGTAGGACCGGTCACCAGCACGAGACCGTGCGGCGCGCGTATCGACGATTCGACCGTACGGCCCTGCGCATCATCGAGGCCGAGCGCGGCGAGCGACAGATCGGGCGGCAGTGCGTCGAGTCGTCGCAGCACGAGCTTTTCGCCGAAGAGCGTCGGCAGCGAATTCACACGATAGTCGCCGATCCGCCCGCCCGGCAGATTCAGACGCAATCGGCCATCCTGCGGCACGCGCCGCTCGGCGATATCCATGCGTGCCAGCACCTTGATGCGCGTGACGAATGCGTCGCGCAGATGCGGCGGCGGGCGCTTCAGCACATGCAGCGCGCCATCGACGCGCAGCCGGATGCGCCAGTCGTGCTCGGACGGCTCGACGTGAATGTCGGACGCGCCGCGCTCGGCGGCTTCGCGCAAGGTTTCGATGAGCAGCGAGACGGCGGGCGTTTCTTGATCGGCGGAGGAATCGCGCGCGGCCTCGGCGGTGCGGGCCGGGCGCGCGAAAGTGTCGAAAGCGTCGCGGGAAGGGGAAATCATGGGCGTCGGAGCGTCGGAGTCGAGATGATCCGATCATCCCGTCCGCGGCCGCTTGCGCCCAGTCGTCCGAATGGCTAACGCGATGCGTGTTTGGCGAGCGCCGCCGGACGGAAGATTTTGACGGTGCGGATTGCCTGATCGTCGCTGCGCATCACTTCGACGGTCACGTCCGCGATACGCACGGACACATCGCCGTCCGGAATATCTTCGAGCGTTTCGAGAATCAGGCCGTTGAGCGTCTTCGGGCCGTCCGTCGGCAGCGTGAGTTGCAGCCAGCGGTTCAGTTCGCGCAGCGGCATGCTGCCCGCCACGATGCACTCGCCGTTCTCGTCCCAGCCGCTGCGCGTGCCGGTGCCGCGCGGGATCGTCGTCGTGAACTCGCCGATCAGCTCCTCGATGATGTCCTCGGGCGTGACGAGTCCCTGCAGCTCGCCGTACTCGTCGACGACGATCGCAATACGGTGGCCGCTTTCCTGAAAGTACTGCAACTGCTGGAAGACGGGCGTGCCGGTCGGCACGAAGTACGGCTCGGTGAGCAGATCGCGCAGCGTCTCGCGCTCGAGCTCCTGGTTATGCAGCGCCGACAGCGTCTTCCGCACGTGCAGAATGCCCATCACGCGATCGATATCGCCCTGATAGACGACGAGCTTGTTGTGATAGCACGTCTCGAGCTGATGCAGGATCTGCTCGAAGGGCGCTTCGAAGTCGAGCGCTTCGATGCGGCGCCGCGGAATCATCACGTCGTCGACGGTGATGTTCTCCAGATCGAACAGATTGAGCAGGATGCTGCGGTGCTTGGTCGGCATGAAGCTGCCGGTTTCGAGCACGATGGTGCGCAACTCCTCCGGCGAGATGCGCTGATCGCGCTTGTTTTTCGTGTTGATGTGCAGCGCGGCCAGAATCGCGTTGGCGAACAGGTTGACGAACCAGATCAGCGGCCGCGCGATGCGCATGAGCGGCGCGAGCACGAGGCTCGCGGGCAGCGCCACTTTCTCCGGATACGTGGCGCCGACGATCTTCGGCGCGATTTCCGCGAACACGATGATCAGAAACGCGATGACGCCCGTCGTGATCGACAGGACGAGATTGTTATGCCCGAACGTGTGCAGCGCGATCGATGTGGTGAGCACCGGGATGATCGTGTTGATCAGGTTGTTGCCGATCAGGATCACGGAAAGCAGCTGGTCGGTCTTCGCGAGTAGGCCTTGCGTCGTGCGCGCGCGAAGCGATCCCTGGCTCGCCAGATATTTCAGCCGATGGCGATTGAGCGCCATCATCGACGTTTCGGAGATCGAGAAAAAGCCGGAAAGGATGAGAAGCAGAAAAATGGCGCAAATTTGCGCCCATAAGGGAAGGTTGTCCACGCGATGATCGAGTAGGGGCGGAGATGGGAGGCAATATAGCAGACGGGCCGGCAACCTCGCCCTTGGCCTTTCGGCCAGCGTACGCGATTTCGGTCGGCGGAAATAAAAAACCCGCATGGCGGACCATGCGGGTTTTTGCAATTCTGGTCGGGGTGAGAGGATTCGAACCTCCGGCCTCTACGTCCCGAACGTAGCGCTCTACCAGGCTAAGCTACACCCCGAATTGAATACTGCTGTACTACTTGGACTCTTGCGTCGCTTCAGTCTCTTTCAAGACTGCCGTGACGTCGAGTAAGAACATAATTCTAGCAGGCTATCTTTGTATATGGAAGAGGGAAATGAAGAAATCGCATTCGCCGCCGCCTCTGCCTCTTTGCGCGCGCATTCGAGCGTGTGATCGAGCGCGCCGGACGTGGTGATGGCGTCGAAGATCGTGTCGAAGCGATCCGTGCCGCCCTGTTCGATGGCCTCACGCGCGAGCGCCGCCTGTTCCGGCGTGCCGTGCTCCATCAGATAGATGAGCGGCAGCGTAGGCTTGCCTTCGCGCAGATCGTCGCCGGCGTTCTTGCCCATCGATTCGGGCGTGCCGGTGTAGTCGAGCCAGTCGTCCATGATCTGGAACGCCGTGCCGATGCGCCGGCCGAATTCCGCCGCCGCCGCTTCGGTGCGCGCATCCGCGCCTGAGAGCACCGCGCCCAGTTGCGCGGCCGCTTCGAACAGCTTCGCCGTCTTGTAGCGGATCACCTGCATGTAGCGCGCTTCGTCGACGTCCGGGTCGTGCATGTTGAGAAGCTGCAGCACTTCGCCTTCGGAAATGATGTTGGTCGCGACGGAGAGAATCTCCATCACGCGCATCTTGCCGACGCTCACCATCATTTCGAACGAGCGCGAATACAGGAAGTCGCCGACCAGCACGCTCGCCGCGTTGCCGAAGAGCGCATTGGCGGTCTTGCGGCCGCGGCGCAGATCGGATTCGTCGACGACGTCGTCGTGCAAAAGCGTCGCCGTGTGAATGAACTCGACGACGGCCGCGAGTTCGTGGCGATGCCCGGTCGTGTCGCCCAGCGCGCCCGAAACCAGCAGCAACAGCGCCGGACGCAGCCGCTTGCCGCCCGCGCCGATGATGTATTCCGAAATCTGGTTGATCAGCATCACTTCTGATGCCAGGCGCTGCCGAATGACGCGATTGACCTGCTGCATGTCCTCGGCGATCGGGGCAAGCAGCGCGGCGGCGTTTGGAGAGGAAGTGGCGGTGGACGACATGATCGGCAAAAAGGGTAATCCGGCGGATTATAAGGCGAATCCGACAGACGACGGGATTCGGCAGCGTCGATTCGCGCAACGTCGGCGGAATTCAGACACGATTCGTGTCCTATTCGCCGAGGGTCGGATGCGCGGCGCATGTCGGGCTGCTCCGTCGCGGTGGGCGGCACAGCGTTTTGACGTCGAGCGTAACTCTATGTATAATCGCGTGTTTTCCCCCGCGTGGTGCGTGGGAAATATAGTTTCCCGCGCGAGCGGGAAAGAATTTTGAGTGAGGTTCTCAATGTACGCGGTCATAAAAACCGGCGGCAAGCAGTATAAGGTTGCTGTTGGCGAAAAATTGAAAGTAGAACAGATACCGGCAGACATTGACGCTGAAATCACGCTCGACCAGGTTCTCGCAGTGGGCGAAGGCGAATCGATTAAGTTCGGTACGCCGCTGGTCAGTGGGGCTTCCGTCAAGGCTACCGTCGTGTCCCAGGGTCGTCACGCCAAAGTGACCATCTTCAAGATGCGTCGCCGGAAGCACTACCAAAAGCACGCTGGCCATCGCCAGAACTACACCGAACTGCGCATCGACGCGATCAACGCGTAAGCGCACCGGTAAGGAGCTAAGCAAATGGCACACAAAAAAGCAGGCGGGTCTTCCCGCAACGGCCGCGACTCCGAGTCGAAACGCCTCGGCGTGAAGGTGTACGGCGGCCAGGCAATCAACGCAGGCGGCATCATCGTTCGCCAGCGCGGCACGCGCATGCACCCGGGTGAGAATGTCGGCATCGGCAAGGATCACACGCTGTTCGCGCTGGCCGACGGCCACGTCAAGTTCGTGACCAAGGGCGCTGCGAAGAAGCACACGGTTGTCGTTGTCCCGGCAGCGTAAATTTTACGCACGGGCTTCAGGACCGAAAAATGGCCCCGCGAAGTTCGCGGGGCCATTTCATTTGGTGCAGTCAAAACGAGTTATGAGTGACCGCTTAAGTCGGTCACGGCAAAATAGCTGGAATACACGGGACGGAGCAACGCATGAAGTTCATTGACGAAGCGAGGATCGAAGTCATCGCCGGCGACGGAGGAGATGGCAGCGCGTCGATGCGCCGCGAAAAGTTCGTCCCGTTCGGCGGGCCGGACGGCGGCGACGGCGGCCGCGGCGGCAGCGTCTACGCGGTCGCGGATCGCAATATCAACACGCTGATCGACTATCGCTTTTCCAAGAAACACCAGGCGCGCAACGGCGAAAACGGCCGCGGCGCGGATTGCTACGGCAAGGGCGGCGACGACATCACGTTGCGCATGCCGGTCGGCACCATCATCTCGGATCAGGAAACGGGCGAGATCATCGCCGACCTGACCGAGCACAATCAGCAAGTGCTGATCGCGAAGGGCGGCGCGGGCGGCCTCGGCAACCTGCATTTCAAGTCGAGTACGAACCGCGCGCCGCGTCAGAAGACCGACGGCAAGCCGGGCGAGCGCCGCATGCTCAAGCTCGAGCTGAAAGTGCTCGCCGATGTCGGTTTGCTCGGCATGCCGAACGCGGGGAAATCCACGTTCATCTCGTCGGTGTCGAACGCGCGGCCGAAGATCGCGGATTATCCGTTCACGACGCTCGCGCCGAATCTCGGCGTGGTGCGCGTCGGGCCGAGCAAGAGCTTCGTGATCGCGGACATTCCCGGCCTGATCGAAGGCGCGGCGGAAGGCGCGGGGCTCGGGCATCGCTTCCTGCGTCACCTGCAGCGCACGGGCGTCCTGCTGCATCTCGTCGATATGGCGCCGTTCGATGAAAACGTCGATCCGGTTGCGGAAGCAACGGCCATCGTCAACGAACTGCGCAAGTACGACGAGGCGCTCTATGAAAAGCCGCGCTGGCTCGTGCTGAACAAGCTCGACATGGTGCCGGAAGACGAGCGCGAGGCGCGCATCGCCGATTTCGTCGAGCGCTTCGAGTGGGACGGCCCGGTCTTCGAGATTTCGGCATTGACCGGTCAGGGCTGCGAAGCGCTGACCTACGCGATCTACGACTACATCTCTCAGCATTCGGACGCGTCGCGCGCGGCGGAAGCCGAGGATCTCGCGGCCGATGTGCGCTTCCGTGACGATGCAGCCGGCAAGGAACAAGAGTAAGGACGCACCCCACAACACGCCATCCGAGGAGAAAGCGCACGATGCGTTCGGTCATCGCCGCTGCGAAGCGAATCGTAGTGAAAGTAGGGTCCAGCCTCGTCACCAACGACGGGCGCGGTCTCGATCATGCCGCAATCAATCGCTGGGCGTCGCAGATCGCGGCGCTGCGCGAGCAGGGCAAGGAAGTCGTGCTCGTGAGTTCGGGCGCGATCGCGGAAGGCATTCACCGGCTCGGCTGGACCAAGCGGCCGCGTGAAATCGACGAGTTGCAGGCTGCGGCCGCGGTCGGTCAGATGGGACTCGCGCAGGTCTACGAAAGCAGCTTCGGCGCGCACGGCATCCGCACCGCGCAGATTCTGCTAACCCACGCTGATCTCGCCGATCGCGAGCGCTATCTGAACGCTCGCTCCACGTTGCTCACGCTGCTGCGCCTCGGCGCGGTGCCGATCATCAACGAGAACGACACGGTCATCACCGACGAAATCAAGTTCGGCGACAACGACACGCTCGGCGCGCTCGTCGCGAATCTGATCGAAGGCGATGCGCTCGTCATCCTCACCGATCAGCGCGGCCTCTTCACCGCCGATCCGCGCAAGGACCCGAACGCGACGCTCGTCGAGCAGGCCGATGCCGGCACGCCCGAACTCGAGCAGATGGCGGGCGGCGCGGGGTCGAGCCTTGGGCGCGGCGGCATGCTGACCAAGATCCTCGCGGCGAAGCGCGCGGCGCACAGCGGCGCGAACACGGTGATCGCGAGCGGACGTGAAGCCGATGTGCTCACCCGCCTCGCATCCGGCGAGATGATCGGCACGCAGCTCATCGCGCGCACGGCTCGCATGGCGGCGCGCAAGCAATGGATGGCGGACCACTTGCAGGTGCGTGGGCACGTCGTGATCGATGACGGCGCGGTTTGCAAGCTCACCGCAGACGGCAAGAGCCTGCTGCCGATCGGCGTGATCGATGTGAAGGGCGCGTTCGATCGCGGCGAAGTCATTGCGTGCGTCAACGATCAGGGGCAGGAGATCGCGCGCGGCATCACGAACTACAGCAGCTCGGAAGCGCGGCTGATTCATCGTCGGCCGAGTGGCGAGATCGAAACCGTGCTCGGCTATATGCTCGAGCCCGAGCTGATCCATCGCGACAATCTCGTGCTCGTCTGAGCCGTTGTCCGCAAAAAAACGAAGCCCGCTGAGCCGCAAGGCCAGCGGGCTTTTTTCACGACGGGAGCCGCATCAGCGCGAATTGATCACGCTTTGCGTGCGCTTGTACTGGATGTTGTTGACGATCTGCTTGGCCGTGCCGACAGGCAGCTTGCTCGCGCAGAAGTAATCCTGATAGAGCGCGGCCTGATAGGCATTCAGCTCGCCGTTCTCGATGCGCTTGAATTCGAACGCGGAACCCTGGTCCCAGCCGTTCTGGTCGTCGTTGATGCTCGCATAGCGGCGCCATTCATAGGTGTCGCAGCGAATGCCTTCATAGTTGACGTTGCGCGCGCCCGCCGGACTCGTCACCACAACCACATAACGCACGACGCCATCCTTGCCGACCGTGAGCGAGGTCTTGTCGACGGCAAAGCTGAGCGGCGTATTCTGCGACACATTGAACGCGAGCAGGTTGGAAGCTTGCGGCAAGGGCGGCAGCGTCTCGATCTTCTCCTCGGTCCAGTTCGGCTTGCGATCGAGGAGATAGGTGAAGACGCCGTCGTCCTGCGTGGACGGGCCTTTGTTGCTGGAACAGCCGGCGAGCACGGCAAGCGCTGCCGCGGATGCCGCGATTACCGCGAGTGAGGCATTCACTTTCAATTGGGTCTTCCCGGAAACATGCGCGCGGGACGCGAAGCGCCCGCCCGGCGGAACAAAGCGAGATGGCACGGCGAGAAGTTCGCCGTGCCATCGATCGGAGTCGTGCTGAGTGTCAAAGTGTGCGAAGAAACGCGGCGATCGGTCGCACGCTCAGTCGTACGATGAGCGCTGCACGATCACGTGCACTTCTTCACTGACCGTGCATTCTGCCTGAACCGCCGCGCCGGAGGCAGTGACAGGAGGTGCTTCGATCGTCATCGTCTGAAGCACGCGCGGATAGCGCGGCCCATGATGCGCGGCTCGCTCGCCGCGTTCGCCGCGGGAGTTGGTTCGCCGCAGGAACCGGGACAGCTCGGTGAGAGCCATTTGATAAACGTCGCGCTTGAACTCGATCACCGCATCCAGCGGCACCCAATACTCGTTCCAGCGCCAGGCATCGAACTCCGGATGGTCCGTCGCACGCAGGCAGATGTCGCAATCACGTCCTACCATGCGCAGCAGAAACCAGATCTGTTTCTGACCGCGATAGTGTCCGCGCACCTCGCGTTTGATGAACTTGTCCGGCACCTCATAACGCAGCCAGTCGCGCGTGCGACCGACAACTTTCACATGCTCCGGTAGCAGGCCGGTTTCTTCGTGTAACTCCCGATACATCGCTTGCACAGGGGTCTCACCGTATTTGATGCCCCCTTGCGGAAACTGCCAGGAATGTTCACGCAGCCGCTTGCCCCAAAACACTTCGTTGCGCGCGTTCAAGAGGATGATGCCGACGTTCGGGCGAAAGCCTTCACGATCCAGCATACAGCCACCTTCAAATCCTTTAAAATTGCTTTGATTATAAACAGTTAACGGACCCCGCGCATCGGTTCGAACCCGTGGCACGAACGCGAATTCGTTCCACGTTTCCGGGGCAGGGCGCAAGACGCTTTGCCAGCGTTCCGGGAAGACGGCAAAATCTTCTTCTTTGCCGAGCCGTCGACCGTTTCCGTCGTTCACCTTCGATCCGCCTGCTCCGGCGCCACATCGGCTCCGAAGCGCGCGCCGCTTTTGGAATATTTGAATGAAAGCATCCCGTTTCTTCATCGGCACCCTGAAAGAAGCTCCCGCCGACGCCGAGATCGTCAGCCACAAGCTGATGATGCGCGCCGGCATGATCCGCCGCGTCGCGGGCGGCATCTACGATTACATGCCGATCGGCCTGCGCTCGGTGCGCAAGGTCGAAGCCATCGTGCGTGAAGAGATGAACCGCGCGGGCGCGCTCGAATTGCTGATGCCCGCTGTGCAGCCCGCCGAGCTCTGGCAGGAATCGGGCCGCTGGGAGCAGTACGGCCCCGAACTGCTGCGCTTCAAGGATCGCCATGAGCGCGACTTCGTCGTCGGCCCGACGCACGAGGAAGTCGTGACGGACATCGCGCGCCGCGACATCAAGAGCTATCGCCAGTTGCCGGTGAACTTCTACCAGATTCAGACGAAGTTCCGCGATGAAATCCGTCCGCGCTTCGGCGTGATGCGCGGCCGCGAGTTCATCATGAAGGACGCCTATTCCTTCGATAAGGACCTCGACGGCCTTGCCGAGTCGTATCGCAAGATGTACGAAGCCTACGTGCGCATCTTCACGCGCATCGGCCTGGAGTTCCGCGCGGTCGCGGCGGACAACGGCTCGATCGGCGGCAGCGGCTCGCACGAGTTCCACGTGATCGCCGAGACAGGCGAGGACGACATCGCGTATTGCCCGAGCTCGGAGTTCGCGGCAAACGTCGAAGCTGCCGATGCGCTGCCGCTCATCGAGAAGCGCGCTGCGCCGACCGAAGAGTTGAAGAAGACGCCGACGCCCGGTGCCGCGAAATGCGAGGCCGTCGCGCAGCTTCTGAACATTCCGCTCGAAAAGACCATCAAGTCGATCGTCCTCGCCACCGACAACGAAGGCGCCGAGCCCACGATCTGGCTGCTGATGCTGCGCGGCGACCACTCGCTCAACGACATCAAGACCGGCAAGCTGCCGGGCCTGAAGGGTTATCGTTTCGCGACGGAAGCCGAGATCATCGAATGGTTCGGCACGCCGCCGGGCTATCTCGGTCCCATCGACACGAAGAAGCCGGTGCGCGTGATCGCGGACCGCACCGTCGCGAACATGAGCGATTTCGTCGTCGGCACGAACGAGGTCGATTACCACACGACCGGCGTGAACTGGGGCCGCGATCTGCCCGAGCCGGAAGTGGCGGACATCCGCAATGTCGTCGCGGGCGATCCGTCGCCGGACGGCCGTGGCGCGCTCGAAATCTGCCGCGGCATCGAAGTGGGACACGTGTTCCAGCTCGGCACGAAGTACTCCGAGGCGATGGGCGCGACCTTCCTCGACGAAAACGGCAAGCCCGCGCCGATGCAGATGGGCTGCTACGGCATCGGCGTGACGCGCGTGCTGGGCGCGGCGATCGAACAGAACTTCGATGACAAGGGCATCATCTGGCCGGAAGCCATCGCGCCGTTCGAAGTCGTGATCTGCCCGATGGGCTACGACCGCAGCGACGCCGTGCGCGAGCAGGCCGACAAGCTCTACGCGACGCTGCAGCAGGCCGGCATCGACGTGATCCTCGACGATCGCGGCGAGCGTCCGGGCGTGATGTTCGCGGACTGGGAACTGATCGGCGTGCCGCATCGCGTCGTGATCGGCGATCGCGGGCTGAAGGAAGGCAAGCTGGAGTATCAGGGCCGCCGCGACGCCGAAGCGACGCTGCTGCCGGTCGATGAAGCGGCTGACGTCGTCGCAGGCAAGGTGCGGGCGGCGCTCGGGAAGTAATGCAGTACAACTTCCTGTCGGCGACGATCCTGCTGCTGCTGATCACCGATCCGCTCGGCAACATCCCGATCTTCATCAACGCGCTGCGCGGCGTCGCGAAGGAGCGGCGCCGCGTCGTCATTCTCCGGGAAGTGGCGATCGCGTTCGGCATTCTGCTCGTGTTCATGCTGGCCGGCGACCGCTTCCTGCGCGCGATGAATCTGACGGATCTGTCGCTGCGCATCGCGGGCGGGATCGTGCTGTTCCTGATCGCGCTGCGGATGATCTTTCCTCATCCCGATGGCGCCATGGGCGGTGATTCTCGCGGCGGCGAACCGCTGATCGTGCCGCTGGCGATTCCGGCGCTGGCCGGGCCTTCGGCGCTCGCTACCGTGATGCTGCTGACGTCGCAGGCGCCGGGGAAGATGCTGGAGTGGATCGGCGCGCTGACGGTCACGATGTCCGTCTGCGCCGTGGTGCTGATTCTCGCGGAGAAGATTCAGCAGTGGCTCGGCGAGCGCGTGGTGACGGCGTTCGAGCGCCTGATGGGGCTCGTGCTTGTCGCGATTTCGGTCGAGATGATATTGACCGGCATTCGCATTTTCGTGCATCAGTTATGAAAAAAGCGGCCTCGGCCGCTTTTTTTGTGTCGCATCGCAAGGCGAAAAACTCACGCGCCTTCCGTCAACGCGCGGATCGTCGGCAAATTCCGCCAGTAGCCCTTCGCGTCCATGCCGCAGCCGAATACATACCGGTCCGGCACTTCGAATCCACAAAAATCCGGACGCAGCGGCTTCGCCTTCGGGATGATCTTCTCGCACAGCACCGCGGAGAGAAACGTCTTCGCGCCCATCGCCATGATGCGGTCACGGATGGCGGCCATCGTCTCGCCTTCGTCGAGGATGTCGTCGAGCACGAGCACCACGCGATCCTTCACCGATTCCGCCGGCGCCACGCGCCACTGCATCTCGCTGCCGCCCTTGATGGCGTTGCGATAGCGCGTCAGGTGGATGTAATCGAACTCGAGCGGGAAATCCAGATGCGGCAGCAGCATGCCCGTGAACACGGCCGCGCCTCCCATGACCGAGAGCACGAGCGGGAAGTCGTCTTTCGTCGCCGCCTTGATGGCCGAGGCCATCTTGCCGATCGATGCGTTGACTTCGTCAGCCGTCACGATTTCTTCGGAGTGGCTGAAAATGTGGAGGGCTTCTTCGCGATTCATAAGGGGAAGCGGGAAAGGCTGACTTCTTAGTGTGGAAAAAAACGGCGGCGTGCGCCATATGATAAACCCGCGTTTCTTCGAGTCGGACGACCGAAGAGAACGCGGGTTCAATAAAAGTGCGGATCAGCGCATGCCGGGCAGCATGCCCTTCATGCCGCGCATCATCTTCTGCAGGTTGCCGCCCTTGAGCTTTTTCATCATGCCGCGCATCTGCTCGTACTGATTGAGCATGCGATTCACTTCCTGCACATGCACGCCCGCGCCCGCGGCGATGCGGCGTTTGCGCGCCGCCTTGATGAGCTCGGGCTTTGCGCGCTCCTGCAGCGTCATCGAGTTGATGATACCTTCCATGCGGCGCATCTGCTTCTCGGCGTTGTTCATGTCCGCGCCTTGCGCGGCCTGCTGGAACTGTGCCGGCAATTTATCCATGAGCGACGAAAGACCGCCCATCTTCTTCATTTGCGACAACTGCGCCTTGAAGTCGTTCAGATCGAAGTCGCCGCCTTTCTTGACCTTGTCGGCGAGCTTCTGCGCAGCGGCCGTATCGACGCCGCGCTGTGCCTCCTCGACGAGCGCGAGAATGTCGCCCATGCCGAGAATCCGGTTCGCCATGCGATCCGGATGGAAGACTTCGAGGCCGTCGAGCTTTTCTGCCACGCCGACGAACTTGATCGGCTTGCCGGTGACGTGGCGCACGGAGAGCGCCGCGCCGCCGCGCGAATCGCCGTCGAGCTTGGTGAGCACGACGCCCGTGAGCGGCAGCGCGTCGTTGAACGCCTTCGCAGTGTTGACGGCGTCCTGGCCGAGCATGGCATCGACGACGAAGAGCGTTTCAGCGGGCTTGAGCAGCGTGTGCAGCTCGCTGATCTCTTTCATCATCGCTTCGTCGATGCCGAGACGGCCGGCGGTATCGACGATCACGACGTCGTGATAGTGACGCTTCGCCCAGTCGATCGCCGCGCGCGCGATATCGGCCGGCTTCTGATTCGGCTCCGACGGGAAGAAGTCCGCGCCGACCTGCTCGGTCACCGTCTGCAGCTGACGGATAGCGGCGGGGCGGTACACGTCGACGGAAACGGTGAGCACTTTCTTCTTGCTCTTCTCGCGCAGGAGCTTGGCGAGCTTGCCGGTGGTCGTGGTTTTACCCGCGCCCTGCAGGCCGGCCATCAGGATCACGGCGGGCGGCGCGACGGCGAGATTCAGCTCGGCGGCCTTGCCTTCGTAATCGCCGCCGATGACGGCGGTCAGTTCCTTCTGGACGACGCCGACGAGCGCCTGACCCGGCGACAGACTCGACAGCACTTCCTCGCCGAGCGCCTTTTCCTTCACCTTCGCGATGAACTCGCGCACGACCGGCAGCGCCACGTCCGCTTCGAGCAGCGCGAGCCGCACTTCGCGCAGCATCTCCTGCGTGTTGGCCTCGGTGAGCCGGGCCTCGCCGCGCAGCGTCTTGACGACGCGCGCCATCCGTTGAGTGAGGTTATCGAGCATGGGGAAACGGTAGAGAATGCGGCCCTTTTTCAGCGCGACGCCACACGCCGCCCCGCGTTGCCGCAAGGGAGAAAACGTCGCGATTCAGGGGCCTAGTGTAAACTTCGAACATGGATATTGTACTGTATGCCCTCACTGCGCTTCTCTACGGCGGACTTGCCGTGGCGGGCTGGCGCGCGCATCGCCACACGGCCGTGGAGCCGGCGCTGGCGGGCGTGCCTTCGGGCATTGCACCGCCGTCGGGGCCGAAAACGGCGTCCGGCATGGGCGGTATCGGACGCGCTCTATTATTAATAGCGTTGCTCGTGCATGGCCTGTTGCTGCACGCGACGATCTTCCCCCAGAACGCGATGATCTTCGGCTTCGCGTTCGCGCTCTCCGCGATGTTCTGGCTCGGCGCCGGCATCTACTGGATCGAAAGCTTTTTCTTCCCGCTTGACGGTTTGCGCCTGCTCGTGCTGCCGCTCGCGTGCATTGCGTCTCTGCTGCCTCTCGTCTTCGGCGGCGTGCGCGTGCTGTCCTACTCCGCCGCACCGATGTTCAAGCTGCACTTCCTGATCGCGAACATCGCGTACGGGCTGTTCGCGATCGCCGCGCTGCACGCCGTGCTGATGCTGCTGCTCGAACGCCGTCTGCAACACATGCGCGGGCTGGCTACGCGTCATACCGGCAACGGCTGGCTCGCGAGTTGGCTCGACACGCTGCCGCCGCTTCTGACGCTCGAAAAGCTGCTGTTCCGTCTGATCGCGGCGGGCTTCGTGCTGCTCACGCTCACGCTGGTGTCGGGCGTCGCGTTCAATGAGCAACTGCTCAATCGCGCGCTTCAGTTCGATCACAAAACCGTGTTCGCGTTTCTCTCCTGGCTCATGTTCGGCGCGTTGCTCACCGCGCGCCGCATCTCCGGATGGCGCGGACGCGCGGCATTGCGCTGGGTGCTCGCTTCGTTCGCTGCGCTGCTGCTCGCGTATGTCGGCAGCCGCTTCGTGTTCGAAGTGCTGCTGCATCGCGCAGTCGTCTGAGCGTCCGCACGCGCACCATTTATCGGCATTCATTCGATGCGAAATTTCTTCTTCCTCGTCGTCCTCTTCTTTGTGTGCCAATGGCTCCTGAAGAAGCTGCGCCGCGCGAACGAGCGCGCGCAGCAAGGCGAAGCACAAGCCGGCGCGCGACCCGCGGGCGGCGCGACGGCCGGTGGCGCCAACGGCGCGCACCACGCGCGCAACGGCAATGGCGCGGCGCACGGCGCGCCGCAACTCGCCGATCCGCTCATCCGTTGCGCGCAATGCGGCGTTCACACGCCGCGCAGCGAATCGATCGTCGTCGCGGGCGAGCGCTTCTGCTGCGCCGATCACGCGCGCCATTTCGCGAGCCGTCCGGCCGGACGCGACGCACGATGAACATCGCTTCCAGCCGCGATCCGCATATCGACGCGCAAGGCTGGCTCACCAACGCGACGCGCCTACCGTCGCCGAACTTCGAGGCGCGTCCGGACGACGCGGTGCCGACGCTCATCGTCGTGCACAACATCAGCCTGCCGCCGGACGACTTCACGACGAACGCCATCGCCGATTTTTTCCTCAACACGCTGGATCACGACGCGCATCCGTACTTCGATCATCTGCGCGGCATGCGCGTGTCGGCGCACTTCGTGATCCGCCGCGGCGGTGAAATTCAGCAGTTCGTCTCCTGCGATGAACGCGCGTGGCACGCGGGCGTCTCGTCCTTCTGCGGACGCGAGCGCTGCAACGACTTTTCGATCGGCATCGAGCTCGAAGGCAGCGACCGCATGCCGTTCGAAGACGCGCAATACGAAGCGCTGAGCGCGCTTACGCGCATCATCGTGAAGCGTTATCCGATCGACGCGCTGGCCGGACATTCCGATATCGCGCCCGGCCGCAAGACCGATCCCGGCCCGCATTTCGACTGGCCGCGTCTGCGTCATGACAGCGCGTTGCCGCCTTCGTACTTCCCGTTCCAGTCCAACATCTGAGCGCTGCTTAAGGTCTTTCTCGTTGCGGCGCAGCAGCGTCGCGCGCGAGGCCTTGTCGCACTTTGCGATAGCAAAAGTCAACCCCGCGGCGGCATATCCAAAGCAAATAAAACTTTTTGAGACTGGAGGGATGTCCACTATACTTGGTGCCGACAGACGTACTTTGCACTAGATCTTGTGTTGTTAAGGCGGCGCCTGCTCCGACGAGCCGGCGCCGCCGGCTTTCCGGCGTAAGAGAAGTTTGGCTGGCCCGGGGCGATGCGCGAGACGGTTTCTCTTTGCGAGGAGAGAGGCGTCGGGCGCATCGAGCGCCAGCGAGCAGCACCGTGAAGGAGGCAAGCAAGCAAGCGCGAGTTGCGTCGACCGACACCGCGCGCCAACGCGGGCACCGCATGAGACGCCAAAAACAATGCGGGCCGTAAGCGCCGCGATTCGTGTTTCCAGCCTGCTGCATTCACAGCCCGGCTTTACCGCCAAAACACCGCGCGAGCTTCATGACGATCTCGTGACGCGCGCGGCATAAGTGATAAATCCGCGGACCATCCGCACCATTCGAACACCAGGAGTTTTGCAAATGCAAACCACCGACAACGCCACGACTTCCTTCGAAGGCGCATCCGCACAGCCGATCGGCGGTGCGCAGGCCACGAGCGCAGAGCAGGCGCTCGCACCGAACACGACGTTTGCCGACTACAAAGTCATCCGTCGCAACGGAAGCGTGGTGTCGTTCGAGCCGACGAAAATCGCCATCGCCGTGACGAAGGCGTTCATCGCCGTGAACGGCGGCCAGGGCGCGGCCTCCGCGCGCGTGCGCGAGCTCGTCGAGCAACTGACGCAAGCCGTCGTGCGCGCGCTCGTGCGCAGCCGTCCGCATGGCGGCACGTTCCATATCGAAGACATTCAGGATCAGGTCGAGCTCGCGCTGATGCGCGGCGGTGAGCACAACGTCGCGCGCGCGTACGTGCTGTATCGCGAGAAGCGCACGCAGCAGCGTTCGCAGGAGCGCACGCAAGCGCAGAACGCGCAGTCGCACGAAGGCGCGATCAACGTGACCGACAACGGCGTCACGCGTCCGCTCGATATGGAAGCGCTGAAGGCGCTGATCGTCTCCGCATGCGCGAATCTGGGCGACGCGGTCTCCGCCGATCCGATCGTCGCGGAAACGGTGAAGAACCTGTATGACGGCGTGCCGATGTCGCAGGTCTACGACTCGGCCATTCTCGCCGCGCGCACGATGATCGAAAAGGATCCGGCCTACAGCCAGGTCACCTCGCGCATCCTGCTGCACACGATCCGCCGCGAAATTCTCGAAGGCGAAGTCACGCAAGCCGAAATGGGCGAGCGCTACGCCGAATACTTCCCGCTGTTCATCAAGCGCGGCGTCGAAGCCGGCCTGCTCGATGACAAGCTCCAGCAGTTCGACCTGAAACGCCTCGGCGCAGCGCTCGATGCAGATCGCGATCTGCAATTCGGCTACCTTGGCCTGCAGACGCTCTACGACCGCTACTTCCTGCACGTCGAAGGCACGCGCATCGAACTGCCGCAGGCATTCTTCATGCGTGTCGCGATGGGTCTGTCGCTGAACGAGATCGACCGCGAAGCGCGCGCCATCGAGTTCTACAACGTGCTGTCGTCATTCGACTTCATGTCGTCGACGCCGACGCTCTTCAACTCGGGCACGCATCGCTCGCAGCTGTCGTCGTGCTATCTGACGACGGTTTCCGACGACCTCGACGGCATCTACGAAGCGCTCAAGGAAAACGCGCTGCTCTCGAAGTTCGCTGGCGGCCTCGGCAACGACTGGACGCGCGTGCGCGCGCTCGGTTCGCACATCAAGGGCACGAACGGCAAGTCGCAAGGCGTGGTGCCGTTCCTGAAGGTCGTGAACGACACGGCTGTCGCGGTGAATCAGGGCGGCAAGCGCAAGGGCGCGGTGTGCGCGTACCTGGAGTCGTGGCACCTCGACATCGAGGAATTCCTCGAGCTGCGCAAGAACACGGGCGATGACCGTCGCCGCACGCACGACATGAACACGGCGAACTGGATTCCCGACCTGTTCATGAAGCGCGTCGTCGAAGGCGGCGACTGGACGCTGTTCTCGCCGTCGACGTGCCCGGACCTGCACGACCTGTTCGGCGCGGACTTCGAGAAGGCGTACACGGCTTACGAAGAGAAAGCTGCGCGCGGCGAAATCAAGCTGTTCAAGAAGCTGCCGGCGGCGCAACTGTGGCGCAAGATGCTCGGCATGCTGTTCGAGACCGGCCATCCGTGGATCACGTTCAAGGACCCGTGCAATGTGCGCTCGCCGCAGCAGCACGTGGGCGTCGTGCATTCGTCGAACCTGTGTACGGAAATCACGCTGAACACGAGCGAAACGGAAATCGCCGTGTGCAACCTCGGCTCGGTGAACCTCGTCGCGCACATGGTCAAGCAGGCCGACGGCAGCTACGCGCTGGATCACGCGAAGCTGAAGCGCACGATCAGCGTCGCGATGCGCATGCTCGACAACGTCATCGACATCAACTACTACGCGGTGCCGAAGGCGCGTAACTCGAACCTGAAGCATCGTCCGGTCGGCATGGGCATCATGGGCTTCCAGGACTGCCTGCACTTGCTGCGCACGCCGTATGCGTCGACGGATGCTGTCGAGTTCGCGGATCGCTCGATGGAAGCCGTCTGCTACTACGCGTACTACGCGTCGACGGAGCTTGCTGAAGAGCGCGGCCGTTACGCGACGTATCGCGGCTCACTGTGGGATCGCGGCATTCTTCCGCAGGATTCGCTGAAGCTGCTGGCCGAAGCGCGCGGCGGCTATGTGGAAGTGGACACGTCCGAATCGATGGACTGGCCGGCACTGCGCTCGCGCATCTCGACCTACGGCATGCGCAACTCGAACTGCGTGGCGATTGCGCCGACGGCGACGATCTCCAACATCATCGGCGTGTCGGCGTGTATCGAGCCGACGTTCCAGAACCTGTACGTGAAGTCGAATCTGTCGGGCGAATTCACGGTCGTGAACGACTACCTCGTGCGCGATCTGAAGGCGCGCGGCCTGTGGGACGAAGTGATGGTGTCGGATCTGAAGTACTTCGACGGCACGCTCTCGCGCATCGACCGCGTTCCGGGCGATCTGCGCGCGATCTACGCGACCGCGTTCGAAGTCGATCCGAAGTGGCTGGTCGAAGCGGCGTCGCGCCGTCAGAAGTGGATCGATCAGGCGCAGTCGCTCAACATCTACATGGCGGGCGCGTCGGGCAAGAAGCTCGACGAGGTTTACAAGCTCGCGTGGATTCGCGGCCTGAAGACGACGTACTACCTCCGCACGATGGCGGCGACGCACGTCGAGAAGTCGACGGTGGCGCACGGCGCGTTGAACGCGGTGCCTTCGGGCGATAGCGGCAGCGGTGCGTCGGGCGCGCAGGGCGGCGGTTTCGGTGGCGTGTCGGGCGGTGCTTCGTCGGGTGTGGGTGGGTTCAATGCAGCGGCGGTCGAAGTGGCTGCTTCCGCGCCGGAAGCGGACGGCCCCGTGTGCATGATGCGCCCGGGTGATCCGGGCTTCGATGAGTGCGAGGCTTGTCAGTAGGTTTCGGCTGAGCGCCGGGGGGAGCCGGTCTTGCGGGCCGGCATCGGGGCAGCGTTTTGCTCTGGTGCCGGTCCGTTTTGTTTTTTTTGTGTGTTGCCGGATCCTGTTTTCGCGTCGGTCTATTAGCGTTGCCCCTGTGCGGGGCGGCAGTCACTTTCTTTGCTGCTGCAAAGAAAGTAACCAAAGAAACAGCTATCCCCAGCCTAAGCACTTCAGGCCGGCCGCGGCACAGAACTTCGCAAGTGGTCCAGCAGTAGCGAGTGCCCTCATAGGCCTAACCGGGCTTGGACCGCGCACGGTCTGACAAGCTAGAACATTTAGGGCACGGGTTCAGCGCGAAAGAGCTCCGGCACAGCGCTACGCGCTGCCGTTGGGTTTGCAAGGGAAACCGCCGGTGGGCGAATGCAGTGAGATGGAAGCGTTAGTAAAGATGCACGCGCATCCCCGATGGACCGGTCGGCCGCGCAGCGGGCCGGAGCTATTTGGCGCCTTACCAGTCAGTTGAGTGGCGCGATGTGACAGACCGTGCGCGATCCAAGCCCGGAGAGTTTTGTGAGGGCACTCGCTACTGCCGGACCACGAGAGTGCTTCTGTGC
>NZ_FCOX02000048.1 GCF_900044055.2 Caballeronia calidae | reverse complement strand
TTCGCCTTGGCCAGCAGCGCATCGATCTGTTCTTTGAGTTCCAGCTCGGCTTTCTTCATCCGCTCGTAACTCATCGCCTTATGACGCGACGCATTGGCCTTGATCTTCGTGCCGTCAACGGCAATCGTCCCGAGCTTGACCAGTCCGCATTCCTTGGCCAGCTTCACCACTTGCACAAACAGGTCCGACAGTTCCTTCAAGTGAAAGGCGCGAAAGTCGCAAAGCGTGCGATGCGCCGGATAGTTGCCCGCGGCGAGGACCCGGAACGCGACATCTTCATGCAGCTTCCTGGCCAGCTTGCGCGACGAGAACACCCCGGTCGCATAGCCGTAGACGAGCACCTTCACCATCATCGCCGGATGAAAGGGTTGATTGCGCGGGCCGCCGCCCGCATACCGCGCATGGAAGCTTGACAGGTCGAGCGAATCCACCGTGTCGCTGATGTAATAGGCCAGGTGCCCTTCAGGCAGCCAGTCTTGCAGCGCGTGGGGCAGCAACATCTGCTGCTGCGGCTCGTAGGGAAGATAGCTTATTGGCATCTCCTAACAACGCTTACCCGGCTCGGCCGGATGACATCAGATTTCTGCCGCGCATACTCCTAGCACGCTCCATCCCGGGCGCGCGGCGGCACGCACGCCGCTCGCGCCTTCGATCATTTCGACGAGAAAAACCTATGATCATCTATCATCGGGGAGCGGCCTTTCAGCCCTCCGTCACACGCAAGGGCAAAGCATTCGTCGCGACGGCTTCGATTCTCGAAGAGGACGGTCACGCGACCTCGCTGGGCAATCTGGGCGCATTCGCCAGCAAGGACGGCGCGCTCGGTTTCGCAGTCCGGTGCGCCACCGCCTTCCTCGACGGCGACGAAATGCCCTTGCCGCCTTTTCAGCTGACCGCGCAATAAAACGCGACGCGTCGTGCGTTGCATGCGCGCTTGCCCATTGCAACGATGACGAACTCCTGCGATTCCGAACCGGATAACGAAGGCACACCGCTCGCGCCTTCACTGCAAACGGACGCGGCTTTCCGCCTTCTGGTGGACACGGTCCAGGACTACGCGATCTTCCTGCTCGACGCGCACGGCAACGTCGCGACCTGGAACAACGGCGCGCGGCGAATCAAGGGTTATGCCGCGCATGAGATCGTCGGCCGTCATTTTTCCGTCTTCTATCCGCCTGACGATATCGCGGCGGGCAAGCCCGAAATCGAGCTGACGACGGCGGCGCGCGACGGACGCATCGAAGACGAGGGCTGGCGCATTCGCAAGGATTCGACGCGCTTCTGGGCGAACGTCGTCGTCACCGCGCTGCGCGATGCGCATGGCAATCTGATCGGCTTCGCCAAGGTCACGCGCGACATGACCGACCGGCTGCGTCTCGCGGAACTGCAACGCGCCCGCGAGTTGTCCGCGCACGTGCAGACCGCGCTCGAAAACGAACGCGCTTCGATCGCGCGGGAACTGCACGACGATCTCGGCCAGCAGCTCGCCGCGCTGAAAATGCAGTTGTCGATCCTCGACACCTCCGCGCAAGGCGTGCGCGTCAAACAGCAATCGCTCGAACAGATCGACACGATCATCGCTTCGGTGCGGCGCATCGCGGCCGGCCTGCGCCCGCCCGTGCTCGACGATCTCGGCCTCTTCGCCGCGATCGACTGGCTCGTCTGCGACTTTCGCCGGCGCTACGATCTCGACATTCATCTGCATATCGAAGGCGAGGAAACCGGCTTCGACACCATCGCGTCCACGTCGGTTTTCCGGCTCGTGCAGGAAGCCCTCACCAATGTCGTGCGTCATGCGCGCGCGAGCGAGGTACGCATCGAGATCATCTGCGCGCGCTCGCGCTGCCGCTTGTCCGTCGAGGACGACGGTCGCGGCGCCGACCTCGCCCAGCCGCGCGGCATCGGCGCTTTCGGCCTGCTTGGCATGAGCGAGCGCGTGCGCCAGCTCGGCGGCGTCATCGAGTTTCACAGCGCGCCCGGCCAGGGCTTTCGCATCGCCGCCGATATTCCCTTGATTTGAGTCAACAGCGCCGGACGATGTCTCCGTAGACTCGAACGCAGGCCCGCGCCGTCTCGTCACATCGAATCACGAGGTCGTCATGTACAACCGCATTCTCTTGCCCATCGACGGCAGCCCGACCGCCATGCAGGCCTTCGATGAAGCGCTGAAGATCGCGAGCGCGAGCGGCGCCGAGCTCCAGCCGCTCTATGTCGTCGACATGCAGCCGGTGTCCTACGATGCGACGAGCGCGTTCTATCCCAACCTGCGCGATGCCCTGCTCGAAGAAGGCCGGCGGATCTCGGCGATGACCGCCGAACGCATGGCGCAAGCGGGCGTGAAAGGCACGCCGCGGGTCTGCGAAGTCGACTATGTCGGCGACGACATCGCGCAGCGCATCCGCCATTGCGCCGACGATTTCCGCGCCGACCTCATCGTCATGGGCACGCACGGGCGGCGAGGATGGCGGCGTCTCGTGCTCGGCAGCGTCGCGGAGAGCTTCGTGCGTCTGTCGCGCTGTCCGGTGCTGCTGGTGCCGGGCCGCGAAGCGGAGCAGCGCGAAGCGAACGGCTGACGCGCGGAATCGCATCCATGACGATCCACGTGCTGATTGCCGATGACCACGCGCTCGTGCGCGACGGTCTGCGCCATATTCTCGGCAACGCGAGCGGCTTCGAAATCGCCGGCGAAGCCAGCGACGGGCCGAGCACGCTCGCGCTCGCACGCTCGACCGACGCCGACGTACTCGTGCTCGACCTGTCGATGCCGGGGCGCAGCGGCCTCGACCTGCTCAAGCAGATCAAGGACGAGAAGCCCGCGCTGCGCATTCTCGTGCTCACCATGCATGCGGAGCAGCAATACGCCGCGCGCGCGTTCAAGGCCGGCGCATCGGGCTATCTCACCAAGGAGAGCGCGAGCGCGGAGCTGGTCGCGGCGGTCACGAAGGTGGCCGCGGGCGGCGCCTACGTGAGCCTCGCGATGGCCGAGCGCTTCGCGCAGAGCCTGACCGAGCCCGCGGAGGCGCTGCCGCATCAGCGCCTGTCGAACCGCGAGTTCGAGGTGTTCCGGCGGCTGTGCGCGGGCGAGTCCATCAGCGATATCGGCGAGGCGCTGTGCGTGAGCGCGAAGACCATCAGCACGTACAAGGCGCGCGTCCTGGAGAAGATGCAGATGCCGCACGAAGCCGCGCTCGTGCGCTATGCGGTGCGCCACAGGCTCTTCGAGGACGAAAGCGGCTGACCTCGCGGGGACGCGTGTAAGGCTTTCCCTACACGACTTCGCGAACGCCTACAGCACGATCCGCCATCGACGATATATTTTCGAGATGGCGCGGCCAATAATGCAGTGCATGGAATCCGTGGCCGCGCATCGATGCTTCGGGCTTCCTGATCCGAAGCACGTTCCGTCTGCGCGAATCTGTCCCTACAGGAGGCGCAGCATGTTCGTCGTTCCCGCTGACAATTCCCGCACCCGCTGCTCGACGTGCTCGATGCAGCGAGTCTGCATGCCCTCGGGCCTGTCGACCGTCGATTACGAGCGCCTCGACGCGCTCATCTGCACGACGCGCACCGTGCGGCGCGGCGAAGCGCTGTATCGCTGCGGCGATACGTTCCGCAGCCTCTACGCCGTGCGCAGCGGCTGCTTCAAGACCGTCATCATGCATCGCGAAGGCAACGAGCAGGTCACGGGTTTTCATCTGGCGGGCGACGCGCTCGGGTTCGACGGCGTGAGCGCCGACCATCACACATGCGATGCCATCGCGCTGGAAGACAGCGTCGTCTGCATCATTCCTTTCGATCTGCTCGAACTGCTGTGCCGCGAGGTCAAGACGATCCAGCATCATGTGCATCGTCTGATGAGCAGCGAGATCGTGCGCGAATCGAACCTGATGATGCTGCTCGGCACGATGACGGCGGAACAGCGCGTCGCGGCCTTCCTGCTGAATCTCTCGACGCGCATGAAGGCGCGCGGCTATTCGCGCGCGGAGTTCGTCCTGCGCATGACGCGCGAGGAAATCGGCAGCTTTCTCGGGCTGAAGATCGAAACCGTCAGCCGCATGTTCTCGAAGCTGCAGAAGGCCGGCGTGATCGACGCGCGCGGCAAGGACGTGCGGATTCTCGATCAGGCCCGGCTCGAAGAAGTCTGACCGCGCGCTTCGCGGAAGCGGAAGAAGCCGCTGCGCAGCGTGACCGAGGTGGCACCGACGCGGCTCAGCAACTGTTCGGCGGCCCCCTGGATCGAAGACCGATGGCTCTCGAATGCGCGCTGCAGGTCTTCCTCCCGCCATGACGCGGCGCCGAAGTGATCTTCGAGCGCCTCGGCGGAAATGGTGCACTCGACGTGCTCGCCGTCCGCGACGGCGGCGAACGTGAGCGAAGGCGCGTCGCCCTGATAGACGGGCGCCTGACTCAAAAACGTGATGTTCATGCCGGTACCTCGCTCAAGGGGCGACGCGAAAAAGATATCCCTTCAGTGTCTGCGATCGATCATGAGGCCGCCTTGATCCAGATCAATGTGGTTTTCACATACCTGCTTACACGTCTTTCGACGCGCGCGTGAGCAGCACCGGACACACTGAGCGCCTGACGAACACCTCCGCAACGCTGCCGAGCGCGAGCCGCTTCAATCCGGTGCGGCCATGCGTGCCCATCACGACGAGATCGGCGGGCATGTCCGCCGCGCGGCGCTGCAGGCATTGCGCGACCGAATCGGTCACGTTGCGGGTCTCCGCCAGTTCCGTTTCGCACTCGATGCCGGCTTCGGTCAGGCGTGCGCGCGCGGAATCGAGCGTGCGCCGTCCCTCCTCGGCCATGCTCGCGCGATAGCTCACCGGGAATGACGAAAGCGCGGTCGTGTCGAGCACGAGCACGACGCGCACCCTTGCACCCGCGCCGATGCGCAGCGCTTCGTCGAGCGCGCGTTGCGCGCAGTCGCTGCCGTCGAGAGCCACGAAGATATTGCGGTACATGATGTCGCCTGCTTGCGCGGCTGCGCGTTCAAGCCGCCCACTTGAGATTGTCGATGCGCACGAGCTTGCGTTCGATGCGCTCCACGAAGCCTTCGACGAGCCGGTCCTCGTCCGCTGCGCGCGGATGACCGGCGATCGCGCAGCGCGCGACCGGCTGCTTGCCCGTGAGTCTCGCCATGTCGCGCAGCGCGTTCGTCTCGCGGCGCATGCTCTGCGTGCAGAAGAAGGCCACGTGCCGCAGCTTGCGCCGGTTCGCGGCAAGCCAGGCGCGCACGGGCGCGCTGAGCGTCCCGGCCCACACCGGCGTGCCGATCACGACCACATCGTACGCCGCGACATCCTTCAGCGCAGCCCCGACGCGCACATCGCAGCCGAACACCGTTTGCGCAAGCGAACGCAGGAAGCCGGCCGCGCCGCCGCGATCGAGCGGCTCGGTGATCTCTTCGAAATCGGCATGAAGCCGCGCGGCCAGCGCGGCGCCCAGTGCGCGTGTCCTGCCGGTGCGCGAGTAGCACACCACGAGCGTTTTCGATTGGTGCGTGCTTTCCATGATCAGGCCACTTCGATAATGACCTTCAGCGCATTCGTTTCCGCCGCGTGGCCGAAGGTTTCATAGGCATCGAGCACCTGATCGAGCGTGAAGCGGTGCGTGATGAGCTTCGTCGGCTGCAACCGGCCCGCGCGCACGGTCTTGAGCAGCATCGGCGTGCTGACGGTATCGACGAGGCGCGTGGTGATCGTGATGTTGCGGTCCCAGAGCTTCTCGAGATGCAGATCCGCCTTCACGCCATGCACGCCCACGTTCGCGATGGTCCCGCCCGCCGCGATGATCTCCTCGCACAATTCGAAGGACGACGGCACGCCGACCGCTTCCACCGCGCAATCGACGCCCGCGCCTTCGGTGAGACGCATGATCTCGCCGACCGGCTCCGTGCTCGCGATATCGATGCATGCGCTCGCGCCGAAGGTGTTCGCCACCTCGAGCCGATGTTTGTCGCGGTCGATCATGATGATCTGCGCCGGCGCATAGAACTGCGCGGTGAGCAAGGCAGCAAGACCGATCGGCCCCGCGCCGACGATCGCCACCGTGCTGCCGGGCTGTACCTTGCCGTTCAGCACGCCGCACTCGAAGCCGGTCGGAAGAATGTCCGACAGCATGACGAGCGCCTCTTCCTCGACGCCCGCCGGGATCGGATACAGGCTCGTATCGGCGTGGGGAATGCGGACATATTCCGCTTGCGTGCCGTCGATCTTGTTGCCGAGTATCCAGCCGCCCGTCGCGCAATGCGAATACATGCCGCGCCGGCACGCGTCGCATTTTCCGCACGAGGAGATGCACGAGATCAGCACGTGATCGCCCGGCTTGAACGCCGACACCGCCGCGCCCGCCTGCTCGACGATGCCCACGCCTTCGTGCCCCAGCACGCGGCCTGGCTCGCAGGTCGGCACGTCGCCTTTGAGGATGTGCAGATCGGTGCCGCAAATGGTCGTGCGCGTCACGCGAACGATCGCATCGGTGGCGGCGGCGAGCGTCGGCTGCGGCCGCTCGTCGAGCGACTTGTTCCCCGGACCGTGATAGACGAGTGCCTTCATCTGCGAGCTCCCTGCTTGACGCGTGAGGTGGATCGGACGTGCCCACTCTATCGCCGGGGGATGACGCTGCGATTGACCTGGGTCAACCGCATCCGCGTCGGCGCGCAAAGGCGGTTCCGTTGATCTGAGTCAAGCGCATGGCGCGCGGTCTCCATAGACTCGGAGACCAGCTACTTTCAGCGGACTCGCGGAGCCACGCCATGAGCTACAAGACGATTCTCGTGCATCTCGATTCGAGCGTGCGCGCCCATCCGCGTCTGGAAACCGCGCTGCAGCTCGCGAAGCGTTTCGACGCGCATCTGATCGGCCTCTATGCGGTGTTTCAGCCCAACGCCCGCGCGTTCAACGTCATGGCCGGCAGCGCCGGTTACTACGAAGTGCAGGCGGCCATGCGCCGCGAACAATCGGGGGCCATCGAGCGGCTGTTCCACGCGGAGTTGAAGCGTGCCGGCGTGACGGGCCAATGGATCGCTCCGAACGAGCAGCCGGACCGCGCCGTGTCGCGCCATGCGCGATGCGCTGATCTCGTGGTCGCGGGGCAGGACGATCCGGGCGATCCCGAGTCGTATATCGGCGATCAGTTTCGCGAGAACGTCGTTCTGTCGGCGGGAACGCCAGTGCTCCTCGTTCCCTACACGGGCTTCTTTCCCTCGCCGGGACAGTATCCGATGATCGCGTGGGACGCCGGCCGCGAAGCCGCGCGCGCGGTCCACGACGCGTTGCCGTTCCTGAAGTCGTGCCTCTGCGCGACCATCGTCACCATCGACACCCACGGCACCGGTGGCACGCCGGACGGCGAACGCATCGCGGGCGCCGACATCGCCGCGTGCATCGCGCGGCATGGCGTGAAAGTGGAAGTCGCGTCTGGCACGGCGGGCACCGACGCATCGGCCGGCGACGCGTTGTTGTCACGCGCCGCCGATATCGGCGCCGATCTCATCGTGATGGGCGGATACGGCCATGCGCGCTGGCGCGAACTCGTGCTCGGCGGCGTGACGCGCACCTTCCTCGCGTCGATGACCGTGCCCGTGCTGATGTCGCACTGAAGGCTAAGGAATGCGGTAGCTGCCGCTTTTCTTGCCTACATAGCTGTAGGTGCCCTTGTCCGCGGGCAGGACCTGCACTTGCTGCCAGTCGAATTTGCCTTCGATGCCCTTGTATTTGCCCGTGCCCGCGGTGAGCGAGCCCTTGCCCGTCGTCGATCCGCCGCGATAACTGAACGACTCGACGAACTTGTCGCCGTCCTTGTCGGTGTACACGCAGTAGCCGTTCGTCGTGCCCGCGCTGAAACCGGCTTCGACACAGCGCGCCGTGACGTTATGCATCAACGGCGCCTTGCTGTCGTTCGTCATCAGCAGCGTGGATTCGAAAAGATAGACCGCGTCTTCGCCGCCCGCGCCGATCTCTCGAACGTCCGCGCCTGTCGCGACATAAGTCGCCTCGATGTTGCCCTGCTTGGGCAGCGTCTGCGCCGAGCCGGCCGAAGGTAATGCGACCATCGCCATTGCCGTTACCGCAAGCGCCAAAGAACGGGATATGCGCGTGCTGCTTTTCATCGCCGACCTCCACACGAAATTCTTCTTGATGTTCGCGACCATGCGAATTCGCGAGGCCATGCCCCGCTTTTCGTCGAAGAATGCTTTCTTACGAACGTGCGATCAGCCGCGCGGTTGTTAAGGACGTCTTCGTATGACCATTGAGTGTCCGTCTTTCGCGCGGGATTCGATACTCCCATTTGGGAGGAACATCGCCGGAAATTTACATATACTTTTCGTCGAGCTTACTTAAACGGCTCACACATCCGGAAAGTGAAAAGCGCGAAGACTCATGGCGGGAGGCGGCATGCACCGAGTCGATGCAATTCATCGGGCGATCCAGCATATCTACGAGGCAACACTGGACCCGGAGAACTGGCCGGGCGCGATAGCTTCGGTGGCGCAAGCGGGCTGCGCGCACAAGGCGATATTGCACGCGGCCGCTTCGAGCGGACCGAATCTCGCTATTTCCAGCGGCTTTCGCGCGGATGACGTGATTCGTCTTCGGCAAGAACTCGAGCACCGACTTCCCGACTGGATCGAAGCTATTCCGACAGGCACCGCATTGCGCCAGACATCCGCCATATCGGATGACGAGTTCAGGAAATCGGACCTGTATAACATCGCGGTGCGTCCGGCGGGCGGGTTCTATGGCATCGTCGCACCGCTCCTGCGCGGGCCGGACCATCGAATACTTCTGGCGATCGCGCGTAACTTGGGTTCGGCTGACTTTACTGCAGAAGATGTTCGCGCGACGAATCTCATCGGTTCGCATCTCGTCACTGCGTTGAAAGTCTGGCAACGCATCGCGGACTCGGAAGGGCGCGCATCGGCCGCGTTCGAAGCGATCGAGCGACTGAGTGTCGGTGTCGTGTTCCTCGATGAAAAGATGCGTCCGGTTCTCGCGAATCCTTGCGCCGAAGCATTGGCAAGGTCACGCGATGGCCTGCTGCTGGAAGCGCACCGGCTATCGGCGATTCGCCCCGACGACGCGAAGAACCTCGCCGATGCGATCGCATCGGCGACACGCTTCGGTGGCGCACGACACGACGCGCCGGAATCGGCGACGCTCGCTTCATCGGCGTGGAAATGCCTGATTCACCGCGATCCGCCGCGCAGCCCGCTCATCGCGCGCGTCATACCCGTGGGTCCGCCCTATCGGTCATCGATGGATGTTGCGAGCGCGCGAACGATCGTCTTCATCATGGAACCGGATCGTCCGCCCGCAATCGATGCTCCGTCCCTGAGCTCGACGTTCGGATTCACGCACCGCGAAGCCGCGCTCGCGGCCGGGCTCGTTCAGGGCGCCGATCTGCGGCAAGCCGCCAGGCAGATGAACATTGGAATCGGCACTGCGCGCAGCTATCTCAAGCGGGTGCTTTCGAAAA
This sequence comes from Caballeronia calidae, assembly GCF_900044055.2. Lineage (GTDB taxonomy): Bacteria > Pseudomonadota > Gammaproteobacteria > Burkholderiales > Burkholderiaceae > Caballeronia > Caballeronia calidae. The sequence goes on along the minus strand of NZ_FCOX02000048.1, from coordinate 48,042 downwards.
CCGACACGCATCGCCAGGCGGAACTGGTGTCGTTCCTGTTGCGAAGCAGTCTGCAGACTCTCGGCGATCGTCCGGCCGAGCGGCAAAACGGCGTGTACGATAGAAACGTTTGAGCAATACGGTTCAGGAGGCGTCATGAAAGCGGTGTGCCCGCTGCACGGGCCGACAACCATCATCCGCACGAACGCATACGGCTTTCCGGTCTATGCGTGCTGCTGCAACGACGTGCCCTATGTCACGCCACCGGACGCATGTACGAGAGCGCCGACACAACGCGGCGCCCCCGAGCAGCCGAAACGCGCCCCGCGGCCTGAAACGCCGAAGGAATGAATGCGGGGCGCGGTCTCATAACATGGTCTACGCCGGATCGGCTTCCGCGGCGACGGGAGCGATGCGGTCCGGCCGGGGCCGGCGCGAATCGATCAGGCAGACCGCCAGCATCGCGATGACACCCGGAATGGCGATGGCGACGAAGTTCTGCTGAAGCGGCAAGGCCTTGCTCACGAGAAAGCCGATCACGATGGGCGCGAGAATCGCACCGCTGCGCCCCACGCCCGACGCCCAGCCGATGCCCGTCGATCGAATGGCCGTCGGATAGTACTGTCCCGCGAACGCATACGTGACGATCTGCGTGCCGATCGTCGACGCGCCCGCCAGCCCGACGAGGAAGAACAGCACGCCCACCGGCACCTTGACGCCCAACAGGCTGATCGAAATGGCCGCGAGCGCATACATGACGATCAGGACGTGCTTGATGTTGAAGCGGTCGGCGAGCCATCCGCCGCCGATCGCGCCGATCATCGCACCGAAGTTCAGCACGAGAACGAAGGTGAGCGCGGAGCCGAGGCTATGTCCGGCGCTCGCCATGAGCTTCGTCAGCCAGGAACTCAATGCGTAGACCATGAAGAGGCACATGAAGAACGCGATCCACAGCATGACGGTGCTCACACCGCGGCCTTCCGCGAACAGTCGCTTGATCGTCGAACCGGGCGCGGCTTCACGTTCGAACAGAGAGAAACTATCGGCCTGTTGCGGCACGTAAGCAGGATCGACGCGCGGAAGAATCTTCTTCAGACTGTCCGAGCGGCCCGTTCGCACGAGAAACGCCAGCGATTCGGGCATGAACTTCAGGATCACGGGCGCGAGCAGCGCAGGCAAGCCCGCCGCGATGAACACGGATTGCCAGCCGTAACGCTCGATCATCGCTTTGCCGACCAGCGCCGCCAGCATGCCGCCGACAGAGTAGCCGCTGAACATCACGGTGACCATCGTGCTGCGGATCTTGCGCGGGGAATACTCGGTCATCTGCGCCACGACGTTCGGCATGACGCCGCCGATGCCCAATCCCGCGAGAAATCGCGCGATGCCGAATGTCACCGGATCGCGGGTGAATCCCGCTGCGGCGGTGAATACGCTGAAGAGCAGAAGGCAGATCACGATCGCGGGCACGCGGCCGATTCTATCGGCGATGGTGCCGAGGAAAACCGCGCCGATCATCATGCCGAGCAAGGCGGAGCTCACCATGAATCCGGCGCTCGTCGGCTGAATGCCCATGTCTTTCATGATCGACGGAAGCGCGATCCCGACGACCGCGAGATCATAACCATCGAAAATGATAATGAGCGCGCACCAGCAAAGCAGCAGCAGATGAAACTTCCTGAATCTGGCGTCGTCGCATAACTTTTGAATGTCTATGTGGCGCATGGTGTCTCCTTGATATAGGACTCGATTTACTTCCGCGATTTTGTTTTTTATCGATTCGACGGCTTCGATGGGCGAAGCGCGTCCCAGCCTGCTGCCTTCGAAAGGCAGCAGGGTCGCGGGTCTTTCTGCGTTGACGGACTGCGATGAAGTCTTTCTTTGTAGTTCTTGTCGTGGATGAATCGGTTCTCTGGCTAAGCCAGCACGGCCACAGCCTTGATTTCGACGATATAACCCGCCGCGCCGCCGAGCATGTGCGCGCCGATGGCCGTCCATGCCGGCAGCGGATGTGTCGTCAGATAACGGTCGCGCACCTGCATGAACAAGGACAGGTCGCGCATGTCGGTGTGAAACGTGGTCACGTCGACCACATCGCTCAACGATGCGCCCGCCTCTTCCAGCACGAGCTTGAGATTCTCGAAGGCCTGCACGATCTGCGCCTCGCGATCCTCGACGAGTTGCATGGCCGAATCGCGGCCTATCTGCCCGGACACGTAAATCGTATTGCCGGCCTTGACCGCGGGCGCGTAGCGAATCTTCTCGTACACGGCTTCCATTCCCGCAGGGACGATAGCTTTGCGTTCACTCATGAATTGCGTCTCCGCCGAATCAGCCGTTGTCACCGCCAGCCACGGGCAACACCGCGCCGGTGATATAACTCGCCTCGTCCGAAGCGAGGAAAAGGATCGGCGCGATTTGCTCGTCGAGCGTGCCGTAGCGCTTGAAAAAGGTCGATTCCCTGACCTGCTTCACCGCTTCGCCCATCCACATCTTTTCCTGCTCGCTATCGCCGGCTGCATTGCGCGGCACGCGTCGCGGAGGCGCCTCGGTTCCGCCCGGCGCCGCTGCGACGACGCGAATGTTGTGCTCCGCGTATTCCATCGCCAATGATTGCGTCATCGCGTTCACGCCGCCTTTCGCGGCCGAATACGGCACGCGCCGGATGCCGCGCGTGGCATTCGATGACACATTGACGATGGTCCCACCGCCGCGCGCGATCAGATGCGGCAGCACCGCATGGCACGCGTACAGCGTGGGCATCAGCGAGCGGCGAATTTCGGCGTCGATCTGCGCGGGCTCGAACTCGGCATACGGACGCATGCGAATCGCGCCGCCGACACCATTCACCAGAATGTCGATGCCGCCAAACTTGCGCACCGCAAACGCCAGCGCCGATGCCGCGCCTTCATACGTCTCCAGATCAGCGACGAAGCCTGCCGTCTCCGCGCCTTCCGCTTCGGCGGCGACCTCTTCGACGAAGTCGGCGCGATCGACCAGCAACACCTTCGCGCCCTCGGCCGCCGCACGCAGCGCCACGCCGCGCCCGATGCCCTGTGCCGCGCCTGTGACGACCATCACCTTGCCGGCAAATCGTTGCGTGCTCATGCGGCCACCGGTGCGACGTTGGGAGTGAACTTCTCGTAGTGGAAGCTGTTGGGCTTCACGCCGTTGTCGTCGAAGTGCTTGCGCACTGCATCGACCATCGGAGGCGGCCCGCACAGATACACGTCGACATCGCCATCGTTCAACGATTCCGCGGGCATGTGCTGCGTGACCCAGCCCTTGCGCGGATGAGCCGAATCCGCATCGGCGACGACCGTGCTGAACGTGAAGTTCGGCAGCTTCGCCGAATAGGCATCGATCGCTTCGACCTGCACGAGATCGAGATCGCGGGTCACGCCGTAGATCAGGTGAATCTTCTGCTGCGAGTTCGCACGCGCGAGCACCTCCAGCATCGAGAGGAACGGCGCGAGACCCGTGCCGCCCGCGAGGAACAACAACGGCCGCTCGACCGCGCGCAGATAGAAGCTGCCGAGCGGGCCGGTCAGTTCGACCGCGCTGCCTGCCTGCGCGGATTCGAGCCACGTGCTCATCACGCCGCCGGGAATCTTCTTGATGAGAAAGCTGATCTTCGTTTCGCCGGGCGCCGACGAGAACGAATACGACCGATGCTGACCGCTGCCGGGCACGTCGATATTCACGTACTGGCCCGGCAGGAACACCGGCGCGGTCGTGGCGGCATCCACGTCCAGTTCGAGCACGACGGCAGCGTCGTTATGCTGCTCGACCTTCGTGACCGTCGCGGCGAACTTGCTTTGCGCGGTCTTGCACGCGGTGGAAGACGCCGGCACCGCGATCACGCAATCGCTCGACGGAACCATCTGGCACGTGAGCACGAGGCCGCCTTCCTTCTCGTCGTCGCTCAGCGCGTCTTCGATGTAGTCATCGCCGAGATCGTAGCTGCCGCTTTCAGCGCGGCATTTGCAGGTGCCGCACACGCCGTCGGAGCAATCCATCGGCAGATTGATCTTGGCGCGGAACGCGGCATCGAGAACCTTCTCGCCTGCCTTGCATTCGACGAATCGCGTCACGCCGTCTTCGAAATTCAGTGCAATGTTATAGCTGGACATGTTGCCTCCTACTTCCTGTCTCATCACCGTGGGTATCAGACGTGGTAGACGTCGAGCACCTGACGGATGTAATCGTTCTTCAGCACAATCTTCTTGTGCGAGATCAGCAGAATGTCGTCGACCTTTCGCAGCGTCACGAACATCGTGCCGAAGAAATGGTCGGTGATCTTGTACCGATGGCTGAGCGTGTCGAAGTTGTAGCGCACATCGACTTCGTTCTCACGCTCGGCCAGCACTTCCACGTTGGTGACGTTGTGGCTCGTGCGCGGCTCGGGCATCGAAGCGCCGCTGCGCTCGGTCTTGATGCGGAACACGCGATCTTCCAGGCCGCCGCGATCCGGGTAATACATCAACGAGATCTGGCTTTCGTGATCGTCGGTGATTTGATCGTCGTCGTCCCATGCGGGCATCCAGTACGTGACGTCTTCCGCATAGCAGCCGAGCCACTCGTCCCATTGACGGTCATCGAGCAGGCGCGCTTCGCGGTACAGCGTCGCGCAGATTTTCTGGTAATCGAAGCTCATGCCAGTGCCTCCCCTTGTTCCTTCTTGAGGGCGTCGCGCATCACGTTCACCCAGTATTCATGCTGCACGACGAAGAGACCTTCGTCTTCGCTGCGCTCGCCGGAAATGAGCGGCTTGATGCCCATGTTCTTTGCGTTGTCATCCGCGCCATGCACCCACAACGGCGCGCCGCGCGAAAGGTCGTTCCACATCGCGGTGATGCCGGCATAACCCGACTGGCACGCGCGGAACTCTTCGAGGTCGTCGCTCGTTCCCATGCCCGTGACATTGAAGAAGTCTTCGTACTGGCGAATGCGCGTCGCGCGATCCTCGGCGCTTTCACCCTTCGGCGCGAAGCAGAAGATGCTGACTTCGGTCTTGTCGACGCTCAACGGGCGCACCACGCGAATCTGCGTGCTGAACTGATCCATCAGGAACACGTTCGGATAGAGACACAGGTTGCGCGTCTGATTGACGATGTAATCCGCCTGCACCTCGCCGACGCGCGCCTTGATCTCTTCGCGATGCTGATACACCGGTCGCACTTCCGGATTCATCGTCTTGGTCCACAACAGGATGTGGCCATGATCGAAGCCATACACGCCCGCGACCGACTTGCTCCAGCTGTTCGCATCGACGGCCTTGGTGCCTTCGACCTTGCGGCGGCCCATCGTCGCGGCGTAGTTCCAGTGCACGGTGCTGACGTGATAGCCGTCGCAGCCGTTCTCCATCTGCATCTTCCAGTTGCCGTCGTAGACATACGAGGAGTTGCCGCGCAACACTTCGAGGCCATCCGGCGCCTGATCGACGATCTGATCGATGATCACCTTCGTCTCGCCGAGATACTCTTCGAGCGGCATCGAATCCGCATTGAGGCTGCCGAACAGGAAGCCGCGATAGTTCTGGAAGCGCGGCACCTTGCGCAGATCATGCGAGCCGTGCGTGTTGAACTGAATCGGATATTCGGTGGTCTTCTCGTCCTTCACCTTCAGCAGCTTGCCGGTATTGGAGAACGTCCAGCCATGGAACGGGCACGTGAAGCTGCCCTTGTTGCCATGCTTGCGGCGGCACAGCATCGCGCCCTTGTGTGCGCAGGCGTTGATGACCGCATGCAGTTCGCCGGTCTTGTCGCGCGTGACGACCACGGGCTGGCGGCCGATCCACGTCGTGTAGTAATCGTTGTTGTTGGGGATCTGGCTTTCGTGCGCGAGGTACACCCAGTTGCTCTCGAAGATGTGCTTCATCTCGAGATCGAACAGATCGGTGTTGGTGAAGATATCGCGGCGGCAGCGGAATACGCCGCTTTCCTTGTCGTCCTGAACTGCGGTCTGCAGCAGTTCGTCGAGCTGACTGGCTTTGTCGGTGATGGCGGACATGTGTGCTCTCCTATGCGCGCTCCGCTCACGGAGCGCCGGCATCGGTGTCGAATGATTTCTTGCGGAGATTCAGGCGGCGACGGCGCAATCGGCCGGCGCCGCGATTCGGCGCTTACGCCGTGGCGGATACGCGCGGGCGATAGACGATCTGGTTGTCCTTGCCCTGCACCAGCGGAGTCAACTGGATGTCGAACACGATTTCCTTGTACGCATCGGCCTTCAGTCCGAGCGCCGCGCCGCCGGTCTTTTCGACGACATGCGGAACCAGCTCTTCGCGGGTCGCATAAGCGAAGTCGTCCCAGATCAGCGGATCGCCTTCGATGTTGATCTGCGTCGTCAGCTTGCGATGCTTCTCGCTGGTCGCGAAGAAGTGCACGTGCGCCGGACGATTGCCATGGCGTGCGAGCGAGTCGAGCAATTGCTGCGTCGCGCCTTGCGGCGGGCAGCCGTAGCCCACCGGCATGAGCGTGCGGAATTCATACTTGCCGTCGGCGCCCGTCTTGACCGCGCCGCGCAGGTTGAAATCGCTTTGCGCGCCGGTCGGATCGAAGTGCGAATAAAAGCCCTTCGAGTTGGCGTGCCAGCATTCGACGACCGCATTCGCAACGGGCTTGCCGTCCGGGCCCGTGACCGTGCCGCTGATAACCAGCGGGCCGGCGGCTTCGTCGGGATTGACGTCGATCTTCGACACGCCGTCGCGCACCGGCGCACCGGCGACATACAACGGGCCTTCGATCGTGCGCGGCGTGCCGCCGTGGATATCGGCTTCGCGGTCCGCTGCATCCATGCGGATGTCGAGATACTTTTCCAGGCCGAGGCCGGCGGCGAGCAACGCCGCTTCGCCGTCGCGGCCCAGCTTGTTGAAGTAATTGACGCCGGCCCAGATTTCATCGGGCGTCATGTCGAGGTCGTCGATCGCCTTGAACAAGTCGCTCAACAGGCGATGCGTAATCTGCTTGGTGCGAGCACTGCCGTCCTGACCTCCGAGGTTGGCAGCGGCCTTCAACAGGTCCTGCACTTCCTTCGTATCGAACACATTGATGCTCATGTCTGCTCCTGAATCTCGCAATTTTCTGGTGGGGTTTACCCTTGCTTCAGCGCCGGCGGAGATATGCTCGGAAGGTATAATCGGGTGCTGAAACAGAGCGTGAAAGCAGAATAGTCGACGTAAAGAGGCCCGGTCCAACACTGATTTAGTATTGGGCTATATCCAGGAGGTATTGAGATGGAGCTGCGACATCTGCGCTACTTCGTGGCGGTTGCCGAGGAACGCAACTTCACGCGCGCCGCGCAGCGGCTGCACATCGCCCAGCCGCCGCTGAGCCGTCAGATACAGCAACTCGAAGAGACGCTCGGCGTGCAGCTATTCGAACGCAACTCACGCCCGTTGAAGCTGACAGAGACCGGCAAGTTCTTTTATTCGCATGCCGTGCAGCTGCTGGCGCAGACCGCCGAGCTCGAATCGATGACGCGGCGTGTGGGCAATATCGAACGCAGTCTTTCGGTGGGTTTCGTCGGCTCGACGCTGTACGGCATGCTGCCGAAGATCATCCGGCGTTTCCGCGACGAGAACGCCACCGTCGAACTGAGTCTCCACGAAATGTCGACGATGGACCAGATCCGCGCGTTGAAGGATGGCCGCATCGATGTCGGCTTCGGCCGCATTCGTCATGAGGATGCGAACATCCGCCGCGTGATTCTTCGCGAAGAGAAGCTGATCGTCGCGCTGCCGGTCGGGCATCCGCTTTCGCTCGCGAAGCCCGTGCTCTCGCTGCGCGACCTCATCAACGAGACCTTGATCATCTTCCCGAAAGCGCCGCGCCCGAGTTATGCGGATCAGGTGCTTTCGGCGTTTCAGGACCGCGCGCTCGCGCCCCGCAAGATCTACGAAGTGCGCGAGCTGCAGATCGCGCTGGGGCTGGTCGCGGCGGGCGAAGGCATTTCCGTCGTGCCGAGCAGCGTCTACGGCCTCAAGCGCGACGACGTGAGCTACAAGGAACTCGACGACCCCACACTCGTTTCGCCCATCATCATGAGCATGCGGGCGCTCGACGAATCGCGCGACATCAAGGAAATGCTCGAACTCATCTACCGGCTGTACGAAGAAGAACGGATAACCTATACCCCGCGCACGGTTCGGGGGCAATGACGCGCGCCATACCTCGGGGGTATGGCACTAGACGTCAACGGTGTTGGACACGCGGCAAATGGGCGCGCAATACTTCAGCAACCCATCCATTCCGACATTTCAGGTATGAACGCCCAAATCACCTCCGTCGAAGCGATTCTGGTTGATCTCCCGACCATCCGTGCGCATCAACTCGCGATGGCGACGATGCAGCAGCAAACCCTCGTCATCGTTCGTCTGCGCACGAGCGACGGCATCGAGGGCATTGGCGAAGCCACCACCATCGGTGGCCTGTCTTACGGCGATGAAAGTCCCGAAGGCATCAAGCTGACCATCGACACTTATCTTGCGCCCGCGCTCGTCGGACAGGACGCGACCAATATCAACGCCGCGATGCTCCGGCTGAACAAGATCGCGCGCGGCAATCGCTTCGCCAAGTGCGCGATCGAAACGGCGCTGCTCGATGCAGAGGGCAAGCGCCTGGGCGTGCCGGTGTCCACGCTGCTCGGCGGCGCGGTGCGCAAGACGCTGCCGGTGCTGTGGACACTCGCGAGCGGCGATACCCAGCGCGATATCGACGAAGCCGAGATGCTTCTGGCCGAACGCCGTCACAACACGTTCAAGCTGAAGATCGGCCGCCGCAGCGTACGCGATGACGTCGCGCATGTCTCGAAGATCAAGGCGGCGCTCGGCGATCGCGCGAAAGTCACCGTCGACGTGAATCAGGCCTGGAACGAAGCCGATGCCGCGCTCGGTATCGAAGCCTTGCAAGCCGCGGGCATCGACCTCATTGAGCAGCCGACGCCGCGCGAGCAGCGCAGCGCGCTCGCGCGACTCGCTGCGCGCTTCATCGTGCCGATCATGGCCGACGAAGCCGTGACGGGTCCGGAAGACGCGCTCGAACTCGTGCGCCATGCATGCGCGGATGTGTTCGCGCTGAAGATCGCGAAGTCCGGCGGCATCTACGGCATGATCCGCACCGCCGCCATCGCCGATGCGGCCGGCGTGTCGCTGTACGGCGGCACGATGCTCGAAGGCAGCATCGGTTCGATTGCATCGGCGCACGGCTTCAGCGCGCTGCCGCAGCTTGCGTGGGGCACGGAGCTGTTCGGGCCGCTGCTGTTGAAGGACGACATCGTCACGGCGCGACCGCAATACCGCGACTTCGATCTGCACATGCCGGAAGGACCGGGCCTGGGTCTTCAGATCGATGAAGAGAAGCTCGCGTTCTATCGTCGCGACAAGAACATCTGAGACAACGAGGACAATCATGCTTTATCTGGTGAGAATGGACGTACATCTGCCGCACGACATGCCTGCTACGAAGGCCGATGAAATCAAGGCACGCGAGAAGGAGTACTCGCAGGAGCTGCAACGGCAAGGGAAGTGGCAGCAACTGCATCGCGTGGTCGGTGAATATGCGAACTACAGCGTCTTCGATGTGGACTCGCATGACGAACTGCACACGATTCTCTCGGGCCTGCCTTTGTTCCCGTACATGACGATGAAGGTGACCGCGCTCGCGCATCATCCGTCGTCCATTCGCTGAAACGGCGCACCGCACGCATGAAGCGCGAGACGGAAAGCACGTTGTTGCCCGCTGCCCCGAAAGGGACGTGGTCGGTATCGGCTGTCACCGCCGGGCTGCTGGCGGTGATCATCTCGTATGCCGGGCCGCTCGCGATCTTCTTTCAGGCCGCGCATGCCGCGCATGTCGGCAACGATGTCGTCGCGTCGTGGGTCTGGTCCATTTCGATGGGCGCGGCGGCGTCGGGCATCGCGCTCAGCTGGTGGCTGAAGCAGCCGATCATCACCGCGTGGTCCGCGCCCGGCTCGGCCTTGCTGGTCACGCTCTTTCCGGGCATGCCGGTCAGCGAGGCGATCGGCGCGTATATCGTCGCGGGCGCGTGCATTTTCGCGCTCGGCGTGTCGGGCCTGTTCGATCAGATCGTCAAGCGAATACCGAAAGGAATCGCCTGCGCCATGATGGCGGGCATCCTCTTTCAGTTTGGCGTCAACGTATTCAAGTCGGTTGCGGTCACGCCATGGCTCGCTTTCGGCATGCTGGCGAGCTTTCTCGTTTTCCGCCGATGGGCGCCGCGTTACTGCCTCATTCTCGTGCTGGCGTTCGGCGGCGCGCTCGCCGTGGGGCTCGGCCTCACGCATTTCGAGTCGGTCAGTTTTCACCTCACGCGCCCCGTCTTCACGATGCCCACGTGGACCTGGCAATCGACCGTGAGCTTCGCGGTGCCACTCGTCATCGTCAGTCTGACGGGTCAGTTTTTGCCCGGCTTCGCGATTCTGCGCGCGTCCGGTTATCAGACGCCGAGCCGCCCTGTTCTCATCGGGACGAGTCTCGCGTCGGTGCTGGTTGCGTTCTCGGGCGGCATCACGATCGTCATCGCGGCGATCACCGCTGCGCTGTGCACCGGCCCCGACGCGCATCGTGATCCGCAGCGCCGTTATGTGGCGGGCATCGCGAACGGGCTGTTCTATCTGATCGGCGGATGCTTCGCCGGCACCGTCGTCATGTTGTTCGCCGCGCTGCCGAATGCGTTCGTCGCCGTGCTCGCGGGACTTGCGCTGCTCGGCGCGATCGCGGCGAATATCGTCGGGCTGGTGCAGGACGAAGCGCATCGCGAAGCGTCGTTCATCACGTTCATCGCGACGGCGTCCAACATGAGTTTTCTCGGTCTCGGTTCGGCGTTCTGGGGCATCGTGCTCGGCACGCTCGCGCATCTGATACTCGGAAGCGCAAAGCGGAAACGTTGAGCGGAATCACGACGCGCTTTGCGAATCGCCATCGATCGGAATGATCTGGCCGGAGATGGACCGTCCCGCACTCGATGCGAGAAACACTGCGAGCGCGGCGATATCCGCCGGATCGACGAAACGCTTGATCGACTGATTCGCGAGCGCCGACGCTTCTTCCTCGGCCACGCTGCGACCGCTCACCGACGCGCGCCCCTCCAGCACGCGCTGCATGCGCGGGCCCTTCACCGCGCCCGGCAGAATGGCGTTGACCCGAACGCCGAATTCGCCGAGCTCGCGCGCCAAGGTCTTGGCGAATCCGACCAGCCCCCATTTGGTCACCGCATAAGGACTGCGGTTCGGATAACCGAACCGGCCCGCGAGCGACGACATGATCACGATCGTGCCCGCGTCCGACTGCTTCAGATGAGGAATCGCATGTTGCGTCACGATGAAGGTGCCGGTGAGATTCACGCGCAACACGCTCTCCCACGCATCCGTGTCCATGTCCGCGACACTGGCGGCAGGACCGGCGATGCCCGCATTATTGACGAGCACATCGATGCCGCCGAGCGCGGCCGCGGCATCGTCGACCATGCGCGCAGCCGCGGCGCGATCGCCGATATCGCATACCGATGTCACGACGCCCGGCATCTGCTCCTGCAATCGTTGCAACGCGGCTTCATCGATGTCGCAGACGAAAACCTTCGCGCCCGCGGACACGAACGCCTCGGTGATCGCGTGGCCGATGCCGCTCGCGCCGGCCGTAACCAGCACGCGCTGAGTTGTCGATATCGTCATGGCGTCCTCCATCATGAGCAGGCTGCTTGGATGAACTCGGGCACGGGCACGGCCTTGAGGCGTCCGTCGGCCTGCTTGACGCACAGGGCGCGCGTGGCGCGGCCTTCGCAGATCAAGGTATCGCCCCGCATGATGCGATGATTCTGGATGAACACTTTCCCGCGCCACTCCTCGATGCTGCTATGCACCTCCACGGTTTCCCCATACGTTACCGAGGTATGAAAGCGCGTGTGCATCTCGAGAAGCGGCGCGCCGATGCAGTTCGGCAGGTCCGTCATCGCGCGCCATGGCGGCAGGCCGCACTGAATGAAATAATCGTGCGAGGCGGCGTCCATCCAGCGCGAGAAGTTCGGAAAGAAGACGATGCCCGCCGGGTCGCAATCGCCGAACTGCACGTCGATACGGTAGATAGTTTCTTTGCTCATGAGCCCATGATCCTCCTTCGATTACCGATATTGTGCGCCTCGCGATTCCCCGACACTGTCGATCCCGCGACAATCGTGAGCCCCAGCCCATGACGCGACGCAAGCGCACGAGCGCCCCATCACTCACGCTGGACGAACTGCTCGCGCAATCGTCGTGGTTCGCGCGGCTCGACGCATCCGCGCAAGCGCGCGTGCGTGCGGAAGCGTCCGAGCGCGCCGTCGCCATGGGTCAGGTGCTCGGGCATCATGGCGAGCGGCAGCATGTGTGGTTCGGCATGCTCGAAGGCCTCATCAAGTGGTCGATCACCGCGCGCGACGGGCAAACCGTGACCCTCGGCGGCCAGTCCGCCGGAAGCTGGTTCGGCGAAGGCACGCTGATTCGCAATGCGCCACGCCAGTCCGATCTCATCGCCTTGCGCGACAGCCGCGTCGCGCAGATTCCGCTCGCCACGTTCAACTGGCTGCGCGACCATCAGCCTTCGTTCAACGAGTTCCTGCTGTGGCAAGTCAACGAACGCCTGCACTGGTTCATGGCCGTCGCCGCGGCGCACGGGCTGCTCGATACCGACAGTCTCGTCGCGCGGGCGCTGGTGGGCATGATTCATCCGCTGTCGAACGCGAGCGGCACGAGCAATCTGCGCATTTCGCAGGAGGAACTCGCGAATCTCGCGGCCGTATCGCGCCAGACCTGCAACAAGGCGATGAACCGCTTCAAGAACGCCGGCCTCGTGCGCGCGGAATACGGCGAAATCGTCATACTGGATCTGCCGGGGCTGCAGGCTCTCGCGCAATAAGGCCCTCGCGTATACGCTGACCCGGACTGTCGTCCGATCGACAGTTCCAATAACCCCGCGCCCAAATAATGCGTGTCATACCAGACAGGGAGACACGCAATGAATCGCACTCGTTCGCTGGCCGGCGCCGCTGTCATCGACAGTTCGCCCGGCCGCTCCGACGAAGACACCGTCTTTCGCAAGATCAGTTTGCGCGTCATGCCGCTCGTGCTGATCGCTTACGTGTTCGCATTTCTCGACCGCATCAACATCGGCTACGCGCAACTGCAGATGAAGCAGGATCTCGCGTTCTCCGATGCCGTGTACGGCCTCGGCGCCGGCATCTTCTTCGTCACGTATCTGCTGTTCGAAGTGCCCAGCAACCTGCTGCTCGAAAAGATCGGCGCGCGGCTGACGTTTCTTCGCATCATGGTGCTGTGGGGCCTCACGTCGGCGGCCACCGCTTTCGTCTCCGCGCCGTGGCAGTTCTATGCGATCCGCCTCATGCTCGGCATCTTCGAGGCGGGCTTCTTTCCCGGCATCATCCTGTATCTCACGTACTGGTATCCGAGCCAGCGACGTGGCCGCGTCACCGGCCTCTTCCTCTTCGGCATGCCGATCACCGGCGTGCTCGGCGGCCCGCTCTCCGGCATGATCATGAGCGGCATGGAAGGGTTCGGCGGCATGCACGGCTGGCAATGGCTCTTCATCGTCGAAGGCTTGCCGACCGTCCTTCTCGGCTTTCTCCTTTACCGCATGCTGCCGAACAAGCCCGACGACGCGGCCTGGCTCGACGATGCCGAGAAAGAGACCGTGCGCGCGGCCATGAACGCCGACCACAAGGATGACGCCGCGCACGGCGGACACGGACACGGCAAGCTCCTTGCCGCACTGACCGATCCGATGACCTACGTGCTCGCGTTCATCTACTTCTGCTGCGCGTGCGCCGTCTACACGATGACGTTCTGGCTGCCGACGATCATCAAGGGCATCGGCATCGCCAACGTATCGACGATCGGCTGGTTCACCGCCGTGCCCTACTTCTTCGGCGCGGTCGGCGTGCTCGTCATCAGCCGCAGCTCGGATCGTTTCGGCGAACGCCGCTGGCATGTCGGCGGCACGCTCGCGATCGGCGCCATCGCGCTGGCGTCGACGTCCTTCGTCCATGCGGGCATCGCTCCGGTCATGGCGCTGCTGTGCGTGGCCTCGTTCTTCATCTTCGGCGGCGGTTCGCTCTTCTGGTCGATTCCGCCGACGTACCTCGGCCGCAACGCCGCGGCGGCGGGCATCGCGGTGATCAGCTCGCTCGGCATCCTCGGCGGCTTCGTCAGCCCGACCGTGATCGGCTGGATCAAGGGCGCGACGGGCAGCATTCAGACGGGTCTGCTCGCGTTGACCGCGGTCGTGCTGATCGGTTGTCTGACGGTCCTGATCGGGCTGCCCAGACGCGCGCTTCGGGTAGGAACCGACGCGACCCATTCCTGAAGAAACCTGCATTCCTCATTCGGAGAGAGACATCATGAGCAAGTCCAAAGTCATCGTGACGGTTGCGCCCACGGGCGGCATGGCGACCAAGAAGATGAACCCCAATCTGCCGACGCAGCCGCGCGAAATCGCCGACGATACCTATCGCTGCTATAACGCGGGCGCGAGTGTCGTCGCCGTGCATGCGCGCCGCCCGGACGATCAGGCGACCTGCGATCCCGCCATCTACAGCGAGATCAACCGCCTGATCCGCGACAAGTGCGACATCGTCCTGAACAACTCCACCGGCGGCGGCATCAACGGCGACATGGTCCGCGAGCTCGACAACGGCTTGTGGGAAATCATGTGGGAAGAGCGGCTGAAAGGCATGCAGGGCGATGGCGTCGAGATGTGCACGCTCGATGCGCAAACCGTGGTCGCGAGCTTCGAAGGCAAGGAGATTCTGGTCGCGACGCCGCCGTCGCGCATCCGGCAGATCGCGGGCATGATGAAGGAACGCGGCATCAAGCCCGAATGGGAAGTGTTCGGTCTCGCCGATATCGTTCAGGACGTGCAGCGCGCGATCAACGAAGGACTCGACGAAGCGCCGCATTTCATCAACATCGTCATCGGCGCGAATGCGTTTCAGGGTGCGCTGCCTTATACGCCGCGCCTGTTGCAGACCATGGTCGATCATCTTCCGGCGCGCACCGTCTTCAATGTCAGCGCGATCGGCGCCGCGCAACTGCCCGCTGCGATGAACTCGCTGTTGCTCGGCGGGCACGTGCGCGTGGGACTCGAAGACAACCTGTACTATCGGCAAGGGCAATTGGCCACCAATGTGCAACTGGTCGAGCGGCTCGTGCGCCTCGTGCGTGAGATGGGATACGAACCGGCCACGCCCGAAGAAGCGCGCGAGATCATCGGGCTGAAGCCCCTGCGCTCGGGCGTCGCGGCTGCCGCCATGGAGAGCTGAACATGACAGCGAGCAGAATCGAAAGCGTGGCGGTCGTCGGCACGGGCGTGATCGGCGCGAGCTGGGCCGCGTATTTTCTGGCGCGCGGGCTGCGCGTATCGGCGACCGACCCTGCGCCCGGCGCGCGCGAGCGGCTGATGACGGCCATCGCGCGGCATTGGCCGACGCTCGAGCAGATCGGCCTGGCGAAGGACGCTTCGCTATCGAATCTCACGTTCCACGACGATCTCGAAAGCGCGCTGTCCGGCGTGCAGTTCGTGCAGGAGAACGGGCCCGAGCGCGAAGACCTGAAGCTCGATCTGCTCAGGAGAATCGATGCGGCGCTTCCCGAGGATGTCGTGATCGCGTCCAGCACGTCGGGGCTTTTGATGAGCCGCATGCAGCAGGCATGCCGGCATCCGGAGCGCGTCGTGCTCGGGCATCCGTTCAATCCGCCGCATCTGATTCCGCTCGTGGAAGTGATCGGCGGCGAAGCGACATCCGCGGCATCGCTCGAACGCGCGATGGCGTTTTACACCGCTATCGGCAAGCGGCCCATCCATCCACGCAAGGAGATGATGGGCCACATCGCCAATCGCCTGCAGGCGGCGCTCTGGCGTGAGGCCTTTCATCTCGTGTCGATCGGCGCGGCGAGCGTCGCGGATATCGACGACGCCATCGCCTACGGTCCCGGCCTTCGATGGGCGGTGCTCGGGCCGTTCGCCAACCTGCATCTGTCGGGCGGCGAAGGCGGCATTCAGCATACGCTCGATCACCTCGGCCCGCCGATGCAAAGCTGGTGGGACGACCTCGGCGCGCCGCAACTGACGCCCGAGCTGCAGCGCAAAGTCGTCGATGAGATGAAGGCGGCACTTGCCGGGCGTTCGTCGGAGTCGATGGAGACGGAACGCGACCGCGTCATGCTCGAGCTTCTGAAGGCGAGAAGCGCGGCCGGCTGCGCTACGCGCTGAAGGCGGCTTCCTTCTCGAGGCCCGCGTTCGAAGCATCGCCGCACAGGAGCGCGATCGCGGCGCGATCGGCCTTGCCCTGCTCGGTGAGCGGCACGCGTTGCACGGCGGCCATCCGCACGGCCTTCGCGACATGCGCGCCGCACGCCGATTCGAGCGCGCGCATGCAACGCGCGATATCGATCGGCTTGCCCCGCCATGGCACGACCACGACGTCCCACGCATATCCGCGTGCGGCATCGCCCGATGCCACGGCGCGCGCATAGCGCACATCGGGCAACGCGCACAGCGCCGTTTCGATCTGCGCCGGGCCGATGACGACGCCATCCATCTCCGCGACATCGCCCGCGCGCCCGAGCACATGCAGATTGAGCTTCTCGTCGATGAAGCCGATATCGCCCGTGAGGCACCAGCCGTCGCGAAACTTCTGCGCCGCCTCGATCGGCTGACGATAGTAGCCCTGCGCCACCGCCGCCGACTTCACTTCGATTGCGCCGTGCTGTCCTTCCCGCGCGAACGTGCCGCCGGCGCGGCGAATGCGGACATCGACGCCGGGACGGATGCGTCCGACGCTGTCCAGCAAGCTTGCATCGGCGAGATAGTCCGATGGCGACAGCACGCTCACGAGCCCCGCTTCGCTCGCGCCGTACATATGCGTGAGCACCGGGCCGAACCGCGCGATTGCGCGCCGCCGCAGGATCGCGGGCGCCGATCCGCCGACGTGCGCGATCGAGCGCAGCGATGACAGATCGCGCAGGCGAGCGTCGGGGTGATCCATCGTCTCGAAGAGTTGCGGCTCGACCAGCAATACGTCGGTGATGCGTTCGGCCTCGATCGTCGCGAGCGTGGCGACGGGATCGTAGCGAGGCTTCAGCACGACCGTGCCGCCGCCCATCAACGTGTTGTCGACGAGCACTTGAGAGAGATAAGCGAGCGCCCCGTTGACGAGCTGGCGGCGGTCCGAGGGACTCGGCGCGCTCACCAGCGCGGAGTACGCGGCGAAGCTGCGGCGGCTCGCTTTCGGTACGCCGGTCGAGCCGCCCGACGAGACGATCACCGCGAGATCATCGGGCATCGCGTTGCCTGGCATCGGCGTATCGCACTGCACGCACGCGCGAATGTCGAGCCGCAAACGCGCCGGGCCCGTGCCGACATAGACGAGTTTCGCGCCGCAGCGCTCGGGCACGAGATGCGCGGTCTGCGCGAACGCGACGAGCAGCGTCGGCTGCATGCGCGTCACGAAGGCCGCGCGCTGCTCCGCCGACTTGATCGCGGGCAGGAACATCGTCGCCGCGCCGAGCAGGTTCGTCGCGTAGCGAATGGCGAGCGCATCCGGACGATTCGGCGCGAACATGGCGACGAGCGCACCGCGTCCGATGCCGAACGATGCCAGCGCCCGCGCATAGCGATAGATCGACGCTCGAAACGCGGCGCCCGTCACGTCCTCGTCGAGATAGCGCAGCACCGCGCGATCGGCGTGCGCTTCGAGCTGATCGAGCAGGACATCGACATAAGTCCGAAAGGCCGCTTTCTTTCCGGTTTCCATTTTCATGACTGCATCCCTCCTTCATGAGCGATGGATGCAGTCTGCCCGCGCAGAATGAGCCGGAAATGAGCGGCCTCGTCAGACGATTTCGGTCGCCAGCACTTCGCCGATGGAAGACGCGGCCGCTTCCACATTGCGATCGTTCAACGCCGCGACGCACATGCGGCCCGAGCGGATCAGATAGACGCCGTGCCGTTCGCGCAGCCTGTCGACCTGTGCGGCGGAAAGCCCCGTGTAAGTGAACATGCCGCGCTGCTCCAGATAACGCGCGAGCATCGCGTCCGGCACATTGCCGCGCAGGCGCGCGTGGATTTCGCCGCGCATGCGCGCGATGCGCGTGCACATCGATGCCAGCTCGTCTTCCCATGCCTGCCGCAGCGCGGGCGTCGTGAGCACGCGCGCGACGATCTTCGCGCCGTGCGTCGGCGGGTTGCTGTAGTTCGCGCGCACGGCGCCCGTCAACTGACCGAGCACGCGCGCCGCCGAATCCGCCGACTCGCAGATCACCGAGAGCGCGCCGCAACGCTCGCCATACAGCGAGAAGTTCTTCGAGAACGAATTGGCGACGAACGCGGGCACGTTCTGACGAACCAGCTCGCGAATCGCGAAGGCGTCGGCATTGAGCCCTGCGCCGAAGCCCTGATACGCCATGTCGATGAACGGCAGGAGCCCGCGCGCCTTGATCGCTTCGATCAGCCTGACCCATTGCGCATCGTTCAGATCGACGCCCGTCGGGTTGTGACAGCACGCGTGCAGCAGCACGACGCTGCGCGCGGGCAGATCGCGGATGGCCGATAACATTGCATCGAACCTGAGGCCGCCGGTCGATTCGTCGTAGTACGGATACGTGCCGACAGTGAAGCCCGCGCGCTCGAAGATGAAGCGATGGTTATCCCACGTCGGGTCGCTCACCCAGACTTGCGAGTCCGGGAAATAGCGCTTGATGAAGTCCGCGCCCACTTTCAGCGCACCCGAGCCGCCCAGGGTCTGCACGGTCGCGATGCGGCCCTCGGCGCGCGCGGTCGAATCGTCGCCGAAGACGAGCGACTGCACGGCATCGCGGTATTGCGCGAAACCGGCCATCGGCAGATAGGGCTTCGCGGCGGGCTCTGCAAGCAACTGCGCCTCGGCTTCGCGTACGGCGCGCATCACGGGAATGCGGCCTTCGTTGTCGTAATAGATCCCGATGCTCAGGTTGACCTTGTCATCGCGTGAATCCTTCGCGAAGTCTTCGTTCAGCGAGAGGATCGGATCGCCGGGATAGGCATCGATGTGTTCGAACATGCAAGTCTCCTTTAACGCGATGCCACGCGCGACGGCATCGACGCGCCCGCACGACGGTTGCGAACCGCATAGCCCACGCCGAGCACGGCGAGCCACACCGGAATCAGATAGACCGAGATGCGCAGATCGGGAATCAGGCACATCACGACCAGAATGCCCGCGAGGAACACGAGACACAGATAGTTGGTGAGCGGATAGCCGAAGCTCTTGAACGCGGTGGTTTCGCCGGCGCGTGCTTTCGCGCGGCGGAACTGCAGATGGATGAGGCTGATCATCGCCCAGTTGATGATGAGCGCCGACACGACGAGGCCCATCAGCAATTCGAACGCCTTGCCCGGCATCAGATAGTTGATCAGCACGCAAGCGGCTGTCGCGATTGCCGAGACGCCCAGCGCGATCAGCGGAATGCCGCGCTTGTTGACCTTCATCAGCGCGCGCGGCGCGTTGCCCTGCTGCGCGAGGCCGTACAGCATGCGGCTGTTGCAGTACACGCCGCTGTTATAGACCGAGAGCGCCGCCGTGAGCACCACCGCATTGAGCACGTGCGCGACGAAGTTGCTGTTCATCGCATGGAAGATCAGCACGAACGGGCTGCCGCCGGTGACGACCTTCTCCCACGGATACAGCGAAAGCAGCACGCCGAGCGCGCCCACGTAGAAAATCAGAATGCGATAGATCACCTGATTCGTCGCGCGCGGAATCGTGCGCGAAGGATCATCCGCTTCGGCTGCCGTGATGCCCACGAGCTCCAGCCCGCCGAACGAGAACATGATGACGGCCATCGCCATCACGAGACCCGAGACGCCGTTCGGGAAGAAGCCGCCATGACGCCACAGGTTCGTCACGCTCGCTTCCGGTCCGGCAGTGCCCGAGAAGAGCAGATAGCCGCCGAAGCCGATCATGCCGACGATCGCCACGACCTTCACGATCGCGAACCAGAACTCCAGCTCGCCGTACGACTTCACGCTCGTAAGGTTGATCGCGTTGATGAGGCCGAAGCAGACGAGCGCGGACACCCATGTCGGGATGCCCGGCCACCAGTACTGCACGTAGATGCCCACGGCCGAAAGCTCGGCCATCGACACGAGAATGTAGAGCACCCAGTAATTCCAGCCCGACAGGAAGCCCGCGTATTGCCCGCAATACTTGTCCGCGAAGTGGCTGAACGAACCCGCGACGGGCTCGTCGACGACCATCTCGCCCAGTTGCCGCATGATGAAAAAGGCGACGATGCCCGCGATCGCATAACCGAGCAGTACCGATGGCCCCGCCGATTTGATCGTCTGGGCGATGCCGAGAAACAACCCTGTTCCGATCGCGCCGCCCAGCGCGATCAACTGTATGTGACGGTTCTTCAGGCCGCGCTTGAGCGTGCCGTCTCCCTCATGTGCCACGTGTCTCTCTCCTTGTGTGCTGCGGTGTATTTCCGGACGCCTCGAACCGCCTGCGTCCCCGCTCGATTTAGGGGAATCAGTGTAAATTTGTTGCCGCACAATATGATTTCCTACGATGCGCAGACAAACCCTAGTTTGCGGATCTGGATTTCCTGAATGTGGGCATCGGAGAAATTAAATTGCAGACTATCGAGATCGACCGTATCGACCTGCGTTTGCTCGGGATTCTGCAGTCCCGTGGACGCATTTCCAATCTCGAACTGGCGGAGGCGATCAATCTGTCGCCGGCACAGACGCTGCGGCGTCATCGGCGGCTGGAGGAGATGGGCGTGATCAAGGGCTACGAGACGCGGCTCGATGCGCAGGTGCTCGGCTTCGGCGTCGTCGCCTTCATTCAGGTCACGATGGAACGCGGCCATGTGCGCGACCTGGCGAAGTTCAAGGGCGTCGTCGGCAAGCTCGCGGAGATACAGGAGTGCTTCGCCGTCACGGGCGATATCGATTACATGCTGAAGGTGATCGCGCGGGATCTCAAAGGCCTGTCGGAGTTTCTGCTCGATACGCTGATGCGCATTCCCGGCGTGAGCGGCGTGAAATCGAGCGTGTGTCTCGATGAGCTCAAGTGCGTGAGCGCGGTGCCGCTGGAGGCGTAGTCAGGCACGTTGAAGCACGCGCGAAAGCACCTGTTCTTCGAGCTGCGCGAACCCCGGCGCCGTGCGCGCGCGCGGCCTTTGCAACGAGACATCGGTATCGAGCGTGATATGCCCTGCTTCGATCAGCACGACGCGATCGCCCAGCGACACCGCTTCCTGCACGTCATGCGTGACGAGCAACGCGGTGAGCTTGTGTTCGCGCCACAGGCGTTCGATCAAGCCCTGCATCTCGATGCGCGTCAACGCATCGAGCGCGCCGAGCGGTTCATCGAGCAGCAGCAGATCAGGCCGATGCACGAGCGCACGCGCCAGCGCCACACGCTGACGCTGCCCGCCCGACAGGCGCGACGGCCAGTCCTTCTCGCGCTCGGCGAGACCCACTTCGGCGAGCGTCGCGCGGGCTTCATCGCGCTTGCCGCGCGGCAGGCCGATCATCACGTTGTCGAGCACGCTCTTCCACGGCAACAGGCGCGCGTCCTGAAACATGATGCGGATCTGCAGTTCGTTCGATGTCGCGGCGGCGTTGCGCTGCACGACGCCGCCCGTCGGCTGATCGAGACCGGCGATGAGCCGCAGCAAGGTCGACTTGCCGCAGCCGCTGCGTCCGACGATCGACACGAAGCTGCCGCGCTCGATCGAGAAGTCGAGCTGATCGAGCACCTTGCGCTCTCCGAAGCGCTTTTCCACGCCGCGCAGCGACACGGCGAGATCGCGCCCGACGAACGGCGCGCGCGCGACCGGCTGCGTGCGCGGCAAGGTTTGCGTGAAGCTGTCCACATTCGCGGACAGCGTCGAATTCATCACGGTCATGATTGCGCCTTCGTTTGATACGCAGGATGCCAGCGCAAGGTCGCGTGCTCGATCGCGCGCGCGGCCATGTCGGCGAGCTTGCCGAGCAGCGCATACAGCAGGATGCCGACCACCACGACATCGGTTTGCAGGAATTCGCGCGCGTTCATCGTCATATAGCCGATGCCCGATTGCGCGGAGATCGTTTCCGCGACGATCAGCATCACCCACATCAGCCCGAACGCGAAACGCACGCCGACGAGAATCGACGGCAGCGCGCCCGGCAGAATCACATGCCGATACAGCGCGAAGCCGGACAGGCCATAGCTCTTCGCCATCTCGATCAGATCGCGATCCACCGAGCGTATGCCGTGGTACGTGTTGACGTAGACCGGAAAGAACACGCCCAGCGCCACGAGCACGAGCTTCGCTTCCTCGCCGATGCCGAACCACAGGATCAGGAGCGGGATCATGGCGAGCGCTGGGATGTTGCGGATCATCTGCACGGTCGAATCGAGCGCGACTTCGGCGGGCCTGAAGAGACCCGTCGCGAGACCGAGCACGAAGCCGATGCCGCCGCCCATCGCGAAGCCCGCGAGCGCGCGGCCCGCGCTAACTTTCACGTTGGCCCACAGATCGCCCGATTCGATCAGCGACCACGCAGCCTTCACGACCGCGAGCGGCTCGGGCAGCACGCGCGATGACAGTCCGCCGGTGCGCGCGGCCGCTTCCCACGCGGCCAGAATCATCAGGGGCACGAGCCACGGCAACGCGCGGCGAGCGATGGCATGCAGCTTCATGATGCCGATGCGCGCGGCAGTTCCGACGTGCCGATCACTTCGCCGAACGGCCCCGACAACGGCCCGCCCGGCTGCTCGCGCTGCTGACGCGGCAGAAGCGGAAACACCAGCTCGGCGAAACGATACGACTCTTCCAGATGCGGATAGCCCGACAGAATGAAGGTCTCGATACCCAATTCGGCATATTGCTTCATCAGCCCGGCGACCTGCTCCGGATTGCCGACGAGCGCCGTGCCCGCGCCGCCGCGCACGAGCCCGACGCCCGCCCACAGATGCGGATACACCTCGAGCTTGTCGCGCCTGCCGCCGTGCAACGCGGCCATGCGGCGCTGGCCTTCCGAATCCATCTTCGCGAACGAGGCCTGCGCGCGGCGGATGGTTTCATCGTCGAGCTTGCCGATGAGCTTGTCCGCGTCGGCCCACGCTTCCTGCTCGGTCTCGCGCACGATCACATGCAGGCGAATGCCGAACTTTATCGTGCGGCCTTCGTCGGCGGCGCGGCGGCGGATATCGGCCAGTTTCTTTTCGACGTCTTCGGGCGGTTCGCCCCAAGTGAGATACGTGTCGATGTGCTTCGCCGCGATCTCATGCGCCGCCGCCGACGATCCGCCGAACCACAGCGGCGGATGCTTCTTCTGCACCGGCGGATACAGCACCTTGCCGCCCTGCGATTGCAGATGCTTGCCGTCGAAATCGAAGCTGCCGTTTTCGTGCGACTGCTCGAGCAGGCCGCGCCAGATGGTGAGGAACTCGTCGGTGATTTCGTAGCGTGTGTCGTGATCGTGGAAGACGCCGTCGCCGGCGAGCTCGTTCGGATCGCCGCCCGTTACCACGTTGATGAGCAGACGCCCGTTCGAGAGACGATCGAACGTCGATGCCATGCGCGCCGAGAGACCCGGCGAGCTCAGGCCCGGACGGATCGCGACGAGAAACTTGAGGCGCTTCGTCGCGGGAATGAGGCTCGATGCGACGACCCAGGCGTCCTCGCAGGAACGGCCCGTCGGCAGCAGCACGCCTTCGTAGCCGAGGGTATCGGCGGCCACCGCGATCTGGCGGAAGTAGTCGTAATTCGCGGCGCGCGCGCCTTGCGACGTGCCGAGATAGCGACTGTCGCCGTGTGTGGGAATGAACCAGAAAACATTCATCGCGGAATCTGCCTTGTTGATTTCGTCGTATAAGGGATGAGTGGCACGAACAAGCTCAGGCGACGTTCCAGCGCGCCTCGGTCACATCGAGCTTCTTCGGGATGAGCTTGAGCTCGGTGAAGGCATCGGCGATCTGCTGTTGATAGCCGAGCGTGGCCGGATCGATCGGCTGTACGCCATAAGATGTGCGCCTCAATGCCGTTTCGAGAATGCCCGTGTCGAGCCCGACCAGCGGCGACAACTGCGCGGCCACTGCCGGCACGTTGTCACGCGCCCAGCGATCGACCTGATCGAGCTCTTCGAGCACCGCATGCACCCGTTGCGGCTGCGCGGTCGCGACCTTGCGCGTCGCGAGGTAATACTGCACGTTGCGCACGATGCCGCTCGCGTCGATGAGCTGACGCGCGCCCGCCTGCTTTTCGACGGCGGCGAGATACGGGTCCCAGATGACCCATGCATCGACGCTGCCTTGCACGAAGGCGGCGCGCGCATCGGCGGGCGCGAGATAGACCGGCTGGATGTCGGACCACGCGAGCTTCGACTTCTTGAGCGCCTCGACGAGCAGGTAATGCACATTCGATCCCTTGTTCAGCGCGACCTTCTTGCCGCGCAAATCGGCGACCGAACGAATGCTCGAATCCTTGGGCACGACGATGGCTTCCGCATGCGGCGCGGGCGGCTCGTGCGCGATATACACGAAATCGACGCCCGCTGCCTGCGCAAAGATCGGCGGCGTCTCGCCGACCGTGCCGATATCCACGGCGCCCGCGTTGAGCCCTTCGAGCAATTGCGGCCCGGCGGGAAATTCGAGCCATTGCACGGTGACGCCCTGCGCGGCGAGACGTTTGTCGAGCGTGCCGCGCGCCTTCAACACGACGAAGTTGCCGTACTTCTGATAGCCGATGCGCAAGGTCTTCGGCGCATCGGCGGCGTGCGCGCCGTATGAAGCGAATCCGCCCGAAAGCCCTGCACCGAGCGCGGCGAGCGTGAAGAGCGTGCGGCGGCGCGCGGGGACGAAGGATGCGTTCTTGCGGTCGGACATGCGTGTTTCCTCGTTGAGCGATGACATCGTCGCCGATGTCGATGCTGGCGATGTTAGCAACGCGTGTCTTGCGGGTTAAACGAGGAATCGTGCTAAGTAAATGAAGCGGGGGCTCGGATGAAAAGGAGAAAAGGCGCATACCCGTGCAATACCGGGTAGGAGGCGCTTCGCGCGCTGGCTATGATGCTGGGTTTATACCCGCACGGCATTGCAACGCGAACATGAAGGACGAACGCCTCGTCGAGATGAGGATCTTTAGGGCGGTCGCGGAGACGGGGGGCTTCACGGCCGCCGCGCTTTCGCTCGATCTGCAACAGCCTTACGTCAGCCGCGCGGTGTCGACTCTCGAGAAACGTCTCGGCGTGGCGCTGCTCAGGCGTTCCACGCGCCGGATTCAGGTCACGCAGGAAGGCCATCAGTATCTCGCGCTCTGCAAGCGCATTCTCGATGACATCGACACCGCCGAAGCGCAACTTTCGCGCGCGGGTCAGCACATGACGGGCGGCATCCGCGTGACGGTGGCGACCTCGTTCGGCATGGATCAGATCGTGCCGCTCATTCCCGGCTTTCTCGAACGCTATCCCGGGCTGCGCGTGCGACTGTCCTTGTCGGATACGCTCGCGGACGTCATCGGCGAAGGCTTCGATGTCGCGATCCGCATGGGCAGCCTGCAGGACTCGAATCTCGTGAGCCGCAAGCTGTGTCATCTGCAACGCGTGGTGACCGCCTCGCCCTCGTATCTCGCGCGGCATGGCGTACCCTCCGTACCCGCCGATCTCGCCAAACACAACTGCCTGATGTGGGAACCGCCGATGGATCATCTGAACCATTGGCCCTTCGTGATCGACGGCGAACGCACGTCGATGCTCATCAACGGCAACTTCCAGACGAGCAGCGGCGTGAGCTCGGTCCATATGTGTCTCGCGGGCGTCGGCGTCACGCGCATGGCGGAGCACATGGTGCTGCCCTCGATCCGCAGCAACATGCTCGTGCCGCTGTTGACCGACTTCCAGCCCAGCGACGAAACCGCGATCTATGCGCTGTATCCGCGCGATTCGTCGCTGCATCCGCGTGTGCGGGCCTTCATCGATTACATCGCGGAAAAGCTCAAGCGGCCGCCGTGGGCCGCCTGAGCGATACGCTCATTTATCGTCGAGCGATGTCGGCAGGCGCATGGTCATCACGGCGCCGAGCACGAGGAACGCGGAGATCACGTACATGCCGACCTCGGCGTGCCCGACCATCACGTTGAGCATGCCGACGAGATACGGCGACATGAAGCCCGCGATATTGCCGACGGAATTGATGAACGCGAGCGCCGCCGCCACCGATGCGCCCACGAACAGACTCGTCGGCAACGCCCAGAACAGCGCGATGCACGAATAGACGCCCGCTGCCGCAACCGACAGGCACGCCGTCGTCACGACCGGCCCCGCCGAGAGCAGCATGCTCGCCGCCAGTCCCACCGCGCCGATCACCATGAACAACGCGAAGTGCACGCGGCGCCCGCCGGTGCGGTCGGCGCTGCGGTTCGAGACATAGAGCGCGATGGCCGCGAAGATATTGGGCACCGCCGAGTACAGGCCGATGGCGAACGGATCCATCACGCCGCTGCGCTTGATGAGCGAGGGCATCCAGAAGCCGAGCGCGTAGAGGCCCATGATGAGGCAGAAGTAGATCCCGCAGAACTCCCACAGCTTGCGGTTGGCGAGGAACGCGCGCACGCTCGAATGATCGATCTTGTTCGCGTTTTCCGCGCGGATTTCGGCCAGCACGTTCTTGCGCTCGTCGTCGGTGATCCAGCGCGAATGAGCGGGATCGTCGTCGAGGAACGCGAGCACGACGAACGCGAGCACGATGGCCGGAATCGCTTCGATAAGAAAGAGCCATTGCCACGCCGCGAGATGCTCGTTGCCGGAGAACGCGTGCAGGATATAACCCGAGATCGGCCCGCCGACGACGAACGCGAGCGGCGCCCCCATCACATAGATGGACATCGCGCGGCCGCGATAGCGCGCCGGAAACCAGAGCGTGAGCAGATACATGATCGCCGGCGCGAAACCGGCTTCGGCCGCACCGAGCAGAAAGCGCGCGATATAGAACATCGTCGGGGTCTTGACGAAGATCATCGCCGCAGAGATGACGCCCCACGTCAGCATGATGCGCGCGATCCACTTGCGTGCACCGACCTTGCGCATCACGAGGTTGCTGGGCACTTCGAAGAAGAAATAGCCCGCGAAGAATATGCCCGAGCCGAGGCCATAGATCGCGTCGTCGAAATGCAGCGCATCGAGCATTTGCAGCTTCGCGAAGCCCACGTTGACGCGGTCGAGATACGCGACCAGATAACAGATCAGAAGCAGCGGCAAGAGCCGCCAATAAGCCCGGTAATAGGTGCGGCTGGTATCCGCCTGCCTGGCTGCCTCTTCGTCATATAGCGCTTCCATGCATGTCTCCGATATAGATATTCTTGCGCGCTTTCATGCGGCATGCGCCCGTTACAACGCAGCGCAAGCCGCCGTCGCACTGGGGAATCGCGACGATCTCAGTCGAGGTAATCCGGCTCCTCTTCGTTGATCTCATACAGCATGGTTTGAAAATGCAGCCAGCTGATGAACGAATTGCCCAGATGCCGATGCGAATACTCGGCGAACCCGGCATCGATTTCCACGGGGCGCGATTCGGTCGCGTCCATCAGCAACTGCATCTTGCAGCAATGATCCAGCGCGATGAAGGTCCACACGGCATCGTCGATGCTATGGCGGCTCGCGGTGAGCAAGCCATGATTCTGGTGGATGATGGCCTTGTGATCGTTGAAGGCGCGCGCAATCGGATTGCCCGATTCATTCGCGACCGGCACCTTGCCCGCGCCGTCGCGCACGACGGTATGGCTGCCGTAGAACATGCAGGCGTCCTGCGTCACATAATCGAGCGGCTTGCCCATCGCGGCCCACGCATCGCCATTGACGGTATGCGCGTGGCACGAGCCGATGATGTCCGAGTTCTCCGCGTGGATCGCCGAATGCAGCACATAGCCCGCGCGATTCACCGCGTATTTGCCTTCGATCACGGTGCCCGAATGATCGACGAGCACCAGTTGCGAAGTCTTCGTACGCGACCAGGGCACGCACATCGGATTGGTCCAGAACAGATCCGGATGCTCTGGATCGCGCACCGTCAGATGGCCGCCGAAGCCGAAGCTGAAGCCATGGCGGGCGAAAATCCGGCACGCGGCCGCGAGATGCTCCTTGCGATAGCGGCGCTCCTCGGCGGAACTGGAGAACGTCGGCTCCTGCGGAAAAATCAGGCCGTCCTGCGTCGGGCTGTAGATCGAATCCTTGGCGTCCATCAACATCGATGCGTCTCCTCGTGAAGGTTGAGGCGCCAGTATAGGAAAGGATCCGCGAGCGATTCAGTGCCCTCCGGGAATAGCATTTATGCAGACGACGGGCGCATCGACGCGCTCCCGTGCGCCGCCTTTAGCGCTGGGAAAACCCTGACAGGGCTGAGCCCGGTTATCGAATCGAAGACATGATGCAGGTGTTCAAGCGCCCGCATCTGATGCCGACATTTCCCGACAATCGCCCCTGCCGGGCGACCTGATCGCCGCTCACGACGCCGCGAAGGCGCGATATCTCGAGTATGTGCAGTTGATCGACAGCGGAGGGAATTTCAAATTGCCGTTCAAGATCGGGGATATCCGAACATCGCAAAGCGCGGCCGGGCCGCTCGACGGCCCGGTCTTTTTGCGCTTTCATCCAGACGCAGATTGCTATTCGGCGAACAGGTCCGGACCGAAAACCTCGTAGTGAATCCGGGCTTCAGGAATGTCCATCCCCTTCAGCGCATCGTGCTGAATGCGCATGAACGGAATCGGCCCACAGATGTAGTAGTCCGCATCGGGCTGCAGGATGAGGTCCTTCAGTTCATCGAGAGCGATGAAGCCCTTGCGGTCGTAATCCGTGCCCTGCACATCGGTGTGCAACGGATCATCGTAGTAGATGACCGCCTTGAAGTTCGCATACGTCGCCGCGGTTTGCCGGAGCCGGTCGCGCATCGCGTGCACAGCGCTATTGCGCGCGCCGTGCACGAAGACGACCTGCCGCTGCGGGTTCTGTATCGCGCGCTTGAGCATGCTCACCATCGGCGTGAGGCCGACGCCGCCGCTGATCAGCACGATCGGCGTCGTGGCGTTCACGTCGATATAGAACGTGCCGAACGGCGCGGCGAGATCGAGTTCATCGCCCACGTCGACATGCTCATGCAGCAGCGACGACACATAGCCGGGCCGCCGCGTCGCGTCCCCGTCCTCGCGCTTGACCGAGATGCGATAGCTGCGTCCATTGGGCATATCCGACAGGCTGTACTGACGGATCTGCTGCAGATTCAATGCGGGCACCTTCACCGCGACGCTGACGAACTGACCGGGCTCGAAGTTCATGACAGGCTGGCCGTCGACGGGTTCGAGCACGAACGACGTGATCACGCTGCTTTCCGGGCGCTTCTCCTTCACGACGAAGCGCCGCCAGCCGTTCCATCCGCCGAGCTGCGCAGCCGACGTTTCGCGCAACTCGCTTTCCATGCCCATCAGCACGTCGGCGAGATTGCCGTAGGCCTGCGCCCACGCCGCGATGATCTCGTCGGTGGCTGCGTCTCCGAGGACGTCCTTGATCGCGGCCAGAAGCTGCTCGCCGACGACCGGATAATGTTCCGCGCGCACATCGAGACTCGCATGCTTGTGCGCGATGTTTCTCAGCACCGCCGCAAGGCTTTCCGGGTTCTCGATGTTTTCCGCATAGGCATAGACCGCGCGCGCGAGCGCCTGTTGCTGCTGGCCCTGCTCCTGATGCGCCATGTTGAAGACGTTCTTCAACTCGGGATGAGCCTGAAACAGCCGCTCATAGAAACGCTGAATGATGGGGTAGCCGTGCTCGGCCAGCACGGGCGCAGTGGCTTTGACGATATCCTTCGTTTTCTGCGTAAGCATCTTGGCGCTCCTTTGTCCAGGAAGACATGATCTGCGGACGGCCAAAAGGTAGCCGGGCGCAACGGCGCGGGACGATGCGCGAGGTCCCGCGGCTATTTCCGGAGCGAAGGATGCGCGCAATCAGCATGCCGTCGTCGTCATGCGATGTGATGTGATGGCTGGACTTGCAGCAAGCATGACGTGCTGCGGCGGGCTGAACGCCCTCGCGATGGCTCAATGCACGCGGCGCACCGCACGCAGCAATGAATCGCCGTCTTCCGTGATGCGCGGCAGTGTGGCGCCGCTCACGAGCTGCTCCATCGCGACCAGTTGGCGCTCGAGCAGCGTGTCGAGTTCGTGCCGGTCGACGATCTGATCGGCGGCGTCCTTGACGAGCATGAGTGTGGCAAATTCGTGGGCGCTGAGCATACCTGTCTCCCGATCGTTCGAATAGATGGTATAGGCCTGCGCCGGCTGCGGACCGCGTGAATCGTGGCGATCGGCTTCAGCACTCGCACTTCAGGACGCATGACCCGGGGGCAACTCTGGCCGCGATAGCAGCGGGAACTGATATTAGGACGGGCATGTGATTTGGAGCAATACGGGTCGTCCCGTATATTGGGAGGTTGAAAGCTTTAAAACCGGGTTACGGTTCGCGGCCCAGGACCTTCGCTTCCCGGGCACGCGTCATACGAGGCATGAAGCCGTGATATTGCTAGTGCCACTTCGCGCTTTTATGGCGATTGCGGCCGATCACATCCCACAGGTTTTTCGCCTGCTTCTGCGCCGACTTTGCAGGTTCCTCGTGATGAGGCTCTGCTTCATCCGCATGAACGCTCGTGGCGCCCCGCTTCGGTCGCTTGAACAACTCGGCGAATCTCATCGCAACCTCCTTTTACGGCAAGGATGCCGCAAAAACAGTTTACTCCGACGGCGGCATGGCAACGTCTCGCGCGAGTTCGCATCGCCCTATTTCGCGGGTGCGGACGCGGGCGCCGGCGCGGGAGCGGTTGCAGTCGCGCCGCACCGCATCGCCGATCCGCCGGCGCCATCGACGTTCTTCAGCGAAACGAGCAGTCTGCTCCCTGTGTTGGCCGTGATGATGTGCCCGTAGCTGACCGTCGGGATGAACTTGATATCCGGAGCGACCGCCACAGGCGGGTTCTGCGCGCCATCGACGGTCAGGTCGAGCTCGACGGTGATCGCATCGATCTTGACGCCATAGTCCTGCTTGTGTTCGGCCTGAGCCTTCTTGAAATCGCACAGTCCGTCCAGGACATTGCGCAACGCCGTGGGTATGTCGACCGACTTGCCCGGCGGAATGGGCGGCGTATTGCAGCCGGCAAGGAAAAGCATTGACGCAAGGACAGGCAGCGAGACATAGGCGCGCATCGGGTTCCTCCCGGCCGTTGGCGAACGATTGTCGGTGCTATCCCAGCGACGAATCCGACGGCGGACGTCCGAAGTGCGTGACGACGTCCTTGACGCCCGCGACGTTCTCGGCCGTGACGCGAATCGCGTTGCCTTCGTCCGCGCCGACGACAGGCCCCCACAGATGCACCGTCCCGTTCTCGACGATGACGTTCTCGCGCGCCATCGCCCAGGGCTGGCCTGCCATGGCGGCGAGCACGTCCTCGCGGATCGCGTGATCGCCGTTCTCCGCCGTGGCGGGCAGCTCGGGCGCCATCGTCACGAGCGCGCGTATCAGGTTGGCGCGGCTCACGACGCCGACCACCTTGCCGTCGCGCATGACCGGCACGCGCTTGATATGGCGGCGATCGAGCAGCTCGGCGATATCCCCGACCGGGCATGATTCGGTGATGGTCGTGACGTCGGTGGTCATCACGTCCCTGACCTTCCTCGCATGCTCCTTCACGTACTGCGTCGCCAGCTCGCTCGTCGACGCGACCAGTTCGAGCCACCACGCACGCTGCTTGACGCCGGTCCCGATCTCCGC
The DNA here is from genome assembly GCF_900044055.2 of Caballeronia calidae. Lineage (GTDB taxonomy): Bacteria > Pseudomonadota > Gammaproteobacteria > Burkholderiales > Burkholderiaceae > Caballeronia > Caballeronia calidae. The sequence continues at coordinate 16,210 of NZ_FCOX02000048.1, read as the reverse complement.
GCGATGCATCAGATCGCCCTCCGTGATCATGCCGAGCAGCTTGCCGGACTCGTCGACGACGGGCATCCCGCTGATGCCGGCGAACACCATCGTCCCCGCGGCCTGCCGCACGGACATGTCCGGGCTGGCGGTGATGATCGAAGTCGTCATGATGTCAGAAGCTCGCACGTTCATCTCCTTCAAGGAAAACAGCACCGTCGTGTGACGGTTGTTGGACCGCGGGTTCGCGTGCGGCCTTCGCCAATCCGTCGGCGGGCCGGGCGCCGTGGTTTGATCCAGATCAAACCTGATGCGATGCCGGCCGCCCGGTTTCTGCGGACGCGTCAGAAGCGATGTGTCGTGCCGGCGGTCGCCTGAATCTGATCGCTCGTCGCGGACGGAACGCTCACGCCATCGATCCACGCCACGTTCAGCGGCGTAGTGCCGCTGGAACTCCCCGCTGCCATACGCTTTGAATATAGAAATCGGTGCGGCGTGACAAGCGGTAATCGGGCATCTCGGTCAACCGGGAAAACCAGGCTCACGTATTTCACGGAATGATTGATCTGAAACGAGTCGTTCAGATGGTCGATGTCGAAGGGATGCGCGAAGTGCGTGCCGCCGTACTCCGTCCCGGCCGATGAACGCGGCGCGACGAAGTCGAGCATGTCGTCGGTTTGACGGCCCAGGGTGAGCGCGCCGGTCGGCGCGATCGTCGTCGCGGGACCGGTTATAAGCAACTTGTTCATTTGCCTGCTCCAGTCAACACCGAGAGAAACAATTCCCCTGAATTGCTTCGAATACAGACGTCGATTCACGGAACGGCGCGATGCTTCTCACTCACTTTATGCGACCGTGACATGAAACGGCAACCTCGAAATGGGCGATCGACGCAATGCGAGGCCGCGTTCGCGCTCACGCTGGCTGATCCAGATCAATCGCCTGGCCGAGGCGCGATGAAAGAATGGAGACGATCTCTGCCATCGGGAGCCGCCATGAACGAAGCCGCGGAACGTGCCGCCCTGCACGTCATTCGTCTGGATCACAAGCGCCTCGCCTCCGTCACGACGGCCATGCTCGATTTCGTCCGCATACTCGGCGAAGGCGGACCCGCGCCCGATCCCATCGTGCTGCGCGCCATGCTCTACTACATCCGCGAATATCCGGAGCAGTTCCATCACCCGATGGAGGACCGCTTTCTCTTCGCCGCGCTGCGAAACCGTACCGACGAGTTCGACGACGTGCTCGACGAACTGCATCGCGAGCACATCGAAGGCGAAGCGCGCCTGCGCGGTCTGGAGCACGCGCTCACGCGCTTCGAGCTGAAGGGCAAGGCGGCCGTGTCCGGGCTGCGCACGCTGATGGAGCAGTATGTCGATTTTTGCGCGCATCACAGGCGCGTCGAGGAGACGATGATTCTCCCCGCCGCGCAGCGCTTTCTCTCGGACGCCGACTGGGCGCATTTCGACGCGGCGGTCGAGAACCGCTCGGACCCGTTCCGCGAGGCGACTTTCGAAGGCGAGAGTCTGGAGAGCTTGTACCGCCTGATCGCCAATGCGGTGCCGGCGGTCGCCGAAACCCATCGGGATGCTTGAGCGCCTCGCGCGGCGGCGGCCGTCAGTGTGCCGCGCCGCGCGAGGCCGACCCGGTTCACAGTCCCGGCATCACCGGATAAGGAATCGTGTGATCTTCGACCGACTTCACGCCCGGAATGCTCTCCGCCGCGATGCGCATGGCGTCGAGCTGATCGCTCGACCACACCACGCCCCACAGATGCACGACGCCGTCGCGCACGACGATATTGCGTCCGGGGAACGCCCAGCCGCGTCCCGCCAGCTCGCCCATGAGCATCGCGCGGATTTCGGCATCGTTCGACGACGCGCTCGGGGCATGCTTTTCGAGGAGCGCCGTGGCCAGCGCCTGCACGAGATTCGCGCGGCTCACGATGCCGACGAGGCGCCCGTCGCGCAGCACGGGCACGCGCTTGATGTGATGGCTTTCGAGAATCGACGCGATATCGGCGAGCGACACCGTCTCATCGACGCAAATGGGATCGCGGGTCATGATCTCCCCGACCGTGCGCGCGTGCGACTTGATGTAGTCGGCCGCGCCGTTGTCGGAAAGCACGCCGAGCCACCACGAATGGCGCGTCTTCCTTTCCGTATCGATCTCGTCGCGATGGAGCAGGTCGCCTTCGCTGACCACGCCGATGACATGCTTGTCCTGATCGACGACAGGCGCCGCGCTGATCCGATGCTGCATCAGCAGCACCGCCAGCTCGCGAACCGTGGTCTCGGGGGTCACGGAAATTACGGAAGTGGTCATTACATCGCGTGCTTGCATCATGATCTCCAGGCGGTTGAATCATCGGTATTCGGGCGCACTGCCCTGCGGCGCAACCGCAGAAGCCGTGGCCTCGCGCGTGTCCAAGATACCTTGTCCGCCCCGCGCGCCGTTGATTTGCGTCAACAAGGGACGATGTCTCCGGCGCATCGGCCGCACGCACCCTCCCGCCGCGGGAGGCGCGTCCCGCAACGGCCCCGTCCTATGATCGGGTTCGAGACGCTCCGAATGGGGAAACAACGCTTCATCGGAGTACGGCGCGCGCACCGGCAAGCTCTCTCGACCGCTGCCACGGCGCGCACACCTTATTCATCCGGAGAGACAAATTGAGCTATACCGCGCCGCTGAAGGACATGTTGTTCGTGATCGATGAACTCGCCGACATCGCGGAAGTTGCCGCGTTGCCGGGTTTCGAGGATGCCACGCTCGAAACCGCCCAGGCCGTCCTCGACGAGGCCGCGAAGTTCAACGGCGAAATTCTGGCCCCGCTCAACGCGCAGGGCGATCAGCATCCGAGCGAGTGGCACGACGGCGAAGTCACCACGACGCCCGGTTTCAAGGAAGCGTTCCGTCAATACGGCGAAGGCGGCTGGCAAGGCGTCGTGCATCCGGCCGAGTTCGGCGGGCAGGAACTACCGAAGCTCATCGCCACGCCGTGCATCGAGATGCTGAACGCCGCGAACATGTCGTTCGCGCTCTGCCCGCTCCTGACCGACGGCGCGATCGAAGCGCTCCTGACCGCCGGTTCCGACGAACTCAAACAGCGCTACCTGCCGAAGCTCATCTCCGGCCAATGGACCGGCACGATGAACCTCACGGAGCCGCAGGCCGGTTCCGATCTCGCGCTGGTGCGCTCGCGGGCGGAACCGCAGGGCGACGGCACGTACAAGGTGTTCGGCACGAAGATCTTCATCACCTACGGCGAGCACGACATGGCGGAGAACATCGTCCATCTCGTGCTGGCGCGCACGCCGGGCGCACCCGAGGGCGTGAAAGGCATCTCGCTCTTTCTCGTGCCGAAGTTCATGGTGAACGACGACGGCTCGCTCGGCGCGCGCAACGACGTGCATTGCGTATCGATCGAACACAAGCTCGGCATCAAGGCGAGCCCGACCGCCGTGCTGCAATACGGCGATCAGGGCGGCGCGACCGGCTATCTGATCGGCGAGGAGAATCGCGGCGTCGAATACATGTTCATCATGATGAACGCAGCGCGCTTCGCGGTCGGCGTGCAGGGCATCGCGGTGTCGGATCGCGCCTATCAGCAGGCCGCCGCCTACGCGAAGGATCGCGTGCAAAGCCGTCCCGTCGATGGTTCCGCGAAGGGGTCCGTCGCCATCATTCAGCATCCGGATGTGCGCCGCATGCTCGCGACGATGCGCGCGCTGACCGAAGGCGCCCGCGCGCTCGCCTATGTCGCGGCGGCGCATTCGGACATCGCGCATCGCGCGGCCGACGCCGACACGCGCGCGCATCATGCGGCCATCTACGAATACCTCGTGCCGGTCGTGAAGGGCTGGAGCACGGAAATGTCGATCGACGTCACGAGCCTCGGCGTGCAGGTGCACGGCGGCATGGGCTTCATCGAGGAGACGGGCGCGGCGCAGCACTACCGCGATGCACGCATCCTGACGATCTATGAAGGCACGACCGCGATCCAGGCCAACGATCTGATCGGCCGCAAGACGCTCCGCGACGGCGGTGCCGCCGCCCGCGCGATTCTCGCCGAGATCGACGAAACGCTCGCCGCGCTCCAACAGCATGACGGCGCCGCCTTCGACGCGATGCATCGCCGACTGTCGGCCGGACGCGCCGCACTCGCGAGCACCGTCGAGTACATGCTGCAAAACGCGAAGGCGGACCCGAAAGCCGTGTTCGCGGGCAGCGTCGCGTATCTGAAGCTCGCGGGCATCGTGTTGTCGGGCTGGCAAATGGCGCGCGCGCTGATCGTCGCGCACACGAAACGCGCCGACGATCCCGCGTTCTACGGCGCGAAGATCGCGACCGCGCATTTCTTCGCGGATCACGTGCTGCCGCAGGCCGTTGCGCTGGAGGCATCGATCGTCAGCGCGAAGAGCGATCAGGGCGTGCTCGCGCTCGACGAGGATCAGTTCTGAAGTAATGACGGGGAGCGGACTTGCGTCCGGCTCCCGTCCGTGTTCATCTCGAACACGGCGGGAGCCGGTTTTTTTACGTCCGCTTTTTTGGTCCGAACTACGCGCCGCGCAGGAAGTCGCGCACCAGCGGACCGACTTCGCTCGTTCGCGTGATCAGGAAGAGATGGCCGTCCTCGATGACGTGAAGCGTCGCCTGACGGATACGGCCTGCGAGAATTTTCGCGTTGACGAGCGGGACGATGGGATCATCGTCGCCGTGCATGACGAGCGTCTGCTGACGCAGCGCGCCGAGCCACAGCAGGCTGCTCCATCCGCACGTGGCCAGCAGTTGATAAAGATAGCCACGGCCGCCCGGCGCCTGAATATGACGGCCATGCTCTTCGAGCAGGTCAGGATCGTTCCGGTACGCGCCGCCATAGATTTCCGCGCCCACTTCACGCAGATAATCGGGGTCCCGATAGCGGCGCGCGCCAACCAGCTTCGACAGCACGGAAAGCCGGCCCGGCACCATGATGACGCCCGGCGACGTCGCAGCCAGCACGAGGCGCCGGCATCGATACGGATACAGATACGCGAACTGCTGCGCGAGCGCGCCGCCCCACGAAACGCCGAGCACGTCCACCGGCCCGGCATAGCCGAGCTTAGCGAGCAGCTTGTCGGTCAACACCGCCAGCGTGGAGAAGCGATACGGCACGAGCGGCGCGGGCGATCCGCCGACGCCGGGAATATCGAAAATCACGACTTCCACGTCACCGAGTGCGTCGGCGAAGGGCTGAACCAGTTCGAGATTGGCGCCGATGCCGTTGAAGATGACGAGCGGCGGCGATGCATCGCTGCCGCGCCATATGCCGACGCGAAGCAGCTGGCCGTCCATGGCGACGGTCTGTATATCCAATGTGCGCATCGTTTTCATCGTTCTTGTCCCATGTAAATGTCGATGGAACGCCGCGCCGGGCGGGCGGCAACTTGCATGCTCGCGAGGCCGCGTCGCCCGTCGTGTCGCGGCGTCGCGCTGAACTCATCGCACCTGATGAAACTCCGCTGCGGCTCAGGCTTCGAGCACGTAGGTTCCCGGTGCCTCGGCCAATGATTTATGCCGCTTGCTGCCGAGCGCCTTGGGCGCGGCGCGCAATTCGCCCGAGCGTTCGGCGAGCCACGCACGCCAGTCGTTCCACCATGAACCTGCTTCGGGTTTCGCGCCGGAGAGCCATGCCTCGGCGTCTTCGGGCAACTCCGCCTTATGGAAGAACTGCGCCTTCGCATTGCCCGGCGGATTGATCAGGCTCTGGATATGGCCGCTCGAACTGAGCACGTATCGCGTGTTGCCGCCGAATGCGCGCGCGGTGTTGTAGACACCTTTCCACGGCGTGATGTGATCGGTCATGCCCGCCATCACGTAGGTATCGCACGTAACTTTGGACAGATCGACCGGCGTGCCGAGGACATTCAGCGCGCCGGGCTTGCTGAACAGATTGCCCGTGAAGATGTCGAGCAACTGGCCGTGCAGCTTCGCGGGCAGGCGTGTCGTGTCGTTGTTCCAGTAGAGAATGTCGAAGGCCGGAGGCGCCTCGCCCATCAGATAGTTGTTGACCCAGAAGCTCCACACGAGATCGTTGGGCCGCATCCAGGCGAACACGCGCCCCATTTCGTCGCCTGCCAGCACGCCCTTGGTGTTGCTGTTCCGCTTGGCCATCTCGATGGCCTCGGGCGTCGTGAAAAGCCCGAGCTGCGACGGCGACGTATTGTCGAGCACCGCCACCATCAGCGTGGCCGCATTGACGGTCTTCTCGCCACGGCTCGCCAGATGGCCGAGCAGCGCCGATATCGTCATTGCGCCGGAGCATGCGCCGTGCAGGTTCACGTCATCGCTGCCGGTGATGTCGCGCACCGCTTCGATCGCTTCGATCAGCGCGGCGACATAGGTGTCCATATCCCAATCGCGATGTGCCTTGGTCGGATTGCGCCAGCTCACGGCGAATACCTGGAACTCGCTCTTCACCAGATACTCGACGATGCTCTTGCCCGGCGACAGATCGAAGATATAGTACTTGTTGACCTGCGGCGGCACGATCAGCTGCGGGCGCGCGTGCACGTTCGGCGTCGCCGGCGCGTACTGGATCAGTTCGAGCACCTCGTTGCGGAACACGACCGCGCCCGCCGACGTGCCGAGATTGCCGCCGACGCGAAACGCGCGCTTGTCGACCTGCGAGGGCATGCCCTTGTTGCCGAGCGAATCCGTCAGCAGATTCTTCATGCCGGCAACGGCACTCGCGCCGCGCGTCTTCACGAGCTTCTTCAACGCGGCGGGATTGCCCGCGAGCGTGTTGGTCGGCGCGAGCGCATCCGTCATGAGCGACATCACGAACTGAGCGCGTTCCTTGCTCCTGTCGTCGAGCGCCGAGTGCTCGACGAATCCGGCGAGCGCGTTGCGCCAGGCCAGATAGCCGTGCATCGTCGTGCGATAGAGCGGCTGATCGCGCCAAGCCTCATCGGCGAAACGTTTGTCGCCTTTCTGCGGCGACGGTGCGTCCTTGCCGCTGATCGCCGACGTCAGGTCGCGCGCGAGCGCCGCGGTCTGCTTCAGCACCAGCGTGGGATGCAGCATCGCCTGGGCGCCGATCTGTCCGGCAGCGGCGAGCATATCGATGGGGCGCAGCCCGACGAACGGATTGGGTCCGAGCATGCCCTCGGTTGCACCGGCCGTGATGTCGTCTTTCTCGCTGCTCGTGTTCGCTGCCATCTCCTTCTCCTTCTTCATGTTCGACTTCTCCGTCCGCATGATCGTCACACCATGATCATCGCGAGCGTCTGCGCGATCAGCGCGGGCTTCTCCTCGCCTTCGACCTGCAGCTCGTTATCCGTCTTGACGAGGATGCGGCCGCCGCTCTTCCGCTCGACGGACGTCAGCACGACGCGGCTGCGCACGCGCGCGCCGGATCGCACGGGCGCCATGAAGCGCACCTTGTCGAGGCCGTAGTTCAGGCCGGCGGACGCATCCGACGGGATGAGGCCCACTTCGATCGCGAGCGTCGCCAGCAGCGAAAGCGTCAGATAACCATGCGCGATCGTGCCGCCGAAAGGGCTTTCGCGCTTCGCGCGCTCCTCGTTCAAGTGAATCCATTGCGTGTCGCCGGTGCACTGCGCGAAGGCGTCGATGCGCGCCTGATCGACGATCACCCATTCCGACACGCCCAATTCCTGCCCGACGAACTCGTCGATCGTCGCGACGCTGTATCCGATGATGCTCATGCTCTTGCGTTCCGTTGCAGCGATCAGGCGCGAACGGTTCGCGCAACCGCCTGGTGTTCGATGTGCCGATGCTCGCGATGGCGAGCCGATCGGCGATCCTCACGCTCCGCCGCACGGCATACGAGTGCGGCAGCGCAATGAAGTCCCGCAGAGAGAATACGGAAGGGGGGCGGTTTAAGCCCCTCTCGCGACGGGAGGGGCGATGACGGACGGGCGCGGGAGGGGGAGACGGCGGGTACGGCGGGCATGCGCCGTACCGGGCCTGAAGACTGGATCGTGCGGGCGCGGCTTATTTGGAAGCGGCGACGACGAACGCATCCGAACGGTCGGGCAGCGTCAACGCCGCCACGACCTGGTTACTGCTGAAGAATACGACGCCCGTCAGCGTCGCGCCGGGGTAGACGCACGGTGCCGGTCCGAAGGTGATCGATGCATCGAGCACATTCTTGTTTCCGTGCGGGCTTGCCGTGCCGCCGAACGTGCAGCCGCTCAGCCCCGCGCCCCTGATCGCGCCGTCCTGACCGATGGCGAAGGTCGCAGCCTCCCCGCCCTTCGTCGATCCGGCCGAGCCCGAGTATGTCCCGGCGATCGTCGACAGCGAGATCGGCTGCTCGTATGTGCCGTCATAGAGGACGTTGAACCTGATGCTGTTCTGCTTCGCCGCGCTCGTGTAGATCGCGCCCTGAAGGCTGTTCTTCTCGTTGTAACCCGAGAGGATCGGTGTATCGCTCGCGCCTTTGCCGCTGATATCGAACGTGCGCGCATCGTCGGACTGAAAAGTCCCGTGAGATGCGGAAGCCGTGCCTTGCACCAGCCCCGATGCGTTGGTGTTCGTGTTGGCGTACACGAAATAGAACGCACCCGTGTCGAGCACTGCTCCGCCCACGGCGTTGCTGTTCGCATCGGTTCCCGCATAGAGGCCTTGAGCGGCATTTGCAACGGGCGCCGGCGGCGTGGCCGGATTGCTATCCGATCCGCCTCCGCCGCATCCGGCGATGACGATCGAAAGTGCAGATAGGGCGACTACGAGTTTCATGTCGATGTGATGACTTGCGCGCGCCGCAAGTCGATAAAAGGGTTTCGGATCCGGTTCCTTTCGGGTTCGGCTGTATGCCGAAGTAACGGCATCGCGCGGCGGAACTTGAGTGCGAGCATATCTATAGCGCTCGATATTATTTGTCGCGCCGTATCCGCGCCTCTAGCATCACATCTCCTTTAACCGACGACGTCCGCATTCATGAAGATCTCTACGCCATTCAAATCCGCGCTTCTCTCGGTTCTGCTCGCATGGGGCGCGGCAAGTCTGCAACCGGTGCAGGCGGCAGGTCAGACGGTTCGCGTCGGCATCATGTCCGGCGAGGACGAGGATGTCTGGCGCGCGGTCGCGGCCAACGCGGCGAGGCACGGCATCACCGTCAAGGTCACGACCTTCGCCGACTACACGCAGCCGAACGAGGCGCTCGCGCAACACGATCTCGACGCCAACTCGTTTCAGCACAAGCCCTATCTCGACGCGCAGATCCAGGCGCGCCATTACAACATCGTGCCCGTGGGCTTTACCTATGTGCAGCCCATCGGCCTTTATTCTCGCAAGGTGAAATCGGTCGCCGAACTGCCGCAGAACGCCGCGATCGGCGTGCCCAACGATCCGAGCAACGAAGGCCGCGCGCTACTGCTGTTGCAGGCGAATGGCGTGATCAAGCTGCGCGAAGGCGCCGGCCTGCTGCCGACCGCGCGCGACATCGCCGACAACCCGAAACACGTTCAGATCAAGGAGCTCGATGCGGGCATCGTCGGGCGCGCGATCGGCGATCTCGATGCGGCCGTCGTCAACACCGACTGGGCGATCAAGGCGGGGATCAGGATTCCGCAGGAACGCATCGCGCAGGAGAAGGTGCAGGGCAATCCGTATCGCAACTTCATCGCCGTCAATGCGAAGGATGCCCAGGCGCCGTGGGTGAAGACGCTCGTCGACAGCTATCAGCAGGCGAACGTCGCATCGGCGATTCTGTCCGTTTATCACGGCGCGACGCTGCCCGCCTGGGACGGCGCGCCGCAACACTGACCTTGCGCTCGACGAAGCCGCATGAATGCGGCTTCAGTCTTGCGCGAATGTCATGAGTGCATCGGGGCATGAATCAGCAAAGCGCGCCCTTGATCGGCGCATCGCCCAGCACGCCTTCGTAGAGATCGAGATAGGAATCGACCATTGCATCGCGAGTGAAGCGTCCGGCATGCTCGCGCAGACGGTCATGGATACGCGGATCTTCGAGCAGCGCGACCGCCTCATGCAGCTTGCCGATGATCGTCTCGGGCCGCGCGATATCGAACACGAGATTCGTGCGCGGTTCGACGATTTCAGGAATGCCGCCGGTATTCGCGGCGACGACCGGCAGGCCATAGGAATACGCTTCCACGGTCACGCGACCGAACGGTTCGCTCCAGAGCGACGGCACCACCAGAATATCGATGCTGTTGAAGAACTCGCTGGACTTCACATGCCCGAGATATTCGACGCGCGGATCGTCATACTTTGCCTTGAGCGAACTGAGGTAGTCCGCATCGCCCGCACCGCCGACGGCGAGTGTCCATTGCAAGGTATCGTCCGCGAGCAGTTGTTCGAGCAGAATCTCGATTCCCTTCTCGGGCGCCACGCGCCCGAGCAAGCCGAGCCGCACCGGTCCGCCTTCATAGCGGCGCGTGCGTTGCGGCGCCGTCGGGCCGTCGAACGGCTCGCAGCAATTGTGGATGACCGTCGTGCGTGCCGCACGCGGAAAATAGTTTTTATCCAGATGTTTTTGCAACACGTACTGGCTCACGCCCACGGCGACCGCGACGCGCGCCGACCCCACCCGCTTCGGCTCCGCATACAGCGCGCAGACGCCGCACTGCCGCTCGCACGGCTTGCCATGCGAGCACATGATCGCGGTCGGGCACAGCAGATAATAGTCGCGCATGGTATGCACGACGGGCACGCCGGCATTGTTCGCGAGGCGCCAGATATCGATGGACAAGCAGGACAGATTGCTCGTGCTGAGAACGTCCGGCTTCTCCCGCGCGATGATGCTGGACAGCTTGCGCGACATGACGACGTTATGCACGTCGATGACATGCCAGATGAGTCTGGCGACACGTCCGCGCTTCTCTCGCGAATGCGGCCAGTAGAGATTGACCGAGCGAAGGCGATACACCTTCACACCGTTCACGTCTTCCACGCGGTCGGCACCCGTCCCCGTCGCGCAGACTACGCAGACCTCCATGCCCGCCTTGACCAGTCCTTCCGCAAGCAGTCGCGTCGATACTTCCGCCCCGCCGGGCTCATCGGGATAGTAGAGAGTGTTCGCAATGAGTATCTTCATGGGTCCGGTGCGATGCCGCGCCCCTTGCCATTGTCTCCACAGCGGCGCGGCAGGGCGCGCCGTGCACGCTGCCCGAAAATTCCTTATCAAACGTATGAAGGAATCCTCGAGCGAAGTGCACTTACCGGCTCACAGTCTATGACGCGGCGACAGGCTTGGGAAGCAGCGCTATATGCAGAATTGTCATGCTAGCATCCGCCATGCCATGAGCGAAGCTGCGCCGGCGACATTGGCGGTCGAAGCAAGTGTATTGTCTTCACGCGACGAGATTCGCCAGAGAGCAAGCGAAGCTTTCGAGGCGCCTGTTTCACAGCACGAAGCACGGCTTGCCCAAAACAACAGATGTGTGAGTGGTTGTCAACCGGCTATCGCACACAGTAAGTCTTCCGGATGAACCATCAATTCGCGCACCTGGCACAGCATCGGATATTGATTGAGCACGGCGGCCCATTGTGGCGATTCGAGCAATGCATCCCAGACCGGTTCAAGGTCCCGATTAGCTGCGTGTTGCTCATTCATGAGCGTGCACGCGAATTCGAGGCTCGCCGGCGTGGACAGGAGCTGCATTCGGCCAGCGGCGCTCAGCAGACGCGGCGCGCGTTCGACGGGCGCATCGCAGCAATACAGCACTGTTCGTTCGAGCGCGGCCTCGTCGGTGCGCAGCGCGCTCAGCGAGGCGCCGCGAATGAGGAACGTCCCCTGCTGCGTATCGAACGAGTAGTCGATATGCGCTTCGGCGTGCGCGAGCAGGCGCAATCCGCGCAATAGCCGCGCGAAGTCCGTCGTCGCGGCATCGACGGAAGCCTTTGCTTCGACGAACAGGCAAACGTCCCACACTAGCTCGGCATCGGACGTCTGTGCGCTTCGCAACAGTACTGCATCCCATTCGGTCTTGGCGCGTGCGTGACTGCCGGGGATCGAAGCGGGCACGCGCATCGAGGTCACTACCCGATACGACGCGGCCTGTCCTTGCGCTTCTTCGAGCCGTAGCGCCAGCGCTTCGAGCGCGCGCGCGGCCGATGCTTCCATCGCCGCGCCACGCCGCTTCGCTTCGACGCCCCGCGCAACAGCCGTTTCGCTTCCTGGACGTGGACCGCTCCGGTCCCACAGCGATCGGTATTCGCGCACGGTTTCTTCCGTCTCCAGTGCTTCGAGACGCCGCAAGCGCTCCAGCGCGGCGCTGTCGCGCAGTTGCGTCAAGCCGCGCCCCAGCGATGAATCGTTCGCGATCTCGGGCATATCCAGAAGCGATCGCACTGTATCGAAGAGACCTGACGCCGATTCGGATGATCCCGCAGCATGCAGCCGGGCAAGCGCCTCCCGTTGCGAAGCGTGCTCGATGCGCTCCTGCTTGCGCGGATGCGCGATCGAATCGACGGCCACACGAACGGCACGGCGATCCTGCGTTTCATGCGCGGACACCGACGCATACTCGCGCACCTGTGCCGCGTGATGGCGCAGCACCATGGCCTGAAATACGGGATCGCCCGCTTCGGTGCGCATCGCGTCATGAATCAGGCGCGCGAGCGCTTCGATGAAGAGACGCTTCGACGTTGAATCGGGCGCCGAGCCGCGTTCGATCGCGCTGCGAGCCGCTTCGATCGCGAGCGCGAGCGTCGTCGACGCACTGGCCTCCTGCATGCGGGACATCGCGTCGGCGAGCGGAGGCAAGCGATAGCGGCGCGCAACGAGCCGCAGTGTCTCATCGAGCAGTGGAGGCGAAGACATGGAGGACATAGCGAGTGATCGGGGCAATGCAGGAACGCATGCCCGCGCATGCCATGATGGGACCGAGGCCAGATTCCTGGCTTTGGCATGGCTCGTCTTCACGAACCCTTTCTGAACGACGTTTCGGGGAAAGGTCCATCCGCGGGCAAGGTCAGTTTACCTTTTTCGATCTTGCCGGATGTGAGCCGCGGCATGGGATCGCTCAGATCGAACGGCAGCCGCAGCGTTTGTCCGGGGCAGCCGCGCCGTGTCGAACCGATGCTTCCCGGCTGATCGAGACGGCCGGAGAACTCGTTGCAGCCGTCGAAACCCTGGATCGATTGACCGTCGATGGTGAACCTCGGCAGCGCGCGTTCATCCGTCGACGGCGCGGTCATCATCCAGTTGCCCTGCAACGCGTCGATGGTCAATGGCTGTGCGATCACCGCCGCGCTCCATAGCAATGCGCCAACGACCGACGATGTCACTGTGAGCCATCGCATCGCTTGCTCCTGTCATCGGAAGTTGAATCCGGCGATCCGCTGTCCGTTCGAAGCAGCGGATCGCCGAGGCGCACGCTAGTTGCAATATCCCTGCGACGCGAACGTGCCGCCGCCCGGCGCCGCGGAGCTGCACAGCGTGTTCAGCAGCGACGCGATGTTGCCCGATCCGTAGTTCCCGTAGCTCGCGTTCGGATACTGCGCGTTCTGACGGAACTGCGACGCGTAGTTGTCCTTGGGCGCGTTCGGATCGGACGAGCCCCACGAGGTCACGCCGATGATCGCGAGATTCGGCGAACTGCCCGCGACGGCGCCGCCGGACAGAGCGGCATCGCGCGCCCTGAAGTTGACGATCCACGGACCGCCGCTCGCGCCGCCCGTGAGGTTGCTGCCCTGCCAGAGCTGCGATGCGCCGCTGACTGTCGTCGTATAGGTCGGGCCGTCGGTGCGCTGCATGATCGCACCGCCATCGAGCAGCGCGGGATAACCCAGCGTCGTGACGGCCGCCGTCTGGAGATTGCCGGTTTTGGATGACGATACGAAGGAATAGTTGTTCCATCCATAGTTCAGATAGCCCACGATATCGCCGATGAACTGGTTCGACGAGTTCTTGGCCACCGCGATCACCGCGATATCGTTGTTGCGCGCGGAGCCCGATCCGGTATCGGTACCGTTCGCCCATGACGACGGCCGCACGAGGCCGCCCCAGGTCCATGTGCCATAAGGCGCGATCTGCGCGGACGTGGCGCCGGAAGCGCCATAGTAGCCGGGGATGAACTGCCAGTTCGAGAAGAGCGAGTTTCCGCTTCCGAACGTCTGGATGCAGTGCGCCGCCGTGACGAGGACGCTTCTGCGGATCAGGCTCGCCGTGCAATATCCGGCGGAGAAAGTGAGTCTGCCGATCGTCCGATACGGATACGTCGTGCTCAGGTAATTCGCGGTCGTGGTGCCGCCCGCGCTCTGGTTGCCGTCCTGCACGCGGCCACTCGTATAAGGAATGCCGAAACTGCCATATGCTCTCGCCTGCGCCTGGCTCACGATGCCATCCGGCGTCATCACGCCCGGCGCGTACGGTCCCGCATCGGTGCTCGGCATGATCGCGGATGTGTCCGGCGGAAGCAGCACGTTGACGACCGGCTTGACGTTCAGCACATCCGCCAGCGCAATGCGCGACGCAGCCGGATTCGTATTCACGACGACTTCATCCTCCGCATGCGCAACGGCTGCCTGAACCATCGAAAGTGCGACAATCGCCGTCGCCTCGATGCAGGCGACTCGTTTCCCTTTTTGCATGGCACCCTCCGGTTGATAGATACGATGTGTCGGATGCACATCGATGCGCCCCGTTAGTTTGTATTCCTAATTCTTATGAACATCACTGCACCGGCTAGCGGATCGTCCGTTCTCTATGCAACCTCGGGCGTGCGCTTAACTTCGACGAATCCGAGCAACGCGCGCACAGGCGATTCAAAAATGAATAATTAAAAACTGTAGTCGATATTTTCGCCAACTTCGATGCCGATTATTTGGTCAGTCGATATGTTCTCTTCACAGAATTGCGATGTTGTTCGGGACGTTCGCAAATCATGCGCTTGCCGCGGGCGTAATCGATCGTGCGTTCGCTTTTTATGCCGATGCGCTGTTGCGCTTGCATCAGTCATCTGGATTTGCGGTTCACAGCACACAGCGCGTTTGACGCGGGCCATTCCATACAGATAGCCTACTGTTTATAGATATATAGCTTTCAATGTGAGTCGCTGCGCTGTCGGGGTATTCCTTCGCTTTCCGTAGCGTCGCGACTTATCGATGTTCAGTGCGAGCGGCTGCAATGGCCGCCATGGCCGATCGCCGGCACGACGAATGTCGCTGCGACAGGCAAGCGCATTCCCCTTCTCCCGATCGCTCGCAAACGTTCTCTGCGCGGTCTCGCACGACGCGAAACGATCACGGCCTCGCGTCCGGTTACGTACCGCACAGAACGCTCCGTACAGGCTGTCATT
This sequence comes from Caballeronia calidae, assembly GCF_900044055.2. Classification (GTDB taxonomy): domain Bacteria; phylum Pseudomonadota; class Gammaproteobacteria; order Burkholderiales; family Burkholderiaceae; genus Caballeronia; species Caballeronia calidae. Next base: position 956 of record NZ_FCOX02000048.1, on the reverse strand, counting down.
CTTGCCCCACATCGCGTCGGGACGCTTCATTGGACGCGTGTAACGCGTGGCGAAGAAATACTAAAAGGGGCTAACATGAGTAATCCTAATAAATGGACTTTGAATACCGCGATCAAGCTCAGCGTGGCCGTGATCGTCGCGGCCGTGTCGAGTCTTGCGTCGGCGCAAACGACTGCGCAGGCTTGCGCCAACCCTACAGCCGATGGATGCGCGCCTGTCAGTCTGAGCGCCGTGATGACGGTTGCGGCGACGGACTCGATGACGAGCGCGCCGCCGACGACGGAACCGACGGTCGATACGCAGTCGTCGACCGTGATTCTGCTCGGGGGCGGTCGAGGCGATGGATCGTCCGGAACCAGCGCGGGCGGCGGCACGAGCGGCTCGAGCGCTTCGGGCGGCACCAGCGGCGCGGGTGCCGGTCAGGGCTCGGCGAGCGCCGGGCCGGGCGCGACGGCGGGCGCGGGCGGCACGAACGCGGGCGGCGGATCATCAGGTAGCTCCGGAAACTCGGGCGGAGGCACCGGTTCGGGATCGAGCGGTCCGGGCGACGGCGGCACGGGCGGCGGCAACACTGGCGGCGGAGATACGGGGGGAGATACGGGCGGTCACGGGCACCATGGCGACGGGCACGGCCACGGCCACGGCGATGGCGATGGGCATGGTCACGGCGACGGCGACGGTGATGGTCATGGCGATGGCCACGGCCACGGCGATGGCGACGGTCATGGCGATGGACATGGCCACGGGCACGGCGATGGCGACGGTCATGGCGGCGTTGGTCATGGTGATGGTAGCCACGGCGACGGCGGTCATGGTGATGGTGGCCATGGCGGCGATGGTCACGGCGATGGCGGTCACGGCGATGGCGGTCACGGCGATGGCGGTCACGGTGACGGCGGTCACGGCGACGGCGGTCACGGCGACGGCGGTCACGGCGACGGCGGTCACGGCGACGG
>NZ_FCOX02000047.1 GCF_900044055.2 Caballeronia calidae | reverse complement strand
GCACGGTCTGACAAGCTAGAACCTTGAGGGCGCTGGTTCAGCACCAAATAGCTCCGGCACAGCGCTACGCGCTGCCGCTGGGTCTGCAAGGGAAACCGACGGAAGGCCGACGCAGTGAGATAGAAGCATCAGCCAGCAAAGAAGTGCGCGCGGACCCGATGGACCGGTCGGCCGCGAAGCGGGCCGGAGCTATCTGGTGCTGAACCAGTTTGTTGTGCGGCGCGATGTGTCAGACCGTGCGCGATCCAAGCCCGATTGGACCTATGAGGGCACTCGCTACTGCCGGACCACGAGAGTGCTTCTGTGCCGGGGCCGGCTGGAAGTACTTTGGATGGGGATAGCTGTTTCTTTGGTTACTTTCTTTGCAGCAGCAAAGAAAGTGACTGCCGCCCCGCACAGGGGCAACGCAAATAGACCGACACGAATACAGGAAATCCATAGAAGCCCAGACGAAACACCCAAAACCCAAACGAAACACCCAAAACCCCCAACGAAACAAACGCATAAACTTAACCCACCACCAATCCGACGCAAGGCGAAAAAAACCAGAGGACGGGGCACATGGCAAATGCACTTCCCGACAAGTTGCTCCCGGGCGCACCCTACCCGCTCGGAGCCAACTGGGACGGCTTGGGCGTCAACTTCGCGGTGTTCTCATCGAATGCTCACCGCATCGAGGTGTGTCTCTTCGACAGCACCGGCCGCAAGGAGTTGATGCGCTTCGACCTGCCGGAATGCACCGACGAGGTCTGGCACGGCTATCTCCCCGGCGCGCATCCCGGCACCGTCTACGGCTTTCGCGCGCATGGCCCGTATCAGCCGCAGCAAGGGCACCGCTTCAATCCCCACAAGCTGCTGCTCGATCCCTACGCGAAGAAACTCGTCGGCCCATGGCGATGGTCCGATGCCCTCTTCGGTTATCGCGTGCACTCGAACCGGCTCGACATGTCGATGGACCGCCGCGACTCCGCCCCCGCGATGCCCAAGTGCATCGTCACCGACGACGCCTTCGACTGGTCCCGCGACGTGCGCCCCGACACGCCCTGGGGCGAGACCATCGTCTACGAAACGCACGTGCGCGGCACATCGATGATGCGCAACGACATCCGCCAGCACGAGCGCGGCACGTTCGCGGCGCTGTCGTCGCCGTGGTTCATCGAGCATCTGAAGAAGCTCGGCATCACCGCCGTCGAATTCCTGCCCGTGCATGCGTTCCTGAACGACCGCTTTCTCGTCGAGCGCAGCCTGAGGAATTACTGGGGCTACAACACCGCCGCGTTCTTCGCGCCCGAGCCCACCTATCTGTCGACGCATCGGCTCAATGAAATGCGCATCGCCGTGCGCCAGCTGCACGCGGCAGGCATCGAAGTGTTTCTCGATGTCGTCTACAACCACACGTGCGAAGGCAACGAGCTCGGCCCCACGGTCTCGTGGCGCGGCCTCGACAACGCGAGCTATTACCGCCTGATTCCCGGCGACGAGCGGCATTACATCAACGAGACCGGCTGCGGCAATACCGTGAACCTGTCGCATCCGCGCGTGCTCCAGATGGTGATGGACTCGCTGCGCTACTGGAGCACGGCGTTCAACATCGACGGCTTCCGCTTCGATCTCGGCGTGACGCTCGGCCGCGAAGGCCACGGCTTCGATCCGGGCTCGGGCTTCTTCGACGCGGTTCGCCAGGACCCGATCCTCTCGACGCGCAAGCTCATCTCCGAACCGTGGGATATCGGGCCGGACGGCTATCAGGTCGGCAATCATCCGCCGGGCTTCGCCGAATGGAACGACAAGTATCGCGATGGCGTGCGCCGCTTCTGGCGCGGCGATGCCGGCATGCGCCCCGATCTCGCCGCGCGTCTCACGGGCTCGGCGGAACTCTTCAACCGGCGCTTCAGGAAACCGTGGGCATCGGTGAACTTCGTCGCGTCACATGACGGCTTCACGCTCGCCGATGTCACCGCGTATTCGCACAAGCACAACGACGCGAATCAGGAAGGCAACAACGACGGCCACAACGAGAATTGCAGCGCGAACTGGGGCGTGGAAGGCCCGGCCGACGATCCCGCGATCCTCGAGATCCGCGCGCGTCTCGCCCGCTCGATGATGGCGACGACGCTGCTCTCGCTCGGCACGCCGATGCTTCTCGCCGGCGACGAATTCGGCCGCACGCAACGGGGCAACAACAACGCCTACTGCCAGGACAACGAGATTTCCTGGCTGGACTGGGACACGGCCCAGACGCCGCAAGGCGTCGTGATGACCGAGTTCGTCGCAAGAGTCATTGCATTGCGCAAGAAATACCCGGTGCTGCGCGAAACGCGCTTTCTCTACGGCGACCGCGAAGTGCTGCCGGGCCTCTACGATGTGAGCTGGTTCGATGAACGCGCCAACGCGCTCGCGATCGAAGCATGGCAGGACCCCGAGGGCCGCGCGCTCACGCTGCGGCGCGCGGGGCCCGGCACCGACGGTGAAATCGACGTGCTGCTTCTGATGTTCAACGCATCGTCGCAGGCGCTGACATTCACACCGCCCGCACCGCACTTGGAATGGAATGTGCTCCTGGATAGCGCGGAGCCCGACTCTGTCACGCGGCCGCTCGTCGGGAGCGAACTGGAAGTGGCCGCGCACGGCATCGTCGTGCTGCTGGCCGAGCCGACCGGCGAGGCCGACTGGCAGGCGGTCTGGATGGCGGGCGCGCATCAGGGGCCGCGTCTTCTGACGGCGCTGCCGCCCGACCCGGGAACGATGCCTTCGCATCGCGAGCCCGAAATCGATTCGCCGCACTGAAGCGCGCACAATCCATTTCATACGTCCGTGGGAATTTCGCCGAAACAGTCGCAACACAGGCAGGAAATCATGTCCGAACGTCCGATCGATCCGCACAAGCATCACCATGCATATTGCCTTCCTTTCGGCGCACATCTGACGGGCGCCGTGCGCGAAAATCCGCGCACGCGCTTCCGCTTCTGGGCGCCGTCGCGCGATGCCGTGCAAGTGGAAATCCAGCGCGCGGGCGGCACGCCCGAACTCGTCGATATGCAGGCCACCAGCGACGGCTGGTTCGAAGCCGAAGCCGACGGCGGTGCGGGCACGCTGTATCGCTATCGGCTCGACGCAGATCTCGCGGTGCCCGATCCCGCCTCGCGCTTTCAGCCGCAGGACGTGCACGGTCCGAGCGAAGTCGTCGATCCGCGCGCGTACCGCTGGACCCATACGAACTGGCACGGCCGGCCGTGGGAAGAAACCGTGCTTTACGAGCTGCATGTCGGCGCGATGGGCGGCTTCGCGGGCGTCACGGCGCGTCTGCCCGAACTCGCGCAACTCGGCGTGACGGCCATCGAACTGATGCCGCTCAACGATTTCTCCGGCTCGCGCAACTGGGGCTACGACGGCGTGCTGCCCTACGCGCCCGATTCGTCGTATGGCCGCCCCGACGACCTGAAGAAGCTCGTCGACACCGCGCACGGTCTCGGCCTGATGGTCTTTCTCGATGTCGTCTACAACCACTTCGGCCCGGACGGCAATTATCTGCATGCATACGCGAAGACCTTTTTCCGCGAAGGCGTGAATACGCCGTGGGGCCCGGCGATCGATTTCGAGCGCCCGCAAGTGCGCGATCTCTTCTTCGACAATGCGCTGTACTGGCTCAACGAATATCGTTTCGATGGCCTGCGCCTCGATGCGGTGCACGCGATCAACGACGACGAATGGCTGCGCGAGCTCGCACAGCGCGTGCGCAGTTCGGTCGAAGCGGGGCGTCATGTGCATCTCGTGCTGGAGAACGAGCACAACACGGCGAACCTGCTGCAAACGCATTTCGACGCCCAATGGAACGACGACGCGCACAACACGCTGCACGTGCTCCTCACCGGCGAAGACGAGAGCTACTACGGCGCGTATTGCGACAAGCCCATCGAGAAGCTCGCGCGCATTCTGAAGGAAGGCTTCGCGTATCAGGGCGATCCCTCGCCGATTCACGATGGCAAGCCGCGCGGCGAAAAGAGCGCGCATCTGCCGCCGACGCGCTTCGTGATGTTTCTGCAGAACCACGATCAGGTCGGCAATCGCGCGATGGGCGATCGCCTGCGCTCGCTGACCGACGATGAATCGCTGTTCGCCGCGACGGGACTGCTGCTGCTGTCGCCGCAGATTCCGCTGCTGTTCATGGAAGAGCAATACGGGTCGAGGCAGCCGTTCCTGTTCTTCACCGACTATCACGATCAGCTCGCCGATGCGGTGCGCGAAGGACGTCGCAAGGAGTTCGCGAAGTTCTCCGCATTCAGCGACGAAAAACGCCGCGCGCAGATTCCCGACCCGAACGACCAGAAGACCTTCGAGATGTCGTCGCCGAAGATCAGCGACAGGCAGGACGAAGAGGATCGTCTCGAATGGCTGCATTTCTACCGGTCCGCGTTGACCGTGCGCGCGAAGCTCATCACGCCGCGTCTGAAGGGCGCGAAGCCGCTCGGCGCGGACGTGCTCGGCGAAAAAGCGCTCGTCGCGCGCTGGAAGCTCGGCGACGGCGAGACGCTGACCGTCGCGCTCAATCTCGGCGATGCGGGCATCGCGTTGACGGCGCAGCCGCCGGGCAAGCTCATCTTCGAGACACCGGCGCGTGCGCAGGATCGCGCGCGTGACGGCGAGCTCGGCGGCCGCACCTTCCTCGCCTGGCTCACCGGCGAAGTGAACGAATATGCGATTGCGCACGACGCGCGCCGCTTCGAACCGGCATCGGCCGAAGGAAAGATTTCGTGAGCGCCGCCACCAGCAAGACGGGCGCCGCCCGCAACGCGCGCCCCGTGAGCAGCATCGAAGCGCTCGCGGAACGCGCGGGCTTCGAGATCGAATGGCAGGACGCGCACAAGAACATGCGGCGCGTGCCGGAGACGACGCTGCACATCCTGCTCGAAAAGCTCGGCCTGCCGTGCGGCAACGCCACGCAGATCAAACAAAGCATGTCCGCCGTCGATGCCGAGCTCAGCGGCCGCAAGCTGCCGCCGCTCATCACCGCCGAAGTGGATCGCGGCATCGCGCTGCCGGTGTCGGCGGCGAAGTCGGGCGCGCGCTATCGCATCGAGCTGGAAAGCGGCGCGGTGATCGACGGCCGCTTCACATCGCCGAAGGGCGAGATCGCGCTGCTTTCGCCGATCGCGGAGCCGGGCTATCACACGCTCGTCATCAACGACCATCGCACGACACTCGCGGTCGCGCCCGCGCGCTGCTATACCCTCGACGATGCTTGGCGCACGCTCGACGAAGATGCGTCGAACGCGCCGCCGCTCTGGGGCGTCGCGGCGCAGGTGTACGGCCTGCGGCGCAACGGCGATGGCGGCATCGGCGATTTCACCGCGCTCGCGTCGCTGGCGACGCAGACGGCGAAGCGCGGCGGCCATGCCATCGCCATCAGCCCGATGCACGCGATGTTCAGCGCGGAGCCGAACAAGTTCAGCCCGTATTCGCCGTCGTCGCGGCTCTTTCTCAACATCGCGCATGTCGATCCGGCCGCCGTGCTCGGCGCGCCCGCCGCGCGTGCGGCGATCGAGAAAACGGGCGTGACGAAGGAGCTGACCGAACTCGAAGGGCTCACGCTGATCGACTGGCCGCGTGCGTCGAAAGCGCGTCTCGCGATTCTGCGCGCGCTCTTCGACTCGTTCTCCGAAGATCACGAATCGCCCTTCGCGAAAGATTTCGCCGCGTTCGTCGAAGAAGGCGGACGCGCGCTCGAAGACCACGCGCGCTTCGAGGCGCTGCAGGCCGCCCAGATCGCGCAGAACGGCGAAGGCCACTGGCGCAACTGGCCCGAAGCGTTGCGCGATCCGCGCAGCGACGCGGTGACCGAATTCGCCGACGCGAATCGCCGAGAGGTGAATTTTCATCTCTTCACGCAATGGCTCGCCGCGAAGGGACTCATGCACGCGCAGCACGCCGCGCGCGATGCGGGCATGGCCGTGGGGCTTGTCGCGGATCTCGCGGTCGGATGCGACAGCGCGGGCAGTCACGCATGGTCGTATCGCGATGAGATGCTGACGGGCGTGTCCGTCGGCGCGCCGCCCGATCTCTTCAATCAGGCCGGGCAATCGTGGGGCCTGACGACGTTTTCGCCGCGCGCGATGCGTACGCAGGGCTTCTCGGCGTTCATCGACATGCTGCGTTGCGCGTTCAAATGCGCGGGCGGCATCCGCATCGATCACATACTCGGCTTGCGCCGCCTGTGGCTCGTGCCCGAGGGCGAAAGCGCGAAGGACGGCGCGTACCTGCGCTATCCGCTCGACGACATGCTGCGGCTCATCGCGCTGGAATCGTGGCGGCATCGCGCGATCGTCGTCGGCGAGGATCTCGGCACCGTGCCGCCCGGCTTTACGGAGCGCTTGCAGGAGCACGGCTTGCTTGGCATTCGCGTGCTGTGGTTCGAACGCGAAGTGGACGGCCCGGGCTTCAAGCCGCCGCGCGAATGGGACTCAGGCGTCACCGCGACGACGACGACGCACGACCTGCCGACCGTCACCGGATGGTGGCGCGGCGAGGACATCGTGTGGCGCTCGAAGATCGGCCAGACGATGACGCGCGACGATGGACGCGACGCCGTCGAAGTAGCGCTCGAGGAACGCGGCGACGATCGCGCGCATTTGTGGCGCGCGTTCCAGGACGCGGGCATCGCGCCCGACGACGTGGCCGCGCCCGACATCGACAACGCACCCGTCGATGAAGCGCTCGCCTTCGTCGCCGCGACGCCCGCGCCGCTCGTCACGTATCCGCTCGAAGATCTGCTCGCGCTCGCGGAGCAGCCGAATCTGCCCGGCTCCATCGACGAGCATCCGAACTGGCGCAGGCGCATGACGTTGCCCATCGACGAGCTGTTTCTCGACGATGCCTTTTCCGACCGTCTGCTCGCCGTCGATGCCGCGCGCAAGCGTTCCGCGCAAGCGAACGAAACCACATCGAAACCGAACGACACACCATGACCGTACCGCGTTCCACGCTCAGGCTTCAGCTTCACAAGGGCTTCACGTTCGACGATGCCGCCGCGCACGTCGACTACTTCGCGCTGCTCGGCGTGAGCCACGTGTATGCGTCGCCGATCACGACCGCGACCGCCGGCTCCACGCACGGCTATGACGTCGTGGACTACACGAAGGTCGACCCCGAACTGGGCGGCGAGGATGGCCTGCGGCGCTTCGTCGAGAAGCTGCGCGCGCATGAAATGGGGTTCATCGCCGATATCGTGCCGAATCACATGGGCGTCGGCGGATCGGAGAACGCGTGGTGGCAGGACATTCTCGAATGGGGACGCCACGCGGCCCATGCGCGCTTCTTCGATGTCGACTGGCATTCGCCCGATCCCGCGCTGCGCGGCAAGGTGCTCGCGCCGTTTCTCGGCGCCGCCTATGGCGACGAGTTGCAGGGCGGCAAGATCAGGCTCGCGTATCGTGCGGACGAAGGGCGTTTCGTCATCGAGTATTACTCGCATGCGTTTCCGGTGTGCCCCGTCGATTACCCCGCCGTGTTTCAGGAAGCGCCCGAGCTTGCGCAACGTTTCGCCGGACTGACGACGCAGCCCGCCGATCAGCCGCGCGCCGCCGATGCGCGTACCGCGCTCGTCACCATCGCGCGCACCGAAGGCGGCCAGGCCGCGATCGAGGCGATCCTCGCCGCGCATTCGCCCGATACGCCCGCTGGCCGCGACCGGCTGCATCGACTGCTGGAGCGGCAGCATTACCGGCTCGCATGGTGGCGCACCGCCGCGGACGAAGTGAACTGGCGGCGCTTCTTCGACGTGAGCACGCTCGGCGGCGTGCGCGTGGAGCGGCCCGAAGTGTTCGAGGCATCGCATGCGCTGATCTTCAGGCTGTTCACCGAAGGCCTGATCGACGGCGTGAGAGTCGATCACGTCGATGGGCTCGCCGAGCCGCGTGAATATTGCCAGCGCTTGCGCGCGCGGCTGGAAGAATTGTCGGCGGAGCGGCCCGAGGCGTTGCGGCACGGCAATGGGCGCACGTATTTCGTCGTCGAGAAGATTCTTGCGCGCGGCGAGCCCTTGCGGCGCGACTGGCAGGTCGACGGCACGACCGGCTACGACTTCATGAACGATGTCGGCGCGCTGCTGCATGATCCGGCGGGCGCCGAGCCGCTCGCCGCGCTGTGGGCCGAGATCACGGGCAAGAGCGCATGTTTCGCTGATGAAGCCCTCGCCGCGCGCCGCAAGATACTCGCGGAGAATCTCTCGGCGGAACTGGATCGCGTGACGCGTGCGCTGCATCGCATCGCGCGCGATGCGCAGACCACGCGCGACTTCACGTTCACGTCGATCAGGCGCGTGGTCGCGGAGCTGGTCGTGCAGTTTCCGGTGTATCGCGTGTATCCGGTGGGCGGCGTGCGCAGTCCCGAGGACGAGCGCTTCTTCTCGCAGGCGCTCGAGGCCGCGCGCGCGGCGCTCGCGCGGGCGGATCATGTCGTGCTGGATCAGGTCGCGCAATGGCTCGGCGGCAAGCTGCCGGATGAATTGCCGCAGCTCGAGCGCGGCGAACGTGGAGACCGCGGCGAACGTGGTGAACGTGCGGAACGCGGCCGGGATCGCGCCGCCGAGCGCAATCGCGAGCGCGACCGCAATCAGGCGCAGGCGGCTCAGAACCCGCCGTCGTCGAGCGGCTCGCAGCGTCGCGCGGCGCAGACGCTGTTCTCGCAACTGACGTCGCCGGTCGCGGCGAAGGCCGTCGAAGATACGGCGTGCTATCGCTATGGACGGCTTATTTCGCGCAATGAAGTCGGCGCGGACCCGGGCGAGTTCGCCTTGTCCGTCGATGAATTTCACGCGTGCAATCGCGAACGCTTTCACACCTTCCCGCACGCGATGCTCTGCACCGCGACGCACGATCACAAGCGCGGAGAAGACGTGCGCGCGCGCATCGCGGCGTTGAGCGAGATTCCCGACGAGTGGGCCACGACGCTCAGGCAATGGTCCACATTGAACACGCCGCTAAGACGCGGCCCGAGCGGCGGACACGGTGAAACGAGCGATATCAACGAGTGGGCGCCGGGACCGGCCGCTGAGGCGATGCTTTATCAGACGCTCGTCGGATGCTGGCCGCCGACGCTCGCGCCCGATGACGAGGCGGGCGTTCACGCGCTCGCCGAGCGTGTGGCGCAATGGCAACTGAAGGCATTGCGCGAGGCGAAGCTGCGCACGAGCTGGTTCGCGCCCGACGAAGCCTACGAGAATGCGTGCAAGGATTTTCTGTTCGATATCGTCGCGCCGCAGCGGCGCAATGGCTTTCTGCAGGCGTTATCGGCATTCGTCGCGCGCATCGGGCCGGTCGGTGCGATCAATAGCTTTCAGCAGACGTTATTGCGGCTCACATCGCCGGGCGTGCCGGATCTGTATCAGGGCACGGAGTTGTGGGATTTCAGTCTTGTGGATCCCGACAATCGTCGGCCTGTCGATTATGAGTTGCGACGCGCGTGGCTTGCTGAAGTGGAAGAGAAAGGACCGCCGTCGGAGCAGTTGTCGAACTGGCGCGACGGGCGGGTGAAGCTGGCGCTCGTGCGGCGGGCTTTGGCTTTGCGCAAGCATTGCGAGTCGTTGTTTGCGCAGGGCGAGTATGTGCCGCTCGACGTGCAAGGCGAGCATGCGGGAAATGTGATCGCGTATGCGCGGCATGCGGGGAGCGCGTATGCGATCGTGATCGCGACGCGGCTCGCGGGGCCGTTGATGGACGCTGGGCACGATGTGCCGCTCGTCGAGCCCTCGCGGTGGGGCGATACGGCTATCTTGTTGCCCGAGGCGTTGCATTCTCGCGCGTTGTTCGATTGGGTGAGTCCCAATGCGCCTAAGGCCGAAGGGGAGCGGCTCTTTATTCGCGATGCGTTGGGGGTTATGCCGGTGGCTTTGCTTGTTGAGGAAGGTGTGCCGAGGGCCGGGGTTTGATGGTTGGTTCGTTTGATCTGCTTGTGCTTCTATCTATGGACTGCCTGTATTCGTGTCGGTCTATTAGCGTTGCCCCTGTGCGGGGCGGCAGTCACTTTCTTTGCTGCTGCAAAGAAAGTAACCAAAGAAACAGCTATCCCCATCCAAAGTACTTCCAGCCGGCCCCGGCACAGAAGCACTCTCGTGGTCCGGCAGTAGCGAGTGCCCTCATAGGCCATACCGGGCTTGGACCGCGCACGGTCTGACAAGCTAGAACCTTGAGGGCGCTGGTTCAGCACCAAATAGCTCCGGCACAGCGCTACGCGCTGCCGTTGGGTATGCAACGGAAACCAACCTGCGGCGTATGCAGTGAGATAGAAGCGTTAGCAAGGAAGTGTGTGCCGACCCGATGGACCGGTCGGCCGCGTAGCGGGCCGGAGCTATTTGGCGCCTTACCAGTCAGTTGAGCGGCGCGATGTGACAGACCGTGCGCGATCCAAGCCCGGTAAGGCCTATGAGGGCACTCGCTACTGCCGGACCACGTGCTATCTTCTGTGCCGCGGCCGGCATGAAGTGCTTAGGCTGGGGATAGCTGTTTCTTTGGTTACTTTCTTTGCAGCAGCAAAGAAAGTGACTGCCGCCCCGCATAGGGGCAACGCTAATAGACCGACGCGAAAACAGGAAATCCATAGAAGCCCACGAGCAAGAAGAAGAAAAAAAGGTCATTCCGCTTCCTCAAGCGCCTCCTCCCGGGGATAAACCCTCACCAACACAATCCTCGGCCCCTTCATCTTCTTGACCACGATATCGAACCGATCGAACTCGACGCGCTGCCCTTCGCTGGGCAGATCCCCGAGCGCATTGATGACGAGTCCGCCGACCGACTCCGCTCGTCCTTCATCGATATCGATCCCGAGCGCCCGCTCCAGCGAAACGACCGGCAAGCTCCCCTTGCCCATCAACGTGCCGTCGTCCATCCGCGACCAGTCCGCATCGCCCTGACGGAACTCGTCGTGAATCTGCCCGACGAGCGCGCCAAGCAGGTTATCGAGCGTGATGAAGCCAATAGGCTTCGCGCCCTTGCGCCCCACGATCGCGAGATGCGGCGCGCCCTTGCGAAAGCGTCGGAACAATTCGAGCGCCGACAGATTCGGCGCCACATACTGCACCGGCCGCACATGCCGAGAAAGCTTGTCGATCTTCTCCGTGGCATCCTTCGAGAGGCTGAAGTTGAAGCCGCGCCCGCCGCCATCGCCCGCGAGCAGCAGGTCCTTCAGATGGATCATGCCGATCACGCGCTCGCCCGATGCATCGGCGAACAGCGGATAGCGCGAGAAGCGATGCCGCGAGATCACAGCGAGGTTGTCGCGCATCGGCAGATCATTGCGCAGGCCGACCAGCTCGTGCGCCGGACGCATCAGGTCCGACACCGTCATGCGGCTGAAATCGAGCGAATGCGCGATGGTGTTCCACTCGTCCTCGTTGTACGAAGACGCACCGCCGTGGCGCCGTCCGCGCAGGATCAGCTTGAGCTCATCGGTGGAGTAATGCGCGTCGTGGCCATGATCCCCCGACATGCCGAAGAGCCGCAGCACGAAGTTCGCGCTCGAGTTCAGCACCCAGATGAACGGATACATCAGCCAGTAAAAGCCGTAGAGCGGCGTGGCGAGCCATAGGCCCACCTGCTCCGCGCGGCGGATGGCCCACGACTTCGGCGCCAGCTCGCCGACGACGATATGCAGGAACGAAATGACCGAGAACGCGAAGAAGAGCGAGATCGAGTCGATCAGCTTCTCGGATTCCACGCCGAAGAGCGTGAAAAGCGGATGCAGCAACGTGGCGAATGCCGGCTCGCCGATCCAGCCGAGCCCGAGCGATGCCAGCGTGATTCCGAGCTGGCACGCGGAAAGATAGGCGTCGAGCTGCCCGTGCACCTTCGCGAGCAGACGGCCCGGCAGGCCGTTGGTGCGCGCGATCGCCTTGACGCGCGTGGGCCGCAGCTTGACGAGCCCGAACTCCGCCGCGACGAAGAAGCCATTCAACGCGACGAGCAACAATGCGCCGATCAGCGCGACAACCTGAGCCAAAGCAACTCTCTTCGGAAATGGAAAGCGTCAGTATAGAGGCGACAGGAAATCGAAAGTCAAATTACATTCCCGCGACCGGCACGCGCACCGACAGCGTGACCTCCGCCTGATCGGCGATATCGGTCTGCTCGAAGCCACCGCCATGCGCCTCCGACACGCGCTTGCACAGCGCGAGGCCCCACGCGATACGCCCGCCTTCGCGCGGTTCCAGCGCCTGACGTCGCGCGAACGCTTCGAGCACATGCGGCGATGCCGCATCGTTGAGCGCATCGGCCGACGCGGTGAAGCGCACATCGGTGCGCCACATGCTCCCTTCGATATTGCTCGATGCGCGCACCGACGACCCCGCCGGGCTCGCTTCCGCGGCGAACGCGAGCATGAGCCAGAGTGCCTGCAACAGGCGCTCCGCATCGCCTTCCACCTGCTCTTCCGCGAGCGGCGAGTCGATCTCGATCGTCACGCCGCGAGCCCGCGCGACGCTGGCACGCGCGAGCACCGCGCTGCGCTCCAGCAGCGGACGCAGCGCGACCGGCGCGAGCGCGACCGACAGCGCCTTGGTTTCGGCGCGCGTCGTATCGACGGATTGCTCGATCAGCTTCACCTGCTGCTCGACGCCCGAGCGGATGCCCGCGAGCGCGCGCTGCGCGGCGGGATCGTTGGCGTCGACCTTGCGTTCGAGCACATAGCCCCAGCTGTGGATCGCGTTCAGCGGGCCGCGCAGATCGTGCGACACGACCGACAGCACGTGATCGCGCATGAAGAGCGCAGCCTCGGCACGCAGATGCGCGACGCGGTCAGCGGCGTCGTGACCCGTGTCCGATCCCGCCGACGGCGACACGATCAGCGTGACGCAATCCGCACCCGGCAGCGCGATGATCGAGAAGGCGCGCGTCGCGTCGTCCTCGCCGATGGACACGTGCGCGCGGCGCGTGCCGTTGCCCGCGAGCGCGGCATCGGCGGCTTCGGCGAGCACGGCGGCGAGCGGCCGCGGCAACGGGGTATCGGCGAGCGCGCGGCCATTCAGCGCGGCAGGATCGAGATCGAAGAGATGAGCCAAGACGGCGTCGGCCGAGAGGCAGCGCTGAGCGGCGTCGAGCACCAGCACGCCGTCGTTTCCTGCCACGGCTGAATCGGAGGACTCGTCGCCCTCGGGCTCGACCGCACTGGAAAAAGACGTTGTCACGGTTATGGGTCCTTGCGTGTAACGGTGTTGCGGTTGATGTCGCGGAAAGCGGATGTGCCGACTGCACTGCCATGGCGGATGAACCCTCGCGACTCATTATATGTGAGCGCCTGACGCGCATGCGGCAGCAGGGTGCACCGTCTCCCGTTCGCGCCGCTGGTAGCAAGCGGCGTGCGCGCCATGCGTTCCGGCCTATCGGACTTCGCTATGCGCGCCCGCTATTTAGTTGGTCCCTGGCATGCGAGCCATTTTCACTAAAGCTATCCAGTCCAAGAAAATATCGGAATGCTATTAATTCGATTTCTGAATATCCCCCGCGCTGCAGCCTTTTTAAACTCTCGTTACGTTTTTTACAGATGATACACCGCTCCGGGAATTCGCATTGCTCTACAGCCAAGCTGGGCGCGGCGCCGTGCCTCGTCGCCGGCAATGAGATTTTTCAAAGGAGTGCGCGTCATCGATTTTATTTTTCTCTTGACGCGGATATTTCGTTGCACGACCGGGACAATACGCGCAGTTCAGGTATTTATGCGCCTAGTCGAACCTTTCGGGAATAAGGCTATCTATCTATAGCATTTCAGTCTGGAGTTCATCGCATTGGATATCCGGAACGCATGAACAGCCTCGGCCAACGGTGGCTTTCGATTCAAACTCTAACCGGTGAACGAGCACTATGACACGCGTCCGCAACGGCAACCCCACGACATTGCTATCGGTGGTCATCCCCGCGTACAACGTGGAGCAATACATCGCCGCGTCGCTGAACTCCGCGCTTTCGCAGCCGCGCTCCGACGAGATCGAGCTCATCGTCATCGACGACGGCTCGACCGACCGCACGCTCGAACGCATCCTCGACGTGCAGCGCACCGAGCGCGGCCGCACGATCCGCGTGATCCATCAGGAGAACCGCGGCGTCTCGGCCGCGCGCAATCGGGCGATCGCCGAAGCGACATCGCCCTATATCGGCTTTCTCGATTCCGACGACGTCTGGTCGGCGGATTTCACCACGAAGATCATGCCGCTGCTCGACGCGAGCGCGGCCGACATCATCGAGTTCAACGTGGGCATCATCAATTCGACCGGCAAGGTGATCGACAAGGTCACGCTGATCGATCCGGACACGCAAGGCCATCGTCCCTGCGACCTCGACGCGCTGCTCGATTTCGCGCGCGTGTATCAGGTGTTCCCGGTCGCGCGCGTCTACCGGCGCCATCTCTGGGACGGCATCGAGTTTCCGTCGGGCCGCGTCTACGAAGACGCCGCCGCGATTCCGCTCGTCTATGCGCGCGCGAAGTCGCTCTACCGTCTCGCCGACGATCTCTACTTCTATCGCCGGCGCGCAGGCAGCATCACCACGAAGGCGACGCCGTACACGGTGACGTCGCTCGCGATCTGCGCCGACGAAACCATGGAGCGTTGCAACGGCGGGCCGCTCGATCCTTTCTGGCTCGCGATGTTCCACAAGGTCTTCTCGTATGCGTGCTATCAGGCCGCGCGCGTCGATGCCCGCGCATTCGCCGAGTCGATGAGAACGATCGAGGCGACCGCCGCGCGCTATCGCGACTTCGCCGCGCATCGCAACGACACGCCGAAGGAGTTGCGCTTTCAAAGAAAGATCGTCGTCGATCGCCGCGTGTTCCAGGCCAAGCGCATGGTCAAGCGCGCGCTCGGCCTCGAGCTGCGTCCGCCCGCGGCGGCATCGCGCGCGCATTCTCCGGGCAACTTGCGCGGCGGCTCGCCTGCGGGGGCCAACAATGAATAAGAACATCATGAGGCGCGTTCAGCATGCAGACGTATCCGATGAGGCCCGGCTTCACCGCCGGCGAGCCGTTCGAGCTCGCGGTGCAGCCAGGGTCCCGCTTTTCGGTCGCGCTCTACCATCAAGGCGATGACGAGCCATTGACGAGCACTTGCGGGATAACCGTGCATCCGGGCGGCGCCGTGCATGCCGATCTCAGGAACGGCAAGTATGTTTTTCGATCGCCGGGGCGCGTCGTGCGCAGGCGTCACGACGAGGACTGGGCATGGCCGACCATTACGATCAGGCCGAACACCGATGCGCTTGCCACAGGCGCGTATGTCGCGATCGCCTATGAGGTCGGCGCGAACGGCGAGCCGGTCACGCAGCTCGGACGCCGCGCCGCCGCCCACAAGCCGATCTTCGCGGGTCCGCCCGACTCCGACAGCATGGCGCTCATCATCGCGAGGCCACGCGCGCCGTCGGCGAAGCTTGCGTACATCGTGCCGGTCAACACGTATCACGCGTACAACTCGTCAGGCGGCGGCGGCTTTTACGGCGATCCGGTTCATCGCACGCCTGCGCAGACAACCGTGAGCCTGCTGCGCCCGGGCGGCGGTCTGGGTGCGCAACTCGGCGAGCCGAGCGATCCGTATGATCCACGCTCGCCGCGCCAGCAGTTCACACATTGGGATGCGAAGTTCATCCGCTGGCTGCGCGCGGAGAGCATCGCGTGCGACTTTTATACCGATCACGACCTGCATCGCGGCACGGATCTCGAGCTCGAGAACTATCGGTGCATGTTGAGCGTCGGACATCACGCGTACTGGTCGAAGGAGATGCGCGAGCGCGTCGGGAAGTTCATCGCGCAAGGCGGCAACGTCGCGATCTTCGGCGGCAATACATGCTTGCGTCCGGTCGATTTCGGCGCCGCGCCCATCGACGGCGACTACACGATGATGAGCCGTCTCGGCGACGCATGGCCGAGGCATGACGAGTCGGATCTCATCGGTCTCAGCTATCGCTATGGCGGCGGCAAGCATGGCGTATGGAAGCGACTGCGCGGCGGATGGATACGGCGCGAGCGCGAGGCAATCGGCTTCACGGTGCGTCAGGCCGATCATTGGGTCTTTTCAGGCACGGGCCTCGCTAACGGACAGACGTTCGGCGCGAAGGATCGTCTGGTCGGCTATGGCGTCGATGGCGTGCCGCCCGTGCAGAACGGTGTCATCAAGCTCGCGGATACGGTCGCGCTCAAGGGATGGGACATCGGCGGCGCGGGCGCGATGGGCGTATTTCAGCCCGATCCCGATGGTGGCCCCGGGCAAGGTCTCGTGTTCAACGGCGGCACGACCGACTGGGCGCGCGTGTTGATGGACCCCGAAGCGCAGAGCCGCGTGGTGGTCGATCAGATCACGCGCAATGTAGTGCGCAAGTTCATCGGCCTGCCGCCGCGCGTCATCGAGCGCGGCGACGCGATGCCGAACGATGCATCGACGAGTACCGATGAAGGCGCGAAGGACGATATCGCGCTTCAAGTGCCTTGATGCATCGAATGTCCAGGCGGCGTCCATGTGCATGTGCGATGTCCTACCAGCACTTTGGATAAGTTTCAACCGAACGACCCACGCTCAGGTGATGACTTGCGTGGGCAAACCCACTGATGAATGCGCTTTTCTCCTGTTAAATGTTCGTTGCATTACACTTCGCACCGCCTCCCCGATGTCGACGACCTCCGGAACCGGCGCATTCCGTTCAACTTCCGCGCGCCCAGAGCAAGGCACGGGCGCGCAGCCTTCTTTGGCCGCGCCGCATTGTCGGCGGGCGCACGAGCGAAACTATTCGCGCATCGCGTGGTCACGCAAAGGCCCCTTCGTCTGCGAACCTGCGGGGTTCGCAATCTTGCTTCATAGTCACCAAGAGCACGCTGCGCTAAAGCCGGGAAAACCGTTCAATGGCTTCATTTCGAAAGAACTTTACGATTCTGATGACGCTGCAGGTATCCACATACCTCGCGCCGCTGCTGACGCTTCCGTGGCTCGCACGCGTCCTCGGTCCGAGTGAATATGGACGCCTTTCGTTCGGCTTGGCCTTTACCGCCTATTTCATCTCGCTCACGAACTACAGCTTTTCGCTGACGGCCACGCCGAAGATATCGATCAATCGCGAGAACCGCGCACTGCGTTCGCAGATGTTCTGGGAGACCATCCTCACGCAGGCCACGCTCGCGTTCGCCGGCTTCATCGTGCTCCTCGCGCTGACATCGGTCGTGCCGTATCTCGAAGAGAATCGCGACTTGCTCATCATCGGTTATGGTCAGGCCGTGGGCGCGATGCTGATACCCACGTGGTACTTCCAGGGCATCGAGGATCTCGGTGTGCTGAGCGGGCTCGTATTCGTCGGACGCGCACTCAGCATTCCCGCGATGTATCTCTTCGTGCGCGAGCACGACGATGTCGATATCGCGATGGCCGTCAACGCGCTCGTGCCGCTGTTATCGGGCATCGCAATTTGCACGTATTTGTACTTTCGACGTGAACTCGATTTCGTGCGCGTGTCGTTCAAGACCATCTTCGGTCGTCTGAAGGATGGCTGGAGCGTGTTCATCGCCACGTCGCTCGTCGACATCTATGCATCGAGCAACATCGTGCTGCTGACGTTCATCGCGGGCAACGTCGCCGCCGGCTATTTCGCCGCGGCCGACAAATTGATCCGCGCGGCACTGAATATGCTTCAGCCACTCAAGACGGCGGCGTATCCACGCGTGAGCTTTCTCATGCATCATGCGAAGGAAGACGCCTTTGCATTCTTGCGCAAGATGTTCGTGTTCCAGGGCGTGCTGGTGTCGCTGATCTCGTTGTGCATCTTCTTCGGCGCACCACTTGCAGTAAAACTCTTGTATGGACCGAAGTTCTTGCCTACCGTAGAGGTGTTGCGCTGGATGGCGTTCGTACCGTTGATGGCCGGGCTCTCTGATCTCTTCGGTGTTCAGACGATGCTTCCGCTCGGCATGAAGTGGCAGTTCAGCCGTGTACTGATCGCGTCCGCGGTACTGAATTTCGGTCTGCTGGCCGTGCTCGCGAAGCTGTTCGGCGAGCAGGGTGCGGCAGCCACGGTGTTGATTGTAGAGACGTTGGTGGCCGCGGCGATGGCCTTCACTTTGCATCTGCAAGGCGTGCCGCTGCTGAAGCGCCCGATCACCGGCGGCGCGGGCTCGGGAACCACGTAAGCCTCATATGTACAGGCAATCAGTCTTATCGCAACAGGTCGAATTGATCGTCTGAATGATCGACCGACATGCGCTAAATAAAAAAGCAGCAAGCGATTGGCTTTTTTACTCGAAGTCGATTCATCCGCGAAAGCGGGCATCAATAGAGTGAAATGCTTGCACCTTGAACGCGCAACAGGAGCGTTCGACCCGCGCCCTACTCCAAAGTTGCACCTATGTATGTGATGGACCGAACCGACCCATGCAGTTGGAGTAGATATCGTATTGATATGATACGAACAGTACTTAATTAAGAGAGATCGTGAATGGAAACAGAGGAAACGTCGATCGAGCGCGTGCAGAAGCTGGTCGAGCAGGCCGAGGTTCTGCGCATGCAGTCCGTCGCAATTCCGCTCCGGGATCTGCAAATCGTCATGCAGATATGCGAGACAGTGATTGCTCAGCAGAATTCTTCCGCCACGGAATAACAACCGTGGCCAATCCGCATTCATCGGCACGGAAGGTTCGTGCTGACGACGTCCAGAGCACGGACTGAAGGCAAGTGCTCGAGCCTTGAAGCTCAAATAATCTGGTTGAACCGGTTTTACGTCCGCTGTAGAGAGGCCGTTGCTTGCTTGACTGCATATCTCATCGGCGCGACGCACAATAACCATCGCACAGACCGACATCGGGGCGCCAAGTCCGGCCAGATCACTGGTCCGGATGCTCGCGGCAGATAAATCGAGCTTGATATCAAGCTTGCCGGGGATTCCGCGCATTCGTGCGCCCGGAACGAGCAAAGCCATGCCGGATCGCGTGTGTATTTTTCGACTGCGTATTACAAACGCTCGATTAGTACTGCGACACGCATATCCCGGCTTCTTTATCGTTTCTCCGAAAATGGCGCGCCTGCCATCTTGGGTCGCGTCGTCCTTACTCGAAAGTGTTACGTCATTTACAACTAACAAGCAGGCCATTCCTTTTATTGCGCATTGCCGCGGGCGCTCGGCAAACGCCAGTCCAAGAGTTCAATATGAAAGAGATCGTCCATATCACCGAGGCCTTTGGGGGCGGTGTGCTGTCCATGCTGACCCAGCTATCCAACCGCGCAGCGGCGGCCGGCGTCGGCGTAACGATCCTTCATTCGATCCGACAGGAAACGCCCAAGAATTTCTCGAAGCTCTTTCATCCGGCGGTAAAGCTCACCTACGTGAACATGGCCCGTGAAGTGAGCATGAGGAGCGACCTGACCGGCCTTCGGGACCTGATCCGCAAGCTGAAAGAGTGCGATCCATCGGTGATCCATCTGCACTCGTCGAAAGCCGGCGTCCTCGGGCGCGCCGCCGCGCGTATCGCGGCACCGCGTGCACGCGTGTTCTATTCGCCGCATGGGCTCGCGTTCCTGCGGCGCGACGTGTCGCCGATCAAGCAGTTCGCGTATCTGAGCTTCGAGCGCATGGCCGCGCGCCTCGGCGGCACCATCGTCGCGTGTTCGAACAGCGAGCTCTCCGAGATCGAGACGCGCATGCATGCGCGCACCGCACGCATGATCGAGAACGGCGTCAATGTGCCGGAGATTCCTCCGCGCATCGAAAGAGACGCCGGAGAGATCGTCATCGGCATGAGCGGACGCGCGACGTTTCAGAAGAATCATGAAGGCTTCGTGAAGCTCGCCGCGCAAATGCACAGCACCGCCGTGCGATTTCTGTGGATCGGCGGCAATGCCACCGAGCTACCGGCGCAGACGCCGGAGGGCGCCGTGACATGCAGCGGCTGGGTCACGCGCGAGCGCGCGCTCGAACTCACGGCCGGTCTCGATGTCTATGTGCAGACCTCGCGTTGGGAAGGCATGCCTATCGCACTGATCGAAGCGCAGGTCGCGGGCATTCCGGCCGTCGTCACGGATGTGGTCGGCAATCGCGATGTCGTGCAACATGGCGTGACGGGCTTCGTCGCATCGAACGTCGATGATATGGCCGAGTATCTCGCGATGTTGCGCGATGACCCGGCATTGCGTGCGCGCATGGGCGCAGCGGCGAGAACATCGGCGAGCAAGCGCTTCTCGATGGACGCGATCTTCCGTCAATGGCTCTCGATGTACGAGCTCGACTCCGACAGGCGTGCGCGCGAGCCGCTCCGCGCCGACGAGGCCGCCTCCTATGAAACCAGTTCCGATTCACAGTTCTGACGCCCGAACATGGATACCTCTCTCGCCACCAACAAGCTCGTCTATAACGGTCGCTTCACGAGCCAGAAAACCACCGGCGTGCAGCGCGTCGCGCGCGAACTCGTCGCGGCGCTCGTGCAGTTGCCGCAGGGCTCGCATGTGACGCTCGCGGTTCCGCCACAAGACGGACTCGATCCCGTGCAGGGCGTCGACACCGTGAAGCTCGGCTTCGGCAAAGGCGTGCTCTGGGAGCAGCTCGTGCTGCCGCTCTTCGCCGGCCGCTCGCGCATCGTGAACCTCTCGAACTCGGGCTCGATCTTTCGCTCGAACCAGATCATCTATATGCACGATGCCGCGGTGTTCGATACGCCCGCGCATTTCTCGTGGAAATTCCGCACCTGGTATCACGTGATGTTCTGGATTCTCGCGAGAACGTCGAGTTGCGTGCTGACGAACTCGAAGTTCTCGCGCGACCGGCTCGCGCATCATGTCGGCGTGCCCGCGGAGCGCATCGGCGTGGTGCCGCTCGCGGCGGATCATCTCGATCACATCACGCCGGATACATCGGTGATCGACGAACTGAAGCTCACGAAGAACCGCTACGTGCTCGCCGTGAGCAGCATGAATCCGACGAAGAACTTCAAGCGCCTCGTCGAAGCGTTCATGCGTATGAACGATCCGTCGACCGATCTCGTGATCGTCGGTATGAAGAATGCCGCGATCTTCGGCAAGGCGCAGGATCTGTCGAGTGCGCCTAACATCAAGCAGGCGGGCTATGTCAGCGATGAAAAGCTGAGAGCGCTCTACCAGCATGCGGCGTGCTTCCTCTATCCTTCAATCTACGAAGGCTTTGGCATTCCGCCGCTCGAAGCGATGCGCAACGGCTGCCCGACGCTCGTCGGCCGCGCGGGCGCATTGCCGGAAACATGCGGCGATGCATCGATCTACTGCGACCCGTACTCGGTCGAAGATATTTCGGACAAGTTGCGCGAGCTGCTGGATTCGCCTGAACTCAGCGCGGACCTGAAACGCCGCGGTCTCGAGCATGCCGAACGCTTTCGCTGGACGGAGAGCGCGCGCCTGCTCATGCAGTTCATCGACAAGGCGTGAGGGCGCGCAGCACGATGAACAGAAGCGCGCAGCAAGGGAGGGAGCCGGTGAGGCTGGGAATTTATTGCGACTCGGGTGTCAACGGAGGTCACGAGGAGATGCTCAAGCGCTTCATGCTCGCGGTTGTCGCGAGCGCGCAGATCGAGACATTGCATATTCTCGTGCCAACGGCGAACGAGCCGCTGTATCGTTATGTGCGCGACCTGGCGGAGGCGCACCCGAAAGTGAAGACGGTCGGTCTTTCGTTCACGGCGGAGTCGCTGCGCGGCAATGTCTTTGCCCTTTGGCGCATGATCCGCGCGACGGCGGCGACGTTGCGCACGCTGCGGCTCGACAAGCTGCTGATCGCGCAGGGCACGATCGTCTCCGGGCTGGCGGGGCTGTTCGCCGCGCGCGATGCGCGGACCCGCTCGGTGAGCTATCTGCCGCTCGTCGACGATGCGCCCATCAATCCGGGCAGCGCCGGCAAGATCAAGTGGCTCGTCAAGCGCGTGCTGTATCGCATGCCGGATGAATACGTCACGCTGAACGATCATCTGCGCGACAGGCTGAACGGTCTCGCGCCCAACGCGCGCGCGATGGTCCTCGAGAACTATGTCGACGACCGCTTCAGCCGTTCGATGCTCACGAAGCAGGCCGCGCGCGCCGCGCTCGGTCTGCCCGACGACGGCACCACGATCATCGCGCATATCGGCAGGCTCAATTTTCAGCAGAAGCGCCAGGACTTTCTGATGCAGACGATCGAACGTCACGCCGATGCATTCGCACGTACGCTCGTGCTGATCATCGGCGAGGGACCGGATGCAACGCGCCTGCAGGACATGATCGACGCGAGCCCGACGCTGTCCGCGTGCGTGCGCATCGTCGGGCCGCAGGAGGACGTGCTGCCGTGGATCGTCGCGAGCGATACGCTCGTGCTGCCGTCTGCGTATGAAGGCGTGCCGCTCGTGATGATCGAGTCCGTGCTCGCGGAACGACCGATCGTCGTGTCGCGCGTGTCGGGCCTCGATTCGTATCTGCCCGATGCACTGCTCTTTCCCGCGGACGATCACGGCGCATTCGTCGAACGCATCTTCGCCGCGCGCACGTTCCCGCTCGCCGCGTTGACCGGCGAGTTCAGGCGCCGCTTCTCGCGCGAAGTGTTCGACGCGCAGGCGCAAAGCGTCGTGCTGCATGCGTGCGGCACGCGCAATGGCGGCGCTCAGGCAGTGCCACAGCATTCCGACGTGCTCGCGAAGTCGAAATAGCCGCGCGCATTCACTCACTCACGAGGGCCGAATGTCGATGCGAACCCTGGCAGTTGCGGTCTCACTGTTTGGCATGCTCCTGTGCGCATCGGTGCTGATCTATGCGCGCAGCGGCACGTCCGACGCGTGGCACAGCAGCCCTTCGTCCAGTACGTCCAGCACCAAGGGAAATGCGGCGGGCTCCGCGGCGCCGAAGATCGCCTGCGGCAAGGGCTCGACCGGCGTCTTCTACGGCATTGCGGGGCATCTGGAGCATCGCGGCGCATATCGCATGAGCGACCACGCCCTGCAGATTTCACAGTTGCGCGATCTGGGTGTCACGATCTACGCGCAGGATGTGTCGAACGAGGAAAGCGCGCACATGGTCGCGGATTTCGCGCGCGCGGCGGCAAAGCAGTGCATCGGCGTGCTCGCGCTCGTCACGCCCTTCGAGCAGGAGAAGCGCGCGAACGAACAGGAAACCTTCGAGCGCGGCTATGCGCTCGGAAAAACCGCGGGCCGCGTTCTGAAGGGCCTCGTTACGTACTATCAGGTCGGTAACGAGTACGACAACTGGACGATCCTCGGCTCGGACCGAAGCGGCGAGCATCCGTCGGACTACGACAATGCGAAGTTCATGAAAGCGCGAGGCTCGATCCTCGGGCTCATCAAGGGCATACGCGAAACCAATCCTGACGCGAAAATTCTGCTGACATCATTTAGCTGGCTTCATTACGGTTTCACCGACATGCTATACGCCGGCACGCAACCCGACGGCACGAGCGGCCATCCGATACCGCACTGGGACATCACCGCATGGCACTGGTATTCGAACATGGGCTCGATCACGGCGGCGGGCGACAAGAAGGTCAACGTGCTCGGGCGCCTGCGCGACAGCTATGGCAAGCCGATCTGGATCACCGAGTACGGCGTGCGGCCGAATCATGCGGATCCGGGCGGCTATCTGACGGGCAAGGAAGCGCTGAAGGGATTCGTGTCGCTTGCAAAGACCTACAACATTCAGAACGTGACGTTGTACGAGCTGTACGACGACCAGCGCTACGGTGGCGATGGCAACTACGGCGTGATTCACGATGATGGCAAAACGCGCAAATCACGCTTCAATACGGTGCGGGACTTCATCAAGGCGAACCCGATGCCGTGAGCAAGGATGGTTTGGTACGACAAATGAAGGGCGCGCGAAACCAACGATTATCGCGCAAAAGGGCTGCCTCGCAAGTGGCGTACCCGCCATTTCCGGGCATTTAACGTTCGCTACTTAACAGACGCGAGTAGTTCGCGACCGGAAGATAGGCTTGACGCTATTTCTTCCAGACGAATCGAACCATCTGGCATCAGACGATTCGAAGCGGGATCCGCGAGTTTCATCCGCCGGATCCTCGAGGCGCGGTTCCGAGGCACGGTGTGTGCTTCTGCACATATCGCACTTTGCCGAGCCGACGTGCTCCGTCATGCGAACTCGAAGCATTGCGCTTCGCTCGTTTTTCTCGAGCCTCTCGCGCGCCTTTAGTCTGGGAAATTCAACGGCCAACACGCCGGACCAACAACACGTTAGACGTATCGCGGACACGCCGCGCGGGCTATCTGTTTTTAAAGCCGGAAACTAACGCTCAACTTATCGAACTGAGGACGCCGCCTTTGAACACCTTATATGTCAACTCCGGACCTTCGCGCCCGGGCAAGGACGACGGTGAATTCACCGCGAGCGACATGCTCAGGCTCCTGCGCGACCACCTTGGCATTCTCTTCCTGTTCATCGGGATCATGGCCGCGCTCGCGACCGCGTATGCCTTTATCGCCAAGCCCATCTATTCGTCGGATGTCGTGGTGCGCGTCGATCCACCCGATCCGAACGCGCTCGGCATCGCGCCGCAAAGCCAGTCGCCGATGCAGCAGTCGCTACCGACGGTCAATCAGCTCGCGCCCGCGGAAATCTCCGTGATGCAGAGCCGCTCCGTGCTCGAGCCCGTCGTCAAGCAGTTTCACTTCGACGTGAAGGTCAAGCCGAATACCTTCCCGGTGCTCGGCCAGATCGCGGAACTGTTCGCGAAGAAAGGCCATCTCTCACCCGCATGGCTCGGCCTCGATTCGTACGGCTGGGGCGGCGAGGCATTGCAGATCGGCCGGCTCGACGTGCCGCCCGCGCTCGAAGACCAGAAGCTCGATTTCGTTCTGCTCGACAACAACCAGTACGAGCTGCGCGATCCCGACGGCGAGATGCTCCTGCGCGGCACGATCGGTCGTCCGGCGTCGGCGAACGGCGTATCGATTCTCGTGAACAGCGCGATCGGCCGCCCCGGCATGCACTTCGACGTGACGCGTCTCAACACGCTCGACGCCATCGCGCTCATGAAGAAGACCATGAAAGTGGCCGAATCCGCGAAGGACACGGGCGTCGTGCAAATCACCTTCAATGCCGACGATCCCGCGCTCACCGCCGATGTCGCCAACGCGCTCGGTCAGGCGTATCTCACGGCCGCCGTGCAGGCGCGTCAGGCGAACGACACAAAGACGCTCGAATTCATCCGCGGAGAACTGCCGCGTCTCGAACACGAGCTGAAGACGGCCGAAGGAAACCTGAGCGCGTTTCGCGCGAAGTCGCAGTCGGTGCAGCCGATCCCCGAAGCGCAGGCCTATCTGCAAGGCAGCATCGTATCGATGCAGCAGCTTGCGACGCTGAAGCTGCAGCGCACGCAGGCCTTGCAGCGCTTCCAGCCCAATAGCCCGCAAGTGGTCAATCTCGATCAGCAGATCGCCGAGCTCGAAGCGTCGAACAAGCAGATCCAGCAGCGCTTCGACAGCATGCCCTCCTCCGAACGTCAGAATGCGACCCTCACGCGTGACGCGCGCGTCGCGGAAACGATCTACATGGGCATGGTGAACAAAGCCCAGGAGCTCTCCGTGCGCCGTGCGAGCACGAGCGGCGGCGCGCATATCGTCGATAACGCGCTGCGCCCGTATCGTCCGGTGAAACCGAACAAGCCAATCGTGATCGCCGCGGGCACCGGCCTCGGCTTCTTCCTCGGCACGTTCTTCATCTTCCTGCGACGCCACGCGATGATCGGCGTGACCGATCCGATGTTCGTCGAGCGCCGTCTCTCGGTGCCCGTGCTGGGCGAAGTGCTGTACAGCCGGCAGCAGGCGCAGCTCGATCACGAGATCGCGGTGTCGCCGGTGGAGCACGCGCCGCTCTCCTACTCCGGCACGCAGAACGGCGGACCGCCGAAAGCGCTGCCGTACATCGACCTGCCGGAGCACGACGCGTTCGCGATGCCGCATGTGGCCGACACGGACCGCGACGCCCGCGTGCTCGCGACGCGCTATCCGCACGATCCGGCCGTCGAGGCGCTGCGCGCGGTGCGCACGGAGCTGTATCGCGATCTCGCCAACGCGCCGAACAACATCGTGATGCTGACGGGTCCGATTCCTTCGGCGGGCAAGAGCTTCGTCGCGGCGAATCTCTCGGTGCTGCTCGCGGAAATCGGCCTGCGCGTGCTGCTGATCGACGGCGATATGCGACGCGGCCACATCGCATCGTTCTTCAAGCAGTCGAATCCGAGCGGTCTCGCCGAAGTGCTGAAGGGCGAGATGGCCCTCGGCGATGCGATCCGTTACGTCGGCGTGCCGGGCCTCTCGTTCATGTCGTGCGGCGGCTATCCGGAGAACCCGTCCGAGCTGCTGATGATGCCGGGCTTTCGCAACATGCTCGCGCGCATGAGCGACCAGTTCGATCTCGTGATCGTCGATACCCCGCCGTTCCTCGTCGTGACCGATGCGGCGATCGTCGCAAGCGACGCGGGCTCGACGGTGCTCGTGCTGCGCTCGGGCATCCAGAGCGAGGAAGAGATCGAGGAAACCGTGAAGAAGGTGCAGCGCTCGGGCGGCAGGCTCGTCGGCTCGGTCTTCAACGCGATTCCGCGACGTCCGAGCAATCGCCGCAGCTACGGCTACGCGGCGGCTTATACGAGCACGTTCAAATCGATGAACTGACATCGTGCGCGCGACGAAGCGCGCATTGCGTCGATGCATCGCGCCGCGTGCCCATCACGCGGCGCTTCACGTTCTGAGGCACGTTTCGATATTCGATGATGAAAGAAAAAGCGGCGCTGACCGACCTCTACTACCGAATCTGGGCCTTCGCGATGCCGGTGACGTCGTTTCTCGTCATGCCATCGATACAGGGCACGACGATCGGCTATCTGATGTGCTTTCTTTCCGTGCCGCTCGTACTGCTGTTCGGCGGGCGCGCGCGCAAGAGCTGGCTGCATTTCGTGGGCGCGGCGATCCTCGTCTGGCTCATCATGTTGTGCACGACGCAACTTGCGGACGTGATGGCGCCCTTCGATCCCGACTTCAGCAAGATCCTGCTCGTCGACGACAAGGATCCCTTTACGTTCGTCATGCGCAAGACGATGTTCACGCAGTCCATCTACGTGGCGGCGGTCGTGTTCTACGTGGCTTACGTCTACAACTACTACAAGCCGACGTGGGATCAGTGGATTCTCGCGGCCGTCACGCTGTTCGCGCTCTATGGCATGTACGAAGTGGCGTTTTACATCGTGACCGGCAAGCCGGGCGACTTCATCTCGAACCGTGCATTCGGCGATCAGTTCGGCAAGGGCATCGTGCGTTCGGACGGCACGGTGAACGGAAGTTCGTTCCAGCAGATCGAGATCAAGGGCTTTCCGATCCAGCGTCTGAAAGCGCTGACCGGCGAGCCGTCGATGTACGCGATGTCCATCTTCCCGTGCTGGGTCTACTTCAACGCGACCTCGCGCCTGCGCTGGCCGGTATGGATCATCGGCCTGTCGCTGCTGATGACGACTTCGTCCACGGTGCTGATCGGCTATGCGGTGTATTCGCTCATCCGCATCCGCAAGCTCGGCATCGATCCGATCAAGGCGCTGATCGGCGTCTTCGTGCTGTGCATCATCGCTTATATCCTGCAGGACTATATCGCCGATCTCTTCAAGCAGATGGTGACGGACAAGCTCGAGCAGAAGACCGAATCGGGCTCGGACCGCAGCTTGCAGTTCTTCGAATCAATGCGGCTGTGGTTCCATCTGGCGCCGCTCAATCAGCTCTTCGGCGTCGGCTTCGGCTATATCCGTTCGTTCGATCTTTTCTCGACGCTGCTCGTCAATAACGGCGTCATCGGCACGGTTTTCATCAGCGCGCTGATCCTCTATCCCGCGTTCAAGCTCGACTGGGACCCGCGTGGCATGGCGCTGCGCCAGTGCTGCGCCGCGACCTGGACGATGATGATGGTGTCCGTGCCCGAGTTCGCGTATCTCGCGCCGTGGACCCTGATCGCGCTGGCCTACGTGCGCGTGCGCGCGCTCAAGCTCGCGAAACGGCAGCTCGGCGACAAGGCCGCCGCCGCCGCGATGGAAGACTCGCAGCACGGCGCCTCGATCGGCACCGCGATCGGCCGCAACGTGAAGCCGGAAATCGGGCCGCGCATCGGCTCGCGTTTCGGTCCGCACGGTCGTCATCTCTGAAACACGCACATGCCATGAAGGCGGCGCCTGCGGGCGCCGCCCCGCTTCCCTTCGACGTTCTACAATGACGGTTTCGACCACCGGCTCATCCATCGTCGATGGCCGGGCAACCAGGGAGCAACCATGTCGATTGTCACGACCGATTCCGGTCTCAAGTACGAAGACGTCACCGTTGGCAGCGGCGCCGAAGCCGTCGCGGGCAAAACCGTCAGCGTGCACTACACGGGCTGGCTCACGGACGGCCAGAAATTCGATTCGAGCAAGGACCGCAACGACCCGTTCGCCTTCGTGCTGGGCGGCGGCATGGTCATCAAGGGCTGGGACGAAGGCGTTCAGGGCATGAAGGTGGGCGGCGTGCGCCGTCTCACGATTCCGCCGCAACTCGGCTATGGCGCGCGCGGCGCGGGCGGCGTGATTCCGCCGAACGCCACGCTCGTGTTCGAAGTGGAACTGCTGGACGTCTGAGTATTTCCCGCATGAGCGCGCCGCTGCATCGTCCCGCCGTATCGCTGCGCCGTTACGACGGGCGCCAGGCGTCGGACGTGCACGACTTTCATCAGATCGTGCTCGGCCTCGACGGGTCGATGGAAATGGCCGTCGACGGCAACGGCGCGCGCATCGACTGCAGCGGCGCGTGGATCATCCCGGCGGGGGCGCGTCACGATTACTGGGCCGACAGCGACAACCGCCAGCTCGTGCTCGATCTGCCGGCGTCTTCCGTCGCGGTGCCCGAGCGCTACTTCGAGCGGGCACGCGCGATCGCAATCGATCCACGCGTCACGCAAGCCGTCGCCGATATCGCGCGCGGCGTGCATCTCGATGACACGCGCCTCACCGACCGCTTCGCATGGCAGGCGGCCGCGCATTTGTGCGGCGCGCTGATGCATGACACGGACGATGCCATCGACATGATGCGCGGCCTCGACTTCACGCGCATCGACCGATGGTTGCGCCTGCATCTGTCGGAGCCGCTGCGCATCGCCGATCTCGCCGCGCACTGCGGCTTCGGCATGCGGCGCTTTCATCAACTCTTCAACGAAGCGTTCGGCGAGACGCCGCATCGCTATCTGCATCGCCTGCGGCTCGACACGGCGTTGACGCTGCTCGCCGACCCGCGCGCGTCGCTCACCGATATCGCGCTCGATATCGGCTTCGCCGATCAAAGCGCGTTCACGCACGCGTTCTCGAAACGCTTCGGCATCGCGCCGGGCCAATGGCGCAACGGCGACTTCAGGTCCGCGCGCGACATTTAACCCAGACCGCGCGCGAGATCGGCGCGAATATCCGCCGGGTCTTCGAGGCCCACCGCTAGACGGATCAGCCCTTCGCGTATGCCCGCCGCTTCGCGCACTTCGGGCGCGAGACGTCCATGCGTCGTCGTCGACGGATGCGTGATCGTCGTGCGCGTGTCGCCGAGATTGCCGGTGATCGAACACAGCTTCGTGCCGTCGATCACGCGCCATGCGTTCGCGCGCTGCGCTTCCTGCGTGTCGCCCTTCAACTCGAACGATACGATCGCGCCGCCCGCCTTCTGCTGCTTCTTCGCGATCGCGTGCTGCGGATGCGATTCGAGCCCAGGATAGAACACGCGATTCACGGCCGGATGCGCTTCGAGCCAGCGCGCGATCTCGAGCGCATTCGCCGATTGCTTCTCGACGCGCAGCGCGAGCGTCTCCATGCCCTTCAGCAGCACCCAGGCGTTGAACGCGGACATCGTCGGGCCGGCGCTGCGCACGAACGGAAACACGGTCTCCATGATGAGGCGCTTCGAACCGACGAGCGCGCCGCCGAGCACGCGGCCCTGGCCATCGAGAAACTTCGTGGCCGAATGCATGACGACGTCCGCGCCGAACTTGAGCGGCTGCTGCAAGGCGGGGCTGCAAAAGCAGTTATCGACGACGAAGATCGCGTTCGCCGCTTTCGCGACCTTGCCGATCGCTTCGATATCCGCGATTTCCGTCAGCGGGTTCGAAGGCGTCTCCAGGAAGAACATCTTCGTCTCCGGCTTCACGGCGGCTTGCCATTCGTCGAGATTCGTCGGATCGACGAAGGTCGTCGTGATGCCGAACTTCGGGAAGATCTGCGTGAACATGCCGATCGTCGAGCCGAACAGACTCTTCGAACTCACGATGTGATCGCCCTGCTGCATCGACGCCATCACGACCGACAATATCGCCGACATGCCCGATGCCGTCGCCATGCATGCCTCGCCGCCTTCGAGCGCGGCGAGGCGGTTCTGGAACATCGTGACGGTCGGATTGGTGAAGCGCGAATACGTGTACGCTTCCTCGGCATTCTTGAAGCGCTCGGCGGCTTCGGCGGCGCTCGAAAAGCAGAAGCTCGACGTGAGAAAGAGCGCTTCAGCATGCTCGTTGAACTCGCTGCGCAAGGTTCCGGCGCGCACGGCGAGCGTATCGAAGCTCAGGTTGTCTTCCATGTTTTTCTCCCTTGTTTTCAGGCTCGCGACGCAAAAAAGCCCGCTTGTCTCGATCGACGAAGCGGGCTCGTTCGGCACTGCAACCGAAGCGCTATCGGCGCATCATTCCACCGATAGTTGCAGGTGCAACTGTGAGCGCGCCATGCCGCCCTCTTGCGCATCGCTTGCCGCATCGCGATCCGACTGCGATTGCGGCGCGAGACGCGCGGACTCGATGCGATCGAGATAATCGGTCGTCACGTCGCCGGTGATGTAGTTGCCGTCGAAGCATGAGGCTTCGAATTCGTGCAGCTTCGGGTTGATGTCGCGGATCGCGCTCTTCAGGTCTTCCACGTCCTGATACACGAGATAGTCCGCGCCGATCATGCGCGCGACTTCCTCATCGCTGCGGCCATGCGCGACGAGTTCGCCGCGCGTCGGCATGTCGATGCCATACACGTTCGGGAACTTCACCGGCGGCGCGGCGGACGCGAAGATCACCTTGTTCGCGCCGGCATCGCGCGCCATCTGCACGATCTCGTGCGAGGTCGTGCCGCGCACGATGGAATCGTCGACGATCAGCACGTTCTTGCCCTTGAACTCGATGCCCATTGCATTGAGCTTCTGGCGCACGGATTTCTTGCGCACCGCCTGGCCCGGCATGATGAAGGTGCGGCCCACGTAGCGGTTCTTGAAGAAGCCTTCGCGATACTCGACACCCAGTTTCGCGGCCACCTGCATCGCGGCGGGGCGCGAGGAATCGGGAATCGGCATCACGACGTCGATCGGCACATCGGGCAGCACGCGCTTGATCTTCTCGGCCAGATAGTCGCCCATGCGCAGGCGCGCGTTGTAGACCGGCACGCCGTCGAGGCACGAGTCCGGACGCGCGAGATACACGAGCTCGAAAATGCACGGATTGAGCTCGGGCTTCTCGGCGCATTGATGGCTGTGCAGGTTGCCTTCGGCGTCGATGAAGATCGCTTCGCCCGGCTCGACATCACGCACGAATTCGAAGCCGATACCTTCGATCGCCACCGATTCCGACGCGACCATCCACTCGACGCCCGTCGACGTTTCCAGCTTGCCGAGCACGAGCGGACGGATGCCGAACGGGTCGCGGAACGCGACGAGCCCGTAGCCCGCGATCAGCGAGACGATCGCGTACGAGCCCTTCACGCGGCGATGCACGCCCGCGACGGCCTTCCACAGCGCGTTGGCATCGAGCTGCAGACCCGAGCTGGCGAGCTGCAGTTCGTGCGCGAACACGTTGAGGAGCACTTCGGTGTCGGATGCGGTGTTGATGTGCCGGCGGTCGATGCGGAACATCTCGTCCTTCAGCTGCATCCAGTTCGTCAGATTGCCGTTATGGGCGAGGATGATGCCGAACGGCGCGTTGACGTAGAACGGCTGTGCTTCTTCCTCGCTCGATGCGGAACCGGCGGTCGGATAACGCACCTGACCGATGCCCACATTGCCCGGCAGGCTGCGCATGTTGCGCGTGCGGAACACGTCGCGCACCATGCCATTGGCCTTGTGCATGTGGAAGTTATTGCCGTTCGCCGTGGCGATGCCCGCCGCGTCCTGGCCGCGATGCTGCAGCAGGAGCAGACTGTCATAGATCAGCTGATTGACGGGACTTTGGGAAACTACACCTACGATGCCGCACATGGCATGGTCCTTCAAAGAGTCGAAACGGGTAGACAAGGCGTTGGCCGGCTCCGCCGACGCTTCTCCCGACATCCAGCCAGAATCAGGCCGGGTCGAGCGGTCTTCGAGCCGTCGCGCGGTCCTCGTGTAGCAAGCCGTTCGTCTATTGTGCGGCGTCTGGCGCCAGGACGCTCGGATCGGGAGCGACATGCACGTACGCGGCGAGCGTATCGGGGAGCAGCGGTTTCAATTCGCGCACGCCTTGCTCGGCCATCGGCCGCAGCAGCGCATTGCGCCAAAAATCGTTCTGAGGCAGTTCGGTCAAGCCAGCCAGGGCGACCAGAATCACTACCAATATAGCCCCTCTTACGAGGCCGAACAGCAGGCCGAGCGAGCGGTCCACGCCGCGCAGGCCGGTCACTTCCGTGATGCGCGTCAAAAGCGCCGACAGCACGCTCGACACGAGCAGCACGGCCGCGACCACCAGCACGAACGCCACCAGCCATTGCGTCAGCGCCCCGCCCGGCCACGTTGCCGGAATATAGGGCACGACGAGCCCGACGAAGCGCCCGGCGATCAGAATGGCCGCGATCCAGCCGACCAGACCGAACGCCTCCGCCAGCAGACCGCGCCACATGCCGCGCAGCGCGGACAGGCCGATCACGGCCATCACGGCGTAGTCGAAAGCGGTGAACATCGAATCTGCTTAGTTCGATGCCGACCGCGAGCCGCCGCCGAGACCGGCCTGGCGTACCTTCACGAGCGCAGCCTGCGCCGATGCGCGATCCGGGAACGGTCCCGCCCGCAGCAGCGATTTGGTCGCGCCGTCCGAAAGCTTGCGATGTTCGAGATATGCGGGCACGCCCGCGGCTTTCAACTTGTTGACCCAGTTCTGCGCGGCGGTTTCGTCGTCGAACTGGCCGATCTGCAGCACGAAGCGGCTGCCCGCCGGCGACGACGGCGTGTTCGCGGCGCCCGCGGCCGCGTTGGCGGCAGTGTTCGCGTTCGCTTCCTCGGAAGGCTCGGCAGCCGGCGGCTTCGCGTTCTGGCTCGCGACGGCGGCGGGTTTCGACGGCTTCGCTTCGGGCTTGGCTTCCGCCTTCGCTTCGGGCTTGGCCTGTTCCTTGGGTTCGGGCTTGGTTGCTGCCGCGGCCTGCGGCTGCGTCACGCCAGCGGCAACGCTGCCCGATGCGCCCGCAGGCGCATCATGTGCGACGCCGGCTTGCGTGTCGGCGTCGTTCGCGTCGCGCGACTGCTTCGCGGCGGGCGCCGGGCGATTGGGAATGTCGATGGAGATATCGTCGGTGACGGGCTTCGGCCGCGAATCCAGCACCATCGGCAGGACGATGACGGCGGCCAGCACCAGCGCGATGGCGCCGACGAGCCTGCGCCGCGCGCGCTGCTTTTCGGGCAGGGTGGGATCGAGCATCATCGCGTCGGCGTCGGTGCGTTCGCTACGGTCGGACCTGCGCGTGCGGCGTTCCGTGCGGACCGTATGACGCGAGCCGCGCGGGGAATCGGAATATGCGTCGCGACCGGAGTCGTCTTTCTTGCCGAACGAAAAGAGTCCCATGTATCGCTTGGTGCTGACGGCCGACCGTCTAGGTGATGCTACTCAATGATGCTGCGATTTGCGGAAGGCCATGACGCCGGCCACCGTGTAGAAACTGCCGAAAACCAAAATTCTATCATTTTCGGACGCCCGGCTTAACGCATCTTGAAAAGCAGCGGCAGGCGTTTCAAAACGAGAAACGCTGCTGTCCGGGCCTTCGTTGACACCGGCATCGCGCAACGCGTGTTCCAGTTGCTCCGCCGATGCCGCGCGCGGCGTGGGCAGCGCGGTGACGTTCCAGTGATCGATCTCGCCCTTCAACTGCTTCACGACGCCTTCGATGTCCTTGTCGCCCATCGCGCCGAATACCGCGTAAGTGTACGGAAAATAGCCCATGTTGCCGAGATTTTGCGACAAAACCGCGGCAGCGTGAGGATTGTGCGCAACATCGAGAATGATTTGCGGCTTGCCCGGCAGCACCTGGAAGCGTCCCGCCAATTCCACGTTGGCAAGCCCGAGACGGATGTCCTGCGCCGAAACCGGCAGCCGGTCGCGCAGCGCTTCGAGCGCGGCCAGCGCCGCCGACGTGTTGATCAGCTGATTCGCACCGCGCAGCGCCGGATACGCCAGCGCCGAGCGCCGCTGCTCGCGGCCGATATAGCTCCACTGCTGGCGCTCGTTGCCCGGCTGCGCCTCGTAGCGGAAATCGCGTCCCACGAGCCACAAATCCGCGCCGATCGCTTCCGCGTGATCGATGAGGCTCTGCGGCGGCGAAGGATCGCCGCACACCGCGGGCTTACCCGGCCGGAAGATGCCGGCCTTTTCGAAGCCGATCTTCTCGCGCGTATCGCCGAGATAGTCCGTATGGTCGATATCGATGCTCGTGATCACCGCGCAGTCCGTATCGACAATATTCACCGCGTCGAGACGCCCGCCGAGCCCCACTTCCAGAACAACCGCATCGAGCCCGCGCGACGCGAAGAGATGCAGGATCGCAAGCGTCGTGAATTCGAAGTAGGTCAGCGAGACCGGCTCCGGCAGACTCACGCGCGCCTTTTCGACCGCCTCGAAGTGCTCCAGCAGATCGGCATCCGATGCCTCGGCGCCGTCGATGCGCGCGCGCTCGTTGAACGCCAGCAGATGCGGCGACGTATGGCAGCCGACGCGATAACCCGCGCGCAGCAGGATCGTTTCGATGATCGCGCACGTCGAGCCCTTGCCGTTCGTGCCGCCGACCGTGATGACCGGGCATGCGAAGCTCAGGCCCAGCGCGTCCTTCACGCGCCCGATGCGCGCGAGGCCCATGTCGATGCCGACCGGATGCGCTGCTTCCAGATGAGCAAGCCACGCGTCGAGAGTGGGAAATGTGTTCATTTTCGAGATCGAGAAAGCAAAAACGCCGCGCGGAACCTGAGTTCACGCGCGGCGCGGCGCTGCCTATCGTTGACTCAGGCGACCGAGTCGGCGGGCTGCCGCGTCATCAGCGCCATCAACTGGGCGAGTTCTTCGCGCATCTTGCGGCGATCCACGATCATGTCGATCGCGCCCTTTTGCATCAGGAATTCGGCGCGCTGGAAGCCTTCCGGCAGCTTTTCGCGCACGGTCTGCTCGATCACGCGCGGGCCGGCGAAGCCGATCAGCGCCTTCGGCTCACCGATCACGACGTCGCCGAGGAACGCGAAGCTCGCGGACACGCCGCCCATCGTCGGGTCGGTCAGAACGGAGATGAACGGCAGCTTCGCATCGGCGAGCTTGGTCAGCAGCGCGGTGGTCTTGGCCATCTGCATGAGCGAAAGCAGGCTTTCCTGCATGCGCGCGCCGCCCGAAGCGGTAAAGCAGATGAACGGCACGTTCTGTTCCAGCGCGTTGCGCGCGCCGCGCACGAAGCGCTCGCCGACCACGGAGCCCATCGAGCCGCCCATGAA
The DNA here is from genome assembly GCF_900044055.2 of Caballeronia calidae. Taxonomy (GTDB): domain Bacteria; phylum Pseudomonadota; class Gammaproteobacteria; order Burkholderiales; family Burkholderiaceae; genus Caballeronia; species Caballeronia calidae. Next base: position 23,088 of record NZ_FCOX02000047.1, on the reverse strand, counting down.
CGAGAACTCGAAGCACGCGACGACACACGGAATCGTGTGGATCGCGCCGCCCATGACGACCATCGCGTCGGTTTCGTCGGTATCCTCCATCGCTTCCTTGATGCGATCCGGATACTTGCGGCTGTCCTTGAACTTGAGCGCGTCGACCGGCACGACTTCCTGGCCGATTTCGTAGCGGCCTTCCGGATCGAGCAGGCGATCGAGCCGCTCGCGCGCGCCGATACGCATGTGATGGCTGCACTTCGGGCAAACATGCAGGTTCGCCTCGACGTCGTTGCGATACAGCACCGCCTCGCACGCCGGGCACTTCACCCACAAGCCTTCGGGAATGCCCTTGCGGCTCTTGGGATCGGTTTGCTTGATCTTCGGCGGCAGCAGTTTGTCGAGCCAGCTCATCGTTTTTCCTTGACTGATCGGGGGCGCCGCGCGGCGCTCGAAAGCGAGCGGAACGCGGCGGCGCGTATTTTACTGTGCGGCGTCGAGCGCCTGACGAATTTCGGCGATGAAGCTCGTCAGCGACGCGGCCGCGGTGTCCGGCTTCGCGTCCTCGAGCAGTTGCACGAGACGGCTGCCGATGACCACGGCGTCCGCGACATCGGCGACGGCGCGTGCGGTCTGAGCGTCGCGGATGCCGAAACCGACACCGACCGGCAGAGGCACATGCGACTTGATGGCCGGGATTTTACTCGCGATGCTGGAAACGTCCAGATTTGCCGCGCCGGTTACGCCTTTCAGCGAAACGTAGTAGACATAGCCGCTCGCGATCTTGCCGACCGCCGCGACGCGCTCTTCCGTCGACGTGGGCGCGAGCAGGAAGATCGGATCGATGCCGGCCGCGCGCATCGACGCACCGAAGTCTTCGGCTTCCTCGGGCGGGTAATCGACCACCAGCACGCCGTCGACGCCGGCCTCCTTCGCGGCTTTCGCGAAAGCTTCGGCGCCCATGCGCTCGATCGGATTCGCGTAGCCCATCAGCACGACGGGCGTCTTGTCGTCGGTTTCGCGGAAGCGCGCGACGTCGGCGAGCACGCTCTTCAGCGTCACGCCGCGTGCGAGCGCGCGCTCGGACGAGCGCTGGATCACGGGGCCATCGGCCATCGGATCGGAAAACGGCACGCCCAGCTCGATGACGTCCGCGCCGCCCTTCGCCAGCGCGTGCATGAACTCGACGGTCTGCTCCGGATTCGGGTCGCCCGCGGTGATGAACGGAATCAGCCCTTTCTTGCCCTGCGCGGCCAGCGCCGCAAATGTGTTCTTTATACGGGACATGAGATTTCTCGTAGTCGTATTCGTTGGCGTCGATGCCATGAGCGCATCTGACGCGATCAGCGGCGAAAAGGCGCTATTCGGCAGCTTGCGCGGCTTCGGGTGCCGTCACCAGCGCCTTGCGGCGTGCGCGTTCCGGCTTTTCCGGCTGCAGGCGCGCGGCGCGCGCTTCGGCGATCCGGCTCTCGGCAATCGCGCAGTAATCCGCGTTGATCTCGTAGCCGGTGAACTGGCGGCCGTGACGCGCGCACGCGACGCCCGTCGTGCCGCTGCCCATGAACGGATCGAGCACGCGGCCTCCCGGCGGACAGCTCGCAAGCACCATGCGCTCGACGATCTCCAGCGGTTTTTGCGTCGGATGATCGACGCGTTCCGCGTGCTGCCTGTGCAGCCGCGATACCGACCAGACATCCTTCGGGTTGTAGCCGAGCTCCAGCCACTTGCTGCCTTCGAAGATCTTGCGCGAGCGCGCCTTTTTCGTCTCTGCGTCGTAAGGGATGCGCACCGGATCGAGATCGAAGTAGTAATCCTTCGATACCGCGAAATAGCCGATGTTGTCGTGCACTGACGTAAATTTGCGCGTCGTTCCGCCCATGCTCGGCACGCGCCGGTCCCAGACGATCTCGTTGATCATCAAAAGACGGCGTTTCAGGAACACGAACAGTTCGGGCGAGTATTGCCACGTGCAGAAGATGTACAGCGAGCCGCTCGCCTTGAGCTTCGGAATCGCCAGATCCAGCCAGCGGTACGTCCACTCGAGAAAGGCGTCGCCGGACAGCATGTCCGAATCGTTCCCGTAATCCTTGCCCAGGCCATAGGGCGGGTCCGCGACGATCAGATCGATCGACGCGTCGGGAATGGTTTCGGCATCGACCAGGAAGTCGCGGTTGCGGATGTCGCTGCCGGCGCCCTGGAGAGCGCCGACGGACAACGGCTCGTCGATGACGGTGCGCATCTATCGGAGGCTCAGAACTGGATGCCCGATCGCTCGGCGACCGTGTGCATGTCCTTGTCGCCCCGGCCCGACAGATTGACGAGCAGCACCTTGTCGCGCGGCAGCGTCTTGGCGAGCTTCGCACCGTAGGCGAGCGCGTGGCTCGATTCCAGCGCCGGGATGATGCCCTCGATGCGACAGCAGTCGTGGAACGCCTTGAGCGCTTCCTCGTCGGTGATGCCGACATACTCCGCGCGGCCCGCGTCCTTCAACCACGCGTGCTCCGGACCGACGCCCGGATAGTCGAGCCCTGCCGACACCGAATGCGTCTCGATGATCTGGCCGTTCTCGTCCTGAAGCAGGTACGTGCGGTTGCCGTGCAGCACGCCGGGGCTGCCGCCCATCAGCGAAGCCGCGTGACGGCCCGTATCGATGCCATCGCCCGCCGCTTCTACGCCGATCAACTTGACGTCTTTATCGTCGATATACGGATAAAAGATGCCCATCGCGTTCGATCCGCCACCCACGCACGCGATTACCGCGTCCGGCTGGCGGCCAGCCATTTCCGGCATTTGCACGCGGCATTCGTCGCCGATCACACGCTGGAAGTCGCGCACCATCATCGGATAAGGATGCGGACCCGCTACCGTGCCGATGATGTAGAACGTGTTCTCGACGTTCGTCACCCAGTCGCGCATGGCTTCGTTGAGCGCGTCCTTGAGCGTCTTCGAACCGGATTCGACCGGCACGACCGTCGCGCCCAACAGCTTCATGCGATAGACATTCGCCGCCTGGCGACGCACGTCCTCGGCGCCCATATAGACCACGCATTCCATGCCGAAGCGCGCCGCGATGGTCGCCGTCGCCACGCCGTGCTGGCCCGCGCCGGTTTCCGCGATCACGCGCGGCTTGCCCATCTTGCGCGCGAGCAGCGCCTGGCCGATCACGTTGTTGACCTTGTGCGCGCCCGTGTGATTCAGATCTTCGCGCTTCAGATAAAGCTGCGCGCCGCCGAGCATTTCGCTCCAGCGCTTCGCGTGATAGATCGGCGACGGACGGCCCACGTAATGCTTGAGCTCGTACTCGTATTCAGCCTGAAATTCGGGATCTTTTTGAGCTACCTCATACGCGACGCGCAATTCGTCGAGCGCGTGGATGAGCGTTTCGGAGACGAACACGCCTCCATATTGGCCGAAATGGCCTCTTTCGTCTGGCAAGTTGTACATTGCGTCACTCCCTCGGTTACGCGAGCCGGCAACGCGGCTCACGTTCGAATCACCCGGCATCCGCCTCGCGCACCGCGCGCACGAATGCCGCCATTCGGGCGGGATCTTTCACGCCCTTGGCGCCCGGCACTTCGATGCCGCTCGAGACATCGACCGCGTACGGGCGCACACGCCGAATGGCGTCACTGACGTTTTGCGCGTTCAACCCACCACTCAAAACGGCCCGATGCCCGAGATCTGTTGGGATAAGTGACCAATCGAATACCTTTCCACCGCCGCCGAAGCCCTCGACGAGAGCGTCGAGCAGAAGACCGCCTGCGGCTTTGAACTTGAGAGACGATTCTATCAAATGGCTTGTGGACGCATCAGCCCCAATTCGCAGCGCGCGCCAATAGGATAAACCCGCAATTGCCGCGAGTTCCTCGCATTGTTCGGGGGTTTCGTCGCCATGGAATTGCAGCAGGGACAGCGGCACGTTCGCCGTGACTTCGCGAATCCATTCGGGCGTCGCGTTGACGAACAGCCCGACCGCCGACACGAGCGGCGGCACGTGCCGCGCCAGTTCGACCGCCTGCGCGACGCTCACCGAGCGCGGGCTCGGTGGATAGAACACGAAGCCCACGGCGTCGGCGCCGAGTGCGACGGCGTGTTGCACGTCCTCGACGCGCGACAGTCCGCACAGCTTGATGCGGGTGCGATGCAAATCTCGTTGGTTCATTTAGGCTCTGCCCAGATTGCGCTCCAGGGCATGGCGGCGATATGCGGCGGCGGCACCGCGAAGTGTTCAGGATAACCGACCCCGGCCAGATACAGCCCGTCCGGCATGAAGGTCGGCGCGGCGGCGCGGCGGTCGCGCGCGGCGAGCACATCCGCCATCCACGTCGACGGATGACGGCCTCGCCCGATCGCGACGAAGCATCCCATCAAATTGCGCACCATGTGATGCAGGAACGCGTTGGCGCGAAAGCGGAAATGGATGAAATCGCCCTGCTCGCGCACGTCGATTTGATAGACGTGCTTCACGGGCGTCTTCGACTGGCAATCGGCCGCGCGGAACGACGAAAAATCGTGCGCGCCGATGAGACACGCGGCCGAATCGCGCATCGCGCCGACATCGAGCGGCGTGTGCACCCAGCCCGCGCGTTTCGCCAGCATGGGTGAACGCACCGGATTGACGTACAGAACGTAAAAATAAGTGCGTTCGAAGGCCGCGAAGCGCGCGTGAAAATCGTCGGGCATCGGCTTCGCCCACTGCACCGCGACGCTCTCCGGCAGAAACGCGTTCGTGCCGCGCACCCACGAGAACTCGGTGCGATCGAGATCGGTATCGAAATGAACGACTTGGCCGATACCGTGCACGCCCGTATCCGTGCGCCCGGCCACGACGGTCGAAAGCGGCGTCTGCGCGAACTCGGCGAGGGCGCGCTCGAGTTCGTTCTGGACCGTCTTGCCGTGCGGCTGCGATTGCCAGCCGCAAAACGCCGAACCGTCGTACTGAATGCCTAAAGCGATGCGCATCTCAGGAATGCGGCGCGAGCGTCGACAGCAGCGTGGCGGCCTGCGGGCGCGTCGCCGGATCGTTCGATTCGATCACTTCCTGAAGCAAGGTGCGCGCCCCGGAAAGATCGCCCAGCTCGATGTATTCAGCCGCCAGTTCGAGCTTGTTGCGCGCGATCGTCGCCAGTTGCGCAGGCGTCAGCGCGGGCATCGATTCGGTCGAGGTCGACGCCGGCCCGAGGTCGAAATCGAGGCTCAGCGGGCCGAATTTCGTCGCGCCGAGACCCGCGACCGACGCCGCGCCGGCCGTGCCCGCCTCGATCTGCGAAGCCACCGACTGCAACTGCGACTGCGCCTGCTGCGCCGAAGCGGGCCGGCTCACCGGCTGCGGAACGAACGGCGCCTGCTCGATCGGCTGCGCACCTGCCGGCGGCGGCTCGAACGCTCCGGACGGCGCGCCGCCTGGCGGTGTCGCCGGCTCGGTGGTGGCTGGCGGCTTGATGCTCAGCTCCATGCGCGGCGGCAACTCCATTTCGAGCGAGCCGAGCGCCTGAATTGCGTCCTGAGGAAACTTCGGCATCGGGAAACGATGCGCGACCACGGGCTCCTCGTCCGGCGCGATGCCCGACCGCTCTGCTTCCCGCGCCGCTTCCTCCTCGACGTCGCGTTGCTCGGCTGCGCGCTGCTCGGCGGCCTGCTCCTCGGCGGCGCGCGCCTGAAGCTCGCGCAGCTCGGCCTCGCGCGCGATGATTTCGCGTGCCGCAGCCTCGCGCGCCAACGCCTCGCGCTCGGTCACCTGACGCATCTCGGCTTCGCGCTCGGCCATGTCGCGCGTGAGCGCTTCGCGAGCGGCGGTTTCGCGCGCGCGAATTTCGCGCTCCTCGGCTTCCCGGGCCGCTGCCTGACGCGCCGCGGCCTCACGCTCCTCGATTTCCCACTTTTCAGCCTCGCGGCGGGCCGCTTCGCGCGCGGCAATCTCGCGGGCGTGCTGGTCATGCTGCTCATGGGCCTCGGCTTCGCCTGCCGGCGCGACGGGCGGCGGCGGAACGAAGTCGGCGTGACGGGCGGCGGGCGCGACGGGCGCGAACGGCTCGTCGCGCGCCGGGTCTGCCTGTGCGGCCGGTTCGGCAGGCTTCGTTTCGATCGTCGGCGGCAGTTCGTTCCCGGAGGATGAGGCGAGCGCTCGAGGCGCGTCCGCGTTTTCGATGCTCGCTGCAGCCGCGCCCAACCCGGACTGATCGCGCGCGATGGATGCACCTTCGGGATTGGCCGCCGCGCCTGCCGTTCGCGTCGCCGCCGCGGCGCGCGCCGTGCGCAGCGCTTCGTTGCGCCGGTCCGCGTCCGCTTGGGCTTCTTCGAGGCTCGAGAACGTCCGTGGCGCGCGATCGGCGTCGTCGTGGGTGCCGGTGGCCGCGCGCCGCTTGCCGCGTCGCATCCCGAAGAGCAGAGCACCGATCACCACGATCACGGCACCGACGATGAACGGCGTGAGCCCGATGACCGCAGGCGCCATACCGGTGCCGCTGGCCGTCGCAGGCGCGGGTGCCGAGGCCGCGCTCGAAGGCGCCTGGGCCGAAGCCGCTGCTTCGGGTTGAGGCTCCGGCGCGCTCGCTTGCGATTCGACCGCCGATGCAGGCGCCCCGGCCGCCGCCACCGCCGCCTCGCTTTCGGATGCAGGCGCAAGCGGCGCCGGAGCGCCGCCGGAAGCGGCCTCGGCCGTGGCAGCGGGCGCGCTTTCCTGCGCAGCGGGCGCCGAAGCCGCGCCTGGCGCGGCGCCGCTCAGATCCGCGGGCACGTTCAGCACCGCGCCGAGCTTCAGCTTGTTGATATCGTGACTGCCGAACGCGTTCGGATTGGCATCGAACAGCGCACGCGCCGCACGCGCGCGAACGTCGCGATCCTTCGAGCCGGTGAGCTCGCCGGCGATATCGCTCAGCGACTGGCCTGGTTTGACCGCGTAGGTTTGCCCTGTCGGCGTATTGCTCGGCTGGGCGAGCGCGTCGCCGGGATTCGCCCAGAAGATCGCGCAAACGGCGAGACTTGCCGCGGCGAGCGCCGCACGCGACGACGAAAGGAAAGACCGGCGAGGTCGTTGGATCATTGAGTCTCCGGGCACGGCAAAAATTGAACCATACGGCGAAAAAACCGTTCGATAAACACGGCTTTTGCAATAAAACTGCACAAAAACAAAAAGCGCCGCGAGAAACGCGACGCTTTCGGTCTTGGCACGCGCTTCCAGGCGCGTAGTTTACTTTACTTGTCGAGCAGAATGCGCAGCATGCGGCGCAGCGGTTCGGCGGCGCCCCACAACAGTTGATCACCGACAGTAAACGCCGACAGATACTCGCCGCCCATCGCCAGCTTGCGCAGACGGCCGACCGGCACCGTCAGCGTGCCCGTGACGACCGCCGGCGAGAGATCGCGCATCGACGCTTCGCGCTCGTTCGGCACGACCTTCACCCAGTCGTTCGCCGATGCGAGGATGCCGTGCACTTCGTCGAGCGGCACGTCCTTCGTGAGCTTGATGGTGAGCGCCTGCGAATGGCAGCGCATCGCGCCGATACGCACGCAGAGGCCATCGACGGGAATCGAGCCCGGCGTGCCCATCGCGGGCTTGCCGAGAATCTTGTTGGTTTCCGCGCCGCCCTTCCACTCTTCCTTCGACATGCCGTTGCCGAGGTCCTTGTCGATCCACGGAATCAGCGAGCCCGCGAGCGGCACGCCGAAGTTGTCGGTAGGCATGGCGTCGCTGTTCATGGTGGCGAGCACCTTGCGGTCGATGTCGAGGATCGCCGACGACGGGTTCGCCAGATCGTCCTTGACCGCATTGTTCAGCGCGCCCATCTGCGAGAGCAGTTCGCGCATGTTCTGCGCGCCCGCGCCCGATGCGGCCTGATAGGTCATCGCGGTCGTCCACTCGACGAGGTTCTCGCGGAACAGGCCGCCGAGCGCCATCAGCATCAGGCTGACCGTGCAGTTGCCGCCGATGAAATCGCGGCCGCCCTTCACGAGCGAATCCTTGATGACGTCGAGGTTCACCGGATCGAGGATGATGACCGCGTCGTCCTTCATGCGCAGCGCCGACGCCGCGTCGATCCAGTAGCCCTTCCAGCCCGCCGCGCGCAGCTTCGGATACACCTCGTTGGTGTAGTCGCCGCCCTGGCAGGTGATGATGGCGTCGCACTTCTTCAGGTCGTCGATGCTCGTTGCATCTTTGAGCTTCGTCTCGTTTTTGGCGAACGACGGCGCGTTGCCGCCCGCATTGCTGGTGCTGAAAAACACCGGTTCGATCAAGTCGAAATCGCCTTCCTGCTGCATGCGCTGCATCAGGACGCTGCCGACCATGCCGCGCCAACCAACGAGACCTACGTTCATGACTAACCTTTGACTGTGGACACTTCCCCGCATCTTTACCCGGCGTGGCCGCGCGGGGAAGACGCTCGGACACGAGGGACGATCAGCGAATCGTGATCGCTTTGATGGAGATTTTCGTAATGCGCGTTTTTGCCGTGGCTTTGACAGCCACGATGCGCGTGATGATGGCGAGACCCGTCGCGCGGGCTTCAGCGCCGCGATCGATGGAATCCAGAGAGAATTGGGAGTTCTTCGCCATGATTTTTGCAGTCTACACGAAACTTTCGCGTTTTCGTGAGCCTGATGCTGCACCTGCGGGAAATTCGTGCGGATCGTGCGCGAACATCGGAAAAAAGAGACGATCGACCGTTTTCTGACGGCAAACGGCCGATCGATTTCCGGAATTTACAGCGCCTTCAGCACCGCATCGCCCATTTCCTTCGTGCCGACGACCTTGCCGTCCGCCGTCGCGATATCGCCGGTGCGGTAGCCCTGCTCGAGCACCTTCTTGACCGCGCTTTCGATGCGGTCCGCCTGCTCGGTCTTGCCGAGCGAATAGCGCAGCATCATCGCGGCGGAAAGGATGGTCGCAAGCGGGTTGGCGACGCCCTTGCCCGCGATATCCGGCGCGGAACCGTGCGACGGCTCGTACAGGCCCTTGTTGTTCTTGTCGAGCGACGCCGACGGCAACATGCCGATGGAGCCGGTCAGCATCGCGGCTTCGTCAGAGAGGATGTCGCCGAACATGTTGCCGGTCACGACGACGTCGAACGCCTTCGGCGCCTTGACGAGCTGCATCGCCGCATTGTCGACGTACATGTGCGACAGTTCGACGTCCGGATATTCCTTGGCCACCTCGATCATCGTGTCGCGCCACAGTTGCGACGTTTCGAGCACGTTGGCCTTGTCGACGCTCGTCAGCTTCTTCTGGCGCTTCTGCGCCGCCTGAAACGCGACGTGCGCGATGCGGCGCACTTCGGGCTCCGAATAGCGCATCGTGTCGAAGCCTTCCTTCGCGCCTTCGAACGGGCCGTCCGGCGCTTCGCGCAGGCCGCGCGGCGCGCCGAAGTAAATGTCGCCGTTCAGCTCACGCACGATGAGAATGTCGAGACCCGACACGATCTCGGGCTTCAACGACGACGCGCCCGTCAGCTGCGGATAGCAGATCGCCGGACGGAAGTTCGCGAACAATTGCAGATGCTTGCGCAGGCCGAGAATCGCCTGCTCGGGACGCAGCGCGCGCTCGAGCTTGTCGTACTTCCAGTCGCCGACGGCGCCGAACAGGATCGCGTCGGCTTCCTTCGCGAGCGCCAGCGTCGAATCGGGCAGCGGATGACCTTTCGCCTCGTAGCCCGCGCCGCCGACGGGCGCTTCTTCCAGCTCGAATTTCTCGCCGAGCGCGTTCAGGACCTTGACCGCTTCGGCGGTGATTTCGGGACCGATCCCGTCGCCGGGCAGAACTGCGATTTTCATGTGTCTCTTTCCTTTATGCGTGTTTATCCGACGAGCCGGTTATTCAACCACGGCTGCTTCGCGAGGCGCTCGGCTTCGAACTGTTTGATCTTGTCGGCGTGACGCAGCGTGAGGCCGATGTCGTCGAAACCGTTCAGCAGACAGTACTTGCGGAAACCCGGCACTTCGAACGCGTATTCGGTGCCGTCACCCGTGCGCACGACTTGCGCTTCGAGATCGATGGTCAACTGGAAACCGACGAACGCGTACGTCTCGTTGAACAGCTTGTCGACCTGTTGCTCCGTCAGCGCGACCGGCAGCAAACCGTTCTTGAAGCAGTTGTTGTAGAAGATGTCCGCGAAGCTCGGCGCGATGATCGCGCGAAAGCCGTACTGATCCAGCGCCCACGGCGCGTGCTCGCGCGAGCTGCCGCAGCCGAAGTTCTTGCGCGTCAGCAGGATCGACGCGCCCTGATAGCGCGGCTGATTCAGCACGAAGTCCGGATTCAGCGGACGCTTGCTGTTGTCCTGGCCGGGCTGGCCGACATCGAGATAACGCCATTCGTCGAACGCATTCGGACCGAAACCCGTGCGCTTGATCGACTTCAAAAACTGCTTCGGAATGATCGCGTCCGTGTCGACGTTCTCGCGATCCAGCGGCGCGACGAGGCCGCTATGCACAATGAATTTTTCCATGACGTTCGGACCTTTCCAGTTAAGCGAGCTTGCGCACGTCGACGAAGTGGCCTTCGATCGCGGCGGCGGCGGCCATCGCGGGGCTCACGAGATGCGTGCGTCCGCCCGCGCCCTGACGGCCTTCGAAGTTGCGGTTCGAGGTCGAGGCGCAGCGCTCGCCCGGCTCCAGGCGGTCGGCGTTCATCGCGAGGCACATCGAGCAGCCCGGCTCGCGCCATTCGAAACCGGCGTCCGTGAAAATCTTGTCGAGGCCTTCGCGCTCGGCCTGCGCCTTCACGAGGCCCGAGCCCGGCACGACCATCGCGAGACGAATGTTCGACGCAACGCGCTTGCCCAGTGACTTCACGACATACGCGGCCGCGCGCAAATCTTCGATACGCGCATTCGTGCACGAGCCGATGAAAATCTTGTCCGGCTGGATCGATTCGATCGGCGTGTTCGGTTGCAGCGCCATGTAGGTCAGCGCGCGTTCCATCGCATCGCGCTTGACGGGGTCCTTTTCCTTCTCGGGATCGGGCACGCGGCCGTCGATCGACGTGACCATTTCCGGCGACGTGCCCCACGTCACTTGCGGCACGATCTCGGCGGCGTTGATCTCGACGACGCGATCGAACTGCGCGCCGTCATCCGACCTGAACTGGCGCCAGTACTCGACCGCCTGATTCCACTCGACGCCCTGCGGCGAGTACGGACGATCCTTCAGATAGTTGATGGTCGTGTCGTCCACCGCGACCATGCCGGCGCGCGCGCCCGCTTCGATCGCCATGTTGCAGACGGTCATGCGGCCTTCCATCGTCAGCGCGCGAATGGTCGAGCCGCCGAATTCGATCGCGTAGCCCGTGCCGCCCGCCGTGCCGATCTTGCCGATGATCGCGAGCACGATGTCCTTCGCCGTGCAGCCGCGCGGCAACGCGCCTTCGACCTTCACGAGCATGTTCTTGCTCTTCTTCTGCAGGAGCGTCTGCGTGGCGAGCACGTGCTCCACTTCAGACGTGCCGATGCCGTGCGCGAGCGCGCCGAACGCGCCGTGCGTGGACGTGTGCGAGTCGCCGCAGACGATCGTCATGCCGGGCAGCGTCGCGCCCTGCTCCGGCCCGATGATGTGCACGATGCCCTGGCGCAGGTCGTTCATCTTGAACTGCGTGATGCCGAAGCTATCGCAGTTGGCGTCGAGCGTATCGACCTGCAGCTTGGAGACGGGATCGGCGATGCCGTGCGAGCGGTCGGTCGTCGGGACGTTGTGGTCCGACACGGCCAGATTCGCGCTGATGCGCCACACCGGACGCTCGGCGAGCTTCAGCCCTTCGAAGGCCTGCGGGCTCGTCACTTCATGCAGCAGGTGACGGTCGATGTAGAGGATCGAGGTGCCGTCCTCTTCCGTGTGGACGACGTGCGTATTCCACAGTTTGTCGTAGAGAGTCTGTGCCATGGTGAGCGCTTTCGTGTGTGACTGCGGGGATGGGTTTGACCACTTGTGGGTCGATTATGCCACCGTCAAGGGGCGCCCGGGTAGTACCAGTCTACGAAAAAATCCAATAAAAACAGTGGCTTGCGTGGTGGCAACAGTACCCGGATAAACACTACCCGGATGACTGCGCGCGTCGTTCGCTGATACGATCGGCGGCGGCGAGACAACCGGAGAATCGCAGATGGCACAAGAAGACACCGCGCGCAGCACGTTTTTGCTCATCCACGGCGCATGGCATGGCGGCTGGTGCTGGCGCTTCGTCGTCGACAGGCTCGTGGCGCGCGGTCATCGCGTGTTCGCGCCGACGCTGACCGGGCTCGGCGAGCGCCGGCATTTGCTCGAAGCGGCGACGTCGCTCGATGTGTGCATCGAGGACATCGGGAATCTGATCGAAGCGGAAGAGTTGACGGACGTCGTCGTCGTGGGACACAGCTTCGGCGGGCTGGTCGCGTCGGGCGTCGCGGACCGTATGCCACAGCCGATCCGCTCGCTCGTGTTTCTCGACAGCCTGCTCGTCGACAACGGACAGGCGGGATTCGACGTGCTGCCGCAAAGCGTCGTCGAGGATCGCATGAAGGCGGTGAGAGCGAGCGGCCAGACGCTCGCGATGCCCGTGAACGGACTCGTGGGCACGGGCATACCGGAGGATCATCCGCTCGCGGGATGGGTGCGCCGCCGCCTGACGCCGCATCCGCTCGCGACCTACACGACGCCGCTCGCGCTGAAGCATCCATTGGGCAACGGCCTGCCCTGCACCTACGTGCATTGCGCGAATCCGTCGTACGACACGCTCGCGCCGGTGCGCGAGCGCGTCAAGGCGCTGCCCGGTTGGGGCTGGGAGTCGATCGACACCGGACACGACGCGATGGTGCTCGCGCCGGATCTGCTCGTCGATCTGCTGGAACGGCTGGCTGTCCGGTCCTAGCGAACGCGCGTCAAGCCGCCACGGCCTCCGCCCGCGCGAACGTCTTCGGCAGACCCGCGCGGGCAATGGCGCCCGTGAACGGCTCGCCCGGCAGCCATGCCGACACGCTCTCGCGGATCGCCAGCAGCTCGCCGATGTCGATGCCCGTGTTCATGCCCTGCGCTTCGAGCATGAACACGGTGTCCTCGGTGTTGATGTTGCCCGTCGCGTTCGGCGCGAACGGGCAGCCGCCGAGACCGCCGAGCGACGCATCGAACGCGCGGACGCCCGCATCGAGCGCGGCCATCACGTTGGCGAGGCCGAGGCCGCGCGTATCGTGGAAATGGCAGGCTACCGGCACATCGCCGGCCAGCGACATGACCTGACGCAGCAGCGCGTAGACCTGCGCGGGATTCGCATAGCCGACCGTATCGGCGATGGTGATTTCCCCCGCGCCCGCCTCGATGAGCGTCTCGACGAGCCCGAGCACGATGCGCTCGTCCACCTCGCCCGCGATCGTGCAGCCGAACGCCGTCGCCACGCCCGCGCCGAGCACGACGCCTCCGGCGGTGTCATCGCGCGCCGCGACGATGCGCGCGAAGTCCTCCACCGATTCCGCCGTGCTGCGCCGCACGTTCTTCATGTTGTGCTCGTTGCTCGCGGAAAGCACATAGTGCACCTTCCGCAAACCGACTTCGAACGCGCGTTGCGCGCCTTTCAGGTTCGGCACGAGCGCCGCCGCATGAAGGCCGTCGATGGCGAGCGCGCCCGCCGCGACCTCGACCGCGTCCGCGAACTGCGGCACGATCGTCGGCGGCACGAAGGACGTCACTTCGATATCGCGCACGCCCGCATCGACCATCCGCGCGCACCATGCGAGCTTCTGTTCGCTCGCGAGGATCGTGCGCACCATCTGCAAGCCGTCCCGCAAGCCGACTTCGCGAATCTGCACTGCTGCATCAGTCATCGTTCGTGTCCAGTCAAATGGTTGCATCTGCAACTGCTTCGCCGCTTTCTTCCTTGTGGCCATCGTCCGAAGGCGCGGCCGAGGTCGACGGCGCGAGCACCACGGCCGCGATGGCGCCGATCACCATCAGGAGCGCGATCGCGCCGAGGCCGCCCGCCATGCTGTTCGTCATCGTCTTGATCGAGCCGATGATCATCGGGCTCACGAAGCCGCCGAGCAGGCCCAGGCAGTTGATCATCGCGACGCCGCCCGCCGCGCCGCTGCCGCGGATGTAGTCCGTCGAGATCGCCCAGATGAGCGGATTGGGCGCGAGGATGCCTGCGGTCGCCACCGACAGCGCGACCAGCGACAGCGCGAGATTGCCGCCCGTGAACGCCGCGGCGACGAGCCCGGCCGCGCCGAACAGCATCGCGATCGCGCAGTGCCAGCGGCGCTCCATCGTGCGATCCGAATGGCGGTTCAGCGTGATGAGCGCGATCCAGCTCACGAAGTACGGAATCGCGGAATAGCAGCCGATCTGCAACGCGCTCGACACGCCCGCGCTCTTGATGAGCGTCGGCAGCCAGAAGCCGATCGCGAACACGCCCGCGATCTGCGTGAACCACACGAAGCCCATCACATAGACGCGATAGTCGGCGAGCGCGCGTCCGAACGTATGCTCGGCATGCTTCGCCGACACGCTCGAGCTCTTGCGGATGTCGTCCGCCACGAGCGCCTTCTCGCTTTCGGTGAGCCATTTCGCCTTCTGCGGCGAATCATCGAGGAAGAAGAACGCGACCACGCCGAGCACGCTCGCGGGCAGGCCTTGCACGATGAACATCCACTGCCAGCCGTGCAGGCCGAACCAGCCGTTGAAGTAGGTCATCAGCGCGCCCGACAGCGGCCCGCCGAAGAGACCCGCGATGCCCGTCGCGCACGTGAAGATCGCGATGACCTTCGCGCGCCGCTCGACCGGATACCAGCGCGTCAGATAGAAAATCACGCCGGGATACAGCCCCGCTTCGGCGAGCCCGAGGAAAAAGCGCACGGTATAGAGATGCGAAGGCAGCGTGACGAAGGCCGTCGCCGATGCGATCAGCCCCCACAGGATCATGATGCGCGAGAACGTGCGCTTCACGCCGATGCGCGCGAGCAGCAGGTTGCTCGGCACTTCCATCAGCACGTAGCCGAGAAAGAAGATGCCCGCGCCGACGCTATAGGTGAGATCGCTGAAGCCGACATCGTGCTTCATGTCGAGCTGCGCAATGCCGATGTTGATGCGATCGAGAAACGCGAACACGTAGCACAGGAACAAAAACGGGATCAGCCTGCGGGTGATCTTGCCGTAGGTCGCTTCCGCCTGCGGTCTGTCGAAACTGCCGATATCGGGGTTCATGTCTGTCTCCTCCGGTGTTTCCGGGTGTTGTGTCGGCCGTCGCGTGGCTGGCTAGCGGCCTTTGAATCGAGGCGAGCGCTTTTCGTTGTAGGCGCTGATTCCTTCGAGACGGTCTTCCGTCGGAATCAGGCGGTTATACGCTTCGATCTCCAGATAAAGGCCGGTGCGCAGATCGCCCTGCATGCCGAGGTCGATGGCCTTCTTCGCCTGCGCGACCGAGAGCGGCGCGCTCGTGCAGATGTCGCGCGCGGCGTCGATGGCATCGGCGAGCACGCGGCCCGGCTCGCACAGGCGATTGACCACGCCCCACGCGAGCGCTTCATCGGCGGAAAAACGCGCGCCGCGGAAGATCAGCTCTTTCGCGCGCCGCGCGCCGATGGTGCGCGGCAACTGCTGCGTGCCGCCGCCGCCCGGCATGATGCCGCGCTTCACTTCGGTGAAGCCGAACACCGCGTTCTTCGCGGCATACGCGAAGTCGCACGCGAGCAGCAGTTCGAGTCCGCCCGCGACCGCCGAGCCGTTCGCCGCGCAGATGACCGGCACCGGGCAATACGTGAGCGCGCGGTTCATGCGCTCGAACAGATAGTGCTGCACGCCGAACTGCTCGTCGGTCATGCCTTCGCGCTGCTTCAGATCCGCGCCGCCGCAGAATGCGCGCTCGCCCGCGCCCGTGAGGATCACGCAGCGATACTGCGCCGGGTCCGCTTCGAGCGCGCCGAATACGCGGATCAGCTCGTGGCCCATCGTCGTGCTGATCGCGTTCGACACTTCCGGGCGATTCAGCGTGACGACGAGAATCTGTTGATCGATTTCTTCGAGGGTCAGCGTGTCGAGCGCGCTGCCCAGTTGCGATGCAATCTTCAAGGTGTCTCCAGTGGCGCTTTCGCCAGCAGATGGTTGTGTTCGCCGAGCTTCGGCGTGACGCCGGTATGCGCGGGCCGCGCGCCGCCGAACGAGATCGGCACGCCCACGACGGTCGCGGCGCCGTCGTCGGTCGTGCGCAGCAGGTCGAGCGCTTTCGTCTGCTCGTGCGCGACGACCTGATCGATCGTCTGGATCGGCCCGCACGGAATACCGGCCGCATCGAGCGCCGCGAGCCAGTGCGCCGTGCCCTCCTTGCGAAACTCGACGTGCAGCAGGTCGATCAGCTCGACGCGGTTGGAGACGCGCGCGCCGTTGGTGACGAAGCGCGCATCGTCCGCGAGCGCGGGCACCGCGAGGACGCCGCACAGACGCCGGAACAGGCGGTCGTTGCCCGCCGCGACCATGATGGTGCCGTCCGCGCATTCGAACGCCTGATGCGGCACGATCGCCGCCGTGCCCGAGCCCCAGCGTCCCGGCAGCACGCCCGACGCCAGATAGTCGGCGATCTGGATGCCCGCCCAGCTGATCGCTGTCTCGTAGAGCGATACCGACACGATCTCGCCCGCGCCGCTCGCCTGCCGCCGGAACAGCGCGGCGAGCACGCCGATAGCGGCCCACAGCCCCGTGCCCATATCGTTCACCGAGACGGGAATGCGCGACAGCGGCTCGCCCGGCTGACCGAGAAAGCTCATCAGGCCGGACAGCGCCTGCACGAGCGGGTCGTAACCGGGCTTGTCGCGCAGCGGCCCGGCCGTGCCGAACGCACCGAGATTGCAGTAGACGAGCGAGGGCTTCATGCGCAGCATCGCTTCGCCGCCGAGGCCGTACTTCTCGGTGCCGCCCGCCTTCAGGTTCTGCAGGACGACATCGGCGCGGCGTTCGATCAACTCGCGCAGCGCCTGCGCTTCGTCGGGATTCGACAGCGACATCGCGATGCTCGACTTGCCGTGGTTCACCGCGTGAAAGAGCGCGGCGGCGCCATCGACGAAAGGCGGGCCCCAGTCGCGTGCGTAATCGCCGCCCTCCGCGCTTTCGATCTTGATGACCTCCGCGCCCAGCGAGCCGAGAATCATGCCCGCGTAGGGCGCGGCGAGACTGTGGCCGATCTCGACGACGCACACGCCCGCGAGCGGCAAGGGCTTCGTCATGTCCGCATGCACGCTCATTCGGCCGCCACCGCGAGCGATGCGTCCGCGCTTTCCCGCGCGCCGGCGTTCCCGTGTTCGCCGTAGAGCCGCGCGGCGGCATCGGCGCTGATATAGCCATCGGCGATATCGGCCGCGACACGATCGTGCTCGCGTTCGCGCGGATCGCCATAGCCGCCGCTGCCCGCGGGCTGCACCATCACGCGATCGCCGCGATACACGACCGTCTGTCCGCCCTTCGCCGCGACGCGGTGCTCGCTGCCGTCCGCGCGTTGCACGATGCAATGGAAGCGCGTGCCGGGCAATCCGCCGAAATGGCCCTCGGGCGCGGAGCGGCCGCGCTCGCCGGACACCGTGAAGGTCGCTTCGTCATACTCGACGCGATACACGCGCCGCGACGTGAGCCCGCCGCGCCGCCTTCCCGCGCCGCCGCTGTCCGTCACGAGCGACCATTCCTCGACGACGAGCGGCGAAGTCGTCTCGATCATCTCGATCGACTGGCTGCCCGCATTGCCGACATACACGCGCACGCCGCTCACGCCGTCGTTTTGCGCACGCGCGCCCATGCCGCCCGCGTGGACATCGTGCATCGTGACGAACTCCTGGCCCGTGCGCGCGATGCGCGCCGCGTCCGTGTCGCGTCCGCTGAAGATGCCCGCGCACGACGCGCAGTTGCTCTGCCCCGTGATGCGCTCGGGCACCGCCGGCGCGAGCGCCTTCAGCAGCAGGTCGATGACGCGCGGCGATGTCTCCGTATTGCCCGACACGACCGATGCCGGATAGCGGCAGTTCAGCACGCTGCCTTCGGGCGCGATGATCGTCACCGGCCGATAACAGCCCTGGTTGATCGGAATGCCGGGATCGGTCAGCGCCTTCACCGTGAACCACGTGCTATTGCATGTCACGGACAGCGGACAGTTGATGCCGCCGCGCACCTGCGCGCCCGTGCCGGTGTAATCGAACGTGATGTGGTCGCCCGCCTTCGTGATCTTCACTTTCAGCAGCGGCCGCTCCTGCTTCCAGCCCGGCGCTTCGATCGGATCGAGATACTCCTCGGCTTCGTACACGCCGTCCGGAATGCGCGCGATTTCCGCGCGAATCAGCTTCTCCGAATGATCGAGGCTCTGGCTCATCACTTCGGCGAGCGCATCGGCGCCGTACTTCGCGACGAGTTCGCCGATACGCCTGTCGCCGACGAACGTGCCCGCGTATTGCGCCTGAATGTCGAGCCGCAGTTCATGCGCGTTGCGGCTGTTCTTCGTGAGCAGGTTGAGCATGTCCTGCACCGGCTCGTCGTTGCGATACAGAAAGACCGGCGGAATGCGGATGCCTTCCGCGAACACGTCCCACGTCGTGACCGTGTAGCTGCCCGGCGATTGCCCGCCGATATCGGTCCAGTGCCCGCGCGTCATCACGAACGCGACGATCTTGCCGTCCGCGAAGACCGGACGCGTGAACTGCACGTCGGGTTGATGATTGCCGCCGCCGACATACGCGTCGTTGCTGATGATGACGTCGCCGGGGCGCAGGTTCTCGCGGCCCACCGCTTCGACCGAGACGCGCGTCGAGATGACGGCGGAGCCGAGCATCGTCGGGATGTCGTTGCCTTGCGCGATGAGCTGCATGTCGGCGTCGAAGATCGCGGCCGACGAGTCGCCGCTCGCGTGCATCAGCGGGCTGCCCGCCGTGCGCATCATCGCGATCTTCATTTCACGCGCGACCGCGAAGAGACTGCTGCGAATGATTTCGTATGTAACGATGTCCATGAATTCAGGCTGCCAGTTCGATGACGAGGTTGAGGTCAGGATCGACGCGCGCGACATGCGACGCCTTCAGCACCGCGCAACTGCTGTGCTCTTCGATCACGGCCGGCCCTTCGATCGTCGCGCCGACCGGAATCTCGGTGCGCGCGAACACGGGCAGCGTGCGCACGCCGCCGTCGAAATACACGTCGCGCGTGCGGACCGGCTTCGGCACGATGCCGCCATCGCTGCCTGCGACGCCGCCGCGCCAGCCCGTGCTCGTCACGAGTTGCAGACGCACGTTGGCGACGACGACCGGCTTGTCCTTGCTGACGAAGTTCCATTGCCGCTGATGCGCGCGCTCGAACGCCTGCGCGAGCGCGGCACGGATGCCTTGCGCCTCGTCCTGCACTTCGACGGTGATCACGTCGGGCTGGCCGGCGTAGCGGCAGTCCGCGAGACGCACGACTTTCACGCCGTCGCGATCGACGCCATGACGCGCCAGCTCTTCCATGCCTTGCGCCGTGAGCTCGTCGAGCGCCTGATGCAGCGTGGCATCGTCGATCATGGCGAGATCGCTTTCGAGCGGCCGCTGATAGTCGTATTGCTGATCCGCGACCGTCATGCCGAACGCGCTGAAGAGGCCGGGCAGCGGCGGAATCACGACGCGCCGGATACCCATCTCGTGCGCCAGATCGACCGCATGCACGGGGCCTGCGCCGCCATAGCAGATGTACGAGAACTCGCGCGGATCGTAGCCGCGCTCGACGGTCATGATGCGGATGGCCTGCGCCATCAGCGCGTTCGCGACCGAGCGCACGACCTGCGCGGCTTCCGGCACGGAGACGCCCAGCGGCTTCGCGATCACGTCCTCGACGACGCGCCAGGCGGCCTTCGCATCGAGCTTGAATTCGCCGCCGAGGAAGCTGTCGGGATCGATATAGCCGAGCACGAGATTGCAGTCCGTCACGGTCGGACGCGTGCCGCCGCGTCCGTAGCATGCGGGGCCGGGATCGGCGCCCGCGCTTTCCGGTCCGATGCGCACGCCGCCGCCCGCATCGATCCAGACGATGGAGCCGCCGCCCGCGCCGACCGAATCGATATCGATGCTCGGCGAGCGCACGGTGTACGTATGTAGGAGACTCTTGTTGCGCAGCTCGGGACGGAAATCGCGGATCAGCGAGACATCGAAGGTCGTGCCGCCCATGTCGCCGAGAATCGCGTTCTTGAGCTCGCTCTTCTCGCAGTTGCGGATCGCCGCGGACACGCCGCCCGCCGGACCGGATTCGAGCAGCACGATGGGCTTGTCCGCGACCATCGCCGGACTCGCGAGGCCGCCATTCGATTGCATGAACAGAAACTTGCCCGCGAAGCCGAGTTGCGCGAGCGCGTTGATGAGCCGCCCGATGTAGCGCCCGCACACGGGGCCGAGCATCGCGTTGATGACGGTCGAGCTCGCGCGCTCGTACTCCATCGCTTCCGGATTGACTTCGTGCGATGCACAGATGAAGCGGTCGGGCAGCAGGCGCCGCAGCGTCTCGACGGCTTCGCGCTCGTGTTGCGGATTCACGTGTGCATGCAGGAAGCACACCGCGATCGCTTCGATATCCGAATCGCGGATCTCATCGGCGAGCGCTTCGAGGCCGGCCTGATCGAGCGGCGTCTCGACGCGCCCGTCATAGCGCAGCCGCTCGCTCACTTCGAGCCGCCAGCGGCGCTCGACGAGCGGACGCGGGTTGTCGAACAGCAGGTCGTACAGATCGGCCCGATCATGCCGCGATACGCGGCGCAGTTCGAGCACGTCGCGGAAACCGCGCGTCGTGATGAGCGCCGTCTTCGCGCCCGTGCCTTCGACGACCATGTTGGTCGCCATCGTCGTGCCGTGTCCGAGGAAGGACACGTCTTCGCTGCGCGTGCCCGACAGCGCCAGAATCTTGCGGAAACCTTCGATCGTTCCGACGACGCGGTCCTTCGGCGTCGTCGGCACTTTGGTCGACCAGATCTTCCCCGTCTGGTCATCCACCATCACGACATCGGTGAAGGTGCCGCCGACATCGATACCGATTCTTTTCAATTTGCCTCTCTCCATGTGGATGCGTTTCTTTTCCGGCGCGTGCCCGTTCGCGCGTGCGTTCCGGCTATGATCGAGCCGCGCCGGCTCGAGCGCGATGAACATCGACGAAGCCAGTGTAAAGAGGCGCGGCGCGGCCAGATAATGAAACCTTCCGATCAGGTGAGAAGCTGGAGTTATATCGGTGATAACCAGTATCGATGCGATCCTGAGGCGACTTCGCGGCAATCACGTCGCGCTGCTGATCGCGCTAGACGATCACGGCTCGCTGCGCCGCGCGGCGCAACAGGTATCGCTGTCGCAGCCCGCGACGACCAAATCCCTGCGTGAAATCGAGGCGATGTTCGGCACGGAGCTGTTCGCGCGCTCGCCGCGCGGCATCGTGCCGAACGAACTCGGACGCTGCGTGATCCGTCATGCGCGCGCGGTGCGCTCGGAGATCGGCGCATTGCGCGACGAGCTCGCCGCGATCATGCGCGGCGGCGGCGGCACGCTCGCGATCGGCGCGGTGATGGGCTCGATGCCCGTGTGGCTCACGCCTATCCTCAAATCGCTGCGCGAAGTGCAGCCGGATATTTCCGTCGAAGTGTGGGAGGACAACAGCGCGCGGCTCCTGTCGATGCTCGATCAGCGCCTGCTCGATCTCGTGATCGGGCGGCCGAGCATCAGCGTGCATCCGGAGGCTTACGACTTCATTCCACTCGAGGTGGAGGAAGTGTGCTTCGTCGTCGATGGCGGCGATCCGCTCGCGCGCGAGGAGCACGTATCGCTTGCGGATCTTGGCGAGAATCCGTGGATCGTGCCGCAAGCCACGCTGCCGATGCGCTCGCTGCTCGAGCAACTGTTCGACGACGCGGACGTGCCGTTTCCGCGTTACGCGATCGAGACGTCATCGACGTTCGCGACCTTGTCGCTGCTGCGATCCGGAGCGGGAACGGTCGGGCTGATGCCGCTGAAGGTGGCGCAGTATTTCGAGGAGCACGGGCTGGTGGCGGTGCTGCCGATTCGCGTGGAGCGGCGTGGCGCGCCTTATGGCATCGCGACGCGCAAGGGCGCGACGCTGACGCAGCCGGTGCAGCGGTTTATCGAGTTGTGTGTGGGGAAGCGGGATGGGGATTCGATGCGCTCGGACTGAATCGCACGGGTGAAGCTCACCTTATGGAGCCCGCAAGATGGCCTAACCCGTTTGGTCGACTGTTCTCCGTATGAGCGAGGTCGTATTGTGGATTGACGACTCGCCGCACGCAGTAATAACATTGTAAATACAAGAACAGCCATGATCGATCACATGAAAACCACCATCCGAAAGATGGGCAACTCACAGGGTGTCCTGATTCCCAAGCCGTTTCTGGCGCAATTGGGGCTGGAGAACGAGGTGGAGATGAATGTCGAAGATGACGCGATCGTACTGCGTCGACCTCGAACCCACGCACGCGAAGGTTGGGCAGAAGCCAGCAAATCTATCGCCGCAGCTTCTGATGACACGCTGGTCATGGGCGAGTTCGGCAACGACGATGATACGGAGCTCGAATGGTAGCTCGCGGTGACATCTGGCTCGTGGCGCTCGATCCGACTCGTGGCAGTGAGATTCAGAAGACCCGACCATGCGTGGTCGTTTCGCCGCCAGAATTGCACGATCACTTACGCACTGTCATCGTGGCGCCAATGACTTCGAAAGGCACCTCGGCGCCCTTTCGTATTCCCGTGTCGTTCAGGCGAAAGGAGGGCTTGATCCTCTTGGATCAGATGCGCACCGTGGACAAGATACGACTCTTGAAAAAGGAAGGCGCCGTAGCCGAGAAGACACTCGCAGATGCGTTGCACACGCTGCAAGAACTGTTTGCAGTTTGAATGCAGCGCTATGTGCATGATCTTCCGCCACAGCGAAACCTCTTAAACAAAAAGCCCCGGCGATCACTCGCCGGGGCTTCCCGATCAACTTACTCCGATCAGCTTACCGCTTCGCCAGCGGCTTCACTTCACGCGGCGCCTGACCGATGAACAACTGACGCGGACGACCGATCTTCTGCTCGGGATCCGCAATCATCTCATTCCACTGCGCGATCCAGCCGACCGTACGCGCCATCGCGAAGATGCACGTGAACATCGACGTCGGGATGCCCAGCGC
>NZ_FCOX02000046.1 GCF_900044055.2 Caballeronia calidae | reverse complement strand
CTATGCGCCGCGATGGCCGACAAGTTTACTTGTGCGCAAACTCAGGCGGCCTATCGAAAGCGCAAATGGCTGTCCGAACCGCCGAATGCCTGGGTAAAGAGCGTTCTCGGATTTCGACAATTCAGCATGCGTGGACTGGCCAAGGCACAGGCCGAATGGAAACTCGTCTGCGCGGCGCTGAACCTACGCAGAATGTCGAAAATGACGCCTGCGTAAGTCCCGAAGGGGACAACATTGCCCTGATTTCGCCGCCGGGAAAGCCACTTTTGCGCGCAATGGCGGGCCAAACCGCAATCGGCGTTGACGCCCGCACGATGTGGCGTCAGTACCGGCAGCTCAAATTCTGTCTGCCGCGCGGATTCCTAGGGGGCATCGCAGACATCGATTCAAAAATGCCAGTTGCTGTAACTTGCCGTCCGCCGACGTAAAAGCTTCCCTGCCGTGCGAGGGTGATGGGGCCGTCCATTGTCTCCGATGGCATATGCTTCCCCTAGATATGATTCGTGTTTAGGAGGGTCTGAGATGACGCGAGAGCGGTTTTACGCGGCAAGTGAACGCGAAAAGGAACGCAGTATGCATCTGCGTGGCTGTAGCGTCCGCGACCGCAGGGGGCCTTGTCGACTACGGTTCAATACGATGATGGGCAATAGACGGTTCTTCGACGATACACGAGCGAGAAAGAGAATGGCTTTGCTTAAGTAGCAAAGGTGCTTAGCGGTCGAAGAAGAGTCGGTACAACTAGGACTGCATATAATTTGATATTCAATATGCCCCGCTAAGGCGGTAATCATGAGGTCGCTGACGGCACATACGCTTAAAAGGAGACGGTATGACGAGCGAACAGGAGGATGGGGTTTCCAATAATTTTTTTGCCGAACGCCGCCGCGCTATCCAGAGTATTGGTGGACTCTTGGCAGCATCAGCGGCAGCGCTGACCAGCAAGGGTGTCTATGCACAGAATCGCACAGTGCCTCAGGGCGCTAATAGCAATGGAACCGCAGCCGATTCTCCCGTAAGTCAACTGACAGCAACGTTCAGTACCTACGTCAGCAATGCGCGAAATCTGCCTCTTCCTCGAGATGTACTGGAGATGACGAAGTGGGCGTTGCTGGACACCCTTGGGGCGATTGTCTCAGGTTCTCAGCTCAAGGCAGGGCGCGCAGCTATTCGTTTCGCTCAAGAGTTCGGTGGCAAGCCGACATCGACGGTTGTCGGAGCGCTGTCGGCGTGCGATCCGGTGACCGCCGCCCTTGCCAACGGTACCATGGGTCACGCTGACGAGACCGATGACGTCTTGGTCGGCCCGTGGCACCCGGGTTGCAACGTAATCCCTGCTGCGCTCGCGGTTGGCGAGAAGTACGGAATCAGCGGGAACCACTTTCTCCGGGCGGTCGCTTTGGGGTACGACATCGGGTCGAGAGTTATGCAAGCCACCGGTGTCAAGATGGATTTTCGTTCGCCAACAAATAGTATGGGCGGCAACTGGGGCGCCGCAGCGGCGGCGATCTGCGCCGGTAGCTTGACCGAAGAGCAGACCAGGTGGGCGCTCGCGTACGCCGCGCAGCAATGCTCCGGAATCGACGATTTTCGCCGCGACCCGGATCACATTGAGAAAGCTTTCATGAACGGTGGCATGGGCGCGCGCAACGGTGTTACCTCGGCTTTGCTCGTTCTCTCAGGGTTCAACGGCGTCGGTGACATCATGTCAGGTGACGTGACCTTCTTCTCCGCCTACTCAGGCTCAGCCAAGCCAGAGCTTCTTAATTACAAGCTCGGGGAGGACTTCTATATTCGGAAGGCATTGTTCAAGCACTGGCCTGTTGGCGGTCCAATAGCGGCACCGTTGGACGCGTTGGATGTTCTTCTTCGGAAGCACGGTCCGATTGACTCCCGGCAGATCAACGAGATCGTCGTTTCCTACTGGTCGCCCGGATCGATTACCGATAATAGCGGTCCACCTGACGTCAACCTTCAACATGCGGTAGCGCTGATGCTTGCCGACGGTAGCCTGACGTTTAAGTCAATTCACGACTACAGCCGTTTGACAGATCCTGAGGTGGTAAGGCTGCGATCGTTGATTAAGATTGTCCGGCGAACCGCGGGGGACCCTCAGCAAAGGTCAGTGATCGGCGCCACAGGAGCTGACCACGGGTCAGACACGTCCAACGATCCCGCCATTCAGATCGTCCTATCCGACGGCACACGCCTCGCACAGGAGTCGGTGTCTCCTGGGCCGGGCGTCCCGAACCACCCTTATACGCGAGAATGGGCTTCGAAGAAGGCCCGAAGCTTGGTAGAGCCGGTGCTGGGTTCGGCGCGTGCGGATTCGCTGATTGCAACAATTCTGAGATTGGAGCAGGAACCAGATATCCGCGTGCTCGGTCCTTTGCTTCGCGCGGATTCGAACGAGCCGCCGAAGCTGTCCTTGTGGCCGAAGAGCTGAGTCTATGCGAAACATCAGTCTGCCTTGATGAACTTTTAGGAGAGTACATGAAGACCAAAGCTGTTTTGACGATTCGAGAAACCACTCAAATCCTGCAGGCGGCGCGCGCAGAGGCGGAGAAGAATAATTGGCCTGTTGCCATCGCTGTTGTAGACGACGGCGGGCACTTGCTTGGAATGCTGCGGCTAGACGGAGGCGCTCCCATCAGCGCGCAAATTGCCGTCGAGAAGGCACGAACGTCTGCACTCGGGCGACGCGAATCCCGTTTGTACGAGGAAATGATCAATGGCGGCCGCGCTGCGTTCTTGAGCGCTCAGCTTAAGGGTGCGCTGGAAGGTGGGGTGCCGGTGCTAGTAAATGGTGAAATCGTTGGAGCCGTCGGCGTGTCAGGGGTAAAGCCTGAGCAGGATGCACAAACGGCGAAGGCTGGGGCCGTGGCAATCTCCTGATGCGCTCGCCGCACGGAGCGTTCATCTCTCGGGGCGCAAGCAAACCCGTCGTCTCGATGGCTGACTATCTCTGGTCGGAAGACGCTGAGACTTCGACATCTATGTAAACTGTGGCTCGGCTGCGCGTCCCGTGCAAAGGTTACCTTCCTATGTTTTCCCATTCTGCGTAGTGGACTAGCGAACACGCAGATGGGTGACCGTTGCATCTGTCAGCGTTGTTCCGACACGACGGACACAGCCGGCGCAGTCGTCAAATGTTTGGACCGACTGGCGCGCCGGGTCGGCCACGTGAGACTGGGGCCAGACCCATGGTTTGCGCCGAATCGGCAACGACACCCAACCTCGTCGTGCCCGGAGTGTTTCGGCCCTGATCACCGCGCAAAGCCGGCAAAGATGTTGGTCATGGGTGCAACATTCCTCATTCGTGACCTGGGCAAGCCAGTGAAGTTGGCACCATCAAGCGCCTCCTGCAGGTGCGATGTGACCGTACCCGCCTGAGAGACGCGAGGGCGGTGTCGGTTGAAGTTGCGGAGCGATGTGAACTCGGCGCGTGAAGCGCTGTATTCCTGCCTGCGCTGAGGGCTACTATTCGCTATGCATGATCGATATTCCAGCGGGTTCGAAGGCGACAGCCGACGCGACCACGGGCGCAAATGACAAGGTGGAGAAAAGGAGGGCACATCTGAATTTCATCAATTTTGCTTAATAGTTCCGAGATACTGCTCGTCAGTTACCTTGTCGAGCCATTCAACGTTCTTGCCGCCCAGTGTTTCTTGGATGGCGATGTGCGTCATCGCCGTCGTCGATGTCGCCTCGTGCCAGTGTTTATGACCCGGCGGGCACCAGATCACGTTGCTAGGGCGAATTTCGATGCGCGACTCGCCTTCGCACTGTGTCCAGCCGCAGCCTGCCGTCACTACTAACGTTTGGCCGAGCGGATGCGTGTGCCACGCGGTGCACGCCCCGGGCTCAAACGTAACAGTTGCACACGAAACCCGCGCGGTTGGCGGTGGAGCGTTCAGCGGATCAATCCGCACGTTGCCGGTGAACCATTCATCCGGTCCTTTCACCGATGGCTGAGAGCCTGCGCGTTTCAGTTCCATGGTCGTTCCTTGTATATGAAGTCAAACGCATAAGACACCAAATGCTAATCTAACCGCTGGCGATTGATGCGACTAGGTGGCAATATCGGATTACCTTTGTGCAGCGGAGCATCGATTGGAAGATTTCAACGATTTAGTTGGCTTTATGACTGTTGCCCGCGAGCGCAGCTTCACGCGAGCAGCTGCGCAGCTGGGCGTCTCACAGTCCGCGTTAAGTCGCACAGTGGCAGCCCTTGAAAAGCGGATCGGCATGCAATTGGTGAGTCGAACGACCCGCAGTGTTTCTCCGACAGACGCCGGAGAGCGGTTGATTTCCGCAATCCGACCGCGCTTCGAGGAGATCGAGGCCGAGGTGGACTCCTTGCGCGCGATGACGAATCGCCCCGGTGGGACGGTGAGAATTACGACCACGGACTATGCGGCGAACGCCTATGTCTGGCCCAGGTTGCAGCCGCTGCTGCGCCAGTATCCCGAACTGCATGTTGAGCTTGTGAGCGATTACGGACTAGCCGACATCGTCGCGGATCGGTATGACATCGGCGTGCGACTTGGCGACCAAGTTGCGAAAGACATGGTTGCAGTGCGCATCGCGCCGGATATGACTATGGCGATAGTTGCCTCTCCCGCCTATCTGAAAACAACGCCGCCTGCGAAAACACCCCAGGAGCTCATGCTGCACAACTGCATTAATCTTAGATTGCCGACTAGAGATTCTCTGCTTCCTTGGGAGTTGCGCAAGGGACGGCGTGAATTGCATGTTCGGGTGGAGGGCCAGCTGGTCTTCAATAATGTCTATCAGATGACTGACGCAGCACTTGCCGGCTTCGGACTCGCATACATTCCTAAGGAGCTTGCTGAGGCGCACGTCCGGGCCGGGCGCTTGCGTTGGGTGCTGGAGGACTGGTTTCCCACGTTCGTCGGGTATCACGTCTATTATTCCTGTCGCCGTAAGTCCTCGCGAGCCGTCGAGCTCGTTGTGGACGCCCTAAAGACGGGATATCAGCATCCCGCGCCATGACTAATCGATGGCATGCCACAAGTGAAATTGCGGCGCGCTCGATCGCATTCTCCTTATTCTTCCCGAAATCCTCTGTGCCGTTGAAGTCTTTCCGAGGAGCGTTTCGGTTCGTAAGTTGTCGAGCTTCTTATTGTGAGTTACTCGAATAGCGCGCCGATCCTAGGCTGATACGAGCCGCCTATCGCTCAGCGACTCAGCTCTAGGTTGCGACCGAACTTCCCTACCTAGGGCATTCGGATCAACGCTCGTCCGCGTGGAAGCGAACTGGCGAACGGGGGCGCGAATTCTTTACCGAGAGCAGTTTGTGGATCCGTTACCAACCCGACCGCCTGACGAGCGCTCCTGGCCCTCCGCGCCGCCCGACTGCTGGCAATGTCGACTCCTTTTCGGTCGCCCGGTTGAGTCGCACATAAGGATGGTACGTTGTCCCCGGAGCTTCGACGCTGACCGTCACGGTCGCGCACGCATTACTCTTGCCAGGTCTCGCAACCTGATCCCCGCGCTCCCGTGGCTCCTCGACTGCTTTCCTATTTAGGAATGACGTCAGCATCCTCGCAGGTATTCAGACTACAAAAAAATATCGCGCCGGCGTGCGCATCTGTGATAGCAACGCCGGCGGACGGTAGCGCTGAGATGTGTCGGTGCAGGCCCGTTGATTACGTTTAGTGTTTCGTATTAGCCGGCACTCCAGTGCTGAATCCGCCGTCGACCGGTAGCACAACGCCGGTAATAAAACTCGCATCATCGGACAACAAAAAGGCGATGGCCGCAGCCACCTCTTCAGGCGTCCCTTCGCGACCGAGTGGCTGCGACGTTCTGACTCGCTGAGCGTCTTCCTCGTTGGCGAACGTAGTCGCAGTCATCGGTGTACGAATAGTTCCAGGCGCAACAGCGTTCGCTCTTATGCCGAAGCCTGCTAGATCGAGAGCCATTGCACGAGTCGCGCCGCAGACACCAAACTTCGAAGTGACGTATCCGAAGCGGTTTTGAATCGCCATCACGCCTGCAGCCGAGCTAACATTCACAATCGCTCCGCGTGCACTCGATTTTGTCAGAGCGCGACAGAAGGACTCGCATACGTTCACAGTACCTTCGAGGTTGACGCTAAGCACTCGGTGCCATGATAGTGGATCGAAATCTAGAACAGTGCCAACTCCCCGTATCCCTGCTGAGTTAACAAGTCCGAACGGTACTCCGAAACGATCCATAGTTTGCGTTACCAAGCTATCGACCTGTGCGCGATCCGAAACGTCCACCGTCACTGCCAGTATTCTTTCCGCAGGCAGGTCCGACGTTACTCGCTCCAGATTCTCACTTTGAAGGTCTGCGGCTACAACGTTTCCTCCCTCGCTTACTAACCTGCGAACGCAGGCCTCCCCGATACCGCTGCCCGCACCGGTCACAATGAATGTTTTATCCGCAAATCTGTTCATAATAAAATCCTATTTAGAGTGTTGGTGATACTTGACGCATGCTTAATGGCTAACATGGGGCTAGCTGGGAACCTCGTACTACGAAGCGCGTCACTTGGCCGCGTCCTGTAGACGCCTTGACATTCTAAAATCGATGCCTGAGTGCTGCGCGCACGATCACTTGTCTGTTATTAGAAGAATCTCCAAGGTTGCCAAAGTCGGCAACCGCAGGTTTTCCCGTAGACGACGTTCCCGACGCCTTTTGCCAACCGGCGCCGAGATACACGTCGGTGCGTTTGGAAAGCAAATAATCAGCCATTGCCATGACCTCGTGGTAATGCTGGTTACCTAAAGTGGCGCCGTTCGCCGCCGTGACGCCTTTTCCGACCGTATAGTTATACGCGGCCGAGAGAATCACAGACGGTGTGAAGAAATACTGCACGCCTGCATCTATGTCATTGAAACGCGCGGTCGCTCCCGATAGCGCGGGGCTCAGATTGGCGTATTGAACATTTGAAGCAGAGGCGGCAAAAGTAACCGGTCCGAGCGTATAAGTCCCGGCTACGATAGCAACTTGGTAAGCGGATGCACTGACGTACCCGCTGTTGAGAGATTGACTAAGTTGCGATGCCCCGTTAGCGTTTCCTGTAAAGAAACCAGAACCGGGCATTGAAGACGTAGGATTCTTGAAGTATTCGAACGCTGCTCCAAGCTTGACCGGTCCACCTGCAAAGCCGACACCTATCGAGTATCCACTGTTGGCCGTCGTGTTACCCGGGACACCGCCGACGGAGTATGCGCCGCCGAAGGAAAGTCCCGCGACGGTAGGGCTCATATAGCGCACCGTGTTGTTAACGCGCACCGAGTTAGCTGTGTTATCTAGATCGCCTGGGTGCGTGAAAACGACTGATCCGATCAATCCCGCCGCCGTGAGAGGCTCAGCAAAGTAAAAGATCATGTCGTACTGACGCCCGAGCGTAAGAGACCCATAACGAGTGCTGCTCAGGCCCACATATGCCTGCCTACCGAATGCGGTTCCACCCTGACCGAACTGACCGTTGTTGAGGTTGACGCCGGACTCGATTTGAAAGATTGCCTTCATCCCGCCACCAAGGTCCTCGTTGCCAAGCAAACCCCACCGGCTTCCATAGATTCCAGTTAAAGAATCCAAGAAGATGCGCTTGCCACCGTTGGGTCCCCCGGTGTTACTCAAGTACATCAACCCTTCATCAAGAACCCCGTACAGCGTTACGGAACTTTGCGCGTAAGCGGATGAACTAAATGCAATAGCTAGTCCGATGGCTGTAGCTGCCTTTCTCATTGCTCGTCTCCGGCGTTGTGTATCGTCTTATGTCTCTATTGGCAGGGATGCAAGCCACGCGCGGCCCTCCGGGCTCAAACGTCGAGCTTGTGCGCGAAACGCGCATATATCACCTAATACGAATCTAACCTGCGGATATTGATGCGACTAGGTGCCAATATCGGGATAGCCTTATGCAGCTGAGCATGAATTGAAGGAAGATTTCCTCGCTATACTTCGAGCACGGAGACAGGCCGGCTAACGCGGTGAGGTTCGCGGATTGGTATGAAGCGGTGCTTGAGGCCCTAGCGTGTTGTTTTTGGTCGCCACCACATATGAACTGTCTTAATGACAGAGTTCGGTGCAGATTGTCCCGTTCGTAACCAAATAGTACGAGAAGGCCGCCACGGACGTTGGCTGTTAAAAAGGCAAATTAGCCGATAAAGATCCAGGAGACAACATGCAGTCATTTGAGAACGGGACGATAGCAGCTGCTGCTAAAGTCGACGACGCCCATGAATTGGAGCGGGACGTTGAGCGACGGACTATTGCGAAGGCTGCTACTCGGCTCATCCCACTCATTATGCTGTGTTACTTCACGGCTTATCTTGATCGTACTAATGCTGGAATAGCGGCGTTGCAAATGAACAAGGACATCGGCTTGACCGCGTCGATGTTCGGCTTCGGCTCCGGACTGTTCTTTCTCCTGTACTTCACGATGGAGGTTCCTTCGAACCTCTTGATGGTGCGGTACGGAGTTAGACGGTGGGTCGCTAGGATCATGTTCACGTGGGGACTCGTTGCGGGAGCGATGGCATTCGTCAAAGGACCCATCGGGTTTTATGCAATACGTGCTTTGCTTGGCGCTGCCGAGGCTGGCTTCATGCCAGCAATTGTTTACTATCTCGGGCAGTGGTTCCCTGCCCAGTATCGAGCACGTGTGTTAGGAGCCTTGAATGTAGCAGGTCCGGTCACGTTTCTTATTGGTGCGCCGATCTCCAGCGCCTTGCTTGGTCTGGATGGACTTTGGGGTTTTCGAGGTTGGCAATGGATGTTCATTGTCGAGGCAGTACCTGCACTCATACTCACCGGGGTTGTGTTGAAATGCCTGCCTGACCGCCCGACCGCCGCAAAATGGTTGACGAGCGAAGAATCTGCTTGGCTGACCAATCGGTTAGCGGCCGACGACCGCGAAATAGAGGAAAACGTTCGACACTACTCTGTAATACAGGCGATTCTTTCAATGCGCGTTCTGCTTCTCGGTTTCGTGATGTTCAACGTTGTTGTTACCGTTTACAGCATTGGTTTCTTTCTGCCGCAGATCGTCCAGACTTTTGGGCTGAGCGATTTCAAAGCTGGCCTCATCTCGGCGATTCCTTTCATTGCTGGCAGCATTGGCATACCTCTAATCGGTTGGCGTTCGGATATTGCTAAGGAACGCTATTACCACACCGCCGTTCCGCTACTTATCGCTGCGGCAGGACTCGCGGTAGCTGCACTGAGCCCTGACCTGATGATCAAGATGATTGCGTTTAGCGCAGTAGCGTTTGGAGCTTATGGTTGCGTTTCAGCGTTTTGGACGCTGCCATCTACATTCATGTCCGGTGCGGCGATGGCGACAGGGATTGCGGTGGTGAACTCGATTGGCGCACTAGGTGGGTTCGCTGGACTTTGGATTATGGGATTGTTGAAAGATGCAACTGGGACGTTCAACGGAGGCCTATATTTTGTAGCCGCAATGGATGTATTAGCAGTGGTCGCGCTTATGGTCCACCGATCGCTGAAGCGGACGAAAAAAATTCGCGCGCTGCACCAATAAAACATGCGATAGCAGTTTTTGACTCCCGTGGCGGTGCGGATTCTTCCAATTGCGGCGAGGTTATGTTCGAAGAGACCGCATCTTCTTCGATAGGTCATGGATTTCTCGCGCTAGCTTTAGGTAGGCGTTAGCGTTGGCGTACATACCCGCGAATCAATTGTTCCATAATTAGCGCACGTTGCCGATTGACACTCGCTTGTTCGGCAGTGGCTGATATCGCGGACGTTCAGTATGAGTTTTTAGGTCATAGTCCAAAAAGTAGGAGACAGCATGGTCAAGTTCAGACGTATTGGGTCGATCGCTGCATTAGCAGTAGCCGGTGCAATCGCAGGATGTGGGGGCGGAGACGGTTATCGTAGCGCGCCATCAATCATTGTGAATACCGACAACGGGCCGATGCAAGGACTTGACGATGGGACGATGAAATCGTATATCGGAGTGCCTTATGCCGCGCCGCCGGTTGGCGATTTGCGGTGGCAACCTCCTCAATCACCGCAGCGATGGACAAAGACATTTGATGCGACACGATACGGCAATTCATGCCCCCAGAATGCTGATCTTGGGGCGTTTGCGTCGGCCGGCGGTGAAGAAGACTGCTTGTATCTGAACGTCTACGCTCCGGACGACCGTTCCAGCATTAGCGGGCCTTTGCCGGTGTTCGTCTGGATTCACGGAGGAAACCTCACAGTCGGTCAGGGTGCCGACTATAATCCGCACGATTTGGTGGTCAACGGAAAGGCTATTGTTGTAACGTTCAACTACCGCCTCGGCGTATTGGGCTTTTTTTCCCAACCAAACATTGACAATGAAGGCCATACGTTCGGCAACTACGGGCAGATGGATCAGACGTTCGCGCTTGATTGGGTTCAACGCAATATCGCAGCGCTAGGGGGAGACCCAAAGAATGTGACCATCGCTGGTGAGTCGTCAGGCGGGACTAGCGTTCTCGCGCAGATCACCTCACCTTTGGCTGCAGGAAAGTTCCAACACGCCATTGTCATGAGCGGTGGCGCGGAAATCATCCGCCATCCGTTTTTCGGCGCCTCACGGCCTGTTGAATACGCTCGTAAGTTGGGCACTGACTTCACGACAGCGGCGGGCTGCGGAGATCTATCGGCTGCTTGCTTGCGCAAGCTGAGCGCCAAGCAGGTGCTTGCTTTACAGAATCCGTTCATTGTCAATCAAACGATCATCGACGGTACCTTTATGCCGATGCATCCTGGGGATGCGTTGCGCACAGGGAAATTCAATGACGTAACGATCATTGACGGAACGACGCGCGACGAGGGAACCTTTTTTGCAGCGCTTCCCGAGAATGCTACCGGAAAGGCAATGACGGCGGATGGATACAGAGCTGGCCTCGTGTCGTGGTTCGGAGAAACGTCGGCGACGGTGGCAGGCGAATACCCGCTGTCAAACTATGGTTCACCGTCGGAAGCGTATGCAGCAGTCGCTACCGACTATTTGTTTTCCTGTCCCGCTATGAACATTAACAAGTGGACGTCTAAAAAAACCCGTGTGCACGCGTACGAGTTCGCGGACCGCACCGCCCCGTCCTACATTCCCCCGACTAGCTTCCCGCTCGGTGCAGCCCATACATTCGAGTTGGCGTACATCTTCCCCGGTTTCCATGGGGGGAACGGTTCAACGGCCGAGCTCAACGCTTCGCAAAAGAGCTTGTCCGAAGAAATGGTGAGATTTTGGACGACCACATCGAGCAGTGCTTCCTGGACAGACTGGCCGGCCTATACGTCTGAGCAAGCGAACGTACTACAATTTTCCCTGCCGGGCCCTCAGGTGATCAACGGTGCTGGCTTCGAGAAGTATCATCACTGTGCATTTTGGAACGCCCTTGGCGTCTATTGATACCACTGGCATGCCAACGAGTCGCGTATAAACTCGACCCAAAGGAGGGGCAGGCAAGGCCTGAGCGAAGTGGGCATGTCGGCGCAGACGTCGCGCAAATGGCTGAAGGCATCTGAAGCCGATAAGCTGAGTAGCTCCGGATTGAAGGTTGTCGCGCCATAGCAGCTAGAGTTTTCACGTCTGCCAGCTGAGAACAAGCGCTAGCAAATGGAGCTGTGAGGAATGGCCCGTGTATGGGCAGTTCGGAAGAATAGGTGTGCCCCGACTCGGAGCGACGTATTAGCCGCTCCGAAATTCGCAAAACTATGCCCTTTATAGTTCTTGCGCCGACAGAAGATCACTTCATCCGGTCCACGTCGTCCGGCTGGCTCACCGCGAATGCGAACATTCGGGCGTAACTGCTTTGGGGAATGCCCACGCGATTGACGTATTCTCGATTGGCTATTTGAACGTCCGCGTCGCTGATGTGGTGAAGAAGCTCCCTCGTAACTGCTCCCGGCGAGATGAGCGTGGTTCGGATGTTGTAGGGTTAACTTCTTGAGGAGGTCCCTTGACAACGCGCGCACGGCGTACTGGGTGGCCGAATAGACAGCCGACGAAGGGAACACCTTGTGCGCGGCTACGGACGCAGTCGTAACGATGTGACCGGACTTCTGCGCTTCCTCTGCATTCGCGCTTCGGACAACTGCATGCCCACCTTGGGCAAGCGGCGCGGCGACCAATACCAACTCGGAAATGGCTGGCTTGTTTCGATATACGCGACAAGGGATCACTCAATAAAACGGGAATCGCCCGACGTCTGGACTTTGCGTACGAATTGCTCCTGGACGGCTTGTCCCGCATGCCATCGGGCGACGGGATTGCAATTGGCTTTTGGTGCGTTGCTCCAAGCTGTATGCGAATTCTTGACGATTGCGACAAGAGCGCACATCTTGTGCGGGTTTGTACCTAGTAAGGTGCGGAAGCGCCCATGACAATAGGGTGTTCGCCAATACGATTTCGAGACATAGGCGGCTTCCACAAACAAACGATTGACATACGTCGGCTCCACCTTAGAATGGCGATTGCTGCACCGCACCACAGACTCTTTGCTCTTCCTTACCGTCGTTGATCAATTCCGACACCTCGAAGTGCACGCGGGTATCTCGAGGTGTCGGAATTGTTCGTGCTCCTTAGGCAACAAGAGCTGAAGCACAGACCAGAGTTCCTAGCGATCGCCATTACCTCAATTGACAACATGACATTTCTGATTGGAATTCCTCAGGAGACAGCCACCGGGGAGCGGCGTGTAGCAAGCGTGCCCGAGGTGGTCGAGAAACTGATCAAGCTTGGGTTGTCGGTTGCCGTGCAAAGCGGCGCCGGAGCAGGTGCGAACTTTGGCGATGACGACTATCGCGCGGCCGGTGCCGAGGTCGTGGCGTCGGCCGCCGAACTGTGGGCTCGCAGCGATATCGTTTTCAAGGTGCGCGCCCCGAGCAGCGAGGAAGTGGCGCTCATGCGCGAGGGCAGCACGTTGATCGGCTTTGTCTGGCCGGCCCAGAATCCCGAATTGATGCAGCAACTCGCCGCGAAACGGGCTACCGTACTAGCCATCGACTCGCTGCCGCGCACGCTGTCACGCGCGCAGAAGATGGACGCGCTCACCTCGATGGCCGGCATCAGCGGCTACCGTGCGGTGATCGAGGCAGCCCATGCTTTCGGCCGCTTCCTGAACGGTCAGGTCACTGCCGCCGGCAAGGTCCCGCCTGCCAAGGTCTTCATCGCCGGCGCGGGCGTCGCGGGCCTGGCTGCAATCGGCACCGCGGCCAGTCTCGGTGCGATCGTGCGCGCCAACGACACGCGCGCCGAGGTGGCCGACCAGGTCAAATCCCTGGGTGGCGAATTCGTCAAGGTGGACTACGACGAGGAAGGCTCGGGCGGTGGTGGCTACGCCAAGGTCATGAGCGAGGGCTTCCAGCAAGCGCAGCGCGCGATGTACGCGCAGCAGGCCAGGGACGCGGACATCATCATCACGACCGCACTGATTCCCGGCAAGCCGGCTCCGAAGCTCATCACCGCCGAGATGGTGCAGTCGATGATGCCGGGCAGCGTGATCGTGGACATGGCAGCGGAGCAAGGCGGCAACTGCGAATTGACCGTGCCCGGCGAGGCCGTGGTGCGTCACGGCGTGACGATCGTCGGCTACACGGATCTCGCCTCGCGCCTGGCGCGGCAGTCGTCCACGTTGTATGGCAACAACCTGCTGCGCGTGGTCGAGGAACTGTGCAAGACCAAGGACGGCACGATCAACGTCGACTTCGACGATGACGCCATCCGTGGCCTCACGGTCATCAAGGAAGGCAACATCACCTGGCCGCCTCCGCCGATCAAGCAGCCGGCCGTCGCCCCCAAGCCTCAGTCAGCCGCGCCGGCAGTGGCCGCGCCCAAAAAGAGCAACGGCCACGGCCAGAGCGAGCCGATGTCGGCGAGGTCGCTGGCCGTCGTGTTCGGCATCGGTGCACTGGCGTTCTTGCTGGTGGGGCTGTTTGCGCCGGCCACGTTCCTGTCGCACTTCACGGTGTTCGTGCTGGCCTGCTTCATCGGCTACATGGTGATCTGGAATGTCACGCCGTCGCTGCACACGCCGCTGATGAGCGTGACCAACGCGATCTCGTCGATCATCGCCATCGGTGCGCTCGTGCAGATCGCACCACCGCTGGGCGAACTGACCGCAGGCGCAGGAGACCGGCCGTCGGGGCTGATCCTGGGCTTGGCCGTGGGCGCGTTGGCACTCACGGCCGTCAACATGTTCGGCGGCTTCGCGGTGACGCGGCGCATGCTGGCGATGTTCCGCAAATAAGGGGACGACAACGATGACTTCCAACCTGACTACCGTCTCCTATATCGGCGCGGCAATTCTCTTCATCCTGAGCCTTGGCGGACTGGCCAATCCCGAAACCGCGCGCCGCGGAAACCTGCTCGGCATGATTGGCATGCTCATCGCGGTGCTGGCCACCGTGCTCGGTCCGCGCGTGTCGGCCGAAGGCATTCCGTACGTTCTCGCTGCGCTGGTCGTCGGCGGCGCGGTCGGCCTGTTCGCCGCGAAGAAGGTGCAGATGACGCAGATGCCCGAGCTGGTCGCGCTGATGCACAGCCTGGTTGGCCTGGCGGCCTGCCTGGTGGGCTTCGCCAGCTATATCGACACCTCCGTGCAGTTCGCCGGCGCCGAGAAGGCGATCCACGAAGTCGAGATTTATGTGGGCATCCTGATCGGTGCGGTGACTTTCGCGGGCTCGGTCATTGCGTTCGGCAAGCTGTCGGGCAAGATCGGAGGCAAACCGCTGCTGCTACCGGCACGGCACTGGCTGAACCTCGCCGCGCTGCTGGTGGTGATCGTGTTCGGCCGTACGTTCCTGCATGCAGAGACGATTCAGGATGGCATGACGGCGCTCGTCGTGATGGCGGCGATTTCGCTGCTGTTCGGTGTGCACATGGTGATGGCGATTGGCGGCGCCGACATGCCCGTGGTGGTGTCGATGCTCAACAGCTACTCAGGCTGGGCGGCGGCGGCCACCGGCTTCATGCTCAGCAACGACCTGTTGATCGTGATCGGCGCGCTGGTGGGCTCGTCGGGCGCGATCCTGTCGTACATCATGTGCCGCGCGATGAATCGCAACTTCATCAGCGTGATTGCCGGCGGCTTCGGTACCGGTAGCGGCGTATCGGCACCGGTGGGCGCCGGTGCGCAGCCGGCCGGCGAGGTGGTGGCAGTGAGCGCCGCCGAAACCGCCGAGCTGCTGCGCGATGCGAAGAGCGTAATCATCGTGCCCGGCTACGGCATGGCCGTGGCGCAGGCCCAGCACACGGTGTTCGAACTCACCAGGCTGTTGCGCGAAAAGGGCGTCGATGTGCGGTTCGCGATTCATCCGGTGGCGGGTCGCATGCCGGGCCACATGAACGTGCTGCTGGCCGAAGCGAAGGTGCCCTACAACATCGTGATGGAGATGGACGAGATCAACGCTGACTTCCGCGAGGCGGACGTGTCAATGGTTATCGGCGCGAACGACATCGTGAACCCGGCTGCGCAGGAGGACCCGGCGAGCCCGATCGCCGGCATGCCGGTGCTGGAGGTCTGGAAGGCCAAGACCTCGATCGTGATGAAACGCAGCATGGCCTCGGGCTATGCCGGCGTGGACAACCCGCTCTTCTACAAGGACAACAATCGCATGCTGTTCGGCGATGCCAAGATGATGTTGAGTGAGATCTTCGGGGTGTTGAAAGCCTGAGCGCGGCGAAGCGGAGCTCGGAAGAACACCGAAGCGAGGTCGAGGAGGGTCGTAACGCTCAGCTGGGCGTCGACAATGGCGTTGTCGACGCCCGGAAGGGGCTGATCGCCGCCGCGTGTGGCGCACAGGAAGTGCGAGCCGATGCCTACGCATGCGGCAGCATGTTCTCGCGCCCGCGACGACGGTGCCGGCAGGTGCTTGCCCTTAGAGCTGCGCCTTCAACCTCTCGTAAAATCGGCCGTCGTCAGTTCGAGGCGGGACGCCGGATGCGCCAGCAGCTTTTGGTGGGCGATCGCGTGAATGCGGTTGAATCCATCGTGGAAGGTCTTTAACCTCCTGGCGTCGTCTGCACGAAGAGTCGACCAGAAGTATGACTCAAGTGCGCCGTGCTTAAATCATACAATCGACCAAGCCGTTCCCGTGGTCGAGACCAAAAACCACGCCGCGGCGATCAGCCGAAATCTCAGGTTCAAGATCGAGCGTTTTCAACGGACTTCAGCACGTTCTTGCCGCCGCTGGATTTCTTCCACCTAAGCAGATTGACGCCGTTCGGGGTGGGGCGTCCATTTCATTACTCTTGGCGTTAGCTCCGGTACCGACTCCGGGGATAGTAACGGCGCATACAATCCGCAGTTAAACGAACAAAGGCGCAAATCCCGTCGCGGTTGGGGAGTCGGTCCAAATCTCGGGAACCTGATCCTCATCATAAGGATATCTAATAAGGCTTTGGGCGAGTGCAACGCGGAACTCTTCGCCTGTACGCTCTGGCGACTCAGGTGATTGCACGATATCCACTGCATCGGCGCATCGAGCAGTTGGTCTTTCGATCAGGTGCTTCCTTAACTGTCCACGGAGGTAGGTCACCCACCGCAGGGCTCCCCGGGTTTGCTCGAATAGCCAGATGAAATTTCCCGATTTATTGTCGCGGAGGAAAGTTCG
The DNA here is from genome assembly GCF_900044055.2 of Caballeronia calidae. Taxonomy (GTDB): domain Bacteria; phylum Pseudomonadota; class Gammaproteobacteria; order Burkholderiales; family Burkholderiaceae; genus Caballeronia; species Caballeronia calidae. The sequence continues at coordinate 47,717 of NZ_FCOX02000046.1, read as the reverse complement.
GCCAGACAACGTATCGCTCTTATTGAAGCAATGATTGAAGAATTCGACACTTCGGTCGTGCAGTCTTCTCGACGACTCACCTGCTATCACGAGTTCCTTTCACGCTTCTACTGCGACGTGGACCGCCCCTTCTTCGCGGATTCTTCCGACCGGTTCCATGCACGTGTCACCCAAAAGCCGATAGGGTTGCTAGGCGTGGGTGACATTGCGGCATCGGGCTTGCAGTACATCAGGACGCCCGCCGCTCTCAGCCGCAATCCCAGCGATGATATTCTGGCTAGCCTTTTAGTTGAGGGCCGTGCGTCGTTTGAACAAAATGGCCGTCAAACTTCCCAAGACGCCGGGGACATCCTTCTCTGCGACACAGCAAAGGCATACAAATACAATTTTTCAACCGACTATCGAATCATTTTACTGAAGATTCCCCGCAAGCAGATGCTCTGTCGATTGCCGGACGTCGAAAACCTCACTGCGATGGCGCTCGACGGTAACTCGGCGATGGGATCGTTGGCCGGCACCGTCATCTGGGGTGCGGCGAATGTAAACGCAGACCTCGAACCCTGTGCTGCGTCGAAACTGGCATCGTCGGTCATCGACATGCTGGCCGCATCTATCGAAACTGAGTTTCACGGAGTTAAGAGTCTTCTTAATAGACACGAAGACGTATTACATCGGGCCAAAAAGCACATTGAGGCAAATTTGGGCGACCCGGAGCTTGACGTAGATAAACTTTCTAACGCGATAGGCGTGTCGCGGCGCACCCTGAACCGAGTCTTCGCATCGCACGGAACGACAGCTGTGCGGTGGTTATGGCAGAAGCGATTGGAAGCAAGTCACGTGTGGATTTTAGAAGGACGCTCGAAACGCATTGCTGATGTGGCTATTGCCTGCGGCTTCAGCGACTTGTCTCACTTCAGTCGTGTCTTCAAGAAGACTTACGGGGTTGCGCCTCACGTGCTGGTTAAACAGCAGGCGTAATTGACATGCGGTGGGAATGTTGCCAGGTCAGCCGCATCCTACGCGGGTTTCGCGGCCGCGCTATCGATAAGTGAACTGCCTCTTATGCGCGGCGCGAGCTGCGAGACATCGCTAGCAAGCACCAGCATGTCACCCCAATCCGAGCGGTCCAAGCAGCGAGGCCTCGTCGTACAGATTCGCTCACGGATGTATAAAGGGCTAATGTCCTGATGCTTTCCCGCCTTCAGCCCGAATACCACGTGGACCAAAGACGTGAACCGCATGATGCAAACTACCTGAATTGCCACTCTTTTGTCGTGCCGATAGACGCATGTAGTCCAAGTAGCTCCACTTTGACCATGTTCGGGCCAACGTTGAGCACAGCGGGCAGTGCTGATGGCGCGAACGGCTTCTCGTCGTCAATCCCCCGCGACGAAGCGCGTTCGACTGCCAGCGGAGTGCTTACAAGACGCCGAAAGGGTCAAGTCGTGAGTTGCCCAGCGCTTGCCTTTCCGAGGAAGACATCATTCCGTCGTCGTCGGCGTTGATGCCCTCGATACGGGCAGTGCACTATCGTCTCATCGGCATAGTGACAAGCCGTCGCAGTTTTCCGGATCCGTTGGTGTCGGCGGCAAGCCGCTGACGGTGGCGCGGGTATGTTGCCGGCACCAACCACAGCGGTAATTCCTCTCAGTTGTTTTCAATCGTTCAAGGGCAGCCCTTAGCTTCCAAAACGACAGTTAGAAGGGCGTGCCCGGTTCAGTTGCCGACTTTCCAGCAGATTGTTGCGCAGCCGCCAGTTCTTCGTGCTGCTTTTGCACTAGCGTCCGTCAGCGACTCGTCTCGCCGGCCCCTCTGATGGCCTTCGCGATTTTCCCGTACGGTCGCACCTGCTCTGCGGAGAGGAAATCAGGACGTCGCCTTCGGTCCAGACCCAAAAGAACAATTCCGGTCGAGCACCACGTCGATGAGTTCGGCTGCGGTGAACTCACTGCCTCGAGCCGTCTTGCCGCGTATAAGAAGCACGACGAACGCTTCCACTAGCGGCTCAGCCCTGGCGACTATCCAGCGACGTAGAGGCCGCTGAACTCGACCCGCGAGACGTACCGCAGGCTGCGGCTTGCGTTGGCGCAACCAGACCATCCATTCTGTCGTGCTGAGTCGCGCAATTGGAATGGAGGTCTTTTATATTTGGTGGAACGGGCGAAAGCTCCCTACGCATCCATACGACTAAGAACGTATTCGCAGGAGATCGGAAACGTGACTCTAGTCGTATTTTGATTTTGTTCCCGGTCCCAACCGCGCGAATACCATCGCGCGGTTGAACTCAATGATTCTCTTGAGAACTTCAGAATGAACGATTATCAACATTGGATCAACGGCGCTTCGGTGCCCCCGGCGAAGGGCGAATGGCTTGAGACGTTTGATCCGTATGAAGGAAAGCCGTGGGCTCGGATTGCACGAGGCACGAGTGACGACGTTGATCTCGCAGTTTCGGCAGCGCGGCACGCGATGTATGAGGGTCCATGGAGTCGAATGACCGCTACGCAGCGTGGACAGGTGTTGCGCCGCATTGGTGATTTACTTGCCGATCCACGCCACGCACAGCGTCTCGCGGAGATTGAGACGCGTGACAACGGTAAGATCTTGGCGGAGATGCAGGGGCAGCTAAAATATCTTCCGGAGCACTGGTATTACTTCGCTGGACTTGCCGACAAAATCGAAGGCGCCGTACTACCTATCGACAAACCGGACATGCTGGCAATGACATACAAAGAGCCTGTTGGTGTCGTTGCAGCTTTAACGTCTTGGAATACACCGTTGACGTTCTTTGCGGCGAAGTGTGCCCCAGCCCTCGCCGCCGGTTGCGCCGTTGTGCTCAAGCCCTCTGAGTTTGCGTCAGTCAGTTCACTTGAGCTCGCTGCGCTGACGAAAGAGGCAGGGCTACCAGATGGCGTTATCAACGTCGTGACAGGGACAGGACAGGAAATAGGCCCGGCATTGGTAGAGCACCGGGATGTGGCAATGATAGCTTTCACCGGCTCAGACAAGACAGGCGCAAATATCTACCAGGCGGCAGCGCGCTCGCTAAAACGAGTGGCGATGGAACTGGGCGGAAAGTCGCCGAATATAGTATTCGAGGATGCGGATCTTGACGCGGCGTGCATTGGCGTGGTCTCTGGCATTTTTGCTGCCGCTGGACAGATGTGCACCGCCGGATCTCGGTTGCTTGTTCAAAATTCAATTCGCGAGGCGTTCACGGATCGTCTTCTTTCGATCGCCAAAGACCTTAAGCTAGGCGATCCAAAGCGAGCGGATACCAACATCGGACCGATCGCAACCAAGCCTCAGTACGAAAAGGTACTGCATTACATCGAGTTGGCAAAGCAAGAGGGCGCTCGGTGCATCCTCGGGGGGAATCCGGCGTCCGGTCCACGCTTAAATGGTGGGCAATTCGTCGAGCCTACTATCTTCACAGATGTGTCCAACAAGATGCGCATTGCGCAGGAAGAAGTATTCGGTCCAATTCTGTCCATCATCGGATTCGAAACAGAGAAGGACGCCATCGAAATCGGCAACGATGTGATCTATGGTCTGGCGGCAGGCGTATGGACGCGCGACATCGGCCGGGCCGTTCGTATGTCAAAGGCGATTCATTCCGGGTTGGTTTGGGTCAATACATACCGGGCATACAGCGTGATCGCGCCGATTGGCGGGATGAAGCAGTCGGGCTTGGGTCGGGAGTACGGAATCGACGCCGTTCGAGAATATCTTGAGACCAAGACGGTGATGATATCGACGGCTGCTGGCGCGCCATCCAACCCCTTCGTGCAGCGGTAGTCAAGCGCTATGTCTCATTGGAAAAGTGAAGTGCTCCCCGATCTGAATTCTTTCGATTACATCGTTGTTGGCGCAGGGAGCGCGGGCTGCGTATTGGCTGGCCGTCTCAGCGAAGATTCCTCCCGTCGAGTTCTTGTTCTGGAGGCGGGTCCACGTGACGTGGCGTTGATGAAGCCTTTTGGACTTAGCTACTACTTCGATATGTCGCGATTCGAATGGGGATACTGGTCACAGCCAGATCCCACTCGCAACATGCGAACAGACCACTGGCGAAGAGGCCGCGTGGTTGGTGGCAGCGGAAGCGTAAATGGCATGAATTATGTGCGAGGAACGCGCGCGGACTATGATCGGTGGGCTGCAATGGGTAATTATGGCTGGTCTGCGGACGACGTTATGCCTTTGTTCAGGATCATCGAGCGCTGTGAACCGGGTTATGCTACCTCGCCGGATTATTCAATTCGTGGCGCGTCCGGCCCGTTGTCTGTACGTGAAGTGCGCCACTGTCATCCGCTAACGGAAGCGTTTCTGCAAGCAGCGCAGGCGGCAGGATTCGATCGGACACCGGACTACAACGGCGCGCAGCAAGAAGGGGTCGGATATGGTCAATTCAACCAGCGCCGTGGAATGCGCTGGAGTTCCGCGGATGCGTTCTTGAAGCCGGCGTTGCAACGTAAAAACCTGCATCTAATAACCGAGGCCTTGGTTCACAAGCTGAACATAGAAAAAGGGCGTGTGACAGGTGTCAGCTTCGAATGGGACGGTGTGATGCTTGAGGCCAGCGCAGCTAAGGTAATCTTGTGCGGCGGCGCCATAAATACGCCGCAACTTCTGATGTTGTCGGGCATTGGTGACGCTGAGAGTCTTAAAGCACTGGGCATTGATGTAGTACTGGATCTTCCATCGGTGGGCCGTAACTTAATGGAGCATCCGCTTATCAGACCGACGTTCCGAGTCAAGGCGCCGAGCTACAGCCCGTCCCATGGAATATGGCAGAAAGGCAGATTCTTAGCGAAATATCTTTCGACCGGACAGGGACCGATTGCAACTTTAACTGAGGCGCAGGCCTTTCTCAGAACCTCGCCAGAAGAATCCGAGCCGGACGTCCAAATGCACTTTGGGGTCGCCGGTGTCGTCTACTCTGATGATCCGAGTTTCTACAAGGGGCTTAAAGTCCTTCAGTATCCATCGTTCTCTGTGTCCATAAACAAGAGCTATCCGTTGAGCCGCGGGCAAATTCGCCTTGCGAGTTCGGACGTGAAGGCTGTTCCCTTAATCGAACCAAATCTGCTATCCGACGATCGCGACGTCGAAACACTGGTTCGAGGCATCGGAATTCTGCGTCGGATTGTCAGCAATGCTCCGCTGGCTGAAATGATTGTGGAGGAGGTCGAGCCGGGAGCGCTATCCATTTCTAACGAAGCTCTGGGCGCGTATGTGAGAAATCGTACAGGTTTAGCCTACCACCCGGCTGGTACATGCCGCATGGGTATCGACGATGATGCAGTTGTGACGCCGGACTTAAAGGTCCGAGGTGTGGAAAACCTTTGGATTGCAGACGCGTCGGTCATGCCGCATCTTATCAGCGGCAACATCAATGCCGCTTGCATGATGATTGGTGAGAAATTGGCGCGTCAGTTCACTAAGGGCGAGCAAGAAGGCAGGAGGTCCGAGACCCTTGTTGCGAGCGCTTAAGGTCGCGGTGGATTGCCTGCACAATTAGCACGTGCTTGCAACGGACCATCAAGGAGTTGAAAGGCTCAGCAATAGGGCGGGGTGGTTCGCATGTTACGCAAGGGTCCGAAGGGCCTCTTGCTAGGGGAGGATGGTATGCGTTTGAACGGTCGTGTCGCATTTGTAACAGGCGCGGGTGGCGGTATCGGGCAACAAATTTGTCGAAGATTCGTGGCGGAGGGTGCTTCAGTACTTGCGGCTGACCTTACCTTGGATGCGGCGCAGTCTGCGACCAACGGAACAGCAGCGTTGCCAGTGCAATGTGACGTAACCGCAGCTTCCAGTGTCTCTGCCGCTTTGGAGCGAGCGGTATGCGAATATGGCCGGGTAGATATACTTTGCAATGTTGCCGGTGGCTCAACAGCGGCCGACGGCCCGGTGACCGATGCGTCTGACGACGAATTCTGGCGGGCTATTCGTCTTGACCTTTACGGGACGTTCACGGTTTGCAAATACGGTCTGCCCCATCTCATTAGGGCGGGCGGAGGCAGTGTAATAAATATGGCGTCCATGGTGGCGCTTACACCGGTACTGGGGAAAGACTGCTACACAGCCGCTAAGGGCGGGGTCGTGGCGCTCACCCGATCAATGGCCCTTGAATTTGCGTCGCACCGAGTTAGAGTGAACGCGATCGCGCCCGGCATCACCCGCACGCCTCGAATTGAAGGATTTCTCGTTGGCAACGAGTCAATGCAACGCATTGCGGACCGACATCTTCTCGGGCTAGTAGACCCAATGGATATTGCGCATATGGCGGTCTATCTAGCGTCGGACGAGTCTCGATCCGTTACGGGTCAAGTGATGGCTGTAGATAGTGGCATAACCATGCGCTAATGCATTTAGCTTAGCAATTACAAGCTTTATGATCACCATCCGACTTCCGTTCCCATTTAGAGAACATCCATGCCTTTAGCCGAAGCACCTGGGGCGCGCCTTTCATTCGAAGCTACCGGAACCGGCACGCCGATTGTATTTGTCCACGAGACCGCTGCGGACCAACGTAGCTGGGAGCCGCAGGTCCGCTGGTTCTCGCGTTTCCACAAATGCATCACTTATAACTCGAGAGGTTACGCGCCGTCGGAGCGGTCAGCAGAGCCCGCCGACTTCCGAACACTGGCGACCGACATTGGCCACGTTATGGATGCCGCAGGCGTTGATCAAGCCTTTATTGTCGGACTCAGCATGGGCGCCTATTTTGCAATGCACTTCGGTTTAGCTCATCCAGAGCGCGTATGCGGCATGGTGCTGGCCGGCTTGGGGACGGGTTCGGACGACATCACCCAATTCAGGACTGCAACCCGGGCAGTCGCTAGGGCAGTGCGGAGCCAGGGAATAAAGGCGTTCGTCGATCAGGTGGTTGACAGCTCACATCGGGTGCAGCTCCAGAACAAAGACGTCCGCGGTTGGAACGAGTTTTTGATGCATCTGTCCGACCTTGACCCGCACGGAGCGGCTGACCTCATGGAGTTTTGCCACGCGACGCGGCCGCCGATCTACGATTTCGAGGCGATGCTGCACGGCACGAAAATTCCCACATTGATTGCGGTCGGCGACGAGGACACGCCTTGCATTCCACCTGCTTTGTTTTTGAAGCGAACGATCCCCCGCTCCGGCCTGTGGATTTGTCCAAAGACAGGGCACGCAATCAATCTCGAAGAGCCCGGACTGTTCAATAGGGCGGTGCAGGACTTCATCTATGCGGTGCAACAAGGAGCATGGACGGATCGGGATCCCCGCAGTCTTGCCAAAACTGTGGTTCGAGTTATGGAGAGATAGAACGCTAACCAGCGTTTGCGACCTTTATATCCGGCATTCATGAGGCGTCAGCCGGGACGGGTAGGCCTTGTTATCGGGCAAACTCGCCCGGAGTCATTTCCTTGAACTCCGTATGAGGGTGAGCCTTATTGTGCGGTCGCTTACCGCGACGCTTTAAGCAGACGTCTCCCCTATGAATTAGCCGAAGTGGGCGGATATCCCTATAGGATTTTTGTCAAATCGAATGACTGCAGAATGTAGTAATTAACCTAATGTAGCAATAAACGTGGGTTTGCGCGCGGTGCAAAGATCCTTAGCCTTACCGCCTCGTAGTAGATCGAAAGACACGGCAGTATGATTAGAATAACTAATAAAGTGGCGCGCTCAGAAGCTTGAAGAATCGCGCAGTGCGATCCACCTTCCAAGCTGCGTCAGAAGGCACATAACATAGCGCGGAAGCCGCGCATGGAGACAGGCATATGAAAACCATTATCTTTCTTAGCGCTTTGGCCACTGCGTCTGTGGTTTCTGCGACTTCAGTTAGCGCTGGTGAAACGATCAAGTTTGGGCTCTCGGTCCCGCTGTCTGGAGCAGGCGCTCCGTTCGGTAAAGCATCGCTATACATGTGCCAACAAGCTGCGGCGGAGATCAAGAACGCGGGTGGCATTAAGGTTAAAGGCAAAGCCTACAATGTAGAATGCATCGCCTACGACAACAAATATACAGCTGCGGAAGGTGCGAAGGTTGCCCAAACCCTGGTTAACCGTGATGGCGTCAAATACATGTGCGCCGTTGGAAGCGCACCCATCGCCGCAGCACAGTCTCTAACGGAGCGCCAAGAAGTATTGCTCTTTAGCCAAGGCTGGGCCAAAGGCTCGAAGGGGCCAAAATACCCGTTGACCTTCTCGGATATCGTAACCCCTTTCGAGGTCGGTCCGGCGATGATTAAGTTCATTACGAGCACATACCCGGCCGCCAAGACCGTTGCGATGCTTAACGTGAGCGACTCCACCGGTCGAGAATCGGAGCAGGCATTGCGTCCAATGTGGGAGAAGGCAGGACTCAGAGTAGTGACTTCCGACTTCTACGAACGCGGTACGACGGAATTTCAACCCATCGCGCAGCGTCTGGCCTCTTTGAAACCTGACGTCGTGGAATTGGGCTCAGCATTACCGCCTGACGCCGGCCAGATCTTCAAGGAGCTTTCTGTGCTTGGCTGGAAAGGGGTAAAGGTCGCAACCGCTAGCACTGCTGCCGAAGGTCTAATTGCAACAGGAGGGCCTGCGGCTGAGGGTGTATATATGGGTGCGGCACTCACGTTCGACGGTCCCAATGCCACCCCTCTACAACGTAGGTTGAACGCTGGGCAGGTTCCTGTCTCGGGCGAGTCGCTGGGTTTGGCCAGCATTCCCTGCTACGACGCTGTCCACATGCTGAAGGCTGGCGCCGAGTACGCGCAAAGCCTCGAGCCCACTGCCATCGCCGCTGTTATGCCGAAAGTTAAATTTAACAGCTTTTTCGGAGACGACATCGGTTTCGGCGGAAAAGATATCTACGGATCAAATGTCCAACCTATGCTCCCTGTCTACATTACTCAAATCGTGAACGCAAAGGTCGTCGAGCGAGCAAAGGTGCTTCCGAGGCCCTGACGATTTCCACCATTTCGAAGCGGCCCTACACGTCATGATGCCGAGCTGTAACGGCGCAGACAATGGACCACTGGGGCAACAAGTTTTCGATCGCGTCATCAAAAGGAGGCAAACATCGTGCAGACTGCTCTGCAGTTGTTAATCACAACGCTACAAATCGGCGCAGTGTACATTTTGTTTTCACTTGGGCTAACGCTTATCTTCGGTGTAATGCGCATTGTGAATTTTGTGCACGGGCACTTTTTCGCTCTGGCTGCGCTGATGATTCCAGTTCTTGTTCCAAAGATGGAAGCGTTTGGATGTGGCGTATTTGTGGCTTTTTTGTTATCTGCTGTCGTTGGGGTTGTCGCCTCTTTAGCGCTGGCAGCCATTGTGTTTCGGTTTGGAGTGTCAAAATTCCTTCGTGATATGGAAGGTGCTTTCATCCTCACCATGGGAATGGCTCTCCTTCTTGATGGTACGTTTCTAGCGTCTTTTGGTGGCAACGTGCACGCCGTGCCTCAAATCATCGAAGGCAATGTGAAAATCTTCTCTGCGGTAATCACGACTCAAAGGCTCATGCTATGTCTCGCCTCCGCGGTTATGACCGGAATATTGTTCACGGTCCTTAGATCGACGAAGCTCGGGCTCGCCTTACGCGCGGTGGCTTCTGATCGCGAAGCCGCCCTGTTGCAGGGGATTCCCTACGGACGCATCGCTTTGATTGGCTTCCTGCTAGCCGCGCTTATGGCCGCAGTGGCAGGAGTGTTGATCGCGCCGGTTACGATCGTCACGCCGTTCATCGGTTCGGATTACCTAATGAAAACGTTCGTCGCGGTGGTCGTCGGAGGACTGGGAAGTATTCCCGGTGCAATCGTCGGATCAATTCTTATTGCATTCATTGAAGCGGTCGGCGGATTTTACTTTGATGCGTCGACTGCAACCATTGCGATGTTTTTGATTGTCATTGTCGTTTTGCTTTTCAGACCGAGGGGGCTCCTTGCACACGCCTAAAATTTTTGGAGGACGGTGGATCGTAGGTGCCGTCTTAGCTATTCTGGCGACGTTCCTTTTCAGAACGCCGTACACGGCGAGTCTCGTGAACCTTATCGCGATCGCGGCCCTGACGGCCGCAAGCATGCGGTTCGTCATGCTCATAGGGGAAGTAAGTTTCGCCACGGCCGCCTTCATGGCCGTCGGCGCATATGGCGCCGGCGTGGCTACGACGATCTTTCAATGGCCGTTCATTGTAGCGATGCTTATCGGCCCGGTCATCGTCGCGCTCGTGAGCTTCCCGTTTGGCCTGGTGACACTGAGAGCGAAAGGCCCCTACTTCATGCTGATCAGCTTTGCCTTCGCAGAAGCGGTCCGGATCGGCTTATCAAAAGCCGATGTCGTCGGTGGAGTGTCCGGTATGGCGGGTATCTTCCCCCCCCGGTGGCTCGACCACTGGTTACCGACCTTTGTGGTGGCGGTTGTATTGCTGCTCCTGTTCGTGCTCTATGTTGTCGAAAAATCTGATTTCGGAAAGGTACTTGTGGCGATCCGCGATAACGAGGATATCGTCAGCACCGTCGGCCTCAACGTACTAATGTCGAAGGTTGCTTGTTTTGTCCTTGCATCTTTGTGCGCAGGGGTCGCAGGTAGTCTCCAGGCGTTCGTGAACAATGTAATCAGTCCGGGCGATTTCAGTTTCCTTCTGGCGGCTTATGGCCTCGCTTACGTCAAGATCGGCGGCGAGTCGTCCTTGTTCGGAAGCGTGGTAGGCGCGATTGTGTTGGTACTTTTAAGCAGCTTCGCCCTCGGCTTGGGAGCAGGTGAACATTTTGTCTATGGTGGTGCAATCGTACTGGCCATGTTGTTGATGCCAAAGGGACTCGTCGGGGTTTCGTGGAAGAGATGGCTCCCGGCCAGTCGGAAAAGGACTGGTAAGCGCACAAAGATCGTCACATTCTAATCCGGGAGAAACGAGCATGGCCGAAGGGAATGCAGTCTTGCTGCAGACGACTAACGTGACCCGCCGGTTCGCCGGTCTCGTGGCAGTGGCGGACCTTAATTTGACAGTATGCGAGGGAGAAATTCTCGGTCTCATCGGCCCTAATGGAGCTGGAAAGAGTACTACGTTCAACCTTATCAGTGGCTTTTTAAAGCCGTCCAGTGGCAGACTTGAAATATTCGGAAAAGATTGTACGCGCAAGTCACCCACTGAAATCAGTCGCATGGGGTTGGTACGGACCTTTCAACATGGTAGCTATATGCGAAGCATGACCGTACGGGACAATATCCTGCTGGGCACAATTCACTGGTTGTCTGGGGCATCCAGCGCTCAGCGTCAGCAACGTGTCGCAGAATCCGCAGACATACTTGGACTGACCTCTCATCTGGACAGGGTCGCTGGCTCGCTGCCGCATGGTATTCAGCGACTAGTGAGCATTGCGCTTGCGCTGGCCACTAGGCCACGCCTGCTTTGCCTTGACGAACCGTTGACCGGCCTGAACGAGACAGAGGTGGCGTCAACATTGAACGCACTGCGGACGATCCGCGAACGTTTCGGCTGCACCATCCTGCTGGTTGAGCACAACATGAAAGCAGTCATGGCCCTCTGCGACCGAATTGTTGTGCTACACCATGGTCAACAGCTCGCGACCGGCTCCCCAAGCCAGATTCGTTTGAATGAGAAGGTCATTGCTGCCTATCTGGGCTCTCGCCATGGAAAATAAAGCTCCGTCGCTAAAGGTTGAAGGCCTCAGCACCTTCTACGGAGAAGTGCCCGCCATAATGGATGTGTCGATGGAGATACGGCGAGGCGAGGTCGTTACGATGGTCGGCGCGAACGGCGCCGGGAAGTCAACCGTCATAAAAAGCGTTTCTGGCATTCTCAAGCCGAACGCCGGAAGAGTGAAACTGTTTGGGGAGGATGTAACTGGCTACAACGCGGATGCGCTCGTGAAACGAGGCCTGTCCGTTGTGCCCGAGGGACGCCGGCTCTTCAGTGAGATGACGTTGAAAGAGAATCTCGAGTTGGGCGCCTATACGCGAAGCGATCGATCGGGTGTGCGCAGAGACATGGAGCGAGTGCTCTCATTGTTTCCAGAGCTTAAGCCTCGGCTCACCACTTTGGCAGGGAAGTTCAGCGGTGGACAGCAGCAGATGGTCGCTGTCGCCCGAGCGCTGATGAGCAATCCTCGGGTCTTGTTGCTCGATGAGCCAACGATTGGACTAGCACCCGTGATTGTCGACCGGATATCTGCTCTATTGTTGGAGATTGCCAATAGCGGGGTCGACATTCTCGTAGTCGAGCAGAATGCTGAGGTGGCGCTGGAGATTGCCCACCGCGCATACGTGTTGGAGGGTGGCCGTGTCATTGCGCAAGGGGATGCGAAGACGCTTGCCCAGAGCGAGCAGATTCAAAAGGCTTACTTAGGAATCTAAAGACCTATAGCTTCGATTTTAGTTAAGCGTAGCGGTCTTTACCTGTTCGACGCGCCAGCAACAACTCCTTGGTGCCAGCATGAAAATGGAACGAGACCGACAATGGAGATTCAAATGGATGGCGCAAAATCGAAATTGATCTTGGACGATGACCGGCCGGGTCGCGTTAGGGTCGATATAAATGGCGGCGTAGGTTGGATAGAACTCGATAATGTTCGGAAGCGTAATGCGATTTCTCTCGCAATGTGGAGAACGCTAAAGAACGAGCTAGATCGCCTGCGCGACGACGACAATATTCGTTGCGTCGTCATATACGGGCGTGGTGAAAAAGCATTCTGCTCCGGCGCGGACGTGGCGGAGAAACAAGGGAACGATAAGTCCACGACAAGCGCTGACGCTGACGTAGCTTTACCTACTCTTCGGGCACTGCAGGAATTCTCGAAGCCCACCATAGCAATGATTTCCGGCTACTGTCTCGGAGCGGGCGCTGCAATCGCGCTGGCGTGTGATCTTCGTATCGTAGGGGAGAGCGCTTCCTTCGGAATTCCGGCGGCGCGACTAGGCCTGGCCTATTACTATTGCCTTGCCAAGCGCCTCACCGAAGTCGTCGGACCGTCAAAGGCGAAGGAGATTATTTTTACGGCCGACCGTTATGACGCAAACAAGGCACTGCGGATGGGACTGGTCAACGAGGTGATACGCACGAGCGAGTTGCGCGAGACAGTGGGAGAGACCGCTCTGCGCATCGCACGTAACGCGCCGCTTACGGTCCAGGCAGCAAAACAGGCGATTGAAACTGCCGTTAGCGATGCACCGATCCGCGATATCGCTCGGTGTAACGAGCGGGAGCGCGCTTGCTTGGAAAGCGAAGACTACGCAGAGGGCCGACGCGCGTTTGCGGAAAAGCGCGATCCGGTCTTTCAGGGTCGCTGAAGACAAAGAAAATGGAGGCAGTATGCCAGGTGCCTTGGACGGACTGAGAGTCATTGAGGTGGCACAGAATATCGCGGGACCTCTGTGCGCGATGAACCTTGCCGATCATGGGGCTGACGTTATCAAGGTCGAACCTCTGACGGGTGAAGGTGCGCGTAGCGTGCCGCCTATCGTAGAAGGCGAAAGCGCGGCCTTTATGATATGGAATCGCAATAAACGCAGCATCGCACTAGATCTAAAGAAGCCGTCAGATTTCGACACTCTGATGAAATTGGCCGCGGATGCCGACATCTTTTTGCAAAGCTTTCGGCCGGGCGTAGCTGCGCGTCTGGGGATGAGTTGGGAACAACTCAACGGGCGTTTTCCGCGTTTGATCTACGGATCAATCTCTGGCTATGGGCAAACGGGACCGGATGCGGCACGCGGCGGTTTTGATTTGATGGCGCAGGGCATGTCGGGCCTTATGAACATAACAGGACCGCGCGACGGTCAGCCCCATCGGTTACCGATTCCCATCTGCGATATCGCGGCCGGACTAAACCTAACCATCGGACTTCTTGCTGCTGTGGAAGCACGGCACCGCACCGGGCGTGGACAACACGTGGAGACCTCTTTGCTAGAAGCCGGCATCAGTTTGCAACTCTACGAGGCAGCACACTACTTTACCACGGGCACTAACCCGCCCCGCCTTGGACAGGCGCACCGCGGGGTGGCACCGTATCAAGTCTTTCCCTGCTCTGATGGCTATGTAACCGTCGGAGCAGGGTTGCAGCACTTTTTCGAAGCGTTCTGTCGTTTCGCGGAACTTCCTCAATTGATCGAAGACCCGAGGTTCATTGAACTGCATGATCGCGTAGCACACAATGACGAACTCGTGCGCTTGCTATCTGCCGCGACAGTGCAACATCCCGTGCACTATTGGGTGAACGGTCTTGACCAAATTGGCGTTCCATGCGCCCCCGTGCTGAACCACGATCAGTTGTTCAATCATCCGCAGGTCGTCCACCGCGGGATGGTCGAAACCGTGTCTCATCCAAAATTGGGACCGACGAAGACCTTGGGTGTATCTGTGAAACTGAGCGACACGCCTGGGAGCATACGCATGCCGGCACCAATGCTCGATCAGCATGCCGGCGAAATTCGCCAGACACTGGAGCGAACCAGAAGCAGCTAACCCATCCGCTTGTTCTCAAACGAGCGCTTCAACGTGGACCGGCCTCCTCGCTATGCAGCTCTGCGGCCGGTGTATAGGACCTTGCTTACCATGTGAGCCGTTTGCGGTTGTCGCTATCTATACACTCTAGGTGACGCGACAGCTCGCCCCATACCAAATCGGAGGAGAGTACAGATGTCGTCGCTCAACGGAATGCGAGTCCTTGATCTGACTCAATACCTATCTGGTCCATACTGCACCATGCTTCTTGGTGATTTTGGAGCGGACGTAGTCAAAGTAGAAAAGTTGCAAGGTGACGATCAGCGACGATTGAGTCCATTCGTCAACGACGAAAGCGCGCCATTCATGGCGATTAATAGGAATAAACGAAGCATTACGCTCAACCTCAAATCAGAGCAGGGGAAGTCAATCCTTTTCGAGCTTGTGCAGAAATCCGATGTGCTTGTAGAAAACTTTCGTCCAGGGATAGCCAAGTCTCTCGGAATCGACTACGAGGCAGTGAGGCAGGTTAACCCTGGAATCATCTATTGTTCAATCTCGGGTTACGGGCAAACTGGCCCATGCAGGACTAAGGGAGGCTTCGATATCCTGGCTCAGGGAATGACTGGCTTGATGGACGTCAACAGTCCATCAGGAGATCGTCCTGTCAAGATTCCGGTTTCGTTCCATGATATCGGCGCCAGTCTAACCGCCTTATATTCGATCCTCTGTGCCTATATTCACAAGCTGCAGGGTGGAGCGGGGCAATATCTCGATATTTCTTTAGTCGATTCAGGCCTGTCGCTCGTTCCAGTTGAGGCCGCCGCCTATTTCGTCAACGGGGTGGTCCCGAAGGTGGCGGGAACCCAGAACTTGTTGGCGGCCCCGTATCAAGCCTACAAGACAAGGGATGGTTACGTGGTCGTCGGGGCCAGCAATCAGAAGCTGTGGGAGAAATTCTGCAAGCAGGTGGTGGATAGGCCAACATGGATTGAAGACACACGGTTCGCCACCGTTAGCGATCGAGTCGCGCACATTGACGAACTTGAACGCATTATAGAACTCGTGTTAACGCACGAGGACACAGGTTACTGGGTCGAAAAGCTCGATGCGGCTGGAATTCCCGGCGGACCGATCAACACGTTCGACCAGGCACTCCGAGATCCTCAGGTAATCGCGCGCGACATGATAGTCGAGCTAGAGCATCCTCGTGCCGGAAAGATTAAAAATCTGGCGAGTGCAGCCAAAATGTCAGGGACCCCGGCTCAAATACGAATGCCTGCGCCAACTGTCGGTCAGCATACCGTCGACATCTTGAGCGAAATGGGATTGACAACCTCTGAGGTCGAGGCACTTAAAAGGGATAAGGTGGTGTGAGTCGATCGCACGGCAAGCGAGATCACCGAGGCGGTGGTACGGAGAGGACGATAAATCGCGCTCGGCCTTTTTCTGACGTGGCCTCTTAGCGTCTTCACGAACAACGCCGCCCAAAACGATCCTGCATTAAGTAATCCGGGCGCTGCTGGTTTGCGGCCCGGACGAGGTTGCATCTTTAATATCATTTTCATCGTAGATGTCGTGTAAATTATTATTAATTAGGATATCGAATAATGAAGAAGAGAATGCAGTTCATTTATATCGGCGCGACAGTGCTTTGCCTGTTAAGCTCGACAACTCAAGCCCAAAGCTCGGTTTCTCTCTATGGTATCCTGGACGAAGGGGTCATGTTTACCAACAACGTTGGTGGCCCGACCGGAGGAAAGCGGATTGCTCTTGATTCGCTGTCTGGAATCAATGGTAGTCGCTGGGGTTTTACGGGGAGCGAGGATCTCGGCGGCGGACTTAAGGCAGTCTTCACCATGGAGTCCGGCATTAATGTCAACAACGGTGCCGCTGGACAGGGAGGCACAGCATTTGGGCGCCAGGTGTTTGTAGGGTTGAACAGTGGACGCTACGGAAGCCTGACGTTGGGTCGGCAGTACGACATGATTTTTTATTTTCCTGAGCCCATCACCGCTGCAGGAATTGGATCGGCAATCTTTGTTCACCCAGGCGATCTTGATAATACGGGAAACACTGTTCGAGTAAACAACGCCGTGCGCTACATGAGCCCCACGCTTGGGGGGTTCTCGTTCGGGGGCGAGTACAGCGTGGGCGGCGTGCCTGGAAATACGACCGCGAATAGCGGTTATTCGCTCGGTGCCGGGTACGCAAATGGTCCGTTCAAGGTTGCGGCCGCCTTTGAATACTTCAAGAACCCTACGTCGGCCACCGCAGGCTCCGGTTTTTTTACGAATAACGCTAACGGTGCATCTGTTCTCGCCGGGAGTCTAAATAAGGGATACGTCACCGCGACAGCGTACCAGGTGGCAGTCGTAGCAGCTAGTTATGCGTTAGGACCGTTGACGCTGATGGGATCCGGTTCGAACATCCAATACGCGAATCTAGGCGTTGGGTTCGCGGATCATACAGCACGCTTCAACAACGTGGATTTTGGAGCGCAATACGCTATCAGTCCGTCGCTGTTCCTTAGCGGTGCGTACAATTACCTAATCGGGAAAGGGGTCGAGACAGCGAGTGGATCGACTGTCGGCAATCAGCACTATCACCAGGTCGCCGCCATGATCGACTACTTTCTTTCGAAGAGGACGGATGTCTATTTGGGTGCTGGTTGGCAGAAGGCCTCCGGTACGTCGTCGACAGGCGCCGCCGCCGTCGCGGCCTTTGCAAACTTGGGCGATTCTTCCAACAATCATCAGTTTCTTGTTCGCGCGGCCCTCCGGCATAAATTCTAGTAAATCGTCTGGAGGTGAAAAAGCGCTGAACGCTGCACACTGGGTTGTTTCGTGCGTCCCACGGGGCGCACCTAATAATGCGAGATCTCGAACCGACGACTGAGCATGTGAACGACTATGGGCTGTTGGACATCGTCGCCAATCGCTATGACATTGGCGCGCGGTCGGGCGACGAAGTGACTAAGGATAAGATCCCGTGCGCATTGCGCCGCATAGGACCATCGCTACGGTCGCCTCACCTGGCTAGCTGCAGTGAAGATAACGAGTGCCGACGCCTCAGGATTTGCTCCAACACGAATGCATCAACCTGCGATTTCCTACGAGGCACTCGCTGCTGCCATGGGATCGATATGAGGGGCGGCGGGAGGTGCTGAGGGGCAACTCGTCCTTATAAACTCCTACCAGATGGTCGAGGGTGCCCTTGCTGGTCTCGGGCTCGCATATGCGCCGAAAAACCTGGTTGGGGCGCACGTGGAAGCCGGGAGGCCGGGTTATGTCCTGGAAGCTTTCTGCGTTCGGGTCGCGCACGGCGTTTTGTTTTGGCAGTCTTCCAGCACTCCCTCGCTTCAGTCGGGTGATGCCTTCGGCGTTGCCGCGGGTGTCCGTGCCTTCGTTGTGAGGGGGCGGTCAGGTTTCCTTTCGATATTGGTGAATCAGATTCACCTCGGCATCCCGATTTTACTATCTTCCGGACGAGTCGCCCAGGCAATAAAGTACCGATGAACCGACATCGCGGGGGCTTGCGGCGAAGCTGGGCGGCTTTGGACGGGTTGCAGCAGCCATGAGTCAGCGCCACTAGTAGATGCGGACTGCCAGACCGGGCGATCGGCCGGCACCACGCTCCTCGTCTCGAATCGCATGGTTCCAGATGAGAACCCGTGATGAGAGCGGGTTTGGCAATGGCATGGTCGGCGGAAAAGTAACATCGCATCGTTGACGCGGTCGATCTAAAGACCGCCGTCATGCGCCATCGTCATTTTCGAGCCTGCCGCGCGCACGGCTTGATACGCACTCACTCGGACAAACGCTGGTCGTCACATCCAGCTGCGGCTGGACTCCGCGCGAGGGCGAGCCGGTCGTTGAGATTCGCGCGGGACGTGATCTGATGCCCGTCGGGGCACAAGCGCTGGCACGGTGCCATGACGCATATCGCGGTGCAGGAAGCGCTAGACGGCAAGAGCACGTCACTGATGAACTATATCTCTCGGAGAAATGAAATGAGCAGCAATATCGAAGGCAAAGTCGTCGTTATCACCGGCGCATCCAGCGGCATGGGCGAGGCGGCTGCCCGTCATCTGGCAGAGCTAGGCGCCAGCGTCGTCCTTGCGGCACGTCGTACTGACCGCATCGAGAAAGTCGCCGCCGAAATCACGAGCAAAGGCGGCAAGGCGGTGGCCGTCTCCACCGACGTGACTAGCTTGGAAGATACGCAGAAGCTCGTGGATACCGCCGTCGAAACCTTTGGCCGCATTGATGTTCTGGTCAATAACGCAGGTCTCATGCCGCTGTCGCTTGTCGAACAGGCGAAAGTGGATGAATGGAACCAGATGATTGACGTCAACCTGCGCGGCGTTCTACACGGCATGGCCGCCGCGCTGCCCTACATGAAGGAGCAGAAGTCCGGTCACATTATCAGCACCGCATCCGTGGCGGCCTACAAGATTTTCCCAAGCGCCGCGGTCTATTGCGCCACCAAATTTGCCGTTCGCGCCTTGTCGGAAGGACTGCGCCAGGAAGTGACGCCCTACAACATCCGAACGACGCTGATTTCGCCGGGCGCGGTCAAGACCGAACTGCTCGACCACATCAGCGATAAGGATGTGCAATCGGCGAACGCGGATTATGTGGGTAAGGTCGGCATCTCGCCCGAAAGCTACGCCCGCATGGTGGCCTTCGCGATCAGCCAACCCGAAGACGTGGACGTCAACGAAATCGTCTTCCGACCGACGGCACAAGAACTCTGAACTGAATTTCGGAAAGGAATTGGACAGCATGAAAATGTCGTCGTTCTTGAACGTCGCCCTGTACGTCGCAGTGTTTCATGCTGCCATCAGCAATGCGGCCCAGACGCAGGTAAGCACTGCTCCAGTTTCTGCTACTCCGCAAATCATGCGCGCAGGTAGCCAGCCCTCGGTCGTTGCTCCTGCTGACTATTTCACTGGACGAGTGCGCATCGACCCGGTTTGGCCGGCCAACGCCGACATCAATGCCGCGGGCAACCTGGTGACGTTCGAGCCGGGCGCGCGCACGGTTTGGCACACCCACCCCAAGGGACAGTACCTCATGGTCGTTTCTGGCGTAGGGCTTTATCAGGAATGGGGAAAGCCGACACGGGAGCTCCACCCTGGTGATGTGGTGTGGTGCCCACCAGGCATCAAGCACTGGCACGGTGCCACACCTACGACTGCGATGACGCACCTCGCGGTCAGCGGCACCACGGTGGGTGGCGAGAACGTCGAATGGATGGAGAAAGTCAGTGATGCGCAATAAAAGGCCCGGTAACCTTGCGGCATCGCGTGCACCCGCACGAATGGCTCGCTTGTTCGTGGCGGTCGGTTTGTGCGTGCAGTTGACGACGGGGCCGGTCGCATGGGCGCAAACTACCCCCGTAGTCGATGTCGATAGCGGCCCAGTTCGCGGCATTAACGATGCCAAGATGAAATCGTTTCTCGGCATCCCCTACGCAGCCCCGCCAGTCGGCGACTTGCGGTGGCGTCCACCTCAGGCACCCAAGCCTTGGTCGAAACCGCCAGAAGCGAGCAAGGTTACCAACGAGTGCCCGCAGAACGGCGATCTCGGAGTATTCGCAAGCGCGGGGGGAAACGAGGACTGCCTCTATCTGAATGTTTATGTGCCACGTTCGACCGGTGACCGGCGGTCATTGCCCGTGTTTGTATGGATTCATGGCGGCAACCTGACGGTTGGACGTGGAGCCGACTATGATCCGCGGAAATTGGTGGCTGATGGAAACGTGATTGTCGTCACAATCAACTATCGCCTTGGTGTGTTGGGATTCTTCTCCCATCCCAAGATCGATGGCGAAGGACATCCCTTTGCCAACTACGGTCAGATGGATCAAACCTTTGCGTTGGATTGGGTTCAGCGCAATATCCGAAAATTTGGCGGTGATCCTGATAACGTGACCATCGCCGGGGAGTCGTCGGGGGGCACGAGTGTCCTCGCGCAAATCATTTCCCCTTGGGCGGCCGGGAAGTTTCAGCACGCGATCATCATGAGTGGCGGCGCCGAGATCATCCGGCATCCTTATTTTGGTGCGACGCGCCCGGTGGACTACGCCAGAAAAATTGGATCCGGCTTCGCCAATGCCTCGGGCTGCAGCGACCAGAGCGCCGCCTGCCTTCGCGGGCTCAGCGTGGCTCAAATCCTCGCTCACCAGAAGGACTACATCGTCAACCAGACGATCATAGACGGTGACTTCATGCCCATGCAGCCCAGCGATGCGCTGCGGGACGGAAAATTCAATCACGTCACCATCGTTAATGGCACGACTAGTAATGAAGGGACGTTTTTCGCGGCTCTGCCGGAGAACTCGACGGGAAAGGCGATGACCGAAGAGGGTTACAGCGCTGGACTTGGCGCATTCTTCGGAGATAAGTCAGAGTTGGTCGCACGCGAATATCCGATTGCGGATTATCAATCCCCAAGCGAAGCCTATGCCGCCGTCGCGACGGATTATCTGTTCTCGTGTCCAGCGTTGATGATCGACAAATGGGCATCGGAAAAGACGACGGTTCACGCCTACGAGTTCAACGACAGGACAGCCCCGTCATATATTCCTCCAACGACCTATCCGCTGGGAGCCGCGCATACCTTCGAGCTTTCCTATATCTTTTCCGGCTTCCACGGCGGGAAGCTCGGTTATGCAGTCAAGCTGAACAGCTTCCAGAAGAAGCTGTCCGACGAGATGGTGCATTTCTGGACATCCGCGAGTAACACAGCGCAATGGGCGGATTGGCCGAGGTTTGAGGGGGCACAACCAAGCCTCATGCAATTCATGCTGCCTGAAAATCACAGATTGCCCGTCACCGAATTTGCGAAGCGCCACCACTGCGATTTCTGGGACTCCATTGGGATTTACTGAACCGGTCGGCGTCGTATTGCGGAACGCTTCATCGAATGATTGCAACTTCGGGCAATCACGGGGATCCTAACAACATGAAAAAAACTCTGACGTTACTTTTACTATGGATGGGTGTACTGAATGTTGCTAATGCACAGACCGTGTCTCTGCATGGACAAAATTCAAACGACGGAGTGAATGTGAGCGGGGTATCGCCTGCACTCTCTCGCTATATCAACGAATCGATTGAGAATGACTTGTGGAAGCGACCGCAGCTATCGTCGCGCGAACGAAGCATTGTTACGGTGGCGGCATTGATTGCACGGAATCAGACAATCGAGTTGCGGTCGGAAATCTTTCATGCCCTAGCCGATGGTGTGAAGCCGTCTGAAATATCGGAAATCATTACGCACTTGGCCTTCTATGCCGGGCTCGGTAATGCCAAGGCCGCAATTGCGGTAACGGCGAAGGTCTTTGCCGAGTGCAAGATCGGTGTTGACCAGCTCCCTCCCGCCTTACCACGGCTCCTGCCAATCGACGAGAAGGCTGAAGAGCGTCGCGCGGGAATTGTTGCCCGGGATGTCAGGCCGGTCTCGCCGGCTTTGGAGCACTTCACGAACGATCCACTCTTTCATGACTTATGGCTTCGCCCGGGATTGTCGCCGCGCGATCGAAGCCTGGTGACGGTTACCAGTCTTATCGCCAATGGACAGCTGGGTCAGGTGGCTTTTCATCTCAACAAGGCTATGGATGGCGGCCTCACTCGTAAACAGATCGGAGAGGTAATCGCGCAAATAGCGTTCTACGCCGGCTGGCCCAATGCCTACGGCGCGGTAGCGATTGCCGCGCAAGTCATGGATTCGAGGCCGAAGTAGCGAATCTGGATAACTCTTTAACAGAGCAAGCGCGACGGTACTCGTTTCGGCCGTTCTAGTGGCGTCCATCGGTGAGGAACAAGGGGCGCATTCGCGTCGTAGTCGTGTTTTACGAATAGGAGGATTTGAATGAAGAAGCGAGTCTTGGGGAAAAGTGGTTTGGAAGTGTCGGAATTGGGCTTCGGCTGCATGGGCCTTTCCTTCGGTTATGGCGCACCAACCGACGAACGCGAGGCGATCAAGCTAATTCGGTCAGCGCATGATATGGGTGTGACCTTCTTCGATACGGCGGAAGCCTATGGTGCTGTCAACGAGGAACTTCTGGGAAAAGCGCTCGCTGGAGTCCGAGCTGAGGTGGTTTTTGCCACGAAGTTCGGATGGAAGGATGGCGACGCGCGAACAGGCGAACTGGACAGTCGCCCCGAGCGTATCAAGCTTGTCGCCGAGCAATCGTTGAAACGCTTGAAGACGGATCGTATCGACCTGTTCTATCAACATCGCGTCGATCTCGACGTGCCAATTGAGGAGGTGGCCGGCGCGGTTAAGGATCTGATTGCAGAGGGCAAGGTCAAGCATTTTGGCTTGTCGGAAGCAGGTGCGCAGACAATTCGCCGCGCACATGCCGTGCAGCCCGTAACCGCGTTGCAAAGCGAGTATTCGCTGTTCACGCGCGAACCTGAAGTGGAAATCCTGCCGACGCTGGAAGAATTGGGTATTGGGTTCGTACCGTTTAGCCCACTGGGCAAGGGCATCCTAGCCGGCGCGGTTGATACAGGCACGACTTTCACGGATGGCGATATTCGCCGCACGCTTCCACGATTCCAGGGTGAAGCGCGCGAGGCCAATCTGCAGCTCGTCTCTGCGATTGGCGCGATCGCCACACGTAAGAGCGCAACGTCTGCGCAGGTTGCACTTGCGTGGCTACTTGCACAAAAATCGTGGATTGTGCCAATTCCAGGTACGACCAAGCTCCATCGCCTCCAAGAGAACGTGGGGGCTATCGATGTGGAAATCACTACCGACGAGATCAACGAACTCAATGCCATCTTCTCGAAAACAGCGGTTCAGGGCAATCGCTACACCGAGCAGAGCATGAAGCTTGTCGGGCGCTGATTCGATTATTGCTGAATGGTCGGAGGCGCGTGCTGAGACCAAGGAACTGGAGGAGGAACTAGGCGCCCAACTTTTTGGGCGCACTGCGCGCAGCGCTCGGTTGACCCGTGCAGGCCAACTGTTTCGAGAGCATGTGCCGTGAGTGTTGACGGAACTACAGCCGATATGCGATAGCGTGAAGGCCGCAGCTAACGGTTTCCACGGACAGTCGCGAGTCACTCTCTCGCGTGGCACTCCGCCGTCGCTGCTTCGACCTTTCTGGCCTTGTGCCGCCAAGACAAAGACAGAGGGCGGGGACGTCCCGCCCAAAACCCCACTTCTTACGTGTCTTTTCTCCATGCCGCACCTAAACGAATTGCGAGGGAGCTCGGCTAGTCGAGATCGCAGCGCGACTGTCAATCCATTGAATCAGGGGGGACGGTAACGTGGACAAGTTTGGACTGGTCGCGCGGGGCAATCCAGACCACGACGGCTAGCGTTGGGACGGTCAGGTACGGTGACGAAGATAGAGCCGCAATCCGATAAAAAAACACCAACCCGTATCCAGGTTGGTGTTTTGAGGCGTTGTCGGTATCAGAACTGGTTCATGGTGTTGTCTTTACCCGCCGCTTTCAGGGCCGCGTCGCCACTGAAATACTCCTTGTGATCGTCGCCGATGTCCGAGCCCGACATATTCTGGTGTTTGACGCACGCGATGCCCTGACGGATTTCCTTACGCTGCACGCCAGCCACATAACCCAGCATGCCCTGGTCGCCGAAGTATTCCTTCGCCAGGTTGTCGGTCGATAGTGCAGCGGTGTGGTACGTCGGCAGTGTAATCAGGTGATGGAAGATACCCGCTTCGCGCGACGCGTCGGCCTGGAACGTCCGGATCTTTTCGTCGGCGAGCACTGCCAGTTCAGTCTCGTCATATTCCACGCTCATCAGCTGCGCGCGGTCATATGCCGACACATCCTTGCCCGCGGCCTTCATTGCGTCATACACCTGCTGACGGAAATTCAGGGTCCAGTTGAACGACGGACTATTGTTGTACACCAGCTTGGCGTTCGGAATGACCTTGCGAATCTCGTTGACCATTCCGGCGATCTGCGCGATATGCGGCTTTTCGGTTTCGATCCACAGCAGGTCTGCGCCGTTTTGCAGCGAGGTGATGCAATCCAGTACGCAACGCGCTTCGCCCGTGCCGGCGCGGAACTGGAACAGGTTGCTAGGCAGGCGCTTGGGACGCAGCAGCTTGCCGTCGCGCTTGATGACGACGTCCCCGTTGCCCAGTCCATCGGCCGAAATTTCGTCGCAGTCGAGAAACGAATTGTATTGGTCGCCGAGGTCGCCCGGTGTATGGGTTACGGCGATCTGCTTAGTCAGTCCGGCGCCCAGCGAGTCGGTACGGGTCACGATGACGCCGTCGTCCACGCCCAGTTCTAGGAACGCGTAGCGGATCGCGCGGACCTTGGCCAGGAAATCCTCGTGCGGCACGGTGACCTTGCCATCTTGGTGGCCGCACTGCTTCTCATCGGACACTTGGTTTTCAATCTGGATGCAGCATGCGCCCGCTTCGATGAACTGCTTGGCCAGCAAATACGTTGCTTCGGCGTTGCCGAAACCCGCGTCGATGTCGGCGATGATCGGCACGACGTGGGTTACGTGGTTGTCGATTTTTGCCTGGATGGCGGTCTTGGCGGAGCCTTCCGCAGCGTCCAGCTGGCGGAACAGTCCGCCCAGTTCACGCGCGTCGGCCTGGCGCAGGAAGGTGTACAGCTCGCGGATCAGCGCGCTGACGGAAGTCTTTTCGTGCATCGACTGGTCCGGCAGCGGGCCGAACTCGGAGCGCAGCGCAGCCACCATCCAACCGGACAGATACAGGTAGCGGCGGTCGGTGCTGTCGAAGTGCTTCTTGATGGAAATCATCTTTTGCTGGCCGATGAAGCCGTGCCAGCAGCCCAGCGACTGGGTGTATTTGGACGGATCGGCATCGTAGGCGGCCATGTCGGCGCGCATGATCTTCGCGGTGTATTTCGCGATGTCCAACCCCGTCTTGAACCTGTTCTGGGCGCGCATGCGGGCGGCATGCTCGGGGTTAATGGCATCCCACGCGCTGCCGTGCGTCTCTTTCAAACCGTCAACTGCCTTGATGTCGTCTTGATACTGGGCCATGTATTTCTCCTAAGAGCAAAGCGCGTTTGCATGAATGGATTCAGGTGCCGCCCCGCACATCGAGCGAACTGCATGACTCAATAGTAGCGCCGCGCGGTGCAGGTCTTATATAAGACATAAGACATATTTTGTGTTTATTAATCAGAGGGATACGCAGCGTTTTTTGCGATGCAAAACAGGCTTTCAGCACGCGAGAAATCGTTGCCACGCGAAAATGCGAGTGAATTCCGCGATGCGAAACGCGCTTTCGGGTATTGGAGGAACGCACTTGGCGCCGAGGTAAGTGCATTGATTGATGCCGTAAGCGGGGCATGCCATCGCGATGGATGCTGCCCAACGGGCAAAGTGGCAATGGCGACGTCAGGCAATTCCGCGATTTGCACAGAAGACGGTAAAATTGGATTGGATCTGTGAAATCGGTGCACCAATGCAACGTCCCAATCTGGCAGAGCTTCAATCATTCGTCACAGTTGCTCGCGAACGTAGTTTCACGCGAGCCGCTGCACAACTCGGTGTTTCTCGCTCGGCGCTTAGTCATTCAATGCTCGCGCTCGAAAGCCGACTCGGCATCCGTCTGTTGAGCCGAACCACACGCAGCGTGTCGCTAACTGAGGCGGGGACGCGGTTACTCGTCGCTATCGAACCGCACCTAACGCAGATCGATACAGAACTGTCATTGCTGACTGAATTGAGGGATACACCGGCAGGGCGGGTCCGTATAAGCGCGACCGACTACGTTATCAATAACGTCCTTTGGCCCAAGCTCGCGCCGCTAGCCCGAATCTATCCCGACATTGAACTGGAACTCTCCGTGGATTACGGTCTGACAGACATAGTCGAACACCAATACGACGCGGGCGTGCGCACCGGAGATCAAGTTGCGAAAGACATGATCGCAGTCCTGTTGACAGGGGACCGCCGTCTTGCCGTAGTAGCGTCGCCTGAGTACTTGCAGGGCCGACCTATTCCTGCCGAGCCCGGAGATCTCATACAACACCGATGTCTGAATCTGCGATTGCCTACGTACGGAAGCCTAGCGCCATGGGAACTCGAAAAGGACGGCAAGATCGTTACGGTGCGGGTTGGTGGGGCTGCCGTTTTCAACAGCGTATATCCCGTTCTGCAAGCGGCAATTGATGCGGTCGGCGTGGGATTCGTCCCCCTCGACCTTGCTCAGCCGCATTTTGACTCTGGAACGCTTGTGCCTCTGCTGCCCGATTGGTGGCCGATGCTCCCGCTTTACTTGTACTATCCGCATCGTCGGCAGACGTCGTCGGCTTTCGCGGCAGTGTTAGATGCATTGAAAGCTGCAACGGACGAAGGTAGTGCTTAACGACACGCCTCCGTAGACGCCGAATTGTGCGGTTCTGAAACGGGACTGGAGGGCGCTAACGCGTGAAGTGGCTGGGCGCGGTCAGCGGATACTCCGGCAGGCATCGCACGCACATTCAGCCACGGTCGACGACACTGTGCCAGAATCCGCCGGTCCATCCGAGACCAGGGCTGCCGAAGGCCATCGCGAGATCAAAGAAAGAGGAAGTGTAGATGTCCGTCGCCATGCCAAGATTTGAAGTTATCCCGATGGTCGCGTGCGCGCCGCAACCAGCGTCAGTAGCTACCGAAATTCGAAGCGAATGATTATGCAAAACACCGCGCTCAGCTATCATCGTTTCGGCATGCCGGAGAAAGAACTGGCTCTGGAAAGCGGGGAGATCGGCGCCGTCCTGGGCCCAAAATTGCGCGCGCGTATGGCGCTTTCGCCCATTAATCCTTCCGATCTCATCCCTATTACGGGTGCTTATAGGCACAGGATTAAGCCGCCGCTTGTCGCTGGCTATGAAGGGGTCGGAGTCGCTGTAAGCGTCGAGCACGGTAGCGACCTTCGAATTGGTCAACGCATTCTCCCTTTGCTGGGACCCGGTACTTGGCAGAGTTTCGTGGACTGTGATTCCAGATGGGCGATTCCTGTACCGGACTACATAGATGACAATACGGCCGCTCGCGCTTATATCAATCCGCTTGCCGCAATGCTCATGCTTAAGCGGTGGAACCCGCTCGGCCAACGAGTGCTTATGACCGCAGCAGGATCAAGCTGTGCTCAGCTACTCGCGCAGTGGGCGTTCGCCCTTGGGGCTAAGGAGGTATCAGGGGTGTATCGATCGCGGGAGCATCGAGCTACGCTGGAACAACTCGGTGTGCGTCCCGTTGCAATTGACGATATCAGGGAACTCACACAACTTGCGGGCTACGTCGATCTCGCGTTCGATGCGATCGGAGGCGACGTTGGGAGGGTAGTCCAGAGCGGCATGCGGAAGGAAGCCGCATTCGTATCCTATGGGCTATTTTCGGGCAAACCTATTGCATCGAATCGACGCGGTCCATCTCTAGCCCGATTTCATATCCGCGATCAGTTGGAAGATTTGACGCCAGTAAGATGGCATGAGTGGTTTAACGAAATTTGGCAGCGTTTAAGATACACAAGCCTTCCTCCGACGACGTGCTTTCCACTAGCGAACTGGAAGGATGCGCTTTCACTGTACAGGCAGTCCGGCCGAAAGACCAAGCCCATACTCGTTTTATCATGATGCCACGGCGTCGTGAACGGTAGAATGGACACGCGTCGGGACGGCAAGTCGATTTACCCCTCTACTACGCAGACCCGTGCCACGTGATCACATCACGCTGGATGCGCGAGAACCAGTTTTCACTTTGTTCAGCCAGGACGAGTAGGTCGGTGTGAAGTGCAGACGTAGGTTGCGATGCGCGTTGAGGAAGGAGGCCACCCGCTACGTCTTATGGCTGCTCATGTTGTCGCTAATGACATGGATTTTTCTGCGTTTGGGCTGGCTGGCGACAACGTCGGTCAGGGACGCCACATACTGTTCGCCGTTGTGGCTCGCCGCCGTTTGCGCAGCACTTCGCCTGTCGCAGTATTGAACGCTGCTAACAGGCTGAGCGGGCCATTGCGCTTGTACTCCGCGCCGTGACTCTCGGCGCGCCGGGCGACAGCGGCAGCATCCGGTCTTTGCGGTCGAGTGCCTGAATCGCGGTCTTTTCGTCCACACAGCACACCGCACGTGCGCCGGCGGGTTCAGGTAAAGCTTGATCAAGTCGGCTGCTTCAGCCTCGAAGTCCGGGTTGTTAGAGACCGTATGCCGCTCAAGTTGTTGCGGCTTGATGCAGTGCTTGTGCAAAACACGCTGCACGGTCGAGACCGACACGTCGCCGAGTTCTGCCGTGAGTTTATAGCTGCTCCAGTGTGTCGAGCCGTCGGCGGATTTGTACTTGAGGTTGCGGTTGAGCACCCGCGCCTCAAGTTTGCCCGGCGGCTGCAACTTTGCGCGTCATACGTCCGCCGCACGTATCGTTCGACTGAGTGGGCCACAACTACCGCAAACCCTAGCAAACCCAAGCGATTGCCAAGCGGCAGCATGCGGGGCGTAGGAGCGCCGCTGGAGGAACTTACGGCGTTCGGTTACCCGAAGGGCGATAAAAGTTAGGCCAAAGGTGTTGCACCACATCGCCGTGTGCGACATACGCCCAACAACTGTCGATTTTAACCGGTCGGCCGTCCTTATCGAGTTCCGGGGCCGTGTTGATTCGGACGTCCGCTAACGTCTGGTAAGCCGTGGTGGCCATTGGCCCAAGTAACTCCATGAGATGAGTGCAACTCGATGCTCCTTTGAGGCGACTTTTCACCTCGCGGCTCCATCCCTGAATCATGCGTAGGCCAATCAGCGAGTCGAAGTTGGTCCCGCCGCTCTTGCACGCCGCATAAGGCGCAAAAGCGGTCTGTGTATCGATGGATTTCACCGTCAGGGACTGGTCGAATACTATACGAACGGTCATGTCGTGAATGGTGGCATTCGCCTTGATTACTCCTCTACCAGGACCCGGAGGTGAAAAATCGTACGCTTTACGATCCGTTACGCGACCTTCAACTTCGTATAAACCATCGCTGCGTCGGTAGCCATGCATCTCGATGGTTCGAGAATGCAGTTTTTCGCGCCTTGTGTTCGACAATCCCTCAGTACTATCGGCGTTCTTTGCTTCCAATTTGCCACCTCAAATTAGTTCCTGTCGAGACGCATTCGCGTAGCGAAATTGAATTATCCGCCGTGTCTCCACTTCCGCGCTTTGAATCGCGTCCAACCCTGATTGTAAAGCTCCGAACCCTCCTCTTTGTAGCGCCCTACTTCATCGAGCGTGCGGCTAACGTCATCGCTCATTCCATCGTTCTTCCAACGTATGCAAACGGGCGCGAATCGTCACCGGCGGATCGACGAAAGCAAAAGCGTTTCTGGTCGATTTTAAGCCCGGCTCCATACGTTTTCTCTCCC
This sequence comes from Caballeronia calidae, assembly GCF_900044055.2. GTDB lineage: Bacteria > Pseudomonadota > Gammaproteobacteria > Burkholderiales > Burkholderiaceae > Caballeronia > Caballeronia calidae. Next base: position 17,929 of record NZ_FCOX02000046.1, on the reverse strand, counting down.
GTAGCGTTAGTTATAGGCCTGCCGATTGGACCTTGAGTCGCCGATTCAGAGCAAATCTCGCTTGACTTTGTTCGAACATTTACATAGTATTAGTTTTGTAGAACAAGGTAAAGAGGTGAGGCTTTCGGTGTAGCAAGGTGAGCCCGATGAACAGTGTGCGCAGCGCGTTCTGACGGCAGGGTGTAGGACTACGAATCGTAGTAAATTGGAGAAGCTGATGGCGTCTAACCATTACGAAGACATTCTGTACCAAGAGCAGAATGCGACTGCGACTATTACGGTCAACCGTCCGGACAAGCTGAACGCGTATCGGACGCGGACCTATGATGAAGTGATTGATGCGCTCCACACGGCCGGGTTCAACAAATCCATCGCATCAATTGTGCTAACCGGGGCAGGAGATCGAGCGTTTGGCGTGGGGGGCGATACGTCAGAGAAGAAATCCGAGCGCAAGGGCGGCCGAGGTGTGGTAGGCGTCTCGGTCGAGCTGCTTCAATCAGCGATTCGCGAGGTTCCGAAGCCAGTCATAGCGAAAGTTCGCGGCTATGCGATCGGTGGCGGGAATGTCATCGCGACGATTTGCGACCTGACGATCGCGGCGAGAAGCGCTGTCTTCGGCCAAGTGGGACCGACCATGGGATCGGTGGACCCGGGTTTCGGAACGGCATACCTTGCGCGCATCGTCGGCGAAAAGCGTGCCCGCGAGATTTGGTATTTGTGCAAAAGGTACACCGCAGACGAAGCATGTGCGATGGGCTTGGTCAATAAGGTTGTCGATGACGAGCTCCTAGACGAGGAAGTCGACAGTTGGTGTGCTCAACTTGCGCAACGGAGCCCGACAGCGATTGCGATCGCCAAGCGCTCGTTTAATGCCGATTCGGAGAACATCAAGGGTATTGGTGCACTTGGCTATCAGGCATTGGCGCTGTTCTATGGCACCGACGAGTCCAAAGAGGGCGTAAACGCCCGTCGGGAGAAGCGTCCTCCGCGCTTCTACGAGGTAGACAGCGTAGAAGAAAAGGCTTGATGTAGGTTTAAGTCGTCTGAAGCAGACGACCGGCGGAGCTCCGGCGCGACAGGTCGCGCCGGAGCAATCAATACGAGTGTTTCGCTGTAATCTTGTCCATCGCCGTAGCGGCAGAATATTCGCAGTGGCGCCGTTGACATTGACGTGTGCGTCAGTGGCAGGGCATTTGTGCCTGCTCATCGGTATCAGCCCAGGACGAAATTAATTCGAAGATCCAGAACTGAGCTTGTCGGCTATCACCGTTGTCGCCCGCTTATGTTAGACCAGGCAGTGGGCGTTCCAGCGGGAAGCCGCCGAGGACCCAAGGCTGGGCTTGTCGGATAGATTGAGCGCTGTTCCTGTTCGGACAGGGACGAGCCGACATCAGCCTGCGCAGCTTGAATATGCAGCCGCAGTGTTGGCAAAGGTGCCCTATGTCCGCGAGTAAGCAATGCGAGGGGACTCGTAGATCCATCCCGTCAAGCAGGGCAAGAAGCTCCGAGCCTCCATGCGTTGGAGCTCTCGCTTGCGAGAGCGTCTGTTTCGATGTGATCCGGCTAAAGTGACTCACTGACTCAGCGACAAAAGCCGGGAATTTGTGCTGCTTCACTTTCGAGACGTTCGCGATCGTCAGGATGCGCCAGTTGCAGCATTTCGCGAACGCGCTCCCGGATCGATTTTCCTTTCAACCTCGCCGCGCCGAATTCCGTCACCACCCAATCTGCGTCGGCTCTTGCCGCAGTTGCGATCCCGCTCGAAAGTCTTGAGACCACGCGGCTGTGTTTTCCGTCGTTCGAGCGTGCAGGGAGGGCGATTATTGAGCGGCCACCTGGAGCAATGGACGCGGCCCGCGAAAAGTCTGTAAGTCCACCGACCGTTCCTAGATAGTGCCCGGCCGCGGTTTCGCCATTCACCTGCCCGGTAAGGTCAACCTCAATGGTGGAGTTCACTGCTACAAAATTGGGAAATTGGGCGAGAACGGAAATCGAATGTGTGTATTCGATCGGATCCACTCTGACCAGCGGATTCTCATGCACAAAATCGTAAAGTTTTTGGCTGCCGAAGACTCCGCCGGTTACTGATATACCGCAATCGACAGGTTTTGTTGCATTTGTCACCACACCCTGTTCGACGAGGTCCACCATGGCGTCGCTCAGGATGCCGGAATGCAGACCTAATTCTCTATGTCCTGTCAACCCACCTAGTATTGCATCCGGCAGAGAGCCGATGCCAAGCTGAAGAATCGCCTTGTCCGGAATCAACGTGCCGACCCTCTGGGCTATCAGCCGATCCGATTCGCTCGGCGAGCGCCGAGGGAGCGTCGCAATCGGATAGTCGCTGCGTACAATGAAATCGACATCGGCAATGTCCAGAGTTGCGCTTGAATGACTCCAAGGAGCCTGCGCGTTCACTTCTGCAATAACGACTCGCGCTTGCCTAACAGCGGCGGGAAGGTAGCTGCAGATTGGGCCGAAGCTAAGCGAGCCGTCGCCACGTTGCGCAGCTTGCAAAAAGACTACGTCGATTGGGATGGTGCCGTCCGAAAAAAAACGGGGAATGTCGCTCAGGTGACAGGGAATGATGTCGAGTACGCCGGCGCGTGCGAAGTCCCTTGCGCGGCCAACAGCGCCAATACCGACAAAGTCAAAGCAGTCAGCGTGTTCGACCGCGATGGCCTCAGCATAGCTGCTGCCGAGGAAGACGCGGACCCGCCCTCCAAGGTCGTACCTTTGTTCGATTAGTGAGCGTACCAGGGCAAGAGGTTCACTGGTTCCCTGTGACCATATGACCGTATCGCCAGGACGAATCAGGCCGGGGAGATTCAAGGAGCAAGCATCTATCTCGACTGGCATATCGCGACCTCTAGGACTCATTTGTGTCGAGCACCCATTGATAGATCAGCCATTCGGTGGTCCCGGAAGTCACAGGGACGTATCGGATGCTGACCGGCGCATCGAGCCGGAGTTGAGCTGTGCCGCTATTCGCAAGGTCCGCTATGACGAGCGGACCTTCCTCAAGTTCGACGCTTACAACGACATGGGGAACAGGGAACTCCTCGAAATACTGTCTGTGGAAGGTTGTCCATGCGACAATCCGCCCTTTCCCAGTGACGGGTCTCCATTGCCACTTCTCCGAAAGACAACGGGGACAGACGGGTCCGGGCGGATACCAAACGTGAATACAGGCGTCGCATTGCTGCAGGCTGAAAGTACGAAGGCTTACCGCCTCCCAGAAGGGGCGATCGTATGCTTCAATGATGGGCAGCGGTCTCGCACTCAGTATCATTTGCTACCTCTCGTATAAATCACGCTTGCCACCTTTCCAGCAACGTCGGAGATGTATTGCGCTCTTCGGAGATTCTCGACTTGTCGCTTCCCGGCATGCCCGCGCAACTGTCGCACTGATTCCACTTGGTGGTTCCAGCCCTGCATGTACGATTCGGAGAGGTGTCCGCCCGACGTATTGACGGGCAAAGAACCTCCCGGCTCGATCTTTCCGTTTGCGATAAAACGGGCGCCCTCCCCAATGGGGCAAAATCCAAAACCTTCTAGCGCGAACAGCACATGTGGACTAAAGCTATCGTAGACCTGCAGCATCCCGATATCCGACGGTCCGAACCCAGCCATCTCGTAGGCCTGCTGGGCGGCACTTCGATGTGCTGTGTGGTAGAAGTCAATTAGCCGGGGACGAAGGCTCGTGGCGTCGCGATTCATATCGCTTCGGGAAATTCCGGTGATGAGCACAGGAGATTGCCGCATTCGCTTGGCCCGTTCGGCCGTGGTAAGTATGAGCGCGACCCCTCCATCGTTTACCAGGCAGTAGTCAGGAAGGCGCAGAGGTTCGCAGATGTAACGGGCGGACAGATAGTCGGCGACCGCGAGGGGTTGCCTCATGATTGCATTGTCGTTCAGTTGCGCAAACTTGCGTTGGGCCACTGAAATACGAGCTAGGTCTGCTTCGCTGACATTGTGTAACGCCATGTACCGTTGCGTCATCATCGCGTAAAAGCCGCCTTGGGACGTCATTCCCCATGGCGCGTAGTTTACGTACGCCCGAAATCTCGCGCCCTCAGCCGTCGGACCACCATACTGCTTCTCATTGCTTCGCTGATCATTGCCGTAGACCAGAGCGACGCACTCTGCAAGCCCGGCATGAATGGCGCTCGCAGCCTCAACGATTGCATTGACAGCGTCAGCCTGTGACGACCAACTCGACTCGATGCCAAGCACCTCACCAGTTCGCTCAATTGATAGAGTTGGTCCGACAACGAGACCATCGATGTCGGACACATCCAGACCGCAGTCATCAAGGGCACGCTTTAATGCGCGCGTGGCGAACGTGTAGGCGTCGTGGCCTGGGGCGATGGTCGGGTCCGCGCGTTTCCTTTGAGCGAACTCTTTGCTGCGCACGTAATCTGTGGCGTAGTCTGTATCTCCGATGCCAACAATCGCGACTTCGTCAGACAGACGCTTCAGTCGATCAAGGTTAGGCATGGTATGTGGATGCTCCGATGTGTGTGTCAGTGGAAGTCGATGGCTGCGTCGGATCATCTTCCGGATTGCCGGCGGCGAGGCGTCCCATGACGGAGCGGACCCGCGGAGGGGTGCTCAACAGACCAAGTGGACAGTTGAGTACAAGCCATGGCTCACCTTCCTGGCTCGTCGACCTCAACAGAATTTGTCTGGCGGCGGTCTGTGCGTGTTCAAAGGCTTCCCTGACGGAAAGCACTGGTGCGCAGTTGATGCCGGCTGACGTCAATTGTTCGATGACCGATGCTCGCGTTTCGCCAAAGGTCCTCAGCGTTTCGCGGAAGCCGCATTTTTGGGCTGCGGGGGCCTCGACATAGACATATCCGTCGCTCGCCCTAAGCAATTCAAATGGGGAAGGGCGGGCGGCAGGAGGCCAGTTGCTCTGGGTAATCCAGACGGACGTATCCTGCATTGAAATGTCGAAGTGGACAGCACTGCCGAATCGCTCGCGGTGAATCCATCCTGCGAGGCAGGCCAGCATTCCGAACTGCCCACCGATGGTGTCCGACGCCGATATGCCAGTCTTCATCGGTTCATCATCCACGAGCGTGAGGCTCATTAGGCCGGACATAGCCTGAATCACCGTGTCGAATGCTGGACGTCCTGGGTAGACAGAGTCGCCGCCGAACCCATTGACGGATACGGTGATCAGATGAGGATGGCTCTTCGCTAGCGTTGCTGCGCCAAACCCGAAGCGCGAGAGCGCGCCTGGCTTCATATTCTCAATCAGGATGTCGGCGTCTTCAAGAAGCTGGTTCAGCCGATCGCAATCGTCTCGTTTGCGCAGGTCGAGTACCCGGCCCCGCTTGTCAGTGTTGCTCAATGCGAAGATGTACGACTGGCCGTCTGCCCGCATCGGGGAACTGCGACGAGTCGCATCCCCCGAAGGAGACTCGATTTTTACGACGTCTGCGCCAAGTGCGCCCAGATGACGACTTGCAAGCGGTGCGACCGTGTAATGCCCAATTTCGATTATCCGGACGCCATCGAGCGGCCGCCCACGAAGAATAGGGTCGCCACTGACTGGCGTTGCCACCTGCACCTCTGCATTTCGCAGCTTGAGCCAGTTTTTAATCTCTTCGCGGTCAGCGTTGGGTGCCGGAATGTTCTTGGCATCCGACGACTGCTCGATCTCGCTACGTAGAGGAGAGCGCGCCAGGCGAACGTATTCACCGGTGGTCGGATCGAGCGACTCATACAGACTTCGACGATGAACCAGATTTGGCTCGGTCGATAGCGATTCAACGTGCACAATGGCGCCGCACGGGATGCCAATAGCGGACATGACCTGCTCGCATTCAGACATGGTCTGCCCAAGGCTCCACGCTTCAAGCAGGTCGTTCAACTCCACGCGGTTACGCATGCGGGCATCATTGGTGTGAAACCGCTGATCTTGAGCGAGCTCCGGTCGGCCGATCGCAGCACTGATCTTGGAAAAATGCTCATCAGTGGCTGCGCAGATTTGTACGCGACCATCACGCGTTCGGAAGCAGCCCCACGGCATATGCAACGGGTGATTATTGCCTACGCGCCCAACGTGTCTTCCTGCCTGATGGAGCGCAAGATAGTTTGGCAGACTGTTCACGGCGCAGTCGAAGATCGCCATGTCGATTCGCTGTCCAAACCCTGTTTGAAGTCTAACTTTCAAAGCGGCAAGGACGGCGCAACCAGCATAGATGGCGGTCGACATTTCAAGAACAGGCGACGTAGTGACGGCAGGTGGTTTTTCGCTTAGTCCGGTCGTATCCATCACGCCGCTCCATGCTTGAATTGCGGCATCGCTAGCAGCTTCTCCAGACATTGGGCCCGTGTGCCCGAAGGCGGTGATGTCACAAAGAATCTGCGGTGTCGGGCGCTCCATATTCCAGATGTCGATGTCCTCGTGCGACAGATCGGAACTCAGGATGATGACGTCAACGCCTTGCAAGAGGAGCTGCTTCAGGCGGCGGTCGCTATCTTTTTCTGGGTCGACGACCATGCTGCGCTTCCCGGCCATTGTGTTTGCGCGATTTATCCACTTTCCAGAGACCGTATGAGACGACGGCTCGATTGCAATTACAGTTGCCCCCAATTCTGCAAGTACCTTTCCACACGCGCCCGCTGCGACTCGCTCCCCTAGCTCAAGCACAGTCACACCAGTCAAAAAACAGTCAGCCTTTGTTGCCGACTCGTCTCGGTTCGACGATGTCGGGGTTGCCTTCAGCATGTGCCTCTCTCCCACGCAGTAGCGATCAAAAATTTGGCGATATTTCAACTTGATTGTTCGAACAATATAGGAGATGGTTTGAGTGGTCAATCGACATATTTAGTCAGACGTCCTCTGCCATTGGACGAGGACGCGCGGACGTGTCCCAGTAACTCGTAGCGCAAAGGCGAGTGCCTCGCCAACCCGCTCCGGCCAGGCAGGCTGGGACCGCTGAGCATTCGACCCGTTTGCAAGATCTAGAACCCGTCAGCGCCGAGGACAGCGCTCGACGCGCGAGATCGTCGCGTCAGTCCGGCAACGTCTATGACGTTTGGGCAGTGCTTTTCATTCTTCACAATGTTCGAACATTTATCACAAGTTAGTCACGGTGTGGGATGCTATTCGACTAGGGAAAATGCCTATGTATCGACCGGCTTTCAAGTTTTAGTCTTCGACACATGTGATTAAATGTTCGAACAAAGATTCTTGATCGTCGGGATGATCATCCCAGGAGGATAAGGGTGCGCGAATTCGAAACGGTTAAGGTCGAGCAGGTAGGGGCGGCAGGTGTACTCACACTCAACCGGCCAGAAAAGAGAAACGCCATCAATTTCAAGATGATGGACGAAATCGAGGCTGCCTTGGCAGACTTGGGCGTGAGCGACGCGGTTTACGGAGTGATCGTGACAGGTGCGGGTGCATGCTTTTCATCGGGCGTGGATCTCAACGGTATGCGCGACATGTCGGCGGCGCGGGATTTCACCGAATACATGTCGAGATGGCGTCGCCTGAACAAATTGTTCGAAACAAATCCGAAACCGATTGTGGCTGCGATCGAAGGTTACTGCCTCACGGGCGGCCTAGAACTAGCCACGGCGTGCGACTTGCGTGTTGGTGCCGAAGGGTCGTCTTACACCATCACTAGCTCAAAAATCGGCACCGTGCCCGGTGCGGGCGGGACGCAGCGTTTGCCGCGATTGATTGGTGTGTCGAATGCATTGGACATATTATTTTCTGCAGAGCCAGTCGACGCGAACCGGGCACGGCAGATGGGACTTTTGAACCGCCTGACTAACCGTGGCGGCGCGCTTGAAGAAGCGCTAAATATGGTCGAGACCTACGCACAGCGCGCTCCGTTAAGTCTTCAATTCTGCAAAAGAGCGGTCTATGCCGGGATGAATATGTCGTTGGACGATGCTCTGGAATTCGAGGGTTTTGTTGTAAACACCATCTATACAACCACCGACAAGCAGGAGGGCGTTCGAGCCTTCCTCGAGAAGCGCGCACCTCGGTTCACCGGGCGCTAACCTAATTTGAACGCCGGAGGGGCGAACATGAGCAAAAGAGTTGCCGTGGTAATAGGTGGTGCACGTGGAATTGGCTGGGCGAGTTGTCTTCGATTGGCGCCGAGTTGCGATTCAATTGCAATTCTTGACGTTGACGGAGCGCGCGCTGAACGAGCCGCTTGCGAGCTCAAGGAGCGATTTGGCATTCGAGCGATGGGCCTGTCGGTCGACGTTACGGTCAAGGAGAAGGTAGCCGCTGCGCGCGAAAAAATCGCCGATGCGCTGGGTACGCCTAAGGTCTTGGTTAACTGCGCCGCGCTCGTCGATGACAAGCGCTTCCTTGAGTCGACCGAGGCCGACTGGGACCGCATTCTATCTGTCTGTCTCTATGGAACCATGAACGCCCTGCATGAGTTCCTGCCAGCAATGTCCGCAGAAAAATATGGACGAGTCGTCTGCCTCGCGTCTGATTCCGGGAAAATTGGCCAAGCAAAACTGTCCTACTATGCTGCCGCGAAGGGTGCCGTCATTGCGCTCGTCAAGTCCCTCGCCCAGGAGTTGGGCCGCGATGGCGTCACGCTCAACATCGTTTCTCCCGGCGCGACCAATACTGAGATGCGAAACGAACGCGAAGATAGTCTCAGGGCTCAAATGGGAGAGGAAGCGTACGAGCGGCGGAAAAAGGCTGTCCTGAAGGCGTATCCGCTCGGCCGACTCGGTGAGCCGGACGATATTGGTGCGGCGGTCGGCTTCCTCTGCAGCGACGATGCGAGTTGGATCACCGGCCAGACTCTCAGTGTGAACGGTGGATTCACAATGGCATGAAGGCATAGGAACGAACTCCCATGGATTTCACGCTTACCCATGAGCAGCGCATGATGGTCGATACGACGCGGAGGCTTAACGAAGAGGTGCTACAACCGATTCTGGATGCCCACCCTTGTCACCGGTCGTTGCCGAAAGCTGCCACAAAAGAGGTACTTCAGCACTTGGCGCAGCTCGGACTGACCGCGGCGCGACTTCCAGAGTTCGCCGGCGGACCTGGTCTATCTGCTTTGGACTACGGGCTTATGTGCGAGCAATTGTCGCCCACGGTCGCGTTTATCCTTCTCCCGCACGAAACCACTATCACGCGGCTCCATCACGGCTGCAGTGAAATCCAACGCGAACGATGGATGCGTGAGCTTATCAGCGCTGAACGCATCATTTGCACCGCAGCGACGGAGCCTGATACCGGTTCCGACCCGCGCGGCGTGCGCGCCCGGATTCGGCGCCAGGCGGGCAGGCTTGTGCTGAACGGTCAAAAAATGTGGATCTCCAACGGTAGCGTTGCCGACCTCGTAAACGTAACTTGCCTCGACGAGCAGGGAGTTTTGGTCCGCGTCATCGTCGACAGGCAGCAGTCTGCTTTCGAAGTAAAAGAAATACCCATGATGGGGTTGCAGCAGTGCCACTTATCCGAGCTTTCTTTCGCCGACTGCTGTATACCCTTCGACAATCTGATCGAGGGAACCGGTGATGCGGCAAAAGTATTGACACTGACATGGCTCGCCAACCGGCCGATCATTGGGCTTTCTGCCGTGAGCTTGGCGCAACGTGCTTTTGAAGCTGCACAGGAGTATGCAATGACGCGTCGGCAATTCGGACGCGAGATCGGCAAGTTTCAGTTGATTCAACAGCAACTTGCCGACATCGAAACAGAGATCAGCGCGAGTCGACTGCTGTGTTACAGCGCGTTAGCAGCAATTGACCGTGGAGAGAGAGCGAATGGTGTTTCGGCGATGGCAAAGCGGTTTGCTGTGTCCGCGTGCGAGAGAGCTATCGCACTCTCGATGCAAGTTCATGGCTCGATGGGTCTTAGTCAGGAGCTCGGCTTGGAACAGATGGCGCGCGATGTGCGGATGCTTTCCATCCCTGATGGCACACCCGAGATCCTCACATTGATCCAAGGCCGTGAAATAACCTCCTACGACGCGTTCCGTGCTTGACGCGATTTGATTGAGAAACTTGCGCGTTGGTACGAATGCAGAGCGATGGTGGTATGGCTTCTTCGCCTGTCGGGTGCGACGTGTAGGAAAATGGAAGGCGATATATGAATCTGAAAGACAAGGTAGTCATCGTTACTGGAGCGGGTCGTGGAATCGGAAAGGCTGCTTCAGTCTTGTTCGCTCGTGAAGGAGCCATTGTCTGCGGGGTCGATTGGAAGATGGAACTCCTTGCGGAAACGGAATCGGCGGTTAGGGACGCGATTCCCGATGCTGCCTTTCATTCATACCAGTGTGACATTCGAGACGAGGACCAGGTTAAGACCACGGTCGCCGCAGTGCTCGACAAGTGTGGAACGATTGACGGTCTTTACAACAATGCGGCCGTCAATACGCGATCCGGATCCTGTGTTGATATGGAGATGCGCTCGTTCGATTTCACGATGGCAGTCAACCTTAGGGGATCAGTACTTCTCTGCCGGCATGTCATCCCGCATATGGTCGCCCAGGGGAAGGGTTCGATCGTTAACACGTCGTCTATCAACGCGCATTTCGGCGGGATGGGGTGTGATGCGTACTCCATTTCGAAGGCTGCGATTGAAACTCTAAGCAAGCAGTTGGCTTACACATACGGAAGTTACGGGGTGCGATGTAACACGATCTGTCCGGGTGTCATTCGCACAGAAGGAACTCTCTCTGCAGCGACGGACCCCGAGGCGGCGGAACAACGTCTAATTGGGCTTTCGGGTCCACTCGGACGGCCGGGAAAACCGCAGGAGATCGCTAATCTAGCTGCCTATCTGCTTTCAGATTATTCTTCGCTAGTTACTGGTGTGACAGTTTTCGCAGACGGAGGATTCTCGACTGGTGGGCGAAAGCTTTCATAGCGCTACCAAGTCCGTTAATAGTCGATGAGTGGTTTTCGTCGGGCGGAGGCGCGCATGAGACCGCACGGATCGTTGCGCTGCTGAAGCGAAAGAAGAAAATCGCTGATCCTAATATTGAATTCATCAAAAGTATGCCCTAACAGGTTCAACGTTTAATGATTAAGAATCGAGGAAATGGGAATCCGTTCTTAAAACCGTCGGAACCAAACGACAATGATGCTTACTGAACCCGTCGCGAAGCGACTTGGCAGATTTTCCGTTGACCTGCGGCTCGACACCGTTCCTGAGGATGCGACACGTCGTGCAAAGGATCTGTTGCTTGACCATATCGGGGTGTCGATGTTAGGCACGCAGAGCGACTGGTGCAAGCAGGTCCGAACCTTTACCGTGCGTGATAACACTGCCTCTGAGAGTGTCATGTATGGGGCACAACGAGTGGGGGTGAGGGCTGCGGCATTTGCGAACGGTACTGCGGCTCACAGCTTTGAACTCGACGATACTCATGAGGAGTCCGTCAACCACCCGGGCTGTGTGGTTATCCCGGCTGCGCTTGCAGTCGCTGAAAAGTTTCGCCGAAGTGGCGCGGACTTCCTTCTGGCAATGGTGACGGGATACGACGTTCAGTGCCGGATCGGGGCGGCTTTCGGAAACGCCATCATCCGCAACGGATTCCACCCTACGGCGACTTGCGGCGCCTTCGGATCTGCGGCAGCCGCGGCGACGCTGATGGGACTATCGACGCAGTCCGTGATCGACGCCTTGGGGCTGGCTGCATCTATGAGTTCGGGACTGATGGAGTTCGCGGCTGATCCTGAGCGGAACGTGGTCAAGCGGATCCACGGGGGCATGCCGGCGGAACGGGGCATTTTCGCGGCGCAGTTGGCTGCGGAAGGGATCTCCGCACCGGGCTCTTCGCTGGACGGCGAAAACGGGTTCGCCCGGGTTTTTGCAGATTCGTCGAACTTCGACCGCGTTTTAGATGGCTTAGGTGAGCGTTTTGAGATATCGGCGGTAAGTGTGAAGCGGTATGCCTGCTGCAAACAGTTTCATAGCTTGATTGAAGCTATCGGGGAGTGCAGGAAGCATCGGCCCTTCGACGCGAGCGATATCGACTTCATCCAGGTGTTCGGCACGAACGCGATGATCGAGGGACATATGGAGTACACGCCGCGATCGCCGATGGCAGCGCAGTACAGCCTACCGTATACGGCCGCCGTTGCCGTGATGCTGGACCCGGGCAGCCCACAATCGTTCACTGACAAGCATTACTTGAACCAGGATGTACTTGCTCTGACGAACAAGGTTAGGGCGGAATGGGACGAACGACTCGAAGGGATGTACCCAACCAGCTTCCCAGCCGGCGTACGAATTCGACTAAGAGCCGGGGAGGACCTTTTCGGTGAAGTTATTGACTCGAGCAGTTCTGCCCGAAGACCGATGGCTAGCGAGCAGATCGAAAACAAATTTCGATCAATGACCGAAGGAATTCTCAATGTAGCTGTTCAAGACGCAATTGTTGATGCAGTGAGCTCGTTCGAATGCGCTGGAAGCGTTGAATCACTGACTAGCTTGCTAGTCAGTGATCCCACTATGACCAAAACGTGAGGATCCACATGGCAGATTCCTTTATCACGCCCTCTGCAGGCTTCCTGGAGAACAAGGTTGTCGTGGAGATAGGCGATCGGACTGCGGTGGCCGCTTGCGGTAGCCTGCTCGCGGAAGCTGGAGCTACGGTTATCGTCGTCGAATCGCGCAATGCGCGTGAGACCGGGAAGTGGAGTAACCGCGCGTGTGCGACTGCAGGCAAGCTCAGCATTGTCATCGACAAGGACAGCAGCCGAGACAGCGAGATTCTTTCTGAATTGCTTGAAAGCGCAGACGTCCTGCTAGCCAGCACAGATGACCTTGACGGGTCCGACGTGTTCTTCAGCGGGTTTGATCCGAGGACTATCTGGGATCGGCCACGACCGGTAAAACAGATTGTCTGTGACATTACTGCATACGGCCACGCAGGGCCGATGCGTGGGCAGGGAGCATCGGAAGCGATGCTCCAGGCTGTTTGCGGGATCGCGACGTCGACAGGTTATCAAGAAGGGCCACCGGTGATTGGATCAGTGCCAGTGATTGAGATGAGCGCGGGCTTGTATGCGGCGTCAGCGGTGATTGCGGCTATGCGTGTCCAGCGCCTTCATGGTTTCGGTCAACGGATTGATATGGCCATGCTTGATGTGGGCTTCATGAGTTTGGCGAGCCAACTAGCGGTGCATCTGTCGGGCCGCCACTCATCCAGGTCTGGGAACCGGCATCCTTTGTTCGCACCATGGAACAGTTTCAGGACCAACGATGGCTACATCATGGTGTGTAGCGTCACCAACGAGCAATTCGCGCGTCTCTGCCAAGCAATCGAACGACCAGAGCTTGCCGGCGATGCTCGGTTTGTGTCCGTGGACGCACGCAAGCGAAACACCGGTGCACTGGAGGCAGAAATAGCGCAGTGGACGTTGAGGCATACGGTTGGACAGTGCATCGAAGCGCTGAGCGCCTTAGGCGTCGCTTGTGGACCCGTTGTAGAGGCTGCGGCTTTGGCGAACGAGCCCAATCTTTCGCACCGTGGTTTGGTAGGCGAAGTCCGCGACGCTGCTACTGCCGACGGCTCTCTCATTCCGACCACCGTCATGCGGGGGCGGCCAGTCTCCGGGATTTCGTCTACACGGGTACCCCGGAGCGGCGAGGACAAGGATGCGGTTCTTAGATTGTTGACCAAGCGGACTCGACTTGAAGGTTCCGGTAAGGTCGACGGCGACCCGCCGTCGGAGCGCCTTCCGCTTGACGGCGTACGGGTAATTGAGATCGGTCAGTATACGGTGGCTCCGTTAGCTGGCAAACATTTGGGGGCGCTAGGAGCCGATGTCATCAAGGTGGAGGCTCCGAGCGGAGACCCAATTCGCGGCGGAGCAGCCGACTCCGACATGGCTCCGATTTTTGCCCTGATCAACACCGACAAACGTAGTCTCGTACTGGATTTAAGGGTCGATGAAGACAAGGTGATTCTGCACCGCCTGCTCTCAGAGTCCGACATCCTCATTGAGAACCTGAGGCAAGGTGCGCTGGCCGCGTTTGGCTTCGGGCCCGACATCCTAAGAGAGCGGTATCCGCGGCTCGTTGGTTGCTCCGTGAGCGGTTTCGGTAGCGACTCGGTCTACCCCGGCCGTCCCGCGTTCGACACTGTTATCCAAGCGATGTCGGGGCTCATGGAGAGTGCGCCCGGAGAGACCGTTCCGCTTAAGCAAGGAATCTCAGCATCTGACATCCTTGGGGGCCAATTCGGACTTTTGGTGCTGCTTGCGGGGCTCGAGTATCGTGACCGAACCGGAAACGGCGTTTACTTCGATGTTTCCATGCAAGACGCCTCAGCTTGGGCGAGCCAGTACTGCTGGAATGGGGGGGGCGCCGGCGAGGCTGAGCGAAGGATCGTGAAGTGCAGCGATGGCTATGTCCTGGTCGAAAGCCTAGACGAGTTCGAGGACCAAAGTTCGCGCGATACCCGCGCGGTGTTCGTGAAAAGCTGCAACGAACGGGGGATGAGGGCTGTGCCGATACTGGAAATCTCCGAGGTCGTGAACGATACTCAAATCCGTGCGCGTGAACTTCTGCTTGAGCGCTCTTCGGTGAATTCAACGTGGACCGTCCTTGGTTCTCCTCTCAAGCTTCGCTCGACGCCGCCACGCGTGAGACATGTGATCGCGGGGCTAGGAGAGGATGACAAGACTATTGTCATGCCCCTCTACCAGCGATGAATCAATTGCGGTACTAAAGGGGGAAATCGGCTAAGGGGGCGCCAAAAGAAGGGTGCCGCCATTGGTTCGTCCGGTCTCTGACCAAGCCGAGAATGAACGAAGCATTGGCGACCTCGGAGTTCGGAAAAAACTTATCGCATTGAAACTCGCATGAGCGAACACACGGGCCATCGAAAAGCGGTCATATACATGCTGGCGTGAGCGGTATTTCTGCCAGCCGTGAATGCCGAAGTATCCTACCTGTCTCATGCTTACCCAATCGCGGAGTTACTTTGGTCACGGTATTCGGGTCACGTTGCATTCATGTTGGTAGTGTTCTTTCCTAGGCGTGGTCTTTCGCTATTTTCCTCGTCGCGTCCGGTGCTGCGGGGCCTCAGATCGAACTTGTTTTGCCTTTCTTCTTTCGTAATGTTTTATTCTCTGCGTCTCGTGCCTGTAGCGACTGCAACGGCGATTGGTTTCACGGCGCCGCTCATGGTGACTGCAATCGCTCCGCTTGTACTGCGGGAAAGAGTCGGGGCTAGAGACTGGATTGCAGTGGCCTTCGGGTTCGCGGGGGCTCTTATCATTGTGCGTCCTGCAACCGGACTACACCCCGGCCGCGGCTCTCGTCGTCGTAAGTGCGATGGCTCAAACGTCAACACAGATCCTTTCTCGCAAACTGGCGTCGCACGATCGACCCGAAACCTCGAATACCTATATGGCCAGTATAGGATTTCTCGTGGCGAGCTTGGCTCTTCCGTATAACTGGGTGTCCCCGCACGACGCTTTCGACGCAGTCGCGATAGCCGCATTGGGCGTCTTTGGAGGACTCGGACACTACTGTCTTGTGCGAGCGTTCGAGTTAGCGCTGGCACTTTTCGTATCTCCGTTCAACTACGCCCAGATAGTAGGTGCTGCGGCTCTCGGTTTCAGCTTCTTTGGGCAACTGCCCGACGCCCCAACATTCTTGGGCACACTCGTCATCATCGGTAGCGGTATGTTCTTCTTTTTCGCTCCGCGCACGATCTCGCAGTCCTCAGATCAGTAAGCGCGAGCTAGAAATACGGGCACGCGTCCATTCGGCCAAAATGTTCGAATAAAGTAGAACGAAAAACGCATGGAATTTCGACTATTGAAGGGTAAATGCCTATACTCCACAACACCTTAGGCTCGTAAATTCAGTGTATGCAGCGTCTATTTGTTCGAACGTTTGGAGCGAAATTGAACGCTTCCAGCTCAGCGGCGGGCATAGGTTTGTCCAGAGGAAAGTTAGGGGTGACCCCGTGAGAGATCGGTGACGTTTTGGGGGAGTGTCAATGAAATTACGATTAGTACAACGTATTAAAAATTTCCGTGGCCGAACGTAATGGGCCTGTTTCATCGGTTCATGTAAACGTCGAGATAAAAAAATAGAGTAATTGAGGTAGCCGTATCGTTGGGGAACCTTCGGAAGGGCCTCGATTTGCATGAAGGATCTGTGATCCTCATTCGAAGCGCCCTCTGAGCAATGAAAGCCATTCAATCATATGATTGAGGAGACAAAATTGGTTGCGAATTCATCTAGGCGAACATTGATCGCCGCTTCAATCGGTAACGTCGGCGAGCAATACGATTTCGCGGTCTTTGGGTTCACTATGCCAGTCATAGCGTCAGAGTTTTTTCCGCAAGGGGATCCAGTCGCTGCGTTATTGAGCACCTTCGCTATTTTCGCGGTTGGCTTTCTCGCTCGCCCATTGGGCGGATTAATATTTGGATACTTGCTGGATAAGCTCGGCCGCGTAAGGGTGCTGGCGCTCACAATTTGGGTGATGGCAGCTGGAACCGGCATTATTGGACTTGTTCCTACATATCACACGATAGGCCTGGCAGCTCCGTTTCTGCTGGTGCTGTGCCGACTTGCGCAAGGAGCAGCCTTTGGAGGCGAGTTCACAGGAAGCACGACATTGGTCTTGGAATCCGCTCCTGACGGAAAACGAGCGCGTTGGGTGGGAACTGGCCATTGCTTCAGTAGCCTACCGATTGCAGGCGTCGCCATAGTCTTGTTCTTCTTTCAACTTCTGATCGGCAAGGAAACCTATAGTGACTGGGGGTGGCGAATTCCCTTTTTACTCGGTAGCTTGATCGGGGTCATCGGATACTTTCTGAGGCGAGGCCTCGAAGAGCCTGAGGAGTACAAGCAGGCGTTAAAAAAAGCGGACAAGAAGGCCCCTCTCGAGTCGTTCTCGCCGGCCGGTCTGAAATCCATGCTGCACGTCGCGATGGTGATGCCGCTTCAAGCCGTAGCGGCCTATTTCCTTATCGGATACATGTACACGTACATGGTGAAGCAGGTCGGTTTGGACGTTGGAACGGCTCTTCTCGCGAATGGTGCTGGGATCGCTGTCTACGCGCTTCTTTGTCCGTTCACCGGCTATCTCAGCGATTGTTTCGGGCGAAAATTCATGATGTCTGCAGGAGCGGTATGGATTGCGCTCGTCGCTTACCTTTCCCTCCACATGGTCGCAAGTGGATCAGTTGTAGGCGCCCTCACTGGGCAAGTGATCCTCGCAATCGGAATTGGGATTTATGCCGCGGCGTGCACCGTGACTAGCGTTGAGGTATTCCCCACGCGTTACCGGGGTACTGGTCATGCAATTGCATACCAATTGACGGTCGGAGTGTTGGGCGGAACAACCCCGTTGATTTGTGGATGGTTGGTGAGCGTTCTTCACACGCCAATGGCTCCGGCATGGTATGTCACGGGTTTTGCAGTTCTAAATTTTCTGATGGTGCAATTTGTCCCCGAGACAAAGAACCTTACCCTTCGGACGTCTGTCGACACTCACGACAACGATCGTGAACTGAATGTATTCGAGGAGCGAGCGCGCGCGAGCGGCGCGGGCGACGTGCGGTAGTCGGTGAGCCATGCTGCGCATTCAGCGATGAATCGTGAGATGAGGTTTCGCTGTAGCTGGAAGCTTGTCTCACATCCAACAAGACTTTAACCATCACAATGACCGCGTCTGCTACGCGGATGGAGGCTAAGAATGTTAGGTTTGACGTTTCCGGGTGAATGTGAGGTTGAGCTTCTTCAGTTTCCGGATCCAAAGGCGGAGCAAGGAGAAGTCGTCGTTCAAATGAAGGCCTCGGGGATCTGCGGGAGTGATTTGCACCCATACCGTGGTCCGAAAGACCTCGCCAGTTTTAAGGCGGCATTACTGACCGGTGCACCAAATACTGCCTCGTGCGTTAGAGAAGTATGAATACGAAAACTGATGCGCGAAAACTGGAC
>NZ_FCOX02000045.1 GCF_900044055.2 Caballeronia calidae | reverse complement strand
GTGAAACGACTCCACGCCGATGATAGTGCGGATCACCCGTGTGAAAGTAGGTAATCGTCAGGCTCCTCATGCTGAAATCAAAAACCCCACCCCGAAAAGGTGGGGTTTTTGCGTTGGGGCACGCAGTCTCCGAGCGAGAGTGCATACACAGACACTGCTCCTTCTCCGAATGTGCGATTTCTGTCGGTAGAATGGCATCGAAAGGTTGTACCCATCATGCCGACCCTTCCCGGAGCGCATATGAGAACGAGCCTGTTGATTGCCGCCGTCAGCGCCGCGTTGCTTGTCGCAGCCTGTGGCAAGAAGAACGATGCAAGCGAGTCCCATCTGGGCGACGCGATCTCCGCCGATATGAAAACCAACCGCGGCCTGCTGTGCCTGAATCGCAGCGGACGCGGCCCGTATTCATTCCCATCGGTCTATAGCACCCGGGATCTCAACGAATACTCGGCCGCGCCCCTGCGCGAACAGCTCGCCGCACTCGAGAAGAGCGGTCTCATCGCCCGCGCAGCGCCGACACCGGCGAATGCCAATGCAAAGCAGAACGGCATCGCGTACAGCCTGACGGGCGAAGGACAGAAATATGCGGTTGAAACCGCACGGCCCGCGGGCGATCCCAACGCGACGAACGATCCGCGTGCCTGGATGCTGTGCTACGCCCACGTCAAGCTGGATAAGGTCGTGTCCTGGACCGAGCCCGATCCCACCGCGCACCGCTCTGACGTCACCTACACGTACAAGCTCGAAAACGTGGCCCCATGGGCCGACGACCGCGACATCAAGCGCGCCTTTCCCGAAGTGACCGCGACCGACCGCGAAGCGGGCGAGACGAAGCTTCACGTCATTCTGGAGCAGCGCGAAGACGGCTGGGTGCGGGTCGACTGACGCCACCTACCGCACGCCGAACATCGACGCATGCCGACATCCGCCTTCGATCCTTCCGCCGGCCCGCCGCGCATGTCCGATGTCGCGCGCCTCGCCGGCGTGTCGAAGATGACCGTATCGCGCGTGCTCGCCGGCCACAGCGTCGCGCAGTCGACGCGCGAGCGCGTACAGAAAGCGATCGACGAACTCGGCTATGTCGCCGATGCCGCCGCGGGCGCGCTGTCGTCCGGCCGCTCGGAGTTCGTCGCGGTGCTGGTGCCGTCGCTCGCGAGCTCCAACTTTTCCGACACCGTGCGCGGTCTTTCCGCTTCGCTGGAGCCGCACGGCCTGCAATTGCTGATCGGCGATACGGACTATCATCTCGATCGCGAGGAACGGCTCGTGCGCTCGATGCTGCGCCATCAGCCGCGCTGCATCGCGCTGACGGGTTCACGTCATACGGAAGCCACGCGCACCTTGCTGCGCCGCTCCGGCGTGCCCGTGGTGGAGATGTGGGACTCGCCTTCCGATCCGATCGATGCCGCCGTCGGTTTCTCCAACGTCAGCGCGGCGAAGGAGATGGTCCGATATCTCGCGGACAAAGGCTACGAACGCATCGGCTTCATCGGCGGGGCGAGCGAGCTGGACCGTCGCGGCCTGGATCGCCTAAAGGGCTTCCGCGCGCAACTGAAGGCGCTCGGTCTCGACGATGAACGCATCATCCGTCTGGGCGATTCTCCGATCACGATGAGTCACGGCGGCCCGGCCATGGCCGCGCTGCTCGAAACCTGGCCCGACACGCAAGCCGTGATGTGCGTGAGCGACATGTCCGCGTTCGGCGCGATAATGGAATGTCACCGGCGCGGCCTCACCGTGCCGGACGATATCGCCGTCGCGGGCTTCGGCAATTTCGAGGTGGCCGCGTGCTGCACGCCATCGATCACGACGGTTTCCGTCGACGCATACGGCATCGGCTTGCGCACCGGCGCGACCTTGCTCGCGGCATTGGAGGCGCGCGAGCAGGGCGTCGTCACGAAGGCGGCCAAACGCGTGCGAGTCGCCTATTCCGTGGTGCCGCGCGAAAGCGCCTGAGCCGGAGCACAGCGGCGAATGCGTGCTAATATTGCCCGAAATGTTACCGGTAACGGAACCACAGACAGCGACGTCGGCGACCGCGCCGAACGATCGTGCATCACGGAGAGACATCCCATGCCCCAACAAAATCGCAAGCGACTGCGCAGCCAGGAGTGGTTCGACGATCCCTCGCACGCCGACATGACCGCGCTATACGTCGAGCGTTTCATGAACTACGGCCTCACGCGCGAGGAACTGCAGTCGGGCCGCCCGATCATCGGCATTGCGCAGACGGGCAGCGATCTCGCGCCGTGCAATCGTCATCACATCGAGCTCGCCGCGCGCACGAAGGCGGGCATCCGCGATGCAGGCGGCATCCCGATGGAGTTTCCCGTGCATCCGCTCGCGGAGCAGAGCCGCCGTCCGACCGCCGCGCTCGATCGCAATCTCGCGTATCTCGGCCTCGTCGAAATCCTGCACGGCTTTCCGCTCGATGGCGTCGTGCTCACCACCGGTTGCGACAAGACCACGCCTGCGTGCCTGATGGCGGCGGCCACCGTCGATATGCCCGCGATCGTCCTCTCGGGCGGGCCGATGCTCGACGGCTGGCACGAAGGCAAGCGCGTCGGCTCGGGCACGGTGATCTGGCACGCGCGCAATCTGCTCGCGGCGGGCGAGATCGATTACGAAGGCTTCATGCGGCTGACGACGGCATCGTCGCCGTCCATCGGCCATTGCAACACGATGGGCACCGCGCTCTCGATGAACAGCATCGCCGAAGCGCTCGGCATGTCGCTGCCGACGTGCGCGAGCATTCCCGCCGCGTATCGCGAGCGCGGACAGATGGCGTATGCGACCGGCAAGCGCATCGTCGACATGGTGCGCGAAGAGTTGAAGCCGTCGAAGATCATGACGCGCGATGCGTTCATCAACGCGATCGTCGTGGCGTCCGCGCTCGGCGCGTCGACCAACTGCCCGCCGCATCTGATCGCCATCGCGCGGCACATGGGCATCGAACTGAGTCTCGAGGACTGGCAGCGTTACGGCGAACAGATTCCGCTCATCGTGAACTGCATGCCCGCGGGTGAGTATCTCGGCGAGAGCTTCCATCGCTCGGGCGGGGTGCCCGCGGTCGTCAGGCAACTCGACAAGGCGGGGCTCATCAGAGGCGATTGTCTGACCGTATCGGGCCGCACGATCGGGGACATCGCGAGCGATGCGCCCGCCGCCGACAACGAAGTGATCCGCACGACCGACGATCCGCTGAAGCACGGCGCGGGCTTCATGGTCCTGTCGGGCAATTTCTTCGACAGCGCGATCATGAAGATGTCGGTCGTCGGCGATGCGTTCAGAAAGACGTATCTCAGCGAGCCCGGCGCGGAAAACACGTTCGAAGCGCGCGCGATCGTGTTCGACGGTCCCGAGGATTATCACGCGCGCATCAACGACCCCGCGCTCGAGATCGACGAGCATTGCATTCTCGTGATTCGCGGCTGCGGCACGGTGGGCTATCCGGGCAGCGCGGAAGTGGTGAACATGGCGCCGCCCGCCGAGCTGATCAAGAGCGGCATCGATTCGCTGCCCTGCATGGGCGATGGACGGCAAAGCGGCACGTCCGCGAGCCCGTCGATCCTCAACATGTCGCCGGAAGCGGCTGTCGGCGGCGGTCTCGCGCTCTTGCGCACGAACGACAGGATTCGCGTCGATCTGAACGCGCGCAGCGTCAATGTGATGCTCGACGAAGCCGAGCTCGAAAGCCGCCGCGCGCAATCCGCGTTCGCCGTGCCGGTCGCGCAGACGCCGTGGCAGGAGCTGTATCGTCAGACGGTGGGACAGCTTTCGACGGGCGGATGCCTCGAACCCGCGACGCTGTATCTGAAGGTGATCGAAGAGCGCGGCAATCCGCGTCATTCACATTGAGCGAGCGGCCATGTCCTACGCCATCTATCCGAGTCTCGCCCACAAGCGCGTCGTCGTGACGGGTGGCGGCAGCGGCATCGGCGCGGCGATCGTCGAGGCCTTCGCGAAGCAGGGCGCGCGCGTCTTTTTCATCGATGTCGCGGATGCCGATTCGCGGCAACTCGCGCAATCGCTCGCGGGTGAGAAGCATGCGCCGAAGTTCCTGCATTGCGATTTGCGCGATGCGGCCGCCATCGAGAAGGCTTTCGACGACATCGCGAACGAAGCGGGTTCCATCGACGTGCTCGTCAACAACGCCGCGAGCGACGACCGTCATCAGTGGGACAACGTGAGCCCCGCGTACTGGGACGAGCGCATGGCCGTGAACCTGCGGCATCAGTTCTTCTGCGCACAGGCCGCGGCGCGGCACATGCGCGCGAACGGGCAAGGCGCGATCGTGAACATGGGCTCGATCTCATGGCATCTCGCGCTGCCCGATCTCACGCTCTACATGACCGCGAAGGCCGCGATCGAAGGGCTCACGCGCGGACTCGCGCGCGAGCTCGGCGCGCACGGCATCCGCGTGAACACGGTGATTCCGGGCGCCGTGCGCACGCCGCGTCAGATGAAGCTGTGGCAGTCGGCCGAGAGCGAGGCGCAGCTCATCGCGCAACAATGCCTGCACGAGCGGATCGACCCGGAGCACGTCGCGCGCATGGTGCTGTTCCTCGCGTCCGACGATGCGGCACGCTGCACCGCGCGCGATTACTACGTCGATGCCGGATGGTTCGGCACGTGACGTCCGTGCGTCAGATGCGCGCATCGCGGCGACGTGTGACCGTCGGCGCCGGCTTGATCGTCGGCATCGTGCCGCTTTCGATGTAGTGCTGCACGGCATCCGCGGCTTCGTCATAGTCGCGTTCATCGAGCCAATGCCAGACCGCCGCGAGGAAGAGACCGAGACTCGCATGCCCGCAATGGGCGATGACCTCGGCGATGCCTTCCGCGAGCGCGTCGTCGCGGCCTTCCGGCCGAAATGCGCTCGCCACGTGCGATGCGGCGCGCGATACCAGCATCGCGTGCATCGTGTGCAATTGCGGATTGAACGTGCTCAGTGTGTTTCTTCTTTGCGTGCCGCCCATGATGCCCCCGTCGCTGACTCCTGCGTGCTGCGCGCCCGAATGCGAAATCCGCATTGAAAAGAAGCGCGCGCCGCGATTGGTTATTCGAAAGCGCCTTGCTTCGGCGCCGGGGGCGGGTTACGCAAGAAGCGGGCCGACAATTGCTTCAGCGTGCACATTCCCTCGTGTCGCCTTGCGTGACGCGGCGCAGCGCGCGCCGTCGTCATCGGTGCAAGGCGCGTGCGAAGATGCCTCCGCATGCATTTCGTACAATCGATTGCCGCGCGTGGCAAACAATCCATCAAACATGCGCCTTTTATCCTCTTTCTCGGTCGATGCAATCGCGCGACATGCCCACGTCGCACTATGCGCCGCCGCGCTGCTCGCGGGCTGTGCTGCGGGCACGCCCGCACGCGGCGACGAACCTGCGCCTGCGCCGGAATCGCAGCAGTCTCGGGCGCTGCATCACGCGAAGCGCACCGATTCCGGCTATGAAAACAGCGCTGGTCCTCTGACGCGCCAATCCTTCCTGAAATGGCGTTGGGAACGTTTCACGCAGGGCTTGCCGAAGCCGCCCGCGAACGGCTATCGATTTCCGATGGCGCATCCCGACATCGCGTGGCTCAAGGCGAACCGCTCCGCCGATACGCTCACATGGATCGGTCACGCGACCGCGCTGGTGCAGATCGACGGCGTGAACATCCTCACCGACCCGATGTTCTCCGAGCGCGCGTCGCCGCTTTCGTTCGCGGGGCCGAAGCGCAAGACGCCGCCCGGCCTCACGCTCGACGAGTTGCCGCATATCGATATCGTGCTGATCTCGCACAATCACTACGACCATCTCGACAAGCCGAGCGTCGACGCCCTCAACCGGCAGGCGGGCGGCCCGCCGCGCTTTCTCGTGCCGCTCGGCATCCGGCAGTGGATGAACGACATCGGCGTGACGAACGTGGAAGAGCTCGACTGGAGCGACGAGACCCACGCCGCAGGACTCGATATCTGGTTCGTGCCGAGCCAGCACTGGTCCGCGCGCACGCCTTTCGATCGCTCGGAAACGCTGTGGGGCGGCTGGGTCGTGAAGACGCCGGCGGGCGCGGCGCATCCGTACTCGTTCTGGTTCGCGGGCGACACGGGCTACTCGGCGGATTTCCGCGATATCGGCGCGCGCTTCGGCGGCTTCGATCTCGCGCTGATTCCGATCGGCGCCTACGACCCGCGCTGGTTCATGCGCGCGCAGCATGTCGATCCCGAGGAAGCGGTGCGCGTCTTTCAGGACGTGCGCGCGAAAAAGGCCGTCGGCATCCACTGGGGCACGTTCGAACTGACCGACGAACCCCTCGACGAGCCGCCGCGCCGTCTCGCCGATGCCGTGCGCAACGCCGGCCTGCCCGCGGACGCGTTCACCGTGCTGAAACACGGTGAAATGATTCGGCTCGACATGCCGGATTCAAGCGCGAGCACAATCCGCCGTTAACACGGTCTGGCAGCGCGGCTTTCGCGCGCAAGCATTCATTCTGCAATCGAGACGCCTCGCCACCGGGGCGGGCTCGCGATTGCGCGCACCGTGCGGCAATCGTCTTCAATCACTGATAAGGCTCATCGCGTGAAGCAACTGTCCATCCGGCATCGCATTCTGGCGAGCTTCGGCATCATCCTGACCCTGATGCTGGTCATGGCCGCGCTGTCGTACACGCTGCTCGGCGGAATCGACCGGGAAGCCAAGAACCTCGAAGACGATTCGATGGTCGGCTTCGCGCTCTCCAACGATCTGCGCGCGGCGTGGTTCGAGAACTACACGATCACGCAACGCCTCGTCTTCATCGACAACGACGCGGAGCAGACGCGCCGCGACACGCAGCGGCTCAGCGAAACGCGCGCGGCGCTCGACAAGCTGATGGACACCTACGTGCCCACCATCTTCGAAGACGACGATCGCCGTCTCTTCAACGATTTCAAGCGTCAGCGCGATCTCTACGTGCCGGTCCAGGATCAGGCGCTGCGCGAGCTCGCGACGTCGAAGGACGCCGCCGTCGCGACCTTCAACACGCGCCTCACGCCCGTATGGGACGCGGGGCAGACCGCGACGCGCGCGCTCGTCGAGCACAACGCAGCCTTCAACGCGAAATCGGTGGAAAGCATTCGCGGTTCGGTGCAGAAGTCGGAAGCGACGCTCATCGTCATCATGCTCGTTGCGATCGCGGCGGCGTCGGTGCTCGGCTTCATGCTGATGAAGGCGCTGACCGTGCCGATGCTGCGCATGGTCGATGTCGTCGACAAGATGCGCACGGGCGATCTCACGCAGCGGCTCGCGCTCGCGCGCCGCGACGAATTCGGCACGCTCGAAGCGGGCTTCAACCGCATGACGGACGAGCTCACGGGCCTCGTCAGCCAGGCGCAGAAGTCGGCGGTGCAGGTGACGACATCGGTGTCGGAGATCGCCGCGACCGCGCGCGAGCAGCAGGCCACCGCGAGCGAAACCGCCGCGACGACGACGGAAATCGGCGCGACGTCGCGCGAAATTTTCGCGACCGCACGCGATCTCGTGCGCACGATGAACGAAGTCTCGGGCGTGGCGGAGCAATCGGCGGCGCTTGCGGGCACGGGGCAGGCGGGCCTCACGCGCATGGAGGAAACCATGCGCCTCGTGATGGAGGCGGCGGGTTCGGTGAACGGCAAGCTTGCGATCCTGAACGAGAAGGCGGGCAACATCAATCAGGTTGTCGCGACCATCACGAAAGTCGCGGATCAAACCAATCTGCTTTCGCTGAACGCGGCGATCGAAGCGGAAAAGGCCGGCGAGTACGGGCGCGGCTTCGCGGTCGTGGCGACCGAGATTCGCCGTCTCGCGGATCAGACCGCCGTCGCCACGTTCGACATCGAGCAGATGGTGAAGGAGATCCAGTCGGCCGTCGCCGCGGGCGTGATGGGCATGGACAAGTTCTCCGAGGAAGTGCGCCGCGGCATGCTCGACGTGCAGCAGGTCGGCGGCCAGCTTTCGCAGATCATCCATCAGGTGCAGACGCTCGCGCCGCGCGTCTCGATGATCAACGAAGGCATGCAGACGCAGGCCACCGGCGCCGACCAGATTTCGCAGGCGTTGTCGCAACTCTCGGAGGCCGCGCAGCAGACGGCCGAATCGCTGCGCCAGTCGACGCAGGCGATCGACGATCTCACGCATGTCGCGAACGGTCTGCGCACCGGCGTGTCGCGCTTCAAGGTGGCTGCTTAAGGCGCGCCGCGATGCTCTTCGTCCAGTTCACGCTCGGGTCCGACCGCTATCTGCTCGACAGCGCGCAGGTCGAGCGCATGCTGCCGCTCGCGCCGCTGAAGGCGCTGCCGGGCGCGCCCGCATGGGTCGCGGGCGTGCTCGACCATGAAAGCGCGAGCGTGCCCGTGATCGATATCGCGGCGCTCGCGCTGGCGCGTCCGTCGCAGGAAAGATTGTCGACGCGGCTCGCGCTCGTCGCCTATCCGCGCCGTGCCGAAGACGGCGTGACGACGCATCATCGTTTGGGCCTTTTGCTCGAACAGGCGACGCGCACCGTCACCTTCGATGCCGCCTCGTTCAGCGATGCGGGCATCGACACGCCGCACGCGCGCTATCTCGGCCCGCTCACGCGCGACGCTGCGGGGCTGCTGCAATGGGTGCGCATCGAGCATCTGTTGCCGGAAGACGTGCAGGCGCTGCTGTTCGCCGGGAGCGAAGCATGAGCGCGCTGCCGAGCGTCTTCGCCGATGAGCCGTTCGGCATCGGCCGCTTCATCGAGCTCTTGCATCGCACGATCGGGCTCGATGCCGAATCGATCGGCGCGAACTCGGTGTCGCGCGCGGTGCGCGAGCGTTACAACCTGTGGCGCGATCGGCACGGCGGCACGCTCGACGACTATTACCGCGCGGTCACGCACGACCCCGCGCGCATGCAGGAGCTGATCGAAGCGGTGGTCGTGCCGGAGACCTGGTTCTTTCGCGATCCGGAAGCGTTCGCCGCGCTCGCGCGTCTTGCGCGCGTGCGTCTGCACGAGCGGCCCGCGAAGCCCTTGCGCGTGCTGAGCGCGCCGTGCTCGACCGGCGAGGAAGCCTATACGATCGCGATGGCGCTGATCGAGGCGGGCATTCCCGCCGAACGCTTTTCCATCGATGCGATCGACGTGAGCGAGCGCGCGCTCGCCATCGCCCGTCGCGCGCATTACGGACGCAACGCGTTTCGCGGACGCGCGCTCGCTTTTCGCGACCGGCATTTCCGCGCGGCCGATGGCGGCTGGCAGCTCGATCCCGCCGTCGCGCAATGCGTGCGCTTCACGCAGGCGAATCTGCTGCAACTGGACGCCCACGCATTCGAGCGCTTCGATTTCATCCTGTGCCGCAACGTGCTGATCTATTTCGATCGCGACACGCAGTGCGCCGTCCTGCGCGTGCTCGACGGATTGCTCGCGCAAGGCGGCACGCTGTTCGTCGGCCCGGCGGAGACCGGTCTCCTGATGCGCGAGGGCATGAGCTCCGCGAACATTCCGCTCGCGTTCGCATTCAACCGGCCCGAGCGCGAGAGTGCGAATGTGTTCAGCGGCGCATGGCCGGTTCCGCCGGTCGCGAAGCCGCTGCCGCCGATGAAGCGCGCGTTCGTGCTGCCCGCGTGGGCCAGCGCGCCGCTCGCCGTTCGTTCCGTGCCGCTTGCGAAGCCGCGCGAAGAAGAGCGCGTCGAGCCCGCACCAGCGGCCGATCTCGCGCAAGCGCGCGAACTCGCCGATGCCGGCAGGCTCGACGCCGCCGCGAGCGCCGCGCGCGCGTTTCTCGACGCGCATCCGTCGAACGCGGATGCGTACTATCTGCTCGGCGTCATCGCCGATGCGCGCGGCGAGCATCAGGCATCGCGCGGCCATTATCGTCGCGCGCTCTATCTCGATCCCGCGCATCGCGAGGCGCTCACGCACCTCGCCGCATGCCTTTCGCTCGATGGCGACGAAAGCGGTGCGCGCCTTCTGCTCGCGCGCGCCGGCCGCGTCACGGGGAGCACGCGATGAACGCACGCACACCCGCAACATTCGACACGACCGGTGTCGCCGACATCGACGACTGCTGGAACCGCATCGGCGTGCGCGGCGATGCGTCGTGCCCGAAACTCGAACGTTACGTGCATTGCCGCAATTGCCCGGCGCACGATGAAGCCGCGTCGCGCGTGCTCGATCGCGTGGAGGCGCGCACGTCGATCGAGCATGCGGGCGCGGCGTCGTCGCATGTCGCGCGCAACGACGACGAAACCGATACGCTCTCGTGCCTCGTGTTTCGCATCGGCGGCGAATGGCTCGGCCTGCCGACGGCGGTTTGCGCGCAGGTGGCGCAGCTGCGCCCGGTGCATTCGCTGCCGCATCGAAGGAACCGCGCGGTGCTCGGCATCGTGAACGTGCGCGGCAGGCTGATCGTGTGCGCGTCGCTCGCGCGGCTCTTCGGCATCGAAGAGGGCGTGTTGAAAGCGGTGTCCGGCAATCAGGCCGTCGATGCGCGCGAGCTCGGGCGTCTGCTCGTCATTCAGCGCGCGGACGGCCGCGAGCATCACGGCAACGGCGATCACGAAGGCCCCGTCGCCTTTCCCGTCGATGCCGTCGACGGCGTGCATCGCTTCTCGCGCGCGCAGCTTCAGCCCGTGCCCGCGACGCTCGCGCAGCGCCTTGCATCGCACGCGCATGCCGTCGCCGCTTTCAAGGACGCGACCGTCGGTCTGCTGGACGCCGATCGCCTCATCGACAGCCTGAACCGGAGCCTGACATGACGAGCATCGATCCGGGCCGCTCGTCGCTGCTCGACCTCTTCCAGGAAGAAGCGCGCGGGCAGGCGCAGATTCTTTCCGATGGCCTCATCGCGCTCGAACGCGCGCCGCGCGATCCCGTCACGCTCGAAGCGAGCATGCGCGCCGCGCATTCGCTGAAGGGCGCGGCGCGCGTGGTCGGCGTGCCGGTCGGCGTGACGCTCGCGCATGTAATGGAGGATTGCTTCGTCGCGGCGCAGGAAGGGCGCATCGTGCTCGATGCGGGTTATATCGACATACTGTTTCGCGGCGTCGATCTGATCGTGCGGATCGGCGAGGCGCGCGATAGCGACGCGCAAACGGCGCTCGAACGCGATGTGGATGCCTTGGTCGCCGGGCTCGATGCGCGGCTGCAAGGCGTCGATGTGCGCGAGATCGCGCCGCGCGACGACACGCCCGATCTGTCGCAGGAACTCACGCTGGCGAGACCGCCCGAAGAAACGCCCGAGCCGGTCCAGACGCCTTCGCGCACGAACGACGCCCGCATATTGCGCATGCGCGCCGACACGCTCGACCGTCTGCTGAGTCATTCGGGCGAATCGCTCGTCGAATCGCGCTGGCTGAAGCCGTTTTCGCAATCGATGCTGCGCGTGAAGCGCATTCAGCACGACGCGAGCCGCGCGCTCGAACGTCTGCACGAAACGCTGACCGAAACGAACGCCGCGCCGCTCGACGCCCGCGCGCACGCCGCGCTCGACGAAGTGCGGCGCCTGACCGCCGAAGCGCATCGTCAACTGAGCGAGCGGCTCGCGGAACTGGAGAACTTCGACCGCCGCTCGACGCATCTCGCGCAGCAGATCTACGACGAAGCGCTCGCGTGCCGCATGCGTCCTTTCGTCGATGCGACCGGCGGCTTCGCGCGCATGGTGCGCGATGTCGCGCGCGGGCTCGGCCGCGATGTGCGTCTCGTCATCGCGGGCGAAACGACGCAAGTGGACCGCGACATTCTCGACCTGCTCGACGCGCCGCTCGGCCATCTGCTGCGCAATGCGGTCGATCACGGCATCGAGCCGCCCGCGTTGCGCCGCGCGCTCGGCAAGCCCGAAACCGGCACGATCACGCTCGAAGCGCGTCACAGCGCGGGCTCGCTTTTCATCAGCGTGTCCGATGACGGCGCGGGTGTCGATCTCGATGCGCTGCGCCGCGCGGTCGTGCGCAAGAACCTCGCGAGCGAAGACACCGCCGCGCGTCTCACCGAAGCCGAGCTGCTCGAATTCCTGTTCCTGCCGGGCTTCACGATGCGCGATTCCGTCACGGACGTATCGGGCCGCGGCGTCGGTCTCGATGCCGTGCAGGACGTCGTGCGGCAAGTGCGCGGCAGCGTGCGCGCGACGCAGGAAGCGCACGCGGGCACGCGCTTCACGCTGCAATTGCCGCTCACGCTGTCGGTGATCCGCAGCCTGATCGTCGAAGTGGCGGGCGAGCCTTACGGCCTGCCGCTCGGGCACGTCGCGCGTACTTTGGTGCTGCCCGCGAGCGCCATCGATACGCTCGAAGGCCAGCAGCATTTCTCCTTCGACGGAAAGCGCGTCGGGCTTGTCACCGCGCATCAGATTCTGGAAACGGCCGCGTTCGAAGCCGCGAGCGATGCGCTCAACGTCGTCGTGATCGGACAGGGCGCGGCGAGTTACGGCGTCGTCGTGGATCGCTTTCTCGGCGAGCGCATGCTCGTCGTGCAGCCGCTCGACAAGCGTCTCGGCAAGGTCCGCAACATCGCGGCGGGCGCGCTGATGGAAAACGGCGATCCGCTGCTCATCGCCGATCTCGACGACTGGCTGCGCTCGGTGGAAAAGCTCGTCGGCAGCGGCGAGCTCGGGCGCGTCGGCGCCGGGGCGGCGCGTGCGAGCGCGGCGAGCGCGAAGCGCGTGCTCGTCGTGGACGATTCGCTTACCGTGCGCGAGCTCGAACGCAAGCTGCTCGCGTCGCGCGGTTATGACGTGACGGTCGCGGTCGATGGCATGGACGGCTGGAACGCGGTGCGCGGCGCAGACTTCGACATCGTCATTACGGATATCGACATGCCGCGACTGGACGGCATCGAGCTCGTCACGCTCATCAAGCGCGATGCGCAACTGTCCGGCCTGCCGGTGATGATCGTGTCGTACAAGGATCGCGCGGAAGACCGTCAGCGCGGCCTCGATGCGGGCGCGGATTATTACCTCGCGAAAGGCAGCTTCCACGATCAGGCGCTGATCGACGCGGTGCGCGACCTGATCGGCGAGGCGAAGTCATGAAGATCGGCATCGTGAACGATGTCCCGCTGGCCGTGGAAGCGCTGCGGCGCGCGCTCGCGGCGCGGGCCGACTTCGAGATCGCGTGGGTCGCGCAGGACGGCCAGCAGGCCATCGACTATTGCGCGGCGCACACGCCCGATGTCGTGCTGATGGATCTCGTGATGCCGAACGTGGACGGCGTGCAGGCGTCGCGGACCATTATGGCGCGCTCGCCGTGCGCGATTCTCGTCGTGACGGTCGATGTCGGCGCGAACGCGTGGCGCGTGTACGAAGCGATGGGCGCGGGCGCGCTCGATGCCGTCGATACGCCCGCGCTCGCCGGCGCCGATGCGCGTCGCGGCGCGGCGGCGTTGATCGCGAAGATCGATCAGATCGGTGCGCGGCTCGCGTCGTCCGGCGCTGCGTCCGCGAGCGCGATCGGCGTGCCGAAGAGCGGCGCGCGGCTCGTCGCGATCGGCGCATCGGCGGGCGGGCCGGCCGCGCTCGCGACGCTGCTCGGCGCGCTGCCGAAGAACTTCGCGGCGGCGACGGTCATCGTGCAGCACGTCGATCGCGCGTTCGCCGAAGGCATGGCGCAATGGCTCGACGCGCAATCGGCGTTGCCCGTGCGCGTCGCGCGCGAGGGCGACAAGCCCGTGCCCGGCGAAGTGCTGCTCGCCGCGACCAACGATCATCTCCATTTCGCCGATGCGACGCGCCTCGGCTATACCGCGCATCCGAAGCAATTGCCTTACCGGCCCTCCGTCGACGTGTTCTTTCAGAGCGTGACCGAGCGCTGGACGGGCCGTGCGGTCGGCGTGCTGCTGACGGGCATGGGCCGCGACGGCGCCATCGGTCTCAAGGCGATGCGCGCGAAGGGCTATCACACGATCGCGCAGGACGAGGCGACGAGCGCCGTCTACGGCATGCCGAAAGCCGCGGCCGCGCTCGATGCAGCGGTGTCGATCCTGCCGCTGCCGCGCATCGCGCAAGCACTCGCTTCCGCATTCGATTGAATGGCACCGCATCAACCAACAAGACACCGAACCAGGACACGTCCATGAAACTTCCTCATCCCGACCCGTTGGCCGAGCGTGCGAAACGGGCGGCGGCAGCAGCGGCGGCGAGCATCGAGCGCGCGGGCACGCGCGCGATGGCGGACGAGCGCGCCGTGTCCGATCTGCTCGCGGCCGCGTTGAACGCGCCGCCCGCGGCCGAGCTGCCGGTGATGGTGCTGCTCGTGGACGATCAGGCGATCATCGCGGAGGCGCTGCGCCGCGCGCTCGCGGAAGAGACGAACGTCGATCTGCATTACTGCGCGAATCCCGAAGAGGCGTTGCGCACCGCGCAGGAAACGCGGCCGACGGTGATCCTGCAGGATCTCGTGATGCCCGGCGTCGATGGCCTGACGCTCGTGCGTCAGTACCGCGAGCATCCCGCGACGCGCGATATCCCGATCATCGTGCTTTCGACGAAGGAAGAGCCGCGCATCAAGAGCGCGGCCTTCGCGGCGGGCGCGAACGATTACCTCGTGAAGCTGCCCGACACGATCGAGCTCGTCGCGCGCGTGCGCTATCACTCGCGTTCGTATCAAAACCTGCTGCAGCGCGACGAGGCGTATCGCGCGCTGCGTCAGTCGCAGCAGAAACTGCTCGAAACGAACCTGGAATTGCAGCGTTTGACGCACTCGGACGGCCTGACGGGTCTGTCCAACCGCCGCCGTCTCGATGATTATCTGGATGCCGAATGGCGCCGCGCGTCGCGCGAGCATACGGCCATCGGTTTCCTGATGATCGATGTCGACAACTTCAAGTCGTACAACGACACGTATGGCCACGTTGCCGGCGATGACGTGCTGAAGCTCGTCGCGCATACGATCGAGACGAGCCTCGGCAGTCCCACCGATCTGGCCGCGCGCTTCGGCGGCGAGGAATTTGCGGTGGTGCTGATGTCGTCGTCGGCGCCGGGCTTGCGGCTGCTCGGCGAGAAAATCCGCATCGCGGTGGAGGCGCTCAACGTGCCGCACACCGGTTCGGCGAACGGGCGCGTCACGATCAGCATCGGCGGCGCGATGCAGACGGCGATGCGCGAAGATACGTCGAAGCAGCTCGTGGAAGCGGCGGATCTCGCGCTTTATCGCGCGAAGCGGGACGGGAAGAATCGCGTGATCATTACGTAATCCGTTTCAGGCGATCAAGCATGCGAAAACGCGCAGCCTTCGGCGAAGCCCGCGCGTTTCTTCTTTACAGCGCTCGTCGCGGCGAGATCGTCATCGCCTGAACACGCCGAGCAGGAGCGTTGCGAGAAAGATCACGATGAAGATGAAGAACAGGATCTTGGCGATTTCCGCCGCGCCCGTTGCGATCCCGCCGAAGCCGAAAACGGCCGCGATGATCGCGATGATGAAGAAGATGACAGCGTAACGGAGCATGGAGTCCTCCCGTGGGATGGGTTGATCGTCGTTCGCATGCGGACTGATGCCGCCGCGGCTTCGCTCTTCGGTTTCGCGTCGCGCATCGTTGCGCGACGCGAACGCTCAAAGCAACGGCTGTGCCCAGCAAAAACGCCGCAATGCCAGAAAACATTGCGGCGTCGCGGATCACGCCTTCATCGGCGCGATGGGCCCGGCTGTCGAGGCTAACGGCCTAGTGTGCGATCGGAGTCGGAATCATCGTCGATGTCGTCTTCGTCATCGACGCGGTTGAGCGCATCCGGCAGGTTGTTCTCCAGTTCATCGCGTTCGATCTGATCGGCTAGGTCGAGGGATTTGCGCGTGGCGGGACCGGACGGGCGATTGGCTCCAGACATGGCGTACTCCTTGAACAGATTTCAAAGCCGCGCCGACGATTCGGCGCGAACCAACGGACTAGCAAGGCATGTACGCGCCGGACTGATTTGCCGCCTTAAAGGATCGCTTAAGGATCACTCGAGGATCGTTGGGGCGGCGAGGCGGACAGTCGTAGCTGACGGAAAAGAAACGCAGTCCCAATCTTGCAAGCGGGACGGCAGATTTTGCGTGCCGGCGCGTAAGACCAGTATGCACCGGTCGGGCGCCGAGGCAAAGAGGGTGCGCGCTTTTCGCCCGGTGCGCGCCCCTTCGCCGCTTCGCGCGGTCATGCGAAAAGATGGGCGGCGATCGGGTACAGCGACAGCACGAGCAGCGCGGCCATCGTGATGTTGAACACGCGCAGCCAGCGCGGATTCGCGAGAAAACGCCGCAGCGACATGCCGAACGCCGCCCACATCGTGATGCACGGCAGCCCGATCACGACGAGCACGAGCGCCATCAGCGCGGCATTCAGGGAAAGACTCGCGTGCAGATGGATGGTCGTCGCCGCGGTGAGCACCATCATCCACGCTTTGGGATTGATCCACTGGAAGGCGATCGCTTCGTGAAAGCGCATCGGGCGGCCCTGGCCATCGCGCATCTGCACCGACGACGACGTGCCGATCTTCCACGCCAGATACAGCAGATACGCGACGCTCGCCGCTTCCAGCACCGTGTAGAGCCACGGCAGCCGCTCGAACGCCTGCGCGAGCCCGAGACCGACCGCGATCATCAGAATAGCCATGCCCGCGCTGATGCCGAGCACGTGCGGCACGGTGCGCCTGAGGCCGAAATTGACGCCCGAGGCGAGCAGCATCGTGTTGTTGGGGCCGGGCGTGATGGTCGTCACCAGCGCGAACAGCGCGGCGGCGGGCAGGGCGTTCAGGAGTTCGGGGGGCATGGCGCGCTCCGGGTAATGAATGACTCGACGAGCGCCCAGTGTACGGGAGGTGTCCGGTACAGTACCGGTACAGATTCTCAGGCGAGTTCCGGTACGGTGTCCAGGTCATTTCCGAGCGCGGCGGCGTGGACCGCCGCGCCTTTCGCCGTCATACGGGGAACGGGTTGCGCTCCGAGAAGCCCTGCTGATGCCAGTACGGATAGGCGGGCCGCACCGCGCTCGCGTCGTCGAGCTTCTTCACCTGCCCGGGCGTCAGGTTCCAGCCGACCGCGCCGAGGTTTTGCCTGAGTTGATCCTCGTCGCGCGCGCCGATGAGCACCGTCGCCACGGTCGGGCGCTGCAGCAGCCAGTTGAGCGCGATCTGCGGCACGGTCTTGCCGGTTTCCTCGGCGATGGCGTCGAGCGCATCGACCACGCGGTACAGGTAGTCGTCCGGCACCGGCGGCCCCATGTCGGCGGTTTTGTGCAGGCGGCTCGTCGCGGGCAGCGTCTGGCCGCGCCGGATCTTGCCGGTGAGGCGGCCCCAGCCGAGCGGACTCCACACGATCGCGCCGACGCCCTGATCGAGCCCGAGCGGCATCAGCTCCCATTCGTAATCGCGGCCGATGAGCGAGTAGTACGTCTGATTCGCGACGTAGCGCGGATAACCGTAGCGGTCCGCCACATCGAGCGATTTCTGCAGATGCCAGCCCGAGAAATTCGACACGCCCGTGTAGCGGATCTTGCCCGCGCGCACGAGATCGTCGAGTGTCGAAAGCGTCTCCTCGACGGGCGTTTTCGCGTCGAAGCCATGCAGCTGGAACACGTCGATGTAGTCGGTCTGCAGGCGTGCGAGCGCCGCGTTCACGGCCTGAATCAGATGAAAGCGCGATGAACCGACGGCGTTCGGATCGTTCGGGTCGAAACGGAACGTGGCCTTGGTCGAGACGATGGTCTTGTCGCGCCGGCCCTTGATCGCCTCGCCGAGTATCGATTCCGATGTGCCGTGCGAGTAGACGTCGGCGGTGTCGAACATCGTGACGCCCGCATCGAGACAGATGTCGACGAGCTTGCGCGCTTCGCTCACGTCGGTTTCGCCCCAGGCCTGGAAGAATTCGCCCTTGCCGCCGAAGGTGCCGGTGCCGAAGCTCAGGACGGGAACCTTGAAGCCCGATGCGCCGAGATGTCGATATTCCATTGCGTGTCCTCGTGGATGAAGTCCGTGGGCGCCGCGCTTCGTGCGTGCAGGGCGGCGCAACGAATGTTCATCGACGAGACTACCGCAACGGCTCATCGCATGCAGAGCGCGCCGCTAGCGATGATGTTGCGCCGCGCGCTCGCCCAGCGAATCGTAGATCGGCGGCACGCGCAGCAGCATCGGCACGATCATCGCGGTGAAGCAGGCGGTGAGCATCGGCAGGAGCAGGGTGAAGCTCGCCGTCATCTCCGTGACGAGCACGATGCCCGTGACCGGCGCGCGCACGACCGCGACGAAGAACGCCGCCATGCCGACCACCGCGAACGTGCTCGTGTCGCCGGTGGCGGGCGCCATGCCGGGGAACCAGTCGAGGCAGACGCGGCCGAATACGAGACCGGTCTGCGCGCCGAGCACGAGCATCGGCGCGAAGATGCCGCCGGGCGTGCCCGCCGCGTAGGACACCGGGCCCACGAAGAAGCGCAGCGCGAACATCGCGATCACGCCGGCGATCGTGCCGCGGCCCAGCAAAGCGCGCTCGGTCAGCGCGTCGCCGCCGCCGACGAGATCCGGCGCGAACCACGCGAGCAGGCCGATCGCCGCGCCGACCGCCGCCGCGCGCACGGTCGCATGTTTCACCGATGCGGGATGCGCGATCGCATCGGCGGCATCGAGCGTCCACAGAATGACGCGGCTATACGCCGCACCCAAAAGCCCCAGCAGCGCGCCGAGCAAAAGATGCGCGCCGGTCATTTCGAAGCCGGGAAAGGGTTGCGCCGGAACGTGGAAGTCGGGCAGATCGCCGTGCAGCAGACGCGCCATCGCGATCGCGCTCGCCGATGCGCCGAGCGCCGCCACCGCCGTGCGCGTGTGGAAACGCCGCATCAGTTCCTCCAGCACGAACACCGCGCCCGCGATCGGCGCGTTGAAGGCGGTCGCGAGCCCCGCGCCCGCGCCCGCCGCGAGCAGCACGCGGCAATCGTCGGCGTTGCGTTTGAAGATCCCGCCGATGACATGCGCGATCGATGCGCCCATCTGCACCGTCGGGCCTTCGCGGCCGAGCGCGAGTCCCGCGCCGATGGCGAGCACGCCGCCCGCGAACTTGATCGGTATGAGCACGAGCGGCGCGGGCGGCAACGTGCTGTGCAGCACCGCTTCGACATGCGGAATGCCGCTGCCGCTCGCCATGGGCGCGAAGCGCGCGACGAGCCACGCCGCGAGACCGCTCGCCACGGCCGCGGCGAGGACCACGAGCAGGACGGCGGCATCATGCCCCGCATGCGCCCACGCGACGAACGCGTTGCGCCACGCATCGGCGCGTTCGAGCGCGAAACGAAAGAGCACGCCGATCGCGCCCGTCGCCGCGCCGACGACCACCGACGCCGCCGCGAGCGGAACGAGCCCTGCGCGCTCGTCCTGAATGGTGACATCCGTGACTTCCGTGGCTTCGTCGTCGTTCATCGCGCATGTCGCTCCCGGACCGGCATGTGCATCGAAGCGTAGCACCACGGCGGGCATGTTGTTTGCAAATCGAAAGTCATTTGAACGCGGCGTGCTTCGAGAGGCACATGAGCAACCCCCACCACGACGAGCCCTTTTTCCAGCCGGGACGCAATTGCGCGAGCGTGCGTCATGCCGGGCGCTTCAGTCTTCTCATCGACGGAGCGGATTATTTCCGCGTGCTGCGCGAGGCCATCACGCGCGCGGAACGCACCGTGTTCATCCTCGGCTGGGATATCGACAGCCGCATGAAGCTCACGCCCGAAGGCGCGGACGACGGCTTCCCCGAAGCGCTCGGCGATTTCCTGCACGCGATCGCTTCGACGCGGCGGCGCCTGCGCATCTATATTCTCGCGTGGGACTTCGCGATGCTCTACGCGTTCGAGCGCGAGTGGCTGCCGGTCTACAAGATGGGCTGGCGCACGAACCGGCGCATCGCGTTCCAGATGGACGGCAAGCATCCGCTCGGCGCCTCGCAGCATCAGAAGCTCGTCGTGATAGATGATCGCGTGGCGTTCGTCGGCGGTCTCGATCTCACGCGCTCGCGCTGGGACACGACCGCGCACGCGCCCGACGAGCCGCTGCGCCGCGATGCAAACGGCGCGGCGTATCAGCCGTTTCACGATGTCCACACGATGTTCGACGGCGATGCCGCGCGCGAGATCGGCGTGCTCGCGCGCGAGCGATGGGCGCGCGCATGCGGCAAGCGGCTCGCGATCCGCGCGCATCGCGCGGCGCTTCAGCAAGACCCGTGGCCGCCTTCGCGCCGCGTCGATATCGAAGATGTCGATATCGCGATCTCGCTCACCGAACCCGCGTATCTCGGCCGCGAACCCGTGCAGCAGATTCGCACGCAGTATCTCGATGCCATCGCGCGGGCGCGGCGCAGCATCTATATCGAGAACCAGTACTTCACGTCGGGTGCGATCGGCGCGGCGCTCGCCGCATCGCTCGCGCGCGACGACGGCCCCGATCTCGCCATCGTCGTGCCGCGCAATCAGAGCGGCTGGCTGCAGGAAGTGACGATGGGCGTGCTGCGCGCGCGCCTGCACGCGCTCCTGAAGAACGCCGACACGCACGGACGCTATCGTTTGCTGTGCCCGAGCGTGCCGAAACTCGGCGATCACATCGTCAATGTGCATAGCAAGCTGATGATCGTCGACGATGAATTGCTGATCGTCGGCTCGGCCAACCTGAACAATCGTTCGATGGTGCTCGACAGCGAGTGCAATATCTCCATCGATGCGGGCGCCGATGCGCGCATCCGCCGTTCGATCGCGACGATGCGCGACACGCTGCTCGCGGAGCATCTCGGCTGCGAGCGTGCGGACATCGTGCGCGAGTCCCAGGCGCGCAATGGCATGAACGCGGCGATAGAAGCGCTGCTGCGCGACCGCGACGCGCATCGCACGCTGGTGCCGCTCGATCCGCGCGTGTCGACCGAACTCGATCAGCTGATTCCGCCCGAAGCGCTCATCGATCCCGAAACGCCGATCGCCGCCGACGAGCTCGTCGACCAGTTCGTGCCCGTGCAAAAGGCGCGTCCGCTCATCAGCCGTTTCGCGCTGCTGGGCGTGCTCGCGCTGACGGTCGTCGCCGTCGCGGGTCTGTGGCACTGGACGCCGCTCGCCGATTACGTGAACCTGACCTCGCTCACGCACGCGACGCGCCGCATCGATGCGCTGCCGCTCGCGCCGCTGTGGATCGTCCTCTGCTATGTCGTGGCGGCGGTCGTCGCCGTGCCCATCACGTTGCTGATCGCGACGACAGGTCTCGTCTTCGGCGCGTGGTGGGGCGTGGCCTATGCGTTCGCCGGCACGACGATCGCGGCCGCGATCAGCTATTCGCTCGGCAACTGGCTCGGCCGCGATGCGGTGCGCAAGCTCGCGGGCGCGCGCGTCAACCGGTTGTCGGAGCGCGTGGCGAAACGCGGCATCGTCGCGGTGGTGGTGTTGCGGCTCTTGCCCGTCGCACCGTTTGCGATCGTCAATCTCGTCGCGGGCGCGTCGCATATCCGCATGCGCGACTTCATGCTCGGCACGATGCTCGGCATGGGCCCCGGCATCGTTCTGACGGTGGCCTTCGCGCATCAGCTCGTCGCTTCGCTGCATCGGCCGACGGTCGGCTCGTTCGCGGTGCTGATCGGCATCGGCGCGGTGCTGATCGGTGTGTCGATGCTCCTGCAACGCTTTCTCGGCCGCACGGATCGTCACGACCCGCACGAAGGCGCACCGAGCGATGCCGACAAGCCGCGCGCAAGCGACGAAGCCAAACGCGCGGACGAGCTGCGCCGCCAGGGCACGATGCCGCGCGATGCATCGTCGAAGAACGAGCCTCAGGACGAGGTCAGCTCATGACGCTGATGCACGACGCCGTCATCGAACAGGAAACCCGCGCGCGCGAGTTGCGCATCGCGACTTACAACCTGCACGGCGCGGTGGGCATCGACGGCAGATTCGCGCCGGAGCGCATCGGCGAAGTGCTCGCCGAAATCGATGCCGACATCTTCGCGTTGCAGGAAGTGCCGCTCGGCGGCAGCGGTTCGCACGATGTGCTGGACGTGCTGCAGCGCATGACCGGTCTGCACGCGGTCGCCGGCCCGACGCTCGATACGCCCGAGCGACGCTACGGCAACGCGGTGCTGACGCGCTATCCGGTGCGCGCGGTGCGCACGCTGGATCTCTCGTTCGGAAGCCGCGAGCCGCGCGGCGCGCTCGATGCCGACATCGATTGCGGCGGCGAAGTATGGCGCGTGGTCGCGACGCATCTCGGTCTCGCATCGAGCGAAAGGCGCGCGCAAGTGGAGCAGGTGCTGCAAAGCTTCGATACGCCCGCGCTGCCCGTGATCCTGCTCGGCGACCTCAACGAGTGGTTCGTCTATGGCCGCACGTTGCGGCGGCTCGTCACGCACTTTCATCGCGCGAGCGCGTTTCGCACCTTTCCCACGCGCTGTCCGCTCTTCGCGCTCGACCGCATCTGGGTGCATCCGGGCGAGCGTCTCATGCGTGTCGATGTGCATCGCACACGCCTTTCGCGCATCGCTTCCGATCACTATCCGCTCATCGCTCACATCGCGCATCGCGCGTTTACCTCTTCTGTGCAGCGATGAAATGCATCGCGCGTCGTCTGTAAACGCATCGAAGAACATCGTGAATGTCGGTCCCGTTGCTGATGTGTCAGCGCGGCACCACGAAAAACCCCTATAAAAACGATATAAAAGCGCAAAAGACTCGCACGAACACGCCTGGCGTATGTAGAATCCGGCGTGATACGAACGCATCGGTGCGGACGTATTCGAACATCACTGACCAAAAACAGGTAGGAGAAACATGTCGACTTCCGCTAAAACCGCTGCCAAGAAAGCCCCGGCCAAGAAGGCCACGGCGAAGACCGCCGCCGCACCGGCCAAGAAAGCAGCAGCACCGAAGGTTGCCGCAAAGAAAGTAGCCGCGAAGAAGACCACGGGCGCTCCCTCGCCGATCAAGGACACGTTCACGAAGGCATCGCTCGCGACGCATCTCTCCGAGCGCGCCGCTGTCGAACTGAAGGCGGTGAAGGCCGTGCTGGTCGCGCTGGAAGACACCATCCTCGGCTCGATCCACAAGAAGGGCGCAGGCGAGTTCACGCTGTCGGGTCTGCTGAAGATCTCCGCGCAAGCCGTGCCGGCGAAGAAGAAGCGCTTCGGCAAGGACCCGTTCACGGGTGAAGAGCGCTGGTTCCCGGCAAAGCCGGCAAGCGTCCGCATCAAGGCACGCGCGCTGAAGAAGCTGAAGGACGCAGCGGCTTAAGCTTCGTTCCCGAGCGTTTCAGGCTTCGGTTTCGTCGACGAAATCGAAGCGCGATGAAAAAGAGGCCAGCTTCCCTTCATTGGGATGCTGGCCTCTTTTGCTTTTGATTTTTCGATCAGCCGCGTTTGTTGTGCTCAGCGAAGACATCGCTCAACCAATCCGCGAAAACCCGTACGCGAGCGGACAATTGACGGTTATGCGGATAGAGCACGGAGACGGGCATCGGCGGTGGCGGAAGATCCGGAAGCAGCACT
Organism: Caballeronia calidae; assembly: GCF_900044055.2. Classification (GTDB taxonomy): domain Bacteria; phylum Pseudomonadota; class Gammaproteobacteria; order Burkholderiales; family Burkholderiaceae; genus Caballeronia; species Caballeronia calidae. Next base: position 42,016 of record NZ_FCOX02000045.1, on the reverse strand, counting down.
TGCAGGCGGCCATCGGCGAGCGCATCGTCGACGTGATAGCGCGGCACCTGCACGATGCCCAATCCTGCGAGCGCCGCTTGCGTATAGAGTTCGACGCCCGTCACCGACACGGCGGCTTTCAGTTCGATCGTCTCGACGCGCTCGTTCATCGTAAACTCGAGCGGCAGCACACGCCCCGTCGCGCTCGATACGAAGTTCACCGCGCGATGCGATGCGAGCGCTTCGACATCGTCCGGCACGCCTTCGCGCGACAGATACGCGGGGCTTGCCACCGTCACCTGTTCGAGCAGCGCAACGCGCCGGCCGACCATCGACGAGTCCTGCAAGGTGCCCGCGCGCAGCACGCAATCCACGCCTTCACGCACGAGATCGACGAGCCTGTCGTCCTCGCCGATCTGCAGTTCGATCTGCCTGTGGCGTTCGAGAAACGCGGGCAAGCCCGGCATGATGAAATGCCGCGCGAGCGTGCCTTGCAGGTTCACGCGCAAGAGGCCCTTCGGCTCCGCATGCCTGAACGAGCCTTCCGCTTCTTCCAGATCCGCGATGAGACGCACGCAGCGCCGATAGTGCGCCTCGCCGTCGAGCGTGAGGCGCACGGTGCGGGTCGTGCGTTCGAGCAGCCGCGCGCCGAGCCGCTCTTCCATGCGCTTCATCAGATTGGTGACGGTGGCGCGCGGCATTTGCAGATCGTCGGCGGCCTGCGTGAAGCTGTGCCGTTCCGCGATGCGCACGAATACCTGCATTTCCTGGAATCGGTCCATGAGCGCTCGGGATTGTTGAAGCAACTGGAACGATGATACTAAGCCACGCACGATGATCGCGAAAACGGAATGATTCATCATGCTTCCCATCGAACAGCCAACCTTGAGGAGCACATCATGAGTCAGACCCAATCGAAGCGCGTGGCCATCGTCACGGGCGCGTCGCGCGGCATCGGCGCTGAAATTGCGCGGCGTCTCGCACGCGACGGCTTCGCGGTCGCGGTGAACTATGCATCGAGCGCGAAGGAAGCGGACGCGCTCGTCGGGCAATTGCGCGAAGCGGGCGGCGCGGCGATCGCGGTGAAGGCGGACGTCGCGAACGCGGAGGACGTGCGTGGCATGTTCGAGACCGTCGAAGCGCAACTCGGCCGTGTAGATGCGCTGATCAACAACGCGGGCGTGCTGAAGACCGTGCCGCTCGCCGACACGAGCGACGCGCTCTACGATCAGACCTTCGACATCAATGTGCGCGGCACCTTCAACACGCTGCGCGAAGCGGCGGCGCGCATGAACGGCGGCGGGCGCATCGTCAACTTTTCGAGCACGACGCTCGCGCTCAATATGCCCGGCTACGCGATCTACAACGCGACGAAGGCGGCGGTCGAATCGTTCACGCATGTGTTCGCGAAGGAATTGCGCGGGCGCGGCATCACGGTGAACGCCGTGGCGCCGGGACCGGTGGCGACGTCGCTGTTCCTCGACGGCAAGACCGACGAGCAGATCGCCACGTTCTCGAAGATGGCGCCGCTGGAAAGACTCGGTCAGCCGGACGACATCGCGGCGGTCGTCGCGTTTCTCGTCGGGCCGGATGCGGCCTGGGTCAACGGGCAGGTGTTGCGCGCGAACGGCGGCATCGCCTGAGCGCGCGATGGCGCGTCAGAAGCCAAGCGCGAACTGATCGGCGGCGATCGCGCGGCGCTTCGTCGCGCGCTTCGTTTGTTGCGTATGTTGTGTGTGTTGCGCGACGACGGCGCGCGCGGGCGCTTCTTGTACGACGAGATCGAACGCGGGCCGCGTGTCGCAGGCGATCCAGCTCAACTGTCCCGACGCGAGGCGTTTCGCGATCAGCCCGTAGACGTCGGAATCGAACGGGCGCGGCGCGGGCGCGTCCGCGAGCAGCGGCGCGATCTCGTCGCGCGTCGCGCACGTGCCGATATAGCACCATCGGTCGATCACATGCCATGCCTCGCGGCCCGTCTCTTCGTCGCGCTCGCAAATGGCGATCGGTCCTTCATGCGGCCAGCGCACGAGGCGCGCGCTTTCCAGTGCGTCGAGCGCGCGCGCCGCGTGATCCGCGAGCGTTTCGATGCCCGCGCACGATCCGAGGCAACGTTTCACCTGATAGCCGAAGCAGCCGCGACCGGGCGAAAGCGGCGCTTTTTCGAGCCCGAGCGTCGCGTGACACAGCGTGTGCTCATCGGCGAAATGACGCATGAACGCGTGCGCCTTCGCCCGCGATGCGAACACGCCGAAGAGATGCGCCTCGCGCGACAGATCGCGTCTGCTCGCCCTGATGAGCGTCGGCGCGCTCGCGCCCGGCAGCCATTGCCACGCGCACGTTCCCGACGCGCCCTTGAGCAGGCGATTATGCGTCGGCTTGAGATCCTTCACGAGCTTCGCTTCGAGCAGCAGCGCGCCGAGCTCTCCGAGCGTCTCGCGGCATTCGATCCGGCGGATGGCCTGCGAGATCGACAAGTCCTTCTGAAGCCTGTGATCGCCCGAAAAATGCGCCGCGACGCGCTGTTTGAGATTGATGCTCTTGCCGACATAGAGCGGCACGTCGTCGTCGCCGTGAAAGAGATAGACGCCGGGCGTCGACGGCAGCGCATCGAGCGCGCCTTCCGGCAGCGCGGCGGGCAGGCTCGCGCGCTTCACGAGCGTCTTGATCGCGGCATCGACGAGATCCTGCGAATAGAGCGCGTGAATCTTCTGCCAGAACTGCCAGAGCAGATCGGCGTCGGCGAGCGCGCGATGGCGTCCTTCGGGCGCGAGATTCAGCCGCGCGATGAGCGCATCGAGACCATGCCGTTCGACCGATGGAAAGAGCGCGCGCGATAGCCGCACCGTGCACAGCGTATCCGCGCGAAACGCAATGCCCGCGCGGCGGAACTCGTTCTTCAGAAAGCCGTAATCGAAGCGCGCGTTGTGCGCGACGAAGAGCTTGCCGTGCAGACGCTCGGCAAGCGCGGGCGCGAGCGATTCGAACGTGGGCTGGCCGCGCAGCATCGCGTCTTCGATGCCCGTCAGGCGCGAGATGAACGGTGGCACTGCCACGCCCGGATCGACGAGCACGCTCCAGCGCTCGATGCCCGCCGTGCTCGCCTCCACGACGCCGATTTCGGTGATGCGGTCCTCGGTCGCGTTCGAGCCGGTGGTTTCCAGATCGACGAACACGATCGGCCGCGCGAGGCCGGCGAGCAGGGCATCGGCTAGGGAATCGGGGAGAGAAGCGGCTTCGTCTTGGAGGGCTTCGGACATGATGAAACGTTGAGCGCAAGCGGGCAGTCTAGCGCGAAAACACGATGCACCATGAACGCGCGTTAAAAAAGTGGCACACGTCACGCACTTTCGTCCGATACTGCAATGAAATGCGCCGAAAAACGAAGGACGCACATGATGCAGATCTACGATGAAATGCGTCAGGACGACACCGTGCGCAGCCACTACGCACGGTTTTCCCGCTGGCTCGACATGCAGAGCCCGGAGATCATCGCGCGCAAGCGGGCCGAGGCCGATGTGCTGTTCCGGCGCGTGGGCATCACCTTCGCGGTGAACGGCGATCTGTCCGGCACCGAGCGCCTCATTCCCTTCGACATGATTCCGCGCATCATTCCCGGCGACGAATGGCGCGTGCTCGAAGCGGGTTTGCGGCAGCGCGTGCGGGCGCTCAATCTCTTTCTGCACGACATCTATCACGAGGGCGATATCGTCCTCGCCGGGCGCATTCCGGCCGAGCAGGTCTACACGAACGCGCAATATCGGCCGGAGATGCAGGGCGTCGACGTGCCGCTCGATGTGTACGCGCATATCGCGGGCATCGACGTGGTGCGCGCGGGCGAGGCGGGCGAGTTCTACGTGCTCGAAGACAATCTGCGCGTGCCGTCGGGCGTGTCGTACATGCTCGAAAACCGCAAGATGATGATGCGGCTCTTTCCCGAGCTCTTCGTGCAGAACCGCGTGGCGCCGGTCGCGCATTATCCCGACCTGCTGCTGGAAACGTTGCGCTCGATCGCGCCCGAAGGCGTCGACGATCCCGCGGTCGTCGTGCTCACGCCCGGCATGTACAACTCGGCCTACTTCGAGCACACGTTCCTCGCGCAGCAGATGGGCGTGGAGCTCGTCGAAGGCAAGGATCTCTTCGTCGACGACAATTACGTCTTCATGCGCACGACGCACGGACCGCGCCGCGTCGACGTGATCTATCGCCGCGTCGACGACGACTTTCTCGATCCGCTCGCCTTTCGCGCGGATTCGGTGCTCGGCATTCCGGGGCTGCTCACGTCGTATCGCGCCGGGCGCGTGACGCTCGCGAACGCGATGGGCACCGGCATCGCCGACGACAAATCGATCTATCCGTTCGTGCCCGACATGATCGAGTTCTATCTCGGCGAGAAGCCGATCCTCAACAACGTGCCGACGTATCAATGCCGCAAGCCCGACGACCTCGCGTACACGCTCGCGAATCTCGCGCAGCTCGTCGTGAAGGAAGTGCACGGCGCGGGCGGCTACGGCATGCTCGTCGGGCCGGCATCGACGAGCGGTGAAATCGAAGCCTTCCGCGCGCGGCTCGTCGCGCGGCCCGAGGGCTATATCGCCCAGCCGACGCTCTCGCTCTCCGCGTGCCCGACCTTCGTCGAGGCGGGCATCGCGCCGCGTCATATCGATTTGCGGCCGTTCGTGCTTTCGGGCCGCGAAGTGTCGATGTGCGCGGGCGGCCTCACGCGCGTCGCGCTGCGTGAAGGCTCGCTCGTCGTCAACTCGTCGCAGGGCGGCGGGACGAAGGATACGTGGACGGTCGAATAACTCACTGCGCACACTGTCATGCTGAGCCGCACTGCCGATCACCTGTTCTGGATGGCGCGCTACATGGAGCGCGCGGAGAACACCGCGCGCATGCTCGACATCAACATGGAAGGCGCGCTCCTGCCGCAAACGCCGGAGCAGGAGGCGCGCGCGCAACGCTCGGTGCTGAAGATTTCCGAGCTCGAAGACATGTTCGACGAGCGGCATCCGGGATCGCGCTCGCGCGAGGACATGCTGCATTTCATGGCCGCGGACGCGCGCAATCCGTCGAGCATTCTTTCCTGTCTGCAGGCGACGCGCGAGAACGCGCGCGCGGTGCGCGGCACGCTCACGACGGAAGGCTGGGAGACGATCAACTTCACGTGGCTCGAGTTCAATCAGCGGCTCGCGAACGGCGAGCTCGAAACGAGCCCGGACACGCTCTTCGAATGGGTCAAGTACCGCTCGAACCTGTGCCGCGGCGTGATGCAGGGCACCGCGCTGCGCGACGATGCGTTCTTCTTCATGCAGCTCGGCGCCTATCTGGAGCGCGCGGACAACACGGCGCGCATTCTCGATGTGCGCTTCGCCGATGCCACGCCCAACTCGCGCGAGGCGGCGCGCCAGCTCGAAGACTTCTATTACTGGACGTCGATCCTCAGTTCGGTGTCGGCGCTGGAGATCTATCGCAAGGTGTATCGCGATGTCGTGACGCCTGCGCGCGTCGTCGAACTGCTGATTCTCAACGAGCAGATGCCGCGCTCGCTGATCGCGTCGCTCGACGGCGTCTGCGACACGCTCGCGAAGCTGCGCACCGATGCATCGAAGGAATGCGAGCGCTTCGCGGGCAAGCTGCGCGCCGACGTGCTGTACGCCGACATCCGCCAGATTCTGGAGGCGGGCGTGCACGCGTGGCTCACGCAGTTCCTGAAGCGCGTCGATGAACTGGGACTGCGGGTGATGCATACCTTCCTCATGTTGCCGATCGCGTGATCATGCTGCTGACCATTCGCCACGACATCCGCTACCGCTACGCCGCGCCGGTCACGTATTCGATCCAGCAGTTCCGCGTGACGCCCGCGAGCGGCGCGTCGCAGCTCGTGCGGCACTGGCATGTCGATGCGCCGGGCAAGCTCGACGCCGCGCGCGACGCCTACGGCAATGCGCTGCACACGCTCGTGCTGACGAAGCCGCACAGCGAGCTGCATGTGAGCGTGGCGGGCGAGGTCGAGACCGAAGCACTCGCCGATGGCCGCCTCTTCGACGAAGCCGGCCCGATTCCGCTCGAGCATTTCACCTGCGCGACGCCGCTGACGACGCCCGATGCCGCGATCCGCGAGCTCGCGCATCGCGTGGCATCGCTCGACACGTCCGCGTCGCTCGTCGCGCTGATGGAGCGTATCGCGGAGAGCGTGCGGTATCGCAATGAGCCGGCGTACGCGGCGGGCACGGCGGCGCTCGCGCTCGCAAGCGGTTTCGGCGATGCGCGCGATTTCGCGCATCTGCTGCTCGCGTGCTGCCGAGCGCGGGGCGTGCCGGCGCGCTGCGTGAGCGGCTATGTCGATGGGGGCGCGGACGCCGACCTCAAGCTGCACGCCTGGGCCGATGTCTGGATGGAGCACGGCTGGGTGTCGGTGGACGCGACGCAGGCCGGTTTCGCGGGCGAGCGCCACTGCCGCCTCGCGGTCGCGCGAGACCATGAAGCGGCGGCGCCGGTGCGCGGCGCGCGCGTGGGCGGCAAGGAGGAGACGCTGACGGTGCACGTCGACATCGATGCGCAGCCGGACCAGTGAACGGATGAATGCGACGCACGGTCGCGCTCAGTACAATGAGGGTTTGCTTGCTTCAGGACGGATCGACATGACTTATTGCGTGGGCATGTGCGTGGACGAGGGACTCGTGTTCCTCGCCGACACGCGCACCAACGCCGGCGTGGACCACGTGAGCGCCGCGCGCAAGATGGCTGTGTTCGAACAGCCGGGCGAGCGCGTGCTCGTCCTGCTCGCGGCGGGCAATCTCGCGCTGACGCAGGCGGTGACGCATCTGCTTGCGGAGCCGTCCGATCCCAACGCGCCCACGCTCTATAGCGCGCCGAACATGGCGGAGGCGGCGCGCATCGTCGGCGATGCGGTGCGCGAGGTGCATCGGCGCGATGCCTTGTCGCTCGCGGAATTCAGCGTCGACTTCAATTGCAGCTTCATCCTCGGCGGGCAGATCTGCGGCCAGCCGCCGCGCATGTTCATGATTTACGCGGCGGGCAATTTCATCGAATCGACGCGCGTGTCGCCGTATTTCCAGATCGGCGAATCGAAGTACGGCAAGCCGATCATCGACCGCGTGATCACGCCGGCCTCGCCGCTCGACGAAGCCGCCAAATGCGCGCTCATTTCGATGGATTCCACGCTGCGCTCGAATCTATCGGTCGGCCTGCCGCTCGATCTGCTGGTGTATGAGAAGAACTCGCTGCGCGTGACGCGCTTCGCCACGCTCGACAACAACAGCACGTATTACCAGATGATCAACAAGACGTGGGGCGAGCGCCTGCGGCAGTTGTTTGGCGAGATTCCGAACCCGTCGTGGACCGATCTCGACAACGTGCCGCTGCGCCCGCGCGAGACGCGCAGCACGGTGCCGCGGCTTGTCATCGGCGATCTGCCTTGCCCGGACGCGCCCGCGCAGACGCTCGCCGAGGACATGAACCCGACGGGCAACGCGCCGCAACAGTAAATCCGCTCAGCGCGCGGAGGCCGCGCATTGCAGCGGTTGCGCCATGCTTGCCCTGATCGCGCGCATCTTCTGCGGTGAATCGGCGAGCACGGCGTTCACGCCCAGACAGGCGGCGGCGCGATAGTCGTCGGCGTTGTCGATGCCGATTGCGAGAATCCGCACGTCTGCGTTGGTGCGGAAGCATTTCACCGCTTCGGGCGTCCAGAGCCTCGCCGTGACCGCGGAACGCGCCTCGCCGAGCGTGAACGTTTCCACCAGTTCCATCTTTCTCGCGAATTCGAACGCCGTCCAGACGCCCGTCTGCGGCGCGTCTTCACACGTATGCGACAGCGCGGCGGCGGCAAGCCGTGCGCGGGTCGCGTCGCGCGATTCGAACAGGCGCGCCTGTGCCTTGGGATAGGCGGCGAACGTCGTCTGATAGGCGGCGTCGGTCGAGTAGATGAGGACGCGCTGCCAGGCGTTTTCTTCATCCAGCACGCGGGCGACGGCCGCCGTCTGCGGCTCGGCCGGCGTGGCCTTCATGTCGAGCATCACGGGCATGGCGGGCGGGATCGCGCGCAACGCTTCGGCGAGCGATGGGATCCGTACCGGCTGATCGCGATACGGGTAACGCTTCGTGCCGCCCGCATCGATGCGAGCGAAGTTCCAGCCCGCGTTCAGACGCTCGAGATCGGCGAAGTCGAGCGTGGCGACCGCGCCGCGGCCATCGGTGTTCGTCGAAAGATCGGCCGGGCGATAGAGCACGGGAATGCCGTCGCGCGTGAGCTGCACGGTGAGCCAGATCGCATCGGCGTGGTTCTCGAGCGCGCCTTGAATGGCGATCAGCGTGTTCTCGGGATAGTCCGCGGTGCCGCCGCGATGCGCGACGATCATCGGCAGGCCACGGGAATCGTCGGCATGAGCGGGTGAAATACTGCCCGGGCCGCATCCGGCGCTCGTGAGACAGGCGGCGAGCGATGCGGCGAGCGCGAAGGTTCGGGCAAGGCGGGAGCGAATGGGCATTTGAGAATCTCTCGGAATTGGAGGTCCGGGCGATTCTGCTGCGATGTGCGGCTTGGCTGACAACCGCGCGGTCGATGTTGACAATTTATTGCCGTTTTCGCGCGCATAAAAAAAACAGCCACCGGCAAGACCGATGGCTGTTCGAGGGTACTGCGGTCCTCCCGACGTGGCACTTGCGTGCCACGCCAGTCGGTTGTTCTTAGAACTTGTGGCGCATGCCCACGATGACGATTTCCTGGTGGTTGCGGCCGCTTTCGAAGCCGTACGAACCGATCGACGCTTGCGCCGATGCGGTCGAACCATCCGACTGGCGCTGGTCGCCGCTTGCGTGCTGGTAAGCAGCAACAGCGTAGAAGTCGGTGCGCTTCGAGATCGAGTAGTCCGCACCCAGGCTGACCTGGTTGTACGTCGCCGACGTGTCGCCACCCGCCTTCGTGTAGGTGTAGCCCAGACCCGTCAACAGAGCCGGCGTGACCTGGAAGTTCACGAAGGCGTTGCCGGTGTTGTAGTGCTGCGAACCGAAGAACGACGAGCCGTCCGACTTGTATTGCGCGTTGCTGTACGAACCGCCGACCGTGAAGGCGCCGATCGAGTACTGGATCGCGCCGCGGGCGATGCCGATGGCCTTGGCCGACGAGTACGCCGCGTTGATCGGGCTGTTGAACAGCGAATCCGACGACGGGCTGTTCCAGCCGCCTTCCGTGCCGTTGGCGCGACGGCCAGCGGTCGGGTTGTTCGCGTAGAAGTAGCCACCTGCGATAGCCAGCGGGCCGTTGTTGTACGTCGCTGCTGCGGACCACGTCTGACCCTGGCCGGTCGTGCCTGCCAGGTTGCTGAAGCCGTACAGGCCTTCGACCTGGAAGCCGGCGTAGTTCGGCGAAACGTACTTGACGGCGTTCGACGTGCGCAGCGAGTTGTCGTAGTTGTCGACGTCACCCGGCGTCGCGACGATCGCGCCCCAGTAGTTGTCAGCCGTGATGCCCTGAACCATGTCGACGAGCGGGTCGTACTGGCGGCCCAGCGTGACCGTGCCCCACTGGTTGCCCGACAGACCGACGAACGCCTGACGACCGAATTCGCGGCCGCCCTGGTTCAGACGGCCGGTGCCGACGTCAAAACCGTTTTCCAACTGGAAGATTGCCTTCAGGCCGCCGCCCAGGTCTTCCTGACCCTTCAGGCCCCAGCGGTCGCCCGACAGGTTGCCGTTGATCATGCCGAAGAGCTTGTCGCCGTTTGCGTTTGCATGGCTCACGTAGCCAAGGCCTGCGTCGATCACGCCGTACAGCGTCACGCTCGTTTGTGCCTGTGCCGCGCCAGCTGCGCCGAGAAGCGCCAGCGAGAGGGACGTCAGTGCGAATTTCTTCATCGAATTCTCCACGCGAATGATTAAAATCGTTGTTGCCGGCGCAGAGAATAACGCAACGTTTCGAAACTTAAGAAACGAAAAAATATAGACTGTCTCGAAAAACACACACTCGGGCTGACGCCCGTCGATCAAGGTTTTCCGGAAATTTAAAGCGGAATTTCGGGAGACAGGCGCGTTCAGAAAAAGTTCCGGGCGCACTCGGAAATGCGAATCGGGCGTTCGCAAGCCAGCAGCGGATTACCCTCGATTCATATAACAAACGGTTTTTACGGCGCGCCATTATTCGGAACCGCCGCAAACCCGATCCGCCATTCGGAAAATCAGCTTCGGCGCGCCGCGTCGTCCTGTCGCACTACATTGTGGCGAGACAGCAGCGCAACGGCCATGCCCGCGCCGGCGGCGACGAACACCGCGCGCCACGGATGCCGCCGCACCACGGCGTTCGCGTGCGACGCCTTGCGGCTCGCGCCGATCATTGCGATGGCGGTGGCGCGTGTCGCCGTCGATTCCGCACGCGCGATCCCGCGCGAGAGCGCGAGCGCCCGCGCCAGGGCGGACACTTTTCTGCGCGCCTGACCGGTCAACTGCTGCGCGTGCTGCGAGTGCGCGTCGATCGCGCGCCGCGCGCTCGCGGCTGAACGTGCGTCAGCGCGGGCGCTCGACGACGGGACTGGCGTGCCCGGCGCGACTGCGGCCACCGGCGTCGCGGTGCGCGTCGATGCGGCGAGCATCGAGCCGATTTTCGCGCGGCTGCCCGGGGGCACGCGGCTCGCGTTCTGCGTGCCCCACGCGCCGCGCGGATCGTGCATGCGGGCGCGCGCTGCCGAGAACTCCGCGCCCAGCAGCAGCACGGCGGCGGAGAAATACAGCCACATCAGCAGCACCGCGAGCGAACCGGCCGCGCCGAATGCGCTGGCGGTCCCCGCGTGCGTCAGATAGAGCGCGAAGAGTTTCTTGCCCGCGGAGAACAAAAGCGCCGCAACGAGCCCGCCGACGAGCGCATCGCGCCATTGCACGGGCGCGTCGGGCAGGAACTTCAGCAGCGCGCCGAACGCGACCGACAGGATCGCGAGCCCGACCGCGAGTTGCACGACATCGCCGACGATCACGAACGGCGAATTCGCCCACAGCCACATGCCGACCGCCTGGATCGCGGTGTCGAGCACGAGCGAGACGATCAGCAGGAACGCGACGCCGAGTACGAGCCCGAACGACACGAGCCGCACGCGCACCATCGTCATGATGCTGGAGCGCGCGTCGCCGGACATCGGCCAGACGATGTTGAGCGCCGTATTGAGCGACGAAAATGTCGCCGACGCGCCGACTGCCAGCAGCACGAACGAGATGATCGCGGCGATGCCCGTCCCGCCGCTGCGATGCGCGTTCTCGACGATGCTCTGCACACTCGCCGCCGCCTGATCGCCGATGAGTCCGTTCACCTGATGAAAAAGTTGCCCGCGCGCGGCTTCCGGTCCGAAGACCCAGCCCGCGACGGCGATCACCATGACGAGCGTCGGCGCGAGCGAGAACGCGGAGTAAAAGGCGATGCTCGCGGCCATCGCGGCGCAGCGGTTCTCCGAGAACTGCTTGAGCGCACCGGCCACCCAGGAAGCGTCTTTCTTGACGGCCGCTTCGATCTTTTGCGTTGAGACGGAACTCATGACGACCTCTCGGTTCGATGAATGGAGCACGGACGCCCGGCGATGTTCATCCGTTCGAGCACGTTCCATTCCAGAAGCGGCGAGTGCAGGCGCGCGGTTTGCTGCGGCTGCGAAGTTGCCGAGCGGGCCGATGCGCTTCGGCAAGATGCAAACAGCAGCAGCAAGTGAAGTGTTCGACGCGCGAGCGACGAAAACAGGCCGATCGGTGCAAACACCGTGTCAACCGGCCTGCCGGATGTCATCGTGCACCATATACTTTAGAAACCCACTTTACGACTCGCGCCGAGGGCAATCATGCTCCAAATGTCACGGCGACAGTTCCTCAAGGTCTCCGCGAGCACGCTCGCCGGATCGAGCCTGGCGGCAATGGGCTTTTCTCCGGCACCCGCGCTTGCCGAAGTCCGGCAGTACAAACTGTCGCGCACCACGGAAACGCGCAATACCTGCCCGTACTGCTCGGTCGGGTGCGGCATCCTGATGTACGGCCTCGGCGACAACGCCAAGAACGCCAAGGCGAGCATCATCCATATCGAGGGCGATCCGGATCATCCGGTCAATCGCGGCACGCTCTGTCCGAAGGGCGCCTCGCTCATCGACTTCATCCATAGCCCGAGCCGGCTGATGTATCCGGAGCATCGCGCGCCGGGGTCGAACGAGTGGAAACGCATCTCGTGGGAAGACGCGCTCGATCGCATCGCCGTGCTGATGAAAGAGGACCGCGACGCGAACTTCGTCGAGACCACGCCCGACGGCAAGAAGGTGAACCGCTGGCTGACGACGGGCTTTCTCGCGGCGTCGGCGGGCAGCAACGAGGTCGGCTATCTGACGCACAAGACCGTGCGCAGCATGGGGATGCTCGCATTCGACAATCAGGCGCGTGTCTGACATGGCCCGACGGTGGCAGGTCTTGCCCCGACGTTTGGCCGTGGAGCGATGACGAACCATTGGGTCGACATCAAGAACGCGGACGTGATTCTCGTGATGGGCGGCAACGCGGCCGAGGCGCACCCGTGCGGCTTCAAGTGGGTGACCGAGGCGAAGGCGCATCGCCGCGCGCGTCTCATCGTGGTCGATCCGCGCTTCACGCGCACCGCATCGGTCGCGGATTTCTACGCGCCGATACGCACCGGCACGGACATCGCGTTCCTGGGCGGCGTCATCAACTATCTGCTCACGAACGACAAGATCCAGCACGAGTACGTGAAGAACTACACGGACATGTCGTTCATCGTGCGCGAGGACTTCGCGTTCAAGGACGGCGTGTTCTCCGGCTACGACGCGGAGCACCGCAAGTATGACAAGACGAGCTGGGATTACGAACGTGGCGAGGACGGCTTCGTGAAGACCGATCCCACGCTGCAGGACCCGCGCTGCGTCTACAACATGCTGAAGCAGCACTACGCCGCCTACACGCCGGAGATGGTGACGAAGGTCTGCGGCACGCCGACCGACAAGTTCCTGAAGGTCTGCGAGATGCTCGCGACGACGGCCGCGCCGAATCGCGCGGGCACGATCCTCTATGCGCTCGGCTGGACGCATCATTCGGTCGGCGCGCAGATGATCCGCACGGGCGCGATGGTGCAGCTCCTGCTCGGCAATATCGGCATCGCGGGCGGCGGCATGAATGCGCTGCGCGGACACTCGAACATTCAAGGCCTGACCGATCTCGGCCTGATGTCGAACCTGTTGCCCGGCTACATGACCTTGCCGATGGAAGGCGAGCAGGACTACGACGAGTACATCAAGAAGCGCGCATCGCAGCCGTTGCGGCCGAATCAGCTGAGCTACTGGAAGAACTATCGCGCGTTCCACGTGAGCTTCATGAAGTCGTGGTGGGGCGACAACGTGACGGCCGAGAACAACTTCGGCTTCGACATGCTGCCGAAGCTCGACAAGTCCTACGACATGTTGCAGGTCTTCGAGCTGATGGCCGCGGGCAAGATGAACGGCTACATGTGCCAGGGCTTCAACCCGCTCGCCGCGGCGCCGAACAAGGCGAAGATCGGGCTCGGGCTGTCGAAGCTGAAGTGGCTCGTCATCATGGACCCGCTCGCGACGGAGACGTCCGAGTTCTGGAAGAACCACGGCGAGTTCAATGACGTCGATGCATCGAAGATCCAGACCGAAGTGTTCCGTCTGCCGACCACCTGCTTCGCGGAAGAGCGCGGCTCGCTCGTGAGCTCGTCGCGCGTGCTGCAATGGCACTGGCAGGGCGCGGCCGCGCCGGGCGAGGCGAGAAGCGACCTGGAGATCATGTCGGCGCTGTGGCTGCGCATGAGAAAGGCGTATCAGGAGAAGGGCGGCAAGTACCCCGATCCGATCCTGAAGATGACCTGGCCGTACGCGGACCCGGAAAGCCCGACGCCCGAAGAAATCGCGATGGAGTACAACGGCCGCGCGCTCGCCGACGTCACCGATCCGACCGATCAGACCAAAGTGCTCGCAAAGCGCGGCGAGCAGCTGGCGAGCTTCGCGCAGCTGCGCGACGACGGCTCGACCGCGAGCGGATGCTGGATCTTCTGCGGCTCGTGGACGCAGGCGGGCAACCAGATGGGCCGGCGCGACAACTCGGACCCGACGGGCATCGGCCAGACGCTGAACTGGGCGTGGGCATGGCCGGCGAACCGGCGCGTCCTGTACAACCGTGCATCGTGCGATGTGAACGGCAAGCCGTTCGATCCGTCGAGAAAGCTCGTCGCGTGGAACGGACGCGCCTGGTCGGGCTCCGACGTTCCCGACTTCAAGATCGACGAGGCGCCGGACAAGGGCATGAGCCCGTTCATCATGAACCCCGAGGGCGTCGCGCGCTTCTTCGCGCGCGACGGCATGAACGAGGGGCCGTTCCCCACGCACTACGAGCCGTTCGAGACGCCGCTCGGTCACAACCCGTTCTTCCCCGACAACAAGGTGGCGACGAGCAATCCGGCGGCGCGCGTGTTCCCCGACGATCGCGCGGCGTTCGGCACCGCCGACAAGTTCCCGAACACGGCGACGACGTATCGCCTCACCGAGCACTTCCACTACTGGACCAAGCACGCGCGCCTGAACGCGATCGTGCAGCCGCAGCAGTTCGTGGAAATCGGCGAGGAGCATGCGAAGGAAGTGGGCGTGGTCGCGGGCGATCGGGTGAAGGTGTCGAGCAATCGCGGGCATATCGTCGCGGTGGCGCTCGTCACGAAGCGCATCAAGCCATTGACCGTGGAGGGCAAGAAGGTGCACACCGTCGGCCTGCCGCTGCACTGGGGCTTCAAGGGCCTCACGCAGCCGGGCTATCTCGTCAACACACTCACGCCTTCCGTGGGCGACGGAAACTCGCAGACACCGGAGTTCAAGTCGTTCCTCGTGAAGGTCGAGAAGGCATAGGGAGAACGAGATGGCTCTGCAATCGCTCGATATCAGGCGCATCTCGGCGACGACCACGCCGCAGACGCAGGTGCGCGAGCCAGTGACGGGCTCGGTGGCGAAGCTCATCGACGTGTCGAAGTGCATCGGCTGCAAGGCGTGCCAGACGGCGTGCATGGAGTGGAACGATCTGCGCGACGACATCGGTCACACGACCGGTGTCTATGACAATCCGCGCGACCTGACTGAGCATTCGTGGACGGTGATGCGTTTCACCGAATATGAGAATCCGAAGGGCGACCTCGAATGGCTGATCCGCAAGGACGGTTGCATGCATTGCGAGGACCCGGGATGTCTGAAGGCGTGTCCGTCGCCCGGCGCGATCGTGCAGTACACGAACGGCATCGTGGATTTTCACGAGGAGAACTGCATCGGCTGCGGATATTGCATCACCGGCTGCCCGTTCAATATTCCGCGGCTCTCGAAGGAAGATCATCGCGTGTACAAGTGCACGCTCTGTTCCGATCGCGTTTCGGTCGGGCAGGAACCCGCGTGCGTGAAGACGTGTCCGACCGGCGCGATCATGTTCGGCACCAAGGTGGACATGCAGGCGCAGGCGGCCGAGCGCGTCGAGGATCTGAAGGAGCGCGGCTTCGTGAATGCAGGTCTGTACGATCCGCAGGGCGTGGGCGGCACACACGTGATGTACGTGCTGCATCACGCGGATCAGCCGGAGCTGTATCACGGGCTCGCGAAGGATCCGCACATCAGCCCGCTCGTGTCGATATGGAAAGGCGTGACGAAGCCGCTCGCGATGATCGGCATCGGCATCGCGGCGCTCGCGGGCTTCTTCCATTACACGCGCATCGGGCCGAACGAGGTCTCCGAGGAAGACGAACTGGAAGCGCACCAGGAAGCGGAAGAGATGCGGCGTCGCCGTGAAGGCGGACAGGAGCGGACAGATGAAACACGATAGCGAACTGCGTGACGTGAAGGGCCACCGACTGATCGTGCGCTACACGCCGAACGAACGCACGAACCACTGGATCACCGCGATCACCTTCGTGCTGCTCGCGCTTTCGGGCCTCGCGATGTTCCATCCGTCGATGTCATGGCTCTACGCGATATTCGGCGGCGGGCAGTGGACGCGCATCCTGCATCCGTTCGTGGGCTGCGTGATGTTCATCTCGTTCCTGATCCTCGCGCTGCGCTTCTGGCATCACAACTATCTGGACGAGAGCGACATCCAGTGGATGAAGCAGATGAACGACGTCCTCGCCAATCGCGAGGACCGCCTGCCCGCGATCGGCAAGTACAACGCGGGGCAGAAGCTGATCTTCTTCGTGATGGTCGCGAGTCTCGTGCTCTTGCTCCTGAGCGGGATCGTGATGTGGCGCGCGTACTTCGCGTTCTATTTCCCGATCACGGTGATTCGCATCGCGTCGGTCGTGCATGCGGCGACGGCGTTCGTGCTGATCGTGTCGATCATCGTGCACATCTACGCGGCGCTGTGGGTGAAGGGATCGATCGGCGCGATGACGCGCGGCACGGTCACGTATGGATGGGCGCGGAAGCATCATCCGCGGTGGTTCAGGGAGATTATCGGGAAGTAGAAAGTTCGAAGATCGGTTGGGCCAATACGAGCGGGGTGCGGTCCATTTACGCGTCGAATTAGCTGATATGCTTGATCGACCGGCACGTTCCCCGCGAGGAAACCTTCCGTGGTCCAACGCATACTCGAAGCCGCACGAATCGAATCGCTCGATCCATCGGCCATTCCGCGCCTGCGCATGCCTGAGCGCGCCACCGTCTTCGCCGCGCGCGCGGCGCGTCTCTTGCAACTCGCCGACGCGAACAATCCCATCGCCGGTTATCTGCGCCTGATGGCCGCGCTCGCCGATGCCCAGCAGCGCGTGCTCACCACGTTCGACGCGCCGATGCCCTCGCGCGAATCCATCGAGCTGAATCAGCGGCATTCGATGCCCATCGTCCCCGCGCTCACCGATATCCGCGATCCCGCGTGGCGCGACGTGCTCTTCATGCTGCTCGACGGCATCGAGGCGGCGGGCGCGCTCACACCCGCACTCATGCAGCTCGTCGCCAGGTTGCGCACGATGAACGGCGCCGCGCTCGACGCGCAGGCCGATGCGATCCTCGCGCTGCGCTTCGCCGAGATCGATCCGGCCGCGGCGCCCTTCGTCGCGGCCGCGCTGCAAGTCGTGTGGACGGATCTCGCGAGCCGCATCGACGTGAAGGACGTGCCTTATCTCGACACGCCCGGCGTCTGTCCGGTGTGCGGCTCGCTGCCGGTTGCGAGCATCGTGCGCGTGGGCGGCGCGTATGAGGGCTATCGCTACGTGCAATGCGGCCTCTGCGCGACCGAGCTTCACGTGGTCCGCGCGAAATGCACGAACTGCGATTCCACCAAAGGTATCGCCTATCACGTGATGGGCAGCGGCGACGAGCGCGAGGAAGACAAGGCCGCGAAGGCGAAGAGCGCGCCGCTCAAGGCGGAGTCGTGCGACGAATGCGGCACGTATCGCAAGATCGGCTATCAGGACAAGGCCTACGACTTCGAGCCCTACGCCGACGATCTCGCGAGCCTCACGCTCGATCTCTTGATGGGCGATGCGGGCTTTCGGCGCGCGGCGCCCAATCCGTGGCTGTGGCCCGAGCAAACCGACGATCAACGATGAGCGACGTGACAGGAAACGATGGCGGCGAACTGCGCGCGCTGATGGCCCGTGTGCCGTCGGTCGAGCGCGTGCTGGCATCGGCGGAATTCGAAGCGGTGATCGCCGGATACGGACGCACGCAGACGCTCGCCGCGTTGCGCGCCACGCTCGATACATGGCGCGTCGATGCCCAGGCGGGCCGCGCTTCCGTCGATGCGTTGAGCGACGAACAACTCGCGCGCACGGTCGATGCCAGCCTCGCAAAGCGCGCCCGCAGCAACGTGCGCAGCGTCTTCAATCTGACGGGCACGGTGCTGCATACGAACCTCGGCCGCGCGCTCTTGCCGGACGAAGCGGTGAAGGCGGTGGCGGACATTCTCACGCGCCCCGCGAATCTCGAATTCGATCTGGAGACCGGCGCGCGCGGCGATCGCGACGATCTCATCAACGGCCTGATCTGCGAGCTGACGGGCGCCGAAGCCGCGACCGTCGTGAACAACAACGCGGCGGCGGTGCTGCTCACGCTGTCCGCGCTCGCATCGCGCAAGGAAGTGATCGTGTCGCGCGGCGAGCTCGTCGAAATAGGCGGCGCGTTCCGCATTCCCGACATCATGAGCCGCGCAGGCGCGAAGCTGCGCGAAGTCGGCACGACGAACCGTACGCATCTGAAGGACTATGACGAAGCCATCGGCCCGAAGACTGCACTGCTGATGAAGGTTCATTGCAGCAACTACGCGGTGAGCGGCTTCACGAAGGAAGTGACGATCGCGGAACTCGCGCCGCTCGCGAAGGCGCGCGGTCTGCCCGTGGCGGTCGATCTCGGCAGCGGCTCGCTCGTCGATCTCGCGCAATGGGGCTTGCCGCGCGAAGCGACGGTGCGCGAAACCGTCGCGGCCGGCGCGGATCTCGTCAGCTTCAGCGGCGACAAGCTTCTGGGCGGTCCGCAAGCGGGATTGATCGTCGGGCGCCGCGATCTCATCGCGAAGATCAAGAAGCATCCGCTGAAGCGCGCATTGCGCGTCGGCAAGCTGACGCTCGCGGCGCTCGAAGCGGTGCTGCGGCTGTATCGCACGCCCGAGACGCTGGCCGAGCGGCTCACGACCTTGCGCCTGCTCACGCGTCCCGCCGACGCGATGCGCGTCGCCGCCGAGCGCATCGAGCCTGCGCTGCAACGCATGACCGGCGATGAATTCATCGTGAGCGCGGAGCCGATGTTCAGCCAGATCGGCAGCGGCGCATTGCCCGTCGACGTGTTGCCGAGCTATGGCCTGGCCGTGCGCCTCGCGAACGGCAAGCGCGCCGGAAGCCAGCTCAACCGCATCGAGAAGCGGCTGCGCGCATTGCCGCGGCCGGTGATCGGGCGCATCGCGGACGGCGCGCTGCGTCTCGATCTGCGCTGCCTCGAGGAAGCCGACGAAGCCGCGTTCATCGCGCAACTGGAAGCACGCGCATGATCGTCGGCACGGCGGGGCACATCGATCACGGCAAGACCACGCTCGTGCGCGCGCTCTCGGGCGTGGACACCGATCGCCTGAAGGAAGAGAAGGCGCGCGGCATATCGATCGAACTGGGCTACGCCTACGTGCCGCTGAACGATGGCGGCGTGCTCGGCTTCATCGACGTGCCCGGTCACGAGAAGCTCGTCCACACGATGGCGGCGGGCGCGTGCGGCATCGACTTCGCTTTGCTCGTGATCGCCGCCGACGATGGCGTGATGCCGCAAACGCGCGAGCATCTCGCGATACTCCAACTGCTCGGCGTGACGCGCGGCGCGGTCGCGGTGACGAAATGCGATCGCGTCGATGAAGCGCGCGTGCGTGACGTGCATGCCGACATCGCAGCGCTGCTCGCCGAAAGCGCGTTGCGTGACGCGCCCTGCTTCGATACCGACGCGACGAAAGAGAACGACGCGGGCGTCGCCGCACTGAACGCCTGTCTTCATGATGCCGCCGCGCACTGGCGCACGCGCCGCGACGACGGCTTTTTCCGGCTCGCGGTGGATCGCGTGTTCACGTTGACGGGGCAGGGCACGATCGCGACGGGCACGGTGTTCGCGGGCCGCGCGAACGTCGGCGACACGCTCGCGATCGCGCCGCGTGAACCGCGCGGCGAACCCGTGCGCGTGCGCGGCATTCACGCGCAAAACCGCGCGGCGCAGACGGGCAGGGCGGGCGAGCGCTGCGCGCTCAATCTCGCGGGCATCGAAAAAGATGCGCTCGCACGCGGTGACTGGATCGTCGATGCGCGGCTCGCGCGCGCGTCCGAGCGGCTCGATGTCGAACTGAGCCTGCTGAAGGATGCGCAACTCACGCTCACGCATTGGGCGCCGTTGCATGTGCATCTCGGCACGACGCATCGCGTGGCGCACGTCGCGCTGCTCGAAGCCGACATGCTCCTCGCAGGGAACACGGCGCGCGTGCAACTCGTCTTCGACAAGCCTGTTTGCGCGCTGCCCGGCGACCGCTTCATCGTGCGCAATGCGCAGGCGAACAAAACCGTGGGCGGCGGACGCGTGCTCGATCCGTTCGCGCCCGCGCGCAAGCGACGCACGCCGCAGCGCCGCGCGTGGCTCGACGCGCTCGCCGACATGCTCGACACGGGCCGCGCCGATGCGCTCTTCGAGCAGGCGCCCTACGGCCTGCAGCGCTCGCTGATCGAGCATCTGTGCGGACTGCCGGCGGCGTCGATCGCATGGCCCGCCGATGCCCGCATCGTTGCCTTGCAGGACGACGCGTTGCTCATCGCGGCATCGCACTGGCGCGCCTTGCACGCCCGTCTGCTCGACGCGCTTGCCGCCTTCCACGAACGTTTCCCCGATGAACAAGGCCCCGACGCCGCGCGCCTGCGCCGCATGGCCGCGCCGCTCGCGCCGGATGCCTTGTGGCGCGCGCTCGTCGATGATGCCGTGAACGAAGGATCGATCGCGAAGAGCGGGCCGTGGCTGCATCTGCCGTCGCACGCGGTGACGCTCGACGAACGCGAGGAAACGCTCGCGCGCGCGGTGCTCGCATCGCTCGAAGCAGGGCGCTTCGATCCGCCGTGGGTGCGCGATCTCGCGAATACGCATGGCGTCGCGGAAGACGAGATGCGCCGGCTGCTGAAGAAGCTCGCGCGGCGCGGCGACGTGCATCAGGTCGTGCGCGACCTGTTCTATTGCCGCGCGTCGATCGGCGCGCTCGCGCAGCTCGTGGCGCAAGCGGCCGAGGCACAGGGCGGCGCGCTCGGCGCGGCGGCATTCCGCGATGCCAGCGCGCTCGGCCGCAAGCGTGCGATACAGATTTTGGAGTTCTTCGACCGGGTTGGGTACACTCGATTCCACCGCGACGTGCATCTGTTGCGCGCCGATAGCCGCTGGCACGAGTCCGTCTGACGATTGCGCACCTTCGCGCCTTCGCCTGTCGATCACGATGGAGCATTCCTACTTCAAGCTGCTGCACCTCTTGTCGGGCCACCCGGAATGGGCGCTCGCCGTCGTGCTGCTCGCGTCGTTTCTCGAATCGGTCGCGTTCATCGGCACCTTCGTGCCCGGCAGCACGGCGATGTTCATCGCGGGCGCGCTCGTCGGCGCCGGTGCGCTGAATCTCGGCTGGGTATTCGTCTGCGCGATCGCGGGCGCCATCGCCGGCGATGCCGCGAGCTTCTGGTTCGGCCAGCGCTACGCGGACAGGATCGCGCAGATGTGGCCGTTTCGCGCGCATCCCGGCGCGCTCGTCGCCGGCAAGAAGTATTTCGACGCGCACGGCGCGAAGAGCGTCGTGCTCGCGCGATTCGTCGCCCCGATGCGCGCGGTGGTGCCGGTCGTCGCGGGCGTCGCGGGCATGACGCCCGCGCGCTTTCTCTTCGTGAACATCCTGAGCGCGCTCATCTGGGCGCCGACGCATATCCTGCCGGGCGTCGTGTTCGGTGCGTCGATCGAGCTGGCGGGCGCGGTGTCGATCCGGCTCGTCGTGATCCTCATCATCGTCACCGCGATCGGCTGGATCGTGTTCAATCTCGCGCGCGTGGTCGTATCGCATGCGATGCGCTGGACCATCGCGTCGCGCGACGCGCTGCTCGCGTGGGCGCAGAAGGGCCGCGGGCTGATCGCGCGGCTCGTGGCGCGGGCGCTCGATCCCGGCAACCCGGCCACGGGCCTCATCGTCGTCATCTCGGTGCTGCTGCTCGCCTCCGCAGTCCTCTTTTTCTCGGTGCTCGCGAATGTCGCGCGCGGCGCGTCGATCGTGCAGGTGGATGTGTCGATCTACCGGCTGCTGCAATCCTTCCGCTCGACCTGGACCGATTCGATTCTCGATGCCGCCGCGACGCTCGGCAGCACGCAGACCTTGCTCGCGCTCGGCGCGATGGTCATCGTGTGGATGAGCTTCGAGCGGCGCTGGCGCACGGTCGCGTACTGGGTCGTGGCCATCGCGTTCTCGCAGTTGCTCGTCGCGGCGATCCGCTTCACCGCGCACGAGCCGGTCCTCGTGTCGTTCGCGCCGACGGAGCATCGCTTTCCGAGCAGCCATGTGGCGGCCACGGTCGTGATCTACGGCTTTCTCGCGTTCCTGCTGCTGCGGCGCGTGGGTGTGCTGACGGGCGTGTTCATCGCGACGGCGACTTCGGCCATCGTCACGGCGGTCGGTCTCGCCGGGTTGTACTTCGGCCGCTTCACCATCTCCGATGCGCTCGGCAGCGCGGCGCTCGCGGCTGTCTGGGTGTTCCTGATCGCGCTCACGGCGGTCTGGCGCAATCCGGCCAAACCGAAGCCGCGCCCGTTGATGCCGGTCGCGGTGCTGGCCGTCATCTGCGCGAGCGTCGCGCTGCAATTGAGCGACGACACCGAGGCGCACACGACGCCGCCCGCGACCGTCGTCGTCACGCCGATCCAATGGACCGATTCGGTCTGGCGCACGTTTTCCTGCTATCGGTCGAGCATGGAGGGCGATCGCCGCGAGCCGATCACCGTGCAATGGGCCGCGACGCCCGCGCAGATGCGCGCGCAACTGCTGTCGCGCGGGTGGACCGAGGTGTCGCATGTGTCGCTTGCGAGCGTGATGTCGGTGGTGTCGCCGAATGCGCCCGCGATCGCGCTGCCCGCGCTGCCGCGCCTGAACAACGGCGAGCCGTCGAAGTTCGTGTTCGCGCGCTCGAATCGTGGCAGCGACGAGCGCGACGTGCTGCGTTTCTGGGCGACGCATTACGCGGTGCGCGAGCACGCGGGCGGGCCGCCTGCGCCCATCTGGCTCGGCTCGGTCGTGCACGAGCGCTTGCGCCGGCCCTCGTGGCCGTTCAACGTGCTGAGGCCGGACAGGCGCGTCGATCCGATGGCCTTCGATCACGGCGAGAGCTCGCCGTGGCGCGGCATCGAAATTGCGAGCAGCGCTGGATGCGGCAGCGTCCCGGTGATGCTCGTCGAGTCGAAGCCCGAATGACGTGTCCGATTGAAGCCGGTAGCCAACGATCGAGAGGTGCCGCTTGATCCAGATTCCGCCGTCGGCGATCGTGCAGTGGGGCGGCGCGGCCGTGTTCGCGAACGTCCTGCTCACGCGCCTGGGCGTGCCGCTGCCGTCCGCGCCGCTGCTCGTGTTCGCGGGCTCGATGGTGGCGAGCGGGCGGCTGTCGTTCGGGCACGTTCTGCTCGCGGCGATGTGCGGGGCGCTGCTCGGCGACAGCGTGTGGTTCTCGGCGGGACGCATCTACGGACGGCGGCTCGTCGCGGCGCTCGCGCGCAGGTCGTATGCGGTCGATACCGGCATGCGCACGACCGGCGAACTGTTCGAGCGGCATGGCGCGCCGATCGTCGCGGTGTCGAAGTTCGTGCCGGGCCTCGGGCTCGTCACGCCGCCGCTCATGGGCACGACGCAGATCGCCGCGCTCGCGTTCTTTTCGTGGGACGCGGCCGGCATCGTCGCGTGGGCGTCGTTCTGGGTGATGGGCGGCGCGCTGTTCGAGCCGCAATTGCGTCGCGCCGTGCTGACGCTGGAATCGCACGGCGCGACGGTGGTCGATCTGCTCGTCGCGACGGCCTTGCTGTACTGGGTTTATCGACTCGTGCGGCGACGACAGCCGCCCTCGCGTTCGCGCGATGGCAGCAGCTGAAGAGGCGCCGCTATAATCGGACGCCCGGTCGAATCTGGAGCGAGCGTGTTCGATCGCGGTCGTGAAAAGGAAGACATTCGTATCCGGTGGTGCGGCTGGGCTTCAAACCCAGTTGGGGATGTCAGACATTCCCAGGTCGGTTCGACTCCGGCTGTCTTCCGCCATCGACGTGATTCGTTGTCGGCGTATGGGTGTTGTGGAGTTACTCTGAAAATGTCGTTTACGACAGCAATTGATTGTACTGACTAGCGTTTTGGTTTTTCGTCGAAACAGGGTCTCGATGAACTCGGTTCCTCCGGACCTTCTGTCACTCCTCTATCGTTGGAGGGACTATTCAGGATTGTCGGACGATCCATGCGCATGGATTCGCGAAATCACACAGACGGACTCGGGATTTGCAAGCGTTGTTTCCCGACTAATGAACCGAAGCACGGTGTACCGTGATCCGGTTTCCGGGCTTACCTGGAATGGATTTGGACGCGCGCCGGGCTGGATCGCCACGGCCAAGGATCGCAGCGCGTTTCTGATTGAAGGCAGCGGCGCTGCAGGCGAGAGGGGCGAACCAACGAATGCGGTTGCGGAGAAGGGCGTGGCTGCGAAAGAGTCAGAAACCGAAGCTGTGACCCCGGAGAAGGCAAAGTCGACCGTTAAGAAGGCCGGTGCGTCGAATACGACAGTCGCGAAAAAGGCGACCGCTAAGAAAACCACGGCAGCAGGATGCGCGAGTGTCGCCGTCGATCGTCTACTGCGCAAGCCATGCCTGAACTTTGTCCGGATGCGTGTCGACGAACTTCTTTGCGGCGGCGTTCCAGTCGTTCGTCGCATTACCGTCGAGCTCAATTGATTCGACATCGGCCAAGGTCAGCTTGAAGTGGCGAACAAAGACGTTGGCGCGCGGGTACTTTTGCGCGAACTGCTTCGAAGCGAAGCCATGAATTTCCTCGGAGCCGCCCAAGACGCCCTTCGGATCCTTCAGATAGCGCATTTTGTACTTTTGCCACAGCCAGTGTGGGCTCCACACAGTCGCGACAATCCAGTTCTTCGAATCGTAAGCACGCGTGACGGCACTCAGCATGCCGGCCTCGCTCGCCCTGATGAGGTTGTAACCGGCCAGGTTGTACTCCTTCAAGGCCTTTTCCGATGCCTCCATCTCGCCCGCACCCGGTTCGATGCCTTGAATCGAGCTATTGAGCTTGCTCTTGACCTCGGGCTTGTTCAGATCGGGAGTCGACGACACTTCGCTTTCGGGCACGTAGTCTGGCACGGCCCAGCCGATCTTCGCTCCCGTGTAGATGACCCCGATGTCGTCCATGTCATTCTTGAAGCGTGCGTAATAGGCTGCGTGCGTGACCGGCAGCCAGGCGCCCAGCATCAAGTCCACGTCGCCCCGGGCGATGCCCTGGAATTCGATACCAAGGTCCGCATACACCAGATTGACAGGCTGTTGCAGTTTCGTTTCGAGAACGTACTTCGCCGTGTAGACGACTGCTTGCGCATCGGCCCAGTGGGCTAGCGTAATCTTGATTGGTTCAGCCGAGTTCGCGGACATCACGAACGTGATCGCGGAGACTGCGACAGCAGCCTTTATAACGAACTGCGAGGAAAAGGATTTCTTCGTTTCGTCACCTGTGTCGCGACAGTTGAAGTCTGCCTTTGAACCTGGCTTCCACCTATGTTCCGCTCAACCATTCTGATTAACATCAGCGATTCGCCCTTTGCCCTGGACGAATGCGTCGTCAAGCGAAACGTGTTTCGAGACGCCGATCCGAGTATTCGAGCCTGTAAAAGCGCCGTCAATGGAGGAGTGGAGATGCAGCTTTCGTATGTCGGGATCGACTGCCGTGCGAGCGATCAAGAAAAAGTGCCGGTCCTACGACCGGCCGCAAAGCACTCATCGAAGATCCACGTCTACGCCGCTGCCTTCAGACTTCCGTGCGGATCGATGACGAACTTCTTTGGCACACCCGAATCGAACTCGGCGTATCCATTAGGTGCCTGATCGAGTTCGATGACCGTCACGTTGACCGCTTCGGCAATATTCAGCCGGTCCCAAAGGATGGCCTGCATCAGATTGCGGTTGTACTTCATCACCGGGGTCTGGCCGGTGAAGAACGAATGCGACTTCGCCCAACCTAGTCCAAAGCGAACCGAAAGGCTACCGTGCTTGGCGGCTGAGTCGGCGGCGCCGGGGTCATCCGTGACGTACAAGCCGGGAATGCCAATCTTGCCAGCGGCGCGGGTGACTTCCATGAGTGAATTCAGGACGGTGGCTGGAGCCTCCGATTGAGAACCGGCGTGACCATGCCCTCGAGCCTCAAAGCCCACGCAATCGATAGCGCAGTCGACTTCCGGTTCACCGAGCAATCCCGCGATCTGTTCAGCAAGCGATGCGT
Source organism: Caballeronia calidae (assembly GCF_900044055.2). Lineage (GTDB taxonomy): Bacteria > Pseudomonadota > Gammaproteobacteria > Burkholderiales > Burkholderiaceae > Caballeronia > Caballeronia calidae. The sequence continues at coordinate 16,009 of NZ_FCOX02000045.1, read as the reverse complement.
CTTCGGACAAGTCGACGGTCTCGAATCCGACTCGACGAGCGTGCTCGAGGCGTGTCGGATTGACGTCTCCGACGATGGTGACCGCTGCGCCCAGCAGTCTCGCCGATGCAGCCGCGGCCATCCCGACCGGGCCAGCGCCCGCAATATAGACGGTGGAACCCGGACCGACCCCTGCGGTCACGGCGCCGTGATAGCCGGTCGGCAGAATGTCCGACAGGCATGTCAGGTCGCGAATTTTGGCCATCGCCCGGTCCCGGTCCGGGAACTTGAGCAAATTGAAGTCTGCGTACGGCACCATGACGAACTCGGCCTGGCCGCCAATCCATCCGCCCATGTCAACGTAGCCATATGCGCCACCGGCGCGCGCCGGGTTGACGTTCAGACACACGCCGGTGTTTTGAGCCTTGCACATCGGACAGCGGCCGCACGCGACGTTGAAGGGCACGGAAACCAGATCACCTTTCTGCAAAGTCGTCACGTCGGAGCCGACTTCGATCACTTCGCCGGTGATTTCGTGGCCGAGCACAAGCCCAGCGGGGGCGGTGGTTCGACCGCGAACCATGTGCTGGTCCGAGCCGCAGATGTTCGTAGCGACAACTCGAAGGATGACACCGTGATTGGCCTTCCTCCCAGCGGGGTCGACAAGCTCCGGAAAAGCAATGCTGCGGACTTCGACTTTTCCAGGCCCAACATAAACCACTCCACGATTACCTGACATGTAGCCTCCTGTTCTGATGTAATACAAAGCGACGCTGCGGTCACAGCCAATCGGTTTCGAAGTCGCAATCAGTAAGCGAAACACATCCTTCTTCTGTCAACACCACTTGCTGTTCGAGTTTGACGCCTTGCGTTCCACCCTCGGCGCCGATGTAGCTCTCCACGCACACCGTCATGCCAACCTCGAATCTGCCGTCGTAACCCGCGGCATCCCAGTCGACCATGTGTGCGATAGAGGGGTACTCGTCGACCATGCCGATGCCATGGGCCAAGCAGCAGTATCTGTTCTTGACGAATTGCTCCGGAATCTTCCAGGCCTTCTCCGAAAACTCCCGGAACGTCATACCTGGCCGCAGGATGTCCATGTTGTAGTGGACCTGTGCGTAGGCGTATTCATAAAGCTTGCGTTGCTCGTCAGACGGACGGCCATCGCCGACAAGCCATGTCCGCGAGATGTCGGAGCAATAGCCGTTCGGTCCCACCATGTCCGTATCGAAAGCGAGAAGGTCACCTTCTTTCAAAACCCGGGACGAACACTCATGCATCCACGGGTTGGTTCGGTCACCAGAGGCGAGAAGCCGCGTTTCAATCCACTCTCCGCCATTCCTGATGTTCTCAAAATGAAGGTGCGCCCAGATGTCATTCTCGGTGAGCCCCGGGCGAAGCTCGCGACGCATGCGCTCGATGCCTTTTTCTGCGGTCCGCAAGGATTCACCGATGAGAACGAGTTCGCCCGACGACTTAATAAGCCGCGCGGTCTCCATCAAGGCCTGGCCATCAAGGATGGTGATTCCCTCCTTCTCGAGATACGCGGTACCAAACGGGTCGAGGCGGTCGATGGCAAGCAGGCGCTCGCCCGGGGCGTACTTACGGAACACGTCGACAATCTCGGCCCCCCAGAGTTGAGCGCGGTTTTCCGCTTCATGCCCCGCGTTGAAGAACGTCCAACTTTTGGCGCCGCGCAATTCGACGTTGAGGTCCAGGCCGTCCCAGACGTGTTCGCTGCTGTGGAATTCCCAGGCGACGATGCGACCGTCGGCGAAGACCATGACGTAGCGGGCGGGGTTTCTACCAGCCCACACCTGCATGTTCGACGTGTCCGTTGCGTAGCGGATGTTGACCGGGTCATACAGCAGAATCGCGGGGCAATCGTATTGCCGCAATTGCTCCTGGACGCGCTGGAGTCGGTATGCTCTGACATCTCGCTGAATGTTGTCTCTCTCTCCCGTCGTGACGACGCTGCCTGCTCCATTCGACCGGACGTCCATCATTCTGTTGCTCCAAGCATTTATTTTGAGTGGGGTTTGAATCAATCAGCGGGGAGTGGCGGACTCATAGCGACGCCGAATTTTCGCCACTCACACCCGTTGCGGCTTAATTCGACGACCTACAGTTCAAGGACCAGGTCGGAGGTCGGTCGGCTGCAACAAAGCAAGCGAAAGCCCTTCTGAATTTCTCGCTCGCGAATGCCTCCGTTGTGCTGCATATCGACTGTGCCTTCCAGCAATTTCGTTTTGCATGTTCCACACACGCCCTGACTGCATGAAGACGGGATAGCAACCCCCGCCTTCCTTGCTGCCGAGAGAACCGTCTCCGACGCGTTCATTTTGAAAGCCCTCGACGAGCGCGAGAGCGTGACGGTGAACGTCTCTTGCGTGACCGGTTCTTCCTCATGGACGGGCTCTGGCGCGACCCCGGCGGTAATGTCGAAGCTTTCCTGGTGATAGTGCGAAGGGTCGTGTCCGCCTTCTCTGAGTATTTCGCGCACGGCGTGCATGTAGCCGGCGGGGCCGCAGGTGAACACTTCTCGCTCTGCGTAATCCGGAATCCAGGCCGCCAATTGCTGCAGGCTCAGCCGGCCCGTCGGGCCGGTCCAATCTGCTTCGTCGCCGACGCCTTCGCAGATGAAGAATGTGTGGAATCGCGGCGATTTCCCGGTGAGTTGATGGAGTTCCTTGCGAAAGACGATGTCCGCAGGCGTTCTCGCGCTGTGGACGAACACCACATCGCGGTCCAGTCCCAAGTCGATGCTCGCGCGCGTCATCGACATCAACGGCGTTACGCCCGAACCCGCAGACAAATAGAGCGACTTTGTTGGAGCCGCTGCGGTCGAAGTGAACGTGCCCGACGGTCCATAGGCGCGCAAATGGCTTCCCGGATGCATGTGGTCGTGCAGCCAGTTCGACATGACGCCTCCGGGCACACGCTTTACCGTGATTGAAACGAGGTAGGGGCGCGTCGGCGGCGATGAGATGGTGTAGCAGCGTTCGACCGATTGCCCGTGCACGTTGGCCGAGATAGTCATGAACTGACCGGGTTCGAAACGCACGGGCATACCGTCGCCCACTCGAAACTCGAACGTTTTGACGTCGTGCGTTTCATTCGTGACACGACAGCAGGTCAAAGTCTGCTGCTCGCCGCTTGCCCAGACCCGACCTGCGCTTTCCCAGGTCCCGGGATTCGAAAAGCTGGACTCTACATCGTGCATGGGGGCCAACATCCTTTCCACCGAGTTCATAGCGTCAATCTAATTAAGCACGTTGTGAGTAGTCTTTCGGCCGGTCACAGCGCGCGACGTATCAAACGTGACTACCGAAGAACCGGGCGAAGGCGGCGGGTCGGTGTTTTTTTGGTGGTGTCTCAGGTCCGGATGCACCTTCGCTTGGGGTGGAGTATTGGTTTGCGAATCACCGCCGTCAATGCGCTTTATTTTCCTCGCTCTATTACATTAAGTTATGCATGGTACTGATTTTATGGGGTTTTCTAAGTGACTTCCCTAGTTAGACACTCAGACGTCTTGACGAATACAAATTGAAGACACAAGATTCGGACCAACAGGAGGCGGTATGAAGACGAACGTCATCGACATTGACCAGGGCGATGGACAGGTTCCATCTCAGGACCGCAAGGCCACGCTGGCGCAGTCACTGCGACATCGCATTTTGAGCATGGAACTGGCGCCAGGTGCGAGCTTGGACGAGGTTGCGTTGGCGGAGGAGTTCGGACTATCTCGTCCGCCGGTACGTGAGCTGATGCGCCAGATGGCGGCCGAAGGGTACATCGAGCTCGAGGCGAATCGAGCTGCACGCGTCGCGTCGATGAACTTCGACTCGCTGCGCAATTACTTCCTGGCGGCGCCGCTGATTTATGTAGCCACGACAAAACTCGCAGCGCGGCACGCGACGAAGTCGGAGATTGACGGCCTCAAGCGTATTCAGGAGCAGTTTCGGGCGGCTGTCGAAGGCAATGTCGTCGACGACCGGGTGCTCGAGAACGACCAGTTCCACTTCGCTATCGGGAAGATGGCGCATAACCCATATCTGCTGCCCAGCCTCTGTCGGCTCCTGATTGACCACGCGAGGCTCGGGCGGACTTTCTATCAACCGCGCGACGAGCGAATGGACTCGGAGCTTGCAGAAGCCGTGCAGCAACATGAAGACATCATCGATGCGATCGAGCGCCGGGATGCAGAGGCGGCCGGCGCTGTGGTGTTAGCGCACGTCAATCTGGCCCGGCGAAATATGGCGTCTTACGTCACACCAGAGGGCGTCACCGTCCCGGTCGAATTCTAGTTTCGCGAGCCGAATAACCATTTGGTTCTTCCTGAAAACCGCATCAACGAGAGACTGACATGAGTGATTTGCTGTCCAAGAGCGAGTATCAAAAGATTGCCCGCGAGCTGAAACTGCCGACGTCCGCAGTCATTGGGGGCGAGCTTCGCGGTGCCGCATCGGGCGAAACGTTCCCGACGACCAATCCGGCAACCGGTGAACACCTCGCGGACGTGCCGGCATGTTCGAAGGCGGACGTCGACGCAGCCGTTGCGAGCGCGCGGGCTGCATTCAACGACGGGCGCTGGTCGAAGCTCCATCCGGCCGCTCGCAAGCAGGCCATTCTCAAGCTGGCGGACCTCGTTGAGCAGAACGCGCTCGAGCTCTCCGTGATGGAAAGTCTCGATGCGGGGAAGACAATCTTCGATTGCCAGACGGTTGACGTTCCCGAAACGGTCAACGTGCTGCGCTGGCACGCCGAAGCCATCGACAAAATCTACGACCAGGTTTCTCCGGCCTCGGACAGCCATATTTCCATGATTGTCCGCGAGCCCGTCGGCGTTGTGGGCCTGGTTTTGCCGTGGAACTTTCCGCTGTTGATGCTGGCGTGGAAAATTGGCCCGTCGCTTGCTGCGGGCTGCTCGCTTGTCGTGAAGCCGGCTGTTGAGACGTCGCTGACGACCATGCGCGTCGCGGAACTCGCGCTCGAGGCGGGCATTCCTGCAGGCGTCTTCAACGTGGTGACCGGCTCTGGCCGCGCGGTTGGCGAAGTGATTGGACGCCACCCGGACATCGACATGGTGTCGTTCACTGGTTCAACGGCCACCGGACGGAAGTTCCTCTCCTATTCCGCCGAGAGCAATCTAAAGGAGATTGTGCTTGAAATGGGCGGGAAGAATCCCTGCATTGTGATGTCCGACGTAACGGACCTCGACGCAGTGGCGGGTCACATCGTGAATGGCGCGCTCTGGAATATGGGCGAAAACTGCTCGGCAATTTCGAGGCTCATCGTTCATCGCGACATCAAGGCGCCCCTTCTCAACAAAATCCTCAAGCTCGCCGAAGAGTGGCGCGTAGGCGACCCGCTGGACCCGCAGAACCGGATCGGGCCGCTGGTCTCCCGTCAACATTACGAGAAAGTGCAGTCGTATCTCACTGGCGACGTAAAGGTGCTCTTCGGTGGCGAGACGAGCGAAGGACGCTATGTGCATCCGACCATCATCGATGTCGAGAGCAATGACGCGAAGCACGCTCGCGAGGAGATTTTTGGCCCGATTCTGTCGGTCATCACAGTCGATAGCCTCCAACAGGCTATCGACGTCGCGAACGACACGGAGTACGGCCTGTGCGCCTCCGTGTTCGCGGGCAACGGTAAGCGAGCCTTGCGCGCGGCACGCGCGGTTCGAGCCGGCACGGTCACGGTGAACTCCTTCGGAGAAGGTGACATTACCACGCCGTTCGGCGGGTACAAGCACTCGGGCTTTGGTGGGCGCGATAACTCGCTCCACGCTCACGACCAATACACGCAGCTGAAGACAATTTGGCTCGACCTCAACGACAACGAAACGGACGAAGAGTAATCACATGAAGAACTTTGCTTTCACTGGTATCAATCTGGCCATCAGTACTCCTTTCGATGCAAATGGAAAGTCCGACCATGCGCGATTGGAGCAATTGATTGAAAAGTACCTCGCCGCAGGGATTCGTGGCTTCGTGCTCAGTTCAGGCACCGGTATGCACGTCTACCTCTCGCCGCAAGAGTCGAAGGACCTCGTCGCGTTTGGCGCAAAGGTCATCAACGGCCGCGCCAGAATCATCGCGCAGACGTCCGCATTGCTTGTCGATGACGTCGTTGAGCGCACACGCCACGCTGCCGACTCCGGTGCGGACGGTGTGATGGTTCTCCCGCCGTTCTTCGAGGGTCCGACCGATGACGATGGCGTCTTCGAGTTCTACGCCGCTGTTGCGCGTGGTGGTCTTCCTATCATCGGCTACAACGTGCCGCAGGCAGTCGGCGTAGAAATCACGCCGTCTCTTCTGCGCCGTCTCTGGGAGATTCCGGAATTCCTTGCGGTCAAGGACAGCAGCGGTGACTTGGCCAAGCAGGCGGCTCTCGTCCGTACCGGCCTCCCGATGATGAACGGGGCCGATGCGCTCGTTCCCTACGCGATGTATGCCGGCGTCAAAGGCCTTATCTGGGGCGGTGCGAACTTCGCGCCGAAAACCTGTACTCAGTTCGTCACCGCAGCGCAGGAGCACCGTTGGGACGATGCCCGCGAAATCTGGCGTCTGCTCGAGCCCGCCATGTCCCTGATTTGGGAGGGCGACTACGTCCAGTCCGTGTACGCGGCGGCGGAGATGACCGGCTATGGCGCAGGCAATCCGCGTCGCCCCTTGTCTCGTCTGTCGGCTAAGAAAATCGATGTTCTGCGCAGCGCCTTGGGCGAACTGGTCGAACGCGAGAGTGCTGTTTAACGGGCCGAGCCAATCATGTACGTAGCGAGCAAACTTCCCCAACATCTTGGTCAATCCGGCTGGGTATCAATGCTTCCCCGCCGGACGCCGCGCGCGTCTCTGAATGGCACGGTGAACGCCGACGTCGTCGTGATTGGCGGTGGGTTCGCCGGGCTATCGGCAGCGCGGCGTCTCTCTCAACTCGACCCGAAGCTCAAGGTCGTCATCCTCGAGGCTGGGGAGGTTGCGGAGGGTGCCACTGGCCGCAACTCGGGTTTCATCATCGACTTGCCGCACGAAGTCTCGTCTGAAGACTACGGTGGGTCAGGCGATGATTCAAGGCGACACGACATCAAGGTCCACCGTATGGCGATTGCGTTGGCCCAAGGCCTGGCCGACGAAAAAGGATGGGGGAAAGATGTCTTCGACCCGTGCGGCAAGTACAACGTCGCGCTCGGTGAGCAAGGCGATAAGCACGTTACCTCGTATGCGAAGCAACTGGACAAGGTGAACGAACCTTATCGACTTCTCGATGCCAAGGAAATCGCGGCCGTAACCGGGACGAACTCTTTCACGTCCGCGATTTTCACGCCAGGAACCGTCATCATCCAGCCCGCTGCTTATATCCGAGGGCTGGCCGATTCCTTCACTGGATCCGTGCGCCTCTACGAGAACACGCCCGCATTGTCATTCGACCGGAACGGCGCATCGTGGCAAGTCAAGACGCCGAAAGGGACGGTTAATGCGGGGAAAATCATTCTCGCAAATAACGGTCAGGCGCAGAACTTCGGTCTGTTCCGCGGACAGCTCTTGCATGTCTACACCTACGCGTCGATGACTGAGGCGTTCGAGCCGAAGCGGCTTGGAGGTCAGCGCTCGTGGGCGGCGACACCTGCCTTTCCGATGGGAACAACGGTCCGTCGGGTTCAAGGCGATAAGGGAGACCGGATTCTCATTCGCTCGCGATACACCTACAACCCGCGGATGCAGGTGAGCGAAGGCGCCATTGCTCGCGCCGGCCGCGTGCACGACAAGAAGTTGGAAGCGCGTTTCCCGATGCTGAAAGGCGTGCCAATGGAGTACCGATGGGCCGGGGCAATGGCGCTGACCTGGAACGGCGTTCCCGCGTTCGGTGAGATTGAACCCGGCGTGTTCGCAGCGATTGCGTGCAATGGAGTGGGCGCTACCAAGGCGACTGCATCTGGCATCGCCGCAGCGGAAGCAGCGCTCGGTATGGATTCCTGGCTGGTTCAGGTCTTTAAAGGCTTTGCGGCGCCGAAGCGGCTGCCACCTCAGCCTTTCCTGACGATAGGAGCGACTGCAAATTTGAGCATGAAGGAGTGGTCGGCTGGATTGGAGTGACGAATCAGCTCGACGTTCGCAAGCACAGCAAATTCCGGCAATAGCTGAATGACGGAGGACACATGGACTGGTTAAGCAAGTTCCCACATATGCAGGATGAGTCGCTTCTACATTTGAAGCGGTCCATTGATGACAGTTTTCGCGCGTTTACATCGGCGTACGGCGACTCTGTCGACAGTTTTTTTCAACCGCTCCAGCAGTTCTTGATGGCAGCGGAGCGATTTCTGACTCAGACGCCATGGCCAATCATCATGTTGCTCATCCTCGCCATCGCATGGGGAGCAAGTCGAAACTGGAAGGTTGTCGCAGGGTGCTTCGTGACGCTGGCACTGATCGGCTACTTCGACATGTGGCAGGACACGATGCGGACCGTGTCGATGATTTTCGTCTGTACGGTGCTGTCGATTGTCATTGGGCTGCCCATTGGAATCGTCATGGCGAAGTCTGACCGTGTCCGCCGCATCGTCGACCCGATTCTCGATGTGATGCAGACGATGCCAAGCTTCGTTTACTTGATTCCCGTCGTGATGTTGCTTGGCATCGGCCGGGTGCCCGGCTTGATTGCAGTGGTTATCTACGCCATTCCGCCGATGATCCGCTTGACCAATCTCGGCATCCGCCTGGTTGATCGCGACATTCTCGAAGCAGCCGACGCCTTCGGTTCCTCTCAGTGGCAGCGCCTGCGCAAAGTCCAACTCCCGCTCGCTTTGCCGACGATCATGGCCGGCGTCAATCAGACCATCATGATGGCGCTTGCGATGGTCGTGGTCGCCGCGATGATTGGTGTTCAGGGCCTCGGTCAGCCGGTTCTCAAAGCAATCGCAAACCAGTACTTCACGCTCGGTATTTTTAACGGTCTTGCTATCGTGGGCATCGCGGTCATCTTCGACCGTGTCAGTCAGGCATATGGCAAGCGGCTCCAAAAGCATCAGGAGGTGGTCCATGGCTGACATCAACGATGGCGGAATCAAAATCCGCAACCTGTACAAGATATTTGGACCGAAGGCAGCATCGTTCGTTGCGCCGGTCAAGAACGGCCTCTCCAAGGCTGACTTGCTGAAGCAGTCCGGCCACGTACTAGGCCTGCGAGACATCAACCTGGACATCCCTGCAGGCTCAATCCAGGTCATCATGGGACTGTCTGGCTCCGGTAAGTCGACGCTGATTCGGCACATCAACCGACTCATTGACCCCACCGCCGGCGAAGTGCTGATTGGCGGCGTCGATGTCTGCAAGATGAAGTTCCGTGACTTGCGCGACTTTCGCCGTCGTCAAACCGCGATGGTGTTCCAAAAGTTCGCGCTGCTCCCGCACAGGAATGTGTTGGACAACGTTATCTACGGTCTGGAAGTTTGCGGAGTCTCGCGCAAGGAGTCCGTCGATACGGCGATGCGATGGATTGAGCGCGTCGGCCTCAAAGGCTTCGAGCAGCGTTATCCCAATCAGCTCTCTGGCGGCATGCAGCAGCGCGTCGGTCTCGCCCGTGCACTTGCGATGGACGCACCCGTTCTCCTGATGGATGAAGCGTACTCGGCCCTCGACCCGCTCATTCGCATGGACATGCAGACCGTGCTGCTGGACCTGCAGAAGGAAATCCGAAAGACGATTGTCTTCATCACCCACGATCTGGATGAAGCGCTTCGCCTGGGCGACCAGATTGCCATTCTACGGGACGGCTGCATGGTTCAGCAGGGGACGAAGCAGGACATCGTCCTTCGACCGGCAGATCAGTACGTGACCAACTTCGTCAAGCAGGTGAACCGAGGTCGAGTCGTATCCGTCGACGGCGTCATGTCGCCCCTTCATTCCGGTGTCGCTGCAGTCGGCAAGCACGTCGCGGCCGATACGACCGTGGAGGACGCGATTTCGATATTGACTCGCGAACCCGACCACGACCATTTGATTGTCGTCGGAGAGAACAACCATCCGCTGGGAACGGTGAGTCTGCGTCAGTTGGCTTGCGCCCTGATTACCCCGGACGAAGAGCCGGTTGTGATTCCCGTCGGTGCCGACGCGCGAAAGCGCGCCGAGGTTCAGGTAGCCGCGTCTCGCTGATTCCTGCGCATTTTCGCGATTAACAAAGGTGCGTTCAGACACATCGCTGAAGTACGAAGCCTGTCGTAGTTGGCCACACAAACTGTCATTAACCATTCAGATGCGTCCTTCTGGAACGTCACGGACGCATCAACCCAGCGCATGCCGGGGAAGGTCCGGAAAATCAAAGGAGCTGCAATGAGACTCAAACTTCTTGGTGTCGTTTTAACCGTGGGCGCTCTTTGCGGAATTCCGCAAGCCAATGCCGCCAGTTGCGGAAACGTGACGATAGCAAGCATGAACTGGCAGAGCGCCGAGCTCGAAGCGGCCGTCGATAAGTACATTCTCACCGAAGGTTATGGTTGCTCGGTGAACTCCGTCATCGGCGATACCGTTCCGACGATTACGTCTATGGTCGAAAAGGGCCAGCCGGACATCGTGTCTGAGGGCGCAATTGACCTGTTGCCGGCAGTCGCCAAGCAAGGCCTCGATTCCAAGAAGATCATCACCGCCGCAAGCGTCATCAAGGAAGGTGCAGTCTATGGCTGGTACATTCCAAAGTACGTAGCGGATGCACATCCAGAAATCAAAACGATTTCCGATGCGCTGAAACATCCGGAGCTCTTTCCCGACCCCGAGAATGCCAAGAAGGGGGCAATCTACAACGGCCCCCAAGGGTGGGGCATCACGGTGAATACGGCCCAGTTGTACAAGGCGTTCAAAGCTGAGCAGGCGGGCTTCCGTCTGGTAGACACAGGTTCCGCAGCGGGTTTGGACGGGTCGCTGAGCAAAGCCTACGAGCGCAAGCAGGGTTGGCTCGGCGTGTACTGGGCGCCTACTTCGCTTCTCGGGAAATACAAGATGGTCAAGCTCGAAGAGGGTGTGCCCGTCGACCTGGCGGAGTGGAAGCGATGCACCACCGTCGCGAGCTGTCCTGACCCGAAGCCGACTGGGTGGCCGGGAAGCCGCTTGCTTACGTTGGTCGCGAAGCCGTTCGCTGACAAGGCCAGCCCCGACGTGATGAAGTACTTGAACACGCGCACGTTGACCACGAATGACGTGCAACAGGCCATGGCGTGGATGACCGACAACCAGGCGACCGGTGAGGACGCAGCGAAACACTTCCTGAAGAACAAGCCGGACGTTTGGACGAAGTGGGTGACGCCGGCGGCTGCGGAAAAAATCAAGGCATCGCTGTAAAGGTCGGTGATGTGGCTTTCACTCGCTGCTACCGGTAAGGTAGCAGCGGGACTTCAAGTGGTGACTGCCGTCGTTGCCACTTGGCGCGTGTTCAGAAGGATAAATCTCGACTTATACGCTCACGATGAAAGCAGTCCAGGATGGTGCGAAGGGCTATCGACGACTCATCCCTTCTCTTACCGCGTTGGTCGAATTCGAGGCCGTCGCCAGGCTGCGCAGCTTTACCAACGCGGCTACGGAGTTAGGGGTCACTCAGGCTGCCGTAAGCCGGCAGGTACGGCTTCTGGAAGAGATGCTGGCTGTGCGTCTCTTAGACCGGTTGCACAGGAACCTCACTCTGACGAAGGAAGGTGAGGCGCTTTATGCAGTCGTGTCTGAGTCGATGGGCAGAATCGCAGGCGTCTTCGACCGGTTATCAACAGGTATCGAGGATGAAGAGCTTGTTCTCGCGGCGACGGCCGCCTTCTCCCATTTCCGTCTGATGTCCAGTGTTGGGACGCTCAAGCGCCTCAATCCGAACCTGAGAATTCGGCTCACAACCACGATGTTCACCGCCGACCTCCGACACAACGAAGTCGATGCGGTCGTACGCTTCGGAAACGGCAACTGGAGCGATGGCACGTCCTATCTGCTGTTTGAGGAGCAGGTTTCAGCCGTGTGCTCGCCGAGCTGGTTGAAGGAGAATGGGACGCCTCAAACGCTGGCCGAACTGATGACCTGCACTTTCATTGCGGACGACCCCACATCAGAGGGTTGGTTGACGTGGGAGCAGTGGTTCCGAGCGCTAGGCGAACGTCCCGGAAAGTTAAAGTACGGCTTGCTCACCTCGCTTTATCCGGATGCCGTTCAAGCGGCACTCGACGGCCAGGGGATAGTGATGGGATGGAACCGACTGCTTCATGAACATCTCGCATCTGGACAACTCGTCCGCGTGACGGCTGCGTCTCTGCCGTTGCGTGATGCCTATTACCTCGTTGTCCCTCACGGGAGACGAATCACGCCGACGACCCAAACGCTTATTGAGCTATTGCGTCACGCCGCAGGCGTTACCTGAGGCGGTACGACCGGCGTCAAATCGGTTCCTTTGACCACCTGCGGCCAGCGATAGCGCGCCAGCCACCGCTGCATCAATTCTGATCTTTCGCAACCTCCTGCCCCCCAACGAAGTGGGGCTGTTGCGTTTTCAGATAGCGCGGGGCAATTTCCTGGCGTGGCTAACCCACTGTCAGGAACCGCTTAACAACGAAGGATTCGCTTAAGGTCGAAGCCTGCAAGGTCATTGATTTCCCTTATCCGAGGCCGCAAGCCGCGCGCAGACCTAACGGAAACGCGAGAGGCGTCAGACCATAATCTAAAGTAATACTGCACAGAAAATAAAGCGCATTGACGGCGTTTCTCGGCAATTCAATACTGGCGCCAACGCGGGACCACTCGTAGTTCCGATACCCCTCAACGTTGGAGAAAGACGATGTCTGAGTTTGTGTTGAAGCCCCTTGGTGAGCTTGTCCGGAGCCGTGAGCCTGGGTGTGGATTGCCCGGCGAAGTGTTCATCCGACCGGACGTTTTCGATACGGACGTCGATATCTTTTTCCATAAGCACTGGATTGTGGTGGGAGTGACAGCCGATGTTCCGGAGCCAGGCGATGTCTCTGTCGTGGATGTCGGTCGGGCATCGGTCATCATCGTCCGCGATGATGATGAGAACATCCGCGCTTATCGCAATGTGTGTCGCCACCGTGGCGCTCGTTTGAAGGAGGCAGGTAAATCGACGGTCGGTATGCTCGTATGTCCCTACCACCAGTGGACGTATGACCTCGACGGCAGCCTGAAGCACGCCAAGCACATGGGCCAGGATTTCGACGCGACCTGTCGCAACCTGCGGCCGGTGCATCTCAAAGTTGTCGGCACGCATATTTTTGTGTGTTTCGCGGACGAGCCGCCGGCTGACATCGCGAAGCTCGACGAAACGATGACGCCGCGCTTCGCCCCGTATGAGTTGCAGGACACAAAGATTGCGTTCAAGTCGGAAATTGTCGAAGACGGCAACTGGAAGCTCGTCATGGAGAACAACCGTGAGTGCTATCACTGCGAAGCGGGGCATCCAGAGCTGACGTTGTCGTTCATTCCGGAATCCACCGGCGCGAGCGCGGACGACATGGATGAGGCGGGACGGAAAGCGCTCGACGCGTATAACAAGCTCAACGCCGATAGCCAGCAGGATTGGGAGAGCGAGGGCCATGTGTGCTCGGCGGTCGAGGAACTCACAGGCGACGTCGCCACGCATTTCCGCACGCAGCGGCTAATCATCGGAGGCGAGGGCGAGTCGCAGACGATGGATACCAAGGTCGCTTGTCAGAAGCTGCTGGGCGATCTCACCCGTCGTGACCTTGGCGATACGCACATGTGGACACACAATTCGTGGACGCACGTAATGAGTGACCATGCCATGATTAGCTACATCATTCCGCTGACTCCGGACAAAACCCTGGTTCGAACGAAGTGGCTGGTTCACGCGGACGCAGTGGAAGGCGTGGACTATGACGTCACGAAGCTGACAGAGGTTTGGGTCGCGACGAACGCACAGGACGCTAGTCTCGTCGCCATCAATCACCGCGGCGCACAGGACCCGGGCTATATTCCTGGACCGTACTCGCCCACCACGGAGGCATACGTCGACCAGTTCGTTGGTTGGTATGCAGGGCGTTTGCAGGCTCACGGTGTTTGAGGCTGCCGAGGTTCTCGCCAGGAAGGAGTAACGCAGCAAGGTTTGGAGAAACTGGTCTGACGGAAGGTACGCTGCCGCGTACCTTCCTCGATGCAGAGGCATCGTTGAGGGCGACGTTCGACGCCCTTTTTTCCCCTCTTTTCCCACAGGCTCATGAGAAACATGAAGCTAGCGTTTATCCTCCTCGGGCTGCTTGGAGGAGCAAATCTCGTCTACATGAAATGGGCGACTGAGGTCATCAGTCCCATGCAGGTCGCGTTTCTCCGCGTTCTCTTCGGTTTCCTGCCTTTGGTGTTCGCTGCATGGCGTCAAGGTGCAATCACTCGCGCACAGGTTCGGTTACTTCCTCACTTCCTAATGATGGCGGCCGGGGCAACGGCCTTCTACTTTGTCGCCATCATCAAAGGAACCTCGATGGTTCCGCTGGGAATTGCAGGCGTCCTCGGCGGTTCCATTGCACTTTTCACGGCGCTCTTCTCGGTAGTCTTTCTGCGAAGTGAAAAGTTGACTGGAGTGATGGCGATTGGCGTCGTCCTGGGTTTCCTGGGAATCGTTCTCATCTCTCGTCCATGGGAGACCGGAGAAGGAGCTATCAGCTTTACCGGAGTGTTATGGCTATTGGCGAGTTCGATGATTCTCGGGCTATCGTATATATACGTTCGACTATTCTTGTCACCGGCCAACCTTCCGCCTCTCGCGCTCGCGACCTGGCAGATGGGCCTGGCATTGCTGATACTGTTTTTCTGCACCGATTTCACTGGCATAAGCCACCTTCTGTCCAGCCTGCGTGCGACGATCGGGGTCGTGGTTGGGCTGGGAATCTTGGGAACGGGAGCCGCGTTTCTGCTCTATTACCTTCTTCTTCAGAGAATGGGAGCCGTCGCCTCGTCGAGCGCGAACTACTTGGCACCCGCAGTCGCGCTACTTCTGGGTTGGTTCATGGGTGATCGGTTCGGGCTGGTAGAGGTGGTTGCTATCACCCTCATTTTTGCTAGTACTGCGTTGCTTCAGACTCAGCAGCGGCGCGCAGCTTCGACAGAGGAACCACCGATAGCTTTCGTATTGCCAACTCTCGCGGACGAGAGCAAGGAATAGCGGCATCTGCCTGCGAGCCTACGCTCCAAATTTCAACGACCTCGACCGCGAGGGATATGCTTATCATCAAGGCGACCGTCAGAGCTCGCGTGCCGACGTCGGCTCTATTCGCGCCGCCGAATGACGCTCTCGGGTCATGCTCTGACGCGTTCCGTTTCTTTTCATATTGCGTCGTTCGCAAGACGAAGGTGAGGAATTCGAGGCGGGTTCGCATGGTCCGCTTGGGAACATCTGGCCGAAACAGTAGGGACAGTACGCATGCAGATCATTTCCGCGCAGCAGATCCAGTCGGTACTCGACTGGTCCGGCGTCCTCGACGCGTTGCACCATGGGCACGCGGGTGCCCGGCCCAGCGGCGGCAGCTACTTCATCGGGGATGCGAGCTTCGGCCTGTTCAGCCGGGGCGTGATCCTGCCGGGCAGGGGGGCCGGGGTCAAGATCGCGTCGATCCATCCGGCCAATGGCGCTGCCGTCCCGCCGCTGCCGTCGGAGCAGGCCGCGTTTCTGGTCCTGGACGAGCGCACCAAGGGGCTCGTCGCGATGCTGGACGGCCCCGAAATCACGCGATGGAAAACCGCGGCCGATTCCGCGCTGGCGGCCCGCATGCTGTGCCGCGAGCATAGCGAGGTTTTGCTGGTGTTGGGCGCAGGTCCGGTTGCACGGTCGTTGACGGACGCTTACCTGCACATCCGGCCTTCCATCCGCGAAGTGTTGTTGTGGAATCGCACGCCGTCGAGGCTGGAAGCCGCGCGCTCGGCGCTCGACGCAAGAAACATCCGGGTCAGCATTGTCCACTTGAGTTCGACAGTTAAACGCGCAACTATTTGATTTTATTGATGTCGATTTTAAAAAATGCCACTACAACAGCGCG
>NZ_FCOX02000044.1 GCF_900044055.2 Caballeronia calidae | reverse complement strand
GCAGCAGCCCCACAGCGGATCAACCATAACTGATTGATTCAAAAGAGTACTTTGCGTCGAGGTCGCAGCAACTTCAGGCTAGTCGGGCTTCAGCAACATCGAGTTCGGTCCGCAGACGCTTGATCTCGTTCTGAAGCCGGATCACATGTTCAGCTTGCCGGGTCATCTCCTGAGCCGGCGTCAACGACTTGTCCGGCATCGAGCCGAAGTACCGTCGAAACAAGAACGCGATGACGTGTACGAGCGCCATGGGAAGCAAAGGAAGAAGCAACAAACCGTAGTTCTGCTGCAGAAAAATGAGGAAGACGTTCATGTTGCCAGCCGTTTGAGTTCTGCCAGGGCGATCGCAATTACATAGTACATCATAGCAATCGAGCTCATCGCGTTCCACTGTAAAAAATGCAACGCCGGCCACCCATTGGCGTTGCCAGTGAGGCAATTTCATCGCGAACCTCGCTGGACTGATGGAAACCTCAACCCATCGTATTCCGCGTTTCAGATCGCGAACACTCGGCCGTATAGCCAATCCGACGTATCACAAGACCTGCCGCAAACAGTACTCCGCCACCGCATCCAGCACCGCGTCATCCTCGCCGACCGCCGTCGCGCAGGAAATGGCCACGCCCGGATGCGCCTGACGGCACTGTTCGACGATCTCCGGCAGATCCTTCCGCACATGGCCGCCCTGCCCGAAGAACACCGGCACGACGGTGATCGCCTCGCATCCTTCGGCGGCTTGCGAGGCGACTGCCGAGGGCAAATTCGGCGACATCAACTCGAGAAACGCCAGCGACACGGGCTCACCGCGCGAAGCCCGCAGCTTTCCCGCAAGCCGCTCGAACGGCTCGGCCCAGCGCGGATCGCGCGCGCCGTGCCCGAACAGGATGATGCCGTGCTTCTTCATCGCGCGTCTCCCCGAAGAAACGTCAGTGCCGCTCCACCCACTTCAGCCCCACGAGCCCGATCGCCAGATAGGCGAGGGCGGGCGCCGCCGCCGTGATCGGCGCGGGCCACGTGTTCAGATTGCCGATGTGCGAGAAGAGCGTGTTGAACAACTGGAAGCTCATCCCGATCATGATGCCGCCGAACACCTTCACGCCGACCACGCCCGCGCGCGTGTGCAGATACGCGAACGGCAGCGAAAGTATCAGCATCACGAACACCGCGAACGGATACAGAATCTTGCGCCAGAACGCGATCTGATAACGCTGCGTGTCCTGATGATTCTCCGTCAGATGCTGGATATAGCGGAACAGATTGAACATCGACATGCGATCCGGCGACACCAGCAGCACTGACAGAATCTGCGGCGTCAGCTCGGAGCGCAGCGAATACTCGGGCAGCGTCGTCTGCTTCGCGCGATACACCGGGTTCAGCGTATCGCCGGGATTCGCCGCTTGCGGCGGCGCGTCGCTCAGATGCGTGTCGGTCACGCCCGTGAGCTTCCAGTGCCCCGGCGGCTGATACACGCCGCTCTTCGCGATGCGCACGTTCGTCAGCCGGAACTTCGAATCGAACTCGTAGATGCGCACGTCGGCGATCGTCGTGTCGGGGTTCAACGTGCCCACGTTCACGAAGCGCGTGACCTGCTCGCCGTTCTCCTTCGCCGTCAACGTGTCCTTCACCCACACGCCGGACTGGAAGTTCGTCGAGACCGACGAGCCCAGCGCCTCCAGCCGCACGCGCTCCGACAACTGATCCGAGTAAGGACCGACCACCTCGCCGATGATGTACGTGATGAGCACGATCGGAATGCCGATCTTCAGGAGCGAGCGCAGCGCCGCGCCCGTCGAGAGCCCCGACACGCGGAAGATGGTGAACTCGGAGGCCGCGGCCATCTGCGCGAACACATAAATGGCCGAAATGAGCGCGGCGACCGGAATGATCTCGTAGAAGCGCGACGGCGTCTGCAGCGCGACACGCAGCACCGCGAGCGTGAACTTGTAGTTGCCGTGCCCGACCGTATTCAGCTCGTTGATCAGATCGAAGAAGAAGAACAGGCCCGAGAACGCGAACAGGATGAAGATGAACGCCAGATAGATCTGGCGCGCGAAGTATCGTTCGTAGATGCGCATCATGTCAGGCTCCCTTCGAACCCGTCAGCGACGAGAGCCTGAAAAGCGGCCGGTTACGCACGCGCAGCCAGAAGATGAAGGCGACGAGCGCCCCCACGATGACATGCAGCCCGACGATCCCCACGCCGAACGACAGCTTGCCTTGCTCGATCCACGACTGCACGACGTTCAGCAGGTTCGAGTAGGTGAGATAGATCAGCACCGCCATCACGAGATTGATCGTGCGGCTGCGGCGCGGGTTCTGATAGGAAAGCGGAATGGCGAGCAGCATCAGATTGATCGCGATGATCGGAAGGCCCATGCGCCAGGCGAATTCCGCGAGGTTTTCCTTGGTCGGATCGGCGAGGAGATCCGGCGTCGAGATGCCCGTGGTGGTCGGCGTGTTGACGACCTGGCGGCTCATTATCTTCACACCATAACGCTCGAACTCCATGATGCGGAAGTTCGGCTGGCCGGGCAGGCCGTCGTAGCGGCGGCCGTTGTCGAGCACGATGAAGCGGTCGCCGTCGTCGCGCGTTTCCGTATGACCCGTCTGCGAGACGATCACGTTGACCTTGCCGCCTTCGGTGCTCGTCACGAACACGTTCTGAACCTCGCTCTGATCCGGCGACATCTTCTCGATGAAGAACACGCGATGGCTCGAAGGCGATTCGCGGAACTGCCCCGGCGCGAGCAGCGACACTTCATCGCGCTGCTGAAAACGCGCCTTGATGAGCTTGCTCTGCTGGTTCGACCACGGCCAGCCCACGAGCGCGAAGAAGATGATGAGAATGATGATCGGCGTGGAAAACTTCGCGATCGGCTTGATGAGCTGCGTCTGACTCACGCCCGAGGCGAGCCATACGACCATTTCGGAGTCGCGATACCAGCGCGTGAGCACGAAGAGAATGGAGACGAACAGCGTCACGATCAGCATGACCGCGAGATAGCCGATGACGGTCAGCCCGATCAGCACGACGACGTCCTTCGGGTCGATTTGACCCTGCGCCGCGAAGCCGACGATCCGGATCATCATCGTCGTGAGCATGATCGTGAGCAGCACCATGAACACGGCGCCGGCCGTGTACGCGAGTTCGCGCTGCAGGGAGCGTTCGAAGATCATTGAATTTTTGCTTGGAGCCGGCGGGGATGCGGAATCATGCACGCATCTCGTGGCTTACGGGAAGGGTATTCGCTCAATTCGCTTACCCCAGCGCCGCGCGCCTGTGACCGCCGCGGAAAAAATAGCGGATAATTGCGGCTTTCATCCTTCAGCCAAGATTTTATCCGAGGATAAGCGCGATGGACTTTAGCATAAAAGCCTGTGATTGGAGCAAAGGCGAGGCAAATGGTTTCCTTACCGGAAAGTCGGATGTCATCGTGCTCGGCATCTTCGAAGCGCAGACGCTCACGGGCGCCGCGCGCGACATGGACGTCGCCACCAAAGGGCTCATCTCGCGCGTCGTGAAAGCCGGCGACATGAGCGGCCGCGCGGGCACGACGCTCATGGTGCCCGAAGTCACCGGCATCGGCGCATCGCGCGTACTGCTCGTGGGCCTCGGCAAGCAGGACGCCTTCAATCAGAAAGCGTATGGCGAAGCCGTGCGCGCGGCATGGCGCGTGGTGCTCGGCTCCAAGATCGGCCAGGCCACCTTCACGCTCGCGCAACTCCCCATCCAGGAGCGCACCGGCGACTGGGCGGTGCGCGCCGCGATCCTCGCGCTGCGCGAGCTGACCTACAAGTTCACGCAGATGAAGAGCAAGCCCGACAACGGCACGCGCTCGTTGAAGAAGATCGTCTTCAGCGTCGACTCCGCCGACGAGAAAGCCGCGAAGGTCGCGGCGAAGCAGGGCGTGGCGATTTCGAACGGCATGGATCTCACGCGCGATCTCGGCAATCTGCCGCCGAACGTCTGCACGCCGACCTATCTCGGCCAGACCGCGAAGAAGCTCGGCCGCGACTTCAAGCTGAAGGTCGAGGTGCTCGGCCAGAAGCAGATCGAAGCGCTGAACATGGGCTCGTTCCTGTCGGTCGCAAAGGGTTCCGTCGAGCCGCCGCAGTTCATCGTCATGCATTACCAGGGCGCGGGCGCGGCGGCCAAGGGCAAGAACGCGCCGATCGTGCTGGTCGGCAAGGGCATCACGTTCGATTCGGGCGGCATCTCGATCAAGCCCGGCGAGGCGATGGACGAGATGAAATACGACATGTGCGGCGCGGGCTCCGTATTCGGCACGATGCGCGCGGTCGCGGAGATGGGGCTCAAGCTCAACGTGATCGGCGTGATCCCGACCTGCGAGAACATGCCCGCGGGCAACGCGGTGAAGCCGGGCGACATCATCACGGCGATGAACGGCACGACCATCGAAGTGCTCAACACCGACGCCGAAGGCCGTCTCATCCTGTGCGACGCGCTGACTTACGCGGAGCGCTTCAAGCCCGCCGCCGTGGTCGATGTCGCGACGTTGACGGGCGCGTGCATCATCGCGCTCGGCCATCACAACACGGGCCTCTTCTCGAAGGACGACGCGCTCGCGGGCGAACTGCTCGACGCGTCGCGCGAAGCGGTCGATCCGGCGTGGCGCCTGCCGCTCGACGACGAGTATCAGGATCAGCTCAAGTCCAATTTCGCGGATGTCGCGAACATCGGCGGACGTCCGGCGGGCAGCGTGACGGCGGCGTGCTTCCTGTCGCGCTTCGCGACGAACTATCCGTGGGCGCACCTCGACATCGCAGGCACCGCGTGGAAGAGCGGGCCGGCGAAGGGCGCGACGGGCCGCCCCGTGCCGATGCTGTCTCAGTTCCTGATCGATCGCGCCGGCGCTTGATGAAGGCATGACACGCATCGACTTTCATACGAATGTCGGCGATCCGCTCGCGTACGCCTGCCGCCTCGCGCGCAAAGCGTATCTGAGCGGCCAGCCGGTCGTCGTGCTCGCCGAGCCGAAGCGCCTCGCCGCATTCGACGAGCAGCTGTGGACGTTTCAGCCGCTCGAGTTCGTGCCGCATTGCATGGCGAAGAGCCCGCTCGCGGAAGACACGCCGGTGGTGCTCACATCGAATCTAGATGAAGCGCCGTATCATCACGTGCTCGTGAATATCGGCGCGCCGGTGCCCGGTCAGTTCGCGCGCTTCGAGCGGCTCATCGAGATCGTCGGCAGCGACGCCGATGAGCTCGCCGCCGGCCGCGAGCGTTTCCGTTTTTATCGCGATCGCGGTTATGTGATCGACTTGCACAATCAGGGCGGTTGAGCGCACAGAATGCGCTGGCTCGCTGGACTATGCTCCGCTCAAATAGAGGAGACCTCCCAACATGACCGACAAGCCCGAATCCTTCGATCCATCCATCCCGGTTCTGACCGATGTCGTCGTGCCCGGCAAGCCGGAGTACGCGCGCGCGCCGTCCGTTGATGAAGCCGCGATCGAATACGATGCGGAGCTGATCGCCGAGCGGCTGCGCGGCCGCTTCACGGGCTTTCTGACGGGCGATGCGCGCGCGCTGATCGAAGAGCGTTGCCGCGAAGTGCTGCGCGAGCATTCGACGCAACTCGTCTCCGCGATCACGCGCGAAGTCGCGATGGCGCTCGAAGGCCGGATGAGCGAGTGGGTGCGCGAGGCGGTGGAGAATGAACTGCGCCGCCAGCGCGGCGAATGAACGCAGCCTGACAAAAAACGTTGTGACGCCGCGCGCAGCCTGCCATTGCATGGCCTGACTGCGCGCCGGCACCGCGATCGGCAGCCACGCTGCCTTCGGTCGCTTCATGCATGGCCCCATCTGTTTCACGCCGCGCATCAATCAGGTTTCATGCGACGCATCGCGTCATGTCGAGCCTGTCCATTCGGACTCCAACGTATGTTTACCTATACTGCGATTGCTCCGTTCCCGGCGCGACGCTTGCGAACGCGTCTCGTGCAATGGCAAAGCGATATTGCGTTACGCCGCGCGGAACACGAATGGTCCAGATGAAGCAACGCGTGCACGTCAGTGCGCGTGACAGCGAAATAATGCGGGGGCCGGCATGCGCAGACACCGATATCGCGAACGCGAACATCGCCACGAGGACCGTCAGGATCACTTATTTCCAAGCGTCGTGCTACGCCCGCTGTCCGTGGCGGTGCTCATCGCGTTCAACCGCGCGGCGCACGCGCTGACGACGCTCGATTCCAGCACGACGAGCCAGACTGTATCGACCGATACCGCCTATCAGATCAATTCTGGCACGACCATCACGACGTCCGAGTTCAACGGCATCAATGTCGAAGGCATCGCGCCCGTCACGATGAGCAACGCGGGCTCGATCACGAGTTCGTTCGACAATGCGGCGGCGGGCGCCAGATTCGACGTGCCCGGCTCGTTCACGAATCTGGCGACGGGCACGGTCCTCGGTCACACGCACGGCATTTTTCTCACCGGCGGGGGGACGGCCGACAATCTCGTCAACTTTGGCGACGTCAGCGCGCGCGTGAGCCATGCCATTTCATACGGGGGCGCATCGAGCGGCACCGTTGACAACTTCGGCACGCTCAACGCGAACGCTTCGGTGGGATCGACCTCGGGTGGCGTGTACATCGCGACGACCGGAAGCGTGGTCGTGAACAATCATGTGGGTGCCGTGATCAAGTCGGGTGTCGGTGATGCGACCTTTGGCACCGGCATCCAGGTGGACGCAGGCACGGCGACCATCCACAACGACGGACTGATCGACGGCTATCACGTGGGCATCGCCGGCGCGGCGACGCAGCCCATGACGATCGTCAACGGCGCCACCGGCGTGATCAAGGGCACCGTCGACGCGGGCGTGAGCCTCGCGCAGGACAGCACGCTCGAGAACCATGGGACGATATCCAGCGCGCAGCAGCCGGCGATCGTGCTGTCCGGCTCGAATAACGTCGTCACGCTCGGCGCGGGATCGCAACTGTCCGGCGCCGGCAACGTCGCCATGACCAGCCGGGGCAGCGGCAACGCGATCGTCCTGACCGGCACGGGCGCGCAAGCCGGCAACTTCACCGGATCGGCGTCGCAATTCGGCTTCGGCACGCTGACGGCGGCCACAGGCAGCGACTGGACGCTCGACGGCAATGTGAGCATGGCGGACAACCCGGCGGCCGCCGTCGACGTGCAAGGCGCGCTGACGCTGGGCGGCGCCGTGCTCAACCCGGCGGGCACGACGACAGTCGGTTCGACGGGCACCCTGACCCTCGGCACGGGCGGCGGGAGCGGCATCGTAACGGGCAACGTCGCGAACGACGGCGTTCTGCGCTTCCGTCGCCGCGACGTCTTCACCTTCGCGGGCAGGCTGAGCGGCGGCGGTTCGCTCGTGCAGGCCGGTAGCGGCCTTGTGACGCTGACGGGCGCGGGCTCGTCGCAGGGCGCGGTCAGTGTCGAAGCCGGCAGGCTCGCGTTCAGCCAGTCCGGCGCTTTCGATGCGCAAAGCTATACGACGAACACCGGCGCGACGACCGCGATCTCGGCGGATTCGACGCTGAACGTCGCCACGAGCTTCCAGCAGGCCGCGGGGTCGACATTGACGATCGGCATCGGCCAGACGCAGCCGGTCATCACCGCCGCCACGGCGAGCCTCGACGGCGCGCTCGCCGTGAGCGGTTTCGGTGCGACGGCGCCGCACACGGCGAGCACGCTCCCGCTCACGCGCTTTACCATCCTCCACACGACGGGCGGCATCACGGGCGACTTCTCGAGCGTGGGCTTCGGCGGCGTCGCGAGCCCGGTGGATTATCTGACGCTCGCGGGCGCGAAGTCGTCCAATGCGCTCGATTACACCGTGGGCTTCGGCCTCGCGTGGCTTGCGGACGCGACGCAGGGCAACGGCGTGTTCACGCTCGCCGGCGCGACGGACATCTTCGACGCCGACGTGCCGCTCGCCGATCGAGCCGGTTCGTTCGCGAGCGGCTGGGACGGCCGCACGTTGACCAAGAACGGCGCGGGCACGCTCGTCCTGTCGGCGGCGAACGGCTATACCGGCGCGACGCTCGTGAACGCAGGCGTGCTGCGCACGGGCGTGGCGAATGCGTTGATCGACAGTGCAAACGTCGATATCGCCGGTGGCGCGACGCTGGATTTCGGCGGCTTCACGCAGCGGATCAACAACCTGAGCGGCGCGGGAAGCGTGACGCTGGGCGGCGCGACGCTCATCGCGCAGAATTCCGCGAGTACCGCGTTCGGCGGCACGATCGCGGGCAATGGTGCCCTCGTGAAGACAGGCAGCGGGGCGCTCGCGCTCGGCGGGATCAACACGTATGGCGGCGGCACGCGCATCGAGGCCGGCACGCTCGTCGCGCAAAATGGCGCGGCGCTCGGCAGCGGCGCCGTCATCAATGGCGCCGCGCTGCAACTCGATTTCGCCCGCGATGGCATCGTTCCCAATGCGCTGGCCGGAGCGGGCGTGCTCATCAAGACCGGAAGCGGCGCGGCGACGCTCGTCGCGCCCGGCTCGGCGCAAGGCAGCGTGTCGGTCGACGCGGGCGCGCTGCGTTTCGTGCGCAACGGCGCGTTCTCGACGACCGGCGACTACGTCACGGCCGCGGGCACCTCGACGTTCCTGTCGGGTCAGTCGCAACTCGCGGTCGGCAACCGTTTCGCGCTGGACGGCACGCTCAACGTCGTGGCGCGTGCGGCGGAGCCGGCAGTGACGGCGGCTTCGGCCGCGCTCGGAGCGAACGCCGTGTTCAATCTCGCCGGGCTCTCGGCGTCGCCGACGGCGAGCGCGACCGAGCTGGCGAATACGGCGTTCACCGCGATCCATACGGCGTCGCCCGGCGCGCTCGGCGGCAGGTTCGCGTCGGTGCGCGTCGGCGGATCGGCGAGTCCCGTCGACTATCTGACCTTCACGAGCGCCTATACGCCGCAGGACTTCGACGTCGGTCTCGGGCTCACGTGGTACGCCGCGCATGGCCCGTCGCCTCAGGCCGCCAATGGCGTCTTCACACTGGCCGACGCCGCCGGCTCGTTCGACATGGACGTCGTGCTTGCCGATCAGCCCGCGAATGCGGCGGCGAACTGGGACGGCAGGACGCTCACGAAAGCGGGCCAGGGCACGCTGCAACTGTCGAAGACGAACACCTATACCGGCGCCACCTCCGTTACCGGCGGCACGCTCGCGGCCGGCGCCCCGGACGTGATCGCGAACAGCGCGCGGCTCACGATCGCCTCGGGCGCGACTTTCGATCTCCGTGGCTTCGACCAGCGCGTCAACGACCTCGACGGCGCCGGCAGCATCGCGCTCGGCGGCGCGGCGCTGACGGTGCACAGCGACGCCGATTCGGTGTTCGGCGGCGTCATCGGCGGCGCGGGCGGCCTGGGCAAGACGGGCACGGCCGCGTTGACGCTCGTCGGCGACAACACCTTCACCGGCCCGACGACGATCGCCGCGGGCACGCTGCGTCTGGGCGCGGGCGGCACGACGGGCAGCGTGCCGGGCGATATCGCCGACGATGGCGTGCTCGTCTTCGATCGCGCCGATGCGCTCGTGTACCGCGGCACGATCAGCGGCGCGGGCGATGTCGTGCAGCAAGGCGGCGGCAGCGTGACGTTGACGGGCGCGCACACCTACCGCGGCGCGACATCGGTCGATGCGGGCGCGCTCTTGCTCGCCGAGGGCGCGTCGCTCGCGAACTCGCGGCTCGTGACGGTCGCGCCGGGCGCGACTTTCGGCGGCTACGGCGCGGTGGGCGGCGCGGTCGTCAACAACGGCCTCTTCGCCGTCGCCGACGCGGCGCCGGGGTTCGCGAGCGGTCCTGCGGGCCAGTTCCGCGTGGGCGGTGCGTTCACGAACAACGGCGAGATCCGCATGAGCAGCCCGACGCCCGCGAGCACCCTCACCGTGGGCGGCAACTACACGAGCAACAACGGCCGCCTGACCTTGTCGACGGTGCTCGCCGGCGACGGGTCCGCAACCGACCGGCTCGTCGTGCACGGCGACACGGCGGGCCAGACGCGCGTGAAGGTCGAAAACGCCGGCGGCGCGGGCGCGCAGACCAGCAACGGCATCCAGATCGTGCAGGTCGACGGCCAGTCGAACGGCGTCTTCACGCTGGACGGGCGCGCGGTCGCGGGCGCCTACGAATATCGGCTGCAACAAGGCGGCGTGACGACGCCCGGCGACGGCGACTGGTATCTGCGCTCGTCATCGAACGCGCCCGGGCCCGTGCCGCGCCCCGAGCCGGGCGCTTATCTCGGTAATCAGCAGGCGGCCGCGAACATGTTCGCGATGACCTGGCACGACCGCGCGGGCTTCGCCGATCCGTTCGTCGTAGAGCCGCAGGGAAACGGCGAATCGACGGCGTGGGCGCGCACGCGCGGCGAGCACACCGACGGCAACGCGGCGGGCGGCCGCATCGGCGAGTCGACCGACATGGCGCTCGTGCAGGCGGGCATCGACGTGCTGAATCGCGTATCGAACGGACAGCGCTGGCAGGCGGGCGTGATGGCGGGCTACGGCTCCGCGACCACCGATGCGGCCGCGCAGGGCAACGGCGCGGGCGCGCGCGGCAATACCAACGGCGCGAGCGCGGGCGTCTACGCGACCTGGCGCCGCAACGCCCGGTCGGCCGAAGGCCCTTACGTCGATGGCTGGCTGCAGTACGCGCACTTCGACAACACCGTGAAAGGCGACGCGCTCAGCGGCGAGAGCTACGCGAGCCGCGTGTGGGCGGGATCGATCGAAGGCGGCTTTGCGTTCGCGCTCGGACGGACATCGACGGGAACGGTCCTGCTGGAACCCGAGCTTCAGCTGATCTACACGAACTATCACGCCGGCGACCATACCGAAAGCAACGGCACCGTCGTGCAGAGCGATAACGGCGGCAACCTTTCGACGCGCGTCGGCGTGCGGCTCTTTCACGCGGGCGCGTCGCCGCTGTCGCCGGGATGGTTGCCGTTCGTCGAGCTGAACTGGTGGCACGACACGCGCGTCGCGTCGGTCGCGTTCAATGGCGTGACGGTGTCGCAGGACGGGCCGAGGAATCGCATGGAGGTGAAACTCGGCGCGCAGGGGCAGATCGCGCAGCATTGGCGCGTCTGGGGCGATCTCGGATATCAGCAAGGCTTGGGCGGTTATCGCAGCTATCAGGGATTGCTGGGCGCGCGGTACATCTGGTGAGCCTCGCGGGCCCATGAAAAACGGGTGCGCCAGCCTGCGCGCACCCGTTTTTTGTTTCCCGCTTGACGACTGGCCGATCAGCCCGTCACCGCCCCCTTGTTGGCCGGCTGCGCGAGCGCCGCGAACTTCGCCAGCACGCCGCGGGTGTATTTCGGCGCGGGCTTCTTCCAGGCGGCGCGGCGGCGCGCGAGCTCGCCGTCATCGACGTTGAGTTGCAGCAGCAGCTTGTGCGCGTCGATGGTGATCGAATCGCCTTCCTGCACGAGCGCGATGGTCCCGCCAGCGAACGCTTCCGGCGCGACGTGGCCGACCACCATGCCCCACGTGCCGCCTGAGAAGCGCCCATCGGTGATGAACCCGACCGATTCGCCCAGCCCCTTGCCGATGATTGCCGATGTCGGCGCGAGCATCTCCGGCATGCCGGGGCCGCCTTGCGGGCCGAGATAGCGCAGCACGAGAATATCGCCGGGCTTGATCTTGTCGGCGAGAATGGCTTCCATCGCGCTCTGCTCGTCCTCGAACACGCGCGCCGGGCCGGTGATGACCGGATTCTTGAGACCCGTGATTTTCGCGACCGCGCCGTCTTCCGCGAGATTGCCGCGCAGGATCGCGAGGTGGCCTTCCTTGTAGAGCGCCTGATCGATCGGGAAGATGACCTTCTGGTCCGCGCGCGGCTTGCCCGGCACGTCCTTCAGTTCTTCCGCGATGGTGCGCCCGGTGATCGTCATGCAATCGCCGTGCAACAGGCCCGCGTCGAGCAGGATCTTCAACACCTGCGGAATGCCGCCGGCCTTGTGCAGATCCGTCGCCACATATTGACCCGACGGCTTCAGATCGCAGATGACCGGCACTTTCTTGCGCATGCGCTCGAAGTCGTCGATGCTCCATTCCACTTCCGCCGCGTGCGCGATGGCCAGATAGTGCAGCACGGCGTTGGTCGAGCCGCCCGTCGCCATGATGAGCGCGACCGCGTTCTCGATCGACTTCTTCGTGATGATGTCGCGCGGCTTCAGGTCCTTCTTCACCGCCTCGACGAGCACGCGCGCCGACTCCGCGGCGGAGTCGACCTTCTCCTGATCGGGATTGGCCATCGTCGACGAATACATCAGCGACATGCCGAGCGCCTCGAACGACGAGCTCATCGTGTTCGCCGTGTACATGCCGCCGCACGAGCCCGTGGACGGGCACGCGTTCTTCTCGACGCCCTTGAAATCCTCTTCCGACATGCGGCCCGCCGTGAACTCGCCGACCGCCTCGAACGACGACACGATCGTCAGATCCTTGCCCTTCCAGTTGCCGGGGCGGATGGTGCCGCCATACACGTAGATCGACGGCACGTTCATGCGCGCCATGCCGATCATGCCGCCGGGCATGTTCTTGTCGCAGCCGCCGATCACGACGACGCCATCCATCCATTGGCCCTGCACCGCGGTCTCGATGCAGTCCGCGATCACTTCGCGCGACACGAGCGAGTACTTCATGCCTTCCGTGCCCATCGACATGCCGTCGGAGATCGTCGGCGTGCCGAAGATCTGCGGATTCGCGTCGGACTTTTTGATCGATTCGATGGCGGCGTCGGCAAGGCGCTGCAGGCCCGCGTTGCACGGCGTGATGGTCGAGTGTCCGTTCGCGACGCCGATCATCGGCTTGTCGAAGTCTTCCTCCTTGTAGCCGAGGGCGTAATACATCGAACGGTTGGGCGAGCGCGCGACGCCCTGGGTGATGTTCTTCGAGCGGCGATTGAAGGCCATGGTGTGCTCCTTGAGGGGATGTTTTTGCTCTAGTGCAGCAAGAATGCAGCGCGCACGATATGCCTGTCCAATATATTATTCAGGGCTTACTAGGTCGCAAAACATATCAATGGAGCAGAGAAGTCCGCCCATCGAGCTGCGTCTCTTGCGCTACTTCGTGACGGTCGCCGAGGAGATGCACTTCGGCCGCGCCGCCGCGCGTCTCGCGATGACGCAGCCGCCGCTCTCGCAGGCGATCCGCGCGCTGGAAGACGCGCTCGGCGTCGCGCTCTTCGTGCGCACGAAACGGACCGTGGAGCTCACGCCCGTCGGCAAGGACCTGCTGCCGGAAGTGCGGCGCCTGCTCGCGTCCGCCGATGCGCTGCGTCCGCTCGCGCAATCGCTCGCGCGCGGCGAGGCGGGCGTGCTGTCGCTCGCGTTCGTCTCCACGGCCGATTACGGGCTCTTGCCCGCGCTGCTGCGCGATTTCGGCGCACGTTATCCCGGCGTGCGGCTGCAACTGACCGAGGCGACGAGCGACGTGCAGATCGAGGAGCTCGTCGCCGGGCGCGTCGACGCCGGCCTCGTGATTCCGCCGCTGCCGCCGCGTTATGCGACGTCGCTGTCGTATGTGGCTGTGGCGCGCGAGCCGCTCGTCATCGCGATGTCCGCCGATGCCGCGCAAGAACTGGGGCAGGGCGCGGAAGAATGGGCCGATACGCCCGTCGATCTCCACGATCTCGCCGCGGCGCCGCTCGTCGTGTTCCCGAGACGGCTCGCGCCCGGTTTGTATGACATCATCATGGGCTGCTACGGCGCGGCGGGACTCACGCCGCGCATCGGCCAGGAGGCGATCCAGATGCAGACCATCGTGAGCCTCGTGTCCGCCGGCATGGGCGTCGCGCTCGTGCCGCAGTCGCTGCGTCATCTGCGGCGCACGGGCGTCGTGTATCGTCCTCTGCGGCCGTCGGGCGGGTCGGAAACGCTCGTCGAAACCGGGCTCGTGTGGCGCGCGGCGGAAGTGAGCCCGGTGCTCGCCGGGTTCATCGACATCGTCCGTTCGCGGACTGAAAGCACCGGTTCTGTATGATTCGCCCCTGTAGTTCGCTTAAAGATCCTCCACATCAGAATGCTCATACATCCCAATTTCGATCCCGTCGCGATTCATCTCGGACCGCTCGCCGTGCGCTGGTACGGCCTCATGTACCTGGTGGCGTTCGTGTCGGCCATCGTCATCGGCCGGCTGCGTCTGCGCCTGCCCTACGTGGCTGCGCAAGGCTGGACCGTGAAGGACATCGACGACATGCTGTTCTACGGCGTCCTCGGCACGATTCTCGGCGGGCGCATCGGCTACGTGGTCTTTTACAAGGCGAGCTATTACGCGGCGCATCCGCTCGATATCTTCAAGGTCTGGGAAGGCGGCATGTCGTTTCATGGCGGCTTTCTCGGCGTGACGCTCGCGATGGTGCTGTTCGCGTATCACCGCAAGCGCACGTGGCTGCAGGTGACGGATTTCGTCGCGCCCATGGTGCCGCTCGGCCTCGCGGCGGGGCGTCTCGGCAACTTCATCAATGGCGAGCTGTGGGGCCGCGTGACGGACCCGAACGCGCCGTGGGCGATGCTCTTCCAGAGCTCGACGAACGACGATGCGATCTGGCTCTCGAAGAATCCGCAACTCGACGCGCAGTACCATCTCACGGAAATCTTCCAGCGCTATCACATGCTGCCGCGCCATCCGTCGCAGTTGTACGAGATCGCGCTCGAAGGGCTCGTGCTCTTCATCGTGATCTGGACGTTCTCGCGCAAGCAGCGGCCCGTGGGCGCGATCTCCGCGCTGTTCCTGATCGGCTATGGACTTGCGCGCTTCACGGTGGAATTCGCGCGTGAGCCGGACGATTATCTCGGCCTGCTCGCGCTCAATCTCTCGATGGGCCAATGGCTCTCGCTGCCGATGATCATCGCGGGCGTGCTGATGATGGTGTGGGCGTACAAGCGCAATCTGCGTTTGCCGCCGGAATCCGCAAAGGCCTGAGGACGTGCAGGGCGGTCGCATGCCGCCCTGCGATCTAAACGCTTAACGCCCCATCTGCACCGAACCCGACACGTCGACGGTCACGGTCGTCGTGCCGGCTTCCATCGCGATCGGCGCGGCTACCTTCGCATCGGCGCTCAGCGCGCGCGCCTGCATCATCATGACCGGGCGCGGCTGCGCGCCGCTGCGTCCGACGTTCACTTCCCGAATCGTGAAATTGCTGTAGCCGAACGCCTGCGCGGCGGTTTGCGCCTGCTTGCGGTACGAATCGATGGCTTGCGAGACGAGCTTCTGCTCGGCCGCGCGCTGCGCTTCGGGCGACAGCGAGAACGCGACGCTGCCTACTTGCATCGACGAGCTCATCTTGCCCGCGAGCTTCGACGCCGCCGCGAAATCATGCGACTCGAGCACGACTTCCGTGCGTCCGCGCCACGCGGAAATCTTGCCGTCACGATCGGTGGACGGATAAACGGTGAACGAGCCGCTCTTCGCGGTCACGCCCTCGACGCCCTTCGCCTCGCGCAACGCGGCCTCGGCGCGCTGATTGAGCGTGTTGGTGAGCGTAGAAGGATCGGCCGCTTCCTGCTCGTAGAAGAGCGTGATGTTGACGACATCCTGCGGCACTTGCGCGCTCGCCTGTGCCGATAGCGAGAGCACGCCCGATGGCTGCGGCTGCGTGATCACCGTTTGCGCGGTGGCTGCCTGAGAGAAGGTGAGCGCGGCGCCCGACATCGCGAGAAGGGCGAGTGCGGCGGCGGTTTTCTTGTTGATCATCGAAGGACTCCGAACGCCTCATGGCGTAATGCCGTCGCGTGATTCGCGACCGGATTTAGGCGGTGCCTTCGTGTCGTAAGTTCCGTGTTAGACGAGGTGCTCGGTAATAAATCGCCACTGCGCTTCGGTCACCGGCGTGATCGACAAACGATTGCCGCGCGCGAGCACCTGCATGTCCGCGAGTGCTTCATGCTCACGCAACGTCGCGAGCGCTATGAGCGGCGTCTTCCTGACGAACTTCACGTCGACCAGCATCCAGCGCGGCGTTTCCTGCGTGGACTTCGGATCGTAGTAATCGCTCTTCGGATCGAACTGCGTGGGATCGGGGTAGGCCGTCGAGCACACGCTCGCGATACCCGCGATGCCCGGCTCCGGGCAGCTCGAATGATAGAAGAGCACGCCGTCACCGATCTGCATCTGATCGCGCATGAAGTTGCGCGCCTGATAGTTGCGCACGCCCGTCCACGGCAGGGTTTTTTTCGGCGCGTGCGCGAGATGATCGATGCTCGCTTCGTCCGGTTCGGACTTCATCAGCCAGTAGCGCATGATTGTTCGCTATGCAGGATCGACGATGCTGAATCGACGATGCAAATGAAAACGGCACCGGAAAATCCGATGCCGTTTCTTGAATGAGGTCCCCGCCACGGCCGCTAGGCCGGCATCCTGAACCTGGGTTCAAGATTGGTCGCGGTAAGCAACACTTCGGGTACATCGGACTAGCGACGCGCGCGCCCATGTTGCAAGGTTCCGCAACCGTGCCAATGTAGCATTGGTTCAAGGAATATATGACCTTGGCGTACCAGGCAGGGAACCGTCACTTTACACCAATCGTTTGCCTTATGCAGCTTCTCGGCAGTGTTCGCGCGGTTTCTTTTTTCGATTGACATCGGGCCTGCGATTGACTGTTGCCCGGTGCCGTTCGCGCATCACTTACTGCGCTTCATATTGCGCGATGACCGCGCTCAACTGCTCGTTCATCGAGTGCATCGTGTGACGGATTTCCTCGGCGGGAAAGGCCTCGCCGTGACGCACGCTGTCCTGCAGCTTAAGCAATTCCGACGCCAGCGAGAGCGCCGCCATCACCGCGATGCGATCCGTGCCGCGCACGTTGCTTGCATTGCGCACCTTGTTCATCTCGGCATCGACGCGCGCGACGGCTTCGCGCAGCGCGCCTTCCGTTGCCGGCGAGCACGCGAGACGATAGGGCTGCCCGAGAATGGATACTTCGATCTGCGTGGTCGTCATGCCTTCTCTCCTTGATGATGCTCGCCGTGCAATTCCGCTTCATGCGCTTCCTGGGAATCGGCTTCGAGGAGATCGAGTTGATTGTCGGATTCGGCGTGTTGCTCCGACTTCGCACGCGGCAGCTTTTCGAGGATCGCGTTCAGGCGCACTTGTGCGTCGTCGATCTTCGCGGAGAGTGAGTCGCGTTCGGACTGCAGCGCATCGCGTTCTTCGCGCACTTGCACGAGTTCGGCCTGCACGTTTGCATAGTCGGCACGCAGCTGTTCGAGTTGTTCCTGCAGCGCCTGATGCGCCTGCTTGTGGCGCTCGCTGATCTGGATCAGCCGGCCGATATTTCCTGACAGTGATTCGAGTTCGTTGAGCATGTGCTGCGTCCTCTAAAGACCTCGCATTTTAGCGCGGTTCAACGGAGCTTCCGATAATTGTCTCGTTTCGAGACGTAACAGCATGCGATCTCGCGCTTAAACCATCGATTAAGCGCATGTCGCCTTGCATTCGTGTGCAGAAAACGCGAGCGCTGGTCATCGCTCGCGTAAGGACAGGCCGGCCGATTCTCGTTCGATTCGTGATGCGCCGCGCCAATCCGTCCGTGCCGCTTTCTTGACGGCCCCCACCCGCGCTCCTACACTTGCCGCACTTTTTGGTGCTCGCATTCGCGAATCTCGCGGATGCAGTCAAACGGGAAACAGGGAGCGAAGTCTCGAAGTCCGACCGGGACGAGCCAACCTGTGCTGCCCCCGCAACGGTAAGCGACCGCAACGCAAGTTGCAAGTCGTCTCATGCGCGTTTTTGCAGCGCGAGCGTGTCGAATTTCATCGCACGGACTCGACTGCAAGAAACGTGTCGACGCCACTGCGCACGATGCGCGGGAAGGCGAGACGATCCGTCGCCAGCCCGGATACCGGCCAAAGCTCGACGCATCGGCGCTCATCGCGCGATGCGTTCGTCGCGCATCGACCTCGCGGGGAGCGGGGCCGCGCTCATGCTCCACGGGAACGCTTCACACCATGTTTTTGTCTCTGGCCGCCATCGAAGACGGCCGCTTTCTTCGTCGCACGCTCGTTGCGGCGATCGCCGGTTTGCCGCTCGCAAGCACCGCATACGCCGCCGACGATACATCGCAAACGCTTGCGCCCATCGTCGTCACCGCGACGCGCGCGCCGCAGCCGCTCGCGGACTCCATTCCGCAGACATCGGTCTTCGACGAACAGGACATCGCCGATGCCAACGCCGACGACGCGCTCGGCCTCGTCGCGCTCGCGCCCGGCGTGCAGATCACGCGCAATGGCGGACCGGGCGCGAACTCGGGACTCTTCATACGCGGCGCGGCGTCGTCGCAATCGCTCGTGCTGATCGACGGCGTGCGGGTCGAATCGGCGTCGCTCGGCGCGGCGCAGCTGTCGCAACTGATGCTCGATCAGATCGGGCGCGTCGAGGTCGTGAACGGCAATGTGTCGGCGCTGTATGGATCGAATGCGATCGGCGGCGTCGTGCAGATCTTCACGAAGGAGGGCGGGGCGCATCCGCCGCGCTTCAATGTCGAGGCCGAATACGGCAGCTATCACACGCAGCGTCAATCGGCGGGCGTGAACGGCGCGCTCGACAAGGACGGCCGCACGACCTTCAGCCTCAACGTGTCGCGCGAGAAAACCGACGGCTTCTCGTCGATCGATCCGGATATCGCGCCCAATGCGAACCCGAACGCGAACGGCTATCTGAACGAGAGCGTCGCCGCGACGCTGCGCCACACGTTCAGCGACAAGTGGGACGCGGGCGTGCGCTTCCTGCAATCGAACGGCATCAACAGCTTCGACGATGCCTACGGCCTGCCCACCGATATCAACGAAACGCACGATCGCGTGCGTTCGGCTTCGGTGTTCGCGAACGGCAGGATCACCGACAACTGGACCACGCACTTCACGATCGCGCAGGGACAGGACCGCGCGAACATCGAGCAGAACGGCGTCTATACGAGCCGCTTCGACTCGGAGAATCATCAATACATGTGGCAGAACGATGTCCGGATCAGCGACGCGCACAAGCTGCTCTTCGGTTATGAGCATCTCGACCAGACGCTCGACTCCGATCAGTTCAGCGCGCCCGATCGTCACGTGAACTCGGTGTTCGCGGGCTATGTCGGGCGCATCGGCGCGAGCGAGTTGCAGGCGAATCTGCGTCACGACCAGTATTCCGATTTCGGCGGCGCGAACAGCTACTATCTGGGCTACGCGTACAACTTCGACGCGCACTGGAAGGCGAGCGCGAGCTATGCGGCGGCGTTCCGCGCGCCGAGCTTCGACGACCTCTACTATCCGTTCAGCGGCAATCCGTCGATCCAGCCGGAGCGCAGTCATTCGGTGGAAGCGGCGCTGCAGTACGCATCGAACGCGCTCGGCGTGATGCGCGTGACGCTCTTTCAGACGCGCTATTCGAATCTGATCGACTATGTGTCCGATGGCGGCTTCTACTATGTCGCGCAGAACGTCGGGCGCGCGAAGGTGCAGGGCATCGAGGGATCGTGGGCGGGGCATGTCGGCGCAACGGATGTGCGCGCGGGCGTGACGTTCCAGAATCCCGTCGACGAAACGAATAACGAGGAACTCACGCGCCGCGCGCGGCATTTCGCGACGTTGACGGCGCATCGCACGATCGGGCGCTGGCGCGTCGGCGGCGAATGGATCGTGAGCGGCCAGCGCAGCGATTACGATTCGACGCTCGCGGGTTATGGCATTGTGAATCTGTCGGCGCGCTATGACATCTCTAAGTCGTGGTACGCCACGGCGCGCATCGACAATCTGTTCGACAAGGACTATGAACTTGCGTACTCGTACAACACGCCACGGCGCGGCGCCTATGTCACGCTGGGCTGGCATCCGTCGTGAGCCGCGTCGTTGAGCGTCCGCGCGCGATGAACGCGAGCCGCGCCGCCGCGATCTGGATCGCGCTCGGTGTCGCCGCGTTCGTCGTGCTCGCCGCATCGCTCGCGATGGGCAGCGTCGCGGTGCCGGTATCGCGCGCGATCGGCGCGCTCTTTCGCGCGCATGCCGCGACGCCCGATCTGGCCGATGAGATCGTGCTCACCCTGCGTCTGCCGCGCGCGCTGGCCGGCTTCGCATCGGGCGCATTGCTCGCGATGGCGGGCGCGCTGCTGCAAGTGCTGTTGCGCAATCCGCTTGCCGAGCCCTACGTGCTCGGCGTGTCCGGCGGGGCCGCGACGTTCGCGCTCGCGGCGATGCTCGCATCGCTGCCGTGGTGGGGCGTCGATATCGCCGCCTGCGTGGGCGCCTTTGCATCGATCGTGCTGGTGCTCGGACTCGCGCGCGAAGACCTGTGGCAAAGCGGACAGGATGCGTCGCCCCGGCTCTTGCTGACGGGCGTCGTGATCGCATCGGGATGGGGCGCGCTGATCACGCTGATCCTGAGCATCGCGCCCGAGAACCGGCTGCGCGGCATGATCTTCTGGCTCACGGGCGATCTCAACGGCGCCGCCGCGCCGTGGCCCGCGTTGATCGCGCTCCTGGTCGCGCTCGTCGTGATCGTTCCCGCCGCGCCGCAACTGAACGTGCTCCTGCGTGGCGATACCGCCGCGCACGCGCTCGGCGTGCCGGTCGAGCGCCTGCGTCTGCGCGTGTATCTCGTCGCATCGATCGCGGCGGCGGCAGCGGTGACGACGGCCGGAACCATCGGCTTCGTCGGGCTCGTCGTGCCGCATCTGCTGCGGCTCGCCTTCGGCAACGATCAACGCATGCTCGTGCCCGCCGCCGCGCTCGCGGGCGGCCTCGCCGTGATGGCCGCCGATCTCGCCGCGCGCACCGTGATCGCGCCCGCGCAATTGCCGGTGGGCGTCGTCACGGCGCTGACCGGCGTGCCGATGTTCCTGTGGATGCTGCTGCGGAGACCGCGATGAGCCTGCATCTCGATGCCATCGTGCTTCGCGCGGGCGCGCGCACACTCATCGACGGTCTCACGCAGACGATCGAGCCGGGCGAGATGTGGTGCATCGCCGGGCCGAACGGCGCGGGCAAGACGACGCTCATCAACGTGCTCGCGGGGCTCGCGAAACCGGCATCGGGCAGCGTGTCGCTCGATGGCCGCGCGCTCCCGACATGGCGCGCGGCGGACCTCGCGCGCGCACGCGCGTTGATGCCGCAAGCCATGCACGACGCCTTCAGCGCGACCGTGCTCGATACCGTGCTGCTCAACCGCTTTCCGTATCTCACCGGCTGGGGCTGGGAGAACGAAGACGATCGCATTGCGGCTCGCGCCGCGCTCGATCTGCTCGGTCTTGCATCGTTCGCTGCGCGCGACGTGCTCACACTGTCCGGCGGCGAGCGCCAGCGCGTCGCGCTCGCCGCCGTGCTGTGCCAGAACGCGCCGCTCCTGTTGCTCGACGAACCGCTTTCGCATCTCGATCTGCATCATCAGATCGACTGCCTGCATGCGTTGCGCGACGCTGCGCGCGAGCATAAGCGCGGCGTAATCTTCTCGTGCCACGATCTGAATCTCGCGCGCCGTTTCGCGACGCATGCGCTCCTGCTCGACGGCAAAGGCGGCGCTCACGCGGGCCTCGTCGCCGACGTATTGACGCCCGAACGCGCGAGCGCGGCATTCGGCTATCCGCTCGCGCTGATCCGCGACGGCGAGCACGAAGCGCTCGTGCCTTCCATTCATCGCTCTTGAAAGGAATTTCGATGTCCACGCTCAACGACATCCCGATGCCCCGCGCGCTCGACCGCGCCCTCGAAGCCGATCTGCGCCGCATCATCGACATGAAGACGAAGCCGCCCGGCAGCCTCGGGCGGCTCGAATCCATCGCGCTGCAGATGGGCCTGATTCAACGCACGACGAAACCGCGCATCGAGCGTCCCGCGATGATCGTCTTCGCCGGCGATCACGGCATCGCGAAAGAGGGCGTGAGTGCGTTTCCGCAGGAAGTGACCGCGCAGATGGTCGCGAACTTTCTGACGGGCGGCGCGGCGATCAATGCTCTGTCGCGCTCGGTCGGCATGACGCTCGAAGTCGTCGATGCGGGCGTCGCGACGCCGATTCCCATCGATCATGGATACGAGCGCCTGTCGCTCGGGCTCGGCACGCGCAACTTCGCGCACGAGCCGGCGATGTCGCGCGACACCGCGCTCGAAGGCATCGCGCGCGGCGTGGCGCGCGTGCGGCATCACGCGTCGCTCGGCACGAATGTGATCGGCTTCGGCGAGATGGGCATCGCGAATACATCGGCGGCGGCGTGTCTGATGAGCCGCCTGTGCGATGTGTCTGTCGATGAATGCGTCGGGCGCGGCACGGGTCTCGACGATCGCGGTCTCGCGCACAAGCGCGATGTGCTGTCGAAAGCGCTCGCGTTGCATCGCGATCGAGGCGATGCCATCGACACACTCGCGGCCTTCGGCGGCTTCGAGATCGCGATGATGACGGGCGCTTATCTTGCCGCCGCGTGCGAAGGCATGACGATACTCGTCGATGGCTTCATCGCGACATCGGCGTTGCTGGTTGCATCGAAGATCGCGCCTGACGTGCTCGACTATTGCGTGTTCGCGCATGCGTCGAACGAGTCGGGGCATCGCCGCATGCTCGCGCATTTCGACGCCGCGCCGCTTCTGCAACTCGACTTGCGGCTCGGCGAAGGCACGGGCGCGGCGCTCGCGCTGCCGATCCTGCGCGCGGCCGTCGCGTTCGTCGACGAGATGGCGAGCTTCGAGTCCGCGGGCGTATCGAACAAAGCGGATTGAGATGAACCGGCCGCTCGACGAACTGCGCTACTTCTTCACCGCGCTCGGCTATTTCACGCGCGTGCCGGTGCCGCGCTGGGTCGGCTTCGAGCGTGAATACCTGAACGCGGCGGCGCGTTACTTTCCGCTCGTCGGCGCGATGGTCGGCGGCGTCGCGGCGCTCGTCTATCTCGCGGCGTTGCGCGTGTTTCCGCCGGGTGTCGCGGTGCTGCTTTCGATGGCCGCGACGCTCGTTCTCACCGGCGCATTTCATGAAGACGGCCTCGCCGATTGCGTCGATGCATTCGGCGGCGCGTACACGCGTGAAGATGCGCTGCGCATCATGCACGACTCGCGCATCGGCGCGTTCGGCGCGATTGCGATCGTGATCGCGCTGGCGCTCAAATGGCAGGCGCTCGCCGCGCTGCCGCCGCAACGCGTCGCATGGACGATGGTCGCCGCGCACGCCGCGAGCCGCGCGTTCGCGATCAGCTATCTGGTCACGCTCGACTACGTGCGCGCCGAAGGCAAGGCGAAGCCGGTTGCGCAGCGGATGAGTCTGGCGTCGTTCGCGCTGGCGCTCGGCTTCGGCTTGCCGTGGCTGTTCATGATCGACTGGAAACTGGCCTGCTTCACGATCGTCGCGTTGATCGTATTGCGCTTCGTCATCGGACGTTACTTCGTCCGACGCATCGGCGGCTATACCGGCGATTGCCTCGGCTTCGCGCAGCAGGTGTTCGAAATCGCGATCTATCTCATCGGGCTTGCATGGATCTCATCCTGATTCGACATCCGGAAGTCGCCGTCGATGCGGGCATCTGCTACGGACAAAGCGATGTGCCTCTGCGGCGCGATGTACGCGATCTGGCGAGCATGCTGAGCGCGCGCATGGAAGAGCTGAACGCGCCCGTATGTATCGACGGATGGCATACGAGTCCGTTGCAACGATGCGCCTCCATTGCACATGCGCTCGGCGCGAACGCACACATCGACGCCCGTCTCGCCGAAATGCACTTCGGTGCGTGGGAAGGCTGCGCGTGGGACACGATCGATCGCGCGCTCATCGACGCATGGGCCGCCGATATCGAGCACGCGCGTCCGCATGGCGGCGAGAGTTTCGCGCAGTTCGCGCGTCGCGTCATCGCGTGGTTCGAAGCGGCATGTGTCGATCAGCAAGCCGTGCATGTGATCGCGCATGCGGGTGTTATGCGCGTGCTGGCATCGCATCTTCTCGGCATCGCGCGCGAGAACGCATTGCAATGGCCGCTCGATTTCGGCGCGATCGCGTGGTTCAGGCGCGTGCGCGGGCAGTGGCTTCTCGTGCGCTGGAACGCCTGATCGCTTCGTGATTACTTCGGGCGCCGCTCGCGCGCCGCTTCGAGATCGCGGCAGAGTTCCGCCGCGCCCAATGCGAGACGAGGCGTGGGCCGGTTGATGAGATCGCCATCGATGCCGAAGAGATTGCCGCGCGCGACCGCCGTCAACGACGGCCAGCGCTTCCATCGCTCGAGCGCGGGCAGCGGACGGTCGGGTTTCGTCGCGCCGGGCGTCGCGGTGACGATCGCTTCGGGATTCGCCGCGAGCACGGCTTCCGTCGATATCGTCGGCACGCGCGGCTTTTCCGCCGCGAACACGTTCGCGCCGCCGCATAGCCCGATCACTTCGTCGAAGACATTGTCGCGATTGAGCGTCATCAGCGGATCGTCCCAGACCTGATAGAACACGCTGACGGACGGCCTTTGCGCATAACGCGCGCGCAGTTGCGCGATGTCGCGCGTGAACGCATCCGAAGCCGCGCGTGCTTGCTGTTGCGTGCCGAGCAGCGCACCGAGCTTGTCGATGCTCGTCGCGATATCGGCGAGATGCTTCGGCTCGCTGAAGTAGATCGGGATACCGAGCGCCTGGAGACGATCCATCTGACGCGCCGCGTTCCCATGCCGCCAGACGACGATCAGATCCGGATGCAACGCGACGATGCGCTCCAGATCGAGCGCCTTGTTGTCGCCGACGCGCGGGATCGCCTGCGCTTCCTTCGGATAGTCGCTATACGTCACCGCGCCGACGATGTGCGCGCCGCCGCCCGCCGCGAACAGCAGTTCCGTGACGTGCGGCGCGAGGCTGACGACGCGCTCGGCCGGTTTCGCGAGCGTGACGGATGCGCCGCTGTCGTCGGTGATGGTGATGGCATGCGCTCGCGCAGCGGCCAGGCCGATCAGTACCGCAATCGCACAGCGCAGCCTCACGCGCGAATCTCCCGCAGCGCACGCGACAGGCGCGCCCAATCGCCTTCCGCGCCCGGCAATCCGATGCGCAGGCTCGGCGTCATGCCGGGCAGATCGAAGAGGCGCGTCCAGATGCCGCGCAGCGCGAGCGCGTGTTGAAGTTCGGGCGCGTTCGAAGTGGGCGTCCATGCGAAGAGCGGCGTCGCGTGCACGTCGAAGCCTTGGCTCGCGATCAACGCGGCGAGACGTGCGCCGTCCTGTTGCAGGCGTTCGCGCGTTTCGCGCTGCCAGGCGGCATCGGCGAAAGCGGTTTCCACCGCGTGACGCGCCGGGCCGCTCACGGTCCACGCGCCGAGCGTATCGCGCAACGCATCGAGCATCGACGGCGCCGCGAGCACGAAGCCCGCGCGGATGCCCGCGAGCCCGAAGAACTTGCCGACCGAGCGCAGCACGATGAGCCCGTCGCGCGCGGTCTCGCTCGCCAGCGACGCCGCCGGATCGACATCGGCGAACGCTTCATCGACGATCAGCGTGCCGCCGCGCGCCGCGAGCTGCGCGTGCCAGCGCAGGAGCGTGTCGCGCGAAAGGCGCTCGGCGGTCGGGTTGTTCGGATTCGCGACGATGACGTGATCGAGCGTATCGGGCACATCGCGCGCGGCGACGTCGAGCGTTGCGATCGTGTGGCCCGCGCGCATGAATGCGGGCGCATATTCGCCGTAAGTCAGCGGCGCGACGCCCGCCGTGCCGCGACGCAACAGCGCGGGCAGCGCGCGGATCGCCGCCTGCGAGCCCGCCACCGGCAACGCGAGCGGCGCGCCGTAATGACACGCGGCGGCGTCGGCGAGACCGTCGTCGTCTTCGGGCAGGCGACGCCATGCATCGGGCGGCACGGGCGGCACCGGATAGCCGCGCGGATTGATGCCCGTCGACAGATCGAGCCAGTCATCGAAGGGAATCGCGTAGCGGCGCGCGGCTTCGCGCAGATTGCCGCCGTGTCGGATGGGATGCGCCATATCAGCCACTCGTGGTTGCGCTCAAGGCCGCGAAGATCAACAGCACCGCGAGCCACATCAACGTCGCGCGCTCGACGAGCCGCAACGCCGCGACCACATGCTTCGGGTTCGCGCTGTGGCCCGCGCCGAGCGTCGGCCGCACCTCGAGCTTGCCGTGATAGACCGCCGCGCCGCCGATCAGCACGTTCAGGCTGCCCGCGCCCGCGGCCATCACGGGGCCCGCGTTCGGGCTGTCCCACGAGCGCGCCTGCGTGCGCCAGCAGTGCCAGGCCATGTGCGTGTCGCCGGCGAGCGCGTAGGTCGCCGCCGTGAGACGCGCGGGAATGAAGTTGAGCACGTCGTCGAAGCGCGCCGCCGCCCAGCCGAAGCGCAAGTAGCGCGGTGTGCGATAGCCCCACATCGCGTCGAGCGTGTTGGCGAGGCGGAACATGAGCGCGCCCGGCCCGCCCGCGACGGCGAACCAGAAGAGCGCGCCGAAGATCGCGTCGTTGCCGTTCTCCAGCGCCGATTCCACCGCCGCGCGCGACAGGGCGTTTTCATCGGCGTGAGAGGTGTCGCGTGACACGATGCGCGAGGTCAGCGCGCGCGCGGCGTCGATATCGCCGAAGCTCAAAGCGCGCGCGATCGGCGCGATATGCTGCCGCAGGCTCTTCGCGCCGAGCGCGAACCAGAGCAGCAGCACGTGCACGAGACACGCATAGGCAAACGGCAGCACGCTGACGAGAAACCACGCGATGCCCACCGGCGGCGCAACCGCGATGAACCACGCGAGTATGCCCGCCGGGCGCGCGCGAAAGCCGGTGTTCATGCGCGCTTCGAGCCGGGTCGCGAGATTGCCGAAGCCGACGAGCGGATGACGCGCGCGCGGCTCGCCGAAGATGCGGTCGACGATCACGCCGAGCACGGCGAGCAGGGCCATCGCGTAGGCGGAGAGAAGGAGCATCGCTCGTCGATTCTCCCGTCAGCCTTTGAGCGCGAGCGGCAGGCCCGCGACCATCAGCGTCGCGCGCGTGCTCGCGGCGGCGACGCGCTGGTTCAGGCGCCCGAGTTCATCGACGTAAAGACGCGTGACCGAACCGAGCGGCACGACGCCGAGCCCGATTTCATTGCTCACGACGATGACCTTGCCGCGCGTTTCTGCAAGCGCCGCATCGAAGCGTGCGAAGGCTTCGCGCGCGCTGTCGGGCAGGACGGCCACGTCCTCGCTCGCGCTTTCCGATGTGAAAAGCAGATTGGCGAGCCACAACGTGAGGCAGTCGATCAGCACGCAATGTCCCGCGCGATCCGCCTCGTGCAATGCGTCCGCGAGATCGAGCGGCGCTTCGACGAGCGCCCAGTGCGCGGGCCTGCGCTCGCGATGAAGCCGCACGCGCGCCTCGAACTCGGCATCGCCGATGCGCGCGGTCGCGATATACGTCACGGGCAGCCCGCTTTCGGATGCAAGCCGTTCGGCGTGCGCGCTCTTGCCGGAGCGCGCGCCGCCGAGGATGAAAGTGAGATCGGGAGTCATCGCGATATTGTACTGACGGGCTAAGATAGCGCGTCGTTCTTCATGAGAATCTTCCGATGCCTTTCACGCCTCGCGGCACGCTGATGATCCAGGGCACGACGTCCGATGCCGGCAAGAGCACGCTCGTCGCGGGGCTGTGCCGTCTCGCGCGTCGCGGCGGCGTGCGCGTCGCGCCGTTCAAGCCGCAGAACATGGCGCTCAACAGCGCGGTGACCATCGATGGCGGCGAGATCGGCCGCGCGCAGGCGCTGCAGGCCGTCGCGGCGGGCGTCGACGCGCGCATCGACTTCAATCCGGTGCTGCTCAAGCCGACGAGCGATCGCGGCGCGCAGGTCATCATCCACGGTCACGCGCACGCGAACCTCGATGCGCGGGCCTATCACGCGTACAAGCGCATCGCGTTCGATGCGGTGCTCGCGTCCTACGCGCGTTTGCGCAACGAGTTCGATGCGGTGATCGTCGAGGGCGCGGGCAGTCCCGCCGAGATCAATCTGCGCGACGGCGATATCGCCAACATGGGCTTCGCCGAGCACGTCGATTGCCCGGTCGTGCTCGTCGCGGATATCGATCGCGGCGGCGTGTTCGCGCATCTCGTCGGCACGCTGGCGTGTCTGTCGGAGAGCGAGCGGGCGCGTGTTCGCGGCTTCGTCATCAACCGGTTTCGCGGGGATATCGGCCTTTTGAAGCCGGGGCTCGACTGGCTGGAAGCGCAGACGGGCAAGCCGGTGTTCGGCGTGCTGCCATATCTGCACGGGCTCACGCTCGATGCCGAAGACATGCTGCCGAGCCAGCCGCATACGCACGGCGCCATGTCCGCGCTGAAGGTCATCGTGCCCGCGCTGCCGCGCATCAGCAATCACACGGATTTCGATGCTTTGCGGGCGCATCCGCAGGTCGATTTCAGCTATGTGCGCGCGGGCGTCGCGCCGCCGTCCGCCGATCTGATCGTGCTGCCAGGCTCGAAAAGCGTGCAGCGCGATCTCGCGTGGCTGCGCGAAAACGGCTGGGATCGCGCGATCGAACGGCATCTGCGTTATGGCGGCAAGGTGCTCGGCATCTGCGGCGGCATGCAGA
Organism: Caballeronia calidae; assembly: GCF_900044055.2. Classification (GTDB taxonomy): domain Bacteria; phylum Pseudomonadota; class Gammaproteobacteria; order Burkholderiales; family Burkholderiaceae; genus Caballeronia; species Caballeronia calidae. The sequence goes on along the minus strand of NZ_FCOX02000044.1, from coordinate 38,399 downwards.
TGCTCGGGCGCGAGATCGACGATCCGGATGGCGTCGAAGGCGCGGCGGGCTGCGTGAATGGATTGGCGCTGCTCGATTTTGCGACCGTGCTCACGCCGCGGAAGCAACTGGAGAATGTCGTGGGCGAGTTGATGATCGACGGCACGCAAGCGCCCGTGCGCGGCTACGAAATCCACATGGGCCGCACGCACGGCGCGGCGCTCGCGCGTCCTTTCGTCGCGCTGGATTCGGGACGTGTCGATGGCGCCGTGTCGGACGACGGCCAGATCGCCGCGACCTACCTGCACGGCGTCTTCGATACGCCGGAAGCCTGCGCGGCGCTGCTCGCGTGGGCGGGCGTGAAGGGCGCCGAGCCGCTCGATTATCCGGCGCTGCGCGAAGCCTCGCTCGACCGTCTGGCCGACTCTTTCGCGCAGTCGCTCGATCTGGATGCGCTTCTGGCCGCCTTCGGTCAATAGAGAATCATCTGCGTGCAACGGAACATGGCGATGAGCTTGCCGTCGCCATTCGTGACCGTCGCGTCCCACACTTGCGTGCTGCGCCCGAGATGCACGGCGCTCGCCTTCGCGATGATCTTCCCTTCGCGCGCCGTCGACACATGGTTGCTCTTCAGTTCGAGCGTCGTGAAGTTCTGCGCGTTCTCCGGCAGATGGGCGATGCACGCATAGCCGCAGCACGTATCCGCGAGACCGACGACCGTCGCCGCGTGCAGAAAGCCGTTCGGCGCGAGCAGTTCCGGACGGATCGCCAGCTCGCCGGTCAACTGGCCCTGGTCGAGCGAGATCAGTTGCACGCCGAGCAGGTCGGGCAGGCGGCCTTTCTGGCGGTTGCGGAGGAAGTCGAGCGTGACATCGGGGCGGAGCTTGGTCATGGGCGTCGTGGGAATGGAAATGGATGACTAATGCCAACTTCGGCGGCAGATTCGGCACGGCCGTTCGGCCAGCGTGCCGGATGCACCACTTTTGCCGATAATATCAACGCTCGAATCATGCACCTGTTCTCGTAAAGTCGAAATTCGTGCGCGCGCCGCATGGCAACGTGCCCGCGCGCCCAACAAAATCCAGGACACTTCATGACCGTGATCGTGGTGGCAAATCCGAAAGGCGGCGTCGGCAAAAGCACGCTCGCAACCAATCTGGCAGGGTATTTCGCGGCACAGGGCGAGTGGGTCGCGCTCGCGGATCTCGACAAGCAGCGCTCGTCGCACGCGTGGCTGTCGCTGCGCGTCGATACGCTGCCGACCATCGAGGAATGGTCGATCGACGTCGATTCACCCGGCAAGCCGCCCAAAGGTCTGGAGAAAGCCGTCGTGGATACCCCCGCCGGGGTGCACGGCAACCGCCTCTCGCTCGCGCTGGAACTGGCGGACAAGGTGATCGTGCCGCTGCAGCCGTCGATGTTCGACATCCTCGCGACGCAGGACTTCCTCGCGAAGCTCGCGAAGGAAAAGGCGGTGAGGAAAGGCGCGATCGAAGTCGGCGTGGTCGGCATGCGCGTCGATGCGCGCACGCGTTCGGCGGATCAACTGCATCGCTTCGTCGAAGGGCTGCAATTGCCCGTGCTCGGCTTTCTGCGCGATACCCAGAACTACGTGCAGCTCGCCGCGCACGGCCTGACGATCTGGGACGTGGCGAAGAGCCGCGTCGAAAAGGATCTGGAGCAGTGGGAGCCGATCATCGAGTGGGTGTCGAAGAAATGAAAAAACCGGCGTCCGCTGAGGAGTCGCCGGCTTTTTCGTTCAAGCGCAACGGGATTACGTCCAGTTCTGCGTCGGCACGTGATCGCGGCTGCCCTTGATGCGGTTGTCGTCGTCGACGAACACGAGGTTCGGCTTCCAGCCTGCCTTGATCTCCGCTTCGTCCACCTGCGCGAACGCCGCGATGATCACGAGATCGCCCAGTTGCGCGCGGCGCGCGGCCGAGCCGTTCAGCGAGATCATGCCGCTGCCGCGCTCGCCCTTGATCGCGTAAGTGGTCAGACGCTCGCCGTTGTTCACGTTCCAGATGTCGATCTGCTCGTTTTCCATCAGGTTCGCGGCGTCGAGGAGATCCTCGTCGATGGCGCACGAGCCTTCGTAGTGCAACTCGCAGTGTGTGACCGTCGCGCGGTGGATCTTCGATTTGAGCATGGTGCGCTGCATGATGCTTCCTTCCTGATTGCTTGAATTCGCTTCGGATGCTTCAGATTTCGAGGTTGTCGATGAGGCGCGTCGTGCCGAGCTTCGCGGCCGCGACCACGACGAGCGGCGCATCCGCGTCCGCCTCGCCCGGCGGCAGCAGGTTCGAGCGCTTGCGCACGCTGATGTAATCGGGCTTCCAGCCGCGTTCGGCGAGCGCGTTCATCGCGTCGCGTTCGAGCGCGGCGATATCGCGATTGCCCGACAGCACCTGCTCACGCACGCGCTGGAGTTGCGCGGCGAGCTGCGGCGCCTCGGTATGTTCGGCCTCGGACAGGAAGCGGTTGCGCGAACTGAGCGCGAGGCCGTTTTCCTCGCGCACGGTTTCCGCCGCGACGATTTCCGTCGGCAGCGCGAACTGGTGGCACATCGCGCGCACGATCATCAACTGCTGATAGTCCTTCTTGCCGAACACCGCGACGCGCGGCTGCACGCACGACATCAGCTTCATCACGACCGTGCACACGCCCGTGAAGAAGCCGGGCCGGAATTCGCCTTCGAGAATGTCGCCGAGATTGTGCGGCGGATGCACGCGATACTCCTGCGGCTCCGGATACATGTCCCTCTCGGTCGGCGCGAAGAGCACGTAGACGTTCTCTTTCTGCAGCTTTTCGATGTCGTCCTGCAGCGTGCGCGGATATTTGTCGAAGTCCTCGTTCGGACCGAACTGCAGCCGGTTCACGAAGATGCTCGCGACCACCGGATCGCCGTGCTGGCGCGCGAGGCGCATCAGCGAGAGATGGCCTTCGTGGAGATTGCCCATCGTGGGAACGAAGGCGGTTCGGTTCTGGCCGCGCAACTGGTCGCGCAATTCATGGATGGAGCTGATGACTTTCATCGAGCGGGTGTCTCCTGGCGGGCGGTCCGGACGAACCGCACGAGGCTAGGGTAAAGGAAAAGCGGGTATCTAGGCGGGAGAGTAAGCCAATCTCACGTAGATCGGCGCATAAGGCTCGGGCTGCGTGATTTCGATCAGCGATTCGCGCGACAGCTCCAGCATCGCGATGAAGTTCACCACGACCACCGGCACGCCGCGCGAGGTATCGAAAAGCTCCGTGAACTCCATGAAGCGCGCGGTCTGCAGGCGCCGCAGGATCACGCTCATGTGCTCGCGCACGGAGAGCTCCTCGCGCGAAATCTTGTGATGCTGGACGAGCTTTGCGCGCTTGATGACATCGGCCCACGCGGCGCGCAGGTCGTTCATGTCGACGTCGGGGAAGCGCTGCTCGGCGGCCTGCTCGATATAGATGTCGGCGCGCAGGAAGTCGCGGCCGAGCTGCGGCAACTGGTCGATCTTCTGCGCGGCGAGCTTCATCTGCTCGTATTCGAGCAGACGGCGCACGAGTTCGGCGCGCGGGTCTTCGGCGTCCTCGCCGGTGTCCGCTTTCTTGACCGGCAGCAGCATGCGCGACTTGATCTCGATCAGCATCGCGGCCATCAGCAGGTATTCCGACGCGAGCTCCAGATTCGACTCGCGGATCTGGTCGACGTAACCGAGGTATTGCGCGGTGACATCCGCCATCGGGATGTCGAGCACGTTGAAGTTCTGCTTGCGGATGAGGTAGAGCAGCAGGTCGAGCGGGCCTTCGAACGCCTCGAGAAAGATCTCGAGCGCATCGGGCGGGATGTACAGGTCGGTGGGCAGCTTCCACAGCGGCTCGCCGTACAGATGCGCGATCGCGACGCCGTCGATGGTATCGGGCGTGGAATCCGTCGCGGGCGCGGCGAGCGCCACCGTGCGGTCTTCCCGTGGTTCGTCGCGCTTCGGCTCGTGAGAGGAATGCGCGGACGAATGCGGCTCGTGGCCCGCTGCGCTCACGTTCAGAAGTTCTGGTAGTAGACGTAGGACGTCTGCTTCACGCGCGCTTTCTGCTGCTCGGTGCGCTCGTCGAGGTCGATCGGCTGCTTGTCCCACAGAAGCGCACGGCCGCGGCGCTGTTCTTCTTCCAGCGACGGCTTTTGCTCTTTCAGCTGATTGATGAACTGGGTGATATCCGACTGATACATGATCCGGCTTCCGTTGGGTCGAGGCTTGCTCGTGTGACGAGGAGGGCGAGCGGCGGTCCGCATTTCGCCTGTGCGCCGCAATTTTACCGCAAGCGTGCGGCGGCAACGCACGCGAGCGCGTTCCGCGCGCATCGAAAGGTGCACGCGCGTGCAGGTTTCGCGGAACCCGGCAGGCGTCGAGCCGTCCAAAGGCGCACGTCCGGCGCACCGTGCGCCGCTTTTGCGGCGTCCGCGCGTGCCGTTGTGGTGAAATAGCGCCTGCGCCCGATTGCGCGGCGACTGCATTCTTTTCGTTTGAATCCCAATTGTTCCGATGCCGGAGGTCACGTTTGGCGGGGCGTTCGTTTGATCCGCTGCGCGCGTTGCGCGTGAAGCCGCTTGGCCCGAGACGCTTGCCGGCCGTGCTCGCCGCATTCATCGCGTTCGGCTTCTCCGCGCCCGCTTTCGCGAAATACGACGTCGATATCGACGCGCCGCGCAGCGTGAAGAAGCTGCTCAAGGAGAACCTCGACCTCGCGCGCTTCGCGAAGCGCGACGACGTGAGCGACGACCAGTTCCAGTTCCTCGTCACCGCCGCGCCGAAGGACGTGCGCGATCTCGTCGCGACGGAAGGCTATTTCACGCCGGTCGTGCGCACCGACGTCACGACCGTCGACGACAAGCGCAATGTCAAGGTGAGCGTCGATCCCGGCCCGCGCACGATGATTGCCTCGGTGCAGCTTCAATTCACGGGTGCGGTGACGACCGAGGACCGCGCGCAGGAGAACGCCGCGCGTTTCGCTTTTTCGGTGAATGAAGGCGATCCTTTCACGCAGAGCGGCTGGGACGACGCGAAGAACGCGGCGCTGAAGGCGCTGCGGTCGAAGCGCTATCTCGGCGCGAAGATCGTCCGCTCGCAGGCGCGCATCAATCCGCGCGCGCATCTCGCCGATCTTTCGGTGACTTTCGACAGCGGTCCGACCTTCACGCTCGGCAAGCTCGACGTGAGTGGTCCGAAGCGCTATCCCGGCTGGATCATCGATCACGTGAATCCGATCCGGGAAGGCGAGATCTACAGCGTCGCGCGCGTGAACGAACTGCAGCGCCAGATCCAGAACACGCCGTACTACGCGAGCGTCGCGATCGACGCGGACAACGACGTCAACAAGCCGCTCGACACGCCGCTGCACGTGAAGGTCAGCGAGTATCCGTTCCACAGCATCCGCTACGGCGTGGGCTACGCGACGGACACGGGTTTTCATATCCAGGGCGCCTACAGCTATCTCAACACGTTCGGCGCGGCGTATCCGTTCACGATTTCCGGTCGCCTCGACCAGACGCAGCAGTACGGCCGCGTGCAGCTCGCGATGCCGCCCGATTCGCACGGCTGGGTCAACGCCGTGTTCGCTTCGTACACGATCACCGATGTCTCGGACACCAACATCTATAGCGCGCGTGTCGGCGTGCAGCGTTCGCGTTCGCGGCAGAACATCGACACGAGCTTTTCGCTCACGTTCTACGACGACCGGCTGACGCAGAACGAGCCGAATCCGTCGACGGCGCGCGCGCTCGTGCCCGCGTGGACGTGGGTCCGGCGCAACGTCGACGATCCGCTCTTTCCGCGCCGCGGCAACATCGTCCGGGCAGAAGCCGGCTTCGCCGTGAAAGGCGTGATGACCGACCAGACGTTTGCCCGCCTGTACACCAATGCGGCGCAATATGTGCCGCTCAGCAAGAACGACTTGCTCGTGTTTCGCGCGGAATTCGGCGGCGTGTTCACGAGCGGGCCGTCGAGCGGCGTGCCGGCATCGCTCTTGTTTCGTGCGGGCGGCGCGAACTCGGTGCGCGGCTACAGTTATCTGAGCATCGGCAATAACGTGGCGGGCTCGATCCTGCCGACCAAGTACATGGTGACCGGCAGCAGCGAATATCAGCACTGGTTCACGCGCGACTGGGGCGGCGCGGTGTTCTTCGACATCGGCACCGCGACCGACACCTGGAGCGAACGCGTGTTCCAGCCGGGCGTGGGCGTCGGCGCGCGCTGGCGCAGTCCGGTCGGCCCGGTCAACGTGGACGTGGCTTACGGGCTGAAGAACAAGAGCGTCAAGCCGTATCTGACGCTCGGCATCGCGTTCTGATGCGCGTGAGAACGAAGAGGGACATTGATTCGGCATGACGGACTCGACCAAGCAAGCGGACGCTGAAGCCCCGCCTCCCGGCAACGAAGGCGGCGGCGACGGCGACGCGAAGAAGACGCCGCCGCGCAGGAGCGGCTGGCGGCGCCTCGCGCGCTGGATCGGCGGGTTCGTGCTCGTGCTCGTGCTGATCGTCGGGCTCGCGGTCGGCGGCGTGTTCTACGTGCTGACGACCGAGCGCGGCACGCGTTACGCATGGGACGCGGCGACCTCGCTCCTCAAGGGGCAGCTGACCGGCAAGCTCGACGGCGGCGCGATCGCGACCGGCCTGCAATTGCGCGACGTCCACTGGAAGGACGGCACGGGCACGGATATCGCGGTGGACAGCGTGTCGGGCCGCTGGGCGCTCACGCGCGAGCCGCTGCGCTTCACGATCGACTATCTGCATGTCGGGACGATCGACGCGCGCATCGCGCCGTCGAACGAGCCGAGCAAGAAGACCGAGCTGCCGCAGGAATTGCGCATCCCGATCCAGCTCGCGATCAACGATCTGTCCGTCGGGAAGCTGCGGCTGCATGAGGGCACCACGACGACCGAGTTCTCGCGCCTGCTGTTCAACGGCCGCAGCGACGGCCGGCATCATGAAGCCACGGTGCAGCGTCTCGACACGCCGTTCGGCGCGGTGACGGCGGCGGCGAAGCTCGACGGCGGCGCGCGGCCGTTTCCGCTTTCCGGCGACGTGGGCTATGCCGGCAAGGTCAACGGCGAAGCGGTGAACGTGAGCGCGCGGGTCTCCGGGTCGCTCGAAGACCTGATCGCGGACGTCGACGCGAGCGGCATGAAGCTGAAGGGCCAGGCGCACGTCGAAGCGCTGCCGTTCGCCGATGTGCCGCTCAAATCCGCGCTCGTCACCTTCGATCACGTGAATCCGCAGGCATTCAGCCCGAGCGCGCCCGAGGCCGATCTCGCCGTGCGCGCCGAAGTGAAGCCCGTCGCGGGCGCGGACCCGAAGGCGTTCGTCGTGAGCGGGCCGGTGTCGATCGTGAACGCGAAGCCCGGTTCCCTCGACAAGAAGCTGCTGCCGCTCATCGATGCCCGTGCGAACGTGCGGCTCGACGCGTCGGAGCAAAGCATCACCGATCTCAACGTGCGGCTTCTGAAGAGCGCGACGGTGACGGGCGGCGGCGCGCTCGCGGGCGGGAACGGCAAGTTCGACCTGAAGGTGGCGAAGCTCGATCTGAACGCGATCGAGCCGACCTTGCGCCCGACGGATTTCGCCGGTCCGGTCGGCATCGTGCTCGCGGGCGACACGCAGAGCATCACGGCCGATCTGAACGACCCGAAAGCGGCGATCCGCGCGCAGGCGAAAGTCAAGCTCGATCCGAAGCAAACCTCGCTCGACGACGTCAAGCTGACGGTCGGCAAGGGCCGCGTCGAACTGAACGGCGCGCTGAAGAAGGACGCCAATTCGAGCTACGACCTGAAGGCCAAGATCGTCGACTTCAACCCGCTTCTGTTGCAGCAGCAGTTGATTGCGCCGAAGCCCGCGCCGGTGAAGAAGGGCGCGTCGAACCAGCCTGCCGCGCCGCCGCGCGTCGTGGAGGCGCGCGTGAACGGCACGCTGGCCGCATCGGGCCAGCTCGCGCCGACGCTCACGACCAAAGCGACCTTCAAGCTCACCGACAGCATGTACGACAACCTGCCGCTCACGGGCGAGGGCACCGTGCAGGTTGCGGGCACGCGCCTCTTGCCGAGCAAGGCATCGCTTTCGGTGGCGGGCAACGACGTCGATCTGAACGGCAGTTTCGGCGCGCCCGGCGACCGCTTGCGCTTCAAGGTCGATGCGCCCGCGCTCGAACGGCTCGGCTTCGGCATCACGGGCACGGTGAAGGCGGACGGCGATCTGACCGGCTCGATCGCGCATCCGAACGTCGCGGCGAACTATCAGGCCGACGACGTCGTGTTCGGCGCGAATCGGCTGGGTCACGCGGAAGGCCGGGCCGATATCCGCGACGGCGCGAACGGCGCGCTCGTCTTCACGCTGAAAGCGCGCGACGCGAGCACGGAAGGCGTCGACATCGCGAATCTCGATGCGAACCTGAACGGCACGCGCGCGCATCACACGCTCGATGTGACCGCGACCGGCAAGGTCCGCGGCCAGCCGGTGAACCTCGCGCTCGGCGCCAACGGCAAGTTCACCGATGCGCCCGACGGCCCGCACTGGGACGGATCGATCACGAAGCTCTCGAACAAGGGCACGCCGTCGCTCAATCTCCAGTCCCCGCTTTCAGTGAGCTACGGGCCGAAGCGCCTCGTGCTCGGCGCGACGCGGCTCGTCGCGGAAGGCGCGGTGCTGAATCTGAAGTCGTTCGCGATGGAGAACGGCCGCCTGCAATCGGCGGGCACGCTCACGAACGTGTCGGTGCCGCATCTGCTCGAAGTGCGCCGGGAGCTGACCGGCGCGGAGCCGCCGATCCGCACGGACCTCGACTTCGACGGCGACTGGAACTTCGCCCTCGGCGCGACGGCGACGGGCTACGCGCAGATCAAGCGCCGCGACGGCGATGTGACGATCGACGGCACGCGCGGCGTCGCGGCGCTCGGCATCACGGATGTCACCGCGCGCGCGGACTTCACCAACGGCAACCGCCTGAACGCGTCGCTGCGGGCGCAGGCGAGCCGCATCGGCGTGATCGATGCCAACGTGCACACGACGCTCGTGAATCGCGACGGCATGCTGACCATCGACGACAATGCGCCGCTCACCGGCGCGATCGACGCGAATGTTCCCGAACTGCGCACGACGGGCGGCCTGCTCGGCGCGAACTATCTGCTCGGGGGCAGGATTGCGCTCAAGCTCGTGATCGCGGGCATTGTGGCGAAGCCGAATCTCTCGGGGATGCTGACCGGCGACAATATATCCGCGACGGTCGTCGACCAGGGCGTGCAACTGAAGGACGGCATCATTCGCATCGCGCTGTCGGAGAATCTCGTCGATTTACAGCGCGTGGAGTTTCACGGCGCGAGCGGCACGCTGCGCGCGACCGGCAAGGTGCGGCTCGACCAGCAGCAGCCGGATCTGACGGCGAGCATCATCGCGGACAAGCTGGAGTTGTTCGCGTCGCCGGACCGCGAGCTGATGCTCACCGGCAGCGCGACTATCGCGAACGCGGGGCTGCAGGGCGGCATGGCGATCGACGGCAAGTTCACGGTCGATCATGCGCTCTTCGATCTGCCGGAGTCGTCCGCGCCCTCGCTCGGCGACGATGTCGTGATCGAGCGCCCCGACGGCACGATCAAGGGCGGCAACCAGCAGCTGACGGCGACGACCGGAAAGCCGGTCGGGCCGTTCACGCCGCGCGCGAACATCGACATCAATCTCGGCCAGCGCTTCCGCTTCAAGGGCGCGGGCGCGGATCTCGGCCTCGCGGGCACCATCACGGCGACGAGCGCGCCGAACATGCCGCTGCGCGCGGTCGGCAACGTGCGCGTGACGCCCGGTTCCACCTATACCGCGTTCGGGCGCAAGCTCAACATCGAGAACGGCTTCTTCACGTTCAATGGACCGGTGGCGAATCCGGGCCTCAACATCCTCGCGATGCGGCGCAATCAGGAAGTCGAGGCCGGCGTGCAGGTGACGGGCACGGTGCAGGCGCCCGTCGCGAAGCTGATATCCGAGCCGAACGTGCCCGACAACGAGAAGCTCTCGTGGCTGCTCTTCGGACACGGCACCGATCAGGGCAACAACGTCGGCCAGCAGAGCGCGATGACGAGCGCGCTGGCGCTGCTCGGCAGCACGAGCGGCAAGCGTATTGCGCAGACGTTCGGGCTCGACGAATTCACGATCGGCTCGAGCGAGGTCGGGCTGACCGATCCGCAAGTCGTGATGCTCTCGAAAGCGATCAACGAGCGGCTCGTGCTCGGGTATGAGCAGGGATTGCAATCGGCGAGCAACGCGATCAAGGCGACGCTGAATCTGTCGCGCTTCTGGTCGGTGACGGCGTATGGCGGGACGTATCAGGGCGTCGATCTGTCTTATACGCGGCGATTCAATTCGTGGGCGCGGCTGTTTTCGTCGTCTCCTTCGTCTTCGTCTTCATCCTCGTCGGATGCGGCTGCGCGGGACGCGGGGGATTGAGGCGAGTGGGCGCGGCGTGGCGGCGTCGGCATCCTGACTGTCGCAGTGCTTGTGCCTTTCAGAGTATTAGTAGGGCGCCTTGCTTCCTGCTTTCATATACTGCCTCGTCGTTCGGAGAATATGACGAACGATTGAGGCATCCAAACTTGCCTGAACTCTTTGCGGCGATGCGTGTCAGGCCGCGGTTGTGCTTCGGATCGACTGTAAGTTACGGAAAATCCAAAAGATATAGGAATCCAAATCAATGAGAAACATTGCTCTTCTCACGCTGATGGCGGCAGTTGGAATGACGAGTGTGGCGGCGTACGCAGCACCATCGGGAAATGGCGGCGGTACGATCACCTTCTATGGCCAGGCAATCCCGCCTACATGCGAGGTCAATCCCGGTAGCAGCGGAAGCTTCTCGGTGGCGCTGCCTATCATGTCTACGAAATCTCTGAGCACTGCGGGAGCTACAGCAGGTGCGACAGGATTCACCATCTCACTGACGAGCTGTGCGGCGGACGGGACGCGCGTGCGAACGATGTGGGAGTACGGCCGAACTACGTCTGCGAGTGGCACGCTGAAGAACGACGGTACAGCGACTGGAATCGAGATTCAGCTTGTCGATTGGAACAGTGGCTCGCCCAACGTCATGGACCTGAGCAAGGCTGACGGTGCGCAGAACTCCCAAAGCGTGGCACTGGTGAACGGCGAAGCTAATCTGCGATATGCCGCTCAGTACTATTCGCCTACCGGCAACACGACGGGCGGATCGATTGAAACTTCTGTTCAATACTCGCTCACATATGAATGATCTAGACGGCGTCCATGGATGCCCGTGACATGTCGATATGCCGGGCATCGATCAAGCGCGCTCTGCCCCGGCTGTGATCTGTCAGTTTGGATTGTTCCAGGAAAAAGCTGTGAAAAGTCAGATTTGTATTGCCATTAAACAGGCATTAATGTTCCGCCTTTAAGAATTTTAGTAAAGGCCGAATAGCAAAGTATTTTCTATAATGCGGCCTCGCTTTCGTGCGGGCGAAGATTCGCTCAATGCCGATAGCGCTGATTTCGCAACTACCTACGGACGCGCCTCGGATTCCAGGCCTTCGATTGTCGATTCGCTGCCGAAATTCCGGAAGTTAGTGTGATTTAAGCGAATTTTCCAGACAATAAGAATCTTCGTGCATACGAGCGTTGTTCGCATTCATATAATTCGGGTTCCTTATCAATAAGAATTCTTCGCTAAAAGTATCGACGATTCGGAGCTGGACTCGAGAGTGTCGAGACAAGCCGGACGGTCCGATTTCCGTCGTCTGCGGGGTTGTATTTTGATTTGGTGTGTTATTTCAATAATCAGGAGTAAATAATGAGAAAGATTGCTATCTCGGCGATCGCTGCGGCAATGGGCTTTGCAAGCGTTTCGGCATACGCCGACGCTCCCAACGGTGGGTTGCTCACCATCAATGGTGAACTCACGGCGCAAACCTGCGATGTGAGCGGCGAGGGTCAGGGCAATAACTTCACGGTTACGTTGCCGACTCTGTCGGCTGCAGCCTTCCAAAGCGCAGGCAAGTCTGGTGGTAGCACCGGCTTCAAAATCGCGCTCACCAACTGCATGCCGGACACGGGTAACGTGCGCACGTTCTGGGAATACGGCGTCAACACGCTGGCGGACGGCAATCTCAAGAACAACGGCACTGCGACGAATATCGAAGTGCAATTGGTCGACTTCAACGGCGGCGCGACCGTTATGGACGTGAGCAAGAGTGACGGCTCGCAGAACTCGAAAACTGTGGCCATTGCTAGCGGCACGGCGAGCCTTCAATACGCGGCTCAATACTACACGCCGGCTGGTGGTGCCACTCCGGGTAGCGTGACCACGAACGTTACTTACTCGATGTCTTACCAGTAAGCATCTATGTGAGAGGAATGGTGCTTCGGCACCATTCTCCATTGGGAAAGCTAAGGAAGAACCGAGTGCCATGGACTTGCCTCGTAACGCTTGTTCTGCTGGCCTTAGTCCATATCGACTGATTCTTCCTGAGTTGTCCTTGCCGGAGTGAATCGGGCGAAGCCGCACTTTTTTGTGCTCCGCTGTGACCGCTTGGACCCGTTTACATGCACGTCGCTGGTTGTCGAATCACATTCTTTGATTGTCTGTCATGAATTCCCGAAAGATTATCCTCAACGTATTGGCCGTGGGTTTTCTGGCCATAGGTCTTATGCTGTCTTTTACGAGCCGTGCCTCGGTCGTCATCGCGGGTACGCGTGTGATTTACAAGGCTACAGATAGCGAAGTCACCGTCAAGCTGTCCAATGTAGGAAAGAGTCCGGCGCTTACGCAGGTATGGTTCGACAAGGGTGATCCGAAGGTCGATCCGAGTAAGCTCGATCTGCCATTTATTCTTACGCCGGCGATTGCGCGCATCGATCCGACGAAGTCGCAGACCATTCGCATTTCTTATACGGGCGAACCGATGCCTCAGGATCGCGAGAGCCTGTTGTGGTTCAACCTGCTCGAAGTGCCGCCCAAGCCCACCGAAGCCGAGGCCGGTCCGAATTACGTTCAACTGGCTTTTCGCTCGCGTTTGAAGTTTTTCTTCCGTCCGGCAGGGCTGCAGGGCAAGTCGGATGATGCACCGGACAAGCTTACGTGGCACTTGACTACGGAAAAGGGTAAAGCGTCCCTTCAGGTATCCAATCCTACGCCTTATCACGTCACGATCATCTCCGCCCAGATTGGTGAGGGTGCCTCCGCGCCGAAGTTCGACGAGGGCGACATGGTGCCTCCCGGTGGCCAGATTTCGCTGCCCCTGTCGGCGGCGGCTTCGGTAAATGGAAAGGTCTTGTTCACGACGCTGAACGATTACGGCGGTCCTGCCAAGCACGAAGCGTCGCTGCAGTAAGCGCGGTCGTGCACGCGGTCCGATCGATCAATTAAACCAGCGAGCCCGGAAATCGCAGGCCTGAAAAAGCTGATTCGAAAGTCGTCAGATTGACGACCCTCCGTCTCTCGCCACATCACTGTATTCCGTGGTCGCAAGCCAGAAGGTTTCGACTCCAATGCCCGCTCGCATTGGCAGGGACCGGCTTCGCCTGTGAATTCGGCTCAAAATGAAGAATATTCGTTACTCAAAATCGAACTCGAAGGCGGTCAACGCTGATCTGCTGTCGCTGAGTCAGGCGAGTGTCGCCGTGTTTCTCGCTTTCGCCGCCGCTCACGCGAAAGCAGAGGAGGCTCCGGTTGCGCATGCGTCCGTGCACTCGGGAGCCGCATCGGCCGCGGATGCAGTCGCTGCGGACGAAAAAAGTCCGGCAGCTTCGGGCGAGGGCAGCGCAGAGTCCGTCGTGCCTGTGCCCTTGACGCTGGGGGCGCAAGCGGCGAAACCGAATTCGACGGATCTGGCCGCGTCTGACACGGTCCCGGCTGTGGCCGTGCCGGCAGAGCCCGTGAACGTCCAGTTCAACTCGCAATTCCTCGCCGGCAGCGGTGCTACGGATCTCGACATCAGTCGCTTCAACAAGGGCAATCTCGCGCCCGCCGGCAACTATCGCGCCGCGCTGTACGTCAATCAGACATGGATCGGCACGACCGACGTCACGCTGCGCGAAGTGAACGGCCCAGGAAAGACTGCGCAGCCGGTGTTCGACCGCGATCTGCTCATGCGCATGGGCGTCGATATCACGCATCTCAGCGAGGCCGCCCAGGCAAAGCTCGATGATGCGGATGGCCATGGCGCGGTGCCGCTGAACGACCTGATTCCGCAGGCAACCGCCACATTCGATATGGGCGAACAGCGTCTCGATGTCAGCGTGCCCCAGGCGATGATGAGCCGGAACGCGCGTGGCTGGGTCGACCCGAAGTTTTGGGACGATGGCATTCCCGCCGCCGTGGTCCAGTACAACGGCAACGTCTATCACTCGAGCGCTAGCGGCTTCTCGAACACGCAGAGCTACCTCGGCCTGGCTGCGGGTGTCAACATCGGTCCGTGGCGCTTCCGGTACAACGGCAACGTCACCAATACGTCGGGCTCGGGCACACACGTGCAGAGCATGCAGACGTATCTCCAACGTTCCTTTGCGCCGATCAAGAGCCAGCTCACCGTTGGCGATTCGTACACGGACGGCAGGATCTTCGACTCGTTCGGCGTGCGCGGTGCGCAGATCGGCACGGACGACCGGATGTATCCCGAATCGGAGCGCGGCTACGCACCGACCGTGCGCGGCATCGCGAACACGAACGCGAAGGTTCAGGTCAAGCAGAGCGGCAACATCATCTATGAGATCACCGTTCCGCCGGGGCCGTTCGAACTGAGCGATCTTTACCCGACCGGCTACGGCGGTGACCTGCAGGTGATCGTGACCGAGGCGGATGGCAGTCAGCATACGTCGGTGCTTCCGTATGCCGCACCGGTCAATGCGCTGCGTGACGGACGTTGGCGATACAGCCTCGCGGCCGGCCTGTACCGAAATACGAGTCTCAGCAGTGCGCCGTTCGTCTTCGAGGCCAACCTGACGCACGGTCTGAATAACTTCGTCACCTTGTATGGTGGCGCGATCATCGCTGAGAACTACTTCTCAGCGGCGGCCGGCGCTGCGCTGAACACGCCGATCGGCGCGTTCGGCTTTGACGTCACGCAGGCCAATGCGAGCCGCGCGAACATGCAGAGCCACAACGGGCAAAGCTTGCGGCTTTCGTATTCGCGCACCTTCACACCGACCAGCACGGATGTGACGCTTGCGGCGTATCGCTATTCGACGAGCGGCTTCCTGAACTTCCAGGATGCGATGACGCTCCGTGATCTTTCCATGCGCGGCATCGCGACCCTGGATCAGGGCATCCAGAAGGGTCGCCTGCAGGTCACGGTGAACCAGAACCTCAGCCAGTACGGCTCGCTTTATCTCTCGGGGTTTACGCAGAACTACTGGAACCGGTCAGGCCGTGATACCTCGTTCCAGATCGGCTACAACACGAACATCCGTCGAGTGGGCCTGGGCGTGTCGGCGTCGCGCGAGCTCGATGCGAGCTCGTCACGCTGGAGCAACCGGTACATGGTCAACCTGACCATTCCGCTGGATCTCGGTGCGACCATCGCCAATACGATGACGAGCTACTCGCACGATACGCGGGACGGCAGCAATCAAATTCAGGAGACGTTCAGCGGAGCGGCGGGCAAGAACTACGAGTTCAATTACGGCGTCACGGCAGGGTACCAGTGGGGTGGCAACCAGAACGGTTCCAGTATCAATGCGAACGCGGGGTATCTGTCGCCGTACACGCAACTACGTGCCAACGTCGGTCACGCCAACGGTTACACGCAGGTCGGCGGTGGACTATCGGGCTCGATCGTCGCTTACGACGGTGGCGTCGTGTTGTCGCCGCAAACGGGTGACACGCTCGCGATCGTCGAGGCCAAGGATGCAGTCGGCGCACGCGTGGCCAGTTCGCCGGGCGTGCGCGTGGATGGCCGCGGTCACGCGCTGATTACGGGCATGGAACCGTATTCGATGAACACCGTGGAGATCGACACGAAGGGCCTGCCGTTGGGCGTTCAGCTGAAGTCAACGGAGCAGCACTTCGCGCCGACCGCCGGCTCGGTGGTGCGCGTCAAGTTCGACACGGAGAACCGCGGCCAGGCAGTGGTCATCCGCGTGCACCAATCGAATGGCGAAATGGTGCCGTTCGGCGCCGATGTGGTCGATCCCGAAGGCAAGATCGTCGGTACGGTTGCCCAGGGCAGTCGCGCAATGTTCTATATGAAGCAGCCGCAGGCCGACTTCGCGTTGAAGTGGGGCGACGGTGCAAACCAGAGCTGCAAGGTGCGATACGACCTTCCCGCAGCTTCGAAAACCGCGTCAGCATCGACACTGTTTGCAGAAACGATCTGCCAATGAACACGCGGCAGCCATCACTCGGAAATTGAAAATGACTTGGATTGGATTGGCGCGGATCGCGCGCCGGTTTGGAGTAGCACTGCTTCTGCTGACGATCGCTTCAGGCGCATCGGCTGCCTGCATGCGGGGCGGGGACGGTAGCGCATTTTTGCTTTCTTTGCCGGCAACGGTGTCGGTAGCACGTGATCTGGCGCCCGGTAGCTTGCTTACTAACTGGGTCCAGTCACCCCAGAGCACGGATTTATGGGAGTGCAATGGAGGTACTGGAAACGGCGGCGTACGAAGCATCGTCGGCGACAGTTTCAACACGAACTCTGGCCAAACATACAACGGTCTTACCGTCTGGAATACCAACGTTCCCGGCGTCGGCCTCGTTGTCCAGGCCCGCTATTACTTCACCCCCAGTGCCCCCTGTGCATACCCAGGCGGCTGGTCTTCACCGTGGGTCAGCATAAGAAACATTTGGTATGGGCAAGTCTGCGCCACCCCAGCCACTCCGATGACGGGTCCGTCCGGCTCGCAGATTTCCGTGGCGCTCGTGAAGACGGGTACCGTGGCGCAAACCGGAGTTATCTCCGGTACGGTGGGGAGGGCTGCTCCCGTCGAAGGACAGGCGGCCGGCACGGCGCTGGAGAGTCTGGCTGTCACCTACGACATCTCGGCCGTCACCATCGTGCCGATGACCTGCACAACACCGGATGTCCACGTACGTATGGGTACGCCCCTCGTGGCGGATGTCGATCAAGCACGGAACAATAACGTTCCGTTCAACATCGAGTTCAATGACTGCCCGGCGGGGGCAATCGTCACTGGCACTGCCTCTGGAATGATCAGCACTGTGAAGTATCAGATCGTGCCAACGAACGGGACGGCAGCGACGGACATCGCGAAACTTGACAACGTTCAGTCTTCCGCTGGCGGAGTGGGCGTGCAGTTGCTCACTGCAGGAGGAACCGTATACCCATTGTCGACGTCGCCATGGCGGGATCTGAGCCAGTTCAACGGGTCGGTGGGCGGCAGTTATGTCGTTCCGATGATGGCACGCTACGCCAAGACGGGCACGGTTACGCCCGGAAAGGCGAATGCCACGATGACCATGTATGTCCTGTATCAATGATGCATCAATCGTGCACTGAGCCACGGGTCACCCTTGACAGCGGAAACTGGCGACGCTCTCAAGAAAGTTGGGCCAGCCTTTTTACGGAACATCAAGTCATGCGTATTTTCAAGAAAGCACTTTTTGGCATTCTCGTTGCGACAGCTGCCGGATCGGCATTCGCGGTAGCTCCGGACGCGTACCTCTATTTCGAGGGCGATATTCTTCCAGCGTCTTGTACCGTGGATACCACAACCGCGAATCAGACCATTCAACTGGGCAGCGTGACCGTCAGCAACTTCACCGGCACGACGAGTAACCCTGCAGCATTCAACCTGAAGCTGACCAACTGCTCAGCCGGCGCCAAGGTATCGATGACGATTACCGGCACGATGGATACGGTCGCGAGTGTGTTGAAGAATACGGGTGCGGCCCAGCAGGTGGGTGTGCAATTGCTGACTGCGAGCAGTGTAGGCGCGACCACTGGCACACCCTTTACACTCAACAGCGCGACCAATATGGGCACGGTGGACGCATCCAACTC
The DNA here is from genome assembly GCF_900044055.2 of Caballeronia calidae. Taxonomy (GTDB): domain Bacteria; phylum Pseudomonadota; class Gammaproteobacteria; order Burkholderiales; family Burkholderiaceae; genus Caballeronia; species Caballeronia calidae. Next base: position 20,444 of record NZ_FCOX02000044.1, on the reverse strand, counting down.
CATGACTATCCCGATGGTCGCGCAGTTCTACAAGCTCGGTGCGTTGACGGCCGGCTCGGTGAACGCGTCGGCGACCGTCGCATTCACGTACAACTGACGGCAGCCGCTACTCGCCGGTGCCGCACAGGCCCGGCATCGCCAAAAGAAGAAAAGCACGCCTCGCAGCGTGCTTTTTCTTTGGGGCCGAGGCGCCGGAGCGCCCCAGGACTGCGGGCTTACTTCACCCGCATTCCCGCCTTCGCGCCGCTATGCGGTTCGAGAATATAAAGCCCCGGCTCGGCCTTCTCATCCGTCGCCGATGCCGCCAGCACCATCCCTTCCGAGAGGCCGAACTTCATCTTGCGCGGCGCGAGATTCACCACCATCACGGTGAACTTGCCGATCAGATCCTGCGGCTGATACGCCGATTTGATGCCCGAGAACACGTTCCGGGTCTTGTCCTCGCCGACATCGAGCGTCAGCTGCAGCAGCTTGTCCGAGCCTTCTACTGCCTTGCAATCGACGATCTTCGCGATGCGCAGATCGACCTTCGCAAAGTCATCGATGGAAATGACGCCCGATTCTGCCTCCTTCTTCGCCGTGGCTTTGACCGGAGCCGGAGCAGCAGCCTCAGCTCCCGGTTGCAGCGATTCGCGGTTCGCAGCCAGCAAGGCTTCGATCTGCTTCGGATCGACACGCGTCGTCAGATGCTTGTACGCGTTGATCGCGCTGGCCGACGACAGCGGCTTCGTCGCATCGGCCCAGACGAGCGGCGCAATGCCGAGGAACGATTCGACCGACTCGGCGAGCTTCGGCAACACCGGCTTCAGCGCGAGCGACAACAGGCGGAACGCTTCGAGGCTCACGCTGCAGGTTTCATGCAGCGCGACGGCATTCGCCGGGTCTTTCGCCTGGTCCCACGGCTTCGCGGTATCCACATAGGCGTTGACGGCGTCGGCGAGCTCCATCGTCGTGCGCAGCGCGCGGCCGTATTCGCGCGACTCGTAGAAACCGGCGATCTGCGGAATCGTCGAGCGCAGTTGTTCGAGCAGCGGGTGATTCATCGCGCTGTCCTGCACGCGGCCGTCGAAGCGCTTGATCAGGAAGCCCGCCGCGCGGCTCGCGATGTTCACATACTTGCCGACGAGATCGCTGTTCACGCGCGCCTGGAAGTCGTCGAGGTTCAGGTCGATGTCTTCCATGGTGCTGTTCAGCTTCGCCGCGAAGTAGTAGCGCAGCCACTCGGGATTGAGGCCCGTGTCGATCACGCTCTGCGCGGTGATGAACGTGCCGCGCGACTTCGACATCTTCGCGCCGTCGACGGTGAGGAAGCCGTGCGCAAATACGTTCGTCGGCGTGCGATGACCGGAGAATTCGAGCATCGCCGGCCAGAACAGCGTGTGGAAGTACAGGATGTCCTTGCCGATGAAGTGATATTGCTCGGCCTTCGAGCCGGGCTTCACCCATTCATCGAAATTCACGCCGACGCGATCCGCGAGATTCTTGAAACTCGCGTAATAGCCGACCGGCGCATCGACCCAGACATAGAAATACTTGCCCGGCGCCCCCGGAATCTCGAAGCCGAAGTAGGGCGAATCGCGCGAAATGTCCCAATCGGCGAGCTTGGCTTCGCCCTTGTCGCCGAGCCACTCACGCATCTTGTTCGTGGCTTCCGGCTGCGCGAGGCCGCTCACCCAGCCGCGCAGGAATTGCTCGCAACGCGGATCGGAGAGCTTGAAGAAATAATGCGTCGATGTCTTGCGGATAGGCGTCGCGCCCGATACCACCGAATACGGATTGATGAGTTCGGTCGGTTGATACGTCGAGCCGCAGACTTCGCAGTTGTCGCCGTATTGGTCCTTCGCGCCGCACTTCGGACACTCGCCCTTGATGAAGCGGTCCGGCAGGAACATTTCCTTGACCGGATCGTACGCCTGCTCGATGTCGCGCGCCTCGATCAGCCCCGCTTGCTGAAGCGCGCCATAGATCGAGTTGCAGAGGACGCGGTTTTCCTCGGCATCGGTCGAATAGTAGTTGTCGAACGAGATGCCGAAGCTGTCGAAGTCGCGCTTGTGCTCTTTCCAGACGCGCTCGATCAGTGCTTTGGGCGTGATGCCTTCCTTCTCGGCGCGCAGCATGACCGGCGTGCCGTGGGTGTCGTCCGCGCCGACGTAATAGACCTCGTGGCCATGCATTCGCAGCGTCCGAACCCAGATATCCGTCTGAATGTATTCGACCATGTGGCCGATATGAATCTGACCGTTTGCATAAGGCAACGCGGACGTGACGAGGATCTGGCGGCGGCCGTTCTGAACGGCAGGCGCGGCGGCGGCAGTGGCGGAAATCGGTGCTGACATAAAGGCGCGGCCCGGTGGGAGTGGCTCGAAGTGATTGAAAAAAAGCGGAATATCGATTCTAGCAGGGCAAGGGAAGCGGCCGGGGTGATGCGTTGGCCGAGGCGTCGCCGCGGAACGGTGATGAAAATCGACCGCCCAAAAAAAACCGGGGTCCAATTGGGCCCCGGAGCAACAACGACAAGAGGAGAATGGCAGGCAATGGCATCGCCATCCACCTACCGTAAGGACAGACAGCACCGCCGCGCCCAAGTTTCAAAAATTTTCAGGCGATTTGCCGGCGCTCGGCCTCTGCCTCGGTCGCCGTCATGGCGACGGCGACTTTCCCCTTCAAATCAAGTGCTTTACTGGCTTTGACCCGGCTGCGCGGTCGCGCGCAGGTAGATCTCCACGCGACGGTTCTGCGCACGGCCGGCTTCCGTCGAATTGTCGGCGATCGGCTGGTTCTGGCCCATGCCCTGCGACGACAGACGCTGCGCCGGGATGCCGTGCGTTGCGATGTACGAAGCCACGCTCTGCGCGCGATTCTGCGACAGCGTCTGGTTGTACGCCGGCTGACCCGTGTTATCCGTATGGCCGATGACGTTCGCGATCAGCTCCGGATGCTGCTGCATCGTCTGCGTGACGGAATTCAGCACCGGATCGAACGACGGCTTGATCGCGTAGCTGTTCGTGTCGAACGAGATCGAGTTGGGGATGTTCACCTTCAGCGAGCCGTCCTGCTGCTCGGTCACTTGCGTGCCCGTGCCCTTCGAGTCGCCCGAAATCTTGTTCTTGATGTTCTGCCAGTTGTAGCCGGTGATGCCGCCGACCGCCGCGCCCGTGGCTGCGCCGATCGCCGCGCCCTTGCCGCCGCCGAAAATGGCGCCGATGCCCGCGCCGGTTGCAGCGCCGACGCCGGTGCCGACCGCCGCGTTGGTGCCTTGCTGCGTCGCGCAGCCGGCGACGAGGGCGCCGGCGACGGCGAACACGGACAGACGGGTCAAGAACTTGATATTCATCTTCGATCTCCTATGAATCGACAAGCGGTTCGGCGATGCGCCGACAGTGCGAAAGGGTCTTCGGACGAGCTTCCGGGCGAGCCTCTACAATATTGAGAAAGACGCCCGGTGACACGATGCGATGCGTCCCCGGAAAGATTTGCAGCGGCATAGTGCAATGCACACGGGCCGTGCGCAATGGCGTTAACAATTCCTTTCAATTTCTTCAGTTTGTTGCAGTGCGCCTCGGGCTCTTAGCAACTACTGTTCCATGGAGTTTCGATGAGTATTGACCGCGCGAAGATCGACATCGCACTCGCCACACTGACCGATCCCAACACCAACCGCAAGTTCGTCGACACCAAGAGTATTCGCAATGTGTCCGTCGAAAGTGCGAACGTCGCGGTGAACGTGGTGCTCGGCTATCCGGCGAAAACGCAGTTCGGGGCGATCCGCGAACTGGTGGACAGCGCGCTGCGCCAGGTGCCGGGCGTCGCGAATGTGACCGTGGACGTCTCGTCGCAGGTCGTCGCGCATGCGGTGCAGCGCGGCGTCAAACTCCTGCCGAACGTCAAGAACATCATCGCGGTGGCATCGGGCAAGGGCGGCGTCGGCAAGAGCACGACGGCCGCGAATCTCGCGCTCGCGCTGGCGGCGGAAGGCGCATCGGTCGGCATGCTCGACGCGGACATCTACGGTCCCTCGCTGCCGATGATGCTCGGCATCACCGGCCGCCCCGAGTCGCCCGACAATCAGACGATGAACCCGCTCACGGGCCACGGCATCCAGGCGAATTCCATTGGTTTTCTGATCGAGCAGGACAATCCGATGGTCTGGCGCGGCCCGATGGTCACGTCCGCGCTCGAACAGTTGCTGCGCCAGACCAACTGGAAGGACCTCGATTACCTCATCGTCGACATGCCGCCGGGCACGGGCGACATTCAGCTCACGCTGTCGCAGAAGGTGCCGGTGACGGGCGCGGTGATCGTGACGACGCCGCAGGACATCGCGCTGCTCGACGCGAAGAAAGGCCTGAAGATGTTCGAGAAGGTCGGCATTCCGATTCTCGGCATCGTCGAGAACATGAGCACGCATATCTGCTCGAACTGCGGCCACGAGGAGCACATCTTCGGCGCGGGCGGCGGCGAGCGCATGGCGAAGGAGTACGGCGTCGAGATTCTCGGCCAGTTGCCGCTCGATATCGCCATTCGCGAGCGCACCGACGCGGGCCAGCCGACGGTCGTATCGCAGCCGGAGAGCCGCATCGCCGAGACGTATCGGGCGATCGCGCGGCGCGTCGCGATCTCGATCGCCGAACGTCAGCGCGACATGACCTCGAAGTTCCCGAGCATCGTCGTGCAGAACACCTGATCCAGCGCATTCGATCGAATCTTCGCGAGCCTTGTGCGATGCGGCTCGCGGTATCATGTCGCCTTCGATGCGCGGCAGCGCGGACGCACTGGGCGTCCGCGGGCCGCCGAGAGGATCGCATGAGACACAGATTCGACGGGAGGGCGCTTCACGCCTTGATCGCGACGGCCGCTTGCAGCGTCATGCTGAGCGGTTGCGGCCTCATCTTCCAGAATCACGAGAAACGCGCGGACGCGGTGCTGAAGCCCACGACCGGCAACGCGACGCGGGGCACCGTCACGCTGATCGAGCGCGCGGACGGCGTGCAAGTGTCCTATAGCCTCACCGACATGCCGCCGAACAGCGAGCACGCGCTGACCGTGCACGAGCGCGGCGACTGCATCGCCGTCAACGGTCCGGACGCGAGCCCCGTGTTCGCGCTTCCGGCCGAGCGCAGGAAGCCGGGCGCGCGGCTCGAGGGCGAACTGGGCAATATCCGCGCGGACGCGACCGGCTCGGCCACGGGCTTCATCGTTGCAACGGACGTCTCGCTCGACGGCGTGCGCTCGGTCATTTCCCGCGCCATCATGCTGCACCGCGAAGCCCTGGACCCGTACGCGAGCGCGCCGCATAACGTGGGCCCGGCGCTCGCTTGCGGCGTCATCCGCCGCTAGGCGTCATGGCCGTGCGCGTCGCGCCTGACGCCGCGGCTCAATCGCGTAAAATACGCGCTTTCGTTTGGCCCGCGCGGCGAGCACGCCGCCCGAGGCCATGCCCCGTTTCACCGCAGGCGGCGGTCGCGAGACCGAGCCGTTCACCGTTGAGTAGCGTCCCCCTATGAGCATCAAGTCCGACAAGTGGATTCGCCGCATGGCCGAAGAGCACCGCATGATCGAGCCGTTCGTGCGCGATCAGGTGCGCGTGACCGAGGACGGCCGCAAGATCGTGAGCTACGGCACGTCGAGCTACGGCTACGACATCCGCGTCGCGGACGAATTCAAGATCTTCACGAACATCAATTCCACGATCGTCGATCCGAAGGCTTTCGATGAGAAATCCTTCGTCGACTTCAAGGGCGATGTCTGCATCATTCCGCCGAATTCTTTCGCGCTCGCCCGCACGGTCGAGTATTTCCGCATTCCGCGCTCGTGCCTGACCGTGTGCCTCGGCAAGTCCACGTATGCGCGCTGCGGGATCATCGTCAACGTGACGCCGTTCGAGCCGGAATGGGAAGGCTATGTCACGCTCGAATTCTCGAATACGACACCTTTGCCTGCCAAAATCTACGCGAACGAGGGCGTCGCCCAGGTCCTGTTCTTCGAAAGCGATGAAATGTGCGAGACGTCGTACGCGGATCGCGGCGGGAAGTATCAAGGACAGCACGGCGTGACGCTGCCGAAAACCTGATCGTCGCCGCGCTTTAAGAACCGCACACGGCAAACGCTTGTCGAAAGACCGCTGGCCTCCGGATTGCATCCGAGCCAGCGGTCGTTCCATTTGGAGATTCGCCTCATGAAGTTCCGCTTCCCCGTCGTCATCATCGACGAAGACTTTCGCTCCGAGAACATCTCGGGTTCCGGCATCCGGGCGCTTGCCGAGGCGATCGAGAAAGAAGGCGCCGAAGTCCTCGGCCTGACGAGCTACGGCGATCTCGCCGCGTTCGCGCAGCAGTCGAGCCGCGCGTCGTGTTTCATTTTGTCGATCGATGACGACGAACTGCTGCCTTACGCGGACAACGTCGTCGTGGAAGGCGACACGCCGGAACTGGCATCGGCCATCGTCGCATTGCGCGCGTTCATCAACGCCGTGCGCCGCCGCAATGCCGATATCCCGATCTTCCTGTACGGCGAAACGCGCACCTCGCGCCACCTGCCGAACGACATCCTGCGCGAGCTGCACGGCTTCATCCACATGTTCGAGGACACGCCGGAGTTCGTCGCGCGCCATGTGATCCGCGAAGCGAAGGTGTATCTCGATGCGCTCGCGCCGCCGTTCTTCAAGGAGCTCGTGCAGTACGCGGACGAAGGCTCGTATTCGTGGCACTGTCCGGGTCACTCGGGCGGCGTCGCGTTCCTCAAGAATCCGCTCGGACAGATGTTCCACCAGTTCTTCGGCGAGAACATGCTGCGCGCGGACGTCTGCAACGCGGTGGAGGAACTCGGCCAATTGCTCGATCACACCGGCCCGGTCGCGGCGTCGGAGCGCAACGCGGCGCGCATCTTCGGTGCGGATCATCTCTTTTTCGTGACCAACGGCACGTCGACGTCGAACAAGATCGTGTGGCACGCCACCGTTGCGCCGGGCGATATCGTGCTGGTGGATCGCAACTGCCACAAGTCGATCCTGCACGCGATCACGATGACCGGCGCGATTCCGGTGTTCCTCACGCCGACGCGTAATCACTTCGGCATCATCGGGCCGATTCCGCGCGACGAATTCAAGCCTGAGAACATCCGCAAGAAGATCGAGGCGAATCCGTTCGCGCGCGAGGCGCTCGCGAAGAACCCGAAGGTCAAGCCGCGCATCCTGACGATCACGCAGAGCACGTATGACGGCGTGATCTACAACGTCGAGATGATCAAGGATCTGCTCGGCGACCTGCTCGACACGCTGCACTTCGACGAAGCCTGGCTGCCGCACGCCGAGTTCCACTCGTTCTATCAGGACATGCACGCGATCGGCGCGGGCCGGCCGCGCACGGGCGCGCTCGTGTTCGCGACGCACTCCACGCACAAACTGCTCGCCGGCATTTCGCAGGCGTCGCAGATTCTCGTGCAGGACAGCGAGAACAGCACGTTCGACCGCCATCGTTTCAACGAGGCGTATCTGATGCACACGTCGACGTCGCCGCAATACGCGATCATCGCGTCGTGCGACGTCGCTGCCGCGATGATGGAAGCGCCGGGCGGCGAGGCGCTCGTGGAGGAATCGATCGCGGAAGCGCTCGACTTCCGCCGCGCGATGCGCAAGGTCGATGACGAATACGGCGACGACTGGTTCTTCAAGGTCTGGGGCCCGGATGCGCTGGCGGAAGAGGGCATCGGCGACCGCGAGGACTGGATACTGAAGCCCAACGACCGCTGGCACGGCTTCGGCGCGCTCGCGGAAGGCTTCAACATGCTCGATCCGATCAAGGCGACCATCATCACGCCGGGACTCGACGTGGACGGCGAGTTCGGCGAGTCGGGCATTCCGGCCGCGATCGTCACGAAGTATCTGGCGGAGCACGGGATCATCGTGGAGAAGACGGGGCTTTACTCGTTCTTCATCATGTTCACGATCGGCATCACGAAGGGCCGCTGGAATTCGATGGTCACCGAGCTCCAGCAATTCAAGGACGACTACGACAACAACCAGCCGCTGTGGCGCGTGCTGCCGGAGTTCGTCGCGCAGCATCCGTCGTATGAGCGCATCGGCCTGCGCGATCTGTGCGAGCAGATTCACAGCGTCTATCGCGCGAACAACATCGCGCGCCTGACCACGGAGATGTATCTGTCGAGCATGGAGCCGGCGATGAAGCCGTCCGAAGCCTTCGCCAAGCTCGCGCACCGCGAGATCGATCGCGTGCCTATCGACGAGCTGGAAGGGCGCGTCACGTCGATCCTTCTGACGCCGTATCCGCCGGGCATTCCGTTGCTGATTCCGGGCGAGCGTTTCAATCGCACGATCGTCGACTATCTGCGTTTCGCGCGCGAGTTCAACGAGCGCTTCCCGGGTTTCCACACGGATATCCACGGGCTCGTCGGCGAGATGATCAACGGACGCATCGAGTATTTCGTCGACTGCGTGCGGGGTTGATTGCGGCGGCGACGTTCGGCTTGCTGAATAGCGGATTCAGAAGCCGATGGTGGCCGTGATGGTGTCGTGATAATGCCCCGCGGCCTTGCCCGGCTGCGGCGGCACCTGGCCATACACCGTGAACGTCTGCGCGGCGCCCGTGCCGACCCCCTGCGCCACCGCCGTGCCGTTCGTGCCGTCTCCCCAGATCTGGACGCGCGCGGCATCGGAATAGATCTGATAGTCGATCGTTTCCGCGCCGCCTTCCGTGCGCGCGAGCTTGCGTGCCGCGATGGTGCCGCCTTGGGTCGTCCCTCCGTCCAGCGCGACCGTAAACGACGTGCCCGACACGCACGTCACTCTCACCCGGCTGGTGGCCACCAGCGCCTGATCGAGCAAGGTCGTATCGGCGAAGGCCAGCGGCGTCGCCGAGATGTTGCAGTTGGTGCCGACCGTCGCGCTCACATTGAACGGCGCCGGCTGCGACGGCGTGGTCGCGGTGCTGCAATCGGGCGGTGTGCCGGTGTATCCCACATAGACAAAAAAAGTATCGGCGGCGGAGAACGTGTGCGTGTAGGTGCCTGCCGGCACCTTCTGTCTCGGGGGGATGCGTCCGTAAAACGGTTCCTGCGCCCAGATCTTCCCGCTCGAGTGAACCGGAAGGTCGAGGATATAGGGCACCGTGCCGGGATTGAGCACCGATCCCCAGACATTGACGTGATCGGGGTCGACGTAAAGGTTGTAATTGATCGTCGCACCGGATGGCCCGGTCAGCTTCCGGTCCTCGATCGTGCTTATGTTCAGGCACATGCGGACCATCGGCGTCGAGTAGCCGCTGCAGTAGATGATGACCGCGCCAACGACGTCCGCGGGTTCGTTGCCGAGCGTGTTGATCGTGCCGAAGTCGGTGTAGCCGACGGAGAACGAGCAGGTCTGGCCGCGTGCCGCGCATGTCCACGCCAGCATCGCGCCCGTCAGCGTGAGCACGATCATGCCTTTGCCGAGTAGTCGCATCGTCCGGTCTCCTCACTTGTCGTCCTGCTGGCGCGGCGTCGTCGCGCAGACGAATGGTCCGATCTGCGGCAAATCCCTCGCCGACGCAGGATCGAACGGCACTCGCGCGGAGCAGTCCGTGCCGCGCCCGCGAATCCGCACGTCGTTGGACGGGTTCAACTGGCTGAAGAACGCGACGCCGTCATAGCCGAGTACGGCCGTTTCTCCCGTCGTGGCGTGGGTCGCCACCGCCCCCGGAGGGAGCGGCGCTCCCTGGCTGTCGACGAAACTCACGGACGCACCCAGATAGCGCGACATCCCGAAGTGCGCGAGCACCCCCGAGCGCCGTTCGGGCGCGACGTTGAGCCGGGTGGTGTCGATGCGGGCGTCGGCGGGCAGCGCGAGCGGGTCGATCGCGATCTGATTGCGCTGATACGACGTCAGGTCGGGGACGAGCAGATAGCCGCGCGCGTTGGTTGCGCCAACCGGCCGGTTTTCCTGGCTCACGGGCACGTTGGCCACGCCGTCCGTCGAGACCAGCGCGAAACCGTCGGTGATGGTGCGCGAGGGCAGCACCGTGCCGTCCATGATCGCGAACGCGCCGGTCGCTTCGGCGGTGCCGGTCGTCGTGCCATTGAAGCGCTGTGCCGTCGCCTGGAATTCGCCGAAACTCGTGCGATAGTTCGCACCCGCGAACGCGTGCCGATAGTCGGCGCCCGCACCTGCCTGCACCGACCAGCCCCAGCCGCCGCTGAAGTCGGCGGGGCGCGAGGCGGTGAGATCCAGCGTCGTCTGGCCGCCCGACTGCGCGACCGTCTTGCTGACCGATATGTCGTGGCCGAGCGCCAGCGTGATGCCGATCGATCCGCCCCACACATCCTTCTGCAGGAAGTCGCGGTAGACGGTGGCGAACAGCGACCAGCGCTTGCCGAACTGCGCGTTGTAGGCGAGCGTCACGACGCGCGCGTGCCCCGAGAAGCTGTCTTCCGAATCGATATAGCTCACCGTCGCCGATTGCGCCCGCAGGATCGCTACCGACGTCGTCACCTGATACACATGCTGAAACAGCGATGTGCCCGAGAGCGCCGCGACATCGCGATAGCCGTCGCTCGCATGCGTGGCCTGCATCGAGAAAGAGAAGCGCGGACCGATGTACTGATAGCCGCCGCTCAGGAGCGCGCCCGTCATCCCGCCGATTCTGCTTCCCGCCGAGGCGAGCGAGATCGCGCCATAGTGACTCAGGCCGATCACGGCGCCGGCGCCGGCGTTCGCGAGTCCCTGACCGCCTTCCGTATGCGCCTGCAGCGTGAGCCAGTCCGCGACGCCGTAACTCAGCGTGCCGCTGTACACCGGCGAGCTTTCGTAGACGAACGAGCGCAAGGTGTAGTCGTCGCGCAGGAAGCCCGCCTCGGCGGAATAGTTGAGCAGGCCTTTCGAGAGCAGCGTGGCGTTGATATAGAGCGGCACGCTCGTCGTGACGCGGCGCCCGAGCGCATCCGTCACGACGACCTGCGCGACGCCCGCGCCGGTCAGGCTGGGTGCCTGCGCGATCTGAAACGGGCCCGGCGCGACCTCGCCGCTGTATTGCCGCAATCCGTTGATGTACAGATCGACGGCGGAGGGCACGGCGGCCGATCCGGTGAACATCGGCAAGGGAAAGGTGATGAGGTCCGGCCGCAAGCTGAAGTCGCGCTGTATCTGGACGCCACCGAAGCGCACGGAGCGGGACCACGGCAACGAACTCGAGATCGCGTCGCCGACGGTCAGCGTGAACAGCCTGGCGGGATTCGAAAACGTCCAGTTGGTATCGAGCCGCGTATAGCGGTTCGAATCGCCACCCGCGTTCAGATACGTGCCTGTGTTGTCGAAGACGCCGAACGGCGTGAACAGGCGCTGCTCGCTCCACACACCGAGATTGTCCTCATGTTCGTCGCCGTACTGACGCGTGTAGGCGACGTCGTAGTTGAGCACGAAGCCCGTGCCGGGCGTCGCTTTCGGCGTGGGCGGCAGCGTGTAGCCGATCTGCCGGACAGTCTGGCGCGCTTGCGTCACGTCGAGAATCGCTTGCTGCCGCGCCGACGAGTAGGTGGCGTGCAACCCGGGAATCGACGCGAGCGCGAGCCAGCCGTCGGCGTCCGGCTTCAGATCGTTCACGCGAATACCGGCTGCTTCGAGCGTGTGCGGTTCGGCATACAACTGGCCGTGGCGCAGCTCGAAATCCGAGGGCTCGCCGAGACTCGTCTGATTCACGACGATTTCGAGCACAAGTCGCTGAATCGATTCCCGAGGCTCGTCGGGCGGGGCCACGCCCGGCGCGCCGCCCAGACTCGGCAATGCGGCGGGTGAGCCGCCGGTGATGTCGACTTGCGCGATGGCCGCTTCCGACATCGCCATCAGCAGGATGCCATTGCGCAGCGTCCGGCCCAACCTTGCGCGTGCGCCGGCGCGCGGCGCATCCCGGGCATCGAGGGCGGACGTAGCCATGCCTGTCGCGGTTTCGGGTGCTCACTGCTCGTTGCCGTCCGTGAGCGACTCGGTGATGCTGTTGCCGTTGACGGTCGCGGTGACATCGGCCGACTTGCCGCGCAATGCGCGAGCGGCATCGGGTAGCGACCACGCTCGCGCGCGGTCAGGCAACACGTAGCCGAGCAGTCCGGCCGCCACCGTGATGTCCGACGCGCCGCTCTTCAGCGAAACGGCACTCAGCTGTGCATGGACGGTCCCGCTGTTGGTCACGCGCAGATACGGTTTGCCGTTCTTTTCGACGATGCTCCATTGCAGCTTCGGCCGTGCCGCTTCCCCGGCGGGCGTAACGAACAGCGGCACCGAGTAGCGAAAGCGAAATTGAATGGCGGTGCCCGTGCCCGTGCCCGTGTCGCTGGCCGGGAGTTCGTCGACCAGCAGACGGTATGCGCGCTCCTGCTGCACGGGCGCATTGCTCGCGCGCATCACGCGGATGACCTGAAGTCCGCCCGCGGGCACTTGCGCGATCGGCGGGCTCGCGATGATCTCGCGCGTCGGCGTGAGACGGTCCTGCTCATCGGCCTGATCCCAGACGAACGCGCGCACCTGAGCGTGAATGGGTTGATCGCCGGCGTTCGTGAGGTTGACGACCTTGCCGTTTTCCGTACCCGTCAGCTGGATCGAAACCGGGGCGATCTGCAATGAAACGGCATGCGAAGCCGTGCATTGCAGGAAAAGAAACACCGCGCAGGCGCGCGGTAGCGAGCTTTGCATTGCCGGTCTCCTTCGCATTCCCGACAATCCAATTGATAGAGCTTTATGGCCCGAGAGGCAAGCATCCCGCGCGACGCGGGATGCACGAAAGATTCGCTCAACGACACAATCAGAAGACGACGGTGGCGGTGATGGTCGACGAATACGCACCCGGCGCCGGCGTGTCTTGCGTCGGCACCCGGCCATAGACCGTGTGGGTCTGTTCGCCGCCGGTGCCCGTGCCGGAGACCGTGTCGGTGTCGGTGGTCATGCCCCAGAGTTGCGTGCGTGCCGCGTCGCGATACAGATTGAACGAGACCGACGCGTCGCCGGCCGCATTGCTCATCTTGCGTTGCGAAACAGTCGAGCCGCTCGCGGAGCCCGCATCGAGCGCGACATTGTAGGGCGTGCCCTTGGTGCAGGAGACCGACAGATTGCCGCTCTGGTCGAGGTTCTTGTCGAGGATGCCGGTGCTGCCGAAATTCAGCGGATTGGCGGCCATGGAGCAGTCGTTCTCGACGGTCAGCGTCACGTCGAACGTCGCCGTCTTGCTGCCTGCGAAGGCGCTCGGAGAGGCAACGGCGCCCAGCATGGCGGCGCTTGCAACGAGGGCGATGACGGCGGTTTTCTTGAACAGGTTGCGCATGCGGTTTCACTCCTGATTTCACATGGATGGTGACGCTGACCGGCTAGCCGGATGATTGCAGTGCGTCGATGTGTCCACATGATAGAAAGCGCGCGCTCGGAAGCGAATAGGGCGGTTCTTAATTGAGATAGCAAAAGGCGCCGTTTCGCTTTCCTGTATTGTGATGGGCGGATTATCGAGATGTTGACTCGGGATCGTCCGGATAAGGAAACGGCCTTCGGATGAAGGCCGTTTCGTCGGGTGCTGCCGCTGTTCGGGCAGTGGGTTCAGATCAACCCTTCGGCCTTCATCGCGGCCTGCACGCCGGGACGCGCGCCGACACGCGCCTGATACGCGACGAGCGCGGGCCACTTGCCCAGATCGAGATCGATGTGCTTTGCCCATCCGAGCACGGTGAAGAGATACGCATCGCCGATGCTGAATTCGTTGCCGAGCAGGAATTGCTTGTCATCGACCTGTTGCGCGACGTAGGCGAGACGGCGCTCGAGATTGGCCATCGCGGCGGCTTTCCAGTCGCTGCTTGCGGCCGGATTGAAGAACGGCGAGAAGTTCTTGTGCAGTTCCGTGCCGATGAACGTGAGCCAGCCTTGCAGACGATAGCGTGCCATGGCGTCGTTGAGCGGCGCGAGATGCTTCGCCGGAACCTGGTCCGCGATGTATTGCATGATCGCCGGGCCTTCGGTAAGCAGCTCGCCGTTGTCGAGCAGCAGCGCGGGCACGTAGCCCTTCGCGTTGATTTTGGTGAAATCCGCACCGCTCGCGGTGACCTTGGTCTTGAGGTCGACGGTTTCGGTTTCGTAAGGAAGCCCGGATTCTTCGAGGGCGATGTGCGATGCGAGGGAACAGGCGCCTGCCTTGTAGAACAGTTTCAAAACATAATCTCCAGGATGAATCGGACACGATTATGAACGATGTCGTGTGCGCGCCGCATCCGCTGTCACGAAACTATCTGTGTCGTAGGGCGAAAGATGGGATTCGACCGAATCGCCGCAGTTTCAAGGCAGCGAATCGACCGATGTCAGTCGAGGATGAAATCGCGCGGCGGTGTGAGCGGCTTCGGCGGCATCGCGAACGCCGGGTCCGCCGCCATATCGTGCAGCGCGACCTCGATGGTCTCGCACATCGCATTGAGCGCGAGATCGTTCTCTTCGAGCCCGAACGGATCCTCGATCTGCGCGGCGATCGCTTCGAGCGCCATGAACGCATACGCAACGAGCAGCGCGAACAGCGGTGTGAGCAGACCCGCGCCATCGACGAGCCCGAAGGGCAGCATCACGCAGAAGAGATAGATCGTGCGATGGATCATCACCGAGTATGAGAACGGCAGCGGCGTGGTCGCGATGCGTTCGCATCCGCCGATCACGTCCGACAGCGCGTTCAGATTGTGCTGCATCGCGAGCATGGCGTAGCCGTCGAGCGCGCCTTCGCGCTTGCGCTGTGCGACCCATTCGCCGAGCCAGACGAGAATCGACGCAGGCCGGTACGTTGCCGCACTCACGCGCGCGTACAACTCGGCTGGCAAGCGCGGTGAAAGATCGGCGAGCGCATCGGTGCCGCGCAACTGATGCCGCAGCGCGTGCGCCAGTCCGCCCAAAGCCGCGAGAAAGTGCCGCGTTTGCACCGGATCGCGCGGATCGGGCAATGACAACACTTGCTGCGCCAGCGCACGCGACGTGTTGAGCAACGATCCCCACAACTTGCGGCCTTCCCACCAGCGCTCGTAACTCGCGCTGTTGCGAAACCCCAGAAACACCGCGAGCGCGATGCCGACGAGCGCGAACGGCGGCGTGCCGAGCCCGATCGGATAGTGGCGCATGTGATCGTGCATGAAGATAGCCGCCACCGACAGCGCGAAGATCAGCGCGAGACGCGGCAGCAGTTGCGGCAGCACGGAACCGCGCCACACGAACAGCAGCCGGAACCAGTTCAGTCGGGGGCGGATGATCATATCTCGGGCGTCGGGCGAATCGGAATCGTGAATGATCGACATGATAAGGGAGCTTGTCGATTCACGGAAACGTCGCGCTGGTTTGTCACGGCATGACACGCGACTGATGCGGGGAACGAAACGCGCCATTGGGTTGTCTGCACGCGCATGTTCGTGCTGGCTCATACCCGGATGGGAACGTAGAATGAAAGCGGCTTTCCGCAGACAACATCTGATTGATTAGGAAGCCGTAATAAATAAACGGATTGATCGTTTGAATCCGTTTTTGGCGTGCGACGTATAACCATTTTGAATTGCGAGGCATCGGCAGGGCGTGTGCGATGTCGCGTCAACAAGCGAAGAGGAATTTCATGATCGCAGTCGGTCGCAGTGTACTCATGGTGCTGGTTCCATTGGTCGTGCCGTGTGCCGTATCGGCGCACGGCACCATGGAAACCCCCATCAGCCGCGTTTATTCGTGTTATCTCGAAGGGCCGGAAAGTCCCAAGTCAGCCGCATGCCAGGCGGCAGTAGCCGTGGCTGGTCCGTCGTTTCTGTACGACTGGGCTGGCGTGAATCAGCTTCCCGACGGCAATCACAAGGCTTTCGTGCCGGATGGTCATTTGTGCAGCGCTGGCAAGACCAACTACTACGGTCTCGATCTCGCTCGCAATGACTGGCCGGCGACCTCCATTTCAGCGGATCTGAGCGGCAACTACACCTTCGTCTGGCTCGCCACTGCGCCGCACGTGACACGCTATTTCCAGATATTTATGACGTCGGATGGCTATGACTTCAATCAACCGCTGAAATGGTCCGATCTCGATAGCAAGCCGTTTTGCGAAGTGAACAGCGTCGCGCTCGACAACGGCCGATACAAGATTCAATGCAAGCTGCCCCCGGGCAAGACCGGCCGGCGCATTCTCTACACGATCTGGCAGCGCAACGACAGCGCCGAAGCGTTCTATGCGTGCAGCGATGTGAACATCAACGGCGTGAAAACCACCTGGCGCGAATTGCGTCCGCTGCCGACATCGGCGCAGGATCAGCCGTCCGGTATGAAGATCACCCTGCGCGTGTTCGACCCCGACGGGCACGATCTCGAATCGATCAGCTATGTCGTGACCCCGCAGACCACGGCCGCCGCCGACTGGGTGTATGCGATGGCGCAAAAGGTCAATACGGACTCGAAGCGCGTGCGTGTCGGGCTGATCGACAACAATGGGAACATCGTTCCGCAGAAGGACGTGTCGGCGAATCGAATCTACGTCGATGGTCCGACGGACTACAACTTCATGATGGACTATACGGGCGCACCGGCGCCGGCTCCGGGACCAGCCCCGGCACCGACCCCGACCCCGACACCTGCACCCGCTCCCGCGCCGACACCCACTCCCACTCCGACACCCACGCCCGCACCCACGCCAACGCCAACGCCCGCGCCAACTCCGACTCCGACTCCGACTCCAACTCCCGCACCCACGCCGAGCACCGGCGGAGCATGCGCGGTCAGCTGGCAGGCGGGCACGACTTACCGCGCCCAGGAGCAGGTCTCGGCCAATGGCCACAACTACAGCGCACGCTGGGAGAACGGCGACGATCCTTCGCGCAATTCGGGCGACGGCAAGGCGTGGCAGGACCTCGGCGCGTGTTCGGGCCAGACCGTGCTGACGTGCGCGCCGGCGTGGAGCGCGAGCAAGACCTACGCGAATGCCGGGACGAGCGTCAGCTATAACGGCATGAACTATCGCAACAAGTGGTGGAGCGCGAACGTCGATCCGGTTACGAATTCGGACGGCGCCTGGGAGAAGGTCGGCCCCTGCAAGTGAGCGCGGCGGCGCGGGCGAGGCTTACTCCTGTGCGCGAAAGCGCCCGCGCCGGATCCACTTCGTGGCGATCCATTTTTCGCCTTCCTCGACGGGCGTGCCGGCATGAAGGGTCTTCGGATCGCTCTGTCCGAGTTCGTTGACGTACTCGAAATAGAGCGCGCAGCCGCGCCGCGGATGAATGGCGAGGCCGATCTCCGGAAACGTCGTGTCGCCGCCTCGTTGCACTTCGTTGAGATACAAGATGACCGTCGCGATGCGCTGGCCGCCGCGCTGCATGTGATGCCGGCTGCCGGCCTGTTCCTCGGGAAAGTAATCGTAGTGCGGGCGATATTCGCCGCCGATGTCATAGCGCAGGATATGCAGGTCCTCGCCGTTCTCGACGGGATGCCGGAACAGTTCCGCGAGCCTGCGATCGATCGTATCGACGAGCAAGTCCGTCGATGCGTTGACGAACGCGCCTTCGCTCTTGCGTTCCTGGATGGTGATCTCGTTGCCCGAGTCGGGGTCGACGACGGACGAGCGCTGCACGCGCGCCCGGCCGATCTCGATCAGCCGGTCGCATTCGTCGTGAGTCAGCACGTCGGCGACGAGCGCGACGACCGGCTGCTCGCAGCTGAAAAGCTTGGGCGATTCCCGATCGCCGGCGTTGAGGACGCGGCCCGGCGGCAGCATCGGCTTGCCGTACACGTAGTCGGGCGAAGCTTCGTCGTCCGGATCGGACGCGTCGCCCGTGAGATGACGCGCCAGGATCAGGCGCGCAGTGTTGGGAGGGAACGCGGCGGCGATCATCGCGTCGATCAGCGATTGATGCGTGCATCCGCGGCGAATGTTGTCGTCGAGCCAGCTCTTCCATGCGACATCGAAACGGGGATTCGTGCTCATAGCGGCCTTGCGAGGATGACGTGAAGTAATTGACGGAAAGCGCGAACGGAAAGGCAATAGGCATTCATGGAAGCACAAAAGCGCGTGGATCACAACGATGAGCGTGAAACGACACGAGGCGCGATGCGCGTGCACGGCGCATATCGATTTCTCCTGGCATCGCGCGCAAGGCGATCTATGCTTCGTTCAGGCGCGCATGCCTCGTTGGCGTGCGCCGCCGGCTCCCGGATGTTCTGTGCAATGCGAAGCAAACGCCGATCGATCGCCATGCTGCTCGTATCCGCATGCGTGATGCTCTGCCATCGCGCGGAGGCGGCATCGATGCTCCGATGCGAATCCGAAGACAGTTCGGTCACTTATGTCAGCCAGCGAATCGATCACGCGACATGCAGCCGCGTGAACATGAACTGGCAGTGGACATCGCGCGCTGCTTCGTCCGCCGTTGCGCCGGAGGTGCGCGCGGGCGCGTCCGCGTCCGCGCCGCCCGCCGCGATGCCGCGTGCGGTCGCGCTCAGGCGGCGCGAAGCCACGGCCCGCATCTACACCTACGTCGAGGACGGCGTGCGGCACTATTTCACGCGCGAGCCGCGCGGCGTTGCAGCCGGCGTATCGGTGATCGAGCTGCATTTCATCGAGACGTGCAATCTGTGCACGAGCGCCACCGACGTGAACATCGGCGCGCTCGCGCTCGACACGCGTGCGTACGGACGCGAGATCGACGCGGCGGCCGCCTCGTTCGGCGTCGACAGCGCACTGGTGCGCGCCGTGATCCACGCCGAATCGGCGTACCGGTCCAACGCGGTCTCGCGCGCGGGCGCGCAGGGACTCATGCAGCTGATGCCGGCGACCGCCTCGCGCTTCAACGTCGGCGATCCGTTCGACGCGGCGCAGAATATCCGCGGCGGCGTGCAATATCTGGCGTTGCTGATGAGGCGCTTCGGCGGCGATCTCGATCGCACGCTCGCCGCGTACAACAGCGGCGAGGCGACGGTCGACCGGTACAACGGCGTGCCGCCCTACAGCGAAACGCGCCTCTACGTCTCGCGCGTGAAGATGCTGGCCGACCGTTACCGCATCGGCCGGTGAAGCATCGGCCGATGAAGCAGCGGCACGGCAGACCTATTTCGTGTTGTCGATCACCACCTGACCGTTGTACTCGACCTTGCCGCGGAAGAAGTAATCCGTGCACGCCTTGTAGTCGCCGGCCTGAATGAGCGAGAAGGGCATCTGATAGTCGACGACCTTGCATCCGGTGACGGGCTTGCCGTTCGCCCACGAATAGTCCTTGTCCAGATAGGCCTTGACCGCGCCCGCCGAGCCTTCGTTGAAGCCGCGCATGTTGGCGCAGCCGAGCGGTTCGTCGGGCGGAATCGTGACGCCGAGCTCGCGCGCCATCTCCTTGTACGCATTGATGCGGTTGGTGACCTGCGGCTGTTCGGCGCCGCCCTTGCCGCATTCGATGCCGCCGTTGATGATGAACACCGTCGCGCCGAAGCCCGGCTTCATGTTGTTGCCGAGATCGACGGCATTGGGTTTCCACGTGCCGTCGATGGCCCAGGTCATCGGCGGCTTCGGCGTCTGCGGCGTCACGGCGAACCAGACCGCCGACGCGAAGTTCAGCCACGTGTCGGCGACGCGTCCGGGATCGTCGAGCAGCACGTTGGGATCGCCGTACAGCGCCGCCGAGAACGGGCCGAAGTTGTAGTTCCACGACAGTTGCTTCGCGCCGCGCCCGAAGTAGTCGAGATACTTTCCCGACGCGTTCTGCGCGCACGGATAGAAGACCCAGTTGGTCGCGTGCGAGCCGGGAATGCACTGCTGATACGCGCCGACGGCCGAGCCTTCCTGATAGCCCGATTCGCGCAGGAACCACAGCGCCTGCTGCCAGAACGGAATCGGCGTGTCCTGCGGCATCTTCGTCAGCACCGCGTTGTTGTGCGTCGGATAGCCCGAGCGGACCTGCGCGGGCGTGAGCGATGGCCAGTTCGCGCCGGTCTCCTGCGTGAAGTGCGCGAACGAGGTGGCGAGCAGCTTCCGGCAGATGGCGAGCGCATCGCGTCCGTCGGTGTAGTCGCCGCAATAGGCGGGGAACTTCGCGATGCCGCGCAGGAAGTTGACGTACGAGTACTTCGTGTCGCGCACCGGGAAGAGCTGATCGAACTTCTGCTCGTTGACGATCGACTCGACGCGCTTCACGTTCGACGGATTGGCGGCGCGTCCGGGCACGACCGCGTCGACGTCGGCGTCGGGAAGCACGCGCAAGGCGTCGCGCATCAGCGTGATCTGACCGTTGGTCTGGTCGACGAGCTGCTTCTCCGCGGCGTTGAACTGCGCGGTCGTCGGATAACCCGCGGGTTCGGGGATGTAGGTGATCTTCGGCTTGTACGAGGCGGGCGTGGGGGTGGGGGTTGGCGTTGGCGTCGGAGTTGGCGTCGGAGTTGGCGTCGGCGTCGGAGTTGGCGTCGGCGTCGGCGTCGGGGTTGGCGTTGGCGTTGGCGTTGGCGTTGGCGT
>NZ_FCOX02000043.1 GCF_900044055.2 Caballeronia calidae | reverse complement strand
GGCCGAACTGGGTAACTGTGCTGCCGACAGCGGCCAATTGCCGATCGTTCTGGCGGCGGTAGCGCGCGACGCCGGGGCCGCCCCCAAGCAAGTCCTTGCCGATGCGGGCTACCGCTCGGAGGCGACGTTCGAACAATTGCGCGAGCACCCCGCCGAGTTGATCGTGGCGCCCGGACGCGAGGGCAAGAAAGAGGTGAAGGTCGATGCCCGGAAGCGCCCGCTATGCGCCGCGATGGCCGACAAGTTTACTTGTGCGCAAACTCAGGCGGCCTATCGAAAGCGCAAATGGCTGTCCGAACCGCCGAATGCCTGGGTAAAGAGCGTTCTCGGATTTCGACAATTCAGCATGCGTGGACTGGCCAAGGCACAGGCCGAATGGAAACTCGTCTGCGCGGCGCTGAACCTACGCAGAATGTCGAAAATGACGCCTGCGTAAGTCCCGAAGGGGACAACATTGCCCTGATTTCGCCGCCGGGAAAGCCACTTTTGCGCGCAATGGCGGGCCAAACCGCAATCGGCGTTGACGCCCGCACGATGTGGCGTCAGTACCGGCAGCTCAAATTCTGTCTGCCGCGCGGATTCCTAGCTCCACTCCGCTTCACATGACGAAGACGGCTAGCTTCGTCATGGCCCCGCATCACGAATTCACGAAGCTGCTCGCACCCAGTCGTCGACGAATGCGCGCGCCGCCGTGTGGGCGCTCATCAGCGCATCCTCGGCGGAGGCGAAGCTCGCGTAGCGCCGGCTGTCGATGCACAGCGGCGAGAACGCGGTGACCGGTCTTCCCGACCGGCTGATGGTCACGATCGCCAGATAGCGCACGGTCTCGGGTGCAGGCAGGAGCCTGTAACTCGTTTCGATCGCGACTTCGAGCACGAAACCCTTGTGGTTGTAGGACCGTATCATCACTGCACCTCGCCACTCTCGGACGACGCAAACGGACACGCCGCGCAAGCGTGCGCGGCGTCCTGCGCTGCAATCAGCATGCGTCGTGCCTGTGAGGCGCCGTTCGCTGCGCGAGCGTCCGTCCGCCTGGATAGGGTTTCGAACGCATCGCCGGGTTCTACGCGCGTCTCAGTGATTCAACTCTTCGAGACGCAGCCCGTTGGTCTTCGGTCCGAACACGCCGATCGCGAGGGCGACGATCAACATGCACACCGTGATGCCGGTGAACACGCCGGGCACGCCGAAGTCCTTCAACAGGAACGCGATGATGAAGCCCGACATCATCGCGCCCGCCCGGCTCGCCGAGTACACGATGCCGCTCGCGCGGCAGCGCACGGCCGTCGGAAAGAGCTCCGTCTGATATGCGTGATAGCACACCGAGATGGTTTGTCCAGCGAGCGAGATCAGCACGCCGAGCGCGATGAGCGCGGCGGGCGACTTCATCTGCCCGAATGCGATGCCGCTCGCGATCACGACGAGCGCGCCGCCGACGATCAGATACTTGCGCTGGATACGATCGGCGTAGAGCATCGCGAGCAGCGGGCCGGTCGGCAGCGCGAACGCGATGATGAACGAGTACAACAAGCTCTTCGTCACGGTGATGCCCTGACCGATCAGCAGCGTCGGCACCCAGTTCGCGAAACCGTAATAGCCGATCGCCTGGCAGAAATTGAAGACGATGAGCATGATGAGACGCGAGCGATACGGCGCGTTGAACAACTCGCCGAGCGATGCCCGCCGATGCGACGGCTGCTCCACGACGGGCGCGGGCGGCGGCAGCGCGGCGCCGGATTCGCGCTCGACCGCGCGCTCGATATTGCCGACCACGCGCTCGCTTTCCTCGATCCTGCCGTGCATCGCGAGCCAGCGCGGGCTCTCCGGCACCGCGCGCCGGATGAACCACACGATCACCGCGCCCACCGATCCCGCGAGCACGACGACGCGCCATCCATCGAGGCCGAACACGGTTTCCGGCACGAGCCAGTACGAAAGAATCGCGGCGACGGGCGCGGCGGCGAACATCACCATCTGGTTGAACGCCATCGCGCGGCCACGCATGTGTTGCGGCACGAGCTCGGTCACATAGCTGTCGATGGTGATGATCTCTACGCCCACGCCGATGCCCGTCACGAAGCGCCAGAAGATCACGCCTTCGGGCGTCGTCTGAAACGCCATGATCGCGGAGCCGATCGAATACCACAGCAGCGAGAACGTGAACACGCTGCGCCGTCCGTAGCGGTCCGGCAGCCATCCGAAGAAAAACGTGCCGATGAAAAGCCCCGCGAACGTCGCCGCGATGAACCCCGCGATGCCCGTGAAGCCGAAGAACGCATGCGTGGTCGTCTGCAGCAGACCGCTTTTCGCCATGCCCGGCGCAATGTAGCCGGTGAAGATCAGATCGTAGATTTCGAAGAAGCCGCCGAGCGAGATGAGGAACACGAGCATCCACAGATGCCGCGTGATCGGCAGGCGATCCATGCGCGCGGAGATTTGCGCGCCGGGCGTCGTATCGACATGAATGTTCGGCGATGCGAGCGGCTCGGCGACCGCGCTGAAAGTTGGCTGCATTGTCTTGTCTCCTGTGTTGGCGACGGCGCTGGTTTTTTTGTGCGCCTCTCGCGATGCCTTATGCCGTGACGCGTTTCGTCAGCCGGCCCAGCACTTCGTTCGTATGCTCGCCCACGCGCGCGAGCGGCTGACGCACGCCGGGGCGGCGCCCGCCCATCGTGAGCGGCAGCAGTACGACGTCGGTGGTGCCGCCGTCGTCGGTCTGCATCGGCACGAGGCCGCCGCTCGCCTTCAGATGCGGATCGTCGAGCAATTGCTCGGGGCGCATGATCGGCGCGTACGGAATGCCGGCCGCTTCGAGCTTCGGCGCGAGCTCGTCCGCGCGATGATGCGCGAGAATCTCGCCGAGCCGTTCCAGCAGATGCGGCCGCACCGCGACGCGCATCGCGTTGGTCGCGAACTCCGGCTCCTGCGCGAGATCGGGACGGTCGAGGACATCGCAGAGCGTGACGAACTGCTTGTCGCTCACCGCGCCGATGAACAACTGCTCGCCTTCGGCCAGCGTGAACACGTCGTACACGCTCCACGCCGATACGCGCGAGGGCATCGGCGGCGGCGCTTCGCGGGTCATCGCGTATTGCTGCATGTGCTGCGCGGAGAGAAACACGCAGTTCTCGAAGAGCGCGCTCTGCACTTCCTGGCCGCGCCCGGTGAGATCGCGTTCGCGCAGCGCGGCGAGCACGCCGATCGCGCCGAACATGCCGCCCATGATGTCGTTGACAGATGTCCCCGCGCGCAGCGGCCTGCCCTCCGGGCCGGTCATGTAGGCGAGGCCGCCCATCATCTGCACGACTTCGTCGAGCGCGAGACGCTTTTCATACGGGCCCGGCAGGAAGCCCTTGTGCGAAACGTAGATGAGCTTCGGATGCGCTTTCGACAAGGTTTCATAATCGAGCCCGAGCTTCGCCATCAGACCGGGACGGAAATTTTCGAGCAGCACGTCGCATTCACCGATCAGCTCGATCGCGGCTTCGCGCCCCTCTTCCGTGTTGATGTCGATGACGACGCTCTTCTTGTTGCGATTGAACGAGCGAAAGAAGCCGATGCCGAGACCCGGCAGATTGCGCGTCTTGTCGCCGCCGGGCGGCTCGATCTTGATGACTTCCGCGCCGAGATCCGCGAGGATCATGCCGCAGGTCGGGCCCATCACCATATGCGTGAACTCGATCACGCGAACGCCTTCGAGCGGCAGGGTTGAATGACTCATATCGTCCTCAGGCTTCGATTGCCGTGTTGATTTCATACGTGACGGGCAAGCCGGCGAGCGCGAGCGCACCGTGCAGCGTTTCGCCGTCGAGCCAGCTCGCGAGCTTCGCGCGGAGGTTCAACAGCGCGGGAATGTCGATGCCGGTATCGATGCCCATATCGGCGAGCATGAACGCGAGGTCCTCGCTCGACGCATTGCCGCTCGCGCCCGGCGCATGCGGACAGCCGCCGATGCCCGCGAGCGTCGCATCGAAGCGCGCGACGCCGGTGTCGAGCGCGGCGTAGACGTTGGCGAGCGCGAGGCCGCGCGTGTCGTGGAAGTGGCCGCACCAGAAGCGCTCGCCGGCGATGTCGCGCGCCTTCTCGAAGAGCGCGCGCACGGCGGCGGGACCGGCATAACCGACCGTATCGGCGATGGAAACGCGATCCGCGCCTGCATCGAGCAGCGCCTGCATGTAGCGCAGCACGTCGGCATGATCGACGCGGCCCTGGATCGTGCAGCCGAACGCCGTGCCGATGCCGCCTTCGATCATCGTCTTCGAGCCGGATGCGTCGCGCGCGGCACGCATGCGCGCCACTTCGTCGACGACTTCCTCCGGCGTCTTGCGCAGATTCGCGAGGCTGTGCGCGCGGCTCGCGGAAAGCGGTACGAGCATCAGGTCGGCCTGTGTTTCGATGGCGCGTTCGGCGCCCTTGAGATTCGGCACCAGCACGGACACGAAAAGTCCGGGCAGCGTCTTCGCGTAGGCGACGAGTTCGGCCGTATCGGCGAGTTGCGGCAGCAGGCGCGCGGGCACGAACGAGCCGACTTCGATTTCGCGCTGGCCGGCGGCGTAGGCATCGCCGATCCATTCGATCTTGCGCTCTGTCGGCACGATCGTTCGAATGCTCTGCAGGCCGTCGCGCAGGCCGACTTCGCGGATCACGGCGTTCGAGGGGAACGCGGGCATGGCTTTGTCTCCGTATCGTCTTTGTGTATGGTCTCGACTTTAGAGATTCCGCAAATGCCATAAAAGCGGTATTTTGGAAGGCTCATGCTTCCCGTTCGGAACGTCAGACGAACTGCCCACTCACATGCGCGATATCGACCTGAAAACGCTGCGTCTCTTCGTGACGGTTTGCGAGCACCAGAACATCGCGCGCGCGGCGCAGGAATCGCACATCGAGCCATCGGCGATCAGCAAGCGCATCGCGCAACTGGAGACATCGCTCGGCGTGCCGCTGCTGTCGCGCTCGCGGCGCGGCGTCGAGCCGACACCCGCGGGCATCGCGCTGCTGGAGCACGCGCGCAGCGTGCTCTTCACGATGGAGCGCATCGCGAACGATGTCGCCGCGTTCGGCGGCGGCCTGAAAGGGCGCGTGAGCATCTGCGCGTCGGCATCGGCGATTGCGGAAGCGCTGCTCGACGATATCGCGTCGTTCATGCGCGAACCCGCGAATCAGAACATCAAGGTCGATGTGGAAGAGCGCTTGTCGCACGATCTCGTGCGGCAGTTGCGCGAAGGCGTCGCGTCGGTGGGCGTGTGCTGGGACAGCGTCGATCTGCGTGGATTGCAGCATCGCGCGTATCGGCATGACCGGCTCGCGCTCGCGGTGCCCGCCGATCATCCGTTCGCGCGGCGGCGTTCGGTGAGCTTCGAGGAATCGCTCGAGTTCGAGCATGTCGGTCTGCCGCCCGCGACCGCCGTTCACACGATGCTGCAACGCGCCGCCGCGCAGGCGGGCAAGTCGATGTCGTATCGCGTGATCGTATCGAGCTTCGACGCGGCGTTTCGCGTCGTCGCGGCGGGGCTTGGCATCAGCGTCGTGCCGATGGAAGTGGCGGGAACCTATCGGCAGGCGCTCGGCATCGAAGCGATTCCGCTCTCGGATGCGTTCGCGAAACGGCGCTTCGTCGTGTGCTTCCGGGACTTCGACGCGTTGCAGCCAGCGGCTCAGCGTCTCGTCGAGCATCTCGAGGCACGCGCGTTGCGCTAGGCGGGTGCGTCGCAGAACACCGTTTCCGTGTCCTTTTTTTCGATGGTCAGATTCACCGATCGCGCGCCGCCCGGCCGCGTGCAGTGCGGCTTGCCTGCGGGCACGGTCAGCAGTTGACCGGCGCGCAACGCG
Source organism: Caballeronia calidae (assembly GCF_900044055.2). GTDB lineage: Bacteria > Pseudomonadota > Gammaproteobacteria > Burkholderiales > Burkholderiaceae > Caballeronia > Caballeronia calidae. Next base: position 61,254 of record NZ_FCOX02000043.1, on the reverse strand, counting down.
ACGGCGCCTTCCTCGAATTCGATGACGAGCGTGCCTTCCACGGCAATGAAGGTTTCGTCGGAGTTCGGATGAAAGTGCCATCGATAAGGCGCGTCCATCACGCTGATATGGACGTCGTGATCGTTGACGCTCGACATGACGCGGTTCATGTAGCCGTCGCGGGCGGCATCGGCGATGGCGGCGTAGTCGATGAGTTCAGTCATGTGCTCGTGCATCCGTGTTGACTTCGAGCCATTCAGCCTAACGCCGCGCGCGTCGTGAGACAAACGAGCAGTTTTGCGATGCATGTGAGCGCGATTGCGACATCACACGCCGCTCTAAAGACTCACTGCATTGGCCCGCCCCATGATCGCCGCGATATTACCGATGGCCGGTTGCGCGTAATGTACGGGCGGCGCGTCGGCCGGCAGCGGCGCGGGGCCGGAATCCGTCGCGCGCGCATAGACCGGCAGCGGCGGCGCACTTTGCGCGCTGGACGCGACCGGAAACACCGGACCGCCCACGATGCCCACGCCGATGAACGGATGCGCCTGCGCCACCGTCACCAGCCCTAAAGTCAGTGTGGCGGCCACCATCACATGTCTGATCGCTTTCATGTCTCGTCTCCCGCGTCCCAGTCGTTTTGTCGATGGAACGCATTCTGCGCGGCGAGAATGAGCGAAGAATGAGAGCGCTGGCGCGAATCGTCCGGAGAATCCGCGTCGACTAAACTTTTGAAACGTAGACGCAAGCCTGACGAGCCTCACCGTGCAAAGCCGATTCACCGCCATTCTCACCGCCCTCATCGCCGCCGCGCTCTTCGGCGCGACCACGCCGGTCGCCAAGGCGCTGCTCGGACCGATGCCGCCGTTCATGGTTGCGGGCCTGTTCTATCTCGGCAGCGGCGTCGGCCTCGGCGCGATCCTGCTCGTCCGCGCGTTCTCTCGCGCGCGGAGCAAAGGCGTGAGCGCACACGAACTGACATGGCTCGTCGGCGCGATCGCGTTCGGCGGCGTCGCGGGTCCGGCATTGCTGATGCTCGGCCTGACGAGCACGCCCGCCGCGACGAGCGCGCTCATGCTCAACCTCGAAGGCGTGCTGACGGCGGCCATCGCGTGGATCGTGTTTCGCGAGAATGTGGATCTGTCGGTGTTTCTCGGCATGGTGGCCATCGTCGCGGGCGGTGTCGCGCTCGCGTGGTCGCCGGGCGCGGCGGATGCATCGACAGGCGCGCTCCTGATCGCGCTGGCGTGCCTGTGCTGGGCCATCGACAACAATCTGACGCGCAAGATCTCGAACGCCGACGCGATGGTCATCGCCTGCGCAAAAGGACTTGTCGCGGGCGCGACGAACCTCGGCATTGCGCTCGCGATGGGCGCGCATCTGCCCGCGCCGCGCATCGCCGTCGCCGCGATGACGACCGGCTTCGGCGGCTACGGCGTGAGTCTCGTGCTGTTCGTGATCGCGCTACGCCATCTGGGAACGGCGCGCACCGGCGCGTACTTCTCGGTCGCGCCGGTATTCGGCGTCGCGCTGTCGCTCGCGATGTGGCCGCAGGCGCCCGGCATCGCGTTCTGGATCGCCGCCGCGCTGATGACGCTCGGCGTGTGGCTGCACGTGCGCGAGCGGCACGAGCACGAGCACACGCACGAGCGGCTGGAACATACGCATCGGCATGTGCACGACGAGCATCATCGGCACGAGCACGACTTTCCGTATGCCGGCGATGAACCGCACACGCATCCGCACGTGCATCTGCCGATCACGCACACGCACGCGCACTTTCCCGACATTCATCACCGGCATACGCACAAGCGCCGTTAGAACACCTTGCCCGGATTGAGCAGGCCGTGCGGATCGAGCGACGCCTTGATCGCGCGCATCGATGCGATATCGGCTTCGCGGCGCGCGAGATGCAGATAATCGCGCTTCTTCACGCCGATCCCGTGCTCCGCCGAAATCGAGCCTTCGAACTCGCGCGTGACGTCGTAGATGACGGCATCGAGATCGTCGTGATCCTGCTTCCCTCTGCCGGGCACGTCCACGACGATGTGGATGTTGCCGTCGCCGAGATGGCCGTAGGTCATCACGATCGCGTCGGGCCAGCGCGCGCGCAGACGCGCCTCGCATTGCGCGGCGGCATCGCCGACTTGCGCGATGGAGAAGCTCACGTCGTACGCCGCGTAGTTCGGGATGAAGCGATCGTATTCGCCGGGCGCATCGCGGATCGCCCAGAAGTCGCGCGCGTGCGCTTCGTTCGATGCGATCGCCGCGTCGGTCACGATGCCCGCCTCGAGCATGCCGCCGAGAAATTCCTCGAAGGCTTCGCCGTGCCGCACCGGATCGGTGCCGACGCTTTCCAGCAGCACGTAGAACGGATGCGCATCGGCGAGCGGCGCGCGCAGATTCTTCAGGTTGGCGATGACGGTATCGTGATAGCCCGCCCACATCACCTCGAACGCGGACACGCCCGGCGCGAGACTCGCCTGCGCGCGCGTGAGCAGCGTGGTGACGGCGGCGAAATCCGGCAGGCCGCACCATGCGGTGGCGGTCGCCGTGGGCTTCGGCCGCAGCCGCAACACGACGCGCGTGATGACCGCGAGCGTGCCTTCGCTGCCGATCAGCAAGTGGCGCAGGTCGTAGCCGCTGTTGTTCTTGATCATCTTGTTCAGGCCGCCGACGATCGCGCCGCTCGCGAGCACGGCTTCGACGCCGAGCACCTGATCGCGCATCATCCCGTACTTGATGACGCGATTGCCGCCCGCGTTCGTGGCGAGATTGCCGCCGATGGAACAACTGCCGCGCGCCCCGAGATCGAGCGGGAAGTAGAAGCCCGCCGCGCTCGCCGCTTCCTGCACCACTTGCAGCGGCGTGCCGGCTTCGACGGTCATGGTCGCGGAGATGTCATCGATCTCGACGATGCGGTTCATGCGTTCGAGACTCAGCGCCACTTCGCCGCCGAGCAGATTCGCGCCGCCGACGAGCCCCGTCAGGCCGCCTTGCGTGACGACGGGCTGCTTGTGCTGCGAGCAGATGGCGAGCGCCTGTGCGACTTCGCCGGTGGTGCGCGGACGGATGATCGCGAGCGGCGTCGCGCCGGGCAACCCGCTCCAGTCCGCGACGCGCCGGTCGCCGAATTCGTCGGGCAGCGCCACGACCTGTGCGCCGAGCGCTTCACGCAATGCCATTACCGCTTCGCTTACCGCCATGCGTCGTCTCCGTTCGTTCTTTCGGGTTGAATTCAGGTGAGATGCGATAGTTTGAACCAAAACGCGCGAAAATTATCGGCGGGCTTCTTCGAGGATCGTGACGATGGAACGGGCAGACTACGAAAGCGCGATGGATCAGCTGACCGGTGCGGCGGAACTCGTCGCCGCCGGCGTGAGCGACGAACAACGCGCGCAGGCGTTCGAGATGCTGGCGTTCATGCGGCTGCGGCGGGGAGGCATTGGTGAAACAGGCGTGCCGGTCATTTCCGATGAAGAGCTTTTCAAGGACACCGCGATGGCCGCGCTCACGATGGCGGGCCTGAAGGAGTATCTCGCCGCGGCGGCGCTGCTCGAGCAGGCGCGCGGCTTGTTGCGCGGCTGAGCGCCAGCACGCCTGCAAGTCAGAACAGTTCGGTATCCAGCGGCACGAGGTTGATCCACTTCACGGCGGTGCGCCGCTCGACGCCATCGTCATGGATCGACCGTATCATGACGCGCTCGCCGCGCGCCTCCCCGAGTACTTCGACGATCCGGTTGCGATATCGCGCAAGCGTGCCGCGTAACGGCTTGCGCTTTCTGCTCTTGCGGGGAGAAACTGCGGGCATGGACGTGACAACGATTTATGACGGCCACATCATAACGATGCTCACGCGTTCTCTCAAATATTCAACCTCCTTACTGCGAACCGCCACACCATGCGTCGAATCACTGTTCGGACTTCGCCCGTTCATGGCCGGGGCGTCTTCGCTCTCGCCGATCTGCCCACGGGCACGCTGCTGCTCGAATACAAAGGCCTGCGTCTGTCATGGAAAGAAGCGCAGCGCATCCACGAAAAATCGGGCGCGGAAGACGGGCATACGTTTCTGTTCGGCCTCGACGACGGCAGCGTCATCGACGGCGCGCGCGGCGGCAATTCCGCGCGCTGGCTCAATCACAGTTGCGCGCCGAATTGCGAAGCGGAGCAGGACGGCGAGCGCGTGTTCATCCGCGCGATACGGCCGATCGAGAAGGGGCAGGAGCTGTTCATCGACTATTGTTTGACCGTCGATGGCCGGCGCACCGCGGCGCTCAAGCGGCTCTACGCGTGCCGCTGTCTCGCGACGGGCTGCCGCGGAACGATGCTCTCGCGTTCGCGGTAGGTCTCACGGATTTCCGCCTGTCTACCGAGCGCGGCGAATGCTTCATCGATGCAGTTCAGCCTGCCTCCTCCAGATATTGCTCGCGCAGGCGCTGCGTATCCACGCCCAGCGCGTCGCTCAGGAATCGCGCGGTACTGCCCCATTCCTGCTCGATGGTCTCGATTGACGCTTCCAGATAGCCTGACCGGACCTCCAACAATGGCATTGCGACCTCGGGTGAGATACCCAGCGATTCCAGCCGGGCGCACAGACCTTGGACGAGTCGCCTGTTGCAGTTATTCGATTCGAGGTAGTTGGCCAGGATCGTTTCGGGCGCCACATCGAGCCCGGACAGCAACAGGAAGGTGGCAAAGCCAGCCCGATCCTTGCCCGTGCTGCAGTGGAACAGCAATGTGCGACCGCTTTCAGCCTCTTTCATGAAGTAGGCAAAGGCCAGCCGGTGCTTGATTGGGAAGTCGCGATACACCTGCAGCATGAAATCATCCATGCGCTGCCGTGTCGCGGTTCGCAGGCGTGGCACGAGTTCGTTCATGCTCATGCTGCCTTCCAGCACGGGTAACGCGACGCGGTCGAACGCGTCGGTAAATGCGCTTTCTTCGGGCGACTTCTCTTCGCCGGACCGAAAGTCGATCACTACATCGATGGCGAGAGATCGAAGCCGCGCGATGTCGGCCGTGCTGGCCAGGCCCGGGTTGCCGCTGCGGAAGAGCCGGCCCGCGCGCACGCTTCTGCCATCGCGGCTACGCAGGCCACCCAGGTCGCGCAGATTGTGCACGTTATCGAACGTTGCATGCACCGCATCGAAAGACTGGCTTGGCGCGATAACCGCTTCGGAAGTGATCCCGGACAGGAATGATGAAATCTTGTTGGACATATCTTCAACCGGATTCGTCTGCCACCGACGACGCAGACGTCATCCTGCAACGCGGAGAATAGAAAGCGCCTATTCTGAGATGAAGCCGTGAGGAGCGCCCCACTCTTCGCGGGAGGGGTGTCCGCCGTTCCCTGAACCCGCGTTTTGTCCCGAGTGGCTCGGCGAGCGCCTGGCTTCACAAAAAGCCGCGAAGAACCAAAAAAAATGCCCCGAGCGAGTCGGGGCGAAGGTACGAGACCACCTTGCGTAGCAATTAAGCTACGCGACGTAGCATAGGGACGAACAAGCGCGCTTCCCACCAGTAAAGTCCGAAACGCTGCGCGCGCATCGACGCGTCATTGACGGATGTCCTTCAGAACGCGCCACACGTTGCCGATAACACGCGCAAACGTCAATCAGGCATCGCAGCCACTGGACATCATGAATCGCGAATCAACCGAGAGCCCGCTCAAGGCCGCTTTCCTGCGGCACGAAGACACCCTCGCGCCGCCAGAGCGCGCGCTCGGCGAGGACGATCACGCCGTCTACCGCACGCTGCTCGAATCGACCAAGGCGATTCCCTGGAAAATCGACTGGGCGACGATGGAATTCGTCTACATCGGACCGCAGATCGAGACGCTGCTCGGCTTTGCGCCGTCGTCGTGGAAGACTGTCCACGACTGGGCCGAGCGCATGCATCCCGACGATCGCGAGGCGGTGGTCAGCTTCTGCGTGTCGCAGTCGAAGGCGGGCACCGATCACGAAGCCGATTACCGCGCCCTCACGCGCGACGGCGGCTATGTGTGGCTGCGCGATGTCGTGCATGTCGAGCGCAACGAGAAGGGCGAGGTGCAGGCGCTGATCGGCTTCATGTTCGACATCAGCGAACGCAAGCGCAGCGAGGAAAAGCTCGCGCAGATGCAAAAGGAGCTGGAGCGCCTGTCGTTCAGCGACAGCCTGACGGGCGTCGGCAACCGCCGCCGCTTCGACGACGTGATGGCGCGCGAGTGGCAGGCCGCGAAAGCATCGGGCAAGCCGCTGTCGCTCGTCATGATCGATATCGATTTCTTCAAGTCCTACAACGATTATTACGGCCACCTGCAAGGCGACGAATGCCTGAAGCGCATCGCGCGCGTGCTGGGCGTCGCGGCCGGCGAGCAGCATTTTCTCGGCCGCTTCGGCGGCGAGGAATTCGCGCTGATTCTCGCCGGGACGGACGCCGAAGCCGCGATGCGCATCGCGGAGCGTTGCCGCGCGCTGATCGCCGAGGAAGCCATCGCGCACGTGCGTTCGCCGCACAATCAGCAGGTGACCGCGAGCTTCGGCGTGGGCACCGTCGTGCCGGGCGAGCGCATGGACGTGACGGCTTTCATCAATCTGACGGACGCGCAGCTCTATCAGGCGAAGGACAACGGCCGCAACCGCATCGCGGCCGTGGATCGCGCCGGCATGCAGGGCGAAGCGTTCAGGATGCTGACGCGCTGATCGCGCATCGGTTCAGACGCGCCCCGTCACCGGAATCGCCGCGCCCGTGATGCATTGCGCGTCGGGCGAAAGCAGAAACGCGATCACCGCGCCGAGCGCTTCCGGCTTCACCCAGCGGGCAAAATCGGCATCGGGCATGTCGCGGCGATTCGGCGCTGTATCGATGATCGACGGCAGCACCGCGTTCACCGTCACGCCCTTGTCCTTCAGCTCTTCGGCGAGCGCTTCGGTGAGGCGTATCAGCGCGGACTTCGACGCCGCGTAGGCACCCATGCCCATTCCCGCTTTCAGCGCGGCCAACGCGCCGACGTTGACGATGCGCCCGCCTTCGCCCGCGCTCAGCGGCGCGAGCGCGGCCTTCGATGCATTGAGCGCGGTCTTCACGTTCACGTCGAACATCGATTGCCAGGTGTCGACGCTGCCGTCCGCGATCGTTTCCCAGCTGAACGCGCCCGCCACGTTCACGAGCGCATGCAGTCCGCCCATCTGCTGGACGATGGTGTCGATGCCCTTTTGCGCCGACTTCGCATCCGTCAGATCGATGCCGGTCACGACGCACGCGTTGTCGAGCGGCGCGGGCAACGCATCGGACTGGCGGCCGTGTCCGATCAACGCGACGCGCGCGCCGCGCCCGGCGAGCACGCCCGCGGTCGCGAGTCCCAGGCTGCCGAAGCCGCCCGTGACGGCGACGATCTTTCCTTCCAGATTGTTCATCGCGTTCACTCCGTTTGGATGCTGCCTGAAGAAGCATAGGACGGAAACGCGGCGCGTGGTCTGCGTTTCGGCGCGGCGGTGCTACGCGGAGCGGCGCGCCGCCCGCTGCACGGCGAAAACGGCGACCGCCGTCGTCACGCCGGTGACGAGCACGCCGTACAAACCCAGCAACACCGACAACGCGCGCCCGATGGCGGTCGTCGCGACCACGTCGCCGTAGCCGATGGTGAGCGCCGTCACGCTGCAGAAATAGAGCGTCTCGCCGAACGAGGCGCGGGCGCGCGTGGCGCTGTCGACGGGCGCGCCGAAGCAGAACATCGCCACGCACAGTCCGGAGAACACGATCAGCAGCATGACGAGCAGCGAGCGCAGATGCCACAGCGCCCGCGCGAACTCGAACACCGCGCGGCGCGCGTCGATCGTTTGTATCTTGAAAACCTTCGGGATGCTATTCATTCGGGTGCGCTCGACGGCGTCGGACGAAAGCCGCCATCGTACCGTTCGCCGGCGTCCCGCGGGAAGTCTCCCGGCGCGCTAGTCGGCCAATGCCGATCCCGTCTTTCCCGATGCCCGCGCGCCGCTTTCGACGCGCGCGCGGCCCGCGAGCAGCCAGACCGCCGCCGCAATCGTCAGCGCGCACACGCCCGCCACGCCGAGCGAGGCGGCAAAGCCACTCGCGAAACTTTCCCGCGCGATCCGCGCGATCGCCGCGCCTTCCGGACCGGCGAGGCCGTCGCCCGCATGCGCGAGATCGCCCGAAAGCAGGCGCGAAAGGAACGCCGGATCGAGCACGCGCTGCGGATCGGCGAGGCGCGACGCGTGCGCATCGAGCGCGGCGTGCGTGCGCGTCGCGAGCACGGCGCCGAGCACGCCCACCGACGTGACGATCGCCGTGAAGCGCGTCGTCGTGCTGATGCCCGACGCCATGCCGGTGCGGTTCGTCGGCACGCACGCCATGATCGCCTTTTGGGTGTCGCCGTTGAGCACGCCCGCGCCGAGGCCCGTGACGATCATGCCGGCCGCGATCAGCCCGTAACTCGACATCCCCGCGAAAAGCGCCGTCAGCAGATTGCCCGCGCCGATGGTCGCGAGCCCGAGCGCCAGCAGCGCCATGCCCGGCACGCGCCTGCCGAGCGATGCGCCGATGTGCGGCCCGACCACCATCGCGATCGCGAACGGCAGCATCCCGATGCCCGCGCGCACCGCCGGCAGGCCGAACGCGTTTTGCAGGTAGAGCGGCAGGAACGTCATCATCACTTGCGCGCAGGCGGCGTAGCCGAACATCGCGAGCACGGCGGCGACGAAGCGCGGTTGACGGAAGAGCGCGAGGTCGATCATCGCGTGCGCGCGCGAACGCTGCACGCGCACGAACACGGCGAAGAGAGCCGCGCAGGCCGCGAGCCGCGCCTCGGTGCGCCAGTTCGTCCAGCCGTCGGCTTGCGCGTCGATCAGCGCCCAGATGCCGAGCGAGAGCGCCGCGGCGAAGAGCGCGCTGCCGGCGAGATCGAGCGCGCCCGCGTGCGGGTTGCGCGACTCGCGCATGCCGCGCCACGCGCACGCGGCGAGCAGCGCGCAGATCGGCAGGTTCATCAGGAAGATCCAGCGCCAGCCGGCCCACTGCGTGATGACCCCGCCGACGAGCGGCGCGATGGTCGTCGACACGCCCATGCAGGTGCCCCACACGGCCCACGCGCGGGCGCGCGCCGCGCCTTCGTGGAACGTGTTCGCGATGATCGCGAGCGCCGATGTCAGCAGCATCGCCGCGCCGACGCCCTTCGCCGCGCGCGCGACGTTGAGCGCCAGCGCCGACGGCGCCAGCCCGCAGCCGAGCGACGCGAGCGAGAACACGGCGAGCCCGGCGATCAGCATCTTCTTGCGGCCGATGCGGTCGGCGAGCGCGCCCGCGGGCAGCAGACACGCGGCGAACGCGACCATGTAGGCGCTCACGACCCATTCGACATCGGCGAAACCGGCGTGGAAATCGCGCGCGATGGAAGGCAACGCCACCGCGACGACGTTGGTGTCGAGCGTGATCAGCGCGCAGGTCGCGGACGCGGTGAGCAGAATGAAGCGGTTTTCGGACGTGTTCGGCATGGCAATGCTGAGAAAAGCGAAACGGTCCGTCGATGCTAGTGGCGCCTGTCTTTCCTGTCATTGGCATAGAATCGCTCGATAATTATCGAATTCGTGAATACGAAAATGTCCGTCGAATTGCGTCATGTGCGCTGTTTCCTGAGCGTCGCGCGGCACCTGCATTTCGCGCGCGCGGCCGAAGAGCTCGGCATCGCGCCGCCCGCGCTCACCCGGCAGATTCAGGAAGCCGAGCGGCTGCTGGGCGCGCGGCTGTTTCATCGGACGAAGCGTTCGGTCGCGCTGACGGCCGCCGGTGAGGCCTATTTGAGCGAGGCGGTCAGCGCGCTCGATCATCTCGCGCGCGGGGCCGAACGCGCGGCACTCGCGGAGCGCGGCGAGCTGGGCAAGATCGTCATCGGCTATGTGGGTTCGGCGGTGTATTCGGGCGTGCTGCAGGCGGCCGTGCGCGGATTTCGGGAGCGTTATCCGCTCGTCGAGATCGGTATCGAGGAAATCGTGATGCGCGACGCCGGCGCGCTGTTGATGGAAGGGCGCATCGATATCGCTTACGTGCGGCCGCCGGTGCCGTATCCGGAGGGCGTCGAGGCGCGCACCGTGCATCGCGATGCGTTCATCGTCGCGCTGCCTGCTTCTTCGCCGCTGGCGGCGTCGAAGGTCATCACGCCGTCGCAGTTGCGCGATCAGTCGTTCGTCGTGCCCGAGCAGGAATCCGGCACGCTCGACGTGGCGCGGCGCGGACGCTTCACGGCGCGCATCGTCGCGCGGCCGGGCACGCTCGCGGCCGTGCTCGCGCATGTGTCGCTGGGCGGCGATGTCGCGGTCGTGCCGCGCTCGCTCGCGCAATGCGTGACGGTGCCGGATGTGGAGTATCGGGAAATCGCGGGGAAAGCCGTGACTTCGGAAGTGGCGATGGTGTATCGGCGCTTCGAGCGCGCGCCGGCGGTGCGGGCTTATCTGGGGCTCGCGGCTTCATGAGCCAAGCGCGGATTGCGCGATCGGTGCGAAACCGGCGCGGTGCGCCTGCGCCAGCACCGACGCCTGATGACGCAGCGCTTCGCGATCCATCGCCAGTGCATCGAGCATCGCCGCGTGCAATTCGTCGACAGGCACGACGCCCGGCGCGTTCGCGATCTCCCATGTCGACGCATACGCGTGATGCTTGCCCGGCTCGCCGTGCTGAATATTGACGCGCGGCAAACCGTACGCCATCGCGACGATCCGGCCGTGCAGGCTGCTGCCCGCGAAACCCTCGCTCCCGGCGATCAGCGCGCAAATGTCCCAGACGTTCAGTGATTCGAAGATCCTGACCGCCGGATGACGCATGCGTTGCACCATGCGCTCGTAGACCGCGATGTCATCGTGCCACGGCGCCGCGCCCGCGCGGAAGAGGACGATGCCGAGGCCGGTCGATTCCGCGATCCGGTCCAGTTGATGCGCGATGTTCGCGAGCGTGGTGTCATCGCCGAAGTCCGCGCTGAACTGAACCGCCAGATAGCCGCCGCGTGCATCGGAATGCGTGCGGATGCGCTCGTCGAACAGCTCCGCGACGAGCGTCGCAGGGTCGGGGACGAGGTTCGCGTCGATGCCCGCGTTTCGCAACGTGGCTTGCGTTCGCGCGTCGCGGACGCTGACGTCATCGCCGGTTCGCAGTTTGGACAGCACTTCCGCGCGCAGGGCGGCGTCGCGGGCGTCGAGCGTCACGCCGCCGATCGCGTCGAAGCAGATCGACGCGGCTTGCGGAAACGTTTCGCCGCCGATCACGTAAGGCGCGAGCGCATCCGTTCCGAGCTCCGCGCGCGCCCATGCGCGGCGGTCCTCGGCGCACGAGCCGTATCGGGCGATGCACACCTGCGCTTCTTCGGGCTGCTGCAGCATCACGGCGGCCTCCCATGCATCGCAGGGCATCAGTTCGCCGCCCGCGTGAATCAGCGCGACAGGTTCATCGCGCCAACGCGCCGCCAGTTGCGATATCGAAGCGACGTCGTGGCCGCCGTAGGCGCGCAAGTCTCGCTGCCCGCAGCCGGCAAATACGGGTTCGATGTCCGGATCGCGCTCGGCGAGCAAGCGCGCGACGATATGCGCGAACAGCAGATCGCCGAAGTTGTGACGATCGAACGCACCGAAGATGATGATCCGGCGCCTCCGGGTTGGGCGAATGATCATGGGAAGAGTCCTCAGGCTGTTCGTCCCGCTGGCAGCTCACTTGGCGCCGTTTGCGGCGAAAGTCTTCTGCGCCTCCGGCGAGGAGAGGAACTCGATGAACCCTTCGGCTGCGTCGCGCTCCCTGGTCTGCGCCATGAGCACGGCGGTATACGACAGCGTGCTCTGGAGGTCTCCCGGCAGCGGGCCGAGGAGTTTTATGCCGCGTGTCGTGGCGATGAGCGGTATGGTGCCCGCCACGAAATCGTTGCCCTTTCCCTTCAACACGGGTTCGAAAATCCCCGTGGGCGACGTACGCACGATCCTGGGCTTGAGCGCGTCGGCAATCCCCATGCGATCGAGCGCGCTTGCAAACGCCTGCCCCGATTTGACATTGTTGAAGGCAACGAGGTCCGCACCGAGCAAGGTATTCCTGAGTTTCTCGACGGTCGATATGTCGTGCGCCGGACTATCCTCGCGATTTCCCAGGCCGACACCAACATGAGCGAATATCGCCCTGTCGCCGGGAATCGCCTTCCCCGATTTCGTAAGGTCTTCGGCAAAGTCCGGCTGAACGATGACAACATCGGCCGCTTCGCCAGCCTCGATGCGCTTCTTCACCGCGGGCGACGGGTCGAAAACCATGCTGACCTGGTTGTGTGTCTGCTGGCGATAGCGCTCCACTACCTTGGTCAACGCGGGCTGGAGAGGAACATCGCTCATGACTGTGATATCCGCCGCCTGAACTGTCGATGCAAACATGACGATCGACCCTGCCAGCAGAGCACGCAGACCGAGGCGCTCGAGTTTCGCCTTCATGGAATCATCCTCCTCGTCGCGGCCGCCGCACCGGATCGACACGTGGACGTCACCGGTGAGACGAGCCGCTAATCCTCATATCCGCACGGGCCATCTCCGTGGCATCGCTGATCTGGTCTCCGGCGTCTCGGCGGAGATTAATCTGCCCGGCGATGTCGGTGAGAATGGCAATGAATTCGTTCATCGCCTGTGGAGCCACTTCGTTCTTCCGGGTGATGACACTGTAGTTCGACATTGTCCGCCGGATGGGCACACGCAGATATCCGAGAAGTCCACTCTGGACGTACCTGTCCATCACGACCTCCGGCTGCAGGGAAATCATGTCGGTGGCTTGCAATAGCTCCAGCGTGGAAAACATCGAAGGCGTCTCCACGATGCCTACCGGTGCGACGATCCCGGCAGCCGCGAATGTCTCGTCGAACAATTGCCGCATCGACGTGCCTCGCGGATACAAGATCCATGGCCAGTCGCCCAGATCGGCAATCTCGAGGTGGCGTTGCTGCAACAACGGATGATGCTGCCCGACGACCGCCCGCACCGGTTCCGCCAGAAGATCGACTACATCGAAGAGCGCTTCGTGGCGCGGCGCGGTCGGGCGGCCGACCATGACATCGAGCCGCTTTTCTTCGAGCCACATCGCGAGCTGATCGCTGCTCTGTTCGACCAGCTTGATGATGAGTCGTGGCCGACGGCGCTGAATCTCCTTGATCGCGGCGACGACCAGTTGAGCGGCGGAAGCCGGAATGAAACCCACGGTGAGATGACCGTAGCCGCCGTCCTTGAGCGTCGCGAACTCGCTCGAAAACTTCCCCAGATTGGCCAGCGCAGTGCTGGCGTAACGCACTGCCAGATCGCCGAGATCGGTGGGGCGCATCTCGCGCGGCAGACGTTCGAAGAGCTGCGCGCCGAACATCGCCTCGACATCGCTCAGGATCTTGGTGGCTGCCGGCTGTGTGATGTGCATCTGTTCAGCCGCAATGCGCAGGTTGCGGGTACGGCCGAGCAGATCCAGCAACTGAAGGTGCCTGAACCTTAACTTCGTCAATACCTGGGAAGCCGAGATAGCGGGATCTTGCGCCATAGGGGTATACGCACGTGACCTCATAACCAGACGGAATCGATTCTACTCAATTAGCGATTGGACGCTCGACGAATGCCCAATGGACAATCGTCGGAGAAAGCGATGCGCGGTCCGCTCGATAACCTTTAACCGATGCGAAAACGATGAACGAAACAGTCCGATATCCCGCCGATGAACTCCAACGCTTCGCGCAGGATCTGTTGAGCAGAGCGGGGATGGAAGATCCCAAGGCAAGCGCCGTTGCGAGCACGCTCGTCGACGGCGATCTGATGGGGCATGACACGCATGGTCTGGCATTGCTTGCCGCGTATGTCGGCGAGATCGAACGCGGTTCGATGGCCTGCTCCGGTGAGCCGGACGTCATCTCGGACCGAGGCCCGAGCCTGCTGTGGGATGGCCGGCGTCTTCCCGGGCCGTGGCTCGTTCTCTCGGGCATCGAGACGCTGGCTCCTAGAGCGAGAGAGTATGGCAGCGCGACGTTGGTCATTCGTCGCAGTCACCATATCGCGTGCCTTGCGAGCTACCTCGAAAAGGCCACCGCCGATGGGTTCATGATCGTGCTCAGCAGTTCCGACCCGGCTGTCCAGAGCGTGGCCCCTCACGGCGGCACGCGCGCGGTCTTTACGCCGAATCCCATCGCAGCCGGCATTCCGACCTCCGATACGCCCTTCTTGATCGACATATCGTCGTCGACGGTGACGAACGGCATGACCGCGCGCTTGCACAAAGCAGGGCAACTGTTCGACGAAGCATGCTTTCTCGATGCGCAAGGAGAACCCAGCCGCGATCCCGGCGTGCTCTCGGCTGATCCGCCGGGGACCATCCTGCCGGTCGGGGGCATGACGTGGGGACATAAGGGGTTCGGCATGGCGCTGCTGATCGAGGCGCTGACGGGCGGTCTGGCAGGCCACGGTCGAGCCGACCCTGCCGATGGATGGGGCGCCACCGTGTTCTTGTCCCTATACGATCCGGCCGCTTTCGGAGGCCACGCCGCGTTCGACAGGCAGATGGACTGGCTTGGCGACGCTTGCAGAGATAACCCACCGCGCGCCGGCTTCGCCGCCGTGCGCATGCCGGGCGATCGAGGATTGAGTCGCAAGCGCGAACAATTGCAGCACGGCGTTGCCCTTCATCCGACGATCGCGCCGGGCCTCGAAGCCTGCGCACAGCGCTATGGCGTTCCGTTCCCTGCTGCGCTGACTGAATGATTCGTTTGAACGTGGCTCGCGGTTGCGTCGATCAGGCGTGCCGCGATCTTTGAATAAGAACGAAGCCCGTCAGCGGCGCGTGTCACCGAACTGACGGGCGAATCGGGCGCGATGCGAACGCGAAGAGAATCGCAGATGCAATCGAACGCCCACGCGAGACCTGCTCTCGCTTCAGTTGCTACGGCTCAACGCAGCCGCCGGTATCGGCGCGCGCACGAGCAGCCAATAGCCGATCACCGCAACGCAGGCAACGCCGGCTCCTACGAAGAGCGCAGGCTGGAACGAGTGTGTCTGCTGCACGATGAAGCCTGTGATCACCGGTGCCAATGCGCCGCCGAAATAGCCTCCGAAATTCTGCATGGCGCCGATCGATGCAGTGCAGTTGGCCGGCGCCGCAACGGAAGCCATCGCCCACGCCGCGCTGCTCGAAATATAGAGAAGCAACATCGAGATCGAGATGAAGACGACGGCCAGCGTTGCGTTGTGCGTCAGACCGGTCAGTATCGTGAACACAGCGACGCCCAGCAACGAGGCGGCCATCGGGTACTTCCGGCTGTTGATCGCGGAGACTCCTCGTCTCGCGAGCACATCGCAAATCCTGCCGCCGGAAAGACTGCCCACTACGCCGAAGAGATAGGGAACCGCGGCGACCCATCCCGACTTCGCGATGGTCAGATGCAGCTCCATCTGGAGGTACGTCGGCAGCCACGCGTTATAGAGCCAGAGTACGTAGATCGTGCCGAAGAACCCCAGGAGCATGCCCCAGGTGGTCCCGAATTCGAACAGGCGGCGCCACTCGCGCCAGGTCGGCCGCGTTGAAACTTCCCCGTCCACGTCGGACAGATACGCTCGCTCGCGTTTGGTCAGATCGACCTGATTCGGGTCGCGATGCACGAGGTAGAAGCACAGCGCCACCACGAGCCCCGCGATCCCCATGATGCCGAACATCCAGCGCCATCCGACCGTCAACATGACGACCGTGAGCAACGGCGCCGATATGGCCGTTCCGAGCGTCGACGAGCTGTTCCAGATGCCGGTCGCGGTCCCTCGCTCTTTCTGACCGAACCAGTCGCGGACGACCTTGGCGCTCGTCGGAAACTGCGGCGCTTCTCCGATGCCCAGCACCATGCGAGCAGCGAAGAACTGGCCGAAACTGTTCACGACTCCGCCGAACGCCTGCGCGACGGACCACGTGGCGAGACTGACGGACAACATGACGCGCGCGCCGAAGCGATCCACGAACGCGCCCGCTGGCAACTGCGCGAACGCATAGGCCCACAGAAAAGCGGAAAGCAGCAGGCCCATCTCCCCAATCGAAAGTCCGAGGTCCTGCCGGATGAGCGGATTGGCGATCGACAGCGTCGCGCGATCGATGTAGTTGATGATCCCACTTAGCAGGAGCAAAGCGAGCGCGGAACGTTGAATTCTCCGCACTCTTGCCGAGGCCTTGTCGCTGGTGCCGATGTCGTGAGCGCCGGTGGCATCCGACTGAGGCGCGGTTGGAACGGGGGAGGATTGCTCCATATTCAGTCTCCTGACAAGGTCTGTTCGCTTGGCGACTCTATTTTTCACGCCCGACGATGCGTAATTGCAGCATTGGACTGAGGCACGATATGACTGCATCGTGTAGAAATCCAATCAAATTTCCCGGCAAAGCAATTCCATTTGTTTATTGCTGGCTAAGTGCAAACCCGGATGATCGAGGCACACGGGGATGCCATCGATGGCGGCGCTTCGTGGCGTGGCGTAAGACTTGGGATCGCTCGTGCTACGGGAGCGATTGTTGCGATGCCCGGGCATCGTCCGGTGCATCGCTTTGCCAACTATTTGGCTCCGACAAGGAGACGAGAATGATGACGAAGGCTTTGGTCTTGCGGTTAGCGTCGGCAGTTGCAGCGGCGATCGGCCTTGCTGCGTGCGGAGGGAGTGGCAATTCGGCCGGTTCGGATGGCGGTTTGGGCACATCGGCGAAAGCATCGGCCGCCCTCGCGAGCCCCACCGCGAAGGCGCGGAGTCATTCCGTAAAGCTTCAGCGCTATCAAATCGACCCGGCGAAGGTCTTCGTCGCAGGGATCTCGTCGGGCGGCTTCGCGGCAGTGCAGATGCACGTTGCCCACTCGTCGACTTTCAAAGGAGCCGCTGTCTACGCTGGCGGCGTGTACTGGTGTGCCGCCGCCGGAGGGGCCGCGGCAGCTTTGGCAAATTGTGGCGGCTTGACGCTCCCGTCGAACCAGGCGTCGTACAACAGCACGCTGACGACATCCGAAGCGTATCTGCACGCGCAATCGTTCCTGGGGACCATCGACCCGGCGGCGAATCTGCGTGGACAGCCGGTCTACCTCTGGTCCGGCACGCAAGACCAGGTCGTCAATCCCCGGGAGATGGCCGACCTCGACTCGGAATACCGGCGTTACGGGGCCAATGTTCATTTCGACAACACATATCCCGCTGCGCACGGCTGGGAATCGCCCAATGGCGAACTTCCATGCGGCACGCTCGGCAGTCCCTACATGGTGCGCTGCTCGGCCAATGGCGCGGTCTACGATTCCGTGCAAACGTGGCTGACGCTATTTCTCGGCCCATTGAAACCGCGCAACGACGGAAAGCTGTCCGGTACGCTGTCTTCATTCGATCAAACGGAATTCGGCGCGTCTCCAAACCTTTCCATGAGCCCGACAGGCAGCGTCTTTGTTCCCAAAGCGTGCGCGCAAGGAAGCAAGTGCGGACTCGTGCTCGCTCTCCACGGCTGTCTGCAGCAGGCGTCGCTTATTGGAGATCGTTGGGTGACCGAGGCCGGCATCAACGAGTGGGCCGACACGAACAAGCTGGTGGTCGTGTATCCCGACACGATCGCGTCGTTCGCGCCGGGCCCGATCAACCCGAACGCATGCTTCGACTGGTGGGGCTACTCTAATCAATACGATCCTAACTATGCACTGAAGAGCGGCTTGCAGATGTCGGTGTTTACGCGATGGTGCAGCGCGTGACTGGCCGACCATAGGCCGAAAAAGGCTATCGGCAAGGGATCGGATTGTATTCACGCCGTCGCTGAACGAAAGCTGTTTGCGCTGCCTCTGTTCAATCCGTGGAGCGTTCCTCCCGGCTGCGCGGCCGCATAAAGAAAAGAGAATGACTGATATTTCGATGCGTGGAGTATCACAGAGACACACACAACTCGTAATACAAAACATCTTTATTAGCGATCCGAACTAGCTTCGCCTCGCCCGTTGAACGCGGAAGCGAGAATTCCTCCAGCAAGTTGGGGATGTCTGCGGTGCACTCCATGCCAATTGCCATCGCGGCGATGGTCGTGAAATTAATACCTCGGCGAATTGCAAGCTGTCACTATACTCAAATCGGACTACGGATCGGTGCAGTCAGTCCGTCGTCCTTGGCATGTTGCCGCCAAACTCATCGGCAACGGAAATCGGAGGCCGACATGATGCCAGGCAATGTAAGAGCGGGCTTCATCGGACGCTTTCTAACGCTGGCGGTGTATGCATTCTCAATGTCTATCGTTCTCCCGACCATGAGTCATGCTCAGTCACCGGAGAACGTAAAGCAAGCAATGGCCTTGCTGAAGAATAAGACGGCCAGGTTAGGAGCACCGGCAATCAAGGGAGAGGATGCTGTCGCAGGTAAGCCGGTCCCGGCTTTGTACTTCGGGACCACGAAAATCAACAACAACTTCACGGTGGTCGACGAAGTCAAGAAGGAGATGGGCGGAACTGCCACGTTGTTCGTGAAGAGCGGCGAAGACTACGTTCGTGTGGCGACGAACGTGCAGAAAGACGATGGGTCGCGGGCAATCGGCACTGTCCTCGATCCGAGCGGAAAGGCCATCGCGGCCATTCGCGGCGGCGGCGCCTACTTTGGCGATGCCAACATATTGGGGAAACCCTATATAACAGGCTATGAGCCGATACACGACGCCAAAGGGGCTGTCATCGGCATCTACTACGTCGGCTATCAAAAGTAACTTGCGGCACGCGGCGGGCGCTTCTGATCCCGAGGGATCCGTGGAAGGATCGTCGCCCGTCATCCAATTGAGCGTCGAGCCGCTGCCATTGTCGACGATCACCGTGTAAAGACCCGATAGAAGAGCGGCGCCATTCGCGCGTGCGAGGCCAGGCACGAACGGTCGCATCGGGAAGCTGAATCGCTTTGGCCTGCGAAGTCATGACCATTACGAAAGTGATAGCCACAGCTAGCGCGACGCGGCCGCCCTCACGATCGCCTAACTCTTCCCGATCACACTTCCCTCACACGCTGCAGGAGAGGAGGGAGAGATGAAGATCGAACCGACGCCCATCGCCGCCGCTGCGCTGATTCCCGAAGACGGGGAGCGCGAGGCTCCGCACGACGACACCACAGCACTATCCGAGCCGATGCGTTATGAAGACCTTCTGCCCTATCTGCTTCTGCCGATGGCCGGCGCGTAATGAATCAAACCTCCGGAGCACCCGATGTTCAAGCGAGCAGGCGTCACCTACGAGTTCCATCACATGGGTATCCCGACGGAGGAACCACGCGCAGGCGAACGCTACAGCGCGCAATTTCGCATGTACACGAGCGATGCCGATTGCGAGCTCGTGCGCGTGCAGTATCACCGCTTCGAAGCAGGCAGCACGCTGCCCGAATTGATGCGCACCGTGCCGCATGCAGCGTTCAAAGTGAGCGATCTGGCGAAGGCGCTGGAAGGCCAGGCGGTGCTGCTCGGCCCGTACGAACCGATCGACGGCTTTCGCGTCGCGGTCATTCGGGACGGCGAGGTGCCCGTCGAACTGATCGAGACCGCGCTCACCGACGAGCAGGTCTGGAGCCGCGCGAAGAGCGGCATACGGGCGTCGATCTATCGTCAGGCATAGCGCGCGCGATCGGCCAGTCGCAGAACGACTGACCCGACTAACCGTGCATCACGCCGTCACGCGCGTGATGCCGCCGCTCGACAAGAGACGCACGCGCTGGCCGGCATGAAACATCTCGCCGTCGGCGGCCTGGGTGATCGCGCGAAGATCGCCGTTGTCGAGACGCACGGTGATCTCGAGACCTTTCTGCCGTTCGAGATGATCCTGAACCTGATCGCCCGCGACCGCGCCCGCAATACCGCCGATCACGCCCGCGAGCAGTGAACCATGTCCGTGTCCGACCGCGCTGCCCGCCACCGCACCGAGCAGACCGCCGCCGATCGCGCCGAACGGACCCGGACCGCCGTCGTCGTTCTCGATCGTCACGCCGCGCACGCTTTCCACCGTCGCCATGCGCACGGTTTCTTCGTGCTGGGTCTGCATGCTGCTGTAGACGTCGGCGGAACTGCCCATCGACGCGCAACCGCTCATACCCACCGTGCAGACGACCGCCAGTGCGCATACAGCAATAGTCGATTTGTTCATGTTTTGCTCCCCGGATCGGGCGATGTCTTGTTGGATCGGCTCGCGTTTCGTGCAGCGCGGGGCCATGGAACGCATCGTAAGGACGCTGAATGAGCCTTGAATGAGGGGCGCGACGCGCTTGACCTGCATGATTGAAGCGCTTATACAGGACTCTCACCGCTCGCGACCGGAGTCCTGAATGACAAGAAACGCGATTCCCTTCGTGGTTTGCGCCGTCGCTCTGGCTGCCTGTTCCACCGACGGCTCCAACACACGACCCAACAGCGCCGCCACCACGACGTTGCCGTCCGGCGGCGTCTACCAGGGCTCGCTCAAGGGCAGCACCGCCGAGGCCACGCTGCTCATGCTCTTCGACGGCACCGCCTATCTCTTCTATGGAGCCGCGGGCGGCGCCGGTCTCGCGGGCGTCGCCGTGGCGCGAAACGGCACTCAGTCGGGCGACGGGCGCTTCAGCAGCAATTCGGCATTCGACTATCGCGTGGGCAGAGCGCCCGCGTCGCCCGTGGTGTTCCGCGCGGACTTCTCGCACGCGCCCGCCGTCGACGGAACCATCGCGAATCCGGACGGCAGCGCGGGCCTCGCGTTTTCCGGCAGCGCCGCGCCGATGCTCGACATCGCGCCGAGCCGCGCCAACGCGGGCGGCCTCTACAGCGGACGCGGCATGTCGCTCGGCGGAACGACGCAGACGCGCATCACCGTCGCCGGCGACGGCTATCTGGCCGGCACGACGACATCCGGCTGCATCTTCAAGGGAAAGGTGGCGCCGCACGAGGGCACGAATGCCTACGACGTCTCGGTGACGTTCGGCCCCGCGCCCTGCCCGCTTCCCGACGCGACCGTGACCGGTAACGCGATACTCGACGGCGCCCGTCTTCTCGTTGCGTTGCCTAGCCCGGACCGTTCGAACGTGTTCCTCTTCGACGGCCGGAAATAGATGCCGCACGAAGCCGGGCGCGGCCGGGAAAATTACGCGGTCACTGCTTACAAAAGCGTTTTCTATCCTAAGATTCTTTCACTGCAGGCAGCGTCGCGGCGTTCGCGTCCGGTTGCTTCCCAGGCTGCGCGCTTCGTCGAACGTAGTCGTGTGTTGTTCAGGCAATTTCCAAAACAATCTTGCTTTGCATGAGACCGGACCGGTCGATAACAACAGGAGACAACCAGATGAACGCAACGCTCAAGCTTTTGCCGCTGGCCGTCGGTGCGATGTTCGCCTGCCTGCCGTACGCGAATGCCGCGCAGGACAACGTCAAGACGCTTTCGAACTTCGGTCAGACCGGCAACGCCGTGCCGGCGGAAAAGATTCCGCAAACCGGCCAAACGGCCGACGCGCTGCGCAAGAATCTCGAGCAGATCAAGCTGCCGCCGGGCTTCAAGATCGACCTGTACGCGGTCGTGCCGGAAGCGCGGCACATGGCGATCGAGCCGTCGACGGGCGTCGTGTTCGTCGGCTCGCGCAAGAACCGCGTGTGGCAGGTGACCGATCGCACGAAGCAGCGCGTCGCGAGCGATGTCGTGCAGTTCGCGTCGTCGGTGCCGTTCAAGGTGCCGAACGGCGTCTGCTTCTCGCCCGACGGCGTGCTTTACGTCGTCGAGCAGAATCGCGTGCTGGGATTTCCCGCCGCGCAGTTTTTCGGCGAAGGCGGGCCGGACGTGGCCGCGGCGGTCGTCGTGCCGCAGGGCAAGCTGATCCCGACGCAGTTCGAAAGCTTCAATCACGGCGCGCGCGCTTGCCGCGTCGGGCCGGACAAGAAGCTGTATATCGCGCTCGGCCAGCCGTGGAACGTGCCGCCGAAGGACAAGCTCGCCGAGCTCGACAAGAACGGACTCGCCGGGATCATCCGCATCGATCAGGATGGCAAGAATCGCGAGGTCTACGCGCACGGCGTGCGCAATTCGGTCGGCCTCGATTTCAATCCGAAGGACAAGACGCTGTGGTTCACCGATAACCAGGTCGACGGCATGGGCGACGACACGCCGCCCGGCGAGCTGGATCACGCGACCAAGGCCGGCGAGAACTTCGGCTTCCCGTGGTACGGCGGCGGCAAGGTGCGCACCACCGAGTACAAGGACCAGAACCCACCGGCGGGCGTCGTGTTCCCGCAGGTCGAGTTCGCCGCGCACGCCGCCGACCTCGGCATGTCGTTCTATAACGGCAAGATGTTCCCGCAGAAATATCAGGGCGGCATCTTCGTTGCGGAGCACGGCTCGTGGAACCGCACGAAGCCGATCGGCGCGCGCGTCATGTACGTCCCGATCAAGGACGACGGCACCGCGGGCGAGGCGGAAGTCTTCGCGGAAGGCTGGCTCACGCCGAGCGGCGAGTACATGGGCCGCCCCGTCGACGTGCAGATGCTGCAGGACGGCTCGCTGCTCGTGTCCGACGACTACGCGGGCGCCATCTATCGCATCTCGCATACGGGGGCCAAATGACGCGTGCAATGAGAGTGGCGGCGCTTGGCGGCGTGCTCTTGATGGCGACGCACCCGTCGTTCGCCGCCGGCGATGTCAAGGCGGGGCGCACGAAGGCGGCGCAGTGCGCGGCGTGCCACGGCATCGACGGCATGTCGAAACTGCCGGAAGCGCCCAATCTCGCGGGGCAGACCGAGGAATATCTCGTGAAGGCGCTCAACGATTTCCGCACGGGCGAACGCAAGAACGAGATGATGTCGATGATGGCGAAAACCTTGTCGGACGCGGATGTCGCCAATCTGGCGGCGTACTATCACAGCCTCGGCAAGCAATGACGGCCATGAAGTGTTGCAAATTTGCTGCGGTACAAACCCGATTGCGATTTTTTTTGTTTTAGGTATTGACGCGGGGAGTTAAGGGTTTATACTAAGACCTGTCTCCTCCATGTCTCAACCGATGTGGATTCAAGCCCGCTCATCTGAAGCGGGCTTTTTTTTGCCTGCCTTCCTTGCGCGCGATCCTGCGCTACTTCCCGTCCGGCATCTCGCCGCGCAGTTCGGCCTCGATCTGATCGATCGACGGCAATGTCGTTTCGAGCGACGCCGGCACTTCCCGAAGCAACTGATATTCGGCCACGCCCATCGGCTTGGCGACGCCGCGCAGCGCGTACTCCGCGACGAGCCGGTTCTTCTCCTTGCACAGCAGAAGCCCGATAGTCGGCTGATCGTCGGGCCCTTTCACCTGCGCATCGACGGCGGACAGATAGAAGTTGAGCTGGCCGGCGTACTCCGGCTTGAACGGCGTCGTTTTCAGTTCGACCACGACGTAGCAGCGCAGCTTGAGGTGATAGAACAGCAGGTCGATGAAAAACTCGTCGCCGCCCACGTCCAGCCGATATTGCCGTCCGACGAACGCGAAGCCCGCGCCCAGTTCGAGCAGAAAGCGCGTGATATGGCGCGTGAGCGCCTGCTCGATGTCGCGCTCCTGCGCGTTCTCCGAAAGCCCCAGAAAATCGAAGATATACGGATCTTTCAGCGCCTCGCGCGCCAGATCCGACTGCGGCGGCGGCAGGCGCTCGCCGAAATTCGTGACGGCGCTGCCACTGCGCGCGTGCGCGGCCGTTTCGACCTGCATGACCAGCACCTGGCGCGACCAGCCGTGCTCCAGCGCCTTTTCGGCGTACCAGCTTCGATCCTCGGGATTCTTGACCTTATCCAGCAAGGTGCAGAGATGGAACCAGGGCAATTGTGCAGCAGGCTGCTGCACAAATGCCTCATCCGGCCACGCCTGAGCCAGCGCACGCATGTACTTGAGATTGCGCGGTGAGAAGCCGCGCATATCGGGAAACGCCGACTTCAGATCGCGCGCGAGTTGATCGATGACGCCCGCGCCCCAGCCTTGTTGCTGCTGACGGTCGAGGATGTCGCGGCCGATCTGCCAGTACAGCGTGACCAGTGCCCGGTTCGCACTGGCGGCGGCGCGTTGGCGGGCCCGCTCGACGCGCAGTTTCAGTTCGGCGAGCCAGCGCCGGTAGTCGTCGCCCCACGCGGGCAGCGGTTCGTGGGTCATGCGGTTCCTGTTCGACGCCGGTTGTTTCGGAACGGTCATTATCGGCGGAATCGGTCAGGCGCAACACTCCGCGCATGGAACCGCGCCTCTTCATCGAGGCGCGGCTCCCGCCCGGACACTCGCACTTCTTCTATCTAGTGGTCTCCCCGACGCGCCCCGTGCGCAAGGCAGGGGTTTTCTTCCCGGGCTCTTCGGCCTCGATGCTTTGTAATTTGTCAGGTCTCCCCATCGCGTCCCGCGCGAAGGGATTGCGAATCGCTATCTTTTCCACAGAAAACGTGCACAAGCCTGTGGATATCGTTCTATGTACTAACGCAACACCTTGATTCGACAGCACTTACATCCGACGCCCGGCGATGCGCCCCGTTGGCATCGCCGGACTCAATCGGCATTCGGCATGCAGGACGCGAGCATCGCGTCGACGCGATTCATTTCGATGCTGAACAGCGACTGCGGCGCGGTAGCGTTCAGTTCATCGGCGGCAGAACTCGGCAGCGCCATCGCGATCGTGGCCGTCGCGAACAGCGCAAGGAGCATCGACAGAAACCAGGAAAAGACGACCATCGCCAACCTCGTCAAGGAAATCTCTCGGAATCGGCGCGCGTGAACGTCAGCGCGTGATGTGAAGAGTAGAGCCGTGCGGCGCTTCGCACAGCCCTACGGACGGGGGGACTTGAAGGAGGGTGACTACGGGCGCAGTTTCGGCGCGGGAATGGTCGAAACGTTCTGGGCGAGCGCCGCCGCTTCCTGCGCCTGCATCGCACGGATGAAGCCCGCGCGCTCGCGCAGGCGGCGCCAGTACTGCGCGACCGGCGGCGCGAAGCCTTCGCTCAGGTCGAGCAGTTCCGCGAGCATCAACGCATAGCCGACGGAAATGTCCGCCGCCGTGAAGCGCCCCGCGCACAGATACGGCTGCGCCTCCAGCAGCGGCGCGAGTGTGCGCAGGCGCGCGTGGAACCAGCGCGCGTAATCGTCGACGATTTGCGGCTGCCGGCGCTCCGGCGGCTCCAGATGCGCGTAGCGCAGCACGAGCGTCTGCGGAAACGTGAGCGTCGCTTCGCCGAAGTGCAGAAAGTTGAGATACCGGCCGAAGTCCGCCTCGTGCGGCGCGACGTCGAGCGCGCCGGGCGAGTAGCGCGCCGCGAGATACTGGCAGATAGCCGACGATTCCGTCATGAAGAGCGCGTCGTCCGCGAAGGCGGGAATCGTGCCGAGCGGATTCACGTCCTTGAACCCGCGCGCGAGCACGCGCGGCGGAAACGGCAGCATCTTCAGTTCGTACGGCACGCCGATCTCTTCCAGCGCCCAAAGCGGCCGAAACGAGCGCGCGCTCACGCAATGATGCAGCGTAATCACGTCGATATCTCCGCTCAGCCGAGCCACGACGGCTTGCGCTTCTCCAGGAAGCTGCGCACGCCTTCGCGCCCTTCGTCCGACGCACGGATGCGCGCGATACGCTCGGCCGTCTCGGCGATCAACGTTTCGTCGATGTCCTTGCCCGCGAAATCCGCGACGAGCCTCTTGCACTCACGCACGCCGTTCGGACTGTTCGCGGCGATGCTCGCGGCGATCGCATCGACGCGCGCGTCGAGCTGATCAACGGCGACGGCTTCGTGCACGAAACCGAGCCGCAGCGCTTCGGCTGCGTCGAAACGCTCGGCCGTCACGAAATAGCGATGCGCCGCGCGCGCGCCCATCGCGCGGATCACGTAAGGCGCGATCGTCGCGGGCATCAGGCCGAGCTTCGCTTCGGACAGACAGAAGTGCGCGCTGTCCGCCGCGACCGCGATATCGCACACGGCGACGAGGCCCATGCCTCCCGCATACGCATCGCCCTGCACGCGCGCGATCACCGGCTTGGAACAGGCATAGATCGTGTTGAGCATCGTCGCGAGGCCGAGCGCGTCGGCACGATTCTCCGCCTCCGAATAGCCCGCCATGCGCTTCATCCAGTTGAGGTCGGCGCCCGCGCAGAACGCCGGCCCGCTCGCCGCGAGGACGATGACGCGCACGTTGGCGTCGTCGTCGAGCGCGCGGAAGGCGGCGGTCAGCTCGACGATGGTGGCGTCGTCGAACGCGTTGCGCACATCGGGGCGATCGAGCGTCACGCGCGCAACGTGTCCTTCGATGCCGAGCTTCAGGCGTTGCAGATTCGATGCGTCGGTCATGTGTCGTCTCCTTGATGCGCTCGAATTGAGCGCTGCTCAATTTATCTGTGCCGCGAATGCGTGCTTATCGAGAAGTGTCGATGAAAAGCGAGCAATCGGTCAACTCAATTCTTTGAGCCTGACTCACAAATATGCCCCGGAACAATCATCCGACGAGACTCATGACCGACATGTCACGCCGCGAACATGCTCGCACGTAATATAGTCGTATATATTACGGTGCTCGCCGGACCGTACGGCCACACGCTCGCGGCCATTCAACGTGCCGCCGAAGTCGATCCATAACCAGAAATCCAACTCGATTCAAGGAGCTTTACGTGAAGACTCGCATTTTGCGCGCTGTGCTTTCCGCGTTCGTGCCGCTCGCCGCGGGCATCGCTGCAACGTCCGCGCTCGCCGGTGAAGTGCAGGTCGCGGTCGCGGCCAACTTCACGGCGCCCGTGCAGGCGATCGCCGCCGACTTCGAAAAGGATACGGGCAACAAGGTCGTCGCGTCCTTCGGGGCGACGGGTCAGTTCTACGCGCAAATCAAGAACGGCGCGCCGTTCGAAGTGTTCCTCGCCGCCGACGACACCACGCCCGCCAAGCTCGACAGCGAAGGCGCGACCGTGCCCGGCAGCCGTTTCACCTACGCGACAGGCGCGCTCGCGCTGTGGTCCGCGAAAGACGGCTACGTCGACGACAAGGGCGAAGTATTGAAGAAGAATGCGTTCACGCATATCGCGATCGCGAATCCGAAGGCTGCGCCGTATGGTCTCGCGGGCTATCAGACGCTCGACAAGCTCGGCCTGACCGCCGAAATCAAACCGAAGGTCGTCGAAGGTCAGAACATCTCGCAGACGCAGCAGTTCGTCGCGACGGGCAACGCGGAGCTCGGCTTCGTCGCGCTGTCGCAGATCTACAAGAACGGCAAGATCACGAGCGGCTCGGCGTGGATCGTGCCGGGCAATCTGCATGAGCCGATCCGGCAGGACGCGGTTATTCTCAGCAAGGGCAAGGACAATCCGGTCGCGAAGCAATTCGTCGATTATCTGAAGGGTCCGAAGGCCGCCGAAGTCATCAAGTCCTACGGTTATCAACTCTAATTCCGCCGATGCCGCTCGATAGCGCCGACCTCCAGGCCATCACGCTGACGCTCGAACTGGCGTCGCTGACGACAGCGCTGCTGCTCGTCATCGGCACGCCGATCGCGTGGTGGCTCACGCACACGCGCTCGAAGCTGAAGGGCATCGTCGGCGCGGTGGTGGCGCTGCCGCTCGTGCTGCCGCCGACGGTCATCGGTTTCTATCTGCTCGTGCTGATGGGGCCGAACGGTCACGTCGGCAAGCTCACGCAGGCGCTCGGCATCGGCTTGCTGCCGTTCACGTTCGCGGGGCTCGTGGTCGGCTCGGTGATCTATTCGCTGCCTTTCGTCGTGCAGCCGCTGCAGAACGCGTTCGAGGCGATCGGCCGGCGTCCGCTCGAAGCCGCCGCGACACTGCGCGCGGGTCCGTGGGACACGTTCTTCACGGTGGCGCTGCCGCTCGCGCGGCCGGGCATCGTCACGGCGACGATTCTCGGCTTCGCGCATACCGTCGGCGAATTCGGTGTCGTGCTGATGATCGGCGGCAATATTCCCGGGAAAACGCGCGTCGTGTCCGTGCAGATTTTCGATCACGTCGAAGCGCTCGAATACGCTCAGGCGCACTGGCTGGCGGGCGGCATGGTGATATTCTCGTTCGTCGTTCTCCTGCTGCTCTATTCCAGCCGACGTTCCGTTGCGGCTCATGTCTGAACTCACTTCATCCCGCCTGACGCTCGAACGCGCTCGCAGCAGCTCCAGCGAAGCCATCGACGCGCGCTTCCTCGTCGAACAAGGCGGCTTCACGCTCGATCTCGATCTCACGCTTCCAGGACGCGGCATCACCGCGATCTTCGGCCATTCCGGCTCCGGCAAGACCACGCTCCTGCGCTGTCTCGCGGGACTCGCGCGGCCGCGCATCGGGCGGCTCGTCGTCAACGGCGAGGTCTGGCTCGATGCCGAACGCAACGTCTTTCTGCCGACGCACAAACGTCCGCTCGGGTACGTCTTTCAGGAAGCGAGCCTCTTTCCGCATCTGAGCGTGAAGAAGAATCTGCGCTTCGGGCTCGAGCGCGTGCGCGCGGCGGAGCGGCGTGTCGATCTTTCGCAGGCGGCGGAATTACTCGGCATCGGACATTTGCTGGAGCGCATGCCGGCCGGATTGTCGGGCGGCGAGCGGCAGCGCGTGGGCATTGCACGGGCGCTGTTGACGAGCCCGCGTCTTTTGCTGCTCGACGAACCGCTCGCCTCGCTCGATCAGAAGCGCAAGCTCGAAATCCTGCCGTATCTGGAACGCCTCCACGACGAACTCGATATCCCCGTGCTCTACGTGAGCCACGCGCCCGAGGAAGTCGCGCGGCTCGCGGATCATCTCGTGCTGCTCGAAAGCGGGCGGGCGCTCGCAAGCGGCCCGATCTCCGATACGCTCGCACGCCTCGACCTGCCGCTCGCGCTCGCCGACGATGCATCGGTCGTGTTCGAAGGCATCGTCGATGGATACGACAGCGCGTATGGCCTGCTCACGCTCGCCTTGCCGGGCTCGCGCGCGAAGCTGACGGTCGTGCACGCGCCGCTGGCCGAAGGCAAAACGATGCGCGTGACCGTGAAGGCGCGCGATGTGAGCCTGATCACCGGTACGCACGAGCACGCGCGCAGCAGCGTGCTGAACGTGCTGCCCGCGACGGTCGTCGGCATTGCGGACGATGCGAATCCGTCGCAGGCGGTCGTGCGGCTCGATGTCGGCGGCTCGCCGCTGCTTGCACGCGTGACGCGCTACTCGCTGGACCGGCTCGGCGTCGTTCGCGGCATGCAGTTGTGGGCGCAGGTGAAAGCGGTGTCGCTACTCGCCTGAGCGCGCCTTCAGCGCGGCGTATTGCAGGAGCATGATCGTCTTGCCGTCCATGATTTCGCCGCGCTCGATCATTTCCAGCGCGGTCTGCAGCGGCACTTCGATCGTCTCGATCTCCTCGCCTTCTTCCTCGACGCCGCCGCCGTCCGACACGCGCATCGAACTGTCGTAGTCGCCCAGATAGAAGTAGAGCTTCTCCGTCACCGATCCGGGGCTCATGAACGCCTCGAAGATCTTCTCGACGTGATGCACGCGATAGCCCGTTTCCTCTTCCACTTCGGCTCGAATGCGCTCTTCCGGCGATATGTCGTCGAGCAGACCGCCGGGCGTCTCGACCAGCATGCCGTGATGCCCGTTGACGAACGCGGGCATGCGGAACTGGCGCGTCAGCAGCACGTTGCCGGACTTGCGGTCACGCAGCAGGATGGTCGCGCCGTTGCCGCGGTCATAGGTTTCGCGGCTTTGACGCTGCCAGTTGCCGTCGCGGCGCAGGAAATCGAAGGTCACTTTCCTGAGGACGTACCAGTCGTCCGACAGGACTTCGGTCTTGAGGATGCGGACGCGGTCTTGGGTTTCCATCGGGCTCACCTGATCGACAATTCGTTGGGCTCATGGTAGCGTGCAGTTTCGTGCAATATCAAGCAAATTCGTGCAAAACAATGTTGACCAGCCAACGCAAGAAAGCGATCCTCGATGCGCTCAAGCGCGACGGGCAAGTGCTCGCCAGCGATCTGAGCACGCGCTTCGGCATATCCGAAGACACGGTGCGGCGCGATCTGCGCGAGCTCGCCGCCGACGGCCTGCTGCAACGCGTGCATGGCGGCGCGCTGCCCGCGTCGCCTGCGGTTGCGCCGTTCGCGCGCCGCGAGGAGATGGAGTCGGACGCGAAGCGGCGCATCGCGCGCAAAGCGGCAGAGATGATCGCGCCGGGGCAAGTCGTCATCATCGATGGCGGCACGACGTCCGCGCTGCTCGTGCGTCATCTGCCGGAGAATCTGTCCGCGACGATCGTCACACATAGCCCGAGCGTCGCGGTCGCGCTGGCCGAGCACGCGTCGGTGGAAGTCGTGCTGATCGGCGGCAGGCTGTACAAGCATTCGATCGTCACCGTGGGCGCGGCCGCCGTCGAAGCCATGTCGCACGTTCACGCGGACCTCTATTTCATGGGCGTCACCGGCGTGCATCCGGCCGCCGGCCTCACCACCGGCGATTTCGAGGAGGCGCACATCAAGCGGGCGCTCGCGGCGCGTGCGGCGGAAACCGTCGTGCTCGCGTCGGCGGCGAAGCTCAATGCGGCGTCGCCGTACCGGATCGGCGGTATCGAAATGGCGCAGACGATCATCGTCGAAAGCACGACCGACGCGAAGCTCGTCGAGCCCGTCGAGCAGGCGGGAATCACCGTGCTGCGCGCTTAGAACTACGACACTTTATTACTGGGTAACGCGCTGAAAAATACGCGCGGGCGGCTGTAATTGAATTTCCCACGCAACTGGAATAGCGTTTAAAGATTCGCCACGCGCGATCGACGGCGGGGGTCGGATTTCCGTCAAGCGCATCGCCGCCGCGAACAATTTTTCTGGAGAAGGTCGTGAATCGCCTGAAGGCTTTTATTGCGCTGTCGCTGATCGCGAGCGCGGGCGTCGCCGCCAACGCGCACGCCTGGTCGCGCGTCGGCGTGTGGGTCGGTGGACCGGTGTATTACCCGTATCCGGTCGCGCCGGCGCCGTATTACTACTATCCGCCGCCGCCCGTGGTCGTCGCGCCGTCGGCGCCGGTTCAATATGTCGAGCAGGGTCAGCCCGTCGCCGATCCGGGCGCGCCCGCCCAGCAGCCCGGCATGTGGTACTACTGCGACACCGCCAAGGCCTACTATCCGTATGTGAAGCAATGCGCCGCCGCTTGGCGCCCGGTTCCGGCGACGCCACCGCCATCGAACTGATGCTTCCGGCATCCCGAACATCGAACACGAAGCGAATTTGCAAGCATCCATGAACTACACAAGGCTCGCCCTGCTCCTCGCGGCGATCGGCGCAATCGGCCTTTCGGCCTGCACCGTGATGCCGACCGGCCCCAGCGTGATGGCGCTGCCCGGCAGCACCAAAACGTTCGACCAGTTCCGCGCCGACGACGCCTCGTGCCGCCAGTTCGCGCTCCAGCAGGTCGGCGGCGTGGACGCGAATCAGGCGGCGACCAACAGCGCGGTGGGCAGCGCGATCGTCGGCACCGCGATCGGCGCGGCGGCGGGCGCGGCGTTCGGCGGCGGCTCGGGCGCGGCCATCGGCGCGGGCGCGGGCTTGCTGACCGGCAGCGCGTATGGCGCCGGGGCATCGCAGGCTTCCGGCTACAACGTCCAGCAGCGTTACGACTACGCGTATCTGCAGTGCATGTACGCCGCCGGCGACAAGGTGCCGGTGCGCGGTGCCGTGCACACCGTCCCGCCTTCCGGCGCTTACACCACGCCGCCGCCTCCACCGCCGCCGCCAGGCTGGCAACCGCCTCCGCCGCCGCACAGTTGAGGGTCTAGCGCCGCGCGAGCGGCGCTTCGGGCACGAACGCGGGCGCGACGAGCAAGCCCGTCACCCAGCCGATATAAAAGCGCAAGTCGCTCCAGAACTCGGATCGTTCATAGACGCGAAACGCCTGCACGTGCGCGAGCCAGAGCACGAGTTGCAGCGTGCCCGTCAGCGCGAGCCAGACGAGCGCGATCACGCCGGTCGCGCGGGCGCAGCGGCGGAAGGTCGACGCATCCCACTGCTCGCGCACGATGATGCATCCCGCGATCAGCACGCAGATCGCCGGAACCACGCTCGTCACGAGCACGTGCGCGCTCCATCCGAACATCACGCCGACGATCAGGCTGACGATCACCGCGAACGCCGCCATCGGCCACGCGATCCACGACGGCCCGCGCGCCGCCATCCACGCGATCGTGATGAAAAACGGCGTGATCGCCCATTGCAACGCGGTCGCGACGGCTTTCGCGAGATTCTCGCCCGCCTGTTCGTTCGAATGGCTCGCCGCGACATACACAGTGATCGCTTCATGCACGCAAACGGCGACGACCGCGAAACTCAACGCCTCGCACGCGGCGAAGGCCGGCGATTTCTCCGCGTGCGCAGGTGCATCGCCGAAACCGCGCAAGCGCTCCAGAACCGGTTCGACGAAGAACGCGAGAATCGCGCCGATCAGCAGCGCGGCCGCGGCATCGGTCAGGGAGAAATGGCCGAAGAGGGAAAAGAGGCCTTGCCACAGGAATTCGGGCGCGGCCGCGCACACGGCCACCCACAGCGCGAAGAAGAACCCGTTCGAAGCACTTCTGAGCGGCATGGCCACCTCGATGCGTTTTATTGCTCAGGCAGCGGCGCGTCCTTCACGCGTTCGATCAATGCCGCGCGCACGCGCTCGCGCAGATCGGCGGGCATCGAAAAACATTCGTAGGCGAGCGCCTGCGCAACCGTCACCACTTTCAATTCTTCATAGCAGCGTCCGCTGCCGATCATCGCTTCGAAGGCGTTGGCGCGCTCGTTGATTTCGATGGGATCGGCATCGACGAGCAGCACGGCATGCGCGAGCACGGCGTAGAGCGGCTGATCCTTGTCCTTGTCGCCGTTCGGCACGCGCCGCCAGTATTGCGCGGTGCCCGCGATCTTGCGGGCGTCGCCGCCGGGGCCCCACGCGAGATTGAAACGGCCGTCGCAGAACGAGCCTTCGACCGCTTGCCAGTGCGTCAGCACGCCGAGCGAGTTGAGCGCATCCGCGACGATCCTGCACAGATGCACATAGACGGTTTCGGAGAGCGTGCCCATCGGCGCGCGCACCGGATACGCGAGGCTCAGATTGAGAATGCCCGGGCCTTGCGGAACCAGCCCGCCGCCCGACAGACGCAGCCACACCGGACAGCCGCGCCGCGCAAAGGCGTCGCGCGCATCGGCGAGCGCGGCGTAACGCTGGTAGCTGCGCGGCGCGACCAGCGAAACGGGCGCTTCCCAGATATGCGCGACGGCGTCGCCGGCGGCCGCGCGCGCGAGCAGCGCTTCCTCGGCGAGCAGAGGATCGTGCGAATCGCCGGAAGTGGAAACGGGATCGATCAGTTCGAAGGACATGGAATCGATGTCGGAGCGCGCCGCGAACGGCGCCACCCACGCATGGTAGCCAATAACCGCGAAAAGCGAGCGCGCCCCGTCGGCGGCCTTCAACGGCGGGGCGCGTGCACGTCAGGAAGCGATCACGCGCCCTTCGCCACCTGCTCCTTCAACAACGCGTTCACCTCGTTCGCCTTTTCCATCTGGCTCATGTGCCCGGCGTCATCGAATACGCGCACGGTCGCGCCTTCCGGCGCATTCTTGGCGTGCGCTGCCGGGATGATCTGGTCTTTCGCGCCCCAGATCACGAGCACCGGCTTGCCGGTTGCGGCGAGCTTGCCGGCGGGCTGCGCGGTCTGCCTGCCGCCCGCGAACAATCCGCCATTGAGCGATGTAAGCGCGTCGCTCACGCCGTCGAGCCGCTTGTATTTCAGCAGATCGTCGAGCATCTGGCGGCTCACCAGTTCCGGATTCGCGAACAGCAGTTCGACGACCGGCTTCAGCTCGCGGCGCGATTCGGCCGTGACGAAGCCTTCGGTGTACGCGTTGTTCACTTCATCGCCGAAACCGGCAGGCGAAATCAGCGACACCGATTCGACGCGCGCAGGCTGATCGACGGCCATCTGCGCCGCGATGCCGCCGCCCATCGAATGGCCGACGAGATGCGCTTTTTCGATGCTCAGCGCGTCCATGAACTTGCCGACGAACTCGGCCAACGCCGCTAAAGACGTGCCCGGCACTTTGGGCGTCGATTGACCGTGGCCCGGCAAATCCAGCGCGAACACGCGATGCTTCTCTGCGAGCGCGTCGAGATTGAAGAGCCAGTTGTCGAGATCGCCGCCGAAGCCGTGGATGAACAGCACCGCGGACCGGCTCGCGTCGTCGCCGCCGCGCGATGCGTAGCGCACGCGGATGCCATCGACATCGACGAAGTGATACGCCGCGGCTTCCTCGCCCTCCTCTTCGTCCTCGGCGGGCGTCACGTACGAGGCGATGTACGCGTCGATCTCGGCGTCGCTCACGTCAGCGGGCGCGAGCACGCCGAGCAGCGCCTTCACCGGCAGCGTATCGCCCGCCGATGCCACGCGGCGCCGCAGCAAACCCGCATCGGGCGCTTCGACCGCATTCGCGATCTTGTCGGTTTCGACATCGAGAATCGGCAAGCCGACGGTGATCTCCGTGCCCTCCTCCACGAGCCATTCGTTGACCGTGCCTTCCTTCATCGACAAGCCCCATTTGGGCATCACGATCGGTGTGATTGCGGACATCAGTGCTTTCCTCCCTTCATGGTTTTTCGTGCGGCGTCGGCGATCTGCGCGGCGCTCGGAATGTAGAGATCTTCGAGCGTCGGCGAGAACGGCACCGGCGTGTGCGGCGCGCAGACCATCTGGATGCCCGACTTCAGCGCGCCGAACGCCTGCTGTGCGACCTGCGCGGAAATATCGGTGGCGATGTTGCAGCGCGGATTCGCTTCATCGACGACGACGAGCCGTCCCGTGTTCTCGACCGTCTCCAGCACGGTGTCGATATCGAGCGGCGACAGCGTGCGCAAATCGACGACTTCCGCTTCGATGCCTTCCTTCGCCAGCGCCGATGCCGCTTCGAGCGCGCGGTGCACCATCAGGCCGTACGTGACGATGGACACATCCTTGCCGTCGCGCACGACGTTCGCTTCGCCGAACGGAATCGCGTACGAGTTCTCGGGCACTTCGCCTTCGAAGCCGTAGAGATTCTTGTGCTCGCAGAAGATGACCGGATCGTTGTCGCGGATCGCCTGGATCAGCAAACCCTTCGTGTCGTAGGGCGTCGAAGGGCACACGACCTTCAACCCCGGAATGTGCGTGAACAGCGACGTCAACATCTGGCTATGCTGAGCCGCCGCGCGAAAGCCCGCGCCGACCATCGCGCGAATCACGACGGGCGTTTCCGCCTTGCCGCCGAACATGTAGCGGAACTTGGCCGCCTGATTGAAGATCTGGTCGAAGCACACGCCCATGAAGTCGATGAACATCAGCTCGGCGACCGGGCGCATGCCGCACGCCGCGGCGCCGATCGCCGCGCCGACATACGCCGACTCCGACAGCGGCGTGTCGAGCAATCTGTCGCCGTGCTTCGCGTAGAGTCCCTTCGTCACGCCGAGCACGCCGCCCCACGCGTCTTTCTCGCCGTCCGCGCCTGCGCCGCCGACGATGTCCTCACCCAGCACGATCACGCTCGGATCACGCTGCATTTCCTGATCCAGTGCTTCGTTGATCGCCATCTTCATGCTCAATTTGCGGGCCATGATTGTCGTCTCCTGGATTCAATATTTGACGTAGACATCGGTGAGCAGATCGGCGGCGGTCGGCAAAGGCGCGTCCTTCGCTTCCTGCACCGCGCGATCGATCAGCGCGGCGACTTCCTTGTCGATCGCATCGAGTTCTCCGGGGGAAATCACGTCGGCTTGCGTGACGGCGGCCGCGAACTTCTTCAGGCAGTCCTTGTTCGAGCGGATCTCGTCGAGCTCGCCCGGTGCGCGATACGTCTGCGCGTCGCCTTCGAAGTGGCCATAGAAGCGGATCATCTTGCATTCGAGCAGCGCGGGACCACCGCCTTCGCGCGCGCGTTTGATGACTTCGCCCGCCGCTTCGTACACCGCGAAGAAATCGGTGCCGTCGACGGTCACGCCGGGAATGCCGAAGCCCGCCGCGCGATCGACATAGCTATCGACCGCCGTGCCGTAATCGCGCGCGGTCGATTCCGCATAGCCGTTGTTCTCAATCACGAAAATCACCGGCAGATTCCACACCGCCGCGAGATTCAGGCTTTCGAGGAAGGTGCCCTGATTGGACGCGCCATCGCCCGCGAACGTGATGCCCACTTCGCCCTTGCCGCGAAACTTCGCCGCGAGCGCGGCGCCGCAGATCAACGGCGCGCCCGCGCCGAGAATGCCGTTCGCGCCCATCATCCCTTTGGAGAGGTCGGCGATGTGCATCGAGCCGCCCTTGCCGTTGCACGAACCGCCTTTCTTGCCGTAGATCTCCTTCATCATCGCGACCGGATCCACACCCTTCGCGATGCAGTGCCCGTGTCCGCGGTGCGTGCTCGCGATGCGGTCGCCATCGTTCAGATGCGTCATGATGCCGACGCCCGCCGCCTCTTCGCCCGCATAGAGATGCACGAAGCCGGGAATGTCGCCGCGTCCGAAATCGACGTGCAGGCGCTCTTCGAAATCGCGGATCGTGCGCATCTTGCGATACGCGCTCAGCAGTTCGTCCTTGGAGAGCGGCAAGCCGCCCGCATGTTGCGTAGCTGTCATCTCTGTCTCCTTCGTTGGGTGGGTCTAGCGGGTATTGCTCATGGACCGATGCGGCTGACGCATCAGCCCGGACGCCGCCGCGTAGCGCATGCACGCGGCGACATCGATGCTGCGAAAGGCGTTTTCCCGGAGCGTGACGGTCACTTCGTCGCCGGGGCCGAAGGCGAGCTCGCGTTCGCCGTCGAGCGCGACGATGCCGGTGCGCTGCTTCACGCGATGCGGCATGCCATCGGCAAGACGCGTCCAGCTCGCGATCGGCACGGGCTCGACGAGGCCCGGCGCGATCGGCGCGTGCAGATCGAATTCGCCCTTGCCCGGCGCGGCGAGCTCGATCGCAACCCCGCCCGCATCGTGACGCCCGAGCGGTTCGAGCAAGCCGGCGATGGCCGACATGCCGATCGCCTGCGGATCGGCGTAAGAGACGTAGACGGCGGCGAGCGTGTCGATCTTCCACAGCGCCCGCGCGCCGATGAAATGCTCGTGCGAGATCACGGCGTCGACGAGCGCGATGTCGCGGCGCACGTCGCCTTTCGAATCGCGTATCTCGATGTCGAGCCGCTTGTTCGCTGCGAGCGCTTCGTTCGACGGCACGCGGCCCGTCGCGTAAAGGCCGGCGGCGAGTCCCGCGATCGTCGGCTCGCGCATTTCCGGATACGCGTTGTTCGTGCCGGTCGAAAGACCCGCGATCGGCACCTGCCCGCACTCGCGCACGACCGCGCGATGCGTGCCGTCGCCGCCGAGCACGATGAGCGCATCGACGCCGGCCTCGCGCATCATGCGCGCGGCGCGGAACGTGTCGTCGACGCGCGCGGTCACGGGCATATCGAGGAATTCGACCTTGGCAAGCGCGGCGTCCGGGCCTTGCTTGCGCGCGAGATGGCGCTGGAGCATGACCTTCAGCCCTTCCCGGTCCGGCATCATCAGAACTCGCCCGACGCCGCACGCCGCGAGCGACGACAACAGCCGCAACACGATGTTCACGCGATCGGCAAGCTGAAGGCTGTTCGCGTTCGCGATGACGCGGCGAATGTCGCGCGCCGAAACCGGATTGGCGATGATGCCGACGAGCGGCGTTGCGCTATCACGCATGCGCTATGTCTCCTTGTGGTCCGCCTGGAATCGTTGTGCGGCGGATAAAGGCAAGCGCTATGCCAATCGAAAAAGCGAGGGAATACCCGAAGAAAACGGGCGATATTGAGAGGTGTACGGGGTGCCGCCGTGACAGGTGTCACAGCGGCAGATGTATCGGGAGTACAGGCGTATCGTGTGTTCAGTGGCCGTTCGCGTCGCGCTGATTCGGCGACTTGATGCCGTAGCGCGCCATGCGCCGATACAGCGTCATGCGGCTCACGCCGATCTGCCGCGCAACCGCGCTCAGGTTCCAGCTTGCCGCGCGAAGATACTGCATCAGCAGCATGCCTTCGGGCGGAAGCCGATGCGGATCGAACTCCTCGACGACGCGCGGCACTGGCTCGACCGGCGCGGCGGCGCCTGCGAATCCTTCCGGCAGATCGTCGATGTCGATCAGTCCGTTCGAGCACACCGCGCGCGCATAGCGCAGCACGTTGCAGAGCTCGCGCAGATTGCCCGGCCAGTCGTGCCGATGCAGCCGCTCGCGCGCCGCCGGCGACAACGCGACGGGACCGCGCGCGGCGTCGCTGCCTTCGTCGAGCAGCTTGCGGATGAGCCAGTCGAGATCGGTTCGTTCACGCAGCGGCGGCAGCGTGAAGCGCGCGCCGTTCAGGCGGTAGTACAGGTCTTCGCGGAATCGTCCGTCGCGCATGAGCGCGTCGAGCGAATGATGCGTCGCGGAGATCACGCGTACATCGACCGACACGGGCCGCGATGCGCCGATCGCGAGCACTTCGCCTTCGGCCAGCACGCGCAGAAGACGCGATTGCAGTTCGCGCGGCATGTCGCCGATTTCGTCGAGAAAGAGCGTGCCGCCATCGGCTTCCTGAATCAGCCCGCGCTTGCCCTTCGCGCCCGCGCCCGAAAAGCTGTTCGGCAGATACCCGAACAATTCGCTTTCGATGAGCGTCTCCGGAATCGCCGCGCAATTCACCGCGACGAACGGCCCCGCGCGCCGCGCGCTCGCGCGATGCAGCGCCTTCGCGAAGAACTCCTTGCCGCTGCCGGTTTCGCCGTTGACGAGCAGGTTGATCGGCGAATCGACGAGTTTCGCGGCGCGCTCCAGCTGGCGCGCGAGCGCGGCATCGCCGCCGCATAGCGCGGCCAGCGGCGCGGGCACTTCCACGGTGCGTGGCGAGGCCGCGTTCGTCGTCGGCGTGAAGCACGGCGCGGGCGGCATCACGCTCAGGTAAAGCAGCGCGCCCGATCGCGCGAGCGGCACCGCGCGCAACTCGCTCGGACGCGAGTACACGAAGCGGCCCAGTTCCTCGATGCGCGCATCGAAGAGCGAGTCGAACGGCACGCCGATCAGCGATGCCGCGGCCTCGCCCGGCGCGATCGGCCGGCCGATTTCCGCCGCGAGCATCGCGTGCGCGCGGCGATTGTGTCCGACGATGCGCCCGCTCGCATCGAGCGCAATGAGATATTCCGGATCGACATCGACGAATTCCGGCGATGTGTTCAGCTTCAGAATCCAGTCCTGCCGATGCGTGCGCAGGAAGTTCGCGTTCTCGATGTGTCCCGCATAGATTCGCACGAGTTGCAGCGCGAGGTTCTGACTGTCGCGCGCTTGCGGCGATGTGAGCGCGGAGATATCGAGGATCGCGGAGAGCGTGCCGCGCGAATCGAAGAGCGGCGCGGCGGTGCAGGTGAGCGGGATGTGCGTCGCGTCGAAATGATCGACCTGATGAACCGTGAGCGCCTGGCCCGTCGTGAGCGCGGTGCCGACCGCGCACGTGCCCGCGCCCGCTTCGCTCCATTCCGCGCCGAGATACAGCCCCGCATGGCGCAGCGCGGAATCGGTGTTGGCG
Organism: Caballeronia calidae; assembly: GCF_900044055.2. Taxonomy (GTDB): domain Bacteria; phylum Pseudomonadota; class Gammaproteobacteria; order Burkholderiales; family Burkholderiaceae; genus Caballeronia; species Caballeronia calidae. The sequence goes on along the minus strand of NZ_FCOX02000043.1, from coordinate 21,764 downwards.
TCGCCGATGTAATCGACGGTCACGCCGAGCGCATCCGTCAGCAGCACGACGTAGCCCATGCCCGCGACCTGCTCGTAAAGCGTCTCGAGACCATGACGCGCGATGCGCGCGAAATCGTCGATACGCTGCTGATGCTCGCGCAAGCGCGTCTGCGGCAGGATGCGCGCTTCCTGCATGCGCGACGGATCGAGCCCGTACTGATGCACGCAACGCCGCCACGAACTCTGGATGATGCCGTCGTGCGTGCGCGCGGAACCGAGCGCGTCGGCCCGCGTGGTCGCCGCGACGACTGCCTCGATGTGCTCGCGTTGCCGCATGTCCATGCGTGCTCTCCTTGTCTCCCGGACGCGTCAGGCGTTTATCGGCGCATGGCAGCGCGCTTTCGTTTTTATTCGCCTCCTGGCATTGCTCTCGTTCTTTCGCTCGCGAACGCGGGATTCACCGATTCGCACGAGCGTGTCTCAGGCCATATGATGCTTGAATCGGCGGAACGCGTCATGCAGCGGGAGCGCTGCGCCGCAACAAAGGCGCGCGCCGATGACCGAGCACATCAAAACGAAAATACAGGAGACGACGGATGGCGAAGATCGCTTACGAAGATTTCGAGCGACAGATCGTGCAGCATCACATCATCAAGGGCAATGTGTATGAGAACGGCACGGCGCTCGTCGAGCGCGCGAACAGATGGATCGATGAGAACGGAGTCGACGTGCTGAACGTCGAGAGCCTCTCGACGTTCGGCGCCGGCGACGATACCAGCGTGAGCCACTGGTACTCGGGCATTCGCGTCTGGTATCGGACCGCGTAGAAAAGACGTCAGCCGCGGCCGACGAACGGCATCTTGGTCGCCATCACGGTGTGGAACAGCACGTTGGCCTCGAGCGGCAGATTCGCCATGTACAGCACCGACTGGCCGACGATCTTCACGTCCATCATCGGTTCGATGGCGATCTCGCCGTTCGCCTGCGGCACGCCCTTCGACATGCGCGCGGCGAGTTCGGTCATCGCGTTGCCGACATCGATCTGACCGACCGCGATGTCGTACTTGCGGCCGTCGAGCGAGGCGGATTTCGTGAGGCCTTCGACCGCGTGTTTCGTCGACGTGTAAGCCGCCGAGTTGGGGCGCGGCGCGGTCGCCGAAATCGAGCCGTTATTGATGATGCGGCCGCCCATCGGCGTTTGCGCTTTCATCGTGCGGAACGCCTGCTGCAGGCAATAGAACATGCCGTTCAGATTGATATCGACGACACCGCGCCATTGCTCGGGCGTCCAGTCTTCGAATGGCCCCGGCGGATTCGATACGCCCGCGTTGTTGAACAGCAGATCGACGCGGCCGAAGCGCTCGACCGCCGCCGCGAAGAGTTTCTCCACCGATTGCGGATCGGAAACATCGGTGGGCACGGCGAGCGCGCGGCCGCCGGCGTTGGACTCGCCGATCACCGCTTCAAGCGGCGCGGGACGCCTTCCCGCCAGCACGACCGACCAGCCGTCGCCGAGCAGGGCGAGCGCCGCGGCGCGCCCGATACCGCTGCCCGCTCCGGTGACGATGGCGATTCGTTGAGACTGGTTGGCTGGGTCAGACATGTCGACGTTCTCCTGTTGTTATGCGCGCGACACATGCGCGCGCTGATCGGGAGAACATTATCGACGATGAATCAGCGATTACGCGATGCTTCCGTCGTAACCGGGTCCGCCGTGGCCGTCGCCGTTGCCGTCGCCGTGGTGGTGTTGTGCATGCTGCTGCCGTCGCAAAAGATGGCGGTCATCATCATCGGCACGATCTGTTTTATAACGGCCGTGCTGCCCGATTCCCGCACTTTCGCTTCGACCGTCTCCGCCCCCGCGAGCACGACGACGCCGTATGCCGAATCGTTGATCGGCTGGCCGCTGCCGCGTGTGAACATATCGTCGCCCCGCTCGTAGCCCAGCACGGCGTAGACGCGAAAGCCGTACGCGGTGAGCTCGCTGCCCTTTGTAGGCTTGAAGGCATTGACGGAGTTGGCCTCGACGCGCATGGGCCGCGCTTCGATGGATTTGTCGGCGACAAGCGGCGCGATGAACCTGTGCGCACTGGATTTGCAGTCGAGCTGGCTTTCGAGAGGCGTTGCATCGGACAGGCTGGGCAGCAGTCCCCCGACCACGGCAGCGAAGGCGGTGAGCGTTGCGAGAGGAACGGTTTTCATGGCAGCGTTAAACCAACGGTTCGTAAGGCCGACACTGATGCTCGGGCATCCGTATCGATGCAATAAGCGAGCCAGCGAACCGGCCCGCACCTCGCGCACGCGCTGCAACATGCCCGCAGGGGCTGGGTTTCTTGTGTGTTGGTTGACTTCTTGACCGTGGCGCTACGCGCAATTCCTCGTGCTCGTGCAGTGATTCCTACAATCGATTCTGTAGTCGACGTAAAGACAGATTCTGCGTTTCGACAGGGCGAGTCTGTACGAGATCCCTCAATCTATTCTTTTCGATGCGTCGATCCGATGACAGCGCGCAAAGACCGCGCGAACAGGAAATCCGTGAAATCGTTATATTCAGCGATTCGACCTTCGAGGACCTTACATGACAGTGCTTTCGGATTTCCCCATCACGCGCAAATGGCCCGCTCAGCATCCCGAGCGTATTCAGCTCTACTCGCTGCCGACGCCCAATGGCGTGAAAGTCTCGATCATGCTCGAGGAAACCGGCTTGCCCTACGAGCCGCATCTCGTGCGCTTCGACAGGAACGAACAGATGTCAGACGAGTTTCTGTCGCTGAATTTGAACAACAAGATTCCCGCGATCATCGATCCGGACGGACCGAACGGCGAGCCGATGCCGCTGTTCGAATCCGGCGCGATTCTCGTCTATCTCGCGGCGAAGAGCGGACAGCTCATGCCCGACGACATCGCGAAGCGCTACGAAACGCTGCAATGGCTGATGTTCCAGATGAGCGGCATCGGCCCGATGTTCGGTCAGGTCGGCTTCTTTCATAAGTTCGCCGGCAAGGACTACGAAGACAAGCGGCCGCGCGCGCGTTATGTCGCGGAGTCGAAGCGGCTGCTCGCGGTGCTCGACAAGCGGCTCGACGGACGCGACTGGATCATGGGCGACGCGTACGGCATCGCGGATATCTCGGTGTTCCCTTGGGTGCGGAATCTGATCGGGTTCTACGAAGCGCGCGAGCTCGTCGATTTTCACGAGTTCGGGAACGTCGAGCGCGCGCTCGGTGCTTTCCTCGCGCGGCCCGCCGTGCAGCGCGGGCTCGACATTCCGAAGCGCGACTGACGCTCGTTCTCGCCCGCGCCGGCGCGGCTCGGCACGGGCATCCTCCCTTCTTGTCGCGTTTGCGCACGCAAACGTATGCGCTGCGTCATTCATCCGGCTGTCACATAACCGTCTTATAGCCCCGGTAGATTGCGCTTTCCAAAAAACGTCTGACCATTGACCATTTCGCGCCGCGCAACGCCGCGCGCCAGGCCACGGACTTCCTCGCGCACTTCTCTTCTCTACCGAACATGTCAAAGCTCACCGTCAAGGCGCGCCTCGCGATCGTCACGGGCGCGGTCGCCGCCGTGCTCGTCGCCGTCGGCAGCGTCGGATTATTCGGCGTCCAGCAAGGCAATGCCGCGCTGCGTCACGTCTTCGAAGGCCGCGCGCAGGCGCTGCAAACCATCTCGACGATCGACGAACTCATCACGCAAAGCCAGTTCGCGATCAGCGACGCCGTGCTCGATCCGTCGGCGCAAAAGACGCAGACCGTCGTCGCGGCGACACAGCAGCGCATCACGAAGATCGACGCCCTGCTCGGCCGCTATCTGCGCTATCCGCTCGATGCCACCGAAGCGCCGCTCGCCCGACGCCTCGCCGCCGATTGGGCGACGTTGCGCGACAAAGGCTTTCGCCCGACGACGAACCTGCTTGCCGCGAACAATCTCTCCGAAGCGCAATGGATCGTCACGCAGCAGATCGAGCCGTCGGCCGCGCGCGTCAAGAAGGAAAGCACGGATTTGCGCGCGTTCCAGCTCACCGCCGCGCAACAGGAGTACGACGAAGCGCAGCGTGTGAGCCGCATCGTGCAGAGGACCGTCGGTGGATGCATCGTCGCGGGCGTCGCGCTCGTCGGATGGCTGTGCTTTTCGATGGCGCGCACGCTGATCCGCCAACTCGGCGGCGAACCGGCGCTCGCGGCGAGCGTTGCACGGCGCGTGTCGCAGGGCGATTTGCTGATGGATGTGCCCGTCGCGCGCGGCGACACGCAAAGTCTCATGCACGCGATGAGCCTGATGCGCAGCCAGCTTGCGGCGATGGTCGGCGACATCAAGCGTTCGACGGACACCATCGGCATCGCGGCGGCGGGTATCACCGAAGGGAATCACGCGCTGTCCACGCGCACCGAAGAGCACGCGGCGAGCTTGCAGCAGACATCCGCGAGCATGGAGCAGATCGCATCCACGGTGCGCGCGAACGCCGATCACGCGAACCGCGCGCGCGAGCTCGCGAAGGAAGCGTCGGCGCGCGCGAAGGACGGTGAACGCGCGGTCTCCGACGCCATCGCGCGCATGACCGATCTCGCTTCGCGGTCGGCGCAGATCGGGCAGATCACGGATGTCATCGAATCGATCGCGTTTCAGACGAATCTGCTCGCGCTGAATGCGGCCGTGGAAGCGGCGCGCGCCGGATCGCTCGGGCGCGGCTTTGCGGTCGTCGCGGAGGAAGTGCGCGCGCTCGCGCGCCGTTCGTCGGGCGCGGCGAAGGAAATCTCGCAGTTGACGCGCGAAGTGAACGCGCATGTCGAATCGAGCGGCTCGACGGTGAAGCGCGCCGGCACGACACTCGCCGATCTGCTGGAGTCCGTCGACGGCGTATCCGCGCTGGTCGAAGCGATCGCGACGGCTTCGCGCGAGCAGAGCAGCGGCATCGATGAAGTGAACGACGCCGTCTCGCAGATGGACCGGCTCATGCAAAAGAACGCGGCGCTCGTCAACGAAGCGGCCACGGCCGCACTCTCGCTCGATGTGCAAGCGCGCGAACTCAGGCAGACCGTGCAGGCGTTCCAGGTTTGAGGCGTTGAATTTCGCCGCGCGTGCATTCATTGCTCGCCCGGCTTTTTTTACGGCGCTGGCGCCGCCCAAAGAGCGACTTTCGCCGTCACCGACGCGGTTTGCATAACGGGTTCACAATGGGAGGCGAAGCAGCGCGCGAATTTCGCACGGCGGGTTAAATGCGTTACGCATCAAGACGTTGCGCCGGCGATGCTCAGGATATCCACATGCTTGTGCACGGAAACTGTGGACAAGCTCCATCCATTTCATCCGACGCGAATTCGCCCGACGCGCACGTTCTTCGATGCGACGTTTGACGATGGTGACGCTCATGGATGCCCTTCCCCGCTCTTTCCGCGCTCGCGATTTTTCTGTCCGCGCCCTGCGCGCGCGACGCTTTCACGCCGCCGCGATAGCCGGCCTGATCTGCGCCGCGACACATGCGCAGACGCAATGCCCCGGCTACGTTGAGACCGACGCCGGCAGCGCGTTCGATATCGCGTCGATCATCAGGGATACGGGTTCGCCGGAATCGGCGCTCGACAAGATACGGAACGCTGTGGCGCGCGTGAACGCCGGCGGCGGATGCGCGATCTTTCGCGATCGCCTCGCGTGCGAGGAAACGCTCACGCTCGCCAATAAGGCAATCGCCGCGCTGCAGGCGTGCGCGTCGCCGACCGTGCCGAAGAACACGAAACGTGGTTGATGCTTCTCCGGAAATAAAAAAGCGCGTGCCGCCTGATTCGGCGGCACGCGCTTTCGAGTACACCCGAACGTAAGTCCGGGCGGCTCGGAGGATCAGCGATCCAGGAACGGACGCAGCTTGTCGGCGCGGCTCGGATGCATAAGCTTGCGCATCGCCTTGCTTTCGATCTGACGAATACGCTCGCGCGTCACGTCGAACTGCTTGCCCAACTCTTCGAGCGTGTAGTCCGAAGCCGTGTCGATACCGAAGCGCATGCGCAGCACTTTCGCCTCGCGCGGCGACAGTGCGTTCAGCGCGTCGTCGATCGCGGCGCGCATGTTCGCGTGCACCGCCGCGTCCGCCGGCGATGCGGCGCCCTGGTCTTCGATCATGTCGCCGAGCGTTGCATCGGCATCTTCACCGACCGGCGTTTCCAGCGACACCGGCTGCTTCGCGATCTTGAGAATGCCGCGGATTTTTTCCTCGGGCATTTCCATGCGCTCGGCGAGCACCGACGGATGCGCTTCCTGACCCGTCTGCTGCAGAATCTCGCGCGAAATGCGGTTCAGCTTGTTGATCGTTTCGATCATGTGAACCGGCACGCGGATCGTGCGCGCCTGATCGGCAAGCGAACGCGTCACAGCCTGACGAACCCACCACGTCGCATACGTCGAAAACTTCCAGCCGCGGCGATATTCGAACTTGTCCACCGCCTTCATCAGACCGATGTTGCCTTCCTGGATCAGATCCAGGAACTGCATGCCGCGATTGACGTACTTCTTCGCGATCGAAATGACGAGACGCAGGTTCGCCTCGATCATCTCGCGCTTCGCCTGACGCATCTTCAGCTCTGCAGCCGTCATGCGACGGTTGATCTGCTTCAGTTGCTGGAGCGGCATCGCGACCACGCCTTCGATGTCGATGAGCTTTTGCTGCTCGGCCTGAATCGCCGGCAGGCTGCGCTCGAGCGACGCACCATATTGCTTCGAGCCCGCTGCCGCACGCGACGTCCATTCGAGATCCGTCTCATGACCGACGAACGATTCGACGAACTTCTCACGCGGCATGCCGCAACGGTCCACCGCGATCTGCAGCACGCGACGTTCGATATCGCGGACTTGCGCGACTTGCTGCTGAACGTTGGCGCACAGGCGATCGATGGTCTTCGCCGTGAAGCGGATCGTGCCGAGCTCGCGCTGGATTTCGGCGCGCGCCTTTTCGACCGCCTTGGCCGCGACCGCGCCGGTGCCCTTAGGATTGCTTGCCTGTTCCGCCAGCTCGCTCACGCGCCCGAAGATTTCGAGGCAATCGGCCTTCAGCTGCTTGAGACGCGCTTCGTTCGATGCGCTCGCATCGCCGCCGCCGTCCATATCGTCGTCGTCATCTTCGTCGCCGTCGGATTCGTCGGTGTCCGTATCGATGTCGGTCGAGTCGTTTGTTTCGGGAGACGAAATGTCTTCGTCCGCCGAATCGTCTTCCTTCAGGCCGTCGACGAGTTCGTCGATCTTCAGCTCACCCGATTCGACTTGCGCCGCGTCCGCGAGAATGGTCGAAACCGTCGACGGACATGCCGCGATCGCCTGAATCATCTCGTGCAAACCGTCTTCGATGCGCTTCGCAATGGCGATTTCGCCCGCGCGCGTGAGCAGCTCGGTCGCGCCCATTTCGCGCATGTACATGCGGACGGGATCGGTCGTGCGGCCGAATTCGGAATCGACCGTGGACAGCGCGTTTTCCGCTTCCTCGTCCGATTGCTCGTCGGAAACGACGCTCGGCGCGCTGTCGCTCAGGAGCAGCGTCTCGGCATCGGGCGCCTGCTCATAGACCGCGACGCCCATGTCGTTGAACGTGCTGATGACGGTTTCCATCGCCGCAGTTTCGGCGAAGTTATCCGGCAGATGGTCGTTGATCTCGGCGTGCGTGAGATAACCACGCTCCTTGCCCAACTGAATGAGCGCGCGCATCTGGCGCTGACGCTCTTCGTTCTGCTCCGCGGTCATTGCGACATCGGGCTGCATCGTGCCGGCCTGGCCCTTTGCCTTGTTCGCCCGTCGGCCCGCGCCCTTTCGCGCCGGCGCGACGATATCCAGCTCCGAATCTTCCCGATCAAAACTTGCCATACTTTCTCCTCGACAGGTTTGCTCGGCGACGACAGATCCCCGGAAGCGAGCGTGACGGCTCGCGATGATATCGACGACAGCTTCGACCACGGACGGCTTGCTGAAAATCGCATCGAGCAAAGCACACAGACCGCATGCGAACGCGGTTTGCGTTTTTCAATCGCCCTCTCAGGCGCAACCTTAGAGTATACCAGCATTTGTTGCGACGCAGCAGGTTTTCGAAGAGTTTTGTTAACGCGTTTCGTTTTCGATATTTGTCTGATGAAAAGCGGCGCGTTTTCTCGAATCCCGGTGCATGGCGTCAGCACTGCGTGCCGGATGTATCCGCAGGCCTCGCCGTCGAGGCCACGCGCGATACTGCCTTCAAAAGCGAACTCAAAGGGGCCGAGCCTGACCGGTTTGGATTCGTCGGCTTCAACTCGTCCCGTGCTTTGATAGTTGGGGCAATACCCGCGCGCTTCAAGCGAAGAAGTGTTTTGAGATCAGCGAGATGCGATTCGAAGCTGCGAGCGGGTCCGGCGGCGTCCGCGCGGATTTGCGGCGGCGTAGGCCGATGCGCTTGCGTGTCTCCACCGATATCCGGCGCCGGCTGATGCTCATCGCCGGGGTGCGTTGACACGATATGTCCGGCATCTAGCGCCGCGAGGAAATCGTGGGCCCACGCGCCGGCATGCACGCGTGGCTGCGGTTCGTCGCGATGATGGATGACGATGGACAAGGTGTCATCGGCAATCCGATACCGACGGAGTCCGTCGCGGCTAGCGAACGTTCGGCCAGCTAGATCGGCAACGGCCACCTCAGTGCGTTTGGCAAGGATGCGCTGCTGCTCTCTCTCGTCGGCAGCGGCACGTTGACTTCGAACACGGAACGCGAAATCGACGGGAGCGCGCAACAGGGCGCGCAGGTAACTGATCGGCCGTGCCGCCCGTCGCAAATGATTCCAACTGGCTTCCACGACGTCCGAGAGAAGCTTGCCGCAAAGCTTCGCCTCTCGCATCAGCTTGAAGATCAGGAATTCACGAAATCCCAGAGACAGCAGGCGTTGGAGGTCGGCAGGCAGTCGTCCTGGTTGTCTCTTTTGAGTATCAGGGATTAGATCCTTATATATAGGGCCGTCTGCCACCGTGACAGACGGAGTGGCCAAGGAAATCGAAGGGTCGACGCGATTGGTGTCTTCCCGGTCGACGGAAGACAACTTGTCCGATTGCATGACCGTCTCGACGAGACCGAGCAGGGCGGCCGCCTTTGCCGTCAGATGAATGTAGGCGCGACCAAACAGTCCGGCGGCTCCGTATCGCGTCTGCGGCGGGCGTGTGATGAAACCCGCGCTCTCGAGATCATCCATGCTTCGATAGAAGGTGCGCATGGACTGCTGCGCACGGCCCGTGAGCAATTCTCGTCGCGCGAAGATCGGTGCGTAGGGACGCGATGCGTCGACCGTGCGCGCCAGGGCAGCGAATAGAGCGCGTGCGCGTGCGGGCAGGGCGGTGGTGTAAGTCGCGCGATGTGCGGCTCGAAAGATGACCCACGGCAGGTTGGATCGGTCGCAGGCATATTCGTCGAGAGCCTGCTGATCAGCTGCTACGGAAGTCGATTCGGAAATCTGCGGGCGAGAAACGACCTCGCCTGCAACGGAATGTTGCGCGATACGCATGTCAAGTACGTCCATTTCGAAAAATGGAAGACAAACGCTTGACTGCCGATCGCGTTCCGCTAAACTTCGAGGTGTGTACTCGTGACCCGATTGGCGTCGGGAAGCGGACCGGGCGATAAGCAGTTAAGCCCGATATTCAAAAGCCTTCGGTTGGCGCCGAAGGCTTTTGTCTTTCTACAGCTTGCTCGTTACATAGCAGCCTCGTCAGTGCTTTTCATCAAGTCATTGATTTCTAAGGAAGTTCTACTAGGCTCAAGAACCAGTGATTTCGTTTGATTCACTAAGTTGCTGATTTAAAACGAAAACCTAGTAGAGCCCTAGTCCTGCCCCGACTCACTCAACGTCTTGTTGATGAAGTCGGCAATTTTCTGTCCCCATTGCTCCGCGTCCGTCGCGTCTTTCTCGAAGAAGCGCACGCCAACCACTCCGTTTCTGGTGGAAATCTCGCAAACTTTCCTTCGACCCGATCTGACCACGGTGGCGCTCGGAGCTGCCGCGCGAGGCTTCTCTGCCGCCATCGCAACAGCCTTGTCCTGAGTGAAATTTTCGTCGTCGATCAGGCGGCGGACCGCCTCTACAACTTTGTCCGACTTGCCTGCTTCCGTCAGTGCGGCGAGCTTTTGCGCTGCATTGCTTCCCAGTCGTTCGGGCTTTTCGGCGAGCGCCACCTTGGCAGCCTCGGGAAGCGCATCGAAGGAAAAGATTCGCGTGACGTGGCTCTTGCTCAGCCCGGCGCTTTCCGATATCTCGGCGCGCGACAGGCCGCTCAACTCTTGCAGCCGCTTGAAGTTCCAATACTTCTCGAAGTCTGTCAGCGACGGCGATAGCAGGTTCGAAAAGAACGCCGCGAACTCGATCTCGCCTTCTTCGATCGACGCAACGTTGGCGCGAATCGTCGACCGCCCAAGCTCGCGATACGCGGCCACACGGTTGTGGCCCGCGACGATCTCATAGCGGTCATCCGGCAGCGTGCGCACCAAAATTGGCGTGGCGAGCGCGTGCTGCGCGAGGTTGCTCTTCAGTTCCTGAAACTGCTCGGCGGTGAGCTTGCGGCGGCGTCCACTTACTTCGACGAGCGCGTCGAGCGGCACTTCCAGTGCCGCCCGCTCCTCGAGTTGCGTTTCGAGCTCCTTGATACGAGCCTGCGCCGTATTGATGCGGTGCTGCGCGTCCATCAGCCGCCCCGGCGACGTGCGCGGCTCGTTATTGACCGGCCGCGGTTGTGTCGTTTCTGCCGGCTTGTTGCCGATGTTCGCTGTCTTGGCGAGGAGTCTGTCCCCGATGCCCATTTATGCCTCCGGCTGGTTCCACGCGCGAACGAACTGCGCGTCGAGATGTTCGGCGAGCCGGTCGAGCGGCTCCTTGAATCGGTTGTATGCGGCCGTGCTGCCGTCCGGCTTCGACAAGTCATAGACCGTCGACAGTTGCGCCGACGCGCCCTTCGGCACCGTCGACTCCGGAATCTCGAAGGGCAGCACGCGATCGCCATAGGCTTTCTGCAGCCAGCCGCGCACGACGCGCGAGACGTCGTCGGATTTCGCCTTCGTCATGATCACGTTGACGAAATCGAAGCGCTTCTGCTCGAGCACGCCGGGCAGCTTCTTCGCGATATCGGCGAAGAGATGCCAGAACTGCGTCGAACTCGCGAAGTCGAGCGCCTCAGGCGGGCAGGGCAGCAGAATCGCATCCGACGCGAGCAGCGCGTTGATGGTCAGGTAGCTGAGCGCCGGAGGCGTGTCGATCACGATGGCGTCGTACTCGTCCGTGAGCGGCATCAAACCCTTGCGGACGATTTCCCAAAATTCGAACGTGCTGTCGTTCAGAACCTTCGCGGGAATCTCGAATTCGGCGTCGAAGAGTGACGACGAAGCTGGAATCAGATCGAGGTTGTGCCAGTACGTTTCCTGCACGGCGTAGTGCAGCGTCTGCTGGTCGCCGTAGATCAGCGGAAGAAGGGTCTGATCGTCAGAGATCTCCGCGTCGGGCGCCCACCCGCACAGTTGTGTGGTCGTGCCCTGCGGATCGCAGTCGATGACGAGCACGCGTCGTCCGAGCAGCGTCAAAGCCTGCGCAGCCGACACGGCGGTGGTCGTCTTTGCGACGCCGCCCTTGAAGTTCGCGATGGTCACGATGCGGCCGCGTCTGCCTTCCGGCCGACGGGTGCGCTCCTTGGTCGCTCGAATCCACGTCAAGGCTTCCTCGAGCGTGAACTCCTTGCTGCGGCCCGCGCCCTTGGACGTCCCCGCAGGCAAATCGCCCTTGGTCGTCAGGTATTGGAACCGCTGCTTGTCGATACCGCACAACGAAGCGACTTGCGCGCTCGTGAATGTTGGCGCGCTTTTGCGCGGATACGGCTCCAACATCGCATCGCGGATCTGATTGAGAATGTCAGTGGCTTGGGCGGCCACCCCCAAGAGCGTTTCGATCGAAACGGATTGATCGACTTCGGGAAGCCGAGCGCTTAGCATGGAGTTCGCAGTCACTGGCGGGCCTGGGTAAGCAAATAATTCTTCGGTTTGTGGAAAACAAGCTGCAAACCGAAGAATAAACGGCGAACCGGTAAACCTCAAGTAAACTCTGAAGTACTTGATCGCCCGCGCAGGGCATTTTTACAACGCCGGCGACTTGTGTAAACGCGAAATCGGGGCTAGACGGCGGTTTACTTGCCGGCCGAGGCGCTGCGGACGAGCCGCTCGACGCCCAGAAAGCGTCCGATGTCCTCGTTTTTGAGATATAGCGAGGTGGTCGAGAGATCGGCATGACCGAGGCCGGCGCTGACTTCGCGCAGTTCCGCGCCGTGCCCGAGCGCGTGCGTGGAATGGGTATGGCGCAACCAGTGCGTGCTGGCGCGCTTCAAATCCCGGCCGCTGCCGGGCGTGCGCGATTCCAGTAACGCCGCCGCATTCGAGAAAATGCTCTTGAATATCTTGCCGATACCGTCCGGCGTGAGTGGCTGACCGCCGCGCGCCTGAGCCAGGATCGGCGTGCCTTCGGCGCAATCCAGCGGGCTCGGCAAGCCGCGCAGAGCGAGGTTTTCCTCCAAAGCCTCCACGACGACCGGCGGCAGAAGCACCGTGCGCGCCGAGCCACGAGTCTGATTGACGGCGAGCCGCCAGACCGGGCCCTCCACGCCGGACAAACGCCCGACGCTCAGGGCATCCGTCGTCGCGGCGGCGAGTTCCGCGCGGCGCAGGCCGGTCGCGTAAGCCAGCAGTAGCGCCAATCTGTCGCGATGCTCGGAAAAGGAAAATTCGCCGCGCTCGACCGACTGCAGCACGCCTTTCCACTGCTCGACGTCGAGCGTGCGCGACGCCGATTCGAAAACAGGCGGCGACGCGACGCGCGCGAATCCGGCGAACGGATTGACCGCCAGATAACGTTCGCCGACGAGCCACTCGCACATCGCGCTCAAGATCGAACGCGCTGTTTCCCGGCTGCGATCGGATAGCGGACCGGCGAACGGCCGCCAGCTGTGGAAGCACCGCTCGCCGCGCAGCGCCGCGATCCAGCGGGCGGCCGGCTGCGGATTCGACAGAAACACGCCCATATATTCAGCGCATTCGACGTGATCGAGCGACGAAAGCGGTTTGCCTTTTTCCACCAATGCCCATAACAGCAGGCGCTCGGCCTCGCGCCGATATGCGCGCCGCGTGTGCGCGCTGTTCGAGCGGGCGTCGAGCCACGCGCAAATAGCGCGTAAATCGGTGTCGAATCGCGCGCCGGCGGCTGCCCGATTCGACCCTTTCGACCCATCCAGCGCCCCCGGAACGCGGAGCGTTTCGAGCGGCGCGATGACGACCGCATCGGGTTCGCCGATCTCCAGATGCCCGGCCGGTTCGACATCGTTCGCGCGCCACTGCCGCCGCGGCACCAATGCAGCCGGCGACAGCGTGCGCCGAAGCGCCTGTGCGTGAAGGTGCAGCCAGTCGACGACCCGTTGCGCCCCTTTCGGACCGAGCCGCGGCACGGCCACATACCAGCGATGGCGCCGACGCTCGATCAGTTCGATGACATCCGCGAGCGTCGCGAGCCCCGCCGCGCTCAGCCGTGCCGCGATAGCCGGCTCGAACCAGCCGTCGATGGGATGATCGGGACTCGGATCCTGCGCGAGCGACGCCTCCATGCGCGCGAGGGCTTCCGCCTGACGCCGCCGCAGCCTTGCGTTGCGCGCCGCTCGCCGATCAACGGCGGGCGAGGTGCCCGGCGGATATTCCTCCTCGTACAACGCCAGCAATTCGGACTCGCCATACACGCCGTCGGGGTCGATCCGTTCGCGGAAGTCGTCGAGCGTGGGCGCGGCTGCAGCGGGCGCTGGCTCGAAAAGCGGAATGCTTCCTGGACGAAGGCGCAGCAGGTGCGCGGCCTCGGTGTCGCGCGCGCGGCGGGCGAGGACCGAAAGCGTGTCGCGCAGGGCGTCGATGAGCCGTCGAGTGGCACGGACGTCTGTCGCGGCATCGCCGTACGATGCGTGCAACTGTGCCTCGGCGACGCCATCGAGATAGCCGCGATAAAGCGCGAAATGCTGGCGCGTAAGACGCCTCGGCGCGCGCGTGCGGAGCGCCCCCGACGTGAGATTGACGGCACCGTCTGCCAAACGTTGTCCCGGGGTAGCGCTGACGCCAGCTTTTTCTGCTTTCTTTTCAATCATTTGCGGCGAGGTTATCAACCAGCTTCGAATTTGACAAGAAAAATCGCTAAATCTGATAAGTCGAATTATCAGCATTGACGATGGATTTAGGCAAGCCGTGCCTTCCATCACCTCGGCGTGCTTGAATGTTCATCCGGCCCGGCGCATATTTTCAGCACGACTACCGCCGGTATCCGCAGGAGAAACGAGCCGATGCTTGATCCTGTACGCCCCGCTTCGAAGCCGCCCGAGCAGGACGACACCTTCCGCCCGAGCCTGCCGGAGGTGTACGCGACAATACAGGTTCCGACGACCGGCCGATGGATTCGCCGCTTCCTCGCGTTCGCCGGTCCGGGTTACATGATCTCCGTCGGCTATATGGATCCGGGCAACTGGGCGACCGACATCGCGGGCGGCTCGCGCTTCGGCTATACGCTGCTCACTGTCGTCCTGCTGTCGAACCTGATGGCGATTCTCCTCCAGGCGTTGGCCGTGCGGCTGGGTGTCGCCACCGGTCGCGACCTCGCCCAGGCGTGCCGCGACCATTATTCGAAGCCGGTGAATTTCGCGCTGTGGCTCGCGTGCGAGGCCGCGATTGTCGCGTGCGACCTGGCCGAAGTGATCGGCACCGCGATCGCGCTGCAACTGCTCTTCGGCATCCCGTTGATCGCGGGCGCGCTCCTCACCGCGCTCGACGCGTTCCTGCTGCTTCTGCTGATCAACAAGGGCTTTCGCTTGCTGGAGGCGTTCGTCATTTCGTTACTGATCGTGATCGCGGGCTGCTTCGCGCTGCAGATCGCCGCAGCCTCGCCGCCACTCGCCGATGTACTGCGCGGCTTCGTGCCGTCGCCGCGTATCGTTGCCGATCGCGAAATGCTCTATGTGGCGATCGGCATTCTCGGCGCGACGGTCATGCCGCACAATCTGTATCTGCATTCGTCGGTCGTGCAGACGCGCGCGTACGGCAAGTCGGTCGCGGCGCGGCGTGATGCGATCCGCTGGGCGACGATCGACAGCACCATCGCGCTGACGCTCGCGCTCTTCATCAACGCGGCGATTCTGATCGTCGCCGCCGCCGTCTTCCATGCGAGCGGCCACGACGACGTTGCCGAAATCGGCGACGCGTTCCGCCTGCTGACGCCGCTGCTCGGCCTCTCGATCGCGTCGACGCTCTTCGCGGTCGCGCTGCTCGCGTCGGGCCTCAACTCGACCGTCACCGCGACGCTCGCCGGCCAGATCGTGATGGAAGGTTTCCTGCGCCTACGGATTCCGAACTGGGCGCGGCGGCTCATCACGCGCGGCATCGCCATCGTTCCGGTGATCGTCGTGACGGCGATTTACGGCGAGAAGGGCACGGGCCAACTGCTCGTGCTGAGCCAGGTGATCCTGTCGATGCAACTGCCGTTCGCGGTGATTCCGCTCGTGCGATTCGTGTCGGATCGCCGCAAGATGGGCGTTTTCGCGATCTCGCGCTGGACGAGCGCACTGGCGTGGCTGGTCGCGGGCGCGATCGTCGTGCTGAACGTCAAATTGCTCGCCGATACGCTGCTATCGTGAGTACGCGGCGAGCGCCGCGACAAACCTCTCTATATATAAGGAAACGAAAACAATGAGCGGCACGTTCATCGACATCACGCTTCGCGATGGCACGACCATTCCCGCCTACGTGACGCAGCCCGCGAAGGGCTCGGGGCCGGGCATCGTTTTGCTGCACGACACGGCGGGCCTCGACGACTTCGTCCGGCAGACCGCCGACCTGTACGCCGAAGAAGGTTATGTCGTGCTCGCGCCGCAACTTCCCGGCCACGATCCGAAGCCCGGCGGCATTGCGGCCGAAAACTTCGCGGCGCTCGTCGACGACCTGCGCGCGCTGCCGCAGCATGCGGGCAAGGTCGGCGTGGTGGGCTTCGGGCGCGGCGGCCGGTTCGCGACGCGCATCGCCGCGCAGGCCGATGTCGATTGCGCCGCCTGCTACGACGCCGACGACGTCGCCGCCTGCCTCGCCGATATCCCGACGATCCGATGCCCGATGGTCTTCCACTTCTCCGGGGAAGGCGTGCCGATGCAGCGTGAGGTCGAAGCGGCATTCGCGGGCAAGCCCCACATCGAGCGCTACGTGTATCCCGGCACCGTGCCGGGGTTCATCGTGTCGGGCAGCGAACACTTCGACAAGCCCGCCGCGCTGATGGCCTATTCGCGCACGCTTGCGATGCTGCGCAAGGTGCTCGGTCCGATCTTCGATCTCGATCACTTGTGGGAGCAGCATTGCTACTTCGAGTTCGGCACGCGCGATGTCGACGCCGTCATGCCGACGATGGTCGCCGAGCCCTACGTGAATCACGTGCCGACGATGACGGGCGGCGTCGGACACGATCAGCTCAAGCGCTTCTATACCTATCACTTCGTCCATTCGAATCCGGCCGACACGAAGCTGATTCCCGTATCGCGGACGATCGGCGCGGATCGTGTCGTCGACGAGTTCGTGTTTTGCGCGACGCACGACCGCGAGATCGACTGGCTGCTGCCCGGTCTCGCGCCGACGGGGAAATACTTCGAAGTTCCGATGCTCGCCGTGATCCGCTTTCGCGGCGACAGGCTCTATAACGAGCACATCTACTGGGATCAGGCTTCGGTGCTCGTGCAGATCGGCGTGCTGAATCCGGAGGGTTTGCCTGTCGCGGGACGGCAGACTGCCCGCAAGCTGATCGATGAAACGCTGCCGAGCAACGAGCTGATGCCAAACTGGACATCGAGCGAGGGCAGACCGATTTGATGCAGCGCGGTTCTCACAACGGCATCGGATGAACTACTCTGCACAGAATGTTGCCGACGAGCAGGAATCTGTCGAGCACGGGGCATCATGGTAACGATGCACGGCACTGCTGACTAATTCGAAATCGTCGTCCGCAAGGTCGGAGAAGTCATGCGCTGCTCGTCGCTTCAGGTTCGATCGGCGCCGCTCGCTCATGCGCTATCGCTCGCGTTCGGCGTCGCCTGTTTCTTTCGCGTGTTGCCCGCGCTCGGTGCGTGCAACAACACCGCGCCGCCGTCCGGCGAGACCGCCACGTGCGACAACCGTTTGCCGATCCCGCCGGATGCGCGCGTCATCGCCGTTTCGGGCACTGTCGATGTGACGCCGGGCTCGGCGCTCGTTCTCGTCGACAGTCATGGTCTCTTCGTGCGTGATGCCAGCACTGCGACGAACCGCGGGACGCTGCGCCTGAACGCGGACCACTACGACGGCATGGCATCGCAGAGCAGCGCGACCGGCCGCAACACGCTCGTGAACCGCGGCGCCGTTCTGACGACGGGCGCCGGCTCCGAAGCGATGTTCAGCAGCGCGGCTGCGGTCGCGATGCGCAAGGAAGCGGGCAGCATGCTCTCGACCCGCGGCGTGAACGTCACGGCGATGAACGATTTCGGCGGCCCGGGCGGCGGCACGCTGATCAACGATGGCTCTATCTCGACGACGGGCGCGGCGGCTCACGGCACGTTCCCCAATGGCGCCGTCACAGGAAGCGGCGGCCGGAGCGTGATCGTGAACAGCGGCGACATCGACGTAACGGGCAGCGATGCGCACGGCATCGTTTCGCTCGATGCATCGCCGGACACGGTGACCAACGCAGGGAGCATCGTCGCGCGCGGGGGCGGCGGCCCCGACGCGTTCGTGAACGCGGCGAGCGGGGTCGTCGCGAACGGCGGCGGCACGCTCGACAATGCGGGCACCATTCAAGGCGCGACGGGCGTGACGATCGCCAATGGCGGCGCGACCATCGTCAACAGCGGCACGATCCGCGGCTTCGCGCATGAGGCGATCGTGGCGGTCGGCAGGATCGACATCTCGATCACCAACAGCGGCACGATCGCGGGAGGCGCGGGCGTCGCCGTGCGAACGGACACCGGCAGCGACGCGTTCGACATGATCGGCGGCGTCGTGACAGGGCAGATTCGCCAGGGCGACGGCATCGACACTTTCACGATGACGGCGGGCCAGGTCGATTCGGTGGATCAGGGCGATGGCCGCGACACGTTCACGATGTCGGGCGGACGCGTCGTCGGCGCGTTGGCGAGCGCGGATATCGTGCACATCACGAACGGGCGCATCGGCAATGCCGACCTGAACGTGGGCGCGAATCTCTTCGATATGTCGGGCGGTCAGGTCGATACCAACGTGACGGCCGCAATGTCGGGGGCTCGCATCGCAGCGCGATCGAAGGCGGAGCGGGCGTGCGCTGGAAGTGGTGAGCCGTTGCATACTATGGTCACGCCATAAAACAATGAATCCGGAGACAAGCATGACCGACGTGGCCGGCGACAACCGCGCGCCCCAATGTCCCTTCCATGAAAGCACCCGCGCTCCGAACGGCTGCCCGGTGAGCGCGCGCGCCGCCGAGTTCGATCCGTTCGGCGACGGCTATCAGCAAGACCCGCCCGAATATGTGCGCTGGGCGCGCGAACAGGAACCGGTGTTCTACAGCCCGAAACTCGGCTACTGGGTCGTCACGCGCTACGACGACATCAAGGCGATCTTCCGCGACAACCTCACGTTCAGCCCGTCGATCGCGTTGGAAAAGATCACGCCGACCGGCCCGGAAGCGAACGCGGTGCTCGCGTCCTACGGCTTCGCGCTGAACCGCACGCTCGTGAACGAGGACGAACCCGCGCACATGCCGCGCCGCCGCGCGCTCATGGACCCGTTCACGCCCGAGGCGCTCGCGCATCACGAGCCGATGGTCCGCGCGCTCGCGCGTGACTATGTCGACCGCTTCATCGACGATGGCCGCGCCGATCTCGTCGATCAGATGTTGTGGGAAGTGCCGCTCACCGTCGCGCTGCATTTTCTCGGCGTGCCCGAGGAAGACATGGACACGCTGCGCCGCTATTCGATCGCGCATACGGTCAATACGTGGGGACGGCCGAAGCCCGAAGAGCAGGTCGAAGTCGCGCATGCGGTCGGCAAGTTCTGGCAGTACGCGGGCAAGGTGCTCGACAAGATGCGCGAGGACCCGTCCGGCCCCGGCTGGATGCAATACGGCATTCGCAGGCAGAAGGAATTGCCCGAGGTCGTGACCGACTCGTATCTGCATTCGATGATGATGGCCGGCATCGTCGCCGCGCACGAAACGACAGCCAACGCCACCGCGAATGCGCTCAAGCTGCTGCTGCAGCATCCGCAGGCATGGCGCGATATCTGCAAAGACCCGAGCCTGATCCCGAACGCGGTCGAAGAGTGTCTGCGTCACAACGGTTCCGTCGCGGCATGGCGGCGGCTCGCGACGAAGGACGTGACGATCGGCGGCATCGACATTGCGGCGGGCTCGAAGCTGTTGATCGTCACATCGTCGGCGAATCACGATCAGCATCAATTCGCCGATGCCGATCTCTTCGACATCCGCCGCGAAAACGCCAGCGATCAACTGACGTTCGGCTACGGCGCGCATCAGTGCATGGGCAAGAATCTCGCGCGCATGGAGATGCAGATTTTTCTCGACGAGCTCACGCGCCGCCTGCCGCACATGCGCCTCGCCGAGCAGCGCTTCACGTATGTGCCGAACACGTCGTTTCGCGGGCCGGAGCATCTTTACGTCGAATGGAACCCGGCGATGAATCCGGAGCGCGCGGACCCGTCGGTGCGCGAGGCGCGGGCGGCGGTGCGGATCGGCGAGCCGTCGTCTCATGCCGTGAGCCGCGCGGTGATCGTCGATTCGATCGATGCGCGCGCAGATCGCATCGTGCGCGTGCGCCTGGTCTCGGCGGACGGTCGCGATCTGCCGCGCTGGACCGCCGGCTCGCATATCGATGTCGTGTGCGGCGAGACCGGCCTTTCGCGCCAGTATTCGCTATGCGGCGATCCCGACGATCGGCGCGCGTTCGAGATCGCCGTGCTGCGCGAGACGGCGAGCCGCGGCGGTTCGGCATGGGTTCACGACAACGTAAAGCCCGGCGCGCACTGGCGCATCCGCGGCCCGCGCAATCACTTCCGGCTCGACGAAACCGCGAAAAAGCTCGTGCTGATCGCGGGCGGCATCGGCATCACGCCAATCAGCGCGATGGCGCGCCGCGCGCGTGCGCTTGGCATCGACTACGCACTGCATTACAGCGGACGCTCGCGCATGTCGATGGCTCTGCTCGACGAGTTGCGCGCGCTGCACGGCGCGCGCCTCTTCGTGTACGTGTCGGGAGAAGGCGCGCGCAACGATTTCACGTCGCTCGAAGTGGACGAAGGCACGCAGGTCTATGCATGCGGCCCCGCGCGCATGCTCGACGCGCTCGGCGAAGCGAGCGCGGCGTGGCCCGAGGACGCGTTGAAAATCGAGCACTTCGAATCGAAGCTCGGCACGCTCGATCCGGACAAGGAACAGGCGTTCGAGGTCGAACTGAAGGATTCGGGCCTCGTGCTGAACGTGCCCGCCGATCAGACGCTCCTCGCGACGCTCAGGCGCGCGAACGTCGATGTGCAGAGCGACTGCGAGGAAGGGCTGTGCGGATCATGCGAAGTGCGCGTGCTCGACGGTGAGGTCGATCACCGCGACGTCGTGCTCACCAAAGGCGAACGTCAGTCGAACAACCGGATGATGGCGTGCTGTTCGCGTGCGCGAAGCAAAAAACTCGTTCTCGCGCTTTGACGATTTAGCGGATTTCGCGCGGCTCTCGTTGTCCGCGCGAAATCGTTTTACTCGCCGACAGGATGGCATTATGTCGCGGCAATCTGCGATCGATTAACTGCACACTGTTCATGAGGCGGTCATATATCAGCGGTATCCACTAAGGGTTGACGTTCGATAAAGACGTATTGGTTATACCCAGTAGTTAATTCGCATATAAAGAATCACGCTGCGAGCGGCTGATATTCGCAATATGCATGGGCGGCATGCACAGGAATAACTGCTTCCAGGCAGCTACACGGGCTCTGCGCACGTGTCACGTATTTGCCCGAACGCCGTCGATTGATCATACAACCTGCGCAATTTTCACCGTCATATAGGATGATTAATGCACGTGCGTTCGAGCAATTGCGCGATATTCGGCAGGTTTGTTAAGGGACTTTTTACTCAAACTAGGGTTTATACCTACTAATATGAAATTTTTTACGCATGTTTTGCGTTTAGAATTGTTACTAATTTGGTGCGTCGCACAAGCACGCACGACCGAATAACTTCCAATATGCCTGTTTGCGAATCGGCGCGAATGTCCGCGCGGCGGAATCACGCTCATGCGATTCCTCGCAGCCAGGCGAAAGAGAAGGCCGGTGCTGAACCTGAGAGATTTTATTAAAGGCCCATATAAATGGACCATGCAATAGGCTGCGAGTTTGCCGCATCCCGTTCGGGAATTTTGCTGCGGAGCGTACCTTGTCCGGCAGGCGAGGTACTCCTGTAGTTGGCGCGGCGCTCGTCGTCATCGCTCGCTCATGCATCGGACGGTCGGACGTGGCTCCGTCTCGGCGATGCGCACCAATCCGCCCGAGTTCGAATCGGACTCACCCAGTCCATTTCCATATGGATGCGCTTTTTCGCGTCGCGCGTAGCTCACCGCGACGGGGAATTCCGCTCACGTTTTCGCTGTTTGACGAGGATAGAAAATGACTGACGTAGTGATCGTATCGGCCGCGCGTACGGCGGTAGGCAAGTTCGGCGGTTCGCTCGCGAAGATCGCG
>NZ_FCOX02000042.1 GCF_900044055.2 Caballeronia calidae | reverse complement strand
AGAAAAGGCCTTCCACCTGCTCAACGTCAGCCCCGCAATCTGTACCCAGTAATCGTCTCGTTCACGCACGCATAACCGTGAGAAATCAATGGTCTATGCGCGGCGCACACTCAAAGTTCGGCCTAGCCCGCCACATGAATGCTCCCGCCTATTCCGCCGCCGCCCGCCGAACCAAGAAACTGCCGCCGTTGCGTGTCGGCGTCGGCGGGCCGGTCGGCTCCGGCAAGACCACGCTGCTCGAAATGCTCTGCAAGGCGATGCGCGAGAAATACGATCTCGTCGCCATCACCAACGATATCTATACGAAGGAAGATCAGCGCCTGCTGACCGTCGCGGGCGCGCTGCCGGCCGAGCGCATCATGGGCGTCGAGACGGGCGGCTGCCCGCATACGGCGATCCGCGAGGATGCATCGATCAATCTCGAAGCCGTCGATCGCATGGTGTCGAAGTTTCCGGATGCGGATATCGTGTTCATCGAATCGGGCGGCGATAACCTCGCGGCGACGTTCAGCCCGGAGCTGTCCGATCTGACGATCTACGTGATCGATGTCGCCGGCGGCGAGAAGATTCCGCGCAAGGGCGGACCGGGCATCACGAAGTCGGATCTGCTCGTGATCAACAAGACGGATCTCGCGCCTTATGTCGGCGCGAATCTCGACATCATGGCGAGCGATGCGAAGAAGATGCGCGGCGAGCGCCCGTTCGTGATGTGCAATCTGAAAGCGCTCGATGGGCTCGATGACGTCATCGGCTTCATCGAGAAGAAGGGGCTGCTGCTCGCGTGACACGCGCGGCGAAGATGACGGTCACTTCGCCGCGTCGCTTTCCTCTTCGAGCAACGCGCCGAGCACGCTGACCGTGCGCTCCGTCGCGCCGCGATGGCGCGCCGCGAACGCCGACGCCGCCGCGCTCATCGCGAGCCGCCTGGCTTTGTCGGAGAAGATCTCGCGCAACCCGCGCGCAAGCGCCTGCGGGTCCTGCACGCGCAGCGCGGCGCCCGCCGCGATGGCATCGTTGGTCGCCTGCGTGAAGTTGAACGTATGCGGCCCGATCAGCACCGGCACGCCCGCCGCGCACGCTTCGATCAGATTCTGCCCGCCAAGCGGCAACAGGCTTCCGCCGATGAACGCCAGATCCGCCGCCGCGTAATACGCGCCGAGCTCGCCCATCGAATCGCCGAGCAGCACTTGCACGCTCGCCGGCAGCGGCTCCGGCACGTCCGCGCCCGATCCCGCCGCGATGGGCTTCGGCGCCCACACCGAGCGGCGCGCGCTCGTCAGCCCGAGACTCGCGATCAGCGCGGAGACTTCATCGAAACGCTGCGGATGACGCGGCACGAGAATCAGCAACGCATCGGGCACGTTCAGCGCGGAGAACGCGCGCAGCACCAACGTCTCTTCACCTTCGCGCGTGCTCGCCGCCACCCACACGGGACGATCGCCGATCGCCGCGCGCCATGCCTGACCGCGCGCGACGAGTTCGGGCGGCGCGGTCATGTCGAACTTGAGATTGCCGAGCACCGCGACATTGCGCGCGCCCAGCGCCGTGAGCCGCTCGGCGTCGGACGGCGTCTGCGCGAGCACGCGCGAGAAACCGCCGAACACTTCGCGCACCGCGCGCCCGAACTTCGTCGCGCGCCGATATGAACGTTCCGACATGCGCGCGTTCGTCAGCACGAGCGGCACGTCGGCGCGCTTGCATTCGTCGATGAGCGTCGGCCAGACTTCCGTCTCCATCACGATGCCGAGCGACGGCCGCCATGCGCGCAGAAAACGCCGCACGAGAACCGGCAGATCGTAGGGAAGATAGCCGCGCAGCACGCGATCGCCGAACAGTTCGACGCCGGTCGCGCGGCCGCTCGGCGTCATGTGCGTGAGCAGCACGCGCGCTTCGGGATGCGCCTTCATCAACGCGTCGATGAGCGGCTGCGCCGCCCGCGTCTCCCCGACCGATACCGCGTGCACCCAGATGAGCGGCGCGAGATCATCGGAGCGTCGTGGTGCAATGTGCCCGAAGCGTTCGCCGATATGCTCGCGATAGCCGCGCTCCTTGCGCGAACGGATATAGAGCCGCAGCACCGCGAGCGGCGCGACGATCCACCAGAGCGCCCTGTAGACGGCTCTCAGCACCGCGGCCGATGCGCTCGGAGAAGCCGCGCCGCTCAAACGAGCGCCCTGCCCTTCAGGCGCTCGAGAATGCCGAGCGGCGCGCATTCGGGCCGCGCCATCGCCTTGACGGGCAAAAAGAAGGTCTGCTCCATCATGAACTGGCCGGACATCACCGCGTGCGAAGTCTGATCCGAGAAGCAGACCCACACCGAGCCGGGCGGAAACGGCATCGTCTCCTGCGGTGAAACCTTCTGATAGTCGAGATCGGCCTTCATCGCGTCGTGCAGATGCAGCATCAGATGGTCGTACTCGCTGCGCGGCGACTTCGTGATGTGCAGCAGATTCATGAGCCATGCCGAGCCGGGCGCCTGCGCCTTGATGCCGGGCAGGAAGCGCTTCGCCATGTCCTCGAACGGTTCGCCTACGCGCCACACGCGCGGCGAGCCCTTCGGATTGATGTTCGTGAACACGCGCAGGATGCGCTCGCCGTAGTTCGGACGCGACGGGAAGGCATCGACGTGCAGGCGGCTGTCGTCCTTGCGCCATGACGTCTCGCGCGTTTCGACCTGATGCAGCCGCAGGCTCGTGGGCGCGACGCGCAGCTTGCCGTCGTATTCGGGAAAGAGCCCGTCGACGAGCGAGCGCGCATTGTCCTGATACCGCTTGATGAGCGAGCGCACCGCCGACTGCATCACGTTGTCGCCGAGCACGCCGTTCAGCGCGCCGCCGTTGGGCGCAAGGCTGATGTTCTTGCGCTTCGGGTCGGCGATCTTCGGATCGAGCAGCGCGAGCTCGCCGCCGTCGATCTGAAACCGCAGATTTGGGAAATACAGCACCTTGCCGTTTTCGACGCCGGCAAGCAGCGTCTCGCGCGGCACGGACAGGTTCTTGCCCTGCCAGTCGCCCGATACGACTTCGATGATTTGAGATTCCGTCATGTGTCTACGACCTTGAGTTGCCCGCGCACAGCGCCGCGCACGATGAAAACGCTACAGCAGGCCGAAGCCCGCGAGCGCGGTCTTGACTTCGGAAAGCGTCGGATGCCGGCTCGCGTCGCCGAGATTGACCACCTGCGGAGACCAGTAGCCGCCGGTACGCCAGGCGGTCGAGAAATTGTACAACTCGACGGTCGGGCGCTTCAGCGCCGCGGCAATATGAACCAAGCCCGTATCGACGCCCACGGTCGCCGCGGCGCCGTCGATCAGGCCGACCACCGCGGGCAGCGAAAGCCTGGGCGGCACGATCGCGGCCGCGCCGAATTCCTTCGCGAGCTTTTCGCTCGTCGCGCGTTCGGCGTCGCTGCCCCACGGCAGCACGATCGACGCGCCGCGCGTCACGAGCGCCTGCCCGAGTTCGATCCACGCGGCTTCGGGCCACTGCTTGTCGGCGCGCGACGTGGCGTGCACGAACACGACGTAAGGCACCGGCAGATTCAGCCCGAGCGCGGAGACGGCGAGCGTCGCGCGGTGCGTGTCGAGGCCGAAGTCGATGTCGTCGGTCATCTGCGGCTTCGGCAGATCGAGCGCCGCCGCCACGAGTTGCCGCGTGCGCTCGACGACATGCGTGCGCGGCTCGATCGGCACGCGCCGGTCGTAGAAGAAGCGCACCGGCCATTCGTAGCCCGCGCCCTCGGTGCGATTGCCGAGCCCGACCAGCGGCCCGCGCGCCCAGCTCGCGACCCACGCGGTCTTGATGAGCCCCTGACAGTCGATCACGAGATCGTATTTCTGGGCGGCGAGCTCGCGCTTGAACTTGCCGATCTCGCGCCAGTTCGCAGGCGACGCGAACGCCTTGCGCCAGCGCCGCAGCGAAAACGGGATCGCGCGATGCACGCCGTGCACCAGTTCGACGAGACTCGCGAAACTTTCCTCGACGAGCCAGTCGATCTGCGCATCCGGATAGCGGCGGCGGATGTCGGCGATGGCGGGCATGTTGTGAACGACGTCGCCGAGCGACGACACGCGGACGATCAGGATCTTTTGCACGCTGTGAATGGAGGGCGCGGACCGCGCGGCAGAGGAAGCAGGAAAACGGGGATTTTAGCGCGCGGCGCGCATCAGATAAGCAAAAAAAGCGGCGCGATCTGATTGACCGCGCCGCTTTTCTTCGGGCATGCACGACGCCCGCAATACTCAGAACGGCAACTTCGCGTCCGGCTTCTCCGCCAGAATCACCCGACGAAAATCCTCCTGAATGCGCTTGAGCGCCGCGTCGTTGTCCGCCTCGAAGCGCATCACCACGACCGGCGTCGTGTTCGACGAGCGCGCGAGCCCGAAGCCATCCGGATACTCCACACGCAAGCCGTCGATGGTCAGCACGTCGTCAGCGCCGGTGAACTTCGCGTTCTGTTGCAGTTTCGCGATCAGCGCGAAGTTCTCGCCCTCTTCCAGCTTCAGTTGCAACTCAGGCGTGGAAAGCGAATTCGGCAGATCGTTGAGCAGCTTGCTCGGATCGGCCACGCGCGACAGGATTTCGAGCATGCGCGCGCCGGTGTACAAGCCGTCGTCGAAGCCGTACCAGCGGTCCTTGAAGAACACGTGGCCGCTCATCTCGCCCGCGAGCGGCGCGCCGGTTTCGCGCAGCTTCGCCTTCACGAGCGAGTGGCCCGTCTTCCACATGACCGGCTCGCCGCCCTGCTCGCGCACCCACTTCGCGAGATTGCGCGTGCACTTCACGTCATAGATGATCTGGCCGCCCTTGTTGCGCGAAAGCACTTCCTGCGCGAACAGCATCAACTGGCGATCCGGATAGATGACCTCGCCATCTTTCGTCACGACGCCGAGACGGTCGCCGTCGCCATCGAACGCGAAGCCGATTTCGGCATCGGTTTCCTTGAGCGCCTTGATCACGTCCTGCAGGTTTTCCGGATGCGCAGGGTCCGGGTGATGGTTCGGGAAGTTGCCGTCGATGTCCGTGAACAGTTCGACCAGCTCGCAGCCGAGCGCCTTGAACAGACGCGGCGCAAGCCCGCCCGCGACGCCATTGCCCGTATCGACGACGATCTTCATCGCGCGCACCGGTTTCACGTCCGACACGATGCGGTCGAGATAGATCTGCGACACGTCGAACTCGGTGTAGCTGCCTTCGCCCGCCGTGAAATTGCCGTCGACGATGCGCTTGTACAAGCCCTGGATCTGGTCGCCGTAGATCGCGGCGCCGCGCAGCACCATCTTGAAGCCGTTGTAGTCGGGCGGATTGTGGCTGCCCGTCACGACGATGCACGAATCCACGCGCCGCTCGCCCGAGGGCAAGGGCAGCGGCACGCTCGCCGCGAAATAGCCGACGGGCGTGGGCACCATGCCGACATCGACGACATCGACGCCCGCCGCGCGCAGGCCGTCCGCGAGCGCGCCGACGAGTTCCGGGCCGGACAGGCGCCCGTCGCGCGCGACCACGACCGAGTCGCCGCCCTGGGCTTTGATCTCGCTGCCGAAGGCCTGGCCGATGCTTTTCGCGACATCCTTGTCGACCGTCTTTCCGACGATGCCGCGAATGTCGTATGCCTTGAAGATGGATTGGGATACTTGGCTCATGAGATGGCTACCTCTTCTCTATTAATTGATCAATTCTCGGCGATGCAGCCATGAGGGCGTGCAGGTCGTGACTCGTTGCGCGCCGGTGCAGCGGGCAGAGCGCGCGAACGACTGCCAGATGACGTATCGAATTCTGCCTATGCGTCTATTAAATCAATACGAAAGAAACAATTGGAAGCAAATAAATGCAAAAGAAACGCCAGCGGCGGGCGTGCCCCGGATCGCACTTTATAATCGCTGTCTTTCGGCGCTCTCGTGGCTGCTCGCGCTGGGACAAACCCAGTTCAAGCCTGCGCGTTCATTCTAATCCAATGCTCAAACGCTCTTTCGCCTCGATGCCTTCGAATGAGGCGCGTCCGCTCGCCAACACACAAAATTTGATCGATCACGCGCTTTCGCGAGGCGGTCAGGCTTCGGTAGCACGCGCCGTGCCCGCTTGCGCAGCGGGACTCGCCGCATGAAGGCGTTGACGCGCTCCGGCAATCCGGACGTCGCGCGGGCGCTCATCAATATTGTCTGGCTCGGGCTCGAGCGGCTCACGCAGATCGCGGTCGCCATCGTCATATCGGGCCTGCTCGCGCGCTATCTCGGCCCCGACGATTTCGGCAAATGGCAATACGCGAACACGCTCCTGCTCGTGATCGCGCCGATCACCTGGGTCTGCGGCGCGGAGATTCTCGTGCCGACGATCGTCAACCGCGCGCCCGCCGAAACCGGCGCCGTGCTCGGCAGCGCGTTCGTGCTGCGCATCGGCGTCTCGGTCATCGCGCTCGTGCTGACGTGGCTCTGGATCGCGGCGGGCGGCACCGACCCGATGGTCGGTCTGATGCTCGCGGGCCTCGCCCTCACGATGCTCTTTCGCGAGCCGTTCATCGGCGTCGTCAATTCGTGGCTGCAAAGTCTCACGTACAGCAAGCCGCAACTCATCGCGAGCATGATGGCCGCCATCGCGAAGGCGGCGCTCGTCTACACGCTCGTGCGTCTCGCGGCCGCGCCGCCCGCCTTCGGCTGGCTCTGGGCGCTCGAAGCCGCGGCGATCAGCGCGGCGCTCGTCGCGTATTACATGCGCCGGCATGGCGGCAAGCTCGGCTGGCATTTCGACCGCGCGCTCTTCAGACATTTCGCGAGCGCGGGCACGGTGTTCTGGCTCGGGCTCATCTGCATGTATCTGTTCCTGAAGCTCGACCGGCTGATGCTCGCGCATCGCGTATCGTTCGCGGAACTCGGGCTTTATTCCGCCGCGCAGCAATTGAACGAAAACTGGATCGCGCTCGCGCTGATGCTCTCGCAGACCATCGCGCCCGCGTTCGTCTATCGCGTGCAGGACAGGGCGCGCCTGAAGCGCAATCTCGTGCGGCTCTTCGCGATGACCGCCGTGCTGATGATCGCGGGCGCGGCCGTCCTCGATTCGCTCGCGGGCTTCATCATCGCGCGCGTGTTCGGCCCGAACTACGCGGGCGCGGCCGATATTTTCCGCTGGGCCGTGTGGCTTTCGGTGCCCGCGGGCATCGAGGCGATCGGCAATCTCGTCGTATTGAAATATCAGGCGAAGTACGTGCTGCTGTCGAAGTGGCTGTTCGCGCTCGCGGTGGCCTTCGCGGTGAACTGGATCGCGATTCCGCGCATCGAAGGCTACGGCGCGCTGATCGGGCTCGCGGCGGGTTACGTCGCGGCGGCGTCGGTGAACTTCTACTACATTCGTTTCCGGCTGCGCGCATGAGTGATCTATCCGACATCGCTGTGTTGATGCCCGCGTTCAACGGCCAGGCCGATGTCGAACGCACGCTCGCGTCGTTCAGGGAAACGTCGGCGGTGCACGTGCTGATCGTCGATGACGGCAGCACGCCGCCAATCGTCGCGCCCGTCATCGACGGCATGCACATCGACATCCTGCGCATGCCGAAGAACGGCGGCATCGAGCGCGCGCTCGAAGCGGGCATCACCGAACTTGCGGCGCGCGGCGTGCGCTACGCGGCGCGCATCGACGCGGGCGATCTCGCGACGCCCGGCCGCCTCGCGAAGCAGCGCGCGTACATGGAGGCGCATCCGCGCGTCGCCGTGCTGGGCATGTGGACGCACGTCGTATCGACGCAAGGCGCGCCGCTCTTCGATCTGACGCCGCCAGCCGAACCCGCCGCGATCCGCCGCATGATGCTTGCGCGCACCTGCTTCACGCATCCGTCGCTGATGCTGCGCGTCGATGCCGTGATCGAAGCGGGCAACTATCGCGCGCAGTATCGCGCCGCCGAGGATCTCGATCTGATCCTCCGATTGTTGCAGCGTCATGACGGCGCGAACCTGCCCGAGTTCGGCCTTTTCTACGAGCTGAACGAAGGCGGCATCAGCGCGACGAAGCGGCGCGCGCAGGTCATGTCGACGCTGCGCCTGCAACTGCGTCATTTGCGCGTGACGAATCCGCTCGACTGGGCGGGCATCGCGAAGAGCATCGCGCACCTGGTGCTGCCGTATCGCGCGTTGCGCAGTCTGAAGGCGAAGTTGCTGAAAACCGCCTCTTCCGCGTAACGATGATTGTGTCGAATTCTTTTTGTTTAGTTTTGCGCTACGTTGAGCGCACGGCGAATCCGCGTGAAGCATGCAGCGCGATCGATGCCGTCGAACCGTGACTTCCGGATGACGAAAGAAAAGTCGAGTCTTCGCATCGCCCTCGTCTGCAACACGGCGTGGGCGATCTACACCTACCGGCGCGGCGTGCTGCGCATGCTGACCGCGCGCGGCGCGCAAGTGACGATCATCGCGCCGCGCGACCGCACCTTCGAGCCGCTCACGGAAATGGGCTGCCGCTGCGTCGAGCTGCCGGTGGCATCGAAGGGAACGGACCCGCGTCAGGACCTGAAGACGCTCGCCGCGCTTTATCGCGAATATCGCGAAACGCGCCCGCATATCGTGTTTCACTACACGATCAAGCCGAACATCTACGGCTCGCTCGCCGCGATGCTCGCGCGCGTGCCGTCGATCGCGGTGACGACCGGCCTCGGCTACGTGTTCATCCAGAAGAGCCGCACGGCGCAGGTCGCGAAGCGGCTGTACCGTTTCGCGTTCCGCTTTCCGCGCGAAGTGTGGTTCCTGAACCGCGACGATCACGAAGCGTTTCTGCACGAGAATCTGCTCGCGCATCCGGATCGCGCGCGGCGTCTGCACGGCGAAGGCGTCGATCTGGATGAATTCGCGTTCGAGCCGCTGCCCGCACGCGAGGATTTCGTGTTCATCCTGATCGGCCGGCTTCTGTGGGATAAAGGCGTGGCGGAATATGTGGAAGCCGCGCGCAGAATCCGCGCTAAATTTCCGCACGCGCGTTTTCAATTGCTCGGGCCGGTCGGCGTCGACAATCCCAGCGCGATCAGCCGCACCGACGTGCAGAAGTGGGAAACGGACAATATCGTCGAATATCTGGGCGAAGCGAACGACGTGCGGCCGCTCGTGGCCGCGGCGGATTGCGTCGTGCTGCCCTCATATCGCGAAGGCGTGCCGCGCACGCTGATGGAAGCCTCGGCGATGGGCCGCCCGATCGTCGCCACCGATGTGCCCGGCTGCCGCGAGGTGGTCGAGCACGGCGAAAACGGCCTGCTCTGCGAGGTGAAGAGCGCCGACAGCCTCGCCGAGGCGCTCGAGCGCATGCTGACGCTGCCCATCGCGGAGCGCGAAGCGATGGCGCGGCGCGGCCGCGAAAAAGTCGCCCGCGAATTCGACGAAAAAAATGTCGTCGAACGCTACAAGGGCACAATACATGCCATTACCGGCATTTCACTCTGATTCGACTCACTGGGAGAGCACATGACGAATGGCACACAGTCGCAGGTTCAGGCGACGAAAGGCACGATTCTCGTGACAGGCGGAGCGGGCTTCATCGGTTCGCACACGTGCGTCGAACTGCTCGATGCGGGCTACGGCGTCGTGGTCATCGACAACCTGGTCAACAGCCGCGCGGAGTCGACGAAGCGCGTCGAGCGCATCACCGGCAAGCGCGTGGCACTGTATGAAGCCGACGCGCGCGACGAAGCCGCGCTCAACCGCATCTTCGACGCGCACGACATCACCGGCGCGATCCACTTCGCGGCGCTGAAAGCCGTGGGAGAGTCGGTCGCGAAACCGGTCGAGTACTACGGCAACAACATCGGCAGCCTGCTCGCCGTGCTCAAGGTGATGAAAGAGCGCAACGTGCGCAACTTCGTGTTCAGCTCGTCCGCGACGGTGTACGGCGTGCCGAAGAGCGTGCCGATCGACGAATCCTTCCCGCTCTCGGCGACCAACCCCTACGGCCAGTCGAAGCTCATCGCCGAGCAGATTCTCCGCGATCTCGAAGTCTCCGATCCGTCGTGGCGCATCGCGACGCTGCGCTATTTCAACCCGGTCGGCGCGCATGAGAGCGGGCTGATCGGCGAAGATCCGGCGGGCATTCCGAACAACCTGATGCCGTATGTCGCGCAGGTGGCCGTCGGCAAGCTGGAGCGCCTGCGCGTCTTCGGCAGCGATTACGATACGCACGACGGCACCGGCGTGCGCGATTACATTCACGTCGTGGATCTGGCGCGCGGGCATATCGCCGCCATCGACGCGCTGAAGACGCTCGACCGCAGCTTCGTCGTGAATCTCGGCACGGGGCAAGGCTACAGCGTGCTCGATGTCGTGAAGGCCTTCGAAGCCGCATCGGGCAAAACCGTGCCGTACGAGCTGGTGCCCCGCCGCCCGGGCGATGTCGCTGCCTGCTACGCCGATCCGGCCGCCGCTGCGGAACTGATCGGCTGGCGCGCGGAACATGGCATCGAACGCATGTGCGCGGATCACTGGCGCTGGCAGTCGCAGAATCCGAAGGGATTCGCGTAAAGTCTCGCTGCGCCCCGCGCCGGCTTTTGCTTAGATATGAGCGCGACGCGGGGCTGCTTCTCTCGACCGGTTCTATTTCATGCTTAGTTTCGCGCTTGCTTTTCTGGTCTCGCTGCTCGTGACCTTGTTGATCGTGCGCTTCGCACACCTGCAGGAAGGCGTGCTCGGCGACACCGATCTCGCCGGCGTGCAGAAGTTTCACGCGCGGCCCGTCCCGCGCATCGGCGGCGTCGGCATCATTTGCGGGCTGACCGCATCGGCCGTGCAGCTGCGATGGAGCTATCCGGCCGTGTCGGGCGGGATTCTCGGCATCGTCGCGTGCGGGCTGCCGGCGTTTCTCTCCGGGCTCATCGAAGACCTGACCAAGCGCGTCTCGCCGCTCGCACGCCTCATCTGCACGATGGCGGCCGCGGGCCTCGCCTACGCGTTCCTCGATATCGCGGTCACGCGCATCAGCGTGCCGCCGCTCGATTTCCTGCTGTCCTACGCGGTCATTTCGTGCGCGGTGACGGTGATCGCCGTCGCGGCGCTGGCGAACGCGGTGAATATCATCGACGGCTTCAACGGCCTGGCGTCCATGGTCAGCTTCATGATGTTCGCCTCGCTCGCCTACGTGGCGTTCCAGGTGCACGATCCGGTCGTGCTGTCGGGCTCGCTCATCATGATGGGCGCGGTGATGGGCTTCTTCATCTGGAACTTTCCCGCCGGGCTGATCTTTCTCGGCGACGGCGGTGCGTACTTCGTCGGCTTCATGCTGGGCGAGCTGTCGATCCTGCTCGTGATGCGCAACCGCGACGTCTCCGCGTGGTATCCCGTGCTGCTCTTCATGTATCCGATCTTCGAGACGTGCTTTTCGATCTATCGGAAGAAATTCATTCGCGGCATCTCGCCCGGCATTCCGGACGGCGTGCATCTGCATATGCTCGTCTACAAGCGCCTGATGCGCTGGGCCGTCGGCGCGAAGAACGCGCACGAACTCACGCGGCGCAATTCGCTCACGTCGCCATATCTGTGGCTGCTGTGCCTCATCGCGGTGATTCCCGCCACGCTCTTCTGGCGGCACACGCTGCATCTGTTCTGCTTCGTCGTGGTGTTCGCGGCGACTTACGTGTGGCTCTACATGAGCATCGTGCGCTTCAAGGCGCCGCGCTGGCTGGTGGTTCGCCGCCCGCACACGGTGAAGAAGTGATTCTTTTTGAATGACGCAAACGCCGCCCTCTTTCGGGCGGCGTTTTCATTTGCACGTTACGTCAGGTGCTTCCTGAAGAACTCGGCGGTGCGGCCGTTGGCGAGTTGCGCGGCGGCCGCATCGTAATGTACGCCCTGGTTGCGCGCGAACGCGTGATGGCAGCCCGGATACGTGAACGCCTCCACGTTCGCGTGCCCCTGCACCGCCGCGAGCACGCGATTGCGCGCGTCGGCAGGAATGAACTCGTCTTCTTCCGCGAGGTGCAGCATGAGCGGCACCTTGATCTTCGGCAGTTCGACGAGATGCTGGTCCGTGCCGCCGCCGTAGTAGGAAACCGATGCATCGACATCGGTGCGGGCGGCCGTCAGAAAGGACAGCAAGCCGCCCAGACAGAAGCCGACCGAGCCGATTTTGCCCTTCACCTGCGACAGACCGCGCGCGAAGCCGATGGTCGCCGCGATGTCCTCGACGCCCGTGTTCACGTCGAACGCGGTGTAATACTTCATCGCCTGCTGCCATTCGGCTTCGGTCTTGTCGGTGAGCTCGACGTTCGGCTCGAGCCGCCAGAACAGGTCGGGGCACAGCGCGACATAGCCCTGGCGCGCGTACTCGTCGCAGGTTTCGCGCATGTCGGCGTTGATGCCGAATATCTCCTGGATGACGACCACGGCGGGCGCGGGCGTCTGCGCGGGATAAGCGACATAGGCGTCGAAATTGCCGTCGGGCGTTGAGATGCTGAGCATGTCGGACACAGAAGTCTCCTTTCGAGTTGGGCTGCGAGGTGGATCGCCCGCTATTATGCGGCGGCCTTGATTCGGCCGAGGTAGGTCTTGAGCACGTCGGACAGTTCCTTGACGAGCAATTGCCATATCGTCAGGTCGTTTTTGTCGTCTTCGATGCGGCTGCTCTCGCGGAACACGAAGCGGATCAGCGCGAGCAAGGGCACCGCGACCAGCGCCGCGATCACGATGATCGGCGTGAGAAGCAGGCCGCTCGTGCCGGGATCGGCCTTGTACGTGCTGTAGAACAGCCGCATACCGAAGGAACCGGTCCAGACGACGAACCATATCGTCAGCGTCGCGATGATTCCCGCCACGCCGAAGAAAGCATACTGCCTGAGTTGACGATACTGCTTTCGATCGGCGATATCCTCCTCGATGAGCGTCGGATGGGCCGCATGCTGTTCGCGCTCGGCCACTATCGACAGATCCGATGCGTCGTCCCGTTCTGACGCTGAGTTCTTCTCTTTCGCGTCCATGCTCAATAAATCCATCCAAGTTTTTTTAGTCGTAGCTTCATCGCGAGTTGTGACACCGCGAATGCTTCCGTCAGCCGGATAAAGTCAGTGACGTTCTGCTTTTCGATCAGAATGTTGACCGCGAAGCCTGGAATCAACAATTCGAGCGCAAAGCGGTTAGCCTGATTCTCGATCTCGTCCAGTTGCACGGGCGCGAATTGACGCGAAGTATCGACGAAGCGCCTGCCATGCTTCAACGCGAAGTGCCCCAATTCGTTAGCAACGACGAACCTCATACGCGACTCCGGCTCAGTCGAATTCGTGTAAATATGCGGCCGCCCGTCTATAAGCTCGAAGCGCCCAAGTTCCCTTCGCTCCATCTCCGGATCATGCTCCACGACCACATTCGCGGCCCTCGCAATCGCAAACGGATCGACCGGCAGATTTCCATCCCAATGCTCCGAGAGCATGTACCGCGCCGCCATTCTCGGCATAATCGTTTGCCCTCCATCAGCAAGTCATTGCTCGCAGCGGATAGTTCGTCATCCTTTGCGTTTAAGCGATGAAGTCTATCATCGGGCACGCGGCGGTCTCCATGCACCTCGTCCGAATGGCTAATGCGAAGCCGAAAGAAAAAACGTGGGGTTGGCGAAGAAACGACGCGAGATGCCTTGCGGCAAGAACGCATTCGATACGCGAAGAATCACGCGCGCGCCCGCATCGAGTGACGCGGCGACAGGAATGAAACCCGAGCGTGACAACCGCTCACCTCGGCGATGATGGCGAGTCCCCGGATGAAATCGACGTGATCGATCGATCGGGGCCTTGCATGCGTGTCGCGCCGAACAAGCCCATGCCGTTTCCCTTCTGCGAGGGTCGTTCGTTGTCGTGTGGCTCGCACGGCCGGAGCCGGGCGTCCTCGTGGGCCTGCTTTCCCGAAACAGCGGGATACCTCGTATCGGCGCGCGCACGCGCATCGCGCATGTTGGTTGGTCTCACCGGAATGCGGTTTCCGGCCATGCAATCTTCGGTCGATCCACCCGCGGCGGCCCGCCAGAATCCCGTGCTTTGCGGACAGGGCGAAGCGCGCGCGCCTTCGCCGCAACGCATCGATGAAGCGCTCCACACGAAGCGTGGCGCAGCCCACAATCGCATCCGTCCATTCGCGCCGAAGGCTAGTCGCGAAACGCCGCAGCAAAAGCGCGCACCCGGGGCCGCTGATATATTCGCCGAAAAAATACGGGGTATCCGGGGGCGTCATGCGCAACAAGTTCGCCGTCGTCTGGATCTGGCTCTGCCTGCTCCCGCTCGCCTTCGATTTCAAGGGCGCGGAGACGGCCAGCAAGATCATCGAGATTCTGCTCAGCGTGACTGCGATGGGCGCGGCCTGCGCGATGCTTCTGATCGCGCCGCGTTTCGCGCGCCGTTCGCGCATGCGCACGTTCGTCACGTCGCTCTTTCTGCTCACGATGCTCGGCAGCGTCGCCACGCACCTGCTGCAAGGCAACGACCCGGGCAACTACACGCGCGTGATCCTGCCGTTCGTACTGATGCTGCTCGGCTTCTTCGTCGGCTGCCGTCCGTGGGATCCGCAACGGCTGGAGCAGATCGAGCGCGCGATGTACTGGTCGATGATTGCATCGCTCGCGTTCAGCCTGGGCATCGGCATCGCGATGAGCGGCGGGCTGGATAACGCGAGCCTGAGAAGCGTGCCGGTCACATTCCTGTGCCTGCAAGGGCTGCTGCTTCACGAAATCGTCTTCGCGAAGCGAATCGCCGGCACCGCCGTGCTGCTCTTTCTCGCGACCATCGTCATCGAACTGTTCGACGGGACGCGCACGCTGCTCGCCGGCACCGTGCTGCTGTTCGTGTACGCGGCGTGGCTCGCCGCGCCGTCGATCAAGCCGCTCTTCGGCGCGGGCCTGCGCGCATTGATGATCCTGACGCTGCTCGGCGCGATGACAGCCGCATCGGCCGCGCTCTTCCCGTCGGTCGCCGAGCACTTGATAGAGCGCCTGTCGTTCGTGAAGGACGTACCGGCCGGCCGCGACCCGGCCACGGTCACGCGTCTCGCGCAGATGAAGGACCAGTACGATCAGACGATGTCATCGCCGTTGTCCATCGCCGTCGGCAAGGGCTATGGACACGACTATCGCTATGCGCCGTCGTATCTGCCCGATCTCGCCGGCCAGATCAGCAGCACGGATTTCTCCGCGGTCAGGCTATGGGGCGCCGGGCGCGATTTCTGGGTGTATCAGTTGTTCGCGGGCGGCGTGCTGTTCGGTTTCGCGATGCCGATCGCAATTCTGTGGGCGCTCTGGCGCGGCTCGATGGCCTATCGCGCGTGGCGGCTCCGCGCGGCCGACACGCTCCATCTGCCGGTGCTCGGGCGCGCGCTCTTCGTGCTGGCTGCGCTGCCCGCGACGACCATCGGCGGCAATCCGCTCGGCAACCGCTTCTCCGGGCTCGTGTTCGGCGTCGCGCTGGGTCTGGTGGTCGCGTCGTATGCGCGCATCTCGCACGCGATGCACATGCGCGACGCCGAAGCGGCCGGGCACACGCCGCAGCATCGATATCCGTTTTATGGCGCGCCGCCCGAGATGCGTCCGCAAGACGCGTCGCTGTCGGAGATTCTGCCGGCGGACATGTCGCACGCATCCGGTCTCGCGCAAGGACAGGAACGTCGCGAACCGCCGGAACCCGGCTCGCTCACGCCTTACGCCTGATCCGGGCCTGGCGCGTCGTTCACTGCGCGGGCAAATGCGCCCGCAGATACGGCGCGAAACCGTTCTGCACGGCGATGATCTTCGTCGCGCAGTCGTCGAAATCGGAGCCTCGCGCGCGCTCGTCGCCGAACATGCCCTTGCATTGCGCGAAGAGCGAAATGGTCGCGCCGTTGCCGTTGGCCACGCGCGTCGCCGAGAACACCGGCTTGCCGGAACCCGAAGGCACGTCCGTTTCGATCGCGGCATCGTCGGCACGTGTAAGGCGTTCCTTCGAGTTCTGCTCGACGTAAGTCTTCGTGAGCTTCCAGGCCGCGTCGCATTGCGCGGCGTCGCGGCATGCGACGGTCGCGTTGCGTTGCGCCGTGTCGAGCGACTGCTGCGAGAGCAGGAACGTGCGTTCCTTTTGCTGCTCCTTTTCGGCGGACGAGCACGCGGTGAGGACGATCGATGCGACTGCGAGAGCGATGAGCTTTTTCACGGGCGGACAGCCTAAAAATCAGGTCGGACGGCGATTATAACGACGCCCGCCTGCGCCTCGCGGGAAACGCCTCCTCATGGCGTGCCCGCCGGCACGAATGGCCGTATCCGCATGACTTTTGGCGTCGTCCCGCACGGGTGCGCAATATCCTGTTCTCATGCGCGGCTCGCAGGCCGGAGCGTTTCGAAAGCGCCGCTTTCTCAAACCCGATGACTGACCGCGACAACCCGGAGGCATCCATGAAACACGAGCTGCGCACGGCGCTCCTGTCGCTCGCCATGACCGTTCTCGCGCCGTGCGCGCTGGCCGCGGCGTCCGCTGCGCACGCGCAAACGGATCTGGCCGGCGACGTATCGTCGATGGACGCGTTGCTCGCGCAACAGAACGGCTACGTGGGGAATCCCGCGGGCGGCGCGCGGCTGCGTCCGGGCGCACGCAACGCGGACGCGAAGTCGATGATGATGCCCCGAAGCGCAGCGGCGACGCTCTATCCGGCGCCCCCGGGCCTGAAGCCGCCCGTGTCGAACGCGGCGCGCGCGCGCGACATCTACAAGTCGCCGTATTGAACTCGCCGACAATGAAAAAGCCGGGGACGCGCCCCGGCTTCGACCCTGCGGCGATGCCCTATTCCGCGATGCTTTCGTAGCCGTAGTAACCGGCGTAGGTGTTTCCCATCAACACCTTCGATTGCGGAACATCCGTGAGCAGCACGCCTTTCATGTGCACGCCGCCGTGATACAGGCGCTTCATCGTTTCGCCGATTTCCTGCACCTGGTTCTTGCCGTGCCGCACGACGAGCAGGCTCGTGCCCGCGTGCCTGCCGATCACCGTCGCGTCGGTCACGGCGAGCACCGGCGGCGTGTCGATGACGACGACATCGTAGAGCTGCCTGAGCTCGCCGAGAATTTCACCCAGCCGGTCGCTCGCGAGCAGCTCCGCGGGATGCGAAGGCAGCGAGCCTTTTGGAATGAGATCGACGCCGGGCAGCACGTCGTGCAGGATCGTGCTCATCGGGTCGGCGCCCATCAGCACGTCGGAGAGGCCGGGCGAATGGCGCACGCCGAAATGCGAATGGATGTCGCCGCGGCGCATGTCGCCGTCGATCAGGAGCACGCGCTTTCTCGTCGAGGCGACGAGCGTCGCGAGGTTCGCCGAAAGGAACGACTTGCCCGCTTCGGGGCGCGAGCCCGTGAGCATCACGACGTTGTTGCGCGCATCGCCGAGTTGCAGTTGCAGCGACGTGCGCAGCGTGCGGATGCCCTCGACCGCGGCATCTTCCGGCGCCTGCGCGGCGAGCACGTGCAGCCCTTCCCGGCGCAGCCCGACCTGGCGCTGCAGGCGAAGCTGCTGCGTACTGCGCGGCACGATCGCGAAGACGCGCGTGCCGAGTTGCCGTTCGATTTCTTCCGGGCGCTCCACGCCGCCATAGAGCGACTTGCGGATGAACGCGACGATGATGCCGAGCACGAGGCCGATGCCCGCCGAGATCAGGATCACGAGCGCGCGCTTCGGGCGCACGGGATCGTCGGGGACCTGCGCGAGATCGACGATGCGCACGTTGCCCACCTGCCCCGCCTTCGCGATGCGCAACTGCTGCGTGCTGCTCACGAGGTTCGTGTACAACTCGGTGTTGACGCGCACGTCGCGCATGTAGCGCAGCGCGGTCTGCTCGGTATCGGGCAGCGTCGACACGCTCTTGCCAAGGCGGGTCTGCGCGTTGGTGAGCGCGGCGATCTGCGCATCGAGCGCCTGCACCGAAGGGTGATTCGCCGTGAAGCGCAACCCGAGTTCCGCGCGCTGCTGCTGGAGGTCGGTGAGCTTCGTCTTGTTGTCGACGATCTGCTGCAGGAGCAGACGGCTTTCCTCGTTGAGATCCACCGAGCCCTGCTTGTTGCGGAATGCGCTGTAGCGCTGTTCGGCTTCGTCGAGCTGCTTCTTCGCGACCGGCAGCTGCTGCTCCAGAAACGCGAGCGTATGCTCCGACTCGGCCGTGCGCCTGGACGCATCCTGCTGCACGTAGCGATTCGCGATGTTATTGACGATCTCCGCGATCTGCTTCGGATTGCCACCTTCCAGCGATACGCCGATGATGCCCGACTGCAATGCGGTCTCCGCCACGGTCAGCCGCTGCTGCAGACGGTCGATCGTGGTGGGCGTCGAAAAGCGCTGCAACTCGAACTGCACGCCGGGATGGCCGACGAGCTTGTCGACCTTCAACGTCACCGGGCCTTGCGCGGTCGTGCCGGACACTTCGCGGCCGACGTGGCCCGTGAGGATCGCGACGCCGTCCGGGGCGTTCAGCGCGTAGGTGCCGTTTTCTCCCGCGACGATCGTGAACTTCCTGTCGTAGAGATCCTTCGGCGTCTCGAAGAGCGGCACGTCGATCTGCTCGCCGCCCCATGCGAAGCGCGACAGATAGCCCGGCGGCACCGGCCTGTTGAGCATGGAGAACACGCTGCCGACCAGCCCGCCGACGACAGGAAACGAACGCGGCGACGCGCCGATGTCGAGATGCAGCCGCCGCACCGTGTCGTCGATGACGAGGCGCGAGCGCAACAGCTCGATCTGCGCGGCGGTGAGCGACTTCGCTTCCGGCATCTGCGGGACGGGCTGCGCCGTCTTGGCGCCGGCGTTCGCGCTGGTATTCGTGTTGTTGCTGGCCTCTTCCACCTGGATCATCGCGTCCGCCTTGTAGGTCGGCGTCGCGATGAATGCATAGGCGGTTCCGAGCGCGACCACGGCGAGCATGACGACTGTCACGAGCTTCCAGTTGCCCATCACGGCCGCGAGATAGTCGGACAACCGCAATTCGTCGCCTGTCGATACGTCCGTGTATCGACTATCGAAGTTCATCGCCATGGTATCGCTCGCTTGTCTATTTTTTAAGTCGAACAATTCTCCGGCGCGCCCCCGCGCGCGCCGGTCAGACGCCTGCCTTTACTTCTGTTACTTCGTCAGCACCGCGGCCGTCAGACCCGCGTTGATCGCCGGCAGCAACAGGTTCAACACGCGCGAGAAGCGGACGAGCCCGTTGTTGTCCACGTAGACGACGTCATGCGGCTGCAGCTCGAAGTTGTTCGCGAGCAGCATCGACACCGGCGAGCGCGCATCCAGGTGATACACCTCCGGGTTGTCGGTCTGGCCGTTGCGGATCACGTAGAGCTGCTTCGGATCGGACGTCTCGGCGTTGAAGCTGCCCGCCTGCGAAATCGCGTCCGAGAGCGAGAGCCTGCCGCTGCGCATCGGGATGACCGTGGCCGGACGCGTCACTTCGCCCATCACGTAGACGCCGTTCTCGTCGCGCGCATCGACACGCAGCGCGTCGCCCGGCTTGAGCATGATGTCCGACGGGCTGTGGCCCTTCGCGGTCATGCCGGCCATGTTGATCTTGTACGTGACGCCATCGCGGATCAGCGTGACGCGGCTCTGGTCAGCCGTCGGCGCGAATCCGCCCGCGCGGCCGATCGCCTCGGTGAGCGTCATCGGAATGTCGTTGATCTGCTGCGAGCCCGGCGTACGCACGTCGCCGTCGATATACACCTGCGACGCGCGGAACGACGCGACACGCACCGTCACCTGCGGCTTCACGAAGACCTTCGAAAGCTCGTTGTACAGCTCGCGCTGTACCTGCGTCTCGGTCTTGCCCGCCACATGCAGCGACCTGTTCACGTACGGGAACTGCAGATTGCCGTCCGCATCGACGACGAAGCCCGGCGCGGCGTCCGACGTGCGCGTCTGGTTCGGCGGCTGGCCGAGCGCGGCGACGAGCTCGGGGTGATCCCACACCGTGATCTGCAGCACGTCGCCGACGCCGAGCTTGTACGGCCCCGGCTTGCCGTAGAGCACCGCGTTCGGATCGTTCGTGGCAGACGGCTGCGCGGTGCGCATCTTCTTCACGAGCGCAGCATCGATCGTCGTGATCGGAATGTTGGTCGTGGTCGCCGGATCGCCCTGGTCATTCGACGTTTCGACGAGCTGCGCCGGCGTCTCCATGCGCATGCCCGGCGCGAGCCCGCAACCCGTGAGGATCACGGAAAAGGAAGCTGCCGCAGCCAGGCTCGTGAGGCGGAAGATGCGCGACACGTTGGTATTGGCGGCCATGGAGGTGGTGCCCGGTTGTTGTTGGTTGTGCATGATGGTCGTCCCCTGCATCAGTAAGCGTTGGTGTGGCGTAGTCCCTTGAAGATCGTTGCGGCGATGATTCTCATATCGAGTCCGAACGACCAGTTACCCAGGTAGTACAAATCGTGAGCGACGCGTCCTTCCATCTTTTCGATCCGATCCGTTTCCCCACGAAAACCGTTGACCTGGGCCCAGCCGGTGATGCCTGGCTTGATCCGGTAACGATGGATGTACCCCGATACGACCTTCTGATACAGATCGTCATGTTCGAGCGCGTGTGGACGCGGGCCCACGACCGACATGTCGCCGCGCAGAACGTTGAAGAACTGCGGCAGCTCATCGAGGCTGGTACGGCGCAGGAACGCCCCGATGCGGGTCACGCGCGGATCGTTGCGCGTGGCCTGGCGGAGCACTCCAGCCTGTTCCGTGTGCAGGCGCATCGAACGGAACTTGTAGATGGTGAAGACGCGGCCGTCCGCGCCCTTGCGACGTTGCGTGAAGAACACGGGCCCGCGCGACGTCAGCTTGATCGCGAGGGCGATGCTGATCAGCAGCGGCGAGATGGCGATGATCGCGCCGAGCGCGAACACGCGGTCGAAGATTTCCTTCTGCAACTGCGCGGACTGCGACATCGGCGACGCGACGAGATTGATCGCGGGCTGGCCGAGCAGGTCCGTGACGCCGCTTTCGAACAGCGCGAGGCTGCGCACGTCGGGAATGAAGCGCACGTTGACGAGATCGTTGCGGAATTCGTTCACGAACCGCAGGATCGTGCGCTCCTCGGAAAGCGGCAGCGCGAGCCATACTTCGTGCACGTTGCGCGTGCGCACGAAGTCGATGAAGGCGTCGAAGTCATCGAAGACCGGCACGCGCGTGTTCAGGCGCGCCTTGCCGGGTGCCGCATCGAATACGGCGTTCACGCGAAAGCCCGTGTCCTGCGAGCGTTCGATCTTGCGCAGGACCGAATCGCAATGTCTGCCGCAGCCGACCACCGCCACCTCGTGCAGGTTCATGCCGGCATTGCGCATGCGCGCGAGGATCACGTGCATGATGAGACGCCCGGCGATCATGAGGCCGCCGGACATCGCGGTCCAGTAGGCGAACCAGAGGCGCGAGACGTAATCGAGCCGATGCAGCGAGAACATCAGCGCGAGCGCGCAGCCCTGCACGACGAGCCAGCCGAGCGAGACCTGACAGGCAAGCTGGAGCTTGCTGCGGCCGCGCCACGACTGATAGACGCCGAAGCCGGGAAAGAGAGCGAGCGAGAACGCCGCCGCGAATGCGACGAACGCCATCGAGTAGCTGTGAGCCTCGATGTACTCGAACCTGATCTGCGATGCCACCGCAGCGCCGCCGACGATCATCAAGACGTCGAACAGGCGCGCGAGCAATCCTTGTAAATCGCGCATGTCATTTCCCCGGAACGCAATCAGCCCTGTACTGCCTCTTTTGGTCTCCTCCCTCGCGTCAACCCGTCTTTTGCGATCAAAAGTCGCGCTGCAAAGAAGTTTCTTCTGTTTTTACGCGTCGTGCCGTTGCTTTGCGAACATCAGTTG
This sequence comes from Caballeronia calidae, assembly GCF_900044055.2. Classification (GTDB taxonomy): domain Bacteria; phylum Pseudomonadota; class Gammaproteobacteria; order Burkholderiales; family Burkholderiaceae; genus Caballeronia; species Caballeronia calidae. The sequence goes on along the minus strand of NZ_FCOX02000042.1, from coordinate 47,064 downwards.
CGTCCATACGTGTCGTCGAAGCGCACGATGTCGTCTTCGCCGAGATAGCTGCCCGACTGCACCTCGATGATCTCGAGCGGCACCTTGCCCGGGTTCTCCAGGCGATGCCGCACGCCGAGCGGAATGAACGTCGATTCGTTCTCGCTCAAAAGGAACTGCTCCTCGCCGCGCGTGACGAGCGCCGTGCCGCACACGACGACCCAGTGCTCCGCGCGATGGTGATGCATCTGCAGCGACAGCTTCGAGCCCGGCGACACCACGATGCGCTTCACCTGGAATCGCTCGCCGTGCTCGATCGAATCGTAGAAGCCCCACGGGCGGCGCACCTTGCGATGCGTGTCCGCTTCGGGCGCATGCTGCTCGCGGATGCGCGCGACGAGCCCCTTGATGTCCTGGACGCGCGAACGGTCCGCAACCAGCACGGCGTCGTCCGTCTCCACGACGATCACGTTGGTCGTGCCCACGCACGCGACGAGCCGTCCGCCTTCGGAGCGCGCATAGCTCGAGGTCGCGCCTTCGAACACCACGCGCCCGCTCGCGACGTTGCCGGACTCGTCCTTGTCCATCGCGTCCCATACCGCGTCCCACGAGCCGAGATCGGACCAGCCCGCAACGAGCGGCACGACCACGCCGTCGCACGGCTTGCTCGGCGTGCCGATGTGCTCCATCACTGCATAGTCGATGGAGTCGGACGGCGCGCGGCCGAATTGCGCAGCCTGCGGACGGAAGAACTTGCCGTCGTCCTCGCCTTCCTTCGCGGCGGCCGAACACGCGGCATGCATGTCGGCGTTGAGCTGCTTCAGCGCCGCGAGCCACACGCTCGCGCGCACGACGAAGATACCGCTGTTCCACCAATATGTGCCGGCCGCGACGTATTGCGCGGCGAGTTCGGCCGCGGGCTTCTCCACGAAGCGGTCGATGCTGTGCGCGCCGTCGTCGAGCGCCGCGCCCAGGCGGATATAGCCGAAGCCGGTGTCGGGGCGCGTCGGCGGAATGCCGAGCGTCGCGATCACGCCGCGCTCCGCATGCTCCGCCGCGATCGCGATCGCGCGATGCAGCGCGGGAATATCGGCGATGGAGTGATCGGCGGGCATCGCGACCATGATCGCGTCCTCGCCGTCCTTCACCGCGGCGAGCGCCGCGAGCGTGAGCGCGGGCGCGGTGTCGCGGCGCGCGGGCTCGACGATGATGCGTGCATTCACGCCGGATTCGCGCGTCTGCTCTTCCGTCGTGAAGCGATGCTCCTCGCCGCACACGATGATCGGCTCGCCGTCCACCTTGAAGTCGCCCGAGAAGCCCTTCAGGCGCGAGACCGTGGCCTGCAGCAACGAGTCACGCCCGACGACGCCGATCAGTTGCTTCGGGAATTGTTCACGCGACATCGGCCACAGGCGCGTGCCCGAGCCGCCGGCGAGGATGACGGGGACGAGGCGTCGGCAAGGCCCGGCCGCCACGGCCGGGCCCGCCTCCACACCTGCTGCTCCCTGCGCCACCCCACCTTTCGTGCGTGCTTCATTCGTCATAGAGAAAACTCCTGCCTGCATGTTCATACGAACGGCCCATGCCGCCCGAGAATGATTAAGTGCCACACCGTTGAGGTCCGGCCAAATGTCCGACGCTTTACGCCATCGTTGGTGCTTCAGCGACCCGCCTCACACTTCAGGCGGATCAGCCGTTCGCCTCGCGCCTGCTCTGCATCCGGTACTCGGTCGGCGAGATCAGAAGACGCTTGCGGAAAATCTTGGCGAGCCGGTCGCCGTTGCCCATGCCGCTTCGGCGCGCGATCTTGTCGACCGGCAATTCCGACTCGGTCAGCAGCGCGCACGTCACCGCGAGACGCGCCTGCAGCAGGTAATCGGACGGCGTGATGCCCATTTCGATCTTGAAGCGGCGCAGGAAGTTGCGCTCGCTCATCGCGGCCACCTGCGCCGCATCGACGACCGAAATCGGCCGCTCGCAGTTGTCCTGCAACCAGCGTGCCGCCGCGCGGATCTTGTCGCCTGCGGAGGCCGCGCCGCTGTCGCCGAGAATCGACACGAGCTTCGCGGCGGAGCCGGGCATCAGCCGCTCGGCCACGCTGCGCGACACGTCGATGCCCAGATCGCGCTTCACGATGAGGAGCGCGCCCTTCATCGATTCGTAACGGTCGCCCGCATCGCCCTGCTGCTCGTCACGCACGAGATGAATCATCGCGTTGCCATAGCGCTGCGCTTCCTGCGCCTGACCGATGCCTGCGGCGTCGAGCACCTTGCGCCCTTCGGAGATGGCACGAACGACCGTGGTCTTCGACTGCACGCGGCGCAGCCACTCGACGATGCGATCGTCCTTCGCGGCATCCTCGGCGCCGCGGCCGCCCGCGACGAAGAGCGCATCGAAGCCGCCGTAATGGCGCGCGTCGAGCCCGTCGGTCCACACGCGCACCGACGACGAGCACGCGACATTGCCGCCCTCGACGGACAGAAAGCGCACGTCGTAGCTGCAGTCCGCCCGGGACTTCGCCGACGACAACTCGTTCGCCATGTGGAAGACCTCCGCGACGATCCCCGCGCCGAGCAGGGAAAAGCCGTCGAAAAGCAGGATCGCGATCTGTCGGACCTCGGTTTGCGACGCTCTCGTCGCGGGGGGCATCCAACCCGTGACAGCGGGTTCTAGATTGGCGTAAGGCATGGTCATCCTCTGCTGCTTGTTTCCTGGAAGGCGCGGAAGAGTTGGTCGGCCATTGCGGCGCATCAAGTAACTTTCCCGAACTTCGCCGGGTTGCCGTGACCGATTGGAACGAACTGATGGCGGATTCGATCCGCTGGCTTGAATAATAAGCAGACAATCTTTTTTGTGCTCTATATTTTCGCGCCTGAACCACAAAATCTGTTCCGCTGTGAGGGTGAGCGCACATTGATATCCCTCCCCAAATTCCGTAAAGCGAATTTTCGGCGATGTAATACGGAAATACATTTGTCATACGAAGCCTCGCGCCGGGCGCTAGTGCGCGCCGGAAGCAGGCCTGCCGGATCGGACAGCCACACCGTCGAGGGGCCGCGGGGCGTGGCCCTGTAAGGATCCTGCGCCCGGCCCTACGCTTCGTCAGACCAAACAAATTGATTCATTCGTGAAACACGGAATCCGGCTGCATCGGTAATGTGCATCCGGCAAATCGGCAAATTTTGGTTCCGCCGTTACATTTTCAAACTCCGTGTAATCGATATTTACAAAGGCAGTTAATCAACGAAATTAGATCGCCCGATAATCAACTTCGGTTTTCGCTTAATCCGATTTTTATTCCACGTACGATTTTCCATGCGCCAATTAATCATTTATTCAAACGAAAGAGGCGGTGCTTTCATATGACTTTAGATGCTGCGATGCGGGAAGTGCATTCCGTCGCCGAAGCTGCCTGTGCCGGGGACTTGCACGAGAATCGCGGGGCGTCGCGTATTAGGGTTTTTGCGGCAGCGCACGTTTTGTCGCCATTTTCCCAAGCCCCGCATCCGCGTTTTGCAATGATCGGGAGAAAGCGCTTAAATTCGCGTGCACGTTCGCGGATTGCTGCGTGGAAGTTTTGCGTCGGCAACGCGCCACCGCGACCGGTCAAGTTTGCCGCTCCCGTCACGGCGTGACGAGCGAAACTGACACGTCCCCGCATGTTTCACTCGTGAAATTCGGCTCGCCGTCGCCGGGCGGGCCGCCCGAATGCGTTCATGTTCGCAACATGCGACACCGCATCCCGCATCCATCCGACGAAGCACGCCGCCGCGTGCGCGTGCGCACGGTCATGCGGCGGCGCACGAAGCATCGTTTGGCCTGGTGCGTCATCATGGAGCGGCGATGCTGAGCAAAGCGGACTTCCTGACGGTCGTGCGGCTCACGCCGCTGGTGTCGATCGATCTGATCGTCACCGACGGAAAGCGGCGCATCCTGGTCGGCCACAGGCGCAACAGGCCGGCGCAAGGCACCTGGTTCGTGCCGGGCGGGCGCATCGACAAGGACGAATCGCTCGACATCGCCTTCAGACGCATCGTCAAGAACGAGCTCGGCGTCGCGAGCGCGGAGCGTTCGGCGTCACGGTTCTTCGGCGTCTACGAACATCACTACGACGACAACTTCGCGGGCGCCGAGGGCATCGGCACGCATTACGTCGTGCTCGCCTACACGATGACGTTGAGCGGCACCGTGCCGATCGGCCGCTTCGATCAGCACAGCGATTACCTGTGGCTTCTCCCCGACGAACTGCTCGCGCGCGACGACGTGCACGAGAACACCAAGGCCTACTTCCGCTGATCCCGATAAGAAACGCGCGCCGAAAAGACAAACGGCGCGCATCGCTGCGCGCCGCCCGTCCTCCCGCCAGGAAAGCTTATGCGTCGGCCGTCGTGTCTTCGTCCACGTCGTCTGCATCGATCGCATCGACTGCATCGGATGCCGGCGCTTCGATCAGCGGCTCCTGCGTCACGCCGAACTGCGCGCGCAGATAGCGCTCGAAATCGTCGCGCACTTCCGGATGACGCAGCGCGAACTCCACCGTCGCCTTGAGATAGCCGAGCTTGCTGCCGCAGTCGAAGCGCTGGCCGCGATAACGGTACGCAAGCACCTGTTCCTGATCGAGCAATGCGCCGATTGCATCGGTTAGCTGAATTTCGCCGCCCGCGCCGGGCTTCTGCTGACGCAGCAAGTCGAACACGCGCGGCATCAGCACGTAACGGCCGACCACGCCGAAGTTCGACGGCGCAAGCGCCGGCTCGGGCTTCTCGACCACCCGCGAGAGCTTGAAGAGACCGTCGTCCCACGGCTTGCCCTCGATCACGCCATACGAGCGCGAGTCCTTGCGGTCGATCTCCTCCACGCCGATCACCGACGAATGGTAATGATCGAACACGCTGACCATTTGCGAGAGCACGGGCGGCTCGCCGTCGAGCAGATCGTCGGCGAGGATCACCGCGAACGGCTCGTTGCCGACGAGCTTTTCCGCGCACAGCACGGCATGCCCGAGACCGAGCGCCTCGGCCTGACGCACATAGAAACAGTCCACATGGCTCGGCTTGATGCTGCGCACGAGCTGGAGCAGCTTCTCCTTGCCGCGCGCCTCGAGTTCGGCTTCGATCTCGTAGGATCTATCAAAGTGATCTTCGATTGCGCGCTTGCTTCGTCCCGTGACGAAGATCATTTCGGTGATGCCCGCGGCCATCGCCTCTTCGACCGCGTACTGAATCAAGGGTTTGTCCACGACCGGCAGCATCTCCTTCGGGCTCGCCTTCGTCGCCGGAAGGAATCGCGTGCCGAGGCCCGCGACAGGGAATACCGCCTTGCGTACTTTCAACATCGGCCATCCTCGTCTGATGGTTGCAGAAGGCGGGCACGACGCGTCGTGGAGCGTTCGTACACGCTTCTTCTGATGGAAAAACATCGCCCGGTTTCGTCAGACGACACGAACGGTACGAGCTTATTCCTCGAATATCGAAATCATCTGCCAACACTTCGTCAAATTCGGACTCCCGGCGCGGCGGCTGTTGGTCGCCGCGTATAGTGCGACCCATGTGACTCACTTTCCCGTTACTTGCGTTCCTTCATGGATGGGCCGGGCCGCGGCGCCAAAAACGCCGCCCCGACCCGCACAGGGAGAAGTCGATGGTGTACGCCAATGGTACGGGCAGGCTCCACGTCGTGCGCGCGGTCGCGCCCGACACGCCGTCCGCAGGCACGGCCCGCGCGGCGAAACGGATCGGCATTCTGATCTTCGAGGACTTCTCGCTCGTCGAGGTCAGTTCGATCTCCGAGGTCTTCTCGCTCGCCAACCAGCTTCCCATGCCCGCGGATGCCGGCGAGCGCACCGAGGCCCCGAACTATTCACTGCTGTTTGTGTCGAGCGAAGGCGGCAGCGTCGCGAGCAGCTGCTCGATGCGCATCTGGACCGAAAGTCTCGAAACGCGCTGGATGAACGAGTGCGACGCGCTCTTCATCGCGGGCGGGGTGGGTGCGCGGCATGCGCGCAACGACGCCGTGCTGCGAAAGCGGCTCGGCCGCGTGGCGCCGAAGATTCCGTTCATCAAGGCGATCGGCGAAGGCGCGCACATTCTCGCGGCGACCAATCTGAGCGTGCGCAACCGCTCGCTCGATTTCGCCGGCGAGTCCGCGGATCGCGCGCTGACGGCGACATTGACGAACCCGCTTTTCATCGCCGAGCAGACGCTCACGCTCGACGATCCCAAGGGCCCGATTGCGGCGGCGCTGTCGATCGTCAAGCGCGATCACGGCGCGGCGGTCGCGCGCGAGGTGTCGGAGCGCTCCATTCCCGGCGCCTGGCAAAAGCTCGCCACCGTGCTCGACGATACCGATGGCGGCGGCGTGCGCCAGAAAATCGATGCGGCCGCGCGCTGGATCCGCGAGAATTACGTGCGGCCGATCTCGATCACGGATGCCGCACGCGTCGCCGCGATGAGCGAGCGCAATTTCCTGCGCCGCTTCAAGGCGCAGATCGGGCTCACGCCTTCGGAATATCTGCTGCGCGCGCGGCTCGATGCGAGCTGTATGCTGCTGTCCGCGACCGATCTTCCGGTCGACAAGATCGCGCGGCGCTGCGGCGCGGGCAGCGGCGATGGTCTCGCGAAGATCTTTCGCAAGCGGCTGTCGATCTCGCCCACCGAATACCGGATGGCGGACCGCCGAAAACAGGGCGACAGCTCATAAGCGGGTTCGGTCGCGCCCGCGCGTCACCTATAACGGATACGCATGGAATCAAAGGTACTCTGGATCCTTTCCAATCTCGGCGACGCGGCCTTTGTGCTCCCGCTCGCACTCGTCTGCGCACTTTGGCTGCGCTCGGTCGACATGCGCCTCGCGCTACGCTGGTGCATCCTGCTCGGCATCGGCATGGGGTTCGTCGGACTGTCGAAGATTCTTTACGCGGGCTGCGGCTTCGAAATCGCCACGATCCAGTTGCGCATGATCAGCGGCCACACGATGCTCGCCGCATCCATCTATACGGTGGCGGGCGGGCTGCTGATGGGCGGCTTCGGCGGCGGGTGGTATCGGCTCGGCGCGGCGGGCGGGCTTGCGCTCGCAGCGGCGATCGGCGCGAGCCGCATCATGCAGGACGCGCACACGCCCGCCGAAGTGGTCGCGGGCTGGGTGCTCGGCGCGGCCATCGCCGCGCTGTTCCTCGCGCGTGTCTTCGAAGAGCCGCGCAAGATGCCGCGCGCGCTCGTCGCGGGCGCGGGGCTGCTCGCTGTCTCGTCGATCGCCTACGGCCATCACGCGCCGTTTCAACGGATGATCGAACACTACTCCGGCTGGCTCTGCCAGGGACTCGGACTCTGAGTCCACCGCCCGCTCACTTGCGGCGCGCACGCGGACGATCCCAAGTATGATCGTGATCTTCGCGCGCGCCTCGAAGCGGGCGATCACGTTTCCGGACTCCGAGCATGGACCGCTTCCTTGCAATGAAAGTCTTCGCGCGAGTCGTCGAAGCGGGGAGTTTCTCCAAAGCCGCCGACGCCCTGCGCCTGCCGCCCGCGAGCGTTTCGCGTACGCTGCAGGCGCTCGAAGCGCATCTCGGCGCGCGCCTCATCAATCGCACGACGCGCAGCATCAGCATCACGGAAGACGGCGAAGCCTATTACGAGCGCTGCGTGCGCGTGCTCGGCGAAGTGGACGACATGGAAGCGTCGCTCTCGCATTCGAAGCTGAGCCCCAAGGGCAACGTGAAAGTCAGCCTGCCGCAGGTGATGGCGAAGAACACGATCATTCCCGCACTGCCGGAATTTTTCGCGGCGTATCCGGATATCGGCGTCGAGCTGCTGCTCACGGACCGGCAGGTGGATCTCGTCGAGGAAGCGGTCGATTGCGTCGTGCGCGTGGGCGCGGTCGGCGATGTGGGGCTCGTCGCGAAACGCATCGGCGCGTATACGCAGATCACGTGCGCGTCGCCGGGATACATCGAAACGCATGGCGAGCCGGCGTCGCTCGATGAACTCGACCGGCATCTCGCCGTCGGCTACGTGCTGAACAACTCGGGGCGCGTGCGCAACTGGGAATTCGTCGTCGATGGCGAGACGCGCACGGTCGCGATGAAGCACAAGATCGCCGTGAACGACGGCGATTCGTATATCGCCGCGGGTGTTTCGGGACTCGGGCTGATTCAGAGCTCGAGCTATACGCTCGATCCGCTTTTGAAGAGCGGCGCGCTCAGGGAAGTGCTGGGAGAGTATCCGTCGTATCCGCGTGTGGTGTCGGTGCTGTACGCGGCCAATCGCCATCAGCCGCGCCGCGTGCGCGTGTTCATCGACTGGGTCGCGGAGTTGTATGCGCGCTTGCCGTCGTTTCAGGTCGACGGCAAGCCGGCCTGATCACGCAAGGCTCGGTGCGGCATGCGACGGGCCACGCGCGAAAGGCATCGCGCGAAAGGTGTCGGCGCCGTAATCGAGGTACGCGCGCTCGAGCGCGTCCAGGTCCGCGGGCCGCGCGCTCGCATGCATGCCGCGCAGATGCGGCAGGTTCATCTCCACCGCGGCGCAGTTCGCGTAATCGCGCGCGCGCATGGACGCGGGAATCGTCGAGAAGAACGCGGTCGTCGGCACGTCGAAGCCCGCCGCGACGTGCAGCGCCGCCGTGTCGGCCGTGACCAGATAGCGCGCGTGCCCGATCCAGGCGAGGAAATCGTCCGTGTCGGCGCAAAGCGGCGCGATGTCGCGATAGCGCGGATGATCGACCGCGCCGAAGCCCAGCACCGGAAGACCGGTTTCATCGGCGAGACGCGCGACGATGCGCGCGCGCACCGACGCCGGAATGCTGCGCACCGGCGTGCTCGCGTCGGGACAGAAGAGCGCGTAGGGCTCGCTCGCGATCGGTGCAAGCGGCACATCGGCGAGCCAGTGATTGCGCTTGTCGTCGGCGGCGATGCTTTCGGGCGCGACGCCCAGCGCCCACAGGAAGAAGTCGATCATCGGCATCGAGGCGAAGCGCGGCCAGAAAAGCTGATTGCCCATGTCGATCTTCAATTCATCGACGGGAAGGCGCGCGAGCGGCACCGGTAAATAAACGATTTCGCCCAGATGAGCGGCAAGCTCGTAGAGACGCTGCACGTAGCGCGGCGCGTGCGCCGGTCGATAGATCGTGAAAGCCAGATGCGGATGAAGGCGCTTGATCGCGACGAGCGCCGCAAGCCCGATGATCGAATCGCCGAGCGTGACGCCGAATGCGTTGATGAGATGCACGCGGCCCGCGCGCGCATAGTCGGCATCGAAGGGCTCGCGGCCCGCGTTCAGGATGGCGGCGGGCAACGTGCAGCAGCCGGATGCACCGGCGTGCGCGACTTCGAGATCGTACGGCGCGACGATCTCGCCGCTTCGTGACAACAGCGATCCGGCGTGGGTCAGCGCATGAACTTCGTCGAGCGTCGTCATGCGTGACCGTCCGTGTCAGCCCGCCGCGCCGCGCTCGCGCGCCGTCTGCCCCGCCGCGACGCTTTGCAGCACGGGCAACATCGCCGTCTGATACTCCGGCACCCAGCGGCGCAGGTCGCGGCGCACTTCCTCGTCGGCGAGCACGCGATGCTGCATGAGCCAGGGCAGAAGCTCGTCGATGAAATGATCCGGCACGCCGCGCGCCTGCGCGATGCGCAGCTTCGGGTGCGGCGTGCGCGTGGTGGTTTCGTCGTCGGCGAGCAGTTCCTCGTAGAGCTTCTCGCCGGGACGCAGGCCCGTGAACACGATGCGGATCTGCTCTTCCGAAAAGCCGTACAGACGAATCAGGTCGCGCGCCAGATCGACGATCTTCACCGGCTGGCCCATGTCGAGAATGAAGATCTCGCCGCCGCGCCCCATGCTCGACGCCTGCAACACGAGCTGCGCGGCTTCGGGAATCGTCATGAAGAAGCGCGTGATCTCCGGATGCGTGACCGTGACCGGCCCGCCCTTCGCGATCTGCTGCTGGAACTTCGGAATCACGCTGCCCGCGCTGCCCAGCACGTTGCCGAAACGCACCGTCTCGAACTGCGTGCGCGGCGCCGATTGCTGCAGCGCCTGACACGCCATCTCGGCGAGACGCTTGGAGGCGCCCATCACGTTGGTGGGGTTGACGGCCTTGTCGGTGGAAATCAGTACGAAGTGACGCACGTCATGACGAATCGCCGCACGCGCGACGCGCAGCGTGCCGAGCACGTTGTTGCGCACCGCCTGCCACGCGTTCTGCTCTTCCATCAGCGGCACGTGCTTGTAGGCCGCCGCGTGGAAGACGATGTGCGGCGTGAAGCGCGCCATGGTCTGATCGAGCAGCAGCGAATCCTTCGCATCGCCGACGACCGGAATCACCGAGCACTCCGGAAACTTCTCGTGCAACTCCTCGAGGAGCCGATACATCGCGTATTCGGAGAGGTCGTAGGCGATCAGCTGGGCGGGCGCAAACCGCAAGATCTGGCGGCACAGCTCCGAGCCGATCGAGCCGCCCGCGCCCGTCACCATCACGACGCGCCCATGCAGCAGCTTCTCGACGTGCGGCATGTCGATCTTCACCGGCTCGCGGCCGAGCAGGTCTTCGAGGTCGATCTGGCGCACGCGCGACAGGAAGCCGCCCTCGCCCGCCGTCAGCTGGCTGAGCGCGGGCAGCACCATCACCTTGACACCGACGCGCACGCACAAGGTGGCGACGCGGCGCTGCTCCTCAACCGACGCCGACGGAATCGCGATGATCACGTAGTCGGTCTTGAATTGCTCGGCGAAGCGTGGCAGGTCGCTAAACGAGCCGAGCACCTTGTGCCCGAGCACTTCGCGGCCCTGCTTCGCGGGATCGTCGTCGAGCAGGCCGACGAGACGCCACTCGCTCGAGCGCGACAGCTCACGCGCCAGCATCGCGCCCGCCGTGCCCGCGCCGAGCACGATCACCGGCTTGCCCTGCCCGACGAGCCCGCCGTACAGATAGAACTCCTTGCCCGCGCGATAGAGCGCGCGCGCACCGCCCATCGCGAGGAACAGCAGGAGCGGCGAAACGATGAGCACCGAGCGCGGGATGATGGGCGTCGGCTGCGACATCACCGCGCCCACCATGACGACGAGCGCGCCCACGATGATCGACTTGGAGATGCGCATCAGATCCGGCAGGCTCGCGAACACCCACATGCCGCGATACAGACCGAAGACGCGGAAAACCACGGCGTAGACCGGCAGCACCCAGAAGAGCGCGAGGAGCGCCCCGTGGCGGAAGTCGTGCGGCACGGCGCCGTTGAAGCGGATCACGTAAGCGGCGACCCAGGTTCCGGCGACAGCGACCAGATCGAAGAGGAATGCGCCCGCCGATAGCCACGATGCTTTTATTCGATTCATCATTCAGCTCGGACTCTCAAGATTGTTCGGAATGGCGCGTCTCGTGACGCCGCCAACGCGCGTCGACCACCGCGCCCGCTGCCACAACCACGACTGCCCAGCCCGCTACCGCCGCCCACTGCCCCGCGAATGAAAATCGAAGCGCCCAGTTGGCGAGCATTATGCCTGCCAACATGAGCAGGTACCACGCGAGCGCGGTGCGCGCGTGCCCGATCCCGAGGCGCACCATGCGCTGATAATAATGCTCCCGGTGCGCTTGCCAGAATTTTTCGCCGCGTGCGAGACGGCGCAACAGCGTGACCGTTGCATCCGCGATGAACGGCGAAAACACCAGCGCCGGAAACCACACCGGCCACACGCCCCGCTGCCAGCCCCAGTAGCCGAATGCGCCGGCGAGAAACCCCAAGGGAATAGACCCGGCATCGCCGAGGAAAATCCGGGCCGGATGGAAATTGAGGGTCAGGAAGCCCGCCGCCGCGCCTGCGATAGCCAGGCTCGCGAGTCCGAGGCCGGCTTGCGGCGCGGGTCCGGCGAGCGCCGCGAACGCATAGCCGCCGAAGCCGAAGAGCGCCATGCCGCCGGCGAGCCCGTCCGAGCCGTCCATGAAGTTATAGAGATTGACGAGCCACAGCATCAGAAAGCCGACCAGCGCGAGGGCCCACCACGGCACGTCCGCCGGATGCGCGACGATGACGACCGCCACCGCGACGATATGCGCCGCAAAGCGCACGCGCGCGGGCAACCCGCGCCGGTCGTCGATCTGGGAGACGGCCGCGAGAAAGACCGCGCATACGGCGACGAGCCACATCGACGGCGCGGCGACCAGCAATGCGATCACGGCGACGGGCACGACGCCCCAGCCGCCGACGCGCGGCGTAGGCCGTTCGTGCAGCGAGCGCTCGTTGGGGATATCGGTGGCGAGACGCCACGCGAGGCCGGTGCGGATGAGCGTCTGAAGAATCAGCGCGCACGCGGCGAACGCCAGTACCGCGAACGACGTCGCGGCCACGAGCGGCGAAGCTTCAAAATACGAAAGCAGCATGCGGAGTTATCGAGTTGTCGAAACGAGGCCCTGATCGTTCTGGCAATTCGTCGCTTCGGGAAAACCCCGAAGCATACGCGAACGCTCGTCGAATCTGATTGTAAATATCTGACGATTAACAACAATCGCGGCGACAGGATGCGTCTTTGTCGTGCGATGCCGGCGTTGAACGAGCGCGTATTTTAGCCTTCGCGACGCGCGGTTCGGAACCACGCGGCCGTGGCGGCGAGACCTTCGTCGAGCGATTGCGGCGCCTGCCAGCCGAGCGCCTCGCGGATACGGCGCGAATCCACGCGCAGGCTGCCCGTCAGACGATCGATCTGCGCCGTCTTGCCCGCGAGGCGCGCGACGCCGCGCAAGAGCGCGGCCGGCACCGGCACGAGCCGCGCGGACTTGCCGAGTTGCTCGCCGAGCTTGCGCGCGAGTTCTGCGACGCTCGGATCGTAGCCGTCGGTCACATGAAATACGCGGCCGGCGGCGGCGGGATTCAGCGCGCATTCGATGGTCGCGCTCGCGAGATTCGCGACGCTGACGAGACTGCGCCGCGCGTCGATCGCGCCGAGCGGCAGCGGCATGCCGCGCGCGATGGCGTTCATCATCGCGAGGAAGTTGGCGCGCACGCCGGGGCCGTACACGAGCGGCGGCCGCACCACCGCGACTTCCAGGCCGGTGCGGCTGCCGAATTCGAGCAGTTGCACCTCGGCTTCGGCCTTCGAGACGCCGTAGGCATCGGGCGGATTGCGCTCGTCGTCTTCCGTGAAAGGGCGGCCCGGATCGCTCTCGCCGAGCGCCTTGATGCTGCTCATCAGGACGAAACGCGTGACGCCCGCGCGCCGCGCGGCGTCGGCGGCGGCGAGCGTGCCGTCGACGTTGACCGCGCGATAGGCGTTCAGCAGCGCTTCGGAGCTCTGATGCCCGGCGGTGTCGCTCATTACGTGGACGCGCGCGGCGAGATGGATGACCGCGTCGCAGCCCGCGAAGGCGTCCGGCGCGATGGCGTCGAGCCCGTCGATATGGCGGACGTCGACGCCCGGCTCGCACTGCGCGTCGCGTCGCACGAGCCCGGTCGCCGCGATGCCGCGCGCCAGCAACGCGCGGCTCACCTCGCGGCCGACGAAGCCGTTCGCGCCCGTGATCGCGATGCGCCGGCGAAGGTCACTCATAGCCACTTCCAGCCGAAACGGTTGAAGAACCGGTACGCGGACGTCACGAAGAGCCTGATATGCGTGGAGCCCTTCTTCGCCGCGCCGCCACCGTGATGCAGGATGCGCACGGTCGGCACATACGCGATGCGCGCGACGCGGCGCGTGCGCAGGCTCAGGTCGTAGTCCTCGAAGTACAGGAAATAGCGCGGATCGAAGCCGCCGAGCGACGTGAGCACGTCGGTCCTGAAGAGCATGAAGCAGCCGCTCACGATCGGCGGATCCCACACGATATTCGACTCGCCGATGACATCGCGCATCTCGTAGCGCGCGAGACGCCGCCCAAACGGCTTGCGCAGCGCGGACGGCAGGAAGCCGCGCACGAAGAGGTCCAGCACGGACGGATAGCGGCGGCAGAGATACTGCTGGCGGCCGTCGTCGCCACCGATCCACGGCGCGAGCAAACCTGTTTGCGGCGAGTCGCGCAGGAACGCGAGCGCGCGGCGCAGGCCATCGGCGTTGAGTTCGACGTCCGGGTTGAGGATCAGATGGAAGCGGCTGGTCGCGCGCTCGATCGCGAGATTGTGACCACGCCCGTAGCCGACGTTACCGTGCCCCTTCAGCACCACGGTGTCGAACTCGGCATCGGAGGGCACGGGCAAATCGGCGAGCTCGCCCGCGTTGCCATTGTCGATCAGATACAGACACGGGCGGCCGGCGACGTCGTGCAGCTGCGCAAGCGCCGATTCGAGCGTTTCCACCGTGCGCGCGAGCAGCGCGGCATCGGGCCGGTAGACCACGATCGAAATGCTGAGCGTGATGGCGGGATCGGACTGATTCGCCGATTGGCTGTGCGGTGGTTTCGCGTTCATCGGACAAAAAGGGCGTCCGCGCCACGATAGGAAAACGGACCGCATCGACAAGTGGAAAACGCCAAGATTGTCCTCAATGTCGGTGGTTTCGGCAACTGCGCGGCGCGGCGCAGTGGGCGGTAAGACGGGCCGATCGTGTTACAGATTGTGCTAAATTCCGCAGGCATGTGGAGTGTTCTGCCGCGCCTGGAATCGTCCCGATTCCCTTGTTCGTTCGGACCGGACGCGCTGTGGGCTTAACCGATCACCTTTCGTGAATTGTATGAACAAGCCCATCGTCGTCGACCTGGACGGCACATTGATTCACTCCGACATCCTCGTCGAGAGCGGATTCGCGTTCTTGAGATTGTCTCCGCATAAATTCTACAAGCCGCTGCAATGGCTGTCGCGCGGCGGCAAGCCCGTGCTGAAATCGCGGCTCGCCGAGCACGTGAGCATCGACGTCGCGACGCTGCCGTACAACACCCAAGTCGTCAGCTGGCTGCGCGAAATGCGCGCCGCGGGCCGCACGATCGCGCTGGCGACCGCGAGCCACGAGTCGTTCGCGCAGCGAATCGCGGAACATCTCGGCATCTTCGACCGCGTGTTCGCCACCGATGAGCAGGTCAATCTGTCGGCGCACAGAAAGCGTGACCGGCTAGTCGCGGAGTATGGCGAGAAGGGTTTCGACTACGTGGGCAACTCGCACGACGACATCGCCGTGTGGGCTGCCGCCGACCGCGCCTATGTGGTCAATCCGCATGCGGGCGTCGTCCGCGCGGCGTCCAGGCACGACAATATCGAACAGGTCTTCGAGAGCCGCCAGCCGACGCACAAGGTGTGGGCCAAATCGCTGCGCCTGCATCAATGGCTGAAGAACGTGCTGGTGTTCGTGCCGCTGCTCGCAGGGCATCAACTGAAATCGCCTACGGCCATCGGGTTCGCCGTACTCGCGTTCTTCGCGTTCGGGCTGTGTGCGTCGAGCGTGTATCTGCTCAACGACCTGCTTGATCTGCAGGACGATCGTCAGCATCCGGTCAAGCGGAAGCGCCCGCTCGCCGCAGGCACCATGCCGCTCATCTGGGGCATGGCGCTGTGCCCTATCCTGCTCACCGCCGCCTTTTCCATCTCGCTCGCCCTCCTTTCTTGGAAGTTCAACGCGGCCCTACTCGGCTACTATGTGCTGACGCTCGCGTATTCGCTGGCGCTCAAGCGCCAGGTGATGATCGACGTGGTCGTGCTCGCCGCGCTGTACACGACGCGCATCATCGCTGGCGCAGCGGCAATCCATGTGCCGCTGACTTTCTGGCTGCTGGCCTTTTCGATGTTCGCTTTCCTGAGCCTCGCGCTCGTCAAGCGTTACACCGAACTCCATGCGATGCTGCAGGCCGGACGCGATGGCGCACGAGGGCGAGGCTATATGGCGAGCGACCTCGCCATCGTATCGTCGCTCGGGACGTCGTCGGGCTATATCTCGGTGCTCGTGCTCGCGCTGTATATCCAGGACGAGCGCACCACGATGCTTTATCGACATCCGCAGTACATCTGGATTGTCTGTCCGCTGATGCTGTACTGGTTCAGCCGAACATGGGTCATCACGCATCGCGGCAAGATGAACGACGACCCCATTGTGTTCGCGGCGCGCGATCACATGAGCCTGATGGTGGTCGCGCTGTGCGGCGTCGCGTTCTGGCTCGCGATCTGACCGATGAGCGATCTGCTTTCCTGGGGCCGCTACCCTCGTCTGCCGCAGACCGCGCACGCCGCGCACTGGCGCGACGAAGCGCAGGCGCAGTGGCGCGACGTTCAGTCCGCGCACGGCACGACGCTCGCGTTCGGCAATGGCCGCAGCTACGGCGACGTCTGTCTCGCGAGCTCGAATCATGTCTTCCAGACGCTCGCGCTCGATCGCATCATCTCGGCCGACTGGGCGCGCGGCATCGTGCGCGCCGAGCCCGGCATCACCTTCGAACAGATTCTCGCGCTCGCGGTGCCGCGCGGCTGGATGCTGCCGGTCACGCCGGGCACGAAGTACGTGACGCTGGGCGGCGCCATCGCCAACGACGTGCACGGCAAGAATCATCACGTGCGCGGCACGTTCGGGCGCCACGTGCGCGCGTTCGGCCTCGCCCGCAGCGACGGCACCCTCGTCGAATGCTCGCCCGAAGCGAACACGGCGCTCTTCAACGCGACGATCGGCGGCCTCGGGCTCACCGGCCTCATCCTCTGGGCCGAGTTCGCGCTGATGCCGATCCGCACGAGCCTCATCGACGTGACGAGCATCCGCTTCGGCAAGCTCGACGAGTTCTTCGAGCTCTCCGAGGAGTACGACGCGAAGCATGAGTACTGCGTCGCGTGGGTCGATTGCGCGAGCCGCGGACCCGCGCTCGGACGCGGCATCTTCATGGCGGGCGATCACGCGATCCACGGCTCGCTCGATGTCGAGGAACGGCCCAGGCGCCGCGTGCCCTTCACGCCGCCCGTCTCGCTCATCAACGGCCTCACGCTGCGCGCGTTCAACGAGCTGTACTACCGCAAGCAGCGCAAGCCCGTCGAGATTTCGCGGGTGGGCTACGACGGCTATTTCTATCCGCTCGACAGCCTGCTCGAATGGAACCGCATCTACGGGCCGCCGGGCTTTCAGCAGTATCAGTGCGTCGTGCCGGCCGCGAGCGCGCGAGACGCCGTGCGCGCGATGCTCGATCGCATTTCATCGAGCGGCACGGGTTCGTTTCTCGCGGTGCTCAAGCGGTGCGGAGACATTCCGTCGCCCGGGCTGTTGTCGTTCCCGATGGAAGGCACCTCGCTCGCGCTCGACTTCCCGCAGCACGAACTGCGCAACGGGCAACTCTTCGCCGCGCTCGATGCGATCGTGCGCGACGCGGGCGGCCGCATCTATCCGGCGAAGGACGCGCACATGTCGGGCGCCGATTTCCGCGCCGCCTATCCTCAATGGCAGCAGCTCGAGTCGCTTCGCGATCCGGCCATGCTGTCGCACTTCTGGAAACGAATGACCGGCCTATGAAGAACATCGTCATCGTGGGCGCCACGTCCGCCATCGCCATTGCCTGCGCCCGCGAATGGGCCGCGAAGGGCGCGCGCTTCTTTCTCGTCGCGCGCAATCAGGACCGCATGGAGCAGGTCGCCGCCGATCTGACCGCGCGCGGCGCGGCATCGGCGGTCGTGCATCGGCTCGATATAGACAAGCTCGACGATCACGCCGCGATGCTCGCCGACTGCGCCTCGCACATGGATTCGATCGATATCGTATTGGTCGCCTCCGGCACGCTGCCCGATCAGGCGGCCTGCCAGAATGATGCCGCCATCGCGGTGCGCGAGTTCCACACCAACGCGCTCTCGCTGATCGCGCTGCTCACGCCGATCGCCAACCGGCTCGAAGCGCAGCGGCATGGCACGCTCGCGGTGATTTCGTCGGTGGCGGGGGATCGCGGGCGTCCGTCGAATTATCTGTACGGCAGCGCGAAAGCCGCGCTGCAGGCGTTTCTCGAAGGCTTGCGCGCACGGCTCTTCAAGGTGGGCGTGCATGTCGTCGATATCAAGCCGGGCTTCGTCGCCACGCCGATGACCGAGGGCCTGCCGCTGCCGGGGCCGCTCGTCTCGACTCCGGAGAAGGTCGCGAAGGATATCGTGCGCGGCGTCGAAAGGAAGAAGGACGTGCTTTATACGCCGTGGTTCTGGTGGAGCATCATGCTGATCATCCGCAATGTGCCGCGGTTCGTGTTCAAGCGGGCGTCGCTCTAGGTAAAGCTGCGGAACACGTAGCGCTTGTCGAGCCGGTATTTGATGACGTAACCGATCGCAAGACCGATGCACGCGCCAATGTATCGCGCTTCCGTGGTCTTGAAGATGTAGTCGAAGCCGAATTCCACCCCCCAGAAGATCGCCGTGGTGACGAGGCCCATCGTGACGTAGAGCGTGAACATGGTGGCGTCGTGGCGCGCGTTTTCCGCCTTGAAGCGGAAGATCCACTTCTTGTCGAGCACGTATTTCACGACGAGGCCGACGCCCGTGCCGATGAACACCGAGAGCATAATGTGCCAGGGGCCGTGATAGATGCGCGTCGTGAGATCTTGCGCTCCGATGTTGGCGAGTGTGGCAATGGCGGCGAAGAAGGTGTAGAACAGCGCGAGTTGCATGTATCTAGGACCGAGACGGTTACTCGACATTTTCAGCGGCCCTTCGGCATCTCTGAATTCATCGCTTCAGCTTGCGATGTCTTGGCAAGCGAGTGAGTATATCTGAACAAGATATCGGACCTAGAGAATGAATGAGAATTAGACAATGCGAGCCAATTTTTCTCCATGGAATCCGAACGCTCTGAGAGAGTGTTCTACCTAAAAAAACCACCGAAAAGCAGCAGATTCATAAATCCCACCACACCCCCCATTTGAATTTCTAGTCGATTCCGAGATAAACCTTACGCATCGTGACCCACGTTGATCCTGATGCACGGCTTCCCTTATCATCGCTCATTCTCGACATCAATTCCACGACTTCTCCGCGCACCGATTCGCCAGTCTCTTCATTACTGTACTTCGAAATATGCTGACGGCTCCACGACAAGCATAGTCTTGGTAGAAAGGCGCCTGAATATTATGATTTATCGACGCCCACAATTCTCTTTTCTGAAGCTCCGAGCAAATCGACCTGCGCACGTCTATCGCTCGTCCATAACTTGGATTCACCCTGAAAGACCCTGGGAAGGAAGAGCGCTAAGCAAAGTGCCTACCCTCCTTAGAATGTTCTGGAAATTGAGTGACACTGGACTGCCGGCTCAACTGCGTTGCAAACCCAGAACGATAGAACGGCGGATTGAGGACGTCTTCGAGCGGACGCATAAGACTAGCCGACAGTGTTGCCAGGTCCGGCGACTCCACCGTAACGGCTCCTCTGATCTATTCCACTCGACGGCGCCCAGCGTCCTGGGTTAGGAGTTCGTTCTTTTATTGTCTCAGCCGGGTCTGGAATAACGAAATACTGTGTGAAGAGCCGTTCAGACTCACCCAACACTCTGTCGGCAAAGACCCCTATGTCAGCATGAATACTAATAGCGATTCTCGCGCCGCTTTTTGCACCCATTTTCAGAACCGCTTCAGAAACAGCAGGGATGTCGTCGAGCGACTTACTCCCAACGACGGGTTGAGGACTGACCCTAAATACATCGAGATAGTGCCGATCGCCGATTCGATGCTGGCGCATTGAATATGCGTGCCGCGTTGAAGACTATTTCGGTCAGGGTGGCCAACCAGCGTTCGAAATGATTGACTGGCGCGGAACTTGTTTGCAACTCGCTGTGCCAGGCACCAATCATACCGTTTGAGAGTTGTAGCAACCGCCCTCAGGCTTCGTCGACGAAGACAAATAGGTCGCAATTCGTTTCTGTAGACCTGGGGCAGACGCGGAGCGCACTAAAGCCGCAAGATCGGAATCAGCGCGGTCTGGATCGAGGACCCGCCGAAGCAGTGCGCGGCTTCCTGCGGGTAACGCATTGACGCGGTCGACCGCCTCCGAGATTACCTGGTCGTATTCAGTTGGACCTGCCACACGCTCGATGAAACCATTCGCGGTCGCACGTTCGACATCAAACGTTGCGGCAGTTTCAAGGAGGCGCTGCGCCTCGCGTGTACCCACTATGCGAGCAAAGCGAGCCGATCCCAGGACAAGTCCGAACATGAGGCCGGGCATTCGGAACGTCGTACCCGGCGCTGCGACTCGTAAATTACAAGATGCGATCAAGTCAACCCCCGCGCCGAAGTTGCGCCCATGAGCCAGTGCCGCCGTGAAGCATGGTGAAGTTGCGATCTTGTTAAGAAGGGTTTCAATGCGGATAAAACGTAGCACAAGATCGCCCTCACTCTGCATTTGCACGTCAGTCATGTCAAAACCCGCGCTGAAGCAACGACCTTCGCCCTGCAGTACAACCAGAGGAGTTCCCGCGGCTTCAGCATCGTCGAACGCTTGAATCAGGTCTTCAACGATGCTTGAAGAGAGGGCATTCAACTTGTCGGGCCGATTGAGCGTTATGACCGTATGCGTCGGTTGACTAACAACGAGAATGCTGCTCATGCCTCGACCGCCGACTTTCTTAGCAGTTCGGCGTTGTGCTCGCCGAGCGCGGGAGGCCTCATCCGTATCCCTGGGGTCTTGCCTGAGAATTTAACGGGCGACCCAAAAGTCTTGGTTTGCACTCCGTTCGGCAACTCGAGAGCCTGAACCCATTGCATGTGTTCTACCTGTATGTCCTTGAGCACCTGGGAATACGTGTTGATGGGCGCGCATGGTACGCCTGCTTCTCGAAATCGAGCGATCCAATATTCGGCGTCTTGGTTCGCGAAAATCGCTTCAAGCGTTTCGCGCAACTCGACTTGATGCTGCGCGCGCAATGTCGTCGAGGTGTATCGTGCGTCCTGTTCGAGCTCAGGACGTTCAACAACTCTGCAGACCGACTTCCATAGGACGTTATTGCCAGCGGCCATGCCAAAGTAGGTATCGCGCGCCTTGAACGCCTGATAGGGTGCGTTACGCGGGTGCGCCGAGCCAAGCTTCTGAGGATCGCGTCCCGTACCGAAGTACTCCGAGGTCTGCAAAGCAGCAATGGCGAGCGTAGCACCAAGCATCGGCACATCGATGTGTGTGCCTTCGCCCGTTTGCGCGACGCCTCGCAGGGCGGACACCACCGAGAATGCCGCGTAGAGACCAGCTGAAAAATCGGCGAGCGGTACCCCGCACTTCACTGGTGCACCCTCTGGTTCGCCCGTAATGCTCATGATCCCGCTCATCGCCTGCACGGTAAGGTCGAAGCCGCCTTCTTGCGAGCGCGGTCCCGTTTGCCCGTATGCGGAGATCGAACAGTACACGATGGACGGCCTTGTTGTCCGAATGGCCTCATAGCCAAGCCCAAGCCGATCCATTACGCCCGGCCGATTGTTTTCGATGACGACATCAGCGGTCTTGATCAGCGTTCGGGCTTGCTCGATGTCTCCCGGATCCTTCAAGTCAAGCGTGACCGAGCGCTTGTTTCGATTGAGCGAGGCAAAGTTCTCGCTGTATCCGTCCGATATGGGCGGCCAGGCACGAAGTGTATCGCCGCCCTGAGGGTGTTCGACCTTAATGACATCTGCGCCCATGTCCGCGAGCAGCATGCCGCAAAACGGACCTGCGGCCACGTGGCAAAACTCGATGACCCTAATTCCCTGAAGAGGTTGACTCATGCGTTTGCTCCAATAGATACTTTGAACCCGCTGCTGTCACCTATGTTGGGTTCGTTCGAGTTGGCAGCGCAGCTATGGCACGCTGTGTTCGGTTGTTTGCGCGTTAGGCAGTGCATCAGCCGCCGGTCCATCCGGGCACCACGAATAGGTACAGAAAACCGAGCAGGGATCCCGCGGTCAGAAAGATCACGAGCGTAAATCCCAGCACACGCTGCACGCCAACGCCCGCGATCGCGACGACGGGTATCGCCCAGAAGGGCTGCAGCAAACTGCCCGCCATCTCTCCCGCGGCTATCGCCATCGACGTTCCGGGAAGCGACGCACCGAGCTGCATCGCGGCGGGTATCGTGAACGGACCTTGCACCGCCCAATGCCCGCCGCCACTGGGGATGAACAAGGTGATGACGCCCGAGGCGAGATAGCTCAAAAACGGCAGCGTGGAACCCGACGCGACGTGGATGTATGCATGCGCGACGGTCTCGTCAAGCGCAGTCGCGCCCATGATGCCCATGATTCCGCCGTAGAACGGGTATTGCAGCAACATCGGACCGGTGACCTTGGCTGCTTCCGTCACCGCACCGACATAGCGGCGCGGGCTTCCATGCAAGCACAATCCCGCCAGCAGAAAAATGAAGATCACCGCGTTGATGTCGAGGCTCACGCCGTGGCGAACCCATTGAGTCGCCAGATAAACCGCGCCGGCCAGCACGAAAACCATGGCGCAGAGACGGGAACGGTCGAGCATGCCGGCGACAGTTTTGTTGCGCGGTTCGACCGCTTCCTCAAGCTTCTTTTCCTCGGCTTCGAGTAGCTTAGCGTCCGCGGCAATGACGTCCCTATCCGCGGGCCGCATTAGGATGAAGACGACCGGGATGAGGATCATTGCCGCGACGCCGCCGAGGAGGTTCCAACTCGTGAACACCGTCTGTGAAAGCGGCACTGCAACGTGGGTGTGCTTCTCCACGATGTTCAGCGGATTGCCCGGTGACGCGATGGACAATGCAATTGAACTCGACATGCCGGTGAACGCCCACAACACCCAGGAGCTATAGGCCGCGGCGACCAGCCACGCAAAATCCACCTTCACCTGCCTCGCGACCTGTTTCGACAGCAGTGCGCCGATGACCAGACCGAAGCCCCAGTTCAGGAAGGTTGCGGCCGCACCAACCCCAAAGACCAGCAGCACTGCCGACGTCGGCCCGACCGCAAGCCGGCTCACGCTGCGCAAGCCTGCCTTGATGAGCGGTGCGCTTGCAAGCGCATATCCCGTGACGAGCACGAGCACCATCTGGAACGCGAAGGTGAAGATACCGAAGATGCCCTTGTACCAGCCGGAGAGAATCACATCGGGCGTTCCCTTGGGCGCAAAGATAAGCGCGAGGACAGCGACCATCACCGTCAAAAGAATGACGATGACGAACGGGTCCGGCATCACTCTTTCGAACACATACACGCAAGAAGATACGGCCCGCTGCAACAGCGTCTTTCGGTCGTCCGAGTCGCTCGGTGCACCTTCAGGCCTGACGGCCAACGACGAGGTATCGTGAGTTTCCATAGTATGTCTCCTGAACCAAGGTCGATGTTCTCGTAGTGAAGGCCGCCCGGCCCATTTTTGCGGCGCCGACTGGGTCTTCTATAGGCGGCCGCGACCTCTCGGCTTTCACGCCATCGCAGATTCCTTCGCGGGCGCGTTCTGTTCTATCGGGGTGATTTGAAGGTCGCGCTCCTTGCGCTGCTGACTCATGAGAATCTGGCGTGCGCGACGCAGCGCCTTGTCGGTCTTGAGGAAGAGCTCCGAATACCCGTCGTCCGGATACTCCATCATGCGTTGTTGACGTTCCAGCGCCCACTCGTCCTGCGCGACGACTGCCGGGAACATCTCCGCGACCTTCCTCGCAGTCGGCATGTTCGGGTCGCTCAGCGTGGTGTGCCAATTCTTGCAGGACACGTTCCATCGCCAGACAAGATTGCGCTCGTCAACAGGCAGGTGAAGATGAAGTAGCGTGTAGCCGCGCTCCTTGTCGGTACCCAGTTCGCCTTCTGGCGCAACGCGCATCACGACGCGCGTGAGGCCAGGGCTCACCATGCAATGCGTGTGGATCCGTTCGATCTGGTCGTACAGGAACCACTCCTTCAGATACGGCGGTTGCTTGTAGCCGTGCACATGGCGTGTCGTGCGTACAAACGTGTGTCCTTCGCTCTCGCCCTCTTCAAGCTCGACGGGAATCTTGCTGTTTTCCTTGTCGCCAATATTGCCGTCGTGAAGCGGATAAAAGTGCGTGATGTCCAGCAGATTCTCAATGAGCAGCAGATAGTTCGCCGGCACATGGAGCGGCTCGGGAGAGCCGATCGAAAGGTTCTCCGAATCCGTGATCTCGTGCGTGCGCGGCGGGTCGAAGCGTTGCGATCCAGCGGGGTTGCCGGGCCAGACCCACACTACGCCGTCCTGCTCGCGTACCGGCACCACGCTTAGGCGGGCTTGAGGAGGAATCGGCTTGTCGGGCGCGGAGGGAATCGCGGTACATTTGCCCGACGTGTCGTAGCACAAACCATGATAGGCGCACTCCAGTTGGCCATTGTCGAGCAGCTTGCTTTGCGAGAGCGGGAATCGCTTATGGCAGCAGCGGTCGTCGAACGCAACGATCTCGCTGCTCTCAGCACGCCACATCACGATGGGCCGATTGACGATCTTGTGTCCCTGCAACTGCCCTACGGGAAACTCGGACGAAAAGCCAATTGGATACCAGCAGTCTTTCACGTATTCGAACGCACTCATGGGGCGAGTCCTCTCCAGGTCGATGGGGAACACTGAGCAAGCGGAGACCGTCGCTCAGACTGATGAGTTGAACAGCGCTTACTTCGGCTCAGAGATCGAGAACGAGCGTCGGACTTTTCGAGCGTGAGCAGCAGATCATCACGAACTCTTCCCGGTCTTCGTCGTCGAGCACGGTGTCGCGATGCAGCGGCTCGCCCGCGAGATAGCGAGTCATGCAGGTGCCGCAATAGCCTTCGCAGCACGAGGTGTCCACCGCGACGTCATGTGCGCGCAGCACTTCAATGATCGATTCGCCTGGTTGCACGGTGCAGCGCTTTCCGGAGCGGCGCAATTCGACATCGAACGGCGTATCGCCTGCACGCCCGTCCACAGGGGACGACGGCGCCACCGCCCCACTCGCCGAGAAGCGCTCACAGTGACGCGTGCTGGCGAGCCAGTGCGCGCTTGCCGCCTCGATCGCATCCATGAATGGGCCCGGTCCGCAGTAGTAGAGGTGTGTGCCCTCCCCTTGTTTCGCGAGCGTCGACGCCAGATCAAGTCCCTTTTTCGGGTCTCCTTCGTCAAAATGCAATGACACAAGTCCCTTTTCGACCAGAGGTGTCAGCCGATCCAGAAACGCGGCGCGCTCCGGGGTGCGCGCGCAATAGTAAAGGTGAAACACCTCTCCTCGTCGTTGCACTTGCGCGAGCATCGCCATGATTGGTGTGATGCCAATACCGCCGGCGATGAACAGATGCTTGCGTGCCGGCTCTGCAAGTGCGAAGTGGTTGCGCGGTGGCGAGATCACGATCTTCTGACCAGCACGCAATGTGTCGTGCATCGCGACGGATCCGCCACGCCCCGCTGGATCGCGCAGTACCGCAACGACGTAGCGATGACGCTCGTTGGGCGAGTTGCACAGGGAGTATTGACGGATAGTAGCGCCTGGAAGATGAACGTCTACATGCGAGCCAGCCGAAAACGCCGGCAAAGCATTGCCATCGAGGCTCACGAATTCGAAGGCGTTAATGTTCTCGGCGAGTGATGTGATGGATTTCAGCGTTACGTCGAGCGTCTTGCGCTGGTCGCCGTCAGGGCGAACAACAGCCTCCTCGCGTGTGAGGACCGCTTCCATGTGTCTTCCTCCTTATCTCGTGGCACAGTCGGCGCGAGTCTTTGGGATGCGTGCTGTGCTTGAAGTCAACGATATGCCCGGAGAAGGACAAAAACAAACGAGTTATTTGAGCGAAATTCCATCAACATAATTGAAGTTACGTTGTGCACTGCACAAGACCTTCAACGCGTGAGCGCTCCGGTGCGCACGAAATCGCTGACCTCACAGGCCAATTCCGCGACCGCGCGAGCGAGGGAATACGTCTGGCCGGTAGGACAGGCCGCAATAAATTCGACTGGCTTGAGCGGATTCGTCACCTGAACAATCGCGAGTTTTTTCTGAGCGATTTCCTGCTCATACGAGCGCACCGGCAAGTATGAAACGCCCATGCCGGCCATTGACATGGAGGCCGCCACCGCAACGCTTTTGCAGCGTGCAAGATAGCGGCACCGCACGTGCTCGGTGAGAAACCAGTCCTCCAGCGCCGTGTAATGAAATGACGATTGCTTCATACCGATAATCGGATACTCGGCAAGTTCATGCGGCGAATACGTGTGCTGATCGAGTCCGAGGGTCGGACTTGCCATCCATTGGAAGTCAACAGTCCCAAGGGAGAGCGTCGATACTCCCGGCGTACGCGTATGACCAGGCGCGAGGACCAACTCCAGTTCAGCCTGATGGAGACTGGCCATGAGTTCTGCCGTCAACGCCTCTTCGATCTCGAGCCGAACGTTGGGAAAGCGTTCGGCGATCCGCGTGATGAGTCGAGGCAGCCAGGTCATGGTGACAACTTCCGCGACCCCGAATCGGACAGTCCCCGACACTGCCTCTGGCGCGCCAACTCGATGCTCGAGTTCGGTCGATAGATCAAGGATTCGGCTCGCATAGTCCATCAACTCGCGCCCCTTGGGAGTGAGTCGCGCGTTCCGATGGGTTCGGTCGAACAAATCGACGCCCAACGCGCGCTCGAGCTCTCGCACCCGCATCGAAACGGCCTATTGGGTCGCGTATAGACGCTCGGCGGCGGCCGAGAAGCTTCCGAGCTTGACAGTCCAGAAGAACGTCTCTAACTGCTGAAGGGTCATGGTCGCTCCGCATCGCTCAAGGCCGTCTGGACACTGGTGCAAGCTTACGAGCTTGCGTGGCCGTCGTCAGCCGTGAAATGTCCGACCGTCGTAAAGCTTCAATTTTGCTCAAGGGTCGAACTCAAGCAGTAACTCGTCAACTTCTTACCTTGGAACTGACCCGATGCGACGCGACTGGCAGCTTCTGATTTTGGCTGACAATCGATTCGCGCCACTGAGCGCCACGCTCACCCGCGTGCTTCCGGCGTACACGCCGACGCACTGAAGCGCCCCGTTTTCCGCTCGAGCGACTACATGACTTCGCCCGTGCGAATGAGATCGTGGACATATGCGCCGGGCACCGTCTCGGCCTCGGTCAGCGTGGCTGTAACATCGCGCAGAATCGATTGATTCCGCTGAGCAGATCGACGCAGCGCTCGTTCACCTCATTCAATAGCCCATTGGCCGGTTCAATCACGCCGTCGAGTTGCCGCCCGGCGTTCTCGCGCGGCAGCGCGGCGAGGCTGCACAGATTGCCTTGGCTGCCGAAGCTGAGCCGCGACACCATCTCCAGACTGATGCGCGATGCTTCCTGCAAGTCCTGGGCCGCGCCGCTCGATGCCTCGCCGAACATCAGCAACTCCGCAATGCGTCCGCCGAGCAGCACCATCAGTTCCTTTTCCAGATCGCTGCGGCGATACAGAAGCTTGTCCTGCGGCTTCGTGATGAGTGCCATGCCCAACGCACCGCCGCGCGGCAGCACGGTCAGTTCTTCCAGCACGCCCGCGCCCAGTAGCGCCGCTACGATGCCATGCCCCGCCTCATGCACGCCGACGCGACGCACTTCGTCCGTATCGAGCGCCTTCTCCGCGACGCTCACATCGCCGATACGCACGACCTTGATCGCCTCGCGCAGATGCTCCGCGCACACCATGCTCACGCCTTGCTTGCGCGCGATCAGCCCGGCGTGCTTGACGATCATCGACAGCGACGCGGGCGACAAACCAACCGTCAGTCGGGCGAGTTGCTCGCAGTCGATATCCGCCGAACGCGACGGCAACTTGTCCAGGCAATACTCAAAAATCTTCACGCAATCCGATACATCCGGCAGACGCACCGGCACGATGCGATCGAAGCGGCCCGGACGGCGCAGCGCTTCGTCGAGATTCTCGGGGAAGTTGGTTGCGGCGACGAGAATCACGCCTTCGTTCTTCTCGAAGCCGTCCATCTCCGCGAGCAACGGATTGATGATGCGGTTGCGCGCTCGGCATCGGCGGAACCGGACTCGCCGCTGGTGGGTGCGGCGAGTCCGTCGGCTTCATCGATGAAGATCACCACCGGGCCACGCTTGCGCGCCGTCTTGAACAGATGCTTGACCTTCTGAATGCCGACCGCCTAATACTCCGCGCTGAAAATGCTCCCCGTAATGGCAATGAAGTGCGCGCCGCATTGACCGGCCAAGGCCTGCGCGAGCTGCGTTTTGCCGACGCCGGGACCGCCCGTCATCAGCACGCCGCAGGGCGGGCGGATGCTCATTTTCGTGAACGACGCCGGATCGCGCAGCTAGGCCTTGATGTCTTCGAGTGCGGCCTTCGCTTGGACCGCGCCGATCACGTCGTCGAAACTCGTGTCGGGTGGCTCGGTGAGCAGCGTGACGTCGCCCTTCATCTCGCGGCGCATGGACCAGAACATCAGGGCTAGCAGCAGGGACACCAGCATGCTGGCCGAATCGCGTAGCAAGCCGAGCAGCGCGCCGAAGCCTGCCTGTGCGCCGATGGAGACGTTCGGCAGCCAAGCGATCTGGTAGTCCGGCGCGCTTTCGGCCTTGGTTGGATGGAGTAGCAGCGACTACGAGAACACCGCGAAGCGATCGGTAACGAAGTAGCGCGTGCCGATTTTCGTCGATACGGGGATGGCGTCGAGCGCCACGCCAATCGCGCAAACGCGCTTCTCGCCGATGTCCGCGAGCATGCGCGAGGCGTCCTTCTCGGCATGCGCCCATGGCGACGAATCCTGGCGCATCTGATAGACGATGCTCGTCGCCGGCCATGGCTTGTCACGCTGGTCCGCCATGCCGTGCCGCAGCGTGCCCGAACCGATGCCGATCAGTGCGGCGACGAGCGCAGCAAAGGCGATGAGCAGCCGCCGTCGGCCGCGCCGAGCCCACAGTCCGTTCTTTCGCAGTTTCATGGGATTTTCCTGGTATGGCCTATGTGTGTGTCCCTCTTATGCGAGGACTTGCCTGCCATGCGCCGGACCGAGGACGCGTCATCATCGTTTTCCCGGCCCCATCCCATTTCTCGCCGAACTTGTCAACGGGCTGGGCATGCCTGATACTCACAGACCGGCGAGTTTTTCCTATGTCGATTTTGACGGTATTGCTCATGAGCACAATTCTCGAAAGTCTCCCGACTGGCCAAAAGGTCGGTATCGCGTTCTCCGGCGGCCTCGACACGAGCGCCGCGCTCCACTGGATGAAGAAAAAGGGCGCTGTGCCTTATGCCTATACGGCAAACCTCGGCCAGCCCGACGAGGACGACTACGATTCGATCCCGCGCCGCGCGACCGAATACGGCGCAGCAGGTGCGCGCCTGATCGACTGCCGCACGCAACTCGTCTCCGAAGGCATCGCTGCGCTGCAAAGCGGCGCCTTCCACGTATCGACGGCGGGCGTCACCTACTTCAACACAACGCCGCTTGGCCGCGCCGTCACGGGCACGATGCTCGTGGCCGCGATGAAGGAAGACGGGGTCAATATCTGGGGCGACGGCAGCACGTACAAGGGCAACGACATCGAGCGGTTCTACCGCTACGGTCTGCTCGTCAACCCCGATCTGAAGATCTACAAGCCGTGGCTCGATCAGCAGTTCATCGACGAACTCGGCGGCCGCTCGGAGATGTCGGAGTTCATGCGTCAGTCGGGTTTCGCCTACAAGATGTCGGCAGAAAAGGCATATTCGACTGATTCGAACCTGCTCGGCGCGACGCACGAAGCCAAGGATCTCGAAAGCCTCGAGTCCGGCATCAAGATCGTGAATCCGATCATGGGCGTGGCGTTCTGGCGTGACGACGTGAAGGTCGACCGCGAAGAAGTCACGATCCGCTTCGAGGAAGGCCAGCCGGTTGCGCTCAATGGCAAGACCTTTCCGAACATGGTCGAGCTGATGCTGGAGGCCAATCGCATCGGCGGGCGGCATGGTCTGGGCATGAGCGATCAGATCGAGAACCGCATCATCGAGGCAAAGAGCCGCGGCATTTACGAAGCGCCGGGTCTGGCGCTACTGTACATCGCGTATGAGCGCCTCGTTACCGGGATTCACAACGAAGACACGATCGAGCAGTATCGCGAGAACGGTCGTCGACTGGGACGTCTGCTCTATCAGGGGCGCTGGTTCGATCCGCAGGCCATCATGTTGCGCGAGACGGCGCAACGCTGGGTCGCGCGTGCGATTACCGGTGAAGTCACCGTCGAGCTGCGCCGCGGTAACGACTATTCGATTCTCAGCACGAAGTCGCCGAATCTGACATATCAGCCGGAGCGTCTGTCGATGGAGAAGGTCGCATCGACGTTTTCGCCAAAGGACCGCATCGGCCAGCTCACGATGCGCAATCTCGACATCACGGATACGCGCGACAAGTTGCGGATTTATTCGCAGGTCGGGTTGCTGACGCCGGGGGAGTCGTCGGCGTTGCCGCAGATCAAGGTGGATAAGGAGTAAGGCGCTCTTTATTCGCTTTGGGCAGAGGAACGGCCACGGGTGGCGGTTCCTCTGCACCGCCGAGAGACGTCAACTTGTCAACTCAGCCTAAAAGAATCACGGCTGCCGTGGCGAGTGCGCATATCGATGACATTTGTGACACCACGGGATCGTCGTCGAACGCGGTGCGCAAAAATTCGGGGGCGGCTCGACTCAAAGAGCGTTCATCGAACGCAGGAAGTCTGCGTCACTTCGTCGACCGACATTCAGCGACAAACTTTAAGCCGGCCGTTCGACGAAGCAACCGGCCGTCCATACGGCAGCCTCTGCGACGGAAGATCCCCTTTGCGATGAAGTGGCGAAAACGAAATACAACCGGTCCGTCTCCGTGCTTTCGTCGTGCGTTGCCTCCTTCTGGAAGTCCAATCGACGTCGGGTCCACGCCCAGTCGACCGTTGCTGTTAGCTGGTGCCGCCCGGAGCAGCCTCGGTTGCGGCACCGCCTTCACCCAAGCCAGAATGTGTCATTGCCACCGCGTAAGGACCTCCGTTCTCTTTTTTTAGAGCTAGAGGATCATACGTCTTCAACATGTCCAACAGCCGGCAGATTCAGGACACAGTGCCAATGCTGTTTGATACGTATCGCGAGACAGGTTCCGCGTGCGCAATAGTGACCAGAATTAAGTCGGCGCCTGACCCAACCGCACAGCTGAGAACGCCGTAATGCTTCCTCGACCTAGGTTGAACTGCGCAGACATGTCCAGCATCCGCAGAATGATCGAGGAAGCCGCGACCAAGTCTTACGTTTTTGCGGATGCACGCCGGCTCGCCAAACGGTATTCCGTTGGCGACATCTTGAATCGTTGCCGAAAGAGCTTAGCGAACTGATCGCCAGCGCCGAGTCCCGAATGAAGCGCGATCTTACCAATCGGCAGCGTCTTATACTTGAGCATGTCGCACGCCTTTTCCAGGCGAACTACTGTCAAGAACTCTGAAGGCGTCGTTTGCATTTCCTGCCTGAAGCGGCGAAGAAAATTGCGCTCACTCATTCCCGCAGACCTGGCTAATTCGGACACGGTAATGGCCTGTACATAGTTCTGGCGCATGTACTCGACGGCATGCCGAATTAGATCGCTGACGGGTTCGATTGCCGTCTCATTCGACGCGTGTTCTACTCGCTCTTCGGATCCAGCCATAAACTGATCCGCGACACGGCGAGCAATTTGAGGGTTGGACGCATCCACGAACGACAAAGCAACCGACAACGGTTCGTCAATGACTTTGAGCCCCGCTTGGATGGCAATCGGGCCGGTTGAGCTTTCATCATGGACGTCTGAAGCATGGCGGACAATGCCATTCAGTGGAATTCCTGCCGCCTTCAACACAAGGCGCCCATCTCGACACGCGTAAAGCATGCGAGCAGTACGCCACGATTCCCTTACCCACCAGAGCAGGTTTTCGTCTTGTGCAGCTACCGTGGCGCCGCTTCCGCCGGAAATAAAGACGGCATCAAAGCCTGACGCGTAATCTGCGTGGACGCTGTCAGTCGAAACGCGCACCCCGGATGTCGCGGATACAGTGCCGCCGTGAACAGACAAAAGGCTGACCGTGAACATAGTGGCGTGATTCTCTGAGGAAGCATACAGTCGGTTCGCCACACTGAATACTTCTGCAACTCCGCTCACATCGAATAAAGAGAAATGTTCGAACAGTACTATCGCGACGCGCTTCGGCATGTCTGACCACGTCGGCGCCCCACGCTGACGCCTGGCGACCTCGCTTTCATCTGTAAAAGTTTCCATATCCAGTTCACTACTCTCGCGGACCATTAGTTCGGGTCAAATGATAGTTGAAATCCGTCAAACTGGCTGCGGTTGATATAGTGGCGGCCAGCCTACCGAATCGAACTTCATGGACGTCTCTACTGATTGGAAGTTCTTGTCCGCTTAGCAAGAAGAACGAGGCGGCTTTCACGGGTCCACTGGTGGAAATTTTGATCCATGAAGTAGCGCCTGCTGTCCGCTGTCGCTTACCTAGCCCCGCTTGGTGAGGTTGACGAACCGTGCCTTCAGCGTCGAATGGCATTGCATAGCTTAGATCGCGGGTGGTGGGACGCATTCTTTCCCTTCGAATGCAACCGACGTCCCGTTCGTCGCAAGTAGTTGTTCCGTTCCCCGCTCCGCATAAAGGGCCTTGTCAACTGACATACGTGGCCTACGCCATTCCTATTCTCGCGGAGAAATTGAATCGTGAGGCTAGAGACAATCATTGCTGATGTTCACGTATAAATTCAACCAGCGCCTTTCCCCATCCTCGACTGGGATCAAATAGTAGTTGCTTGTTGTCCGGACCAACCGACTGACTACTAGCCCAGACAATGCAACCATCCGCGCCCTGATCGTACAGTACATTCAGTCGCTCCCTCATCTCCTGCTCCGTAAGTTCCTCTACCTTGACGCCATTTCTGGGCACCTCTGTTTTTTTGAGCTCGACGTAAGGACTGATGTAAGGGATGATTGGTTTGCCACCATAGATCTTTGATTGCGAAATATGAAAATAGGCGCTCCTTTTCCATTTCTCGAAATCGTGGCCGTCATAGTTGTATAGCGCGGGGCTAAGGACATCGACGGCCTCTGCGACGGACTTGTACTGAACATTAAGTCCCTCGGTCATCTCAAGCTTTTCCGGATGCCATCCGTAGGTTGCCTGAGGGGCAGTAGCGTACACGCCGAGAGCAAAAGAATTGCCATGGTTACGAAAAAGGCGAATTAACTCGAGGGTCTGTGGAATAACCGTCTCCGGACGAAGCCTGTCACCAAACTCGTTGTCCAGAGAAACGAGTTCGACACCTTCTTTAGAAGCGGCACGCGCTACATCGCGCGCCTTGGCATCGTCAGGCACTCCATTCGTTGCATAGTTCTTCTCGTAGAGCACCTTGATGTTCTTGAACCCCAAGCTACTTAGAAAAGCATCCAGAGGTGGAGTGCCCACGCGCCGTCCGTTCTCCACGTGTTCCGGCCATGGAATAAACGCATAAACCTTAAACTCTCTAGCGTAAGACGCGCATGGGATGAGGGACACTAACAAGCTAGTGAGACACCAAGCTGCTTCGCTAAGACTGTTTCGCCACCTGATCTGCATTGACCCGGCTATAGAATATAGAACGGACTGTGACTCATGAACAGAGTCTGGCTCTTAGCCGCTTTCTCGTCCTCTAAATCCAGCTCAACCAGCACACCACGTATCTGCGTATTGAACAACGGATGCTGCGCGCGTTCTTCATCCTTCGTGATGGCTTTAACGACACCGACCTTCGAGCACCACACAATCTGCAGCTTACAGGCGAATACAGGCGCGCCCACCCGGGACGCGTCTTCGTTGTCGTACGGAACAAAGGCGAAACGGTGCAGATCTTTCTCGCCATAGGCCGCCATGTAATACGGACTGCCCTTCAGGCTACGTAGAAGCGCGTCGACTTCCACAACCTGCTTGCTTTTAGCGCTAACGTCCGCATTCAATTGCACCAGTTTAAGATCCGTTTCCGCCAGTTCTTGCTTAAGGAGGCTAACCTGTGCAAGGCTTTGCATAGCTTCTGGTGACGTGTTCCCGCCCTGCAGCGAGTGAACACCACGGGTCAGCTGCGAAATCTGATTGTCCAATGTTGCGGTGCCGATCTTTCCCGTGTTGAGGGCAGCTTCCGTCGCAACCAGCTGCGCTCTGGCGTTGATGGCCGTATTCGCGGTGATCAGCCCCGCATCTAACTCCTGGTCGATGGCTGTTGCTGCTTTCTTATTCGAAGCCACCACTTCCGCTGTCCTCGCATCGACGACGCGTTTCTCCTTGACGAGTTGTTTTAGTCTACCATTGAAGGCCGCGTCAGCGTCTTTCTCCGCGCCAAGCGAGCTTTCGTAACGGGCAATAATGCCTTTTAACCAGTCGTGCTGCGTCTGTAGAAGCTTACGGGCTTGGTCGGCGCTATCGAGTTCTTCCCTCATTGTGTCTCGATTCTGCTTCGCAGTGAAGATCTGCCCAGCCAACGCGGCCACTTTCGGGTCCGACTTGGACAACACAACGGGCGCGACCCAATTCGTATTCACCAGATAGGTGATAGTGACGATGCCATAACAAGCAGCAGAGAGCAGAACAGTACCCAGAAGAATCACAGCCAGCCATCGATAGCCGTGCAGCAGATACTTCTGAACGGGAGCAAAGCCGTGCTGAGTCAAACGTGAAACGAAACCGGAAACGACGGGAGTGCGAGTGTTCATTGTTTACAGGTCGATGCCAAAGAGGGCAAACCAGTCGAAAATCAAGCTGAAGTTGAAGGCTGCTTTTGCGTGACAGAAGGAGTCTCACGAGTACCCCACGCGCCGATGTCGAGCGTGAGCAGAGCAACGAAGTGCAGCACTAGCACTACCGGGCCCCAAAGACCACAAAATACAAAAAGCAAGGGGTGATCAAGCCTTTTCGACCCGGGCATGAGCCTCGGCGCAAGCCAGCTATAAAGAAGAACGTTGAAAAAGCTAAGAATAACAGACGAAAACATCCCAAATCCCATCGCACGGACAAATGCACCAGGGCCAAACATCGGGACGGAAAGAATCGTAAATATCAAAACAAGCAATCCTATCAATAACGGATTAAGCCAAGCCATTGTGCGAACTACACCGACGATTCTGAAATTTCTACCTAATGTGCTTAGCGTCCAAAGCAAGTCTTTATACCCGGAGCGAGACCATCGCAGCTGTTGGGAAAAGAGTACCCAGAACTTGTTAGGAACTGAAGTCCAGCAAATGGCGTTCGGATTGATGACGGTGCGGAGCCCGCGAAGAGCAACCAGATGGGTCAGGTAACGGTCTTCGCCGTTTCGGATCCTAGCGCCAAGGAAATTGTTGTCGTGAATTTCTCGCTCAAGCTCTCGGTATAGCTGAGCTCGAATGGCAAAAAGACAGCCACTTATACAACTAACGTTCTTCTGAATATACTGGAACGTCTTCATGAACTGAAACGATCTGAAGTAGAAAACCGCCTGCGCCATGGTCAGCAGGTTATCGTTCACATTTCGCACCCCGACAGAACCACCGACAGCCCCGACTCGGGCGTCCCAAAGGCAGGCAGTCAGTTGGCGGATAGCGTCCTTATCGAAGATGCAATCGCTATCAATGCATATAAACACATCCCCGCTTGCTTGATGCGATGCCTTGACCTGCGTCACATGCTTTCCGGAATTGACAGAATTTCGACCAATCTTAATTCGATCGCCATACCGATGGCGAGATCGCTCTAGATGCGCGTAGGAATCGTCCTTGCTGCAATCGTCGATGGCGACTATCTCAAGCTTACTCTCCGGCCAGTCAGCGGAGAAGATACTATCAATTGTATTCGACACGCCGGCTCCTTCGTTGTAGACAGGGAGCAGCACAGAAACCTTTGGCTGAAAATCGTAACGCCTACTCGGATGAGCAGCCTTGGTCGCCAGGCGCAACAATAACGCCGTGAAAATGCTCGCTATCATGCAGAAAGCGAGCATTCGAAACAGGTCGGAAGCAAAATGAAAAAGCATTAGCTGATCACCATGAGTTCACTTGGTGCTTCACGAGTGTCTAGTGTTCCTTTGAAATCCATAACCAAAGCTTTTCCCGGCTTAGCCAAACGGGAAATTAAATCCCATCCGCCGTTTTCCAAGAACTCGTCATGCGGGACGGCAAGAATCACAGCGTCTGCCGGATTCGCTTGGGCAACTGAAATTGAGGTCAGTTCGAGACCCAGTTCGTGCACGACCTCGTCAGCGTGGGCCAGCGGATCGACGACTTGAACTTTCGTGCCGAACTTGCTTAGCTCATTTACGATTTCGGTAACCTTGGAATTTCTTACGTCAGGGACATTTTCCTTAAAGGTCACGCCAAGCACCGTCACTACAGTCGAGCTCGATAAGCCGATAGTGCTGGCTAACTTTCTTACCAACTGGTCCACGACAAACGCGGGCATTGAATCATTCGTTTGTCGCGCGGTCAGGATGAGCTTAGCCGGAAAGCCCTCGCGCATCGCCTTGTGACTTAGATAGTACGGGTCGACAGAGATGCAGTGGCCGCCGACAAGGCCCGGAGTGAACTTAAGAAAATTCCATTTAGTTCCGGCTGCTTCCAACACAGCATGGGTGTTCACGCCGCATCGACTGAAGATTTGGTATACCTCATTCATGAGCGCAATGTTGACATCACGTTGCACATTTTCGAGCACTTTTGCGCTTTCGGCGACCTTAATGGTCGGCGCGCGATGCACCGTCGTAATCTTCCCGTACAGGTTTGCAAGAATATCCAGCACCTCCGGCCTATCGCCCGAGACAATCTTGGTCGTGTTCGTCAGCGTGTGAATCTGATCTCCGGGATTGATGCGTTCCGGCGAGTAACCGATCGCGAAGTCCCCGGGATAGTTCAGCCTGGAAGCCTCGACCAACACCGGCACGCACTCATCCTCGCTGGCGCCGGGATAGACGGTGCTTTCATA
Organism: Caballeronia calidae; assembly: GCF_900044055.2. GTDB lineage: Bacteria > Pseudomonadota > Gammaproteobacteria > Burkholderiales > Burkholderiaceae > Caballeronia > Caballeronia calidae. The sequence continues at coordinate 10,354 of NZ_FCOX02000042.1, read as the reverse complement.
CACCACGATGGCGCCTTTTTTCATTACCTTTCCTACCGTCCTGCTCGCATCCATTACACAGCTCATGTCAGGCACCTGCGCATCGCTAACCGGCGTAGGCACAGTGATGACAAATATGTCGGCCTCACTGATGTCTTCAGGGTGACTGGTAAATGAGATGCGCCTTTCAGCGACTAAGGTTTTGATTTCCTCGGGGGTACTCTCTAGCGTACGATCATAGCCGCTCCGCAGTTCATCGATACGCTGACGATTAATATCAAAGCCGACGACTTCGTAATGCTTGGAGAAGGCGAGCGCTAAGGGGGCTCCCACATAGCCAAGCCCAACAATGGCAATAAAGGGACGATGCATGGTAGTCGAGATATTGTTTTTAACTTTAGATCGGTTTGTTGCGCTCAATCCATTGCTGCAGGAATTTCAAGCGAGCCACCGAACCCGCGATCTGAGCTTCGCTCGCCAATCGCTCTATCCTGGTCTGGCGTATTGCACGCTGCCCATCGTCCGTCGTGATCCCCGTCAAACGCTCCAGCGTTGCGTCGGTGAACGCCTTGCGTTCCTCCAGGCCTTGGAGAATGATGCGCTCGCCTTCAACGAGGCCCTTGACCGTTGCGATGGCCCGTTGATACTGCTGGAGCGGACCATCGCGCTGTTCGTTTAAGTACTGAGTCGTAAGTCCGGCAACCTTGTTCGCGGCGCGATTGGCCGCAGGGGCGCCGAAACTATAAGATACCGTTAGGCCGACGAAAGGCTGCGTGCGATTCTGGGCACGAGGGTCATTCTGCGCACCGGCAGCAATAGACACGTCCCAAGCTGACTGGGCTGCCAATTGGCTTGTTTCATTGGCGACCTCTGCTTTAGCTTCGATAGACTGACGGACCAATTCGCCGAGAGGGACTTCTGCATCTGGCAGTTGCTCTCCAATTCGACTGCGCGTCTGAACCAAGCTAGCCAGTTGCGTGCGAATGGAGTCCCGGGCATCGAACGCATCTTTAACGTTGGTCAGCGTTGACACCTTGGCTTGCATCAACGCCTGTTCCTTTTTGACTTCTTCATTAGCCAGCGCCAAAACTTGGCGCATGAGTGGCTCCATGGACTCGATGGCCTTCAGGTCAGCGCGCTGTCCCACGTTTTTCGTCTGCTCTGCCAACTTCGCGTCGACTCTGTATGAGTCGCAGTTTGCATCAGCGAGTTTGCTAACGGTTCCAGCTTGGAGGTGCTTAGAAAGCGACCAGCGTACGCCCGCAGTGATAGTGCTGCTGTTGCCTGTCTGGGGATTGCCCGTAGTAGCGAACAGTTCAGGGGAATTCAGAAGATTGCGCTGCACGTCGGCCTGGGTCTGAGTCATGTTGCAAAAGCTGGAAACCTCGTCCGCCATTGCCCGACCAGAAAATGCTGCGATCAAAGTCGCACTCAGGAATGCCAGTAATTTCGTCATACTAAACAAGAAGCGTGGATAACTAATGCGCTATATGAACTGCGCACGAACGGCGAGCGAAGCGATTCCGCTTCGAGAACTTTAGGTTCACTCACTTGACAACGCGTTACGATCGTAACGACGTGCTTTCCTTCGATTGACAGCTTTGCTTCCTATGCTCCGTGGCGATTGTCACGGTCGTGTGGCGCGCCACGATGAGTAATTCCTACGCATCAAAATCAGGCGCAAGCGTACCATTTTTCTTATCATATTTAGTAATTTTTCTTAGCCTTTCGTACTTCGAAAGCGCGTTTGGCGCAATTCCGCTGAGAAAACGTTTGGCGTCGCCGCTCACTCGTGATTTTGTTGTATATATGTGACAGCTATTATCAGGATGATAAACGTTTGCGCGTCGCCGGATTGTGATAGCTTTTCTCGGCAGCCGATCTTGCAACAAATGCAATGGGTTGCCTGACCCCAACGACAGTCGCTTTGCACAATATTGGAAAACGTTTGCGAGACTTGGGGACCGCCGCCGATCTGAGCCGACCGGCAACGCGTAGGTAGGCGATGCGAGCATCCATAGATTCGACGTCGACGCGGCGGTTCGCGAAGACATGCCTCGGGGCCAGGCACATATGTGCCGGCTCGCTTCCATTCAACTTGATAGTGGCGTGATCGCCGCCCACGTTGCGTGCTCTTGCCGCGAACGATCACGCGAGGTGGCTATGGGTGATGGTCTTGACGATCCGGCTTGCGTTAGTGGAAGCGATTAGACGTACCGAACGGGGGAGGATCGTACTGCCGCACGATGTCATCGTGCGTAAGGAGCACTATTCCTTCCGAGATCGCCTGAGCGATTAGCATCCTGTCAAACGGATCTCTGTGAATCGGCGGAAGCTGAAGTATCTCGAGGGCGTGATGTGCCTCGATCGAGAGCTTGTTGTAGCCGGCGTCGAAAAGGTTCGTTCGAAACATGCGGGCATCGAGTTCGAAATCGGGACGTCGGAGCGAGCTCTTAATGACGATCTCCCAGATACTCTGAGCACTGAAGTAAAGCGTGTTGGTCGGATCTTCGATCCGACTACGCGCTTGCTCGGAGCGCTGGATCATCGCCTGCCGCACAGATGAGCAGAGGCGTATCCAGAAGAAACTTCACTTCGTCGTGCCCTCGAACATATCAGCGATCTCGTTCGCACCCATCGAATCGAAGTCATCAGGCACCTTCAACTGCCCCTTCACGAATCCAATACGCCCGCGCGGTTTCTCCACTTCTGCGTCTATCCTGACAACCTTGACCAACGGACTTACCTGCCTTCGCGATAACGAACGGCTGCCCGCCGTTCACCGTCTCACCGAGAACTTTGAAAGGTTCGTCTTTGCCTCGTGCATATTGAACGTGCGCATGTGCACTCCCGTAACCTTAGTTCAATTAGCTTAGTTTGCTCCAGACGCAGCTGACTCACGACGGTGTCCCGATTTCAAAACAGATACGAGCGACGAGACCGCCGCAAGCGGGGCGCGGCATCAAAAGGTACCCCGATTTTGAGAGCTTTTGCTTGGTCGACTGCGCCTGCTGCTCGGTATAGTAGCCCTGAACGGTCGGGCACAGGTCACCGATACCGACACTAGGACACATGCTACGAAACTGATTCGCTGCATACCGGAGGCGGATCACAACCGGTTACCGCACGAACGCTCAAGGTTGCGAATCTTACCGGCCATACCCATGCTCTTTGGCCGGCGCTGACCGGCGGCGCACCGCTCTCTCGAAGCGACCCCTTGTTTTAACTCCCACAGATTGATGCTATGACAAATCTTCGCTTCTCGAACATCAGCGTGTATTTCTCTACCGCGGACGAAGCAGCTTTGATGCAAGAGAAGACGCGCGACGATAGGATGACCGTATGACGGGCTCATTGCAGATCAAGATAACGATTCGCGAATGCGTTACGCCAGAGCTGTTTCGCGCCGTGTCTGCCGTTCCCAATCCAAGGCAACGAGCGGCACTGCTCAAGCGGCTTGCCGAGGACGCGCTGCGCAGCAACGTCCCGACCGGCCAAATTGCGCCAGCTGCGACCTCAGTCGTTGCAGGCGCATCACAGCCGGCTGAATCAGGAGTTGCGCCAAGATCCCTTCCTCCTAAGCTGGGGACCCTGATTTCGGAGACAGGCGTTCTCAATGAAGACCGGACCCAGTTCGATTATGGGTTTCCGGCCGACTACGTCTCGGGTGCGCGCAACGCGCAAACTCTTCGAGGCGTCGCAGAGCTACAGCACTATGTCGTGACAGGTACCTCCTCACCGCGGGAGACCGTCGCGTCTATTCCAGTCATGCTGGATTACAAGGCAAGAGCCACAAATTCAGTAGTAGGGCCAACGGCGCGGGCGCAATCCCGCAAGGATGGTGAGTTGGCTTTTTCCGACACCACCACGCAGCCAAGCCGGAGGCGTGGCGATCGGATGGGAGCTTTGGTCGCGGCCGCACTCGTCGTAAGGGCAGCCGCAAACCGGTTCGGTCGCGCCATAATCGGTCGTCGGAAGAAGGGCGGAGAAGATGATCGGTAAGTGACGGAGCAGCCTTGCACTGCGCGCTGCTCCTGCCTGCGACCCATTGCGCTCATGCTTGATTCCTTTCTCCTGCCCGAGAACGAGTTGGGCTAGAGACTAAGCTTCGCGTCACCCACTGACCGGACATGAGCGCCTGATATCCTCCTCCCCTTTTATCAAAGTTTCAAAACGCCTCGCACACATCCCAATGGGTCGGCTTGCAGGAACTCACCACGATATGACGCGGACCGCAGCCTCGCGCCTATACTGAAGTGAGCCGCGCGCTCAGCCGTGTCGTATAGGGTCCCGGCAAGCTGGATTTCTGGCCACACCGCACGGGTCTCCAGGTTCTCGGCGTCTCCGCTTGGCAGGAAGCCTTATCATGGGAGGCTGCCCGTCGACTTGGTTCGCAGGCACGTATGAAGCGTCGTTACATCAAGCGATTGCGCAGACAGCTTTGGGCCTTCGCCCTTACCGACCCGGATTCGCCGTCGCAGGCTGACACCGATGAAATCGTCAAGGGCTCAAACTTTTGCGACGCAGCGCGCTGTTACGCCTCTGCTGCTCGTCCGCAGATCTTTGAAATCTGAGATTTTGCATACAACCAGATCGACATGCGACGATACAAGTTCTTCCGAAACGCCCTGTCGCCGCTCCGATGCAGACGAGTATGAGTAGGCCCTACGGCGTGTCGCCAATGTCCGAACACCAACACTTTGTCGCCTTCGTCAAGCGTTCGTAGCCATTCGAGTCGGCTCGTCCATACTTCAACTTGGGTTAGTTCGCCCACGTTCGTACCACGGACGCGAGGTGTGGCTGCTGGGCTCTCAAGCTTTAGAACATACAGCGACCGGTTCTTGCGTGGGATGGTCTGGATCGCCGAAACATGGCCCACGAGAGCGACAGGAAAGGAAACCGTTGTTTGACCAATCCAGCGATAGGCTGCAAGGAAACGCTCTTCCTCATAGTAGAAGTCGTTCCAACACACGGACGTCCCATTGAATACCAACTTAGGACGATCCGTCAACACGCCGTCGTCTCCACATAGGGCTCGAAGCGAAATAACTCTCTTAGCAGTATTAAAATATGCAGATAGAAAACCGCGTAGATCACGTGAGAAAAGCGGGCCAGTTCGATGCGTTGCGTCGATCGCTTGCCGGAGCGTTGCGTGCGACCGGAGAGCAGTCAAATCGCGCACATCATCGAACGCGAGGAGACGGAAGGAATATCGTTCTTGCTCTAGTGCCTGCAGGAGACCGAGCGACCGACGTGCAATCACTTCAACCTCATCGAAGACGTCGAAGACGGACGTTTTCCCGTGTGCGCATTTCGGAAGCAGGCGGAAATATCCTTTCACCCAGTGCACCTTACCTCTCTTCTCGCGCGCGTGTGGCGGCACGTAAGAAACGGCAGCGCCGCAATGCTTACATTTCAACGACGCCTTTGTTTCAGCGAGAGACGCGATTTCGTCCGCGACGATTTCTCGCCCGTCCATTGTTACTGCGGATCCCATCTTTGCGCCATTACTTTCCTCCTGCGCGCTCGGGCGGCGCCGTGTGCTATGAGTGGTCATTCGATGTATTCTCTTTTCGCGGCTTTTCATTTTTACTTCCAACGAACAACTGCCTGTCCGACTAGGAGACGCGGGCTTGCGTACTGAAATGTGTCAGATAGATCCGCTCTTCTGTTCCCCGATTAATGTGATTGGCAACCCACGCTAGAAGCGACCTGTGCTGGGTCCACCGACTGGCGTGTCTCGGAACGAGAGGTTAGTTTGCCTGGGCGTTACGCACCTCCGAACGTTGCTTCCGCAGGCAGTGCAGTGTCCTAAGGGTGGATATCGCGTTGCACGATTGGGGCAAGCCGCGCGATACGGCGCGGCTTGCATTCAGCGAGAAATTGCAGACGCGCTGACGGCACGCCTGGCTATCGATCGGCCTATTTCGATGCGCCGCGAACCCAACGAGCTCAATGGCGATCTACAAGGTTAGCGATTCGACCTATGAACATCCGAAAAGCAAATGTGCCCGACCACAAATAGCGTCAGCGATGTGAAGCAAAGCAAAACTGTTTCAATGATTACGCGCAAGTCCCAGGCCTTCGTCGCGTGGACCAAATAGCCTGCACCGATAAGCGCCCAGGCGCTCAGCAAGTGGGCGAACTGTCCATTAAGCCGCCGCTGAGACTCAGTCGGCGCTTCAAAGAGTCGCAGTCTGGACAACCAGCGCTCGCCAAGGCTAAGTCTCGCGCCTACAACATATTCACCGTCCTGTTTGCGTTCAACTCGATAGCTGACTCCATCTACCTCGACCCTCATACTGATCTGTCGCTCCGACTTCTCTAGGATGCCGAGCAACGCACTCAGACGCGGCGATAGGCTGAGACGAGATGACGTCTGCACCACGACATGATCGGTCAGATCCAGACCGCCTGAATAACGGACTTCCAATACAGCGACTTTCATAAAACCTCCTTAGGTTGAAAATTGTTTGCCTCTCCAGCGTTATGCCGAAAGCGGACTACAACGGTTTAAAACAACGATGGCGCCGGTGCGCGCGTCGCGATCAGCTAAGCCCATCGGCCCTCAAGCGCACACGATGGAATTAAAGTAGAGGTGGAGCGGCACGCGAGTCGTCGCCGTCGATAAACGTCCGGTCCGACTAATCGGCATCAAGAACGCGACCGACAATGGTGGCGACACGTCGGGCGCGCTCGCGAGGGCAAGCGTGTTCTTAATTCCGCCGAATAGAGAGATGAAGATCTGGTGACGGGCGAGCAGAAGCCGCTCGCCTGACATGTCGATGCGTTAAAACGCGGTGGGTGAATTCAATATAGGCCGACAGCCGTTCTCCGTGAGGCGGAAAGCTTCGAAAAAACGCAGTCTTTCCGGTTTTGCCCGGACGCGCGCCGGGTTCTATCCGGAACGGGGGTATGGATCGCTCTTGTGTCGGCGCGTTGCCCGTGTTGAATCGACGCTGCGTCTGCCCTACCCTTGGCCGTGTTTCGCTATATCGCTTTTGGTGTGCTTCCGCTCCGATTCTTCGTCGCGTTACCGTCTTGTTCTTGAACGACGGGTGAGCACCGCCCGGTGATCGACAGCGTGACTGGCTTCGCCGGCATGACCGCATGTCCGAGCTATCTGGCTATCAAGTCGCGCTGCGTCCAGATGACGTGCATGCGTTACGCGAAAGCTGAGCAATCTCGTGCGCAAAAAGTAATGTAAATCGGACAACGCTAGAACGCCGTCCGGTGCCGTCGGATGAAGGCAACAGTCTGCCTGCGCGAATATGGCGATGCTCTCGACCGGACAATCGTGTTGAGAGAGCGCTGACCGTAGATAACGCACTGCCGGCTTTGCGCGCCGTAGAGGCGACGTGTGCACCGTGACCCCGCCCAAGTCATCGATCACGAGCAGCTCATCTTCGTTGGTCCCGGGCCTGACCTCGCCCCTCCAATCGTAGTAGTTGACCACGAAAACACCGAAATGTGTAACGGCAAGGCAATGGACCAATGTCGTCGCGTTTGCGGTGCCCGGCGCATGTTCGAGGATTACGTCTTCACGAAAGCGCACGTGGGTTTCACACACGCGGCGGAATACGGGCGCGATCTGGCGGCGCAACCAGCGGCAGACGCGCCGACGGCGTGCGCCCACGACAGAATCGTGCTCTTGCAGATGAGTGAGGTGATCGGCGCCGCTTTGCATTCGATCGTCCAACGGATGGAATGCGGGTTCTCGTTTCTGAACTGGATCTCTCATTTCGCTTTCTCGCGGTTGGTTTATTGCGGTCATCAATCAGTCTTCGCCGAGCGCTGCAGATTGATGGACGACGCGTTGCTAAGTCCGCCTGGCTCGCTCGCACCCAGCAAAGAACATTGAGCGAGAGACATCGTGACGTTCAAGATTGCGTGCCGTCCCGGTTATGGAACCGGCGATCGCGCGCAATCAATAGCGGCGCGTGGGTCCGATTGCTGCGTGATATGTAGTGTTGAGCGCGTTCCAATAAGTGAACGTTTATGCACATTCCCGACGACATGACGCTTCCGCCATCAGAAGGTGTCGTAGGGCGCCTAGACGCTTCAACTGCGCGGGAACGAGGCAGGTTTCTTTCTCTAAACGCTCGAGCCGCCTGACCCAGTAAGACCGGTCGAGGTAAGGCGGCATGGGCGGTGCATTCGCACTTAGCAGGTGGCGTATCACGCTTTCGAGGTGCGTCAATTCAGCGTCCGCGAACCGTGAAGGTCGCTTCAGCTCCGACGCTCCAGACGTTGCGGTGGGTTTCCGTTTTATCGCACGCATGCTTTGGCTCCGCCAGCGCGCAAGCGTTGCGCGCGCATCGGGTCGCGCGTGCGCGCTCGAGCCCGCATAAGGCGCGAGATACGCTGCTTAGGAGCGGCGCTTTGCGCTCGTTGTGCGGGTGGTGGATGACACAGACGCTTCGTCGTTGGCATAGTGGCGGAGAACTGGTTTGAACAAAACCAGCATGCCTGCGACAAGAAAAAGTCAAGGCGCGGCCGTGACCTAAAGCAATACAGAAAGAAAATATTGCGCCCCGACGTGCAGGCGGGGTCACTACGCCCGCACGCCCCGGCAACGAGCGAGAACGACACGGACAAGAGCGTGAGTCGCCTCAGCTCGTTGGGAGATCCCTGCGGCTCGCCGCAGGCGGCGTAAAATATCGCGATCTGCCGCCATAACTCGCCCTTTCACGCTTCGTATAACTGAGCTTATTCAAGCGCCCGAGCGCATGAATGAAACGCTCGCATACCATTGGTTTGTTGCTTTTCTTCGCCCCAGAGTTGACCACTCGCGACTTGCGAGGTCCTCTGCGGCAACGCTATCCGAATAGCGGTAGTTTCTGAAAATGACGCATAAAGACGTATCGCGTTCGCCGCCCGACTGCTGATTTCCCGTGCCGGCTGAGATTGATATCTCGGGGCGAAAGTCTGCCGAAAAATCGGGCGGTTAGTTATCCGACATACCTCGGACAAACGTTTACCGAGAGAGATGAATGGCTTCGAGAACGGCCTTGCCCAAAGCAACGCTATCCTGATAGCTTTGCCATACAGAGTGCATCGGCAACGGACGTTCTTTAGCGAATCACCAAGCTCAGCCGACAACCGTCTGAGCAGAGCGTCAATTGGCGATAGCTTGGCGCTGATCGGTCCAACGCTACGGAACATCGTCGCTGCGGCGCTCGGCAAACATCCAAGAGTGACGGTTGTCGATCAAAGCATGCAAGACCCGTTGTCCAACGCATCACATAATGTGATCTTCAGGAGGGAGCCGGCGCGAATGTACTGGGGAAGCGAGCAACGTGAGCTTCATTGAGGATGCCACTAAATTCGCGCACAAACTGAATAAAATCGGAACTGGTAATCCGCTTTTTCAGAACTTTGCCGATCGATTTCTCGATCTCAGCACGGTACTTCCAGAGCAGCTCCGAATCTTGACATTCGATCACCAGCCGATTTCGGCCTCTTCCTTTCCTAATACGCACACGGGTGACAGTCGACGGGCGGACAATCTTCGCGTTGAGCTCAGAGAGAACGTTTGCCGCCGTCCGGCCGCTCGCGTCTAACATTGATTCCATGCCGCGTGCCCGTACAAGCATCTCATCGAGTCCCAGTTCGTCCTTGAGCGCGAGAAGTCGTTTCCCAACCGCGAACGTTAGGCTCTTCTCAGAGAACAGATGACGAACTGCGTCGGGAAGCTCCCGAATCGAAACGGCAACGCTAACATTCCGTCGCGATACCCCGAGCGCCTTCGCACAGGCACTGAAACTTGCCCACTCTCCATTCGTCACCCCTAGGAATCCGCGCGGCAGACAGAATTTGAGCTGCCGGTACTGACGCCACATCGTGCGGCGTCAACGCCGATTGCGGTTTGGTCCGCCATTGCGCGCAAAAATGGCTTTCCCGGCGGCGAAATCAGGGCAATGTTGTCCCCTTCGGGACTTACGCAGGCGTCATTTTCGACATTCTGCGTAGGTTCAGCGCCGCGCAGACGAGTTTCCATTCGGCCTGGGCCTTGGCCAGTCCGCGCATGCTGAATTGTCGAAATCCGAGAACGCTCTTTACCCAGGCATTCGGCGGTTCGGACAGCCATTTGCGCTTTCGATAGGCCGCCTGAGTTTGCGCACAAGTAAACTTGTCGGCCATCGCAGCGCATAGCGGGCGCTTCCGGGCATCGACCTTCACCTCTTTCTTGCCCTCGCGTCCGGGCGCCACGATCAGCTCGGCGGGATGCTCGCGCAATAGTTCGAACGTCGCCTCCGAGCGGTAGCCCGCATCGGCAAGGACTTGCTTGGGGGCGGCCCCGGCGTCGCGCGCTACCGCCGCCAGAACGATCGGCAATTGGCCGCTGTCGGCAGCACAGTTACCCAGTTCGGCC
>NZ_FCOX02000041.1 GCF_900044055.2 Caballeronia calidae | reverse complement strand
CCACCTCGAAATTGGTGGACACCTATGCTCCTCGCTCCAGTCGATCACCGCCAGACGTCAAAGATGGACGGCTTACGGCGCATCGGGCACAAACTCGAATCCTGGCCAGACAAACAGCTTGATTGACAACACACAGATTGCAAAGCAATGTGTCCGACTCGGTCACTCTGCTGGCACTGGCACGACGATTGTAACGAACACGTGCAATGTCCCAATCCTCGTGTCGTGGTGTACGGTGTCTGTCGGTGACTACAACTACCAGTGTCGTGGCGTCGCACACGACTGGTCGCCATCTGGATTTACGTACGATAGAGCCTTAACTGAAGTCTCGGCTGGTCAGGACTATCATCTTCAAGGCACTGCCAACGCAGGAACCACGTTTATCGCGTCCTGCTACAAAGACCACCAACCTCTCATTACTGGATTTGATACTCCGACGATTAGCAACAATTCGAACGCTTATATTGCGTGCCGAAAATGAATCCCACCTCGAAGACTGCGACGTCTAAAAGGACTGCGCGCCAAAGGATGGCCATGCCAAAGCTCAATTTCGGCCACGCGTGAACCCAGGGCCGTCCGTGGGAATCAGGTCCTTCGAATCGCCGTAGTCAAACTGTACTATGGCGACAATCCCTTGAAGCCAATAGCCTGTCGGTAGTAAATCTGCGCACAGGAGCGCCAAGATGAAGAACCTCAGCGCGAAGGTAGGGCATCGTCGGAAAGCGCGCCAGGTTTCCGGAGTCTGTTCGCCGCTGGTCGCCGTCTGGCCACGCATGAAAGCGTCAGCCCTCTTCGCCACGTGTGCGTTTGCTCTGGCAGCAGCGCCTACCGCACGGGGAGCGACGACGACCCTCACGTTCGACGACATCTCCGCTGAACAGAACGTGACAACGCAGTATCAAGGGAAAGGCGTCACCGTCAGCGGTGCGACCGCCGTCAACGCCAATATCTATCTTATCCTCCCGAAGTCTGCACCCAATATCGCGTATGCACCGAGTGGCCTCATGACGATGACATTCAGCGTCTCCGGAGTCAGGACAGTGTCGGCGTACATTACCGGTCCAGCGGGCGTCGGGATTTACGCTTACGACGCTGCGAACAACCTTCTCGGGTTCACCCAAACCCAAGCGGACGTGGGCAATCAACTTCTGAAGGTCACGTCGGCGAACGCTCCGATAGCTAGGGCCGAGATACATGACGGCGGTGCCTCGTTCTACGTTGACGATTTCAGCTTCGATAGCGGACCAACGAACTACAGCGTCACGGACCTGAACCTTGGCGGAGCCGTCGGCGGCACAACCCCACAAGGCATAAATGCTACCGGCCAAGTAGCGGGCTTTGGAACCACATCCAAGTTCGCCATCCATGCGTTCACGTATCTCGGAAGTTCGGTTCAGGATATCGGCACCCTGGGCGGACCCTATTCCATTGCCAATGCTGTGAGTTCGACCGGGCAGGTCGTGGGCGCCGCACAGAATACCCGCAATCAGATTCACGCGTTTAGCTGGACCGCCTCGAACGGCATGATTGACCTCGGCACGCTCGGAGGTACTTCCTCCGAGGCCGTATCGGTGAATTCGTCGGGACAGGTAGTTGGTAGTTCGGCAACGAAGAACGGTCAACGGCACGCTTTCGTGTGGGCATCAGGAGCGATGTCTGACCTGGGCACGCTAGGAGGACAGGAAAGCTCTGCGGTCGCGGTCAATTCAGCCGGACGCGTGGCTGGAACATCGGACACCCGAAATGAGCAAACGCACGCGTTCACGTGGACGGCGTCCGAGGGCATGGTCGATGTGGGCACGCTCGGCGGTACTTCCTCCGCCGCTGCGGCGATGAACACACAGGGTCAGATTGTCGGCGTAAGCCAGTTAAAGAATGGTCAAGTCCACGGGTTTGCGTGGACGCCCGGTTCAGGAATGGTCGACGTCGGCACGCTGGGTGGAAAAGCCTCTGCGGCCGTCGCCATCAACGATGCCGGCCAAGCGGTGGGGTCCGCGCAACTTTCGTCCGGTGATTTGCACGCCTTCTCTTGGACCGCCGCTACAGGGTTGAAGGATATCGGGACGTTGGGTGGCCGCGCATCGTCGGCAGTGGCAGTGAACAATTCAGGCCAGGTTGTGGGTACAGCTCAAGCCACGAACGGCGAACTCCGGGCCTTCGTCTGGAATGCGGGCGAGATGACTGACCTCAACACGCGAATCCCGGGGGCTCCGGCTGGACTGAAATTGATAACAGCCCTCTCCGTCTCCGAAAACGGTTCGATTGTGGCTCTCTCGAATCGCGGCCTGATGTTGCTCAAGCCTCAACCGTAAGGGCCGTCTGCTCGCCCCGCCCGTGTGGTCGTCGGAAACGATGACCGCCGACGTTCGGCGAGGTCATCGCAGAAGGGAGCCCAAGCGAACCAGTTCAGACATTCGTGTACAGGACATCTTCGTCATGAGAGAGGCGATTTGGTTGCGAACAGTCCGCTCCGCGACGGCGTTCGAGACCGCTATGTCTTTGGGTGAATGTCCTTCGACAAGCTGGAGGAGCACGCGAGACTCAGCGACCGTCAAGCCAAAGAACGTTGCCAACTCAGCTGCCTCCGGCACGTCAAAGGCCGAGGTCTTGCGAGCACGCACCATAAGCAGTGACTCGTCTGCCAACCTGAGATTGTCGGGCGCTGCGGTAATATCGAAACGGATACCCAAGCCCCACGAAAGCGGTACACAGTATTGGCGAGGACGGGATGTAGCGAGGGCCATCGAGAGCGCCTGCAACATGCCGCGCATGACGTTTGGTTGCTCATGCATCACCTCGCGACGCGTCGCGGAGAGCATCTTGGCATCTTCCAGAAACTCATACGCAGCAGGTGAGCAGCGGACCAAATTCCCGTTTTTATTCACGAGAAACACGACCTCGTTGATGCTTGAGAGCGCAGACTCGACTGCGCTCAATCGGACGGCAGCGGCATCCACGCGCGTCTTCACCGCTCGGAGCAAGGCCTCCGTAAATATCCGCGCATTTCCGTTTGAGAATTCCTCCACGGCATTCGCGCGGGCATTCATACGCTGGAAGCTCACGACTATGTGCCGTCCCGGCTCTGTCAGAAGAATAAGTGCGACGACTTGGCCGAGTTTGTGCCGTGGCATAAAGTCAGCGTAAAACGGCAACTTCCGCGCTTCTGGAGTGCTCGAGAGTTCGACGCTGTCCCACCACTTACCCGCAGGACTGCCTCGGGTGGCCTGGGCGAATGCATCGTATTGATAGAAATGGTCGACATACTCACGCTCGGTCGCGCTGTCATGGCCTGTCTGGCGCATCTCGTTGAGATTCAGCTTCCCGTCGAACATCACCAACGAGGCGCCCTCTGCCCCAATGAACTCTTTTGAAGTCTGAAGAAATGCATCCCATGGCGGCGTCGCGTCCCCAAGATGCTGTAGGACCTCCATCGCGTTTCTTAAGGCGATTCTTGTGGTCAAGGTGCCACCTGGACGGCTGTATGGGACGCAAGCTTGCCTCTAAATTACATCAAATAAACAGAAAGTTGTCATGTGAGTTTGCGCACACATCGGCGAAACCCCCAGCCTCTCGGAAATACCCGGTCGCGCTCACGCCCTGAGGAGAAGCCAGATGCACACGGTGGGCGGCGGGCAGCGCGTTTGAACGCGAGTTGACAGCCTCGCAAGCCATAGCTGGTCAGGGCCGCGCGCAAATTCCGGTTCATACTACGGATGTCGGCGCTGTGCCGGCTCCTCACGGGGGAAAGTCATGAGCAAGGGTGGCGGTGGCGGTGGCGGTGGCGAGTCCGGTAGGGGTAGCGGTAGCGGTGGCGGAAGAGGAGCCACTCCAGGGAGTAAATCAGGCGGAGGAAGTGGTGGACGCTCGCAGGGTTCTTCGACCGGGAACGGCAGACCGTCTACGGGTTTTCCCGGCGGAAACTGGCCAAGCACGACAGGCAATCCATCGGGCAGCGGCCGTGCCAACGCACCAACCTCCGGTTCCAAATAGGCGCTGTGAGAATTGGCGAGTCTTCGACCTATATCCGCGTGTTCTACGAAGGGGCTTGACTCCTCGCACACGCCGTTAGTTAGCAGGACGCGCGGCAGTTCCGGCGCTCGTTGCCGAAACAATCGGGGGCTTGGAATTCTCTCAGGAGAGCCGCCCCGCCGCGGGGCCCTCGCTCGAATTCTCGTCATGAACCGCACACAACGCCCCCCGATTCCACACGAGTTGCCGACAGGGACATAGATTAACCGTCATGTTCTGTGCACCTCGAGAAACGTTATATTGTTATCAGGGTCCCGGTACTGCTGCATTGAAGCGATGTCCGACTCTTCAATACCTGACAACAACGCGCGCATCTCGTTCTCGTCTCGGTATATCAGCCACCAATCCATGGCAGCCTCCATGAAACCAGCATCGGGGATGTTCGAAAGAAAGTTTGCTATAAAGAGTGTTCCTCCTGGTGCGAGCATGTTGAACAGCCGCAAGGTTAGGCTATGAGCCGCTTCTGGCATCAGATAATCGTAGAGGCCCGCGGCATAAATAAGGTCGAGGCCTTCATAGTTGAGTCGGCCAGCAACGATGTCTTTAATGTTTCGCCTTTCTGCAGTTATTCCCAACGTGGCGAAGCAGCGCTCAACCTCTGCAAGGCTATTTGCGTCCTGGTCCAGTGCCAAAAAACGATGCGGCCTGACTTGCGTAAGAACTCGGCTTAGGTCGAGTTCTCTCAAGTGCCCACAGCCCAAGGAAAGAACGCTTGAATCGCCTTCTCTTTCGTGGAGGACTTTGTCAATGTAGTGGGCTAAGACGTGACGTCTGAATCGCACGGAACGCGGTGCAGAAGCACCTGTCATGCATGCGTAGAGAGACCGCGGCAAACCCGTCAAGACCGGCTTCGCGTAACCGTAGATATGGTCTATCAATGTCGCGTCACCGGGATATCCGAAAGGCCTCGACACGGCATGGTTAATAAATGGGCAAAGTCGAGTCGTCTTGACAGCGTTATGCTGCCTGGCATCACAGACGAACTGCTTCCAATCGGCGTTTGAAATTTCTTTGCGGACACTTGCAAAACCGGATGCTAACAAGTGCATTGCGGAATTGCATTTTCCGGAATGGAAAAAGTGTTCCGCTTCTTCCAGGAATTTCACGGTCGGCATTTTCCAGCTCCTCTCGCGCGTTGCATCCGGGTGCGCGCTAAAAACGATGCGTCGCGCAGGCTACCATCACGCAAACATGGTCTCTCGCGGCCTCTTCGCTTCTCATCTGCTCGGTGAGCTTCGCCGCCCGACTACCCATTTATGTGGAGGGCGTTCTTCAGAATCGGCTGGCCGTCCGTGGTCCGAGTCTGTTGCGCACATGGAGAAAGCTTCCGACATTCGCAAAGAACCGGCCATAGTAAATCTTTACTATGGACCGGAATAAGGAGAAGAACTGCGCGCCGACAGATGTCGGGGAGAAACCAGGTGGCCGGCGATGCTGCGCAAGGGGTATGCATCAAAAAGGCCGGAAGACGACGCTGGCAAGCAGCCCTAGGTTCGGGGGAACAGGTTTGACGATGGCCGCTGGGACGCGTCTCGCTTTGACTCGGTCCGTAGTCTTCGTCGAAACCTGAGGTCGATGCGCGCTAGTGGGCGCCGTCGCGTCGCCGCCAAGCTGAAGCAGACGTGCCAAAAAACCCGCCTCTATGTCCGATTCCGAAG
This sequence comes from Caballeronia calidae, assembly GCF_900044055.2. Lineage (GTDB taxonomy): Bacteria > Pseudomonadota > Gammaproteobacteria > Burkholderiales > Burkholderiaceae > Caballeronia > Caballeronia calidae. Next base: position 64,055 of record NZ_FCOX02000041.1, on the reverse strand, counting down.
ATGTACAGTGGCAGGCTTCCGGATTACTCCAGGCAAGCGGCGAGAGCCCACTATCTCTTTGCGGGCCGCCCTTGATAGACTATTCGCCAACCGCTTTCCAAGCAGCAGAACTATCAGCGCCTACATCGCTCCCGCTCGCAGAAAGCAAGGCCGTCGAATCCACCGCCTTTTCTGCGGCCGCTTCTCCACCGGACTTCTTCGCTGCAACCTTCTTGGTTACAGCTTTCCTGCTCCCAGTCTGCGGTCCCTTCTTCGCCGCGGGAGCCGATTTCTTCGTAGTAGCGCTCTTGCCTGCAGCAGTCTTCGCGGACGTCGTCGATGCCTTCTTCGCTGCGCCCTTCTTTGCTGATACCGTCGCCGTTGGCTTCTTCGGCGCTGCTTTCTTTGCCGTCACCGCCTTGGGTGCACTTTCCTTGCCATCAGCAGCTGTTTCCGCAGCACCGTTAATCAGAAACTTCGTCCTGTCTCTGACTCCCGCAAGCCAAGCCGGCGCTTTCCCACGACCGCTCCATGTCGCCCCTGACTTCGAGTCGCGATATTTCGCAGGCTGAGGTCCGCGCGGGTAGTTGCCGGCAGGCTTCGCCGAAGTTTTGTCGGCAGTAGGCGTAGTCGTTGCACTGCCATCGATTAGAAACCTGTCGCGAGTTTTCGCACTCGCTATCCATGACGGAGCTCTGCCACGACCACTCCATGTCGCCCCTGACTTGGGGTCACGGTAAAGCGCAGGCTGGGGACCACGAACGTAATTGCCCGGTTTCGCAGCGTTCTTGGTGGCCCCGTCGGTGCTCGTCAAGCTGCCATCAATCAAAAAGCGGTCGCGATTCTTTGCACTCGCAATCCATCCAGGCGCGCGGCCGTGACCGCTCCATGTGGCTCCAGACTTCGGGTCACGAAACTTCGCATTCGACGCTGTTTTGTCCGAAGATGACTTGCCGGTCATTTTGGTGCCAGCTTTCTTGCCAACAGAGCCGGAGCCAAGGTCATCTATCGTTATCCCGTGCTCTGACATCAGAGCATGAATCTCGGCAATGACTTTCGTCGACTGCTTTTTGGTAATTGCGTCAGCTTGCGACTGCAACTTCGCAATCTTCGCCTCAATGCTCTCAAGCGTAGCCATGACTTCCCCTTATCGCGGTCACAATGAACGCAATATGCCATAGGAGCAGTAGGTTTTGCGCGGTCGGGGCCTAGAGCAATACTCTAATCACGCCAAAAAACGATTTGCGGGCACTCATGGAACGGTAGTAACTAGCGGAAAGCAATGAAGGAGTTGCCGCATACCATCGCCTTATCGCCTTGCGTCACGACAAAGTAGCGAGCAACTTCATGAAATTTCTCTTGGCGCCATACGCGTCTCGAATTACATCGAGTTCCTTCGCAAACTCAGTCTGCTCGTGGAGTTCTCTTCTCAGACTCTGTATCTTGCGCACGATGCTGAACGCCTCATCGTAACGAGCCTTTCGCGTGCCCTGCTCCGCGGCAATTGGGAGCAAGCGGTGATAGAGAGCGATGGCGTCCCGCGGATGGGTCTTCGCTCGGACTGACGCCATGGTTGCCCACAAATTGGTGGCGACCGGTCCGCCGGCGAAAGCTTCCCACGCCTTGTCGTGCTCCTTCAATGCGAGGTGGATTTCGACTATAGCCGTGCGCGACCTCGGGTGGTACCAGGCCGACTTATTCACGGCAGCCGAAGCCTCCTCCTTCTTTACAAGCGCCCAAAGAAGCGCGAACGCTCGCTCGCGCGCTTGGTCGATGCTGTGCGTGGCTCGCGCTACCTCCATCAGGGCCGCGAATCCCTCTGCATCTAGTCGCTGCTCGAAGCGCACCCAGGCGTACAAATTCGCTTCGACCGAGTCACTGCGCCGCAAATATTCTGTGACGCAGAAGTCAAGCAGACGTCGGTCCGGCTCTTTGAAGGCGGCGAGTCCTTGCCGAGCCCAGTCAAGGCCGTCATCGTATCGTCCGTTCTGGGCGCAAATCTCTGCAATCAGCAGATATCGATACGGTGCCGAGAGGTCCTTCTGTCGAATTGAAATCTGTTCGTCGACGTCGCCGTCGAACTCGGCAAGCTTAATAGCTGCATGTTCGAGCCGAGTTCGATTGCCATCAAACGACCGGCGCAAACCATCTTTCGGCGAAAGACTGGGCAACTGGCGCCAGGCCCCTTCCACAAGCGCTCGATAGCGCAGCATTCCTCGTTCGCCCAACGGCCCGGCGTACTTGGGCAATACGTCGTAAAACGTGTCCCACGCTCCCTCAGATTGATATCGGAACAAGCGGTCCGCGAGCTTTACCGGGTCCGGAGATGTCTGCTTGCACGCTTCGAGATGAACTGCTGCCAGTTCGAGGATGCCTGGCATCACATCGCCGTTGGAGTCGTCAATCTGCTCGAGACTTTTCTCGGCACCCGCGATGCCCAACTCGGCGAGCTCAACTACTTGAGAAGCTGCTGGACCTTGGAGCCGTTGGCGAAGCGCGTCGGCGAGCGAGAATAGTCCGTCGCCGTATGCACCAGACTCACGCCAATCGAGTGGCCGGCCGATTCTCGTCGCATCCCTCACGGCCGCTTTCATGCTCGGCAAGTCGTTAGCGTTGGCTGCTCGCGCCGCAAAAAGCAGTTGGTCGCGCAACACTATGTCGCGTTCAACGGCATCAAGCAGCAGTTCGCGCATAGCGTCGTCGCTCAACGTCGCCACGTACTCGCTGATAAGTTCTTCAGACGTCTTGCGCTTTTTTCTGAGCTTCGCAGGCTCAGAATCGTCTGGATGAAAAACCTCGGTGCCAGAGTTCTCGAGCCAGGAGAGCGCAACGGCGACCAAGTGTTTGCAGAAAGTGCCTGTTTGTCCGACCGGGCAATCGCACTCGTACGCGAGTTCGTCGCCGCGCCCGACGCCGAGTTCGACGCTGTAACGGCTAGTGCCGTTGACGCTTGCGTGCAAAACCCCTCCACGCTCGTCGAGTCGAGATACGGCTCCGTCATGGAAGTACGCTTTCCCGCGAGCGAATGTCTTCACGTCCGCAAGAGACTGCACCTCGTCCAATGTCAAAACGTTGCCGAGATGAGATTTGCTAGCCATGTGTTCACGAGTCCGCGAATGGTCATGTGTAGATGCTGCGACCGGGCCGCGCCATACTGGGCGCATCCATCCACCTGCACGATGGATAGTCGGCATGAAGGCCTATTGTATAAAGGGTTGGCTTTGCCGATACGCGCTTTGCACGCCGTTACTCGTCGGCCGGTCGATTCGACGACAATTTGCCGAGAATCCCCGTCAGCGCTCCGCCGAGAATTTCCCTCGAAAGCGCTCGGTCTGAGACAGCTCGCGACAATGCGACCGCCCCAACACACGCGCTCAATACAAGAATCGCATCGCTGCGCTTCGAAGCAGTCTCGTGAGCGGGTGAAGCTTGCGAAATCAAGCCAACAATCTTGCTCACCTCCATTGAAACGACCTCCCTCGCGCCACCAGTGCTCCGTCCCACGTCATTGACCAGCGCCGATATGGGACATCCCGTGACCAGATTGTCCCTGTGCGATTCGGACAAGTAGGAGTGCATCGCCTGGGAGGCCGCGACGGGAATGGCCGACTCCCAAGACTCGATGTCTTTCAATGCGTGCCTCAACGCCTCCACGACAAGTTCGTCTCGTGAGGAAAAATGCTTGTAGAAGCCGCCGACTGTAAGACCAGCCTCTCTCATCACGTCAGCGATGCTGACTCCATCAATACCCCGTTCGCGGAACCGCTTCGCCGCGATATCGACGATTCGCTGATGCGTCTCTAGTTTTTCGGCTTGCGAGTGCCCCATATCGTCCCCTTACATCTCGTTCAGCGATGGTTCTCTGTCGGGTCGCCATTGATGCACCTTCGACAATTGTGACTTGCGACCGGCTATGCTCTCGACGTCAGGATTATAACTATAATCCTGTTAACCCCGCTGCCGATGACGCCGATGTGGACGTTGGGACTTGTAAGCCTGCACGCGCACAAAAGTGCATATACACACATGTTGCGCGTCGTTGGCTAGCGGACGGCAACGGAAAAGCGTCTGAACTTGACCTTCGAAGAGTAAGGAGAAGCATGATGAAACAACGCAAGATTTTGGTAACAGCGGCGGCCGGAAAGACCGGTGTTCATGTCGTTCGAAACCTCGTCGACAGCGGCCATGCAGTCCGCGCCCTTGTCCGCCAGGAAGATGACCGCAGTGATGCACTTCGTCGCGCCGGTGCAGAGGTCGTTACTGGCGACTTGCTTTCGCATGACGACGCCGTGCGGGCGGCAGAAGGCACTGACGCCGCATACCTGTGTTTCCCTGTGCGTCCAGGATTTATTCAAGCGACCGCTTACTTTGCCGATGCCGCTCGTCGTGCGGGGCTCGACGTGGTCGTGAACATGTCTCAGATTTCCGCGCGAGAAAACGCCAAAAGCCACGCCGCGCGAGACCATTGGATTGCGGAGCGCGTGCTCGACTGGTCCGGTGTCCCGACCGTACACGTCAGGCCAACGTTCTTTTCCGAGTGGCTCGTATTTCCTTGGGTCCGCGACACGATTGTGCGCAACGGAGAAATTACGCTGCCATTCGGTGAAGGCAAGCACGCGCCAATCACCGCTGAAGACCAGGCGCGCTTCATCGCCGAGGTGCTTTCGAATCCCGCTGGTCACATCGGGAAATCATACGAGCTGTGCGGTCCGACTCAGATGTCGCAGTCTGAAATTGCCGGCGTCATGAGCGATGTGCTCGGGCGGAAAATCGTCTACAACCCGACGACCCTCGACGGGTATCGCGAGCATCTGAGCCACTACGAACTGCCCGACTTCACGATTCAGCACTTCATCGAGGTCGCTGTCGACTATCAGAATGGTGTGTTCGAGGGAACGGATACCGTTATCGAGCAGATTACCGGACAGGCGACGCAGACTGTCGAGCAATTTGTGACGGCGAATCGCGCGGCGTTCGACCGAGCAAGAGACAACTGACCATGGTGACCGACCGACGGCGGGCGTGGTCACAAAGGGCCAAACGCCGTCGGTCGGCAGGAGCGAAAGGAGGAAGGGACTTTAGCCGCGAGCTGCTTATGACAGGGCCGATGCTCATGCCCTTGGCCGCAGATATGAAAGCAGCATTTCGAGGTGCATCGCCGAGATGGACTTGTGGCTTTGCTCCTCGGAGTAGTTTCGCCCTGTGAATGCCGCGACCGTGAAGCGGTTGGACGCGACGTAGAAGCCCATGCCAATCAGCGTCACGTAAAAATCCACTGCGTCTACATCTTCGCGAAACTCTCCGGAAGCTGCTCCACGAGCAAGCGTTGCGCGCAAAACGTCCACCACCGGGGAGACGATGTCGCGCAGTTTGGCCGAGCGTGCAAGGTATCGGCCCTCATGCAGATTTTCGTTATTGATGAGGTTCAACCACCGCGGATGGTCTCTTAGGTACGTCCAGATAGACGCCGCAAGCGTACGCACCGCCTCGGAGGGCGGCAGTCCCGAAAGATTGAGGTCGCTCTCTCGATTCGCAAAGTCCCCGTACATCGCCTCGAGGACCGCTACGTAGAGCCCCTCTTTACTCTCGAAATAGTAATACAGCATTCGCTCATTCGTGCCTGCTGTTGAGGCAATGGCATCGACGCGCGCTCCAGCGAGGCCAAGACTACTGAACTGCTCCTTGGCTGCCTCCAGAATTCTTCGGCGCGTGCCTTCTGGGTCTCTCTTCACCGTGGGCTGGTTCATGGCTCGGCAACTAGACTCATCAGTTCATAATTACTTAATGCTAGGCGCTCGCTCGAGTTTAATGAAGAAATTTTGCCCTGCAGGAAGAGAATTTTGCAGCACCTCCGGTAAGAACGAACCTCTGCTCGCCAAACGCCACTTTCAATGCAAGAGAAGTGGCGACTCTGTTCACTCATAAAAGCCTTTCACCAATAGTGCATCGCTTGTCCACGACATGAATGCACGCACGGTCCGACGGCGCAAGATATCTACCATTTTGCGTACATCTTTTTGGTTGTCGCCTGTGCTGGAAGTGGCTAAGATGCGTTGCACGTAAACCCTTAAGGAGCCGTTTGCGATGCACGTCGTAGCACTTTTTTCTAAACGGCCACGGCGAGGAAGCTTACGCACGTACGTAGGTGTCGTTGCGAAGCCGATTGCGATTATTTCAATTGGCTACTGCATTTTGTCAAACATCAGCTTTCGGTCGTCGTTCGACGGCTCGCTCTCGATGTCGCTTGCAGCAGAAACAGGGTTGGTTACCGAAACCTACGCGCAGCAACACGCGACGGACGTCGTGCTCTTCAAACGAGTCGGGCCAGAGCTTTTCGAGTACCGCGTTAAGCGACCGATAGTGGGCTATGCGGGCATCCCGTGGCTTGTCGCACACCGCACGAATATCGACCTAACAGAACGCTGCGAAGGTCACCACCCACACGGATGCAGGCTACAGGCAGAATAAACACACCACGTCGAAGCGTCCGCAGACTCGGTTTGGTCAAGCTCGCCTAACCTATTGATTCACCTGCTCAACAGGAAGTGCGTGAATAGGAACGCAATACCGGAATCGTGGCCGAGGCAATCGATGCAAACAACCGCACGAGACTTGACCTGCTTACATCTGAGGGCCGAACGGGCAGCACAGCTTTGCGATGCGCGTTAGTGGGACAATGGAGCAAAATCCTCGAAGTAGAATCGGTCGAGTGAGAGCGTTATTCCGAACGTTGAAGTTTCCAACGGCCCATGCGGTCCGAAGAATTGCAGTTTGCCGCGGTGGCCGACTGCGATAACCTCGCGGGCACCGCCTTCTAGGTAAGCCCTGATTCTTGGGCCGATACCCTGCGGAAACGTGCGGTCGAGGAGCACCTCGACACACAGGTCTGGCACAAACGGGACCGGGGCATCCAGGTCAAGTCGTTCCCACTTTTCAGGAGGCATCCAGACAACGTCAGGTACTCGGATGCCAAATGACGGCGTCGTGACAGCAACCGACATAGCCGCAACATGACCAAGCTGCTCTGCAATTTGGCAATAGACGTCGGTCAGGACAATCTGGCGCCGTCCGGAGGGCTGAGGATGTGGCACCGCTTCACCGCGCCCGTTCAACTCACAACATTCCAACAAGCCAAACTCCGCCTGCGGGTTAATCCGACGCCAGGTCGCAACGAGTCCGTCATGCTCCGAAAGAGTAGACACAACGACAAGCCTCCGTAGGGGAACGCTCTAAGGGTAATCCCTTTGTCGGCAGCTTAACAGCGCTTTTTTCGTTGCGTCGCACAATCGAATTACGCTTCGCGTCGGGAATCTATTCTTTACATTTATAGGGCCGCATCGACATCTCCCATGCATTATGACATTTGGGACCGTCAGACAAATCGGAGAGTTGTTTCCGAACGATTGTGCAACGCACCAAATTCAAGGAACGGAATGACAGAGATTGCGTCCAAAGTAATGATTCTGATGAATCGAGGATGCGGGCGCTTCGAGGAAAAGGCCTTCCGAGTCAGATTTGCTACAGGACCCCGATGATGTTCCTGCACGGAGGCATCGGCGTAAAGACCTCAAGGCGCGGCAGCCTCTCCGAGCCTACAGTTGAGCAGTGTCTGAGTCGCAGCAAAGGCTCAGCCTTCGCGAGCATCGACCACATGCCTTCTTTTGCTTGAACACAGGAAGTAGAAATGGAACTTGATGCGGAGACATTCCGGCGACTGCGCCGGCTCGCTCCGGTCCTCGACGACATACTCAACGCAGGAGAAGTCGAACACGCGGACCAGGCGGTAAATCTCGCGGCACTCGCAAAACTGTGCTCGTCGCTGTTCAACGCTTACTACTCCCAGCATCCAGACGAGACCGCACAAGCTGGCGCCGAGGGTCCAATCGCCTGCACGGAGCATCGCGCGGGAGCGTAGGCCCGTATTTGCACGAGAATGTCGATGAACTCCTGCCTCTTTTGAGACGGGGACTGACGTTCATAGAGAATATCAATCAATTCACTATCGACGGGGCGTGCCGATTCAGCACGGAAATGTCACATCGCTGCGCTATAACGTCTAGGTCAACTCGCGACGGAGAGAATGTGAGCAACAAGACGTCCGCCCTACGACTAACAGAGTTGAAGCAGCATCCTTTCGCACGTTATTTCATTACGCTGGCGAACCACTCGCCGGCCCAGGCACTAGAAGCCTTGAGCGAAGCCATTCGCGCCGAGAAGCGCGCAATGAACGCATACGACTGGGTTCAAGAAGCGCTTCCCGGAGCTGAACTCAAACCGGCCTTTGCATTCGGAACCGTCGGCGAACTGTATCGCAATCACGGTCGGGGGCAGGAGTACGTTCGGTTTAAAGAGACATTACGCGCCGCGTGAGTGCGAATCGAAATTCCCCTTCTCCGTGGTATGTCAATTTGCCCTCTGGAACCGCATGGTATCGGGCTCGTAGCGCGACGTCGCGTCAAGAAGGCCGCTACGAAGGGTTTGGCAAAGGCAACCGTCGGTGCAAGAAAGACTTCTGCTCGCAAGACAACTTCACGCAGGGCCACGGCCACGACGGCGGCGACAATGCCGACGCCTGGAGCGGCGAGCGTCGCATCGGCGTAAGACTGCCGCGCGATTCCTCACGGCTCCTGGCAGAGACCGGAAGGAAGTTCCGAACGACAAGAAACCTCGGCGACCTTGCATGCATGAGTTTGCGCCGACGCATCGTCCGGTGCTCAACGCTCCGGACGATGTCATTGCTACTGGCAATTTGAAGGGAGGCGGCGCAGTCGCTCAGCGCGCGGCCGCCTGCTGCATCTGCGCGTGCTCCTGTAATTGCGCTTGAGCGGCGGACTGCTTTCGCTTCTCGTTGGCGAGATGTCGACCGACGACGCAGCCTCCGACGGCGCCAACTACAGCGTGATGCCCAGCGTAGTGACCAGCGACGCCACCGACTACTGCGCCTTTCAAGCAACCTTCGGCGCTCGCAGCGCCCGCGGATGCAAGGAAGGCGCTGCCCAACAGAACCAGAATTATCCTTTTCATTGCTTCACTCATTCTCGTTGTGAGGTAGTGCGGACTTCACTGCCCGATTTGCCTGCTTGTCCGGTTCTCCTGCTGGTTGAGCGCTCGGTCTTCCTGTCGGGTGATATGTCCGCCGTTCTGGCTTGCCATCAGACGCTCCTCACGACGCACTTGATGGTCGTCGCGATGCAACCGCATCGCCTCGTTGTGGGACAGTTCCCCTTCCCGGACTTCCTGATGGATTCGGCGGTCCTGATTGGACAGCCGATGATTGACCTCGGCGCGCCGCGGATGCGATGCATCCCAGTTGGTTGCAGCTGATGCGGTCCCTATGAAGGCAATCGACAGCGCGGCGATTGCTGTGAGCTTCTGAGTGAACGCGTTCATGGTTACTCCCGTCAAGTCGATGAGTCGGCTTCGTGCCGTTCATTGCCTCAACGTTCCCCTTGGCCAACTTGTTGACGCCGCATTTGTGAGTTGTGAAACGGAATATTTCTCGCCCGCTGAGCTCTTGGGACCCGCGATAGAGACCCGCACCTGCTGGTTCGATGCGCGCGCCTATGAGAAAGTATTGAGCAAAGCGCATGCGTGGGCCGACACCGCGTGTGGCAGAACCCTTGCCCAAGCGCTTAGCCCCGACTGGAATTCGCTCATCCGCAGCAACCCGCATAACAACACTGGAGAGGCTCCTGATGCTGAAGGGTTCACTTGCAATGATGCTCGCAAGCATCGCACTCATGTTCTCTATGCTCTACGTCGCGGGGGTGTTCGACTCACCGCGAAAAGGCCCGAAGGTCTTCGAAGAGCTGAAGGTCAAGAACGACGACTGGGTACACATCTACAGAGACGTGGAGACTGGCTGCCAGTACATCCGGGTACGCGACGGCGTCACACCTCGCCTCACGGCAGACGGCAAGGTTATGTGCGGCCTTTCCAAGTAGATGATGCCCGTAACGGCCCACGCTTTGTGTTGGCCGCCTTACGGGCTCTGAGCGCAATACCTCCTTGCGACGCGGATGGCTAGGTGGTCGTCTCAAAGCTTAGTTCGCAGGCGTTGTGTGTTTCCTTCGATAGAGCCAAGAAATCCCTCGTGAGAGCAGGACGTTGTCAGTTGCAGCCGTAGCCGGTACGCCGATTCCACCAACAGATTGCCTCACCTTCCGTGCAGACGAACATGCTGCCAACGGTGTCGCATTGCACGGTTGCCCGCCGACCACCGTTTGACGTCGGGCTCTCACGCGTCAACTCTGTGTCTGATGACGCGACTGCGCTCTCTATCGCTGCACGAACTTTCGCGCTTCCCTCGGGTGGCTGTTTTGTCCCAACGGCAGGCGCGACGCTACATGCAGATAAGAAGGCACCCAAACAAATCGAAACAAGCGCGCGATTCGCCAGAGTCATAACCATGATTTTCTCCTTCTAGGTCACGGCACGTCGTGCGAGTCCCGCTTGCGTTTCCCAGATGCCGGGACATCTGAGAGGGGAATTCGCATTCGTCTGCTCGACGCGCGAGCACGCGTTGGAAGACAGTGGACACTGAACGATTCTATCCCTGGGTTTTCGATGCGGTTGTTAGAGACCGCTCGACGATGCTAGGGAAACACCCTACCTCTTGGCGCTCCGCTCCACTTCTTGGGTTGGTTTTCCCCGACCAGCTTCTCACGCTGGTGCCGCACCGAGATTGCGAGTGGAGCATCGACCGCGCGGTCGATACGGCACTGCATCAACGATTCCCGTCGGCTAGCGTCAACGCCGCACCTTCCCGAACGTTAATGAGGCAAGGCGCTCGGCCTTATCTCTCCCGGAGAATAGATATGAACAAGATTATCGCAGTCGCTGTAGCAACATTCTTCTCGGTCGGAATCGCGTGCGCCCAAACGTCTGCCCCAGCTGCGACGTCCGCCGCCAAACCCGCGCCGACTACGGCAGCAACTTCGGGCTGTGACGCCCAAGCAATCGATAAGAATGGCAAACCGCTGTCTGGAGCGGCCAAGACCTCTTTCATCAAGAAGTGTGAAGCTGGCAATAAGAGCAATGTCACAGCCGCATGTGCGAGCAAAGCCGTGGGCAAAGATGGTAAGCCGCTCGTCGGTGCTGCCAAAACGTCGTTCATGAAAAAGTGCGAAGCTGATGCCGGCAAATAAATCTTGAGCCGAAGAAGGCGGGTCCGATGGCCGTTGGGTGCGTGCTGGTTCGGGTCCGCCTTCTCCACCGCTTTGCGATTCACGTTGGCCGAGTTTTGTTACCCCCCATCGTCGTCGCTTTCTTGACCGTTCACCTCTGGCAGACATCCTCCCGCGCGAATTCGGGAATAACCTCATTGAGTTTTCGTTTCGGAAAAGCCTCTTCTCGCACTATTCTGATGAAGGTTATGTCATAGTTCGCCAAGTTACCCCCAAGGAGGCGACCATGAGCACCCTCGAGAACATTCAGGCTCGGATGAAGAAGCTACAAGCGCAAGCCGAGACCATCCTTGCTAAGCAAGCGCAAGCGGCAGTGGACCAAATACGCGAATTGATGCTCAAGCACGGGCTTACCACTGCAGACATTGAAGCCAGGGCGAAAGCGAAGAGAGCCGCAAAGGCAAGCCTTCGCACTGCCGTCAGTCGAGGAGTCAAGGCATCTATCACCAGCACAGGGAAACTGCCGGCAAAGTATCAAAATCCGAAGACCGGCGAGACGTGGAGCGGACATGCCCGACCGCCGGCTTGGATTAAAGACGTGAAAGACCGCACGAAGTTTCTCATCGATGGCACTACCAGCGCGTCTTCAGCGAAGACGGTCGGAGCGTCCAGCGGAAAGACTCTCGCTGGCAAAGTGCAATCAAAGGGTGCGCTGCCTGCAAAATACAGAGACCCGAAATCAGGAGCAAGTTGGAGCGGCCGCGGCCCTGCTCCCAAGTGGCTCGCCTCGGCGAAGGACCGAAGCAAGTTTCTGATTGAGCAGGCCCCTGCCGCCACATCTGACGCATCGGCGACTCTCAAGGCGACCACGTCGAACGCTGGACCGAAGGTCCGAGCTGCGACCAAGAAGGTTGGCGCCAAGACGGCGGTAACATCTAAGAAGTCTGCGGGCGTCAAGAGGGCCGCTACGAAGGGGCCAACAAAGGCAACCGTCGGGGCAAGAAAGACTTCTGCTCGCAAAACGACTTCGAGCAAGGTTACGAGGAACACTACGGCGGCAGCGCCGGCGCCGGAAGCAGCGAACATCGCATCGGTGTGAGACTGACGTTACATCCGGTGCGAGCTATCAAGGTTCCTCACGGGTAGGCCTGAACCGAGCTCGGAGCTACGAAGTATCGTCGGCGTTGTGAGGCCAGCGGGCCTTTCGAAAGCAAGGCGGCTCGCTCAAGCAACGTCGACGTCAGACAACGCCGAGTCCCAGTCATGAAAGCCCGCATCTGCGCACTCGCCGGATTGACATTTGTCGTCATTTGGAACGGGAGTTTGCGTAGCCTTCGCGGCATCAAGGCTTGAAACCCGAACCCTGCTCGTGGGCGAGCCGAACAAGCTCGTCGATAACAACTCGAACACGAGGTTGCACGTACTTCGTGCGCGGCCAGATAGCGTGGATAGGCATTTCTCCCCCGGCCCATTCGTTCAGAATGTCAATCAGTTCCCCACGACGCAAGTGCTCTGCTACCAACCATGTTGGCAGTTGAACAACGCCGGAACCGGCCAACGCAGCGTTGAGCATCGCCTCGCCGTCGGCTAGCTCGTATCGGGCCGCTACCTGCATCGGTTCAAAGTTCCCTGCAGCATTCTTCACCAACCAGCTTGCTCGCTGCCCTCGCTGCAGCCCAACGATGCAGTCGTGCGTCGCGAGTTGGTCTCTATTCTTCGGTGTTCCCTTCCGGTCGAGATACTTTGGAGCCGCACAAAGGACAAGTCGCTGTTCCCCGAGTCTTCGAGCAGCAATGTCGGCGTCGTCCTTCAGTCGGCCGATTCGCACTGCAATGTCAACGCCTTCGGCAACAAGGTCCGCCAAACGCTCGCTGAAGTTAACAGAGAGGTCTAGGCGAGGATGCTTTTGCGACAGTTGTAGAAGCGATGGAAGCACGTGGCGTCGGCCAAATGTCGCTGGCAACTCGATACGTACTCTTCCTACCGGTTCTTGATGACCAGTCGTCAGCAAGCTTTCTGTCTCGTCCAGTTCGCCAAGCACTCGAAGGCAACTGGCAAGATAGGCCTCTCCCTCGTTCGTCAGCGTTAGACGACGGGTGGTTCGGTGAACCAGCTTCGTTCCAAGGCGTTCCTCGAGTCGGGTGACTGCCTTCCCGACGGCGCTGCTCGTCAGTCCTAGTCGAGCGGCCGCCGCCGTGAAGCTTCCATCCTGCGCGGAGAGGACGAATTCGTTGAAGCCGTAGAACCTATCCTTCAACATGATTTTGGAATGACAGGATGAAGTAATTGGAATTATAGGTGGTTTATGGATTCCAGGTTCGAAATTAAGATGAACCATCCAAGGAGAATCCGTAATGCACGCCCATGCAGAACTACTCATCAGCGACGCCACACTGGCCGAACAGCCCGGCTTCGCGCGTCTCTTTTCACCGAAGAAGCTCACAGTCGGCCTTATTCTGCCGCTTGAAACACATCCGAACAGCCCTGCTCCGACCATGCGCGACCATATCTCAATGGCGCAAAAGGCAGACGACCTAGGATTCGCGGCGCTCTGGATGCGCGACGTCCCTTTCTACGACCCACAGTACGGCGATGTGGGCCAGGTCTTCGACCCTGTGCCATACATCGGATACCTGGCAGCCTTCACAAGCAGGATTGCATTAGGGACGGCAGGAATTGTTCTGCCGATGCGCGAGCCCCTGATATTGGCAAAGCAAGTAGCGTCTCTTGACCAATTGTCAGGGGGCCGTGTTGTCCTTGGGCTGTCCTCTGGCGACCGACCGGCTGAATATCCACTCTTCGGCATTGACTTCGAAACCCGAGGCGAGCGCTTCCGCGATGCATTCACTGTGTACAAGAGCGTTCTCGAAGAGAGCTTTCCCCGGTTCGATTCGTCTCGGTTCGGAAGTTCGTGGGGAGCCCACGATTTGGTTCCCAAGCCCCCTTTTGGCAGCACACCTGCTATCGCCGTCGGTCGTGCTCAACAGAGCCTCGCTTGGCTTGCAAAGCACATGGACGGCTTCATCGGTTCCTCGCCGGCACCGGAGCAATTGCCGGCGTACGCGAATCAATGGCATGTCCAGGTAAGCGAATCTTGCGGCTCTGGGCAGTTCAAACCACTCGGCGTCGGCGGCTTTCTCGATTTGGTCGAAAACCGGAACGAGCCACTCATTCGGACACGGGGCGGCTTTCGCTCTGGAAGTGCGGCCCTCGCACACTTCCTTCAAGAGGCACAGGAAGCGGGTGTCAACCACATTGCGCTCAATCCAAAGATTAGTCGGCGACCGTATGCCGAACTCATGGACGAACTGGCTTCTGAAGTTCTTCCTCACTTTCCCTCCCACTGACGTATCACTCATTTCCGTCACGTTCGCAGAAAGACGGCAATTCTCAGAAAACCAATGCTTCGATGCAGCACCAGATTTCACCAACTTTGACTAGCCATAAAACGATGAGCAAACTTTTCGACGGTTACGATTTAGCCGGCCTGCCGCTGCCCAACCGTGTCGTGATGGCGCCTATGACAAGGTCACGCGCACTAGACACCGTTGCGGACGAGCAGACGGCTCTCTACTATCGACAGCGCGCAAGCGCTGGACTCATCATTACCGAGGGGTCACAGATTTCTGTCGAAGGACGCGGTTATCTTTTCACTCCTGGAATCCACACGCCCGAACAGGTAGCGGGATGGAAGCGAGTCACCGACGCTGTCCACCAGCAAGGCGGGCGCATCTTCATTCAAATTTGGCACGTTGGCCGGATTTCCCACGTGACGTTACAGCGAAGCGGCGACAGCCCCGTTTCCTCAGTCAACCTTCCCGCGGCGGCCGCCACAGCCTTTGCATATGACTCGGCGGGGAACCCGAATAAGGTGCCGGTCAGTCCTCCCCGTGCACTCGCAACGGATGAGATTCGAAGAGTTATCCGCGACTTCGTGCAAGCAGCGCAAAACGCTATGGCGGCTGGCTTCGACGGTGTGGAGCTGCATGGGGCGAACGGATACATATTCGAGCAGTTTCTAAACGATGGTCTCAATAGCCGCAATGACGCGTACGGCGGTACCCTCGAGAATCGAATGAGGTTTCTCCTTGAAACTGTCGACGCGGTCAGTGAGGCAATCGGCGCCAGCAAGACCGCCATCCGAATCTCCCCGTTCGGAAGATTGCATGACATGAAGCCGTACGCCGACGAAGATGACACGTGGCTCACAGTCGCGGAGCAACTCTCGGCCCGGAGTCTGGCATACGTTCACCTCAGCGACCAGTTGACGCTCGGTCAAACCGCAATCGACCGCGAATTCTTGAAGAGGTTCCGCGCTGCATACACGGGGACGCTGATTCTCGCCGGTGGCTTCCAAAAGGCAGAGGCCGAGCAAGCACTGGAGTCTGGAATTGTTGACCTTATCGGGTTTGGGCGTCCGTACATCTCAAATCCCGACCTGGTAGAACGACTGCGCGATAACGCTCCTCTTTCGCCTGTCGACCGTTCGACCATGTATGGCGGCGATTCGCGGGGCTACACGGATTACCCACGTCTCGAAACGTCCTCGTCGGCTGGGTAAGGCTCGCAAAGCCAATCAGCAGGAGGCCCAAGACCGCTTGGGCCCTTTCCTTCGCCATAAATGCAGGCGTTCAGACAATCCTGTGCTCGTCAACGAGGAAGGCCGTGATTTCCGATAGGAACGTCTTCGCGTGCGCCATTGTTTTTAGTCCAGCCTCGGACCCAAAGGCGTTCTGCAAGGAGTCAGTGCTCTCAAACCAGAACTCGACGATGCCGTCGATAGGCAGCTCCTCGTAAGTGCTCGCGCTGCCTTTCGTCACTTCGCGCTCGACAATTGCGTTTTGCCGATAGCCCAGTACACCCGGCATCGTTCTCACATAGTCTGCGTGAACCTTCCATTCTCTAAGGAAATCCTGCTCCGACATTTCCGGGCGCCGCCGAATTATCGACATCCGCTTCATCAGTCGGCGGCGCACGTCATCGTTTGGCACCTCAACGACGGTGGTCTGTTGCACGGAGACGATGTTCAAGCCACCCATGAAGTAGCTTTCGTCTGCCAAGATTTGCGCGGGCAACTCGTCGCGACCAAAAGGAGCCTCAGGGTCGGCAACCCACAGTTGAGAGAAGCCATCAAACTCCCACGGACCTCGCGCGAACTCGATGCCACGCTGGACCCGGTCGGTAACATGGTTCTGCCAATACTGGCTGAGCCCTGGGGCGCGCTTAACCAGCGAGCCGTGATGATTGAGCCAGTGCGCCTTAAAATCTTCCGTGGACCATTCCGGCTTCTTATAAATCAGCCCCATTCTTACCTTGCTCATCCACCTCTCCCTTGATTGCTAAATTGCTCTCTGCGCACCGCGACGATTTCAGTGCGTACCCAAGTAAGCTGCTTTAACCTTCGGGTCGTTCAGCAGTTCACGCCCCGAGCCTTCGAGGGTGATGTTTCCGACCTCGAGAACGTACGCGCGGTCGGCAACGCCCAGGGCCTGCTTTGCCATCTGTTCGACAAGCAAAATCGTCAGCCCCTCGTCGCGAAGGCTCCGAATTGCATCGAAGATGTCCCGTATCACGAGCGGCGCCAGACCGAGCGAAGGCTCGTCGAGAAGCAGCAGTCGCGGCTTGCTCATCAATGCCCGTGAGATTGCAAGCATTTGCTGCTCGCCTCCGGAGAGCGTGCCCGAAAGCTGGTCTTGTCGCTCGCGCAACCGAGGGAAGCGCTCGA
Organism: Caballeronia calidae; assembly: GCF_900044055.2. Taxonomy (GTDB): domain Bacteria; phylum Pseudomonadota; class Gammaproteobacteria; order Burkholderiales; family Burkholderiaceae; genus Caballeronia; species Caballeronia calidae. The sequence continues at coordinate 47,225 of NZ_FCOX02000041.1, read as the reverse complement.
ACTCCCGCTCCATTGCCGCTTCGGTTTCCGCCTTCGACTGTTTGCGCGAATATGCGCCGAGAAGAAGGTTCTCGCGAACCGTTTGGTCTGGAAAGACCCCCCGGCCTTCGGGAGACAGCGCGATGCCCAGTCCAACCCTCATATGGGGCGGAAGCTGCGTGCAGTCGCGTCCGCCGACAGTGACACGACCCGCCGACACTGCCTGCAATCCCGCGATGCTCTTGAGTAAGCTGCTCTTTCCTGCGCCGTTGGCGCCGATGATGGTCACAACCTCGCCCTCACGGACTTCGAGGCTGACGCCTTTGACCGCGTGGATGGCGCCGTAGGATACTTTCACGGAATCTAGTTTCAGCATGTCAACTCCCTCAGGCTGCAGCAACTTCGTCGACGCCGAGATACGCCTCGACGACGCGCGGATTTGCCTGCACTTCGGCAGGTTTTCCTTCGGCAATCTTCACACCGTAGTCAAGAACAATGACGTGGTCCGAGACCGACATCACCAAGTCCATGTGATGCTCCACCATCAGAATCGTGACGCCGTACTTTCCAATGCGTAGTAGCAACTGACCGAGTTCTGCTGTCTCCTGCGGATTCAATCCGGCAGCTGGTTCATCGAGCAAAAGTAGCTGAGGGTCGGTTGCGAGTGCTCGGGCAAGTTCGACACGGCGCTGCAGACCGTATGAGAGACTTCCTGCTGGACGACTTGCCAGGTCGCCGAGTTCGACAAGCTCCAGCAACTCCAGAGCGCGTTGCCGAGTAATCTCTTCCTCCCGTCGCGCTGTGGGCAAAGAAGCAAGGGACGCAAAGATGCCATTCTTCATTCGGCTATGGCGCCCCAGCATCACGTTGTCGAGAACCGAGAGGTCGGCGAAAAGCCTCAGGTTCTGGAAGGTACGACCCATGCCCAACCAGCAGATTGCGTGGACAGGGCTATGTGCAATTTCCTTCCCGTTGAACTTGATGGACCCGGCATCTGGCTTAACGATGCCCGTGACCATGTTAATCATGGTGCTCTTACCTGCCCCATTGGGACCGATGAGAGCGTGAATATGGCCGCGCTTCAGCGAGAAAGAGACATCCTGAGCGGGTTTCACTCCACCGTACGATTTGGAGACCTTCGCGACCGTGAGGAGGTCATCTGTTCCTGAACGTCCACTGCGCATGAACGGCGTTACGTGCCCACTCGCTCGTGCGCCCCGCAGGGTGCTACCACTTGCTTTGCGACGGAACAGCGTCCCATAGATGGTTCCCACCACCCCGTTGGGCATCGCGTACAACGCAAACAACAAAAGCAAACCATACAGGACATGCTGAACAGAAGGCCAACGAGCAAGTAACGCATCCAGCAAGGTGAGAATCACAGCGCCGACGACCGGGCCGAGCTTCGTACCGGCTCCGCCGAAAAGCACAAGCAGGAGGATGAAGATTGAGAGCTGAAACGATACGAAGTCGGAATTGATGTACTGATTTTGCTGCGCGACCATCGCACCGGCCAGTCCACACGTGACTGCAGCAATAACGAACGCGATGACTTTCGCTCGATACACCCGGACTCCCACCGATGAAGAAGCAATCTCGTCAGCCTGAAGCGACAGGAAAGCGCGGCCAAATCTCCCGCTGAGAAGATTGCGCAGCAAGAGGTGGGTCACCGCGCAAAACACTACGCCGACGCAAACCCAGTGCGCGAGCGTCAACGGTTGGCCGTTCCACTGAGGGCTCCGGATGCCGTAGATGCCTTGAGCCCCGCCGAAAACTTCGTTCCAGTCACTCACCAAACGCTCGACCACAATCCCGAACGCCAAAGTGACCATCGCCAGATAGGGACCCTTCACTCGAAGCGACGGCAATGCGATGAGCACACCAAAGACGCCCGCAATGACTGTCGCGGCCGCCATTGCGAGCCAAGGATTTATAGCCGTCTGGGATGTAAGGAGTGCGACGGCGTAAGCGCCTGCGCCGAACAACCCCGCTTGTCCCAGAGACTTCTGGCCGGCAAACCCAACGAGAACGTTCATGCCGGCGCCGCAAAGGTAGTACACACACATCATGAAGGCGATGTGCAGATAGTAGTCGTTCCCGACCGCAAGCGCCCCGCCGATGAGAATCGCCGCGATAGCGCAAACTGAAATGACGTGAGAGAGCTGTTTCATACCTTCTCCACCAGCTTGCTTCCAAAGAGACCGGTCGGACGGAACGCCAAGACCAGGATGACGACGGCGAAGACGGCAATCTCGCGCCATTGCGCCTGCCAAAGATTGACCATGGACTCGAGCACGCCCAGGACAAAGCCCCCAATCACACAGCCACGAGGGTTGTTCAACCCGCCAATCATTGCGCCCGAGAAGCCCTTCAGCCCGATGGTGAGGCCCATGAACAAAGAGGCTTGCGCAATTGGCGCAATCAGGAACCCGGAGAGACCGGCCAAAGCGGAGCTGACAACAAAGGCTCCAATCATCACCGCGTTCGTGTTGATGCCCATCAAGCTGGCCACGTTTCCATTCGCGGCGACAGCCCGCATCATCTTGCCGACCATCGTCTTGCGCATGACCACGTCGAACACAAACATCACAACCACGGCCACAGCGAGAAGCAAGAGCTCCTGCGGTCGTACGCCAACTCCAAAGATTTGAACGACGGAATCGCCCAGTGGTGACGGAACGACGACGGGCTTCGGACCCCAGATAGCAAGCCCGATACTGTCGAGCACGACACCAAAGCCGAGAGTACTCATGACCCACGCCATGCCCGGCTTCCTTGCGAAAGGCCGCACGCCAATGACGTAGAGAAGCCACCCGAGAGCGCCCATCACGACAAGAGCAGCAACCAACGCCAGCAGTTGGGCGGTCACCCCCGGCACAACACCTCCAAAGCTAGTGGCCGTTATAGGCTTGCCCAAGAGAAGCAGCATCGCACTCATACCGATGAATGCGCCGGACGACACGAACTCGCCGTGCGAAAAGTTCAGCGTCTTGGTTGTAGTGAACGTGATGCTGAAGCCCAGCGCTACGAGCGCATATGCACCGCCAATGGCGAGCCCGCTGATAAGTGCTTGAAGGAACGCTGCGGTTGCGTTGCCGCTTGCTGCTACGGGTGCGGGTGCGGGTGTCAACGTTACCGAGGTGGACTCGGTCGGTTTCTGGTTCCGGAAGTCGGCGGCCGTGAGTGACGCCACCACTGCATCAGAGTAAGGCACGAGCTTGCCGTCCTTCCATTGCACCCAGACGAGGTCTTTCGCGACGAGTGCTTCGTGGTTCAGCTTGCTGAAGGGCCTGATGTAGGTCTTAAGCAATCCATGAACCGGTGCGTTGAGGCTCTCCAGTGCAATCCGGATGGCCGAGCCGTCCGTGCTGTTCGCCTGCTTGATTGCTTGCGCGAGAACCATCACCGAGTCGTAACCGTGCAGCGCAAAAGAGAAGGAACTGGGCGCTTTGAGCTGTGAACCGATGCGAGCAAACAACTTGTCTTGGGCAGGTGTGCGATTCTCGCTGACTGTGCGGAGAAAGATAGGCTTTTCGGCCAAGGTCTTTCCTGCGGCGTCATAAAACGTAATGTTGTCAGCGGCCCACGAACTGAGCGTTCGAGGGTAGTAGTTGATTTTCTCCATGCTCCGCATCACCTGGGCGATGGGCGTGCCTTGAGCCCAGATAAGCACGGTATCGACGCCAGCAGCTTTCAGCTTATTGAGCTGCGAGGTCATATCAGTGTCGCCAACCCCGAACTGCTCAATGCCCACGGGCTTCACGCCTTGCATTTCTGCTATGGCCTTCATGTCGCGCAGGCCGCCCTGCCCGTATCCGGTCGTCTCAGCCATGAAGCCGACCTTTGAGGTAGCGCCCGCACTCTTTTTCACGTAAGCCATCAGGGCGGCGATTTGCTCGCGGTCAACCATCGAGACACGAAACATGTAGTTATCCGCGCCCGGGCTCATCGGCGCCGTGATGTCAGTGCCTGATGACACGTTATCCAGCACCGGAATTTTCTTTTGGTTGACAATGTGCTTCCAGGCCATTGCATTGCCCGAGTTCGTCGGGCCGAACACCGCGACGACCCCTTCATTGTCGATGAGGTCAGACATGTTCTGGATGGACTTCGGCGGCTGGGACAAGTCGTCTCGTAGCACGAGGGACAATTTCTTTCCCAGCAACCCTCCGCTCGCATTGATGTCATCAACCGCTGCTTGCATACCCAGCACTGCCGCTTGACCGCTCTGCGCCGACGGCGAGGCCGACAGGTCGCCGTTGAAGCCAATCTTGATGTCCTGCGCGAGAACGGAAGAAGCCGCCGCGCTGAGGCCACAGAAAGCGAGTGCCGCAGCAATGATACGAATTGCTCTCATGATGTCTCCAGCCCTTTACCCTGAACCACAAGGGGACGCTCGTCCCCTTCGGCTCGCAAATTTAGAACTTGCTTACGATGCCTAGGCTCACCGCAACCATCGACGAGCTCGCACCCGGCGTTGTTTGGAAGCTGTCGCCAATTGCAGGCGTGGCATTGATGATGGTGCCGGTCCCTGGGTTGCCCAGCGTCTTACCGGAGGCATGCTGATATCCCTCAAGCGCGTAGAAACCCGTGCGCTTCGATAGAGCGTAATACTGGGACAGGACGACTTGATGGTACTTCGCCGCGTCGGAGATGTTGTTCGCCTTCGAGGCCCATGTATAGCTGTAGCCCACAGCAAGGTCGAGCGCAGGGGAAGGCATATAGTGGAGGACGCTTCCTGCAGTGTTCCAAACGGCCGTGTCTGTGAACTTCGAGTTGATGCCGGGGATGTACTGAACGTTCGAGTACGCGAACGAGATGTCCCAGGCTTCATTGAAGTAGTACCCACCGTCGACCGCGAATCGCTGCTGGCCCTGAGCTTGGTTGTAGCCGTTCGTGATAGCAGACACACCCTGCTGTCCTGCGGAATTCACCGAGGACTCAGCTCCGTAAGGACCGCCGCCGGGCGTCGAGTTATTGATACGCCAAAAGGCCGCTGCGAGACCGAAAGAGCCGCCTTTATATTGGAGGCCTGCGCTCCACGTGGAGCCTTGGTTCAGACTTCCCGGCACGCCTGCCGGTGCGAATTCACCGCTCGCCGTAAAACCATAGAAGGTCGGTGTCGTGTACACAATCGCGTTGTTGGCGCGATAGTACGTGTCCAAGCCGTCCAAATCGCCCGGGTGTGAACCGTACCCGGTTTGGTAGAGAGCCGGAACCCAAGGAGCGAGCATCGTGTAGTAGGCACTGTATTGCCGGCCCAGTGAGAGCGCACCGTACGCCTTATTGGACACCTCGATACGCGACTGCCGACCAAACATGGCGTTGGTGAATTGCTGTCCGCCCGTGGCCAAGTTGAAGCCGGACTCAAGAACGAAGAGCACCTGTGTCCCGCCGCCAAGGTCTTCTGTACCACGCAGTCCCCAACGAGAGCCATTCCACACACCGGACTGCATGCGAATGTTCGACTTCCCCGGCGTCGTTGACCCGAGGGTGGTCTGACTGTTCTGGTAGGTAATCGACGTGTCGACTATCCCGTACAACGTGACACTGGATTGGGCGAACGTGGGCGCCGCCACCATTGCCGCCGCCGCAGCCAGTGCGTGTTTCGATACTCCCTTCGTCAACATCAAAGTCTCCTGAGATAAATCTGATTGCTGCTTTTTGTTGGCGTGGACTCAAGTTCGAACCGATTCGCCCCCGGGGCGCCAACCGTCTTTTCCGCACTGACGGTCATCAAGGAGTGCATACCGGTCGAATTTCGTCTCTGATTGTCGCGAGCTCGAGCCGTCGCTACTCGAATACGCAATTGAGCGACGGAAATCTCTGTTTCGAGGCAGCTTCGCGCTCGATGCGCTCGCGGTTCGTTGAGCGAATACTACGCCACAAAATTAGATATTTGCTACTTCTTTTGCATAGGTGCAAATCCCTAGCGCCGCGTTCGAGCTGGGCCGTAGAGACACGCTGGCGGTGTTGCCACTGAGGCAGCGAAACAGCAATGCGCCGGTAGGAAAGCCCAAGCGACGACCGTACGCGTCTCATAATGTCGACCCGCGTAATTACACCTATGCGATTTCATATGTTGATGTGTAATACTGCACAAACACTCATCGCGGGGATGCCCGCATCGCGCTCAAACGTCTAAGGAGAAAGGTATGTCGTCCACCCGCTCAATCGTCCCGCGGCTTCTTGAAGGCCAACTGGCGTTCGTTACCGGCGCCGGCCAAGGGAACGGGCGTGCGCTCGCAGTGGGCCTTGCACAAGCAGGCGCAGACGTAGTCGTCAGCGACATCAATCTGGCACACGTCGAGGAAACAGCTGCACTGATTCGTGAAGAGGGTCGGAAGGCGTGGGCTTATGAGCTTGACGTCACAGACGCAGAGGCGTCCTCCGCCCTTGCTGCGCGTGTTCAGCGGGAAATCGGCGACGTGACTTTGCTCGTGAACAATGCTGGAATCATCATTCGCGAGAATTCCACAAGTCCGAACGCGGCCAAGAATTGGAAGAAGGTGATGGACGTGAATGTGCAAGGCACGTTCAACGTGACGCACGCGCTATTGCCTGCAATTAAGGCAAGCAAGGGTGTCATCATCAACGTAGCGTCGATTGCTGCGTACGCGGGACAAGGCGGCAGCCTGGGTTACTCGCCGTCGAAAGGCGCTATTAAGATGTTCACTCAGTCGCTTGCGGCCGAGCTGGCGCCGTTCGGTGTACGCGTCAATGCCCTCGCGCCTGGCGTCATCGAAACTCCTATGACCGCCGCTACTCGCGAAGACCCCAAGCGACTCGAGGCATTCATGTCGCGCATCCCGATGGGGCGTGTCGGACAGACCGACGATTTGGTCGGTCCGACAGTGTTCCTCGCTTCTAACATGTCACAGTACGTGACCGGCGTTACCCTAGCCGTTGACGGCGGCTTTTTGGCGATTTAACCCGCCATCCAGTGGGGGCCCCGTGCGGGGGCCCCATCAGTATGACGCGACCTAGGCGTTCGTCACCGGGTTACTGGCCGGGTGTCCGTATGGTCAGCGCATTCTTCAACGAATTCACACCCGATACGCCCTTCGCGACTTCTGCTGCGTGGTCCACCTCCGCTTGGGTAGGAACGCTTCCTTGTAGCGTGACATCGCCGCCACGTGCTCTCACAGTGATGTTGGAGACAGTGACGTTCTTGTCTTTCGCAAGAGCAGCTCGGACTCGCTTCTGCAAAGCTCGGTCGGCCGCCTTGTTCGTCGCGGTCTTGCCCGACACAGTCGAGGCAGAGTCTGAGCCGCCCTGCGCGTATGCGCCCACCGATGCCACGGTAAGCAGCGAAACAATCAATACGACAACCGTCCTTTTCGTTCTCACTCCGACCTCCATCCTCAGATATTTGTAAGGTAACTTCTTACTTTCAGCGGCCAAGAGCAACCGCGCCGGCAAAGGTCCGAGCAGGAGCTTCACTGACGCAACCACATAGCTGATGAATCTGTCATCACTGTCAGTTGCCAGCAAGGGAGAATGTAGAGGTTCGACAAGGCCCTTGCTGGCCTCTGTGCGCCAGATTGCGTTGTTTGGGACGGCCATCGGTACACAACGTACGAGCGAGAGCGCTCACTCCTCAAGGGCTCCGGAGGAGGAAATAGAAGTATGGTTAAGCGGTGTAGGCGGAGACCGGTAAGTCCGCTTCTGACAACTCTTCAGTTAGCGCCAACAAGCTGCCTGCAGTTTCGCCGTCCCATGCGATGTCGATTGTGTTGGTCGGCCCGAAAACCGTTACCGCCAACATGACTTCTCCCTCTTGCCCGAATATCGGCGCGCTAATGCTGTCTATGCCCGGAATCGGCAAACCCATTGTTCGTGCCAGGCGCCTCTCGCGCACGTCCCTCAGGAGATAATCAAGGAGTTCATCCCCTCCCGAGTTCGATTCTCCGTCGCGTTTTGCAACGTCGCGGTCCCACAAAGCTTGCACCTCGTGTCGAGGAAGCAGTGCCGCGAAGAGACGTCCGGTACTACTATGCGCCACGGACATCACCGCGCCAACGTGCAAGCCCGTATGCATGTAAGAGTCGGGACACTGATAGCGAATTACTGTCGGCCCCTGGTCCGTCCAGATAGCAATGAATGCACCGTGGTCTGCCGCCTTGGCCAGTTCATTTGCGCGTCGGAAGGTCTCGCGCAGCGGCGAGAGTTGAGCGAGCGCGTGTAGGCCGAGCTTCATGGCGAGTGGGCCGGGCTCGTAACGATGAGTCATAGGGTCCCGCCTCGCCAGACCGGTTCGTACCAGACTAACCAAGTACGTAAAAACCTGATTCAGCGGCAGGTCCGAAGCCGCGCTCAGCGCCGCCATCGAGAGCGGCTGACCCGCATCGGCCAAATGCTTGAGAAGCTCCCCACCGACTTCCATGGCGTGGATTCCGCGCTGCGCCTTCACCATGTCACGCCACCCTCGCGTTTTCTTAAAAAAAAGCCGCGGTGGCGTGCTAAGGCGACCGCGGCAATACCCACTGCTGGAGAGATAATGTCTGTTACCTATTGTGAAACGACTGCGAATTTTGCGGGTGAAGGGGCGATGAGTTCATCTTCGCTTTGTTGTCCGGCGGCGGCAATGGCCTTTCCGGCGATGTACCCGAAGGTCAGCGCCGGTCCCAACGTGATGCCGGCGCCAGGGTAGTTGCCGCCCATGATGCTGCAAGCATCGTTGCCGACTGCATACAAACCCTGAATCGGTGCGCCTTTCCCATCGAGCACATGGCACGACTCATCCGTTTTGAGACCAGCAAAGGTGCCAATATCGCCGATACGGATTTTCAGAGCGTAGAACGGGCCCCGCTCGATAGGCGCGACGCAAGGGTTCGGCGAATGAAGAGCGTCACCCTGATAGCGGTTGTAAGCCTTGCTGCCTTTTCCGAAGACGGGGTCGCGGCCGAGCCGAGCTTCAGAATTGAAGCTGCGAACGGTTTCTCGCAGATTGAGCGCGTTGACTCCAATTTTCTCGGCGAGCTCCTCGACCGATGAAGCGCGAATCAGATAGCCGGTTTTGAGGTAGCGGCCAATCGGCATCGGAAAGGGTGCGGCGCTTCCCAAACCGTAGGTTCTCAGCGTCTTATGGTCACAGATGAGATGTGCCGAAATCTCCTCGCCTTTCGGCGTTGCCTTGACTAATGCCTGCACAAAATCGTGATACGAGTTGCCCTCGTTCGTGAACCGGCGGCCATCTCGGAGCACGGAAATCACGCCCGGTTTCGCACGGTCGATGAAGTGCGGCATGATGCCCGTCGAACCGTCTTTGCGCGTCAAGGTTGAAACCGGCACCCAAGCCGCGGCGTTCGGCAGCGTATCTGATACTTGTCCGCCGACGGATTCAGCCATCCGAAGGCCATCGCCGGTGTTGCCGGTCGGCGACGGCGAGAAGTGTTCGTTACCGGTCGGCGCATGCGGGAAAAGCTGCTTCCGACGCTCAATGTCATAAGGAAAACCGCCACTAGCGAGGACCACTGCACGCCGTGCGACGACCCGTACCTTCGCCCCTTCGCGGTCGAGTACTGCTCCGGTCACCCGGCCGTTCTCGTTGATGAGACTGAGTGCTTTCGTGTTCAGCCACAGCGGGACGTTCAAATCCATAAGCGACTTCGCGAGTCGACCGGCAAGTGCGTTGCCGTTGGTCAACGTCATCCCCCGACCGTGTTTCACGACGTCCGCAAAATGGCGCGACAGTCGCTTTGTGACATACCACGCCGATTTGATGGATTTCGTCACTCGCATGAAGTGAACGATTTCCTTGCCCGAGCCCAGCATCATTCCGAACACGGTCAGTTCAGGCAGCGCAGGTGCCAAATCTTTGATTGCCGGTCCGAGTTCGCGACCGTCGAACGGACGCGTAACCATCGAGCGCCCTCCTTGCGTTCCTCCAGGTGCCTCCGCGTGATAGTCGGGAAACACCAGCGGCATGTCGAATCGAACGGCCGTTTTTGAGGTGAAGAAATCGACCGCTTCTGGACCGCTCTTGATGAATGCATCGACACGCGGGCCATCGAAGCTGTTTCCGGCTTCGTGCTGCAGGTAGGTACGCGCTGCATCCGTGGGTTCGTAAATACCTTGCACCTTTGCGAGTGCGGTGTTCGGAATCCACAACCAGCCGCCAGAACGGGCAGTCGAGCCGCCAAACTTGGGCTCTTTCTCAATAACAAGCACCTTCAGACCGCTCGAGGCGGCGGTAATCGCGGCAGACATTCCGGAGCATCCGGAGCCCACCACGAGCACGTCACAGCTGTATTCGGTTTCCTGCTTCATCACCCGTCTCCCAAATCCGCGGCGCTCTCGATTGCGCCTCGTCGAAGTCATCCCAAACCCGTTGGGCCATGACGGAATCATACGCTACAATTAAACATACGCGCTTTGAGTTGCGTAAGTACAATCCCCTAAATCGATGAGCCATGCGTCGAAGTTGCACCGTAAGGTGCCTTGCGGCGGGCGCTTAACGGAACCGGTTGCTTCGAAACTGCGCTTGGCGTCATCGCTCCGCGGGGAATCCAAATCCACTTCTCAGGAGGAGCGGTGATTAAACGAATGACTTTGCTATCACGCAAAGAGGGAACGTCGACGAGTGACTTCAGGGCATATTGGTCTGGTTGCCATGCTCAATTGGCCCTCTGCATGGACGGAATCACGAGCTACACGCAAAACAGGGTCGACAAGACCCTTTGGTCGAAGTCCGATGTCAACGGCTGTTTCAACGTCGACGGGGTGGTCGAGCTCTGCTTTGAAAGCGATGATGTGATGAGTGTTGCTCAAGCGTCGGCTGTAGGCAGTCGCTATATACCAGAGGACGAGCCGAACTTCCTGCGCGGATGGAGTCTATGCGTCGTTGAACACGACTTGGAACAGGAACGTCCCGGCGTCAAGGTCATCGTAATCGCCGCCTTGGACAACCAACTCGCTCGGGCCGATTTTGTGGATGCTATTGCGACGGCGAATCGCACGAATGCGCCGTCTACCGGCCGTTCCTTCAACTGGACCGTTCGCACGGCCAAACGCGAACGGCTATGGTCGGAACCGGTCTCTCCCGACGTACTTATCTCGTTTTGGTTTGATGACGTCGCTCAAGCGCATGCGGCTTTTGAGGCGACGAGCCCCCTCGCGCGGGCGCTCTCACAGGCAGCAACTCGAGCCGCAGCCTATCTCATCAATTCACTCGTCATCAAGTAATGCCGGACTCCGGAAGGCGCGCCGGTGACCGGTGCGCCGCCCGGATTATTCGAACCCGGCAAACAGTGATTTCGTCTTCTAAGGGTTTATACGGACGACAAGAACTTCTATAGTCTTCGCACTTGTTCAAGGAGTCTCGATGAAAGTGCTTAAACTCGCCGCAGTCGCTGCGGCGTCGGTGGTCACAATTACCGCTTTTGCCGCCGAACCCGCCGCACCTCTCACGCGTAACCAAGTAAAGGCGGAGCTGGAAGCACTCCATAGCGTCGGCTATTCGCCGCAAGACTGGGTGCACTATCCCGACAACATTCAAGCTGCGGAGCGAAAAATCAAGTCGCAGCAGAACCCGAGTGAGCCGCGCACCCAGCAACGCTGATTTAGCCTAACTCGACCTGTGCAAAATAAGAACGGGCACCCATGCAGCGGGCGCCCGTTGTGCTTCAAACCGCTTGAGATTATTGGGTGGCGGCCCGCGACTTACCCTCCGACCGCAACGCAAGCGCCATCGCTACACACGCGAAAACCAACAAAACAGCGATGAAGTAGAAGGCGTTGCTCATGGTTCCGGTGTAGGTCTTAATCAACCCGATGAGATATGGCGTTATCGTTCCGCTCGACACGCCGATGCTACTGACCAGAGCGATACTAGCTGCCGCGTTGGGGCCTCTGAAGAACGTCGCTGGTACCGACCAGAAGATGGGATGTGCCGCGTACACCAGAACAGCGGCAGCCGTCAAAAGGCCCATCGCGGCACTAAAGCTCAAATTGTGAGTGGTAAGGAGCGTCAGCGAGATAGCAGCCCCGATACCACACAAAACGAAATGCCACTTCCGCTCATTTCGGCGGTCCGAACTCCGTGCGATGACGATAACACCCACTGCACCGATTGCATTCGGGATAGCCGAGTAGAGACTGATTTGAACGATGTCCTGGACCCCGAAGTCCTTAATCATCGTGGGCATCCAGAACAGCAGAAGCAAGATGGCGGACGTCAGGCAGAAGTACACGAAGGCGAAGACGTACACGTACGGGTTGCCCAGAGCCGCCAAAAGCGAGTGACTGTGCCCGGACGGCTTGCTGTCCGCGGCGAGCGCGTCCTGCAGGCGGCGTTTCTCACCGGCCGAGAGCCAAGAAGCGACAGAGGGGTTGTCCTTCAGATAAAAGAACGCGACGACGCCGAGGATAACGGCCGGAGCGCCTTCAATCGCAAGCATCCATTGCCAGCCGTGCACACCGAGTGCGCCGTCCATTCCCCGCATAATCCATCCGGAAACAAGGCCACCCAGTACTCCGGCTACGGCGACCCCAGCGTAGAACACCGAAAGTGCACCTGAGCGACGACGTGCCGGGTACCAAAAGGTGAGATAGAAGACAATGCCGGGAAAAAAGCCGGCCTCGAACACGCCCAAGAGGAAGCGCAGGATATAGAACTGCGTCGTGGTCGAGACACAAACCATCAGCACCGATGCACCACCCCACAGAAGCATGATTCGCGAAAAGGTCTTCCTAGCTCCAAACCGATGCAAAAGCATGTTGCTCGGCACCTCGAACAGCACATACCCGCAAAAGAAAAACACCGCGCCCAGACTGTACATCGCATCCGTCAACGACAGGTCGTGCTTCATCTGCAGCTGCGCAAAGCCGATATTGTTCCGGTCGAGAATGGCGACGACATAACAGATGAACAGGAACGGAATGATGCGCAGCGTCACCTTTCGGAAAAGACGGTCATCCGCTGAGTCTAGTGCGGTGGGACTTGTCGACGAAGAAACCGTGCGAGCAGAGGTCGGGGTGGTCATCAGGAGCTCCAGTCCAGTGTTTTTCAAACGGAGCGCCTTCATAAAAGAGCGTTGCCAGTTGTTCCCGGCCTCCGTCGATGCTTGGAAGGCAAACCGCTCTTCGGCAAGTCCGCGCTTCTTGAATTACATATTAGCGCGTACATTCTCATATATATAATGAGGGTTTTTACTACTCCGCGGCGGGTGCGCCGCCGCGGAGTCTTTTAGGACATGCGCATATAAGGGTTAACCCTCCCGCGCCGTAGGACCTTAGAAGTAGTGCATCATCCCGAAGTAGCCGCCCTGCTGATGATGACCAGGCAACGGCAACGAGTCGGCGGTCTCGACTGGGAAATTGGCGTTGCCGCCGTTGAACATCGCACCGAATGTCGCGTACAAGAAGGTCCGCTTGGAGAGGTTGTAGGTCGTTCCAATCACGCCCAAGTTACCTCCGCCGCCGCCGTGGTTGACGTTCCCGTGGAACCATGCAGCTTGAAAAGCAAGCGCCGGATTGACTTGGTATGTCGCGCCCAACCATTCCTGCTGATTACGGGTTGCGCCGAACGGATTCGTCGCGTCAGTTATGGTGTCCTGTCCGGACGACACAAGCTGCTGATAGCCCGTGTAGAACTTCAGTGCGCTCAGCTGATACGTAGCGCCAATCATGTATTCTCGCGACGCGTTGTAGAGGCTGGAGAACTTGCCGTTCGCGTCCCGAACCTCTTCATAGACGCCGTAGCCGTTGAAGCCACCTAGCGAGTAATTTGCACTGACGCTGAACTGACGGTTGCCACGGAAATTTCCCGCCTCATTGCCGAATCCATTCTGTAGCCGGAACGAGAAACCAGCGAGCTTCGGCGAGTTATAAGTGAGGGTGTTCGCACGCGAGCCCCATGCGCGGCCCTTTGCAAAGTTCGCGATACCGGTCACCTGCTCCCCGAACGGGTCCAAATAGTATCCCGTTTCGTCGGTGAGACTCATCACACGGCCAGCCCACAAAGAGCCGTACTTTTCATTAGCAACCCCGACATAAGCATATCGATTGAACAAGGTGCTGGAGTCGGGCAGCGTGCCAGTCCCTGCCGTGAACATGCTTTCCAGATTGAAGACCGCATGGTATCCACCGCCCAAGTCCTCGTCGCCCTTGAGACCCCACCAACTGATACCGTATTGATTGCTGCCAAAACGGTAGTTGTTTTTTGATTGACCATCTGGCGTTGCAACGTTCGTCACGAAGTCGAGACCCGATGCGATACGACCGTACAGGGTGACGGTGCTTTGAGCGTTTGCGCCACAGGCTGCCCCAAAAAGAGCGGTCGCCAGCATGATTCTCTTAATCATTTCGTTTTCCTTACCGTTTTTGAAAAAAGTCTCCGATGTTGCATCCCGCCCTCTTCCCGGGTCGGTGCAACCTGTTTGGAATACACCAACGAGTTACTGCAGCGCCCCACATCCGCGTTGAACGGATGTGGGGCATTTCGATGTCAACGCTTTTTAGCGCTTCATGCTACGCAGCGTCTTGACGGCGGACGGCAGATAGCGAACGGTTGTGGCGAGAAGAATGGCGCATGCCTGGACGAGTAGCTGGACGGAGGTTCCAGCACCGAGAGCGAGCACCATCTGTCCCAGTTGGGCCATGAACAACGCTGCGACGGCGCTGGCGATAACGCTCCCTTTCCCTCCCGTGAAAGGAGTTCCTCCGACAACGACGGCCGCGATTGCAGGCATGAGGTAGTCATTGCCTGAAGACGCAGACGCGCTTCCAATGAACCCTGCGAGCAACATCCCAGCAGCCGAGAAGCACACCGCCGACGCTACATACGCCCCAATCTGATACTTGAGTACTCGCACCCCTGCGGCTTCAGCCGCACGAGGGTTCACTCCAACCGCGACAAAGCGCCTGCCAATCGAAGTTTTGCGGGTGATAATCCACGCCGCAACAACGAAAACAACCGCAAACAGGACGTTCGCTGGAAGACCAAGGTACTGGGCGTGCGATATGGTCTGCATGATTGGAGGTACGTTGACAGGCACGTTCCCCGTCAACGAACGCACGACACCAATCAGCAAAGCGTTTACCGCGAGAGTGGCGACGAGCGGAGTGATTGCTACTCGCGACACGAGGGCCCCGTTAATCATGCCGACGAGTGCACCCACTGCGACCGTGAAGACCGCGGCGAGCACGATTGAATCGAATCCGAAGCCGGTCCTTGCCATCAGGACCCCTGCCAGGGAGACCATCCCTACCGCCGACATGTCGAGGCCACGCTGCTGGATGACCAGCGTCTGTCCGGTAGCAACAATCGCCAGAATGCCCGCGAACGGAAGCATCGCGAGGATTGAACCTCTTGTCATGGTGCCAGGCGCCACCAGCGCACTAATCACGAACAACAGAACCAGACCAATCCAAATCCAGGAGAACTCTCCTATTGCCGGCAGTTTCCTTGGACTGGGTAGTGCGCCCGCCGGGTGAGGGAGACGCTGAACTGCTTCCGCTTGGTTTCGAGTCGGTACATGTCTCATTTCGCCACCGCCATTTCTCTGCTCTTGGAATAAAGGGCCACTGACGCGAGAATCATCCCGCCCAGCAGATACGACTGCCAGGAATCGCCGAGGTCGAGGAACGAGGTGACAACGTTCACCTGAGTAATGAGCAGCGCGCCAAGGAGAGCCCCCACGAAGGAACCTCGACCGCCAAAGAGGCTTGCACCACCAATCACGACGGCTGCGACGCTTGCGAGGGTGTAGTTGATTCCCGCGCTGGGGTCGCCAGAGCCAACTTGTGCCATCATTGGCACCGCGGCGACACCAGCAAGCAGCGAGCAGCCGACATACGCGCTGAGCAAAGTCAAGTGCGGTCGAACTCCGGCCATGCGAGCTGCCTCTGCCCTCGAACCGACTCCTCGGAAGGCCAGACCCAACTTCGTTTTGAAGAGGCCAAATTCCAAGGCCACAGCGACGATGGCGGCGACGATTGCGATAATCGGAACGAAACCGAGTTGAAGTCCAATGCCGTCGACCACCGAATCCGAGATGAGGCCGCCGGGAATGGGGCGAAGCAGCAGCGATACCGCTTGCAGTGCCATGTAGGTTGCGAGTGTTGCCACCATCGGATGCAGGCGGAACGGGTCTACAAGCAGCCAATTAAGAACCCCAACCGCTACTGCAACGGCGAAAACAATTACCCACCCTGCAAACTGATGACTAAGCGATGCCCCGTCATTGAGGAAAAATGACTGGATAACGACCATTAAGCCCATTAGCGGCCCGACAGACAGGTCGATGCCACCGACGAGCATCAGGGCTTGCTGCCCGTATGACACGATGGCGAGCGTGGCCACCAACGCAAGCATCCCGCTGAGGTTGCGAGTGGAAAGATAGCTCTCGTTGACCTGCGCCGCATAAAGGCCCAGCGCGCAGATAACAAGTGCGAGCATGACCAGAGGTGCCCAGTCGCCGGCTGCCCATTTCCAGAACGGCGAGATGCTTGCCGAACCGCGCTCGCGCTCCGTCGTTGCCGTCAGCACCTCAGAAGTGATGTTGTTCTCGCTCACTTCGTCGGCACGCAATTCCTTCACAATGTGGCCGCGCGAGAATATCAACACGCGGTCACACAGTCCTGCAACTTCCTGTGCGTCCGACGATACGACGATGACAGCGGTTCCGGCAGTTGCGGCTTGCCGAAGCACCTTATAGATTTCCATACGCGCGCCAATGTCGACGCCTTGCGTAGGCTCATCAACCAGGAGCACCTTGGGCTTACTGGCCAGGACGCTCGCGAGAACCAATTTTTGCTGATTTCCGCCCGAGAGCGAGCGGATTGGCGTTTCAATTGTCGGAGTCTTGACAGCGAAGCTCGTGACAGCCTCTTGAGCGCGTTGCCTCTCGCTCTTTGGGCGAATGAGACCGCGCATCGTGTCGAAGGACAAGCTACGAACGGAGAAATTTTCGCGTACTGAAAGGTCACCGAATATACCTTCGCGATGGCGGTCTCCGGGAAGGTAGCGAATGTCACTTTGCGTTGCGGCCTGCGACTGGCGCAAAGAGGCGCTTTTGCCATTTACGGCGACACCGCCACGGCAACGGTTGAGTCCGGCAAGAGCCCGCATGAATTCGCGCTGACCATTACCGTCAATTCCTGCAAGCCCGACAATCTCCCCTTTTCTCACTTTGAGAGACACATCGGAGAATCCGTGACCTCTCAGCTCCGCGACATCAAGCACGATGTCGGTTCGTCCCGCAGCCGCCTTTGGCGGGAATTCGCGGTCGAGCGCACCGCCAACGATGAGTTCAACAATCTGTTGCTCAGAAAGATTTGAAGCGTCGTAGGTGCCTTGGCCTTGTCCATCGCGAAGAACTGTCAGTCTGTCCGCGATTTGCTGCACCTCTCGAATCCGGTGCGAGATGTACACGACCGCGCATCCGCCAGACGTTACGCTCCGAATGCGCTGGAACAGACGCTCGACATCCTCGGCCAACAAGTGCTCGGTCGGCTCGTCCAACACGAGGACCTTTGGCTTGGTCGCCAGAGCTTTGACGATTTCCACGATGAATCGCTGCTCGGGATTGAGACTAACGACCCGCTCGGAGGCGTCGATGGCGACATCATCGCTCCACTGTTCAAGCAGCCGTTGCGCCCATGACGTCGCACGCATCAAAGAGGGACGCTCAGCCTCGGAAACCCCAAGATAGAGATTCTCCGCCACAGTCAGGTCGGGCATGAGTGCTGGTTCTTGACGCACAATTGCCAAACCAAGGGCGCGCGCCTTTTCCGTGTCGCCCACCGTTTCCGTGCCATTGATGATGACGCGCCCCTCCTCCGGGACGAGCGCCCCGGACGCGACCGCCATGAGGGTCGACTTTCCAGCACCGTTCTCACCAACTAGACCGTGCACCTCGCCGACGGCGACCTCAAAGGTGACGTCGTCGAGCGCCTTCACACCAGGGAAGACCTTCGTTACGTGGTCCACCTGCAACGCAATCTTTCGTTCCATAATTGTCTCCTGCCCTTCCTAGATTGACTGGAGGGACCACTGCGATGACTCGCCTGGCTTCCAGTCTTTCTCGAAATCTGCCGCGGAAGGTCGTTATGTTTTGCGCCGTCAATCTGACTCGACGGGCGTAGATTCAACTTGCTCCGCGTAGGACGGGTAATCTGCGTAACCCTTCTCGCCACCGGTATAGAGAGTCGTCATATCGATGGGGCTCAGCGGCCATCCGTTGCGGAAGCGCTCGACGAGGTCAGGATTCGATACGAATGGACGTCCGTATCCCGCGAGGTCCGTCAGCCCAAGCTCAATCAGCTCTTCGCCTGTATCTTGGTCGAGGGCACCAGTCAGGATGAGCGTGCCGTTGTATGCATCTCGGAAGCTGCCGAGAAACTCACGGCTGATTCCTAGACTTGTGAACGCGGTCTGGTCGCTGAGATGCACGTATGCGAGGTTCCGGGCGCTCAGCTCTCGCGCGAGGGTCAACCAGGTGTTTTCCTCGTCATCGAACGGCTGCATGTCGTAAAGCCTTCCAAATGGCGACAGACGGATGCCTACCCGGGTACTGCCAATCTTCGAAGCGAGGGCGTCCACCGTCTCCAACGTGAACCGCAACCGATTCATCGTGCTTCCGCCATATTGGTCGGTTCGCGTATTCAGCGCGCCGTTGGCGAATTGGTCAAAGATGTATCCGTTCGCGCCGTGAATCTCTACTCCATCGAATCCCGCCGCAATTGCTTGCACGCCGGCTGTCACGAAGTTGGCCGTAATCCGGGCGACCTCTTCGGTGGCGAGAGCACGGGGTTGGCTCGCCGGAACGGGACCAGGCTCCCCGTTCTCACCGTACGCATAGCAGTTGCTGTCTTTTGCTGCGACCGCTACCGATGACACAGGGGGCTGCCCCTGGTGCAGGCTGGTGTGCGACATTCGGCCAACATGCCAGAGCTGGGCGAACATCTTCCCGCCCTCCTCGTGAACAGCACTGGTCACCTGTGTCCAGCCCCGTATCTGCTCAGGCGTGTAGATGCCAGGCGTATAGAGGTAGCCAGTACCCTCTGCCGAAATTTGGGTTCCTTCGCTGATAATCAGTCCGGCACCGGCCCGCTGCCGGTAATAGAGCTCGGTCTGCGCATCAGGGTTTGTTGTCTTCGCCCGGCATCGCGTCATCGGCGCCATAACAACCCGGTTTGCCAGTTCAATATCACCCATCGTGTAGCTTTCAAGTAGTGGGCTCATACTCTTCCTCTATTGCGTCTGTCGAAAATGTCGACCCTTCGTATGCGGGTCGGCATGGCTTCGGCGCCGGTTGGCGCCGAAGACCATGCGTCAGATGGCGTAAGCCTCGACGGCCTCTGCCAGTCACCAGCTCTCTTTGACAAAGGGGTTCTTGACCCAGCCGTCGGTCCACGGTGAAGACTGCTGAACGACGCCCGTGATTTCCTCGAAGTACCACTTACCGTCAACTTTGACGAGCTTGTCTTTGTACTTCCCTGCAATGAACACCGCCTCGCCCTGCGGGGACAGCTCGCTTGCCGCCATCGATACGAAACAGACCAGGTAAAAGCTCGCAGTCGCATGAATACCGTCGGGGTCAACGTCAACCGCCGGCGACACGATGTTATGCAGAGCCCAGGTGATGTTCGCGGACAAATTGCGGCAGTGCTGCTTGATTGCCTCCTTTCCTTTCGCCTCACCACCAACACCTTTGATGAGCCAAAGACCGTCGTCCACGAAGAGCGAAGCTACGCCCTCAGGGTCATATCCGTTATCAAGATGTTCCGCGTATTGAGCCTTCAGATACTTGATAGCCTCGATGTCCTCGAGGCGACTAAGGCGCTGCTCCTGAGTGAACCGTGAACCTTCCATGTCCGTCTCCCTGTTGAGAATGTTTAGCAACGAACTTATCTACGCTTATGTATTTAGGAAACCAAATCTTTCAGACCTTTCCGCCGCTCACGGAACTTTTCCTTGAATCGTGTCTTGTTCACCGAATCTGAACGGCACCCGATTGATTCTCGTGTAACGAGCTGACGAGACTGTTGAATCGACTGGAGAGCTTCACTTCCGATAGGCCCGCCCTGACTGCCTTAGCTACCCAAGACAGCAAAAGAGCAGTCGCATGAAACGTCTCCTTGTTTTAGGAGGCGGGATGTACCGGCGGCTTCCCGTCTCTCTTTTCGACGAATATATGAGAGCCGGTCCAGTTCTTCGCGACTCAGCACGACAGATTCACTGGACCAAACGCGCCACGTAGGTAGACTGGTCGTTGCCTAGGCGCGCGCAGGCAAGTCAGACGTCTGAAAGGTAAGGTGGGTTTCGTGCGCGGAGCCTCGGCTCGCCTGGTTCGCCGACGTTAAGTATCTGTTTCACAAATGTATTAGTGCGGGTTTGCTCGCATACCAAATTCAATCATTTCAATTTACTTTGCATATGTACAAGTTGCATCGTTCGGCGCGCTCGCGCGACAGACCTCTATTACATGCCACGTTATGATTGAACAGTTCGATACATCAGCTGTGATGGCCCGCGAAAGGCTGGCCTACTATCACGACGTCATTTGCCGCCTGTATTGCCACGTCGACCTGCCTTCTTACGAAGACGCTCAGGACGTGTTCCGGGCGCGCGTCACCCAGAAGCCACTGGGAAATCTCGGCGTCGGCGATATCGCGGCGCCGGGCTTGCAGTACGTACGGACGTCCAGCGACCTGAGTCGCACTCCGAGCGATGAGTTCCTAGCTAGCCTGCTGGTCGAGGGCCAAGCTTCGCTTGAGCAAAGCGGCCGCCACACAGTACAGAACGTCGGGGACATCGTCCTCTACGACACGGCTCGCGCGTTCAAATACAGCTTCTCGTCCGAATATCGCATCATTCTGCTGAAGATTCCGCGCAAACAGCTGCTCTGCCGGTTATCCGATGCAGAAAGGCTGACTGCCATTGCGCTGAACGGGCAATCGACCATGGGAGCGCTGGCGGGCGCGGTTATCCGCGGTGCCGCCGACATTGACGCCGAGTTGCAGCCATGTGCTGCTTCCAAACTCGCCGCCTCAGTCATCGACATTTTCGCTGCCTCTGTCGAAACCGAATTCAATGGTGCAAAGGGGGCGCTCGAGCGGCACGGCGACGTCTTGCAGAAAGCCAAGAACTATATCGAGGCAAATCTCGGTGACTCGGAGCTCGATGTCGAGAAGGTGTCGAACGCCATAGGCGTCTCCCGGCGCACTCTCAATAGAATCTTCGCTGCGCACGGAACGACTGCCGCTCGGTGGCTTTGGCAGAAGCGATTGGAAACTAGCCATGCTTCCCTTACCGAGGGGCGTGCTCAACACATCGCGGATGTAGCCATGGCATGCGGGTTCAGCGATTTTTCGCACTTCAGCCGAGCTTTCAAGAAGACTTATGGAATAGCTCCCAACACCCTCGTGAAGCGAAGAGCCGCGTGACGCTCGCGCTCGACGGCGGCGGTTGTCGTCGGGCCGTTGGCGCCTAAAACTAAAAAAAGGCATCCACGCGGCTATGGATGCCTTAAAGTGCCGCAGGAGCACGGCACCCAACAAGCTAGAGGGCATGTCACGTCTTGTCGTAGCCGCCGTCGACCATCAGCGTCGTGCCGTTACAGCCACTGGACAAATCCGAGAGGAAAAACGCTACTGCGTTTGCCACTTCCTCGGGTCGAATCAAGCGCCCAATCGGTACCTGGTCCATCCAGGTTGCGACCATTTCCGGCGCCTCCTTCGCAATACGCTCAATCATCGGGGTTTCGGTTCGCCCCGGCCCCACGGCGTTCACCCTGATTCCGTCGCTTGCCCACTCGACGCCCAGCAAAGCAGCAAGATGTTCAACCGCCGCTTTCGTTGCGCTGTAGGCCGCGCACTTCTCGGGCCGAACAACTGTGCGAGCGGCGATTGACGAAATTAGAACGATGCTTCCCCCGCGTTCGCGCATGTGACGCGCGAACGATTGCGCCGTGAAGAAGCAGCCGTCGAGATTGATGGACATGGTCTGACGCCATGATGCTTCCGTGTAGGCAAAGGCATCTGACATCACAGCAATACCAGCGTTGGCGACGACGCCGTCCACTCCGCCAAAGCGGCGAACCACCTCGTCTGCCGTACGCGTCAACGAGTCGGCACTGGTGACGTCGATAGGCATGAAGTGGACCAGGTCACGGCCGGCATCGACCTCTGCCGCCAACCGCTCACCGTCGCTCGAGACCAGGTCAGTCATCACTACTCGGCTGCCCGAGTCTGCCAAGCATCGCACCGTGGCAAGTCCGATGCCTCCAGCGCCGCCGGTGATAACAATCGTCTTGTTCTGCAAGCCTTCCACGCTTTTGTCTCCTTTATGATTGGGCACATCAAACGGAGGCCTTCCCTGATGCCACGGAGTTCACAACCATTACGCCGTGCATCAGGGAGGTCAGAGCAACGACAATCAGCCGAGGTATACGCCGACCGACTTCAACTCGGTATAAGCCTCGATGCCATTCAGGCCCATCTCTCGTCCCCAGCCCGACTGCTTGAAACCGCCGAAAGGGAGGGCTGCATCCGTTTGATTATGGTTGTTGACCCAAACCACACCAGCGCGGATGCGCGATGCCAGCTTGTGGGCCAGGCTGACGTCCTGCGTCCAAACACTGGCCGCGAGACCATACGTTGTGTTATTGGCTTCGCGGACAAGCGCATCCAGGTTGTCGCCGTCCATCTTCATCGCGGAAATCACAGGCCCGAAGATTTCTTGCTCGTACACGGTCATTCCGGGTTTCACGCCCGTCAAAACGGTCGGACGGATGAAGAAGCCGCCGCCCTCCGGTTTGCCACCGCCGGAATACACTTTCGCGCCCTCGTCGATACCTGCCTGAAGCAGCTTGGAGACCCGCGCGAGCTGACGGTCCGAGATGAGCGGTCCGAGGTTCGTCTGCGGGTCCAGGCCGTGACCAAGCTTGAGTGCCTCCGCATACTCAGACACGCCGGCGACGACCTTGTCGTAGATATCCTCGTGGATGTAGAGACGCGAACCGGCCGTACAAGCTTGCCCAGTGTTCAAGAGAACAGCTTCCGCGACGCCCGGGATGGCTCGCGTGAGGTCTGCGTCCGGGAACACAAAGACCGGGCTCTTACCACCCAGTTCGAGCGTCACCCGCTTCAGATTCCCCGCAGACGCGCGAACAATCGCCTTGCCGGTATCAGTGCTTCCGGTGAAGGCGACCTTGTCGACGTCCGGATGCTCGACGAGGGCGGCGCCCGCGATGCCATCACCAGTCACGACGTTGAGGACGCCCGGCGGCACGCCCGCTTTTTGACACAACTCAGCAATGCGCAGGGCCGTCAGCGGTGTGTCTTCAGCCGGCTTGAGGACGATTGTGCAACCTGCCGCAAGCGCCGGAGCCAATTTCCACGCGGCCATGAGCAATGGGACATTCCAGGGAATGATTTGGCCCACGACACCAATTGGCTCTCGGACGGTGTATGCATGCCACTCTCCGGGCATGTTGACCGGGACGGTGGTGCCCGTAATTTTCGTCGCCCACCCCGAGTAGTACCGGAAGTGCTCCGCGCCAAGTCGGACGTAGAAATTCTTAACGACGTTGTAGGGCGAGCCCTCGTCGAGCACTTCCAGTTGTGCGAGTTCTTCAGCATGTTCGTCGATGAGGGCGCCAATGTTCCAGATGATTTTGGCCCGCTCGCTGGTCGACATCGACCGCCACGGCCCGCTCTCGAATGCCTCGCGAGCTGCCGTCACGGCAAGGTCAACGTCTTTCGCGTCTCCATTGGCCATCGTGGAAATCGGACTTCCGGTGGCAGGGTCGAAGACCTCACGCGTTGCGCCGGACGAGGCATTGACCCATTCGCCGCCGATGAAGAGCCGATGTTTCTTTCCTAGGAACCGCTTCGTGTCTTCCGACAGACTCGACGCAGTATCGAAAACAGCAATTGAAGAAGTCATTACCCTTCCCTGTAACGTTGGTTAAGACCAATGCGACATATCGCGGCGTTCGACAATCCGCCGACGCCGCTTTGACGCTGCTTAGATTCCGAGTTGCTCGACCTGATGGTCGGCCCGGCGCGCGGCGCTGCCGGCAGTCGCATCGAAAAGAATCATGTCCGCGGCTTTCTCCGCAATCATGATGGTTGGAGCATTGGTGTTGCCGCTCGTGAGCGTCGGCATAATCGACGCGTCGACAACACGCAAACCACGGAGACCACGTACCCGCAAGCGCGCATCGACCACGGCCTCGTCATCGGAGCCCATCTTGCAGGTGCCCACCGGGTGGTAGACGCTCTCGCTCTTGTTCTTCAAGTATTCGTCCAACGCCGCATCCGACGTGACTTCCTTGCCTGGGCCAAACTCTTCGCCGCGGTACGGGTCGAAGGCCTTCTGCGCCATCAATTCACGCGCGATTCGCAAACCGTCTCGCATTACCCGAATATCGTCGGGCACGGCAAAGAAGTTCGGGTCGATTTCCGGCAGCGCGGTCGGGTCCGCAGACCGGGCCAAAACGGTTCCGCGACTCTGCGGACGAGAGATGTTGAAGTAAGGCATCACGCCCTCCTCGTGGAAAATCTTCCGGCCATGGTCTTCATACATCACCATGTTCAGATGGAACTGGATGTCCGGCGCGACAACATCTGGGTTTGTTTTCACGAAAGCCAGAGCTTCCACGCCATGGTATGAAGCCGGGCCCGTCTTGGTGGCCATGTATTTCGCGACCGCCGATGCTGAGTTCAGAATGTTGAGGTGCTTGAGCAGGGAGAGCGGCTGAGTGATTCGTTGCTTCAGGCCGCACCCCACATGGTCCTGGAGGTTCTTTCCGACGCCCGGAAGCTTATGAACCGCTTGCACCCCAATCGATTGAAGGTGCTCCGGGTCGCCAACCCCGGAAATTTGCAGCAAGTGCGGCGAATTGAAAGCGCCACCGCAGAGGATGACCTCCTGCGACGCATAGACCTTCTTCGACTTCTTCCCAGCTAGGTACTCCACACCTACGGCGCGGTCGCCATCGAAGAGAATTCGAGAGGCAATAGCATCGGTGATGACCGTGAGGTTCTTGCGGTCGCGAATCGGTGCGATGTAACAACGACCTACGCTCGAGCGAACGCCATCGGCGAGCGTGCTGTCGCAGGGACCGAACCCCTCTTGGCTGCCGCCATTCAAATCGTCGTTGTACTTGTAGCCAGCCTGCTTACCTGCTTCAATGAAGGCGAGCGCAATCGGGTTATGAATTCCAAATCGGCTGGTTTTCAGAGGACCACTTCCGCCGTGGACTTCCGTTTCTCCGCCAGACCAAGTTTCCGATTTCTTGAAGTACGGGAGGATATCGTCGTAGCCCCAGCCCTCGTTACCGAGGTCACGCCAATGGTCGTAGTCGGTGTGGTCGCCGCGTGTGTAAATCATGCCGTTGACGGTCGTACAACCACCGATGCTGCGAGCACGTGGAATGAACATCTTGCGGTTGTTCATGTGCTTTTGGGCAACCGTGTGATAGCCCCAGTCCAGCTGGCCGGTCTGCATCAACCGGAAGTAACCCGCCGGCATGTGGATGAACGGGCTCTTGTCCCAGCCGCCCGCTTCGAGCAGGGTGACGTTGACGCTGGAGTCGGCGCTCAGTCGATGTGCCAAAACAGCGCCGGCAGAGCCCGCGCCGATGATGATGTAGTCAGTCATGCTTGCCTCCAATTTTTCATATCGCGAGCGCCGTTTGGAACGGTCGAAACCTCGCAATGTTTCATACATTCGGAACGTTGCCGAACCGAACTGACAGGTAGCGAAGGCGGTGAAGCACGGCTTAAGAGCCGTCTCGGCACCGCCCTTGCTAGAATGGGACTACTGCTGAAAGACGGCTTTGAGCTTTTCGGCGGGGAGCGCCGACGAGAAGTCGGCATCCGGAGGTGCTGACGGGTCGCACTTCGGGTCCATGCTCTTCACGCTATCCGCATAAGGAACCGGGAAAGCGGCGAGAGGCTCGTTATTCTTCGTTCCTTGATAGTCGGCAACGCCGCGACGACCCGCAAATCGGATAACCGAGGTCGTTCCATCGAGCGAGAAATAAGGGAAAGGCTTGCCGGCCTTTTTCATGTCGAGGAACTTGCAGTTCAACTCGTTGTTGCTCGCGTTGGTCGCAATCGCAGGGACCGGCAGGTGTGCCTGTTCGAACGCCTTCACGGTAGCGAGTGCCGTCACGCCGTAGTCGGTCGCGACGCCGTCAATCTTCGGATACTTTGCAATCAAGCCTGACACCGCTTTCTGCGCGTCGACCGGATTCCAGTTCGTGACGATGAAATTGTTGTCGAGCAGCTTCAGGTCCGGATACTTCGCCAACTGGGTTTTGAAGCCATCCAGGAAGATTTGCGATGACATGGCGCCCGGCGCACCGCCGAGAAACACTACGTTGCCCTTCTTCAGATTCGCGCCGTACCAGTCAGCCCAGACCTGACCCATTCGGTACACGTCCTCTGTGACGTTAGCCGCATAGTCCTTACCTGCATTGCCGGAAATCTTGGCAAGGTAAGGAACGACGGTCACACCGGCCTTGGTTGCGGCGCGCATTGCGGGAATCTGTGCGGCGCCGAAGTCAGGGAAGACAACCAACACGTTCACGCCTTGCGCAACCATGCTGTTGATGTCGGAATTCGCTTTTTGCTGGTCGCCGTTCGCGTTCGTGTACATGAACTTCTTGAAGTTCTTGCACCGGCTCACCTCGTCCTTCAATTCTGCTGCGGCTGTCTTTCGCCAGGTGACGCCGCCGAAGCCGTCCGACAGTCCAACCACCATCGGCTTCGTGCCGCACATCGAACTGATATCGCCCTGGTTTGTCACCAAAGCCGATTCGGCAGACATGGCCGGCATCGAAGCCGCTGCAGTAATAAAGCTGAGCGCAAGCAGTCGCGTGGAATACAGACAGAGATTTTTCATCGTCTCCTCATCTCTTATTTGGTCACAGGTCGCTGATTGAAGCGTCTTCATCAGACTTGCAATCAATATATGAAAGGAGACGCTGAGCTTCGCGACTCAGCACGACATATTCGATGGTCTCTGCGCGCCAAGAAATATGCGTATTCGCGCCCGCCCGGGCGCGGAGAACACCACGTCACCGCCTAAGGTAAGCGAGGGTTCACCCTAATTTATATTTCACATACGCGAATGCATACGCCAATGTACAATAACGCTGTTGGTGGCTCGCTTCGGTCGAACACGGCGGCTGTCCTGCGTTTCGCCTGATGATTGAGCTCGAAATGGGCGAGAGAGGTGCACGGATGGACGACCGGCTGTCAAGAAAGATGCTCTGGCTTCTCGGCACATGCTGTTTCACCAGCATGGCTACGATGAGAGTGTGCGATTCGCTGCTCCCTTCGCTGCAGGCGCAGTTTGGGGTGAGCATCAGCAGCGCGGCGCAGACAATCTCTTCGTTTGCCCTGGCTTACGGCCTGATGCAGCTGTTCTTCGGGCCGCTAGGGGACCGTTTCGGCAAAGTTCTCGTCGTATCACTTGCGACTCTCGCCTGCACGCTGGGAAACGTGGGAGCCGCCCTCGCTCCTGGGATACACCAGCTCGTCGCCGCCCGCGTAGTCTCTGGCGCAGCCGCAGCGGGAATTGTGCCGCTGACGATGGCGTGGATTGGCGATACCGTGCCATATGACCGACGACAAGAGGTTCTCGCAAAGCTGCTGGGAGCGACAGTCTTCGGCATGATTGCTGGTCAATGGCTTGGCGCGTTGCTGGCCCAGACGTTCAGTTGGCGAGTCTCCTTCGCGCTCCTGGCATCAATCTCTCTCGTCGCAGGCAGCTTGGTGATGGTCGACCGGAGCACTAGGTCCATATCGAAGGCTGGCACCAACAAAGGCTTCGGTCGTCGGGCGGCGGAGGTGCTGTTGATTCCGTGGGCACGTACGGTACTTCTCGTCACGTTCTTTGAGGGAGCACTTGCCTTCAGTGCGCTTTCGTTTATCCCGAGCTTTCTACACTCCGCGTTTAACACCCCAATGGCGGAGGCCGGCGGAATTGTTGCGCTCTATGGCGTTGGCGGGCTTGTCTATAGCAGATGGGCGCGTTTCCTGGTTCAACGGCTCGGAGAAAGCGCGCTAGCAAGGGTCGGAGGCGCTTGCCTCGCTCTCTCCTATGGTGCGCTCGCTTTTCTCGACTCGTGGCAGATTGCTTTACCGGCTTGTGCTCTAGCGGGCTTTGGGTTCTACGCCTTGCATAACACCCTTCAAACCCACGCCACGCAGATGGCCCCTTCCGCACGAGGGACCGCCGTGTCGCTCTTTTCCTGTTGCCTCTTCTTTGGCCAGTCGCTTGGTGTGCTCGGCGCTTCATGGTTTATCGACAGGTTCTCAGCTCGACCAGTCTTCCTAACGTCTGGCTGCGGCCTTTTCGTGCTCGCACTCGCCTTTTCAGCCCTGGTAATGAAGCAGTCCGCCAGGTTCGCACGAACCTAGACTGGCCGCGTACAAAGAATCACGTACCTTTGCCGGCCAAGTTGGCCGGACGAGATGATTACGCTGCAGCGCAGGGAAGAAAAAAAAGTCGGATGAGTTCGTCATCCGACTTCACTCCGACGACTATCTTGATTCAATTCTCTTGAAGCGCCCTTTCCGCAGTTTGCTCGTAGCCGGAGTAGTCGATATAGCCCTCGTCTCCCCCGCCGTAGAAGGTGGCGTGGTCAAACGGTGTCAGCGGCCAGTTGTTCCTGAAACGCTCGACAAGGTCCGGGTTCGAAATGAACGGGCGTCCGAACCCAGCCAAGTCGGCGACTCCGGATTTCACAAGCTCTTCGGCGGTCTCTTGAGTCAGCGAACCCGCAACTACCAACGTACCCTGGTAAGCGTTGCGGAACTTCCTGACAAAATCTTTTGGAATCGCCGCCACAGTTGGGTCAATGTTGCACAGCGACTCTTGGTCGCTGAGATGGACATACGCAAGGTTTCTCTCGCTGAGCTTTTCGGCCAAGAGGAGCCACGTATTCTCCTCATCGTCAAAGCTGTGCATGCCGTGAAGTCGACCGTATGGCGCCAACCTTATGCCGACCCGACAGCTCCCGATAGCCTTAGACATCGCGTCCACCGCGTCAAGGACGAAGCGCAAGCGATTCATAGTGCTACCGCCATATTCATCGGTACGGGTGTTGCAACTTGCACTGATGAACTGTTCGAAGAGGTACCCATTGGCCGCATGAATTTCGATTCCGTCAAACCCGGCTTCCATCGAATTTTTCGCCGCCGTGACGAAGTCGGAGGTAACGCGCTCAATGTCCTCCTTCGTCATCGCCCGAGGCGTGCTCACAGGCACGGGTCCCGGCTGCCCCTGTTCATCATATCCGTAACAGCTGTAGCCCTTGGCGGGGACTGCGACCGAGGAAATCGGAACAGCTCCATCCTTCTGCAAGCTGACGTGCGAGATTCGGCCGACGTGCCAGATTTGAATAAAAATCTTCCCGCCCTCCTCATGCACACCCTTGGTCACAGCCTGCCATCCCTTGATTTGCTCCGGCGTATGAATCCCCGGGGTGAAGAGGTAGCCCGTCCCTTCCACCGAAATCTGGGAGCCTTCAGTCACTATCAGGCCCGCACCAGCACGTTGGCGATAATAGAGTGCGGTGCTGGCATCCGGCACAGTGTCGCGTGCTCGAGACCTTGTCATCGGTGCCATGAGAACGCGGTTCGCCAGTTGCGTTCCATTCATATCGTAGCTTTCGAGCAATTTACTCATCGATACCTCACTTCGTAATTTCGAGAACTCGTAGTGCGTGATGCAGTGCCGAGGAATAGGACTTCGTCCCACGGCACTGCTCGCTCAACTCTGATTCGGAAGACCGCTTACCACGATTCCTTCACAAACGGCGCCTTTACCCAGCCTTCAGTCCACGGCGACGACTGGTCGATGGTTCCGGTAATTTCTTCAAAGAGCCACTGCTCGCCTACCTTCACCAGCTTGTCGCTGTATTTACCCGCTAGAACGAACGCTTCCTGCTCCGGCTTTTGTGGCGAAGAGGCCATTGTCAGCAGGCAGACAAGATAGAAAGTCGCGTCAGCGCGCTTTCCGTCGGCACTAAGCGTGACTAGCGGTGACGAGATGTTGTGCTGCCCCCAGGCGATGCCCTCCTTGAGATTCCGGCAATGGTGCTTGATGCCCGCTCTTCCTTTCGCTTCGCCACCAACGCCTTTGATTAGCCAAAGGCCATCTTCGGTGAACAGAGAAGCAATACCCTCTGGGTTGTAGCCATCGTCAAGGTGGCGTGCATATGTCGCCTTTAACTGCTTGATTGCTTCGACGTCTTCCATGCGCTTGACGCGCTCTTCCAAACTGAGTTCATGAGTCACGGTTTTCTCCTTTCAAAATCTACAAATATGTACTGCTACGTAATTATTTATGGCAAACGAAAACGTCTATTTGACTTTCGCTACTGCGTAAAGACTGCCTTAAGCTTGTCGGCGGTGAGACTTGAGGAAAAATCCGCATCGGGCGGAGCGCCAGAGTCGCACTTGGGCGCAATACCCGCACCGCTGTCTGCGTACGTGTAAGGGAAGACCTTGAGGGGCTCGCTATCCGTCGTTCCTTGGTAAGTGGCAACTCCGCGGCGGGCAGCGAATCGAATGACCGTCGTCATACCATCGAGCGAATAGTACGGGAACGGCTTGCCGGCTTCCTTCATCGACGCGTACTTACAGCTCAGTTCATTATTGCTGGAACCCGTTGCGATGGCAGGAATCGGCAAGTTCGCGTGCTGGAAGGTTTTGACAGCGGCAAGCGCAGTGACACCGTAGTCGGCAGCGAGTCCATCAATTTTCTGGTACTTCGCAATCACGCCTTCAACAGCTTTGGGAGCATCGATTGGGTTCCAGTTCGTCACCACGAAATCGTTCTGCACCAGCTTCAGTTCCGGGTACTTTGACAGGTGCGTTTTGAAACCCTCGAGGAATGTCTGCGAGGCCGGGGCGCCGGGGATTCCGCCAAGGAAGACGACGTTGCCCTTTTTCAGGTTTTGGCCAAACCAATCAGCCCACGCGCCGCCCACCCGCAGCAGGTCCACGCTGACGTTCGCCGCGTAGTCCTTCCCTGGGACACCGGGCAGCTCTGCCATGTATGGGATGACGGTAACGCCTGCGCGAGTGGCAGCGCGCATTGCTGGAATCTGGGCTGCGCCGAAGTCAGGATAGACAATGAGCACATTAACGCCCTGTGCGACCATGCTGTTAATGTCGGAGTTCGCCTTCTGCTGGTCCCCGTTCGCATTCATATAAATGAAGCGCTTGAGGTTCTTGCAGCGACCGACCTCATCCTTCAACTCAGCGATTGCTGTCTTCCGCCACGTGTTGCCACCGTAGCCATCTGACAAACCAACGACCATCGGCTTACTGCCGCACATCGTCGTAATGTCGGCCTGTTTCTGGACTGAAATCGACTCAGCTGCCATCGATACAGACGTCGTCGCTGCGACAACAACGCCAACAAGTGCACCTGCGGAACATGCAAAAAGCGTCTTCATCGTCTCCTCCTTTTTGAATCTGGTCCTTTGAGCCAGCATCGAATCAACATCTCTGCGCCGACTATAGGAGGACAGCGGAGCACGTTCACGACTTGGTGCGCCAAATTCGTTTGCTTCTTTACGCCAGCCTGAAAGCGAACTGCGTCGGGAACCACGGGCCTTGGACGGTCGAGGCCCATGCTTCAAGCCGCTTCGGGCGGCCGGTGAGTTTTCGTTGAGAGAAACGTCGGGAGCTGATGAGGGATAACACTGACGCGGCGGTAAGTGGGCAATTGCTCACCGGAGGCGCGTTAAGCGCCACCGCGACGGGACAGGAGATGCGAAAAAAGCGTGCTCAAAGGAGCAAGGAGGAGGCGTGCGATGAAAAGTCAGCGACCCGTAACGCGCTAACTAATGGCAGGGTTGGAACTGGCGTTCTGTTCTGTCAGCAGCCTCGTCGTCTGCAGGAGGCTCGTTGCCAGCGTGCCCTTCCAAGCGACGTCGAATGTCCCTGCAACGCCGAACAGCGTCAGAACGAGAACAATCTCTCCGCTGCCATCAAATACCGGCGCGCTAATGCTGTTGATTCCGGGAATCGGCATCCCCTCGCCGCGAGCGAGACCTCGCTTTCGGATGTCGGCAAGGATGTTCTCGAACTGCGTACCGCTCAGAAGTTCGCCCTCAGGAGTCTGAGCTCCGATATCGTTCTTCACAAGCTGGTCGAGCTGCGGTGCCTCTTTGAAAGCCGCGAATACTCGGCCTGTAGTCGAATGCGCAAGGGACATCACGGTGCCGACGTGGATACCTGCATGCAACGACGCGGCTGGCTCGATGCTTTGCAAGACGGTAGGTCCCCGGTCGCCCCAAGCAGCGAGAAGCACGCTCTGCTCCACTTTGGTCGCAAGGTCGATGGATGGCTGCATGGCATTGCGAACGGCCGGGACCATCCGCAGTGCGTGCAATCCCATGCGCAAGGAGAGTGGTCCAGGTTCGAAGCGTGACGTAACAGGGTCCCTCTTCACAAGACCGGTCCGCAGAAGGCTGACCATATACGTGAAGACCTGGTTAGTTGGGATGCCGCTGCGCGCACTGAGCTCTGCAAGCGTGACGGGCTCACCTGCGTCTGCAAGATACTGAAGGAAGCGACCGCCAACTTCCATACTCTGGATGCCGCGTTGCTCCTTCCGGACACTTGAATCGTGACTTTCCGGATTTTCTTTTGTACGCTGCTTCGTTACCATGCAATCCTCTGCTGCACGAGCTTTATGGGTAGTATGGGGATTTTACCGGCTCCTCGAACACGACGAGGAAGCCTTTTCTGAGCGGCAAACTGCTGGAAGAACACGCATGGACACCGATAGCACCGAAAAGGCCCAACGAGGAATCCAGTCTGTCGAAGTCGGCAGCGAAATTCTGCTTGCGCTGACTCACTCGGATTCGCCGATGGCGCTCAAAGAGATTGCGCAGGTTACGGGCATGCCCCCCGCCAAGCTGTTTCCCTACCTCGTGAGTCTTATCAAGCTCCAACTGGTGCACCGGGTAGAGCCGTCGGGCGACTACGCGCCCGGCGCCCTCGCTCTGCGACTTGGCCTCTACGGACTGCAACGTCTAAATCCCCTCAGAGAAGCGGAGCAGGACGTCTTGGCGCTTGCTTCAAAGACGGGTCAGAGCGTGTTCCTCACTACTTGGGGACCAAACGGACCGGTGGTGGTTCGGCAGGAAGACCCCTCGTATCCGCTCCATCTTACCCTGCGAGTTGGAACCATTATGTCACTCGTCAATACAGCGACGGGCCGACTCTTTGGCGCTTACATGCCGGAGCCGCTGGTTCACAAGGCATTGGAAGACGAGGGGATTCGGCTGAGCGGCGCCCTCAACCTTAAAAGTGCAGACAAACAGGAGCTCTTCCGTCAGTACGAGAAGATTCGCGAAGAAGGGATGACGCGAACGTCGGGTCATCCGCTGCCCGGTGTGAACGCGATTGCGGCCCCCGTCTTCATGTTCAATGGGACTATTGCTCTTGCAATCACGCTTGTCGGTCCGGCCGGGACGTTCGATACGCGGTGGGATGGCGAACTCGCACTGACCTTGCGTCAAACCGCTTCCGATTTGTCTTACAGACTCGGCTATTCGGCGACGCAAGGCAGCGAGGTCTGATTCTAGCGCTGGAACGCCAGCGTTCCCACCGGCGAAGAACCCGCTCCGGGGAATTCGCCAGCGCTACTGTCGGCAATCGCTGTTCCGGCGATGTAGCCGAACGTAAGCGCCGGTCCCAGCGTGATGCCCGCCCCCGGGTAGTTGCCGCCCATAATGCTGCACGCGTCGTTGCCGACCGCGTAAAGGCCAGCAATCGGCGCTGCGTCCTTCGAGAGCACGCGGCAACTGGCGTCCGTTTTCAGGCCCGCGAACGTGCCAATGTCGCCGATACGCACCTTCAGTGCATAGAACGGGCCGCGCTCAATCGGAGCGACACATGGATTCGGACCATGGAGTGCGTCACCTTGATAGCGGTTGTATGCGAGGCTTCCCTTTCCGAACTGTGGGTCACGGCCGAGTCTAGCCTCGTCGTTGAAACCATCGACAGTCCGACGCAGGCCATCGACATCTACGCCAATGCTTCTTGCCAATTCATCGATTGACCTAGCTCGAACAAGATAACCCGTGCGCAGATAGCGCCCGATAGGCATTGGGAACGGTGCTGCGCTGCCCAAGCCATATGTGCGCAAGGTCTTGTGGTCACAGATGAGGTGCGCCGAAATCTCTGCTCCCGGCTCCGTAGCGGCCACCAAGGCTTGCACGAAATCGTGATACGAATTGCCTTCGTTTGTAAAGCGCCGGCCATTCTTGAGCACCGCAATCACGCCGGGTTTTGCCCGGTCGATGAAGTGCGGCATGATGCCGGTCGTCCCGTCTTTGCGTTTGAGCAACGACACCGGTACCCACGCGGCGGCATTGGGAAGCGTCGTGCTGACCTCGCCTCCAACTGATTCAGCGAGCCGCAATCCGTCCCCAGTGTTGCCGGTCGGAGACGGCGAGAAATGCTCCTGGCCAGTGGGCGCGTGCGCGAACATCTGCTTGCGTCGCTCGATGTCGTACGGAAAACCGCCAGATGCCAACACGACCGCTCGCCTCGCAATCACATGCACGGGCCTGCCTTCTCGACTGAGAATCGCTCCCGTAACTCTGCCGCGTTCGAATGTCAGCGAGCTCGCCTTGGTGTTGAGCCAGAGCGGGACATTGAGGTCGAACAACGACTTCGCAAGGCGACCGGACAACGCGTTGCCGTTGGTCAGCGTCATGCCTCGGCCATGCTTCATGACGTCCAGGAAATGCTTCGAGAGTCGTTTCGTGACATACCACGCCGACTTAAGTGATTTCGTGACGCGCATGAAATGCACGATTTCCTTTCCCGAGCCTAGCATCATCCCGAACACCGTCAATTCAGGCAGGGCTGGAGCCAAGTCCTTGATGTGTTCCCCAAGTTCGCGTCCGTCGAATGGTCGCGTGACCATTGAGCGACCGCCCTGCCGCCCGCCGGGGGCTTCGGCGTGGTAGTCCGGGAAAACCAGCGGCATGTCGAAACGAACGGCTGTTTTCGTGGTGAAGTGCTCGACCGCCTCTGGGCCGTGTTTCAGGAAAGCGTCCACGCGCTCCGCATCGAAACTGTCGCCTGCTTCGTGAGCAAGGTAGGTCTTTGCGCTTCCCTCCGGCTCGTAGATGCCCTGCTGAGTCGCCAGGTAGGTGTTCGGAATCCAAAGCCAACCGCCGGACCGCGCGGTCGAGCCTCCAAATTTCGGCTCCTTCTCTACAACAAGCACCTTCAGTCCCTTCGAGGCAGCCGTCACCGCTGCCGACATCCCCGACGCGCCCGACCCGATGACCAGCACGTCGCACTCGTAATCCTTTTCCACAGGCATTGCCTCTCTCCCAAGAAGACGCATCGACAGGACGCGTCAGTCTTCAACCATGACTTGGCGCCCCCGTGACGCCGCACAGGAGAATGGTACGCTGTTTTTTGCTGTTTGCAATTTTAATTGCATAGGTATAATTTCTTAGACCTCGACCGCAAGGTCGTTATAGCGTTCGTGCGATGTATGCGAAGCATTGGGGAAATTGTCTATATACGACTATGTTCGTCTATGTATAATTCAACCAACGGCTGCAGCGGACTCTAGGCACGCGCAGATTCCCCATCAACTTTCCAAATTGAGGCTGGACCATGTCAGAGAAGAAATTCGCTTCGCACGCGGATGTAGAGGAGAAGAAAGTTACGTTCGAGCAGCTTTCTGAGCATGCTTATGCTTACACTGCCGAGGGAGACCCCAATACGGGCATCATCATCGGCGACGATGCGGTGCTCGTGGCCGACACACAAGCAACCCCAGTGATGGCCCAAGACGTGATACGCCGCATTCGTGAGGTGACCGATAAGCCCATCAAATACGTGTTGCTGACGCACTATCACGCGGTTCGCGTGCTCGGCGCGTCCGCCTACAACGCTGAGCAAATCATCGCCAGCCAGGATACCTACGACCTGATTGTCGAACGCGGCGAACAGGACATGAAGAGCGAGATTGAACGCTTCCCGCGCCTCTTCAATGCAGTAGAGTCGGTTCCGGGCTTGACGTGGCCCACACTCACCTTCCAGAAGAAAATGACCCTCTGGATGGGCAAGCTCGAGGTCCAGATTCTGCAACTCGGTCGGGGTCACACGAAGGGCGATACCGTCGTGTGGCTTCCGCAAGAGAAGACGCTGCTTTCCGGTGACCTCGTTGAATATGGTGCGACGCCCTACGCCGGCGATGCGTACTTCCAGGACTGGCCCGCAACGTTGGATGCGATTGCCGCACTGAAGCCTGAAAAACTCGTGCCGGGACGTGGCGCCGCGCTCAAGACGCCGCAGGAAGTGGCCGACGGCCTGGCGGGCACCCGCGCGTTCGTCAGCGAGCTCTACGGCAAGGTCAAGGCCGGTGCGAGCGAGGGCAAAGACCTGAACGCAATCTACAAAGACACTTACGCGGAGCTCAAACCGAAATTCGGCGATTGGGTCATCTTCGACCATTGCATGCCGTTTGACGTGACGCGTGCACACGACGAAGCCACGCAGTACCCGGACCCGCGCATCTGGACGGCACAGCGCGATAAAGAGATGTGGGAAACGTTGGAGGGCTAAATCCCTCTGCTTCGCTGGTCGCGTCGGGCGACCGGCGCCACGGCCAGCGAAATTCTTCGGAGCCCCATGTGGACCAGCCGACTCAAGAAGCATCACAATTCGAGCCGATTCAGTCGGCAACCGCTTCGCGCAACGCTCAACTAAAGCGAGCACCATCGGATTCAGCGCACTCCGCCCACCCAGCAGGCTACCAATCTGGATTCGCAAGCGAATTTGCGACCGAGGCCATCCCTGGCGCGCTCCCCGTTGGACGCAACTCCCCCCAGCGCGCACCTTATGGCCTTTACGCCGAGCAATTGTCTGGCACCGCATTTACGGCACCGCGTTCCCACAATCGACGCTCTTGGCTGTACCGCGTGCGCCCCGCCGCTGTCCATAAGCCGTTCACGCTGCTAGAGAACAGCAGGCTTGTAGGCGACTTCTCGAAGGTTCCTCCGACTCCGCCGAATCAACTGCGCTGGGACCCGCTGCCGATTCCTACGCAGCCGACGGACTTCGTCGACGGGCTCGTCACGATGGCGGGCAACGGTTCGGCCGAATCTATGAGCGGGTGTGCCATTCATCTGTACGCGGCTAACCAGCCGATGGTGAACCGCTTCTTCTATAGTGCAGATGGGGAGTTGCTGATTGTTCCTCAAGCCGGTCGCCTTAGCATTGCCACGGAACTCGGATTGCTTGACATCGAGCCGCAGGAGATTGCGGTAATTCCGCGCGGTACGAGGTTCCGCGTCGAATTGCCCGACGGCGAAGCACGCGGATACGTCTGCGAGAACTTCGGCGCCCTTCTCCAGCTTCCCGACCTTGGCCCCATTGGGTCAAACGGGCTCGCGAATCCCCGTGACTTTCTCACACCGCTCGCGGCGTACGAAGTTCGCGAAGGGAAATTCGAGTTGGTGGCCAAGATGAACGGCAACCTGTGGCGCTCAGATATTGGCCATTCGCCGCTCGACGTTGTCGCCTGGCACGGGAATTTCGCGCCTTATAAGTACGACCTCCGTCGTTTCAACACGATTGGGTCCATCAGCTTCGACCACCCGGACCCGTCCATCTTCCTCGTCTTGCAATCCCCGAGCGACACTCCGGGCGTGGACACCATCGACTTCGTCATCTTCCCGCCGCGCTGGCTTGCGGGCGAGGATACTTTCCGCCCGCCGTGGTTTCATCGCAATGTTGCAAGCGAATTCATGGGGCTGATTCACGGCGAGTACGACGCAAAAGCGGAAGGATTCCTTCCCGGCGGGGCGAGCTTGCATAACTGCATGTCTGGCCATGGGCCCGACGCCGGCACTTTCGACAAGGCCTCCACGTCCGACACGTCGAAGCCAGTCAAAGTCGATTCGACCATGGCATTCATGTTTGAGACCCGCACGCTGATTAAGCCGACCCAGTTCGCCCTTGAAACGTCCCAGTTGCAGAACGAATACTTCGAATGCTGGCAGGGGTTGACGAACAATTTCAATCCCGGAAGCCAGTCATGAGCTCTTCTATAAGCCACGCCGACATTCTGGCGCAAACAAATCGCCCGTCCCTGAGAAGTTGGGTACAGTCGGCAAACGTCGAAGGAAGTGATTTTCCCATTCAGAACCTTCCGTTCGGCGTTTTCAGCGACTCGACCGCATCGGCGCGAGTCGGAGTCGCTATCGGCGACTGGATTCTCGACCTCGCCGCGCTCGAGCGCGCTCGACTCATCACCGTGCCCTATTCGTTGGTGGACGAGGACGGGAATCCGAGGAGCGTCTTCCGACAAGGAAGGCTCAACGATTTCGTTTCGCTCGGGCAGTCGGTCTGGTCTAGTCTTCGCCTTCAGCTTTCCGCGCTCCTGTCCTCCGACAATGCACAACTGCGCGATGACGCCCAGCTTCGGGAACGCGCTCTCGTGCGCCAGTCGGAGGCA
This sequence comes from Caballeronia calidae, assembly GCF_900044055.2. Taxonomy (GTDB): domain Bacteria; phylum Pseudomonadota; class Gammaproteobacteria; order Burkholderiales; family Burkholderiaceae; genus Caballeronia; species Caballeronia calidae. The sequence continues at coordinate 8,767 of NZ_FCOX02000041.1, read as the reverse complement.
ACTATGCATTTGCCTTTCGACATCCCTGGGTATACGGACTTTTATTCGTCGCGCGAACATGCCACAAACGTTGGCTCGATGTTCCGTGACCCGAAGAACGCTCTCATGCCCAACTGGCTCGAGATTCCGATTGGTTACAACGGGCGTGCGTCCTCGGTCGTCGTGAGTGGAACGCCGGTCCGACGACCGAATGGGCAACGGAAGACGCCCGAGTCCGACCGTCCTACGTACGGGCCGTCGCGAAGGCTTGACATCGAGCTAGAGACAGGGTTTTTCGTCGGTGTAGGCAGCAAACTCGGTACACCTGTGGCCGCTGCGGCCGGGGATTCGCACATTTTCGGCATGGTGCTGCTAAACGACTGGAGCGCTCGGGATATTCAGCAATGGGAATATCAACCTCTTGGTCCGTTTAACTCGAAGGGCTTCGCGACGACGATTTCTCCGTGGGTCGTGACCATGGACGCGCTCACGCCTTTCAGGGTCGAACAACCTTGTCAGGACCCGCGTCCCTTGGCGTATCTGCGAGGCGCACAAAACGGTGGCGTCGACCTTGAACTCGAAGTCGAACTGCGACCTCGTTTCGCGCCCTCAGGCAAGACCATCGCCCGGACGAACTTCAAGTACATGTATTGGTCGATGGCTCAGCAACTCGCTCATCACACGTCCTCGGGCTGCGATGTACGGGTCGGAGACCTGATGGGCTCTGGCACTATCAGCGGACCAACCAATTCCGACGGTGACGGCACCGGCACGTTCGGTAGTCTGCTCGAATTGACGTGGAACGGACAGTCACCTATCAAGTTCGCGAATGGCGAGGTCAGAAGCTTCCTCGAGGATGGTGACGAAATCGTTTTGCGGGGATGGTGTCAAGGCGATGGCTACAAGGTCGGATTCGGTCCGTGCGCCGGTGTCATAACGCCCGCGCTCGAGCTCGGTTCGTCGGAGGACGACCAGTGAAGCTTTACAGCTACTTTCGAAGCTCGGCATCGTACCGGGTCCGCATTGCACTCGCCCTGAAGGGTCTACCATACGAGTACGCCGCCGTGCACCTCCTCCGCGGAGGAGGTCAACAGCACTCTGAGGTGTACCGGGACGTCAATCCGGAGGGGCTTGTTCCGACGCTGGAGGATGGCGCGCACACGCTAACCCAGTCGCTAGCCATTCTCGAATACCTCGAAGAACTGCATCCGTCTCCTGCGCTTCTGCCTTCCGAAGCGATAGACCGGGCATATGTCCGCTCAGTCGCTTTTCAATTGGCATGTGATGTGCATCCAATCAACAATCTTCGAGTCTTGCAGTACCTGAGCCAGACTATCGGTATCACGGACGACCAAAAGACCGCGTGGTACCGCCATTGGATTGACATTGGGATTACGTCACTGGAAAAAAAGCTTGAAGCAGACCGGCGTGTTGGCCTATTCGTGTATGGCGACTCGCCTACGATTGCGGATATCTGCCTCGTCCCACAAGTCTGGAATGCTCGCCGGTTCCAGATATCACTTGAGCGATATCCCACAATCACGCGGATTGCCGGCAATGCAATGGAATTGGATGCGTTCGTTCAAGCGGACCCATCGAAACAGCCCGACGCGGAGAGCTGACAGCTTTCAGAGATGGCGTAGCTAATTCTAGAACGTGCTATTAGTTGGTAGGACTCAGGTGGCGCGCGAGCGCTTTGAGCGTCCCGCGATACTCCTCCCGCGAGACGCTCTTTTTTACCTGGAACACTGCTTTTTCAAGGCGGGTCCGCCGCACCGTATGTTCCGTGGTCCGCGATTGACGCGCGGTTCTTTAGCAGAAGTCTTCGCCTCAGCAGGCGCAAACATTTCCGATTGAAGAGCGTACCGTGCTCCGCACTCCCTCCACTGTGGCGGAAGTCAAATCTCTGTCTTCCTTGCTACAACGTCCGACCGGGCACGTTTATTTGCGAACGCGGGTCGGATACTATAGGGAGCCACGCGGTTCAACAAGGCGCAGTGACGTCGGCACTGTCCCTGCCTGAACGTGCTCAGACCGTAGTCGAGCACGCATCCGCATCACACTTCAAGTTGCAGCCCTTCAAAACTTGTGTAGCAGGCCGGTAGTCAGAAGCAGTTGGTGATTGTTTGACGACGGGCCGGCGCTACCAAATATGGCTCCAACCGCCTTCTGTCCAAGCGAGTTCGTACCGCTTGCCCGCTGATAAACACCCATCGCGTAAAGCGACGTTGTTTTCGACAAGGAATAGAGCGCCCCTGCGTCCACTGACTGATAGGTAGCCCCACCCGATTCACCAGCACCGCTGTCCTTTGTGTAGCTGTAGGCGAGGCCAAGAAGAAGCGCGGGAGTTAACTGGTACTTCACGTTGACCTCTCCCGTATTGAGCGTTGCAGAACCGCGATAGCCCGCCGCGGAACCAGTGGTTACGCCGGCGATGGACCCTAGGTTATTGAAGCGTACGTTACTGTAGATAACTCCAAAGATGGCGCTGCCAAGCGTGTACCCCGCGCCTGCCGCAATGATTTGCTCCGAGCCTGCCGATGCATAGCCGGAGATAATCACGTTCGGCATGTTGTTCCCGCTGGGACTGTCATTAGCCTTATCACCCCAGAACGAGAAATTCGGATTCTTCGCAAAAAAGTACCCTGCTCCAAATCTGAACGTCCCGTTATCGTAGGCCACGCCAACGTCATAAATACTATTCTGAGTGAAATCACCGGCCTTTCCCCCAAAGCTGTAAAGACCAACGACGGTCACTCCACCCCAATTGGGGCTTCGGTATTTGATTGCGTTATTGATACGGTTCGCGCTATTCAGGTTATCGGCGTCAGAAGCGTGCGTGCCATACCCACCACCAGCGGCCGCCCAGGTTCCCCCTGCTGGCAAGGCGAGTATCTGCGTAATTGCTGTGTAGGACGCGCCGTACTGACGACCAAGCGTCGCGGTACCGTATTGATTGCTGGATAGACCCACGAACGCTTGCCTCCCGAATAGCGTTCCATTAGTCCCGACTGCCCCGGTGGTCGTACTGAATCCCCCCTCCATCGTGAAGATGGCTTTGAGGTCCCCACCTAAGTCCTCGGTCCCGGTGAGGCCCCACCGACTCCCCGCCTCGTTGCTGCTTGTCAATGCAAACAGTGACGAGCCTTTCACATTCGATGTGTAGGTAAAGCCGGCGTCTAGTGCGCCGTAGAGGGTGACGCTGCTTTGCGCCTGGACGGACCCGATTGACAGTGCTCCAACGCTTACACTAAGCATCTTAAGCTTCGTTGACTTCTTCATGGCTTATCTCCTCAATGTTGCCGTATATTTTTCGGATACCTAACGGCATATGAGCCGGTCCATGTGTATGGAGTGAAATGCTCGTGACGTTCCGCTTGCACCGCGGCAGTCCGGTCTTCCTCTGGTGATGACCGAGCTGCGCGGAAGGCTGAATACTATTGGGTTACTAAGTGGAGACTCAGTACGTCATCGATTTGACCAATCGACAACCTCACGCAAAGGTCGCCATCAGACGTGACCTCGTGCGCCGACACATTAACGTCTTCCTTATTTCCGATAAGCGCGTCGCAAGAAACAAACTCCTTAGCCGGAAGCTTCAGCGTCACGGAGAAATCCCGGACCGGAATGATGTTTGCAACCGGCCTGCGCGGCGTAGACGTAAGATTGACCATGTGTAGGATAAATCCGCCTGGTGCCTCGCCAGTCACCTCGGTAAGCGTCATCTGCACGCTCGGCGGGGCATTGGTCTCTAGCACATGCTCGTCTGAGAGCATGTATGAAACCGCGTTTCCGAGCAGCGTCGAGAAGTCGAGGTGCCCGTGATGCCAGATGTTTCTATCTATTTCGGTGGCGAAATAGACTGCTCGCCCGTTGCCGAATTGGTTCTCCAAGATAGTCGCATATGGCGTATCCATGGACGTTAGCCATGATTTCTCGGGAGGCTGCGGATAGATGGGAGGGACGAACGTCGCGAGAGCCTTGCTGCCGTCGTGAGAACGCTCACGGACTAATACAGACTGTCCCCAGTTCGCGGCAAGTTCGGTCTTCTCCATTCCGCTGAAGACCCGATGAGCTGACTCTTTGATTCGTTGATATCCCCACTTGGACGCGTCTACGGAAGTTCCTGCGTAGTCACAGCCAAGGACGTCGCTCAGTGCGAAATTCTCGCGCCGAGCCCCGCTTTCATCACCAAGTGACGTTGCTCCGGTCGCAATCACTTTTCCGCCATTTCTGACGAACTCCCGGATAATGTCGGCTTCCGCATCTGAGATGAACTCTGCATTGGGAAGAATTAGCAACTCTTTTCCACGAATGGCTTCAGCAGAAAGGTTCAAGTCCAACACGAAGTCGTATTGGATGTGCGAATCGGTAAGAACCTGGTCAAGACCTAAAATGTTCGTAAGATAGTGGTCTTCATCGCGGTTCGGCCTTCTGCGCTTCAGGTTGGTCTTTTGCGAAAAGAAGATGCCAACAGGCGCGACCGGACGCCGATTGTGAAGCTGGTGCTCGAACTTTTTCATCGTTCGGAAGACCTCGGCGACGAGGGCCTCATTGCGCCGGTCGTAGGTCGCAGCGGCATGTTGCCCGTTGAAGATGACATCCCAGAGCGATGCGCCTGAACCGATTGCTTGCCACATCCAAATCTTCAGTTCACTGGGCGAGTTCGATACGTACCGAAGCTGATTGTCCGTTCCCAGATGCCCAAACAGCACCACAGGCGTCTTGTCTGCGTCCAATGCTTTCAAGAATTTAGTGAGAATGGTCGGCGCGCTGAGCGGCTCATCGTTAGCGACAAATAAAGGCGTAACGAGGAAGTCCATCGCCTCTTTGATGTTATAGAGGTCGTGGCCCGCGAAATCGTAGAGGTCATAGAACAGACCGAAGATTTCCGCACAAAACGCCTTGTCGTCGCCAAAAGCTTTGATTTCTCTCCGGAAGTTCTCCAGATGCTCCTGCAACTTCCTCGCTTTCCAGGCGCGATACCCGTCATATCCTGCCTCCGCGAACACGCCACCGCGAGGCAGCCCCTCTCCGACCTCACTTTTATAAGCCGCCTCGCATCTCTTGCAGTAACAAATTCCCTCATGGACCGAGGCATTTTCCCAAATCCCATCCACCCCATATTCACGAATAAGGTGTCTGGCGAATTCAAACGCATGCTCGTTCCGGTACCAACTCAGATAGCACGGCGTGTACAGCGTCTCAGGGAGCGGTTCGCCGAGGTAGCGGGATATCCGCGGGAACCCATTTGCATCGACAGAAAACACGTCTGGCCTTTGCTCGAAGACGCGCCGCTCCACCCCGCGAAAGTCAACGCGCGCTATCACCCGAATCCCTTTCGCCCGACAAGCGTCGCAAAGTTCCCGCAGAATATCCTGACCTCCCAAAAACCTACTCGGATTACTCAACTCAAGAGGATTGGGAAATAGGTCGATGATGCCGCCGGCGTTTATTACCAGACAGTTAGCATCGACCGACATCAGATAGTCGACGACCTTCTCACTATCGTATCCAACCAAGTCCACTTCACGCAGGACGGTCTGTTAAATGCGAAGCTGCTGCTTGTACCACTGTTGCTTATTCATAGGATTACCATTTCCAGTTTCGGTAACATCGCTTCTCGCTGTCCCCGGCGGTATCGCGCACGGTTGCGAACAGGCGCACAAAGCCAAATCAACGCAATGCACGCTTCTTCAATGCGTCTTCGATTGCCTCTTCATCTACAATTTTGTTGACCGTGAAAAGCATGTTGATGCACCCAATCAAGCAGATTGCGGCTCCCAAAAGAAGGGCTGACCGAAACGAACCAGTCAGGTCGACCGACAGTCCCGTAACAATCGGCGAAAACCGCGGCTTCTTCGACCATGTGACACCTCCCATGGCCGTACCGCCCGGCTCAGCCGAGAACGCCCGCCTGAAGACTCATAACTTCTCGTTCGACAGGCTGGGAGTACGGGTCCCCGCTATCGTGGTTTCTCCCTTCGTTCCGGCCGGTACTATCGACCATTCGCTATACGACCACACATCGATTCTAAAGACAACGGACAAGCTGCTTGGACTTAATGGGCTGCTCGACCTAACGGCGCGGGTTCGCGCGGCCGACGACTTTACAAAGATGCTCAGTCTTTCGACTCCTCGCACCGAAGTTCCGGTGTGCCCATCGGCCATCGCGACAGTCGGCGCGTCCAGACCGTGGAGCCAGGGCTCTCCGCGCTCGAAGGACCCTTTCTTGCCACTGTATGCGCATCACTGAAGCTACCGATTGATGCCGACCTTCGAACCGTCGCCGGTGACAGCGCCCAACGCTCGTAGGGCGCGCCATCTACCTTCCAGCCGGCTCCTGGGCGTAGTCAAGGGAAGGAGGGGTGGACACTAGAGGAAGCGACTGCATGCTGGGTCGCCATGGGCGACTGTCACTCATTGAAGTTCATGAGATACGCATAAACAGCGCAGGAATGATAGAAGGCGGTCGGGCGACGCGCCCTTTCTGAAATATCCGTCGAAGAACACCCCTTCGCGGCTTCGCGCGACGAACTCACCGTCTTTCGATGTGTACGCGCAAATGAACGTCGTAGTCGAATTAGGATTTGCGCGGATGGCACGCGCAGTCGCGAAGCCGTCTCGCTGCGGCATCATCAGGTCAAGCAACACCACGTCCGGCGACCAGTACCGAATGATTTCAAGGGCTTCGGCGCAACCTCCCGCCACTCTTGTTCGAAGCCCCTCTAAAGATAGACATTCAGCGGTGGCGACGGCTGCCCCCCGGTAGTCGTCGACAATGAGTACCCGCTCCATGACTTGGACTCGACGTTGCGTCCAGTTCCCTCGGTCGGTCACCATCGCGCTCCCCATTGGCGGCCTGCTCATGAAAGCATGATTATGGAAGGCGGTCGTCACGCGCGAATGCCGTCCACCGCACACTTATGACTATCGACAGCACTCTCGCAGGGGTCTCGGCCCCTGTCTGATTTTCGGCTGATTCCGTGACTCGACGAGGACGGACAGGTGAAACAACCGTTGCTTCAGCCGCCAAAAATCCCCACGGCTCGAGGTACGTATCGAGGAGGTTCAAATGCTGCAAGCCGTGATTGCACCTCTGTCAGCACGGGTTAAATAGCGGCAAGCGCGAGCTGAGTTCGCGCGCATTTCTCAAAATTGTTGTCCCAGCGATGTCAAAACACCGAGACCATGCACCTCAATCGTCTTCGCCATCTGCAGAGATGCATGTCGAGACCGGATGAAGATACGGTTGTTCTAGACAAGCCGCATGTTCTACTTCCGCAAATCGATAGGAGCGAGGCCGCCTACTTCCTCAAGCAGGTTACTGTCCCATAGGAACGGATGCGCGCCCGTCCGACAACTGTTGTTCCGATTGGCGCTGGCGGCAAAGCGCTCGCCTCGCCGCCGCACGCCTATCAACTAGCCTGCCGCCACCTCAATCCGTCGCGGCTTCGCTTCTTCGCGTCGGGGAATCGTCAACATCAGTACGCCGTCCTTTAACGATGCTTCGACTTTCGACGTATCAAAGTCCTCGCTGACCGTGAAGGTGCGAGAGAAATAAGGCGCCCGCACTTCGGTGTGGACAAGCTGCAGGTTCGCCGACACCGGGACTACTGACTCAGCATCGATGGTCAGGCTGCCGTCGTGAACCTTCACTTCAAGCTTGTCTCTCGAGACGCCTGGCAGGTCTGCCCACAGGGTGACCCCGTGGCCGTCTTCGACAATGTCAACTGCGGGCGTCAATGTTTGGCGCCGGCGTGCGTCCGCGGCGTCTCGACGAGCAACGCCGCCCTGGTCGCGTTCGGTGATTTGTGTGTTGTCGCTCATAACGTCACCTCATTGAACAGTAATCGAACGTGGCTTGGACGTCTCCCGCTTACCGACTGAAATGAGGAGACATCCGTCGATATACCTTGCCTGGACGTTGTCCGGGTCGGCTTGTTGAGGGAGTTCGATAACCCGCCGGAAGGACCCAGAGAAGCGCTCCTGGGCATACTGTCGCGCACCCTCCTGCGGTTGTGCATGGCCGGTCGTTCGTTCACCCGCAATCGTGAGTAGGCCCTTGTCGACGGACACGTCCACTTTGCTCACGTCCAGCCCTGGTGCGAAAGCAACGATTTCGACCGTATTCTCAGTCGACCCGATGTTAATTTGTGGGAACGTCCCGGCTCGTGTCGAACGAAGGCTTGTGGGAAACCCGCCGAACAGGCCGGACATCTGCCGCTGCAGACGGTCCAGTTCACTGACGAGGTCGGGTCCAATGAAAGCATCACTCATTTTCGCTCTCCTCTCGCGGCATGACGGGCTGCTGCACTTCAGCAGGCCTTCGTGCCCGCGACAAATTAAGTTGAAGCACGCAGCATGTGCGCGACTGCCGTGCAACGCGAAATATAGGAGTTGGGTGAGGCATTTCAAGGGCTCACTCCATCAAATTTTTGGGTCTTGAAAACCAACTCTGGGGCCCATACTATCCGCGCACTTGGACCACAAGGAGGACGTCATGGAATTCGACACTGATTGGCGCACGCTTGGCAAGCATCGCATTCGGCTTCGCTCGGTCAAAGGGTTCCCGACGGAAGTCATGCACCAACTGGCAGATGTGACGCGACTAGCCATTGATAACAACATGAGCGCACGAGCGCGGATTGTCGACATCGTCTTGCGCGAAGACAAAACCTACGACATTACGGTAGGCTCGACGCTGCCGGTGCGGCGCCTCCGGTTTTTTTGGACACAGATTTGGGGTAAAACGTGTGATCCAAACTGGAGTGGTTGATGTTGAAGA
>NZ_FCOX02000040.1 GCF_900044055.2 Caballeronia calidae | reverse complement strand
GGCCGAACTGGGTAACTGTGCTGCCGACAGCGGCCAATTGCCGATCGTTCTGGCGGCGGTAGCGCGCGACGCCGGGGCCGCCCCCAAGCAAGTCCTTGCCGATGCGGGCTACCGCTCGGAGGCGACGTTCGAACAATTGCGCGAGCACCCCGCCGAGTTGATCGTGGCGCCCGGACGCGAGGGCAAGAAAGAGGTGAAGGTCGATGCCCGGAAGCGCCCGCTATGCGCCGCGATGGCCGACAAGTTTACTTGTGCGCAAACTCAGGCGGCCTATCGAAAGCGCAAATGGCTGTCCGAACCGCCGAATGCCTGGGTAAAGAGCGTTCTCGGATTTCGACAATTCAGCATGCGTGGACTGGCCAAGGCACAGGCCGAATGGAAACTCGTCTGCGCGGCGCTGAACCTACGCAGAATGTCGAAAATGACGCCTGCGTAAGTCCCGAAGGGGACAACATTGCCCTGATTTCGCCGCCGGGAAAGCCACTTTTGCGCGCAATGGCGGGCCAAACCGCAATCGGCGTTGACGCCCGCACGATGTGGCGTCAGTACCGGCAGCTCAAATTCTGTCTGCCGCGCGGATTCCTAGCTCTCTGTCTGATGAGATCGTCTCTGGACGCGATGCACCGGTCCAACGTGGTTCGCATTTCTTGCGGGATTTTTTTCGAGATTCTGGCTTCGTTGACGAGCGCGTGGCAACCGGCATCCGCGCAAGCTTGGCGTGCGGAAATGCACAATCTCCTGGGTTCAGGCGCGACGCATCAGGTATCGACAACCCCCGATCACGAGATGTACTCGTGCATAAATGCACACCCACCTTGCGCGCATTGCGTTTCTCTAGTCGCGTCCGACGCGGATAATTCGCTTGAACCGAGGCACATCAGGCGCTCTCAACTGCAAATTAATCAGCGAGATTTCTGTCCTCGGTGACACGAGATACATCTCGCCCCATCGAGGAACCGAATTCATGGAAATCAGAACTGTTGCATTCATCGGCGTCGGAAGCATGGGCGCGCCGATGGCCCGTCGCGTTATGCAAGCAGGATTCGAACTCACAGTTTGCGACCGCAATCCGGCGGTGCTCGCGTCGTTCGAGGCGCAAGGCGCACGCGTCACGATGTCGGCACGAGACTGCGGAGCGGCCGATGTCATCGTCGTCCTGGTCGGCAACGATGCGCAGATCAACGACGTGACGATCGGCGCCGACGGCCTCGTGCATGGCGTCGACGAAGGCCGTGCGCCGGTCGTCTGCGTGATGAGCACGACCTTGCCGGGTACGTTGCAAGCCATCGCGCCTCAGTTGAGCGCGGCTGGCGCGCGTCTGATCGATGCGCCGATCAGCGGCGGCATCGTCAAGGCGGAAGACGGCACGCTGACGATCATGCTGGGCGGCGCGTCCCCGGACATCGACGCCGTCATGCCGGTCATGCACGCGATGGGGCAGAACCTGTTTCGATGCGGCGAGCTGGGATCGGCCGAAGTGGTCAAGGTGGTGAACAACATGCTCTGTATCGCGACCATGTTCCTGACCGCCGAAGCCATCGATCTCGCCGAGCGACACGGCGTGAAGTTCGAGCAGATCGCGCCGATCGTCAATGTCAGCACGGGACGAAACTTCCTCACTGTCGATGCTGCGGAAGCCCGTCGTCAATACGGCGCGTGGGCGCGATCCGAGCAAGCGTTCGGCGCACTGGTGAAGGTCGTGAGCAAGGATCTGCATCTCGCCAGGGATATGGCCGCGTCGGGCAAGCTCGATCTCGGTCTTCTCGATGAAGTCTCACGTTATGTCGACGCACACGGCAGATCGGCAATGGATCAATGGATGCGTCACGGAGGCGTTCGCTAAGGCACATGCGGTGACCGGCAAGGCGTAGGTGGCGCCGGCAGCAAATAAATAATAAATATTTAGGATTGGAGACGAATGTATGAGCTTGTTTATCGTCGTGGCAGCACTGGCATTTTTGATGTTCGCCGCCTATCGCGGTTACAGCGTGATTCTGTTCGCGCCGATCGCCGCGCTCGCGGCCGTGCTGCTCACCGAGCCCGCCTCCGTAGCGCCGGTGTTCTCCGGCATTTTCATGGAGAAGATGGTCGGCTTCGTGAAGCTCTATTTCCCGGTTTTTCTGCTCGGCGCACTGTTCGGCAAAGTGATCGGGATGTCGGGCTTCGCCGCGTCCATCGTGGCGGCTGCGATTCGCCATATCGGGTGTTCGCGCGCCAACGTTGTGATCGTCGCGGTTTGCGCGTTGCTCACGTACGGAGGCGTGTCTGTGTTCGTCGTCGTGTTCGCGGTGTATCCGTTCGCGGCGGAGCTCTACCGGCAGAGCGATATCCCCAAGCGGCTGATGCCCGGCGCCATTGCGCTCGGTTCCTTCTCGTTCACGATGGACTCGCTTCCGGGCACGCCGCAGATCCAGAACATCATCCCGACGACGTTCTTCAAGACGACCGGCTGGGCCGCGCCGTGGCTCGGTGTGGGCGGCTCCGTGTTCATGGTCGCGATCGGGCTCGCGTATCTCGAATGGCGCCGCCGCAGCGCGATGGCCAAGGGCGAGGGTTACGGCAGCGTGCTCGTCAACGAACCTGAACGGGCCGACACCAGTGCGCTGCCGAATCCGATGCTGGCGATCCTTCCGCTCGTGCTCGTCGGTGTGGCGAACTTCGTCTTCACGAAGTGGATTCCGCTCTGGTACGGCGCTTCCTACACCGTGCCGCCGGAGCTCCTGCCTGGCGTGCACGCCCCGCTTACGACGCCGATCAAGACGGTCACGGCGATCTGGGCGGTCGAGGCAGCGCTGCTGCTCGGTATAACGCTCGTGATCGTCACGGCGTTTCGCCGCGTGGCAGCCGGTTTCGCGGATGGCTCGAGGACCGCGGCGGCTGGCGCGTTGCTGGCCGCGATGAATACCGCATCGGAATACGGTTTCGGCGGCGTGATCGCGGCGCTGCCGGGTTTCGTCGTGATCAGCGATGCGCTCAAGGTCATCCCGAATCCGCTCGTGAATGCGGCGGTGTCGGTCAGCACGCTGGCGGGCATCACGGGCTCGGCGTCGGGCGGAATGAGCATCGCGCTCGCTGCGATATCCGATCAGCTGATTAAGAACGCGCAGGCCGGGCACATCCCGATGGAAGTGCTGCATCGCGTGGTCGCAATGGCAAGCGGCGGCATGGACACGCTGCCTCACAACGGCGCGGTCATCACGTCGCTGGCCGTGACTGGACTCACGCACCGGCAGTCCTATCGCGACATCTTCGCCGTCACGCTGATCAAGACACTGGCCGTGTTTTTCGTGATCGTCGTGTACTACACGACGCGCCTCGTCTGACGGCTTTCAATCAACGCAATCAGGGAGACTCGACATGCCCCGACTCGATGGAAAAGTAGCCCTTATCACCGGCGGTGCGGCGGGCATCGGCCGCGCCACGGCGCTGGCCTTCGCGCGCGAAGGCGCACGCGTCGGGTTCATCGATCGCGATGTTCAACAGGGACGCGAGACCGCGCAGCGCATCGAAGCTGCGGGCGCGCGTGCCCTTTTCATCGAAGCCGATGTCACCGATGCGGAGCAGGTCGCGTCGGCGGTCGGCGAGGTTGTGCGCACGTTCGGTGGCCTGCACATCCTGCACAACAACGCGGGCGGCTCTTCCGCGCGCGATGCCGCCGTGACCGAAGCGCCCGAGGACGAATTCTGGGCACGTATTAGGATCGATCTCTACGGCACGTGGCTCTGCTGCCGTCATGGTATTCCCGAAATCATCAGGAGCGGCGGCGGCTCGGTCATCAACATGAGCTCGATATTTGCGTTCCTCGGCACGCATGGCAAGGACGCGTACACCGCCGCCAAGGGCGCGGTGAGCGCGCTCACGCGTTCGATGGCGGTCGAGTTCGCGAAGGACCGCGTGCGCGTCAACGCGATCGCGCCCGGGGCCACGTCGACCGACCGAGTGGTCGCGATGATGAAAGTGGATGGCGTGACGGGTATCTCGGCGCGGAACCAGCTCTTCGGGATGATTGCGCCGGAAGACGTGGCATCGACGGCGCTGTTTCTCGCATCCGACGAATCGCGCTCGACCACGGGCCACATTCTTCCCGTCGATGGCGGGCTGATCATTTCCTGATTTCACTCAATAGACATCACGATGAACGAATACACTGACATCCTCTACGACTTGCGAGACGGCGTCGCGCGCATCACCATCAACCGCCCTGAAAAGTACAACGCGTTTCGCGGCCGGACCTGCGATGAACTCATCCACGCTATCAATGCGGCGTCGTGGGACAAGGCGGTCGGCGTGGTCGTGCTGACCGGCGCCGGTGACAAGGCGTTCTGCACCGGCGGCGACCAGTCGGCGCACGATGGCGGCTACGATGGACGCGGCGTGATCGGCCTACCGGTTGAAGAATTGCAGGGTGCGATCCGCGATTGCCCGAAGCCCGTCATCGCGCGTGTGAACGGCTTTGCGATCGGCGGCGGCAATGTGCTGGTCACGTGCTGTGATCTGGCGATCGCGTCCGACACGGCGCAACTCGGTCAGGTCGGTCCCAAGGTCGGTTCCGTCGATCCGGGATTCGGGACTGCGCTGCTTGCCCGTGTGGTTGGCGAGAAGCGCGCGAGGGAGATCTGGTTTCTCTGCCGTCGATACACCGCGGTCGAAGCCCTGAACATGGGGCTCGTCAATGCGGTCGTGGCGCACGAGCAGTTGGACGCCGAGGTCGAGCGGTGGTGTCAGGAAATCGTTGCCATGAGCCCGACGGCGCTTGCCATCGCCAAGCGCTCGTTCAATGCGGACAGCGATTCGATCCGCGGCATCGCGGGGCAAGGCATGCAGGCGCTCGCGATGTACTACGACACTGATGAGTCGAAGGAAGGCGTGCGGGCGTTTCTCGAGAAGCGTAAGCCGAAGTTTCGCGATGTGTTGGTGAGGCGGCCAGACGCGAACTGATCTCTCTCCATCGTTATCGGCAACTATTCCATTGGCACGCGAGCCGAGGCAATTCAGGCTCCGACTGTTTAGCGGACCGACTGCATTCATGGGAAGTGTTGAGTAGACCTCGAACGCAACTAATCGTCTACCCCTCCAATGCTCACTAATAGCTCCGCCAACCCAGTGTTTGCAAGGGGGACGGAGGATCGACGAAAGGTGTTAACGTTTCTACCGCTTGTCAAAGTCCGCGATGTTGAGTTCAATGGTGGCCGATGGATGTGCCCTCAGTTTTCGTTGCGCAACTCCATGGATTCGGCTAAATCCATCGTTGAAAACCTTGAGCATCCGCGCTTCGTTGGCGTTAGGCGGAAGCCAGAAATACGCCTCAAGAGCGATACGCAAGACGGTGCAAGACACGGTCTCGCCTTTCCATATCAAATCAAACGCGACGAAGCGTCGATCGGCCGAGATCCGAGGTTCCGGGACAAGCACTTTCATGATCAATTCTGCTGTTATTGAGGTTAAAGCTGGAAACACAGGAGTTGATGTGCCCCTGGTTTGAGAAGCACTAGACTTAAGCTACCAGTCGATGCGGTGCTTTTCGTCCGTCTCTTGATGGCGTCGGTCGTCGTCGATGTGCAGGTATAAGCTCGTGGTTGTCAGCGATGCATGTCCAAGGGTATCGCGGACCATGCGCAAATCGACCTGTCGATCGGCCATATGCGAACCCGCGCTGTGCCGGAGCCAGTGAGCCGAGGCTTTTTCCAGCAGGTCGGCACGAGCCGCCGACGCTTCATCGCGCTCACGAAGTCGAGCGGCGGCCTTGGCAAAAACATCCTTGACGATCGCATGCAGCGCGGCGCGGGTCAAAGGCGCACACGTCTGCGTGCCACCGTTCGCTGCCGTCGCGCCAATTGGCAGGACCAGCGGCGTATCCTCATTCGGCGAGGGCAGCGCACTCAGCCCGAGGTGCTGTCGGTACCGCGAGAGTTCCGTCATCATTTCCTGGGTGGCCGGCACCAGCCGTTCCTTGCCCCCTTTGCCATGCACGGTCAGCCACCATCGAACTGCGCCATCCGCATCGCGCCGGACGAAGAACTGGCCCATCGTGTTGGCGCCGACCTCCGCGATGCGCAGTCCACCCAGATAGAGTAGGGTGAAAAGCCATCGTACCCGGACCGCATGGGCCGTTGCTCGATCGGTGTCCCGCGGCATGGCAGCAATTGTGTCCTTGACCTCCTGCCAGATGCTCGGCTCCAGATAACGGGTGATGCGTGGCGCCGCGTGTTTGGCGCGCTGTCGTGAAAGCGAGAGAGGATTGCCCGCCAGATAGCCGGCCTGGACCAGCCACGAGAACAGCGCATTCAGGATTACCACGGCCTGACGTTGACTGGCGGGCGACAGGGGGCCATAGAACGGACGCCAGCGCGCATCGCTGCGCGCGTGTTTGCGGCCACCGCCGGCGACCCACGTCGCGGCCGGTTGCGGATCGGCCAGGAACTGCTGATAGCGCAGGCAGTCCTCGTGCGTCAGCGAGGAGAGCGGTTTGCCGAGCATGACGACGGACCAGAGCAGGAGCCGCTCTGCTTCCTTGCGATAGTTCTCGAAGGTGGTCTTCGTATCGACGAAGCGCGAGAGCCACGCGCGGATCGCATTGAGATCGTTGTCCGCGGCGATCTGCGCGCGACCCGTCACAGCCCGGTTCAGCCCTGCGCTGCCATCCAACTCGGACGGAATCACGAGCGTTTCCAGCGGTGCAGGCTGCAGCGCGGTTGGGGCGGACGGGGGCAGGGCGCGCTTCAAGAACACCTCATTCAGATTTCGCCATTTCGGCGATCATAATCGACATTATAGGATTAATGTCAAATAGGCGCCCTGGTCTCGTTAGATTTGGTACGAAATACGTTGTATTATGTTGGGGTTCTCTGCTCCTTTGCGCCCATGTCCGACGTTCTCTCCGACGAAGTCCGCCTCGCGGCCGACATCGAGCGCCTCAAGGTCGAATTTCCCAAGACGCGCGAGCTCTATCGCGAGGTCTGCGGATTGCTGTTCTTCCGCTTCGGCGTCGCGCCGACCGCGAACCGCCTCTACAACCTGGTACGCCGCGGCACCATGAGCACCCCGGCGTCGGTGTTGAGCGAGTTCTGGGCGGAGTTGCGCGAAAAGAGCCGCGTTCGCATCGAACATCCCGACTTGCCGACGGATCTGAGCGAGGCAGCGGGCGAGTTGATCGCGACGCTCTGGACGCGGGCGACGACGTTCGCGCACGCCGAGCTGACCGCACTGCGCGACGAAGTCGAAGCGCAGCGCGCCGAGTCCGAACAGAAACTGGTGGCAGCGCGCGACGAGCTCGGGCGGACCGAAACGGCGCTCGAGCAGCGCACCGCGGCGTTGCTGGCGGCGCAGGTCGAGATCCGCGAACTGGAGCGGCAGCAGGCCGAGGAGGCCGCCACGCGCAAGGCGCTTGAGGCGGAGATCAAGCGTCTGGGTGAAGAGGCGGTCGCGCGCGAGCGAGAACTGGAGAAGGTCCGTCACACCTTCTCGCGCGATCTCGAAAAACTTCGGGAGACGGCCAGCCGTGCCGAGGAGCGCTTACGCGCGTCGGAAAAGCGCGCGTTGTTGGAGATCGATCGGGAACGCAGCGCGGTGGCCAAGGCTCAGAAGGAATTGGCCGAGGCAGGCAAACGCGCCGACAAGCGAGAGGCTGAACATCGTCGCACCGTCGAGGCGCTGCAGGAGCAGCAGGGCGATGCCCGCCATCAAACCGGGGTGCTGCAAGGCAAGCTCGCCGCGCTCGAAGCGGCCCACAAGTCACTTCAAGCGCAGTTGAAGTTGCCGCGCGGAACGACACGCCCCCCGGCGCGCCGCGTGCCACCGGCAGAACCCAGTCCGCCAGTCAGGCGAACAGCCCGAAAGGCGACCGTTGGCAAAACGACGAGAGCGAAAGCTCGCACCTAGATAATGACCGGGGTGGCGCCGGCAAGCGGCGCAATCCACGGGCGGTGGGTGCCGCAGTTGCGCCGACGGTCAAAAGGAGTGAACAGGTGAGAAGATCAGCAGAGAACAAGTTAAGGGTCGTGGCGGTGCGCATCGACCCTGTTATCGAACAGCGGTTGCGTGTGCTGGCCGAGGCCACGGGGCGCAAGCAATCGTTCTTTCTGCAGCGGATGATCGAAGAAGGCATAGCAGCGATGGAAGAGACCTGGCTGTCGCCAGACACGCTGGCCAAGGTTCGCAAGGGTGATTTTCCCGAGTTGCTCGCAGCACACAGCACGACCTCGGATCTCTTCGACCTCGATGCGACCGATGCCGCCTCGTAGCAGCGGTGGTTCTGTGTGTTCGTAGCGGTTCGGTAAGATCGTGTTCGTTTTCAATAGAGAGGATGAGACGCCAATGAACAAGCAGGAATTGATCGACGCGGTTGCGTCGCAGTCGGGGACGAGCAAGACCGCCGCGGAAGAGGCGATCAATGCAGTGTTTGAGACGATTTCGAAGACGGTGGCTGCGGGCGACACCGTTCAGCTGATTGGCTTTGGATCGTTCGGGACCGGCGAACGCGCCGCGCGGACCGGTCGGAATCCGCAGACCGGTGAGACGATTGAGATCGCAGCAGCCAAGACGGTGAAGTTCACTGCCGGAAAGAGCTTCAAAGACGCCGTCAACCAGGCGTGAGCGCAGCGACAGCCGGGTGACGCGCGACGGTTGCGGGCGTCCAGCTGGCCGTCGTCGTCCGTTGGAGACGTCACGCTGGGTCAGAAAAGCTGAGTCTCGAGCGGTAAGAGGTTCACCCATTTCACCGCGGTGCGGCGCTCCTGTCCGTCCGGGTGAATGGAGCGAATCATGACGCGTTGCCCGCGCGCTTCCCCCAGGACTTCCGCGATCCGGTCTTCATAGCGCACCAGGGTGCCGCGTGCGGGCTTGCGTTTGAGTTTTGTGCGACGAGGCGGAGCAGACATTTCGTGACAGGCTGACGTGCGATGATGGGATTATGCCTGCCGGTACACAAGCGCAGATTTTTGTCTCCTTCACGCCAGAGTTTGAACCATGCGCCGCATCGCAGTCCGCAATTCGCCGATTCATGGTCGTGGTGTCTTCGCCGCTACAACGATTTCCGTGGGTGACCCGATCCTCGAATACAAAGGCGAAATCATCTCGGCGAAAGAAGCACAGCGCCGATATGAGCGGTCCGCCGCTGAAGACGGACACACCTTCTTCTTCAACCTCGACGACGGACGCATGATCGATGGCGCGCGAGGCGGCAACTCCGCGCGGTGGATCAACCATAGTTGCGCGCCCAACTGTGAAGCCGAGCAGGAGGGCGACCGGATCTTCATCCGCGCGACGCGCAAGATCGAGGAGGGCGCAGAGATCTTCATCGACTACGCGCTTGATGTCGAAGGGCGCCGAACGGCGGCGCTCAAGCGCCTGTACGCATGTCGATGCGGCGCTCGCCGCTGTCGAGGCACGATGCTGGATGCGCGTCCGTAGGCTACTTGTTGTGAGGCACACCCGGTACCAGGTGATTCATGAAAGGACCGTCGTCACCGGCGAGCGCTTCCTCGACGCGTTGAAATGAATTGGCCTGATCGCTCTTCATCGACGACACTCCTGAGCGCAACGACGATGCAGCAAAGCATGCAACAACTCGATATATTTGCCGACAGCCGCGACGTGGTACTGCGCAATGACGTCGTGGAGCAATTGCACCGTCGCGATGCGGTGGAAGCGCGAGCCTCGCTGACGCATCTCGCCGATGAATACCCTGGCGACAGTGCGCTGCCTGCGATGGCGGTGCTTGTTTGCGAACTCGAGAACGAGTCAAGCCTTCCGCTGACCGACCACGCGGAACTGGCCTCAGTACGTCGACACCTCGAGGATGAGGTGATGCCTGCGGCCCAACAGGTGTTGCCCGCACAGGACCTTCATGCGTGGTCGACATCTTGCTGGCGCTCCCTCGCCGAGCGCGCTGCACCGCTGGCGTTTCGCTCGATCCACACCGAAAGTCACGCCGCGCCGCTATGGCTTCGCGCAGGAGGCTGGGCGGCGGCCACTGACGCCGTCAACACGATCGAATCGTGGTGGCGCATCCCGTCCCCCCTCGCCTGGATGACCGAAGCGCGCTGTCGAGCGGCCGGCCTCGATGCGGCGTGGCCACTGTTTGCAGAGTTGGCGTGGCTGGCACCCTCACAGTTCGCCGCATTGGTTGCTGGGCTTCGGGACGCTTCCCTGGATGCGCTGCGTCGGCGCTTCGATGCTGATTTTTCCGGCACAGGCGAAGTCGAGGATTACGCATGGTTCCCAGCTTGGCTACTAGTCGTCAAACCAGCGCTCGCAAGCCGGCTGGGCGAGGCGCGCGTGCAGCGAGATTTGCCGGCGTCGCGTGCCACGGCGTTGCTCGGGGAGATTTTGCGTCGCGAACATGAAGGCGACCAACATGAATTGGTGACCTTGCGCGAAGAACTCAGCCGACTGCATACGGGCCTGCTTGACGCCTACATGGCAACACGGAAAGTGCAGCATCGATGACCGCGTCGGTTCGCGTCACCGGCTTTACTTCCGCGTTGCCGCTGGAGATTTTCTGTCGGACGGAAACACAAACACGCGCAGCGATGTTGCCGGTCGCGTTGCTCTGCCTGCTCGAGCACTTGCGAGGCCAGAGGATGCTTCGTACCAAGCGAATCACTTGAATTCGGTACGGCGTGGCCGCCGGCAGGATCCTGATGCTTCTGCGTCAACGACTCGATCAGGTGCGCGAAGCCTCGTAGTCCATGCGGTGGTGTCAAAGGTTCCAATGCGGTCGTCCGTGGATGTCGAAGGCCTAGAGGGGTATACGTACTGTCCATGGGGAAGGATGGCGGTTCGAGGGTGCTGAGTCGCCTACAGGACGGCTTTGACGCTCTCGGGATTTCGCGTAACTAGAGCAATCGCAAACCCTTGATCTTTCGCCGCTTTCCCGAGCTAACCGCCATTCCCTGCGCGATAGGGACGACCACCCCGAAAAGGCCGAGGAGGCGGGAAGAACGGGCTCGAACGTCCCCGGCGGGTCCCATTCCTGTCCAACCGTGGACACCCAGATGGGCCTCATGCGCTCAACGTACGGGGAAAATTCACGCTTGGGACTCCAGCCTCGCGAGAAATGTTTGCACGCCAGTATCAGTGTGTCCTCGCGCCGCCACGTCAGATTTTCGTGTACGTTCTGGATCGTAAGGTGGTTCTCGATGCCAAACTCGTGCTGGCCAAACTCTACGGCTCTTGCGCCGTGAAGGAGGACAAAGCTCCGGCAGTCTGGCCGGCGTCGATATCGGGAGCGTTCCAACTCGGAATGTTCCAGTTCGCAACGCACGTCGCAAGGATTGAAAATCTGGCTCCGAGCAAGATCGCATGCTTTTCCTTCAGAGAATGAAAAAGATGCTTAAGTCTGGCGCGAATTTGCCGTTGATGGAAAGAATGATACGTATTCGCCGGCTAGCCGAAGGAAAAAGGATCGATGGGACTGTGGGAAAGCCTGTTTGATTTTCTGGGTTTGGGAAGCGGAACACGGACGGCGCAGACGTCTTCGTCTGGCTCGTCGGCATGGCAGCGCACCGCGCGCACGAAAGAGCCGGCACGCACAATCGAGGCGGGCGTCGTTTGCTCTGGCGTCGTCG
The DNA here is from genome assembly GCF_900044055.2 of Caballeronia calidae. Taxonomy (GTDB): domain Bacteria; phylum Pseudomonadota; class Gammaproteobacteria; order Burkholderiales; family Burkholderiaceae; genus Caballeronia; species Caballeronia calidae. Next base: position 65,573 of record NZ_FCOX02000040.1, on the reverse strand, counting down.
ACTACGTGGACGACAAGTTCGTAAAGGTGCGAAGCGGCGAGGTCGTCGCGACGGTGTTTCTGAGCGAGCTCGCGGATGTCTTCGTCGAGCGTGCAACGGAATTCGTGAGCGAGGGAAGCTACGTTCGCTTCGTGCTGAAGGAACCGAGCAGCAGGAAACCGGGCGAATGGATCGCCAGTTTGTCGGCCGTCAGAGAGGCCGAAGTTCGCGCGCGCCTCCGTGAATTCGAACCGGGATCCGATCATGCCTGCCGGGTCGTGGACATACAGGACAAGGAGGTCGTCCTGGACTGCGACGGCGTGCCCGCCAAAGCGCCTCTGCACGAACTGTCGTGGTCGTGGATCGACCATCCCTCACGATGCGTGCGGTTTGGAGAAGAACTCAGTGCGCGAGTTCTGCGCATCGAGGCGCCCGACAATTGGCTGAACATCAAGGCGGCGCGCAAGGCGCGGCTGATCGTCAGCATCAAGGCGTGTGTCGCCCGACCCGAATCGCCCTTGGTGGAGATGCCATTCAGCGCTGTGCCATTCAGGCTTTGGGCCGAGGCCCGCAAGCCCCGCATCTGCGACACGGTCGTCATGCACGTGCTCACCGAGCTTGCGCTTGGCGCTCGACCCGAGGAGATTGCGCGTGTCACCGGTTTCAACGGGCTGGCTCTGCAGGGCATTCTGCAGGCGCTCGAAGACGAGGCGCTCGCACGCGAGGGTGCGCCGACGCGCAAAGGTAAGAGCCTCATCGACGTCATCGAGTCGACCCGGCAATTGAACGAAGCGCGCCTGCGCGGCCTCTTCGCCAGCGCGGCGCCGCAGCACAGTCAATTTGTCGCCGCCGATCAGTCTGATCGACACGGCGAGTATCCGCACGCGTGGCCACGACCGCCCGCGCACACCAAGGTCGAAGACATGTTCATGGCCGCGACCGACGAGGCGGTTCCCGAACCGTTGGTCAATCTCGTCGCTGATGCAGACAATCGGGCTATCGTGTCGAGCCTGCTGCAAGACAGCCGCGTGCGGGTCTTCGTTCGCAAGGACGGACTGCATCCACGCAAGGTCGTTTATCTGCGCGTGCCGGAGCACTGGGTGCTGGCAGGCCTATGGTTCGCATTCGACGCACTCGGCGAAGCGCCGTTCCGGCCTGTCGATCTCAGTGATCGATGCAAGGATCTGCTCGTGGTACGTGTCCGAATTCCGTCCACGCAAGCCGATACGCCCGCCGCCGATTACTACTTCGATCCCGTGACCGGGCTGTACTGGACGCCGCGCGCCGAGTCGCAAGCCGTCATTCGCGAAATGAAGGGGGCGGATTTTCCTGAGATGCCCGCCTTTTCGCCGGACGGTCTGGGCACGAAGCCGCGTCCCCCGTCCCGATATGAACGCCGCTGGTGCCGGGTAAAAACATGAGCAAGCCATTTCATCCGCCGCGTCATGCGTTGACCTTCATGGCGACGGCCGGCCGCATGGCGACCAGATACGGTCTCAAAAAGGGGCTGAGCCGCGCCGCGGCGAAAGCGAACCCGGTCCTGATGGTCATCGAAGCCGCAGCCAGCGTAGCCGAAGCGGTCCAGTCTTATCTGACGCTGCGCGAAGCGCAGGCGCATCGCGACGGGCTGCGCGAGTTGATTCCGCACGAAGCAGAGCGACTCCGGCTCGAACGCGAAGCGCTGAAAACGCAAATCGACAACGCGCGAGCCGAACTCGACTCGCGGATCGAAGTGCAGAAGCGTATTGGCGAGTTGGTGCTCACGTGCTCCGCCGCAGTGTCGACGGCGTGGAGCGAACTGAACGCGATCCGTTCGGCCGATTTGCCCGATATCGAAGCGTTCGACCGAAAACTCGACGAACTGGATGCCGCGAATCAGCAGTTCCGTCACGCCATTGCCATTTACCAAGACGATGTCGAGTGCCGACAAACTGGAGAACAACGTTGACATACAACAAGTTGAAACTGCCCGCCGGCGTGCTTCCGGCGAACGGCGAAGCCCCTTCCGAAGCCTTGCAGACCGAGATGCTGCGCCTGAGGAAAGCGGGTATCGACGCGCATGCGAAGATCGAATCGGCCAGGCTCGGCGCTTTGACCGAGGGTCTGTCCGCAGTCAAGGCACTGATCGACGTGTTTGCCGAGCACAAGCGGCTTGAGAAGACGCGCGTCGAATGGGCGAGCCGCGTGAAACAGTCGGAGGCCGAAGTCGAGAAAGCGAGAATCGAGCTGTCCGCCGTCACGAAGAACAGTGACCTGGCGAACAAACAACTGGATTCGCTGAACAAGACGCGTGACGCTCTCCTGCGGTTGTTCGACGAAGTCATGAAAGAAGCGTCGGCCCCCGATATCGCGCCGGAAGAGAGGGCCAGGCAACGCCAATATCTGCTGACGCTTTCGGAACAGATCGTCAAGCTGAAGGCATAGCGATGATCTTTCTTCTGCTCACAGCCGGCGTCACCTTGACGGCGTCGGTCGTCAGTTGGTGGAACGGTCGTCAGACCGAGCAGGTCCGGGCCGAGATCTCGGCGCTGGAAGCGGAACTCGCGCGCATCCGCGCGGCAGACGCGGCGGCACGGCGCAAGCTGTTCGCGCCGTATCTGCAGCGCCTCAACGCGCTGGCCGAACTGGAGCTGACGATGCGCGACCGCATCGCGACCGATCTGAGCGCTTGTGTCTCGAACGCCAAGGCCGTGCAGAAGAAACGCTTCGGAAGCCGGGAGAGTGCCACGTTCCGGCGCGTCTTCCTGGAACTCGATATCGCAACGAGCCGGATCGACGCGGAGCGCGGGTACCTGAGGGACTTTCGAGAGCATCTCGCGGCATTGCTTCGCGATGTCGATGGCGATGTTCCCGCAGTGTCCGCGCTTCACTTGCCCAACGATTTCCCCCGGCTGGGCGGCATCGTCCAGTTCGATACACCAACGCCGCCGCCCGCGTTGCACGGTTACCGCCTCACGGTGAAGGACTGGACCCGGGTGCTCGATGGACGCGCGGCGATCACCGCCGTGGATCACGTCAGGCGCACGGCCACGATATCGACCGTGAGCGCCGCGCTGTGGGAATCCAACCTTGACGATGGCGCGACGCCGCTGTGCGCGAAAGTCATGGGGCGCGGAGCTGAAGGTGTGCACCTGGACTTTGAAGGCGTCCCGTTGCTGCTGCCCAAGCGCGGCGATGAGTTCAACCTGGAGTCCGAGGTCGAAGTTTTCCCGGAGATCTGGACCTTCGCTGACGTCCTGCGCGCGGGCGCTGAGCGTCCCTTGCGCGTGCGCAAGCATCCCCGCGTGGACGGCAGTCAGAAGTACTGGTCGCCGCTGCTGTTATCCGCGAGCGAGGAGCGCCTGCATGAGCTCGTCGAGGCGTGCGACGACATTTTCGCGCCTGAGCTCGCAAATACGCCGTGGCGCGTCCATGTCACAGCGTCGGGAGGGCTCGGCTTCACGATGGGCCGGGTCACGCTGCACGCCTTCCCCGATGCGACGCAACAAGCGTTCGTACTCGAACGCGTCACGCGAGACGATCCGCAGCCCGCTCTCGCGCTCAGGATCAAGTTGGAACTCAGCGTGCTCGCGCCCGGCAGCGAAGATGAACAGGCCGCTGACCGGTCGCTGTTCGAGCCGTTCGTGACGGCGCTGCACGGCGAACTCGAAGCGCAGAAGCTGCACCTTTCGCAGCGTCGCGCTGCTTTGCGTCTGCGCAAGCTCTCGTTGATCTATCAGGATCAGCAAGAGCATTTGCGCGTCAACGGCAGCGTTCGATTCCTGGTGGGCAAGACCGAGCGCGTCGGGCGGATCGTCGTGGGCGCGGTGACGGAAGACACCGTGCCCGCTTGGCTGGACGACGCCCTGCGTGGACCCGTTCAGCGCTTGCGCGCGATCGGTCCGCACAGTGAATGGGTCGTGAAACGAGGCACGTGGATCGACAGGCGTGCGGGCGTCTGCCGGCTCGAACTCGCCGCACCCGAAGAAGCCAGCGCGCGGGACATCGCCCCGTTCGACATCAACCATCTCACGCTCGCCGGCGAGGGGTCGCAGCAGCAGACGCTCGCGAAGTCGCTGGAGCGCGCCATCGCGGGCCGCTTCGCATCGTCTCGTGTGCACGAAAGCCTGCTCGGCCTGCCGGGCGATATTGTCGAGAACGGCAACTTCGGACGCGATGAGATCGACCGTCTGTTGCGATCCGACGCCGACGTCGTCGCGGTGTGGGGCCCGCCTGGCACCGGGAAAACCACCACGCTCGTGAAGTGGCTCCGCTCGCTATTTCCCGCGGGGAAGGAAAACACCTGGCCTACGGTGCTGATCGCGGCGCCCACGCATGTCGCCGTGAACAAGCTGCTCGGCGATCTGCTCATGGCCGACGGACGGCTCAGTGAATTCGCCGTGCGGTATGCAAGCGAGGAACGCATCGCGGGCAGCGGCATGGAGCCGATCTGGCACGAGCGGATCCTCGCATCGCTCGACCCGGCGAATTGCTCGGGCGTCGAGCCCGGCCCCGCCGAGCAACGCTGGGCGCGCACGCTCAAGTCGAAGCAAGGCCGCGCGGCGGCCACGCGATGGCTCATGAAATCGCGCTTCATACATGCCGCGACTTGCACGGGCATGACGCGACGTGATTTCGGACTGGAAGGGCGGACGTTCGACATCGCCATCATCGATGAAGCGGGCAAGGCGTTCGGAGCCGAGTTGTTGATTCCGGCCGCGGTGGCGCGCAGGGTCGTCATGGTGGGCGATCACAACCAGCTCCCGCCGACCGTCACGACCCAAGCACTGGACAATTCGATCGGCTATCGCTTGCCGATGTCCGAAGTCGAGGAATTGCTCAAGCGCAATGTCTTCCAGGATCTCTTCGAGCAACTGCCGAAGAGTCACAAGGGCATGCTGACGATACAGCATCGCATGCACGAGGATATCGGCGCGTTGGTGAGCGACCTATTTTACGAGGGCCAGCTGGAGTCGAGCCGCCGAGAAGGTAACTGGTCATTGTCGTCGCGGCGAAACGTCTTTGTCGACTTTTCTGCGGTCCGCGCATATCGAAGCCAGGAGAGCGAACGCTCGCAGGAGAACGCCACGGAGCGTCGTGCTCTATTTGCGCTCCTCGAGCGGCTAAGCATCCGCAACGCGGACACCGTGCGGCGCGTGCTCGTCATTTGCCCGTACGAGGCTCAGCGTCGCGCGGTCGCGGAACAAGTGCAGGCGGATAAATACACCTTCGGGGTCGATGTGACGACGGTCGATGCCGTGCAAGGCGGCGAAGCCGATGTCGTGATCCTGCTGATGACGCGCCATCGCGGACGAGTCGAATTTCTGTTGGATCGCCATCGGCTCAACGTCGCGCTTTCGCGCGCGCGCGAAGCGGTCATGATCTTCGGTCATCTCGAATGCCTCGCGCCACGAGGCAAAGGCCCGATTCGCGCTCTGATCGATCTCGGTACGAAATTAAATACGCTCGATCTCGTACGTCTCGAGGAGCGCGCCAGTTTTAAACGCGACCTGGCGCGGCGCGTCGTGCCATAGCATTTTCGTGTTGCGGGGAGCGATGGTTTGAGCGGCCGCATGGCCCGCGCGGAGGGCGCTCACGTAATCTCCATCATCAAAGGCTTGATGTTTAAAGTGCAGTTCGGGGTCATCGTCCTTTTGGTGCGAAATCTGGCGGCCCGAAACTAAAGTGCCAGCATGATCAACGACTTGCAAAGGACTAAAACTGTAGCAACAAGGGTAATCGCAAAGCTTTACTGCAGGCGGCTCGGCACTCTGCTACCGCCAGATTTCGCATCAAAAGGACGAATACCCCAATCAGCGCGCCGGCTAGTGGAGCGATCGCAATCGACTCAACGCGTCGTTTGGCGCGATGTCATGGTCGCGCGCAGTCGAGACGGTTCGAGAGCGCGGTATCGCGCGCCGAGGGCGCGGTGCCTGCTCAGTGTCACAACGGTCCGCGAGGCGATTCGGCTCGATCGGCGGAGGACGCCGCGCGGCGCGAGCGGACTCATCTTCGACCGATAACGTCAAACGTCACAGAGGCCATAGCGGATCGCTCCGCTCTGGCACTTATGCCCGGAGTTAGATGCCGGAGATTTTCCCCAAGAAGATTCCTAGAGCTAACTTACCAAAACCGTCGGCGAAAGCAGCGGCTTTGATATTTTTCTTTTCCGCGAAATAGCCTGCGTGAATCGAAACGACGACCATGACGACAAGTAGAAGGTAGAAGCCGGCCACCATGACGACCCAGACCGATAATGGCAGACCGAGGGGTGGTACGAATGGAGTTTTCGAGCCAACTGCCGATGACGAATCCGCGGCAAATGCAGATGGAATTACTTCGAATGCAAGAAGGATAAAGATGCCTAAGCAAGCAGCGACGGTGATGATCAACCCGCTCGTTCCTCGTGTCGCGAGTACGCCTTGGAAGGAAAGCTTGGAGAACTCTTCCTGGACACGAGCGTCGGCGTAATCGGCGTACCTCACCGCTTTTTGGTATAAGTCGAGAGAGATCGCGTCCCGCGACCGCGTGTTAAACATTTCGCCTGGTATATCAGCTGCGTCGATTGAAGGAATTCCTATTCTGACGTCTTCCCTTCCACGCAGACGCGCATTCTCAAGTCGCTCTCGGTGATTAGTTTTCAGGATCGCGGTGGCTACTGAGAGATACTGGGGATCCGTCAACATCTTGTCGATCGCGGATCGGAGCTCGGATATGTCTCGCTCGATGAAATCGGCTCTATGCTGCATGCAGAATTCCGTCAAGACTTGCCAGATTGCATCCCGATCCATGCGAGCATCAAGAATTTTTAAGCGAGCCTCCTCCCGACTGTTACTCCAATCCCACCAATTGTCCTCAGGCACGTGATCCGGATCAAGCACTTCCAGGACTCGGTCTGGAAGGTAGACGGCGAGCAGACACATGGTTCCATAGTTATAGGCGGTAGGAGGGGCATTCCCGTCGGCGATCATGCCTTCAACGAACGTTGAAATCCTCCGGTCTTCGAGCATGTGGGCGAAGGGTCGGACGTCGTAGAAGTATTTAAGCGCTTCTGGCACTGTCTGCTCTCGTCGTTCCCACGATTCCATGCCAATGAATCCATCGAATCTACGAGTTGCATGTCCTTCGACCATTTTGACCTCCCGACCATTAGACGATTGACACGGCGCACGCCGAGCAAGTATAGGCAGAGTGGGTCATATAGGCCAGAGCGGAGGTCCGCTCTGGCCTTATGCCTTAGCCTTATGCCTTATGCTGCTCGGAGGAAGCGTCGCTCGTATGCGTTCATCGACGTGGTCGGAGGTCGATCGCTGAAATGCCCGTGCAGGTTGTTATAGACCTCCGGCATGTTTCGTCTGCTCGACACACCTTCGCGCATGCGTTCATGCTTCTTCTCGCGCGCATTGTTGAGGAGCATATCCAGGCTGAAGATCTCGCTCTGCTCCAAGACCAGCCTGCGGTCGAGCATGCGAAGCTGATGTTCGAGGCGTTGCGAAATCCAGTCAGTCAGGTTCCCCAGTTATCGCATTTCGCACGAATGGCGCGACCAAACTCGAAAACAATAGAGTTACGACATCGGTTCAGCCTGGAGTTGCGGCATGGGAGTTTCTTGGCATCTATTCTGGGAGGGTAAATGGAGAGTCTGATCTGGGACGAGTGTGGCATGTCAGCGCGATTGAAGAAGTCTTGGATGCTGCAGAAGTTGCAATGGCAAAGAAGAATCAAAACCCTCAGGAATAGCGCGAGTAGCGCCGGTCGTGCCGCTTCGCCCTCTTGTTGAGAAATTGCGAGTGGAGCGCGTCCCTACAAAATTTCAAAATCGAATCGAGACGCCCCCTTGACCCCCTGCGCCCGACGAAAGAGGGGGGCTTTTCTGAAACGGGGCCTCCCCGAGGGGACCGGGGGTATCTTCAGAAACAGGGCCCTCTTGAGAAAGAGGAGGCCCTTTGGGGCGGGCGTTTCTCTTGCTTCGTCCGAGTCCCGGCGCGAGTTCAGACAAGACAGCACTTTTTAAGTTTCTTGCCGCTACCGCAAGGGCACGGGTCGTTTCGACCGACTTTCGAACTGTCGCGCCGTTTTGGTAAGTATCCGCTGTGTCGCATGGCTGATCGACGCAAGGGCAGCCATCCCTCGTGTCGAGGCCTCGAGTGCCTCGTCGAAGTGCCATTCCCCCTGCACAGAGACCGCAAATCGGAGATCCGGGCCTCGCGAATCGAGGCATAGACCGATCCAGGTTTTTGCTTTCTCGCGGTACTTGCGGCGTCTGCAGTGTTCTTCGAGACGAGCCGCAGCGGCGGCTGTTGGCTCATCAGTGCAGTGGAATGTGATCCCTACCTCTGCAGATAGCGGAAACGTCGCATCGTGCACCTTTCCATCGGACCTGGTTCGTGCTGCCAGTCCATCCAAGATTCGACTCATCTGCATCACCGCATCTTCGCTTAGTGACAAGAGATGGAATCCCAAATCGATTGTTACTGGCTCGGGACGGCTTTCGATCTGCCGTACGAGTCGCCCGAGCGCTGTTTTTTTGAAGCGAGTAAGTACGCCATCCGGCGTTTCTGCACCTTGCACGCCTGTTCGACGAACCAGCATGGCAACATCAAGGCCTGCTGTGAAATCGTCGCCAATGTGCATAATCGACGTGCCGGATTCGACCCATAGATTTTGCTTCAAGTGATAACCGAGAATCGCTAATTCTTGCGAGGCCAGAAGTTGCTCGTCAAACTTGGCGCGACGATTAACGTAGCTGAGAAACTGCAGAGGCGTCTGCAGCATTTCAGTCATGGCGTCAAGGGCAAACACGTCCAGCAGAAGGGGGGGTTGCACGCGGTCAAGCTTCTGCGTCTCCAGAAACTGCTTCGCCTGGAAACTCAGCGCTGGGTAGTGGTCGCTAACTACGCACAAAACATATAGCTCGGCTACGTTCTCCGGCAGTTCGACTTCTTGACCATCGGCTGTCGCGATCCGGTAGCCGGTGTCGAGTACGCACTTCGCACACGAAACCGCCTGGTCGTACGCGGCCTGTACGGCTTTCTTGAAATCGTCCTTAATGACCCGGTCGTTTCCCTTTCTCGCCTCGAGCGTTAGCCGCTTAGACTTGGCTTGGACGACGAGCACACGGTCACCCCAGACGACTAATACGTCGATGTCGGATACCTTCGCTGCTTTGGTCGCAAATATGTCAACGTTCAAGTAGACGTTCTCTTGGCCGAAGACAAGCGCAAGTCGGTCCGCAACGAACGTCTCAGTGAACTGGCCTCTATTCTTGGTCAGTGTCGGGGCGTACGCCTTGTCTCCGCACATCCAGTAGAACGGGGCTTCGTAGACGGCTTCCGCGATAGCTTGGGACTGCAACGAAACAAACTCACCTGCTGGCGTTCGCAATAAGGGAGTGGCGGTCGCTATATTGAAGTCGTGCAGCGAGTTGAATGCCTGGTTCCGCTCGGCGGACGATAGCGCAAATGCACACAGCACACGTTCCACCGCGTCAACGTCGAGGCCGGAGCGGGCCGCTACCTGTTCTGCTGTGAACGTGAAGAGGGGGAGTATTGTCCAGTTGTCTGGGTGCTCACCGCGCATGCGTTGTCGGAACGATTCAGAATTGTCCGCGAGAACTTTCTCGATAGTCACGGCAACAAGCGCGGCCTGGTCAGCGGTAATGCCTTTGTTTTCTCGAAGCCATTCCGCATCTGCGGCGTATTTTCTTCTTGCTAGAACGCGGTATTGAAAGCTGTACGCGCTGTCCCCGCTGTAGAAGATTGGCTCCCGTAGGACCTTGCCAGACGAGAAGGGGTTGAAAGACCCGCTTATCATCGCTTCCGGCGTAATTCCCGCGAAAAACTCGCCCGAAAGACACTCGTGGATCTCTGCGAGTAGCCGGTCTGATTGGTTGATGTAGTCTTGGATCACATGCTGGCCGGGCAACTCCCAGCCGATTTCACCCTTGAGCATCAGGCCTTGCAGAGTGTTAATTTCGGTCCGGATGAGTGTTTTAGGTGACGACATCTTCGCCAAGTCTGCTTCCTTCACAGGCCCCCGGCTCAGGATGACGTTGTCGCGGAAGCAGAGGTAAGCCAAGGCGTGCACATACCCGGGGCGCAAACATAGCGCAACCAGGTCAGCAAAGACTTCGTGTTCTGGGCGGATTGTATTCTTCATGTGAATAGAATACCGCAGCGCACCTTGTTAGTCTCCTCCTTTCTAGGTACTACAAAGGCCTAATAGGAGGTACTACACCGTTCGAAGAAGGCTTCAACTGGAACGACTGGGCCAGCAACATGGAGGATGAACAGCACCAAATTATCCTTCACTGGCGAGGTGCGCTTTGTGTGAATGGCTTGATCTCTTTAGGAACCTCGGCACTAGCGCGGGCAAGCTCCTTGAGTCGTCGCGAACTCATTGAGCACGATCCTTGTCGCGCTTGTCTACGAGGCAGCCGTGCTCAGTCCCGACCCGCTCGACTTCGACTATCAGATCACGGGCAATGTGCTCGAATGTCCGGCGCTCGCCTTCAACGATGGCAGCGACACCTATTTCCGAGACCACCAGCTCGGTCGGAAGAACTCCAGCGAAAGCCGGAGCAAGATGGGCGGCTTGTCGCAATCGTTCTGAGCGGTGGCCGCAATACTCTGTTAGATGCGCTTGGATGCCCAAGCGTGCGATCGGCTGGAATGGATAGCCGACATCGAACTGTGCCGCGTCGCCAACGACGGCAAGGAGACATGTAGCGGCCGAACGGCTGTTGACCGTCGAACGTCCGCAAAGGCTGAGGCGCCATCATTCGGCGTGAGACAAAGCGCGCCCATGAAGCTTCATTCGCTCCTCCCGTTATTTGCGCGTTCGAACGTCGCCTCACCAAGCGCCCGTTCGGCCCGCGAATACCGTTGTCTCCTTGACCTTAAGCGGCGACGACTTTCATGTAGTCTCATTTCGATGTTCCCTGACGACCGGGGACGCCCGCGAGAGTCGAAATTCGTAGATCTGGCTCGGGAGCGGTATCCCGATCCTTCAACTCGAATGGGTCTCCGTTGATCAACTCTCCACTGATAAACTTGTATTCACCTGATTCAGATATCATCTCGCCGCCACATCGGGAGCAAGGTGTGTCGGTTGATATAAAGCCCTTAACGGTTAGGCTGTCTGAAGTCAACTTCGGCCGAAATCTCGCGGTCCTGCCGCATGTTGTACATGTCACAACGACCCTATTGAGTGGGCTAGTCCTCGGTCCGAGACTGAGAGATGATGAGGAAGGGATGAGATAGTTTCCAAGCTTTGGGTAATGTCGGCTACGTGCAATGTCTTTGTAGCTGTTGGTCACTCCACCGATGAACGATAAGACCTCGTCGAAATTCTCCGTGCCTGGATAAACTATCCAGTGCTCGCCTTGATCCCAGGAATACTCTCGACCTACGACGCAAAGCGCTGCCAACGCAGGCGACTGCTTCTTACGTTTATAGATTTTCTCGTAACGTTGGCATTCCTTTAGAGCCTTTCCTGACAGATCTGAGGTTAGAGCAAAGACGACGTTTCTGACTCTCTGTATCGTGTGATGCTGAGGGGTGCCGTCGGAATTTTCTAAGCCCGGCAGATAGCCGAACGACCCGAGAGCTGCTGCGCTGTCATGTGCGACCGCCAAATCCTTCGCTGTTAGCGTGGTCTTGACTTCGATCGCATACAACACTGCCTCAATGGGAAAGATTCCAGTGCTTTCATCGTACAGAGCTGGAGGTAAGATTGACTTATCATAGAGAACAATATCGATTTGTGTGGACATGTTGCCGCCCATTTGATCGATTACCTGTCCGCTGCCTATTCCGATATCGCTCGGCAGCAGAGGGCGAAATAGTTTCGCGATTAGAATCTCAAGAACCGTACCCTTCACACCTTGATGCTTCAGCGACTTCGCGGCCCGAGCCTCGGCTATCGCTCCGACGACTTTTGCACGTAGGAAAGCTTGGTATTGGTTTTTGTCTGCCATGACTATGTGAGGCCGAGAAGCGAATTGCGTACTGTAATTCAGCCGGAGAGTTGCCGCGACGATCGCTCGCGGCACAAATGCTATTCGCGCGCTTATCGCGGGATATTGAGATAGCCGCCATTGACAAACCAAGAGCTGCTCGCAAGCGTCTGATACGTTACGTGTTGCCAGCTGTTAGCCCGTCCGGCGTAGCGGTCGCGTTCGTCGTTCAGATAGGCTTGGACTCCCGCTGGACCTTTGCTGCCAGAAACTGTAGTTAAATGGTCCCGCAGCGTAACCAAATCATCATTCGCGTTCACCGTAAAACTATGTCCAAGTTTGACAACGTCAAAATGACGCTGCGCGCGATATCGATCATCGTCAGACCAGTTAGCAGGAGTCTTTACGAAGAACACCAAAACAGGAGCGCTAGCTGTGTCGAGCTTTGCATAGATCCACTGCTCCTGAGTGAAATCATCGTAGTACGGATGTATTGTTTGCTGCTCGACGTTTCTCGGAAACTTTGCTCTCTTGGCGTTATTGCAAAAGTCGCAGGCCGGCACGAGATTGAATGGGCAGACGGCCAGGTCTGGATACTTTGACTTCGGTAAATGGTGGTCCAAAACAGTAACTGTGCCAATCCCACAGAGCGGACATTTCTGATTTGGTGCGGCACTGCGGAGCGCGTCGTAGTAGGCGCGTGCTGCCCCCTTCGTCGCGCTCATTTGCTCCGAATAAAGCTTCTGCAATTCGTCTTTTGTAACTGCTCCGACCCCTGCAACACGCGGGATTAGGTGAAGCGCTTTCGCTTTAGCATGTTGATCGTAGTTTGTCGCAGTCGCAAGCAACGTGTTCTGAATGACATTTAGGCGAGCTGCTAATGGCTTATCGGCGACGCCTGAGATACAGGCTGACAGCACGCTAGTCGGGGCTAGCGTGGGCAAGGCGAGTTTTCGCATGATCAGTCGTCGTCTGCGTCGTCGAGCGAAGGAACAACCGGTGGTAGCAGACTGAGCGCGCGGGCAAGCGCCCGCCCCTCAGCCCCCAGTTGCCCGCCAAACTCAGCCATGATTGACTCGTAGCTGGCGCTCTGTGACTTTTCCGTAATTAGACGATGGAAGCCTGTCTGCGTTACTTCAAGGGTAAATACTTCGCGGGTTAGTACACCCACGTTTTCTCCGAAGGTCTCGATCTCAGGACGCGAGGCTGACGCCTCGCGTCCGACGCGCGTAAGTTTCCACACGCAGGACCGTGGCACCTCTTGAAGGACGACCGGTGAGTGCGTCGCGATGATCGCAACGCCGTTTCGATCGATCAATAGATCTGACAGGGTCCGTACGAACGCCGAAAGCAGCGGTGGATGGAGATGACTTTCCGGCTCGTCGACCAATACTAATGACTTTTCTTCGACAAGCTCCACTAGCCGCGTGATCGTCAGGAGCACTATGGCGTGGCCAGAACTCAAAAATCGATATAACTTACTTGCGCGAGCCTCGAGTTCGTGAGGCTGAGAATCCTCGTGGTCGGCAAGCGCAGAGACATTCGCCTCAGCGAAAAGGGGGTCCGTTTCAAGCGTTTTAAGCGCCTTTTTCCAGCGTTGTCGACGTATTCCTTCTTGGCACGCGAGTACGCTTCTCGCGAATTCCTTGGAAAGTTCCGGCAAGCCTTTCAGTCTCGGTGTCAGTTCCACCTTTGCATCGGTGCCTTGCGCCTGCCCATTTACGTCGAGTTGCGGTTTCGAGTCGAGAGATTCGTAGGAAACCAACCCGATGTACGCGTATCGCTTTGCCGCATTGGTGATACCCGTCAATGGGCCTTTAGAGTCGAAAGCGCTGAATGAAACAGTGACAAGGCCTGCAAAACCCGGGTCTGTATTGACTGCGGAGCCAGGAGCAACCGGTTCAGCGGTGTTGGCGAGGGTCCCGACTCCATAAGGACTGTCGTTCGACATGCCGAGAAAAGAGCGTGCTAACAGATCGAAGCAGCGTGATTTCCCAACGCCATTCCGACCGATCAACACGTGAATGTTCGTGGCTGGAAGAGAATCCGGAGTGACTGTGAAGGACAGGACAGGTGTTGCAGTGATTGCCTTCGGATCTGGCGGGAAGTGATATTGAAAACTGAATGCCGTCAGAATGGGTCGGCCGGTCGCGAGTCGATGAAAGCGTTCCCGCACTCTCGAGGCGTCGACATAGCGAAGCAACGACTCTCGCATCACCGTCTCGGTAAGATTCGCATCGAAGATGTCGAGGGTGTACGCACAGTCACGCATGGCGCTGAGATACGCGCTGCGCATGTCGTCGCCGAGCGAGATAAGCGTCTCGTAATAGTTCTCGTCTTGCCCGAGAGAAAAGTAAGAGTCGTCTAGCTTCGTGACGTCGTTCGGGATCGCCGTCGATGCCGCCGCGACTGTCATCCCTTTTTGGCCAATTTTGACCTTGCCGAGGAAGGTGGATTTGCCCTCTTTCCCGATGAGCTGGACGTTGTAGACGGTGTACCACGTGTACCAGTCATTCCAGCCGTCCTTGCTAAGAACAACAATCGGCCCCTGCTGCGTGGTCGCTGGAGTTTCGGAAAAGAGTCTCACGCGATAGGGTCTCCAAGAAGCGCGCGCACTGCATCAGGGTGTCCTTCTGCGTTGGCGAGAGTCTATCATTCCTCCGCGGAACATGAATATCGCTCGGCGAAACGCAGCCCCTAGGGCAGACTATTGGAGATGCAAATCCCGCGTGCGAGCAACGACCGACCGCCACTTCAATCGTCACCAGCGGTGGGTAATTCGCTGAGAAGGCGGCCTTTGATCAGCCCTTGAACGGGTCGGCTAAACCTGGCTAGACCCCAAGGGGCCAACGTGCGCAAGATCTTCGTGCGCCGAGGCCCAAGGCCATGGCGGTCGACTGTGCCGCGTTGCGAACGACAGCGAAGCGGCGAGGTGCAGCCGCACGGCGGATGAACGGCGAGCGTCGACTTTGGCCGAGGTCCGTTCCACGCTCGAACGCGTGAAATCGCCCTGCGCTCGGGTCGCCGTATAGCGGCCGCACGGGACATGCTTTGTTCCGTGCAACCGCACGGGCGTTAGATTTCAGTCCGCTCGGAGGTTTGAGGCCGCCTATCGTGCACCGATTGACTAACGTACGGAAAGATTCGTTGAGTCTCCAGGACGACTACTTCGACGCGAGTTGCGTTCTTGCCCGTGGAGGACTTGCGATCCGTACCTGGGCCCTAGGTCTACGGCCAGATCTGCGCTGAGCTTCTCAGGAAGCGGTGGCGGTTCTTGATCAGTAAAACTGTACTCGGAAAAATTCGGCGGAGCGCCGAGCAGGAATTCGAGCCACTTTTCCCGCGTCTTCACGGTTCGAAACAGGCGCTCGTCGATGGTGCCGCGAATAACAGGATAAAGCACGTCGAGCGTCACGGTGCCATCGTTCTTCCGCAGCCGGCTGGTCAGCGATCCCAAGCGATCGATGCGGCCGATCCGCTGCTCCACTTGCGCCGGATTCCAGACGAGGTCGTGATGCACGACGCGACGGCAATGCTTGTGCAGATCGAGCCCTTCCTGCATGACTTCGTTTGCGATCAGAATCATGGGATAAAGCGGCGTGTTGAACGCTTCGCGCAGCCGTTCCCGGCTTTCGCCCTCCCGTGTGTGCCGTGCGAAATCCCCGGTTCTGATGGGCCCGTCGAGGATCTCGCTCTGTTGATGCGGGTCGCGTTCGAGGAAATAGCGCAGGAATGCTTCGATCCGCTCCGCCCACGGCCGGCCTGCTTTCGATTTCCAGAAGCGCGGCATAAACTCCAGCAGCGCGGACGATTCCACAGGATCGACGGAGATTCCCGCTGCTTTAGCGCTCGCAAGCAAATCCGCAAGAAACGGAACCTGTTTGTAGGTCAGATATCGCGCGAGTTGCTCGACCACCTTGACGTGCAATTTCGCGGGCAGCGCGCTCAGAAGCTCTGCCTGTCTGCCCCATAGCGAGCCTTGCCTGCCCAGCACCGTCTCCGCAGTACGGTCCGTGATGTGCCACTGAGGCGACTCGGTGCCGATGGCGTCGTGCTCGGCGTCATCGTTCAACGCATCGAGACCCAGACCGGTGTAATCGACATCGAGCAATTCGTCGACGCGCTGCTTCTCTGCTGGGCTAATGGCGCCGGCCGTAGCGCCGAGCCGCGCGGCGGCCTGTTCCACGCAACGCTTGGCGACGCGGTAATCGAGACGTTCCGCCGACGTCTTGCCGAGCCGCAGTCCGCCCAGAATGCGATTCGCTTCTTCCACGATGTCCGGCAGGCGCACAAGCGCCCAGTCGGACGACGACGTGGCGGTGCACAGGTGGAATTCCCGGAGCGCGAGATACAACGCATCCTGGGGACGATGAAAGCGGGATTGCAAAAGCGAATGCCGGCCGCGCTGACGTTTGTCGCGGTCTTCGCGCGTGTCGAAGATATCGGTCGCGTCGGCCCCGCGATACACCCGGCGCCAGCGCTCCAAGATTCGGGACTCCCATGCGGCGTCCAACTCGCGTCGCAACTGCTCCAGCGTTGCGACGCGGGAACAGAAAATCAGACTCTTTTCGCCTCGGTCGGCCGCGTCCAACGCATCCGCGACGGAATACGAGACCTTGGGATGATCATGCGGGCCGGATTCGATATCGCCGAGCACCTCGCGCAGCAGTCGACGATATGCCTCCGCCTCGACCGGTATATCCTCGTCCGTCGAGAGAATCGACCCTTGGCGGGCCGCCGCATAGGACGACACCATATTGATTTCGACCGCGGCCTTATGTGTCTGGCGCCGCTGCCGGAAAAGCTCCGCGATGAATCGTTCGTAAATCAGGAACGGGAACGCGCCAGCGCCGGACGCGCGGATCTCCTTGCGTACGTGCCGCCGATAGGACCGCTTGTCCTCGCGCAAGCTGCGAATCATCCACTTCCGGAAGCCCGGCTCGATGGCTTCGGTCTTGAGCGTCTTCAGCGCGGCCACTTGCCTCGCCACCAACTGCAGGCTCGGAACCTGGACCGCATCAAGCGCTGCGGGCTCGTTGTCATAGAGCGAACAGAATTCGGCCGCTACAGCGGGATCCAGCGAGGACCATGTGCGCTGAAAGGCTTCGTACTGCGCTTGATAGTCTTTGACCGCGATCAGCAGATCCTCGACCTGACTCATCAGATCCTTGGGTGCGCCTGCGGCTTCGGCGAAGAGCGAAAAGACCTGTTGCAGCTCGGTGACGTCCAGCTGGAACGGCGTCGCCGTCAGAAAGATCGTCTTGCGAAAGCGCTTGCGGAACACGCGCGTCATCGCTTCCGTGCGCAGCGAGCCGGGGTTCTTGAGCTTGTGGGCCTCATCCACGATCAGCAGATCGATCATGGGCATCAGCTTGCCGGTCAGCACGAAGCGGGCGCGATAGAGCGCGCGCTCGACAGCTTTCTGGTTCTCGAAAGCATCGATTCCGCTTGCTTCGTACAAGTCGTCCAGTCCCGCGGCGCCATCGGAGTTCCCACGTCGAAAGGCCGCCGCAAGTTGATCTTCGAACTCGCAAAGCGCGAAGACATCGAGAAACTTTTCGCGGCAGACGTCGATCCGGGCGTGATCGCCACCGCGAAAGCGCGCCATGATCGCGTTCGCGGTGTTGCCGTGCAGTTGCTTCCAGTAAAAGTAGAGAGACAGCAGGTAGGTTTGGTCTCCGGTTCCTCGTCCGCTCTGGAACATCGTCACGGGAGCGACTACCACAGAATGGTCGCGAACCTTCTGAACGAATTCCGCGAGGCTGCTCACGGGCACCGCATCGTCCCCGAAGTCGTACATCTCGCGAAATCGCGGAAACTCCGATGACCACTTGATGTTGAGGTCCGGCCCCGGCGTGATGACGACGATGCGGCTGCGTCGATTCGCGTGACGCGTGGCGGCTGCGATGCCGAGGGCCTCATAAGTCTTGCCCATGCCCACTTCGTCGGCGAGCACGATGCCTGGCCTATCGTCGAGCATGTTCAGCGCTCGGATCACCGTGTCCTCTTGCCGATCGATATCGCGGGTGGGGATGCTGTCTTTCTCCGCGCGCGCTCCCAGATGCAGGAAGCCTCGCAGCCATTCACGTGTTCGGATGCTCATGCTTGCGCCTCGCTGTAGAAGGCTTCGATTTTCTTGAGCCACGTGCGCGCGCCGGCATCGATGGCGAGCGACTCCAGGCTATCGCGCACGCGGGTGCAAAACGTCTTCAGCGCTCCTCTTTTGACCGCGCGATCCTCGGCGGGCGGCAGCGTCAACGCCTCCAGCGTACGAAGCAGTTCGGATCCGTAAAACCACACCTCCTCCGATGTCAGCTTTCGGCACTTCACGGCATCGAGCATGCAGGCCCACGCCGCTCCGGCGCCGAGCGCACCTTCGAGACGAAGCCGGAATCCTTGGACCGACAGGCTCACGTCGCAGAGATCTTCGGCGACGGACCACCACGCGCGGAACACATCGGTGGGATCGAATCCATCGCCGAAAATCGCGGCGAGCTCGGGACTGGCATTCTCGCCGTCCACCCGCTGCGCAGCGATCTGAATCGTCCGTTCGGCGCCGATACGCCGCCCCAGCAGCATGAGCAGTTCGTCGAGACCAACCGCGGGACCGGCAGGCAGCGCCGGCAAGGCCACCAGATCGGTCACGAGGATCGGAACGGGAAACTTGCGGCCGTCGACATGCAGCACGACTTCAGCCGTCGAAGGCTTCAGCACGAAGGCTGAAACGACGACAGGCGCAGCCGGCGGCGACGATGCGCTCGCGAGCAATGTCTCGCCGTACGTCAACCGCCAGGCGGGGAGATCGGCCGCTTCCGGCGACCATGTGACGGTCAGCGAACCCTCGATCGGATCGTGTGCGGCCCGATCGATGGCCAGCCCATAGTTGCGGCCGAGTTCGGGAAATCTTCGTTCGCTCAACTCGAATGCCGAGGATGGAATACGGACGAGTTCCGGGACGAGCTCGCGCAGCGTCACCACGGTATTCAGGCGAAACGCCACGGCGACTTCGACGTTGCCTGCGGCCGGTCCGGCCTTCATCAGCAATGCGCGCCGCGACATGTTTGGAGAACCGAGCATCACCAGCGATTCGCGGTCGCGGCCCGCGCGGTAGCCGATGACCATCAGCTTCGCGTGCAGCGGCCTGTGCTGCGGCCGGCCGTCGTCGAGACGCGTCGACGGGTGCAGCCACATGCGCACATCGGCGAAACGACCGGCGGCGGCCGCAATCGCATTGCGCGGAGCGAACGCGACCGGCGGCGGCTGCATCCATAGCTTGCGCTGCCCGATGGCGCTTGTCGCGTGATCGAGCGGACAGCGGCGGCTTGCCCCGGCCTCGTCGATGTAGTCCAGAGAGTTTGGCCGCAGCGCTTGCGGAACGATATGCCGGAGCGCGCGCTCGCCGTTCTGTTCCGCCTCCCACGTCCAGAGGCGCCCCAGTCCTTCCTGGAGTTCCGAATGGTTCGATGCATGCATCTGCGGGTTGTCCCATGCCACGCCGACGTCGAGAACCGCCTTCTCGTCCGTGTGCGCGAGAAGCGCCCCGAATATCGAGGTCGAGTCCAGCTCACCGACGTCGTCGCGTTCGTAGAACGGCGCAAGCATTCCGATCGACTCGATGACCACGTTCTGCGGCAACAGCGCGTTCAGTTGTTCGACGATCGGAGCGCTGGTCGAGTCCAGGAAAGCGAGCCTCGGCGAAACCGGGTCGGCCGGCGCATTCGGAATTCGGCGACGCATTTCCGCACGCACAAGGTCGAATTGCGTTCCCGGCTGCCTCGCCATGGTTCGAATCCGTCCGAGATGGGTGTCGAAGGCCGCAAGCAGGGACGCATCGGCCGTATCGGAATAAGAAAGGTCGGTCTGCAGAAACAGTTCGGTATTGCCGCCGTATCCTGAGGATGTGAGATTCCCGGAGCCGGTCAGCATTCGGGCGAACGTGCGGTAGAGCAACAACACCGACTTCGGATGGAATACGGTATCGGAGACTTCCAGAAGATCGAACGGCAGCCGCCGGCCCGGCCGACGCTCCGCAGCGTCCACGATCACGGCGACCGGCGTTTCCTGCAACGCGCGCCGCGCCTCGTGATGGTAGCGTTCGGGCTGCTCCACCGGGTCGGACGTTAGCCGGAGCACGGCTCGAAGAACGTGGTCTTCGAAGAACGCCGGGTCGAAGCTGTACGACGTGAAGACGGCGCCGATGCAGGGCTCCTCCGCGGGAAGTTGATCGAGGACGCGCGACGAGGAGATATTCATTGAAGCTTCCCGAGATCGGCGAGCAGTTGGCGAACGACGTTGACCTTGAGCGGCGGAAACGGCGCCTTGTCGGCGTAGCCTGAATAGCCGGCAACCTGCATCACGAGCTTTCCTTGTTCTTCACGCAACCATGCGCCTGCGCCCCGGCGCGAACGTTGAACCGCGCGATGGAACGCGAGCATGTGTTCGAGCGAGTTCTTCGGTGTCGAGGAAACCAGTCCTCTGAGCAGCTTCAGGAAGTCGGGGCCGTGAAATTGCAGGTTCCCGAAATGCTTCGACTCCACGGCTTCGAGCATCGCGGCGCAGGCCTGGCGCAGTTCGTTCGCTTCGTTTTCCGGGAAGCTTGCTGCGGCGGTTTCCTCGAAATCGGCAACCCAGCCCTGTTTATCGACATGCCCGTATGCGCGTCTGAATCGTTGTAGCAGCAAGCGAGCGATCCGCCCGAATAGCAAGGCGACGTTCACCTTGTCCTTGTTGTCTTGAGTCAGCGGTTGCCACCGGTCGGCCATCATGCCTTCGAGCAGTGGTTCCGTTTCCGTCACTCCGTCTCGATGAGCGGCGATAAGGCATTCGGCCAACGGCAGCGTCGAGCCGTCTCGCGCTACGACGAACAAGGCGTTCCACAGGCGCTCCTGCTGTTTGCTTCGGCACACGATGGAGGACAGGCAAGATCGTGCGCCCAGCCCGGCTAACGACAGGCGCCCGTTTAATCGGGGAATCGCCGTGGTTTCGAAGTTGAGCGCTCGGAGCGCGTAGTCTTCGTACGTGCTTTTCGTGTCGCGCTCTCCCTTCTCGGACCAGAATGATTCGAGTATTGCCGGCGCGGCAGGGGTGACTCGAAGCGACCCGGGAAAGACCAGCCCGTACTCTCTGAGCGAGGAGAGATACGCGCCCAGCCCGCCCAGTTCACTCTGACGCGAAATTAGCGCAAAATCTGTCGGCAACGGCTTTTCGCCGGGAAACCAGGCTCTGGTCGCGCCCCGCACGCCACGCATCGCGTCCTCGTCGCCGCGAGACAGCTGTCCTTTCCTGTACTCCAAAGTCGCCAACGCCCAGAAACGCTCCCAGCGCTCGAAAAGGCGCACGCGCGTTTCGTCGTCGCCCGGATATCCGAATTGGCGTACGGCCTTGTCAGCCAGATCGAGCCCGTATAGCACGACTGCATAGTTTTGAGCACGGCTCGTACGTGTCGTGAATCCGCGAAATAACCACAAGCCAACCTGCTGCCCAAGGTAGTCGAGGGCGAGCGGATCTTCGGCGGTGAAATCGGAATCGGAAGCAAGCGGTGCGCTCCAGAAAAGGCCGTCTGGGATCCGCTTCAGAGCTTGAAGAACTGTCATTTTTTCGGAGCGACTACGTTACGACTATCACAATTCTTTCTGGAAGAAGCGTTAGTTTGGATGCCGCCGCTGGTGACTGGAGATCTGAAAGCCTTTCCACATTTCGCGGCCCCCTATCATGGCAATCGCGAACGACGCTTGCACTCGACCAATGGTTTACTTCGGAGACTGAACGCTCTTCAGCCCGAGCTGAGGGTTCTCGGTCAATTGAAGTTATCGGCCCGTGATGGCGAGGCTGTACGAGCGGGTCAGTAAGGCTCATTTGAGTGGGATCAGGCTGTAGCGTGCTGTCGGCGCCTTGGTGAGGACAAAGACGTCAAGATCTTTAAGATGTGGTCGATATGGACGACGAGCCGAACATCTCGATCAGCAGGATCGACATCATGTATTGGTCGCGGAAACAAAAGGAGGCGATTTAGCTACTTTTTCGCCTTGCCTAACACTACCGCCGTAGCCAGTGCCGTCGCCACCGCCCCACCGACCTTAAGTACCGTTTTGCCGATCTCGCCAGCTACGTTGCCTGCGGTTCCGGTGCATGAAGGGCAGAGTTCGTGATCATAGACCGTTGTACCTTTCGCAAAATCGTGGCACCCGGGAGAACGGCACAAGTACATGGTCTCACCGCACTCGGGACAGCGAAGCTTGTCCCGGCGAAGAGTGTTTTCCTCAACCACAATCGGCTCCACCGATTGCGAACAGAACGGGCACGCCCCTTTTTGTTTCTTCATCGTAATGAAACCCGCCAAGTTAGAGACTTCGTTCGTATCTTGGTGACCCCGAGGTCGGCGTCGCTTTGGCCAGCAATATACACAATCGCACCTCAATGAATATCGACATTCGTAACGCGAACTTGAGAGAGACTTAACAAGATCCGAAATCCTTTCGATACCCTGTCACAAAGCCGGCGCGTCGTGATTTGCCTCGTCTGTCGGTCGATCCCGAGATCTCAATCGCCTCGCCGACTGCGACGCCGGCTCACGAGATTACGCTTTCGATCCTGCTAAAGTCGAACATCAACTGGATGGCTCTGACGTACTTCGTGCGTTTGTACTCGAGGTTTTCTTCGTGCGGCGCATCGAATGTCTCGGGTTCGGCTGTTTGCGCAAGTCCGGCGGCCGGCGCCCATCGTCCTATCATCTGGGCACATTGGCGGTGTTGATGGTCGCGGCGACGCCGATAGTCGACTTTTGAAAAGGTACTGTTGGCTTTCGAACGTGCATGGGGGAGAGCAGCCGGAACGACCGCCGGAGATCCGCGCGGCAATTGTTTTCGAACGTCGCAAAGTGATTTCTTGCCGTCCCCCAGAGCTGATAATCGAATGACGGCAAAGGCCGAAGAATGCAGATCGCATTGATCGGGCCCGCTTTCAACGCCGGCGATCGGCAACGAATTAGACGTGTGACGGTGAGCGAAACTCCGATGCACGGGAGGACGGGCGGTAAATGAGCGCGCGCCCTAAACCCGCCGTTCTTCGACGATGCCTTCCTTGCTCACTTAATTAGATTCAGCACATCTTGCTCAAGCTTTCCAGTAGGAAGGCAAGCCGTCGGAACCGCATTTCCGAGGGGCGGAAAATCGCCGCGGCCATTCGAACTAAAAGCAATCTCATCGCGTCGGGCATCAGCAGCGCCGTTAGGGGCCCGCGCCTGAATGCGCCGCTCAACCACGTAGCGTGCATTCACTGTGACGGTAGTTGTGTCTGGAGTTGGTGATTCGAAAATGATGTTTATGCGACCATCAAGATTCATCTGTCGGATGATGTTGATCATGTTCGGCGATGCGAATTGCGTATAAAGAGCATCCTTGATAGACCCATCGAAATTGTAGTTCTGAGTGCCACGAGCGTTCGTGAATGAAGCAGCGACGCGCCCACAGTCGATGAACTGGTGAGGATCGCCCGAGTAGCTCACGTTTATAAGTCCCGAGGCCTTGTCTATGTTGTTGATGACGAAAAAGTCCTTCCCAAGAGAAGGTACCGCAGACGCCCAGACCGCTTCTCGCGGTTTATCGATCGTTTTTGTCGTCGTTATGGTGCGCTGGCCTGATGGCAACGTGTACGAAAAGGTGCTGGACGCACATCCCGACACAGCCATGACAATGGATAGCGCAGAAAGCGGGGCTTTGACGGAACTCAAACGGAACGTAAACACAGCATCTCCTTCAGACTTCAGTGTTAAGACGGATCTCCTGACGCTCCGAGGATATCGGCACTCTGCGTCAGGAACTTTAGGATCACGCGTCATCGGCCGGTTGCGGGTGTCTTAGCCTCGAATAGGTCTGAGCTCGAGACGGAGCTAAGGGTAGACCCAATAATGGTGGGCGTCCGCATCCAGTCCGTTGAATCGGTCGACGTCATTTGCGCCATAGTGCTTCGCTTGCCAGGTGAAAAAGCGCCGAACATGCTCAGCCCTGATCGCGGCGACATCGACGGTGCCCTCGCCGAAATGAGTCGTCAGCAACCGCCCGACGATGCGCAGGGCCATGCTCCGCGTCTTCGGCGCCAAACCTCGCACGTGCTCCATATACTCGCGGCGGCGGCGCAGTTCCTCGTCTCTCGGTGTTGCGCCATCCGGGCTGGTTCGAAATTGTGAGCTAGTGGCGATCCGTTGGTGGCCGCGGTGCCCGAAGTTCGCCCGTCGGGCGAATTTGACGCCGGAAGCGTCGGTCGCGCTACGCTGCTCCCGCACCATCGCCAAACCGCCATATTGACGACGCCCAAGGGAGCCTGGTCGAACGTCTTATGAGGGCAGCCGACTTCTGCGCGTAACTCTTCCATCGTTTGCATGCAGCGAAGCCCGAGGTTCGACACCAATGCTCAAATCGGCAACAATCAGCGTTCTAAGATAACAACGCCGGCGAACGGAGAGAACAATATGGCGAACGGGGATTTAATTAAACTTGCCGTGCTAATCGATGCCGACAATGCTTCGGCGGCGGTTGTAAGGGAGTTGTTGGAAGAAGTAGCAAAGTATGGAACCGCGACGGTTAAGCGCGCCTTCGGAGACTGGACGACACAGAATTTGGCAGGATGGAAGGACCAGTTGCATCGATACGCAATCCAACCCGTTCAACAATTTGCATACACAAAAGGCAAGAATTCAACGGACTCCGCCTTTATCATTGACGCGATGGATCTTCTATATGCAGGTAACGTTGATGGATTCTGCATTGTTTCCAGTGACAGCGACTTCACGAGGCTCGCGACACGCCTTCGGGAAGCCGGGAAGCTTGTCTACGGACTCGGCGAGCGGAAGACACCCGAGCCGTTCATTGCCGCTTGCGACAAGTTCGTTTTCTTTGAGGTCTTGAGGAAGACTGGCGACAAAGCGGAGTCGATAAGCGTCGCCGGCGTGCCTGATTTAAAACGGCTTTTGATTCACGCAATCAATGAAACGTCTCGCGACGGTGGATGGGCACCGCTTTCGACGGTGGGCTCATTCATAAGCAAAAACAACACGTCATTCGATCCTCGAAATTATGGATTCACGAAGCTCGGCGAGCTGGTGCGTAAGCAAAGGTATCTTGAGTGCAAAGTTACACCGGACGCATCTGGCGTTGTAACCCATCTGCACGTTAAAGTCAGGCAATAGGACAAATAATACGACCGAGGTGAAGTGGAGGCGCTGGCAGCCCCATGGTTCGCATGGTTGCGGTCGTCAACCGGGGAGCAAGACTCGTTCGCCGTTCCCTGAAGCCGACGTTCGACCGCGCCGCGTCGCGAATGACAGCGAAGCGGCGCGCTGCGGCCGCACGGCGGATGAAGGCGAGCGTCGGCTATGGCCGATCGAGAGTCAATGTCCCATTTCCGTGACCGTGCGGGGCAGCCGGCATCCAGGGGGCGAATGCTTTCAGGCGTGCGCATAATCGATCGTCAGCGTCTCGCGGAAACATCGTCGCGAGAGTTTTCGTGGACGACCTCGACGTCGACGGTTCGGCCGTCGTCGCCAAACGCGCGCGCGTGCCGACCCAGCGATCCAATACGCCCGGTCTCCGTCCGTTGGTCGAGCTTATGAAATTCTTCGCATAATGTGAGAGAATCGCTTCGCTAGGGAAGGTCTGAATAACGCCTTTTTAAAGCGACTGTGTGCCACATTCGAATTCGGTGTGCCTTAAGAGATCGTTTATCCGACGGACGCGATGATAAAAGAGGTCGAAAAATTCACATCCAATCCGTCGGTTGCTGCGGTTCGCGGGCTTTTCTGCTCAAACGTTGAGCAACTTGCGCCGCGCCATCCAAAGATTCGAGAGCGCGAACAGCGTTGTTAGTTGAGCAGTGTTCTTCTTCAAGCCGCGATAGCGAACCTTGACGAAACCAAACTGCCGCTTGATCACGCGAAATGGATGCTCGACTTTCGCCCGGATACTTGCCTTGAGGTATTCAATTTCATCAAGAACGGCGTCGAGCTTGTTGTTCTTGTCCAGCGCAGCACGCTTGCCCGGGCCCATCGCGACATGCCACCTCAATGTCCGCGCGTTCGTGCGCTTGTCCGCGCCTCGATAACCCGCATCGCCATACACGTCGGTTTCCTTGCCATGCAGCAGCGCGCTCGCCTCGACCACGTCATGCACATTTGCCGCCGTTCCTCTGATCGTGTGTACCAGACCCGAGTCCGCGTCAGCACCCACATGGGCCTTCATCCCGAAGTACCATTGGTTTCCCTTCTTGGTCTGATGCATCTCGGGGTCTCGCTCACCACTGGCATTCTTGGTCGAACTTGGCGCCGCGATCAGCGTGGCATCAACCACCGTACCCGCTTTGAGCAGCAGGCCTTTGCCGCTCAGCAGCGCGTTGACCGTCTCCAGCATCTGCGCGGCAAGCTCATGCTTTTCGAGAAGATGCCGGAACCTCAGTATCGTGCTCTCGTCAGGCAAGCGCATATTCCAGTTATCCAGTCCTGCAAACTCCCGAAACAGCGGCATGTCATGCAGCGCCTCTTCCATCGCGGGATCACTCAACGTGAACCATTGCTGCATGAAGTGGATGCGCAGCATCGTCTCGACAGCAAATGGCGGTCGTCCTCTCTTGCCCTCGGGCGCGTGTGGCGTGACCAACTCAACGAGTTTGGCCCACGGAACAACCCGATTCATCTCGTCAAGGAACTCGCGCTTACGCGTACGTTTGGTCGTCAAATCGAATCCAAGATTAGCTTGTTTCATCCTCATATCGTCGCAGCCGTCGTCTTTCTCGGCAAGCGCCGCGGAAGATATTTATGCAGACCTTCCCTAGATAAAACCATGAGAAATCGGGGGCAACTTGGCGGGCGAGAGCGCCTATTCACGTTTCGACACGTCCGAGGCAAAAGCCGATGAGGTCCCGCAGTCTCATACGAAACGCGCATTTAATGCTTTGTTGCGGCGTCGACCGCGTTCAAGATGTGCGACCCGCGGGAATACGTGCGGCCACTAGCGTCCTCTGCAATGGATTTGGCGACCTCGGTGCCATCGCCCGCACGCCGCTTTGTACCGTGGCTCGTGCTTGGTCTGCTGCGCTGCCCCCAGAAGGTGGATGCCCCGACGTGCCGAGCAGTTGCACGTGATTTGAGCGTGGTGCGCAGGAGCATACACACGATGAAGCAGACGAGCGTCAGCGCTTTCAACGCCGGGCCATCAATGCTCGGTTACCTCTATCAGGTTCGGCTCGCGCTAGTGTGGGCAGTCAGGAAGAGCCGGACGGCGGATTTCGTTGTCAAAATCGAAGCACTCGACGACGTCAGTTTTCACGCCGACGGTGATCCTGTTGCGGTGCTCCAAACGAAACATGCACTGAATACCGCCGCGAGCCTTGGTGACCTGAGCACCGAGCTCTGGAAGACTTTACGCGTCTGGCTGGTCGGCTCTTCGTCTGGCGAGATTCCGCACGCCGTCGCACATTTTCTGATCACGACGGCCGCTGTCTCCGAAGGAACGGCATGTGAGGCACTTTCCTGCGATCCGGCGAACCGCAACGTGGAAACTGCCGCGAATCTCCTGAAGCACGCTGCTGCAACGTCAACAAACGAACAGCTTTCCGAGATCTTTAAGGCCTTTCTCGCTTTGCAAGACAGTGAGAGATCGGCGCTTCTCGAGAACATCTTCGTCGTGCCCGAGCAGCCAAACGTGGACGAAATCTCTGCCCAGTTGCAGTCAGAGCTTTACCACGTCTCCCTCCATCACCAGAAGGTCGCCGTCCAGATGCTTGAGGGCTGGTGGCTGCACCGCGCGGTACACGAACTCGCAAGTACAGGTGAGGGCATCAGCCGTGCGGAAATGGATGCGCAGATTCTTGAAATACAGGAATCGTTGAAGCCTGATTCTTTACCGATCGACCATGAGATCGATGCTCTGATGGTCGCGCTCGATTCCTTGCCAGAGTTTGCTCACTATCCCTTCTACAAGCAGGTCGAACTGGTCGGTGGTAGCCGGTCCCGCATCCACAATGCGATTACGAGTTACCTGCAGGCATTCCGTCAGAGATCTCTCTGGACCCGCGATGATCTGCTTTTCGACATGGATTTGAAGCAATACGAGACCCGACTAATTCGTGAGTGGGAACTCATCCGCGGGCAAGTTTGTGATGAACTGGAAGAGACTGCGGGCGAAAAGGAGATGATGAAGGCTGGTCGGGCAATTCTAAAGTGGGCGGAAGACGGATTGGTACCGATCAAGAAAGGCGTTAGCGTTCCCTGGGTGTGTCGCGGATCACTGCATATGCTCGCCGACGAGCGACGGCTTGGCTGGCATCCCGATTTTGCCGGGCGTCTTGAAGCGATTCTCGACCTGCATGTCGAGAGCTCAACGTGATGACGTCATGGCATGAGCGAACGGTTGAGCAGCGCAATCTCCTGAATCCCGCGTTCTGCGCTGTTGTCCTATGGCACATTGCACTCGGATACAGGCAGGAGGCGCTCTCGACTCAATTAAGCGAAACGGGATTGCCGCTGGAACTGTCGTTTGTGGGGGCAAGCCTCGTGCTTCGTGGCCAGACGCGCTCACAGCTACCCAGCACGATCCGAACGTCACTCATTGCCTGGCTTCAGGATAACCCGCTGGAGCGCTCCGCGATCGCAAGAGGCGTCGAGATTTTACGTCCCTACGTGAGGGAAGCAATCATTTTTGGCGTTCATCACGGGGCGCTAACGACTACTGGGCCAAGCGTGACTCCGATGGACAGCGCAAAAAAGAAAATGACGACCTACGTGAAACACGCGAGGCATGACGTGCAGGACTGCGCCCGCCGGGGCCACTTTGTAGGACGCTGGCTGCAAAAAAACGGAACATCTGGCACCACGCTCGCGCTTCTGGGACTTCAACCATGATTCAGATAAGAGCGATCGTCGCGTATAGCCATGATGGCCGACACCGGGTTCTACCTTTGAAGCCTGGAAAAGTGAACATCATTTCCGGTGACTCCCGCACAGGCAAATCCGCAATCCTCGGCGTACTCGACTATTGCTTTGGTTCGTCGGTGCTTGATGTTCCGGAGGGAATCATCCGGCGGGGGGCCGCTTGGTTTGGTCTGTTGCTGCAGACAACGCACGGGCAGGCATTCATCGCTCGCAAGCTTCCGGCCGGGAACGGCAAATCGAGCGAGACAGTGTTCATCAAGATCGGCCAGTCGCTCGATATTCCACACGCCTCCGAACTTCGGCAGACCACGAATTCCGACGGGTTGTCGGCGATGCTGGCGTCATGGGTGGGGATAACGGACTATCTTCATGAGCCGCCAGCGGGACACTCACGTCCGCCGCTATCCGCGACCTTTAATCACGCGCTCACGTTCTGCTTCCAGTCCCAGAACGAGATCGGGCAGAAGGCTGTCTTGTTTCATGGTGCTAGCGATCGCTTTGTCGCCCAGGCGATCAAGGACACGTTGCCGTACTTTCTCGGAGCGGTGACTGATGAATATATCCAGAACCAGCAACGGCTGAAACAGGTCCGCGCTGAAATCCGGCGACTCGAGAAACGGCTGGCCGAAGCATCCGCAATAGTTGGTGACGGCGTGAGCCGTGCTGACACATTGCTGGCAGAGGCCAAGTCGGTCGGGTTGACCGACCTCTCGGATAGTGCATCGTGGGCGGAGAAAGTGGAAGTCCTGAAAAGGATACAAAACGCTCCAATCGCGCGGCCTGTTGTAGAAGGTGGCGAGCAGGCCGAATTTGATAGACTGACCCGAAAACGTACCGAGCTTTTGCAGGCGCAAAGCGGTATTCAGGCCGCGATAGACCGGGCTCGCGCATTTGAAGGCAATTCGCGCGGATTCGCAACGGAAGCCGCGGAACACGTCGCGCGACTAGACGCAATTTCCGTTTTTGAACCGTCAGCTCAGGATCATGCCTGTCCACTATGCCTCCAGGACCTTCCTGAAGCGTCTGCTACGCCGTCAATCGGCGAGCTGCGTACGGCAAAGGACGCTATCGGGGAGCGCGGCGGCGCGATGGATTCGGCGACGCCGCGCATTGAATCCGCGATCGTTGAGATTGAACAGAAACTCATTCTGAACCGTCGCGAGCTGGAGGAGAATCGCGAGTTACTCAACTCAATCAAGCGATCAAGCGAGCGACTACAACTTGCATCGGACACCGAGGCGCGACGAGCATTGGTCGTCGGCCGCATCAGCCTGTATGTCGAAAACATACCTGAGATGCCCGACGTTAGTGAACAACGCAGCAAGCTCGCAAAGCTTAGACAGCAGGAGCTGGAACTTTACGAAGCCGTCAGTGCTGACGCCATCCAGGAGCGTCTGGAGTCTTGCCTGTCCAACGTGAACCGTAGTCTCTCCGACTACGCTGAGCGTGTCGACCTCGAGTACTCGGATAGTCCACTTCGCCTCGATCCGAGAGCGCTGACGATTGTCGCAGACACCCCGAATCGGCCGATCCCGATGCGAGAAATTGGGAGCGGAGAAAACCATGTCGGCTATCACATCGTTGCGCACCTTGCGCTGCACAAGTGGTTCGCGGAACGAAAGCGCCCCGTGCCCTCATTTCTTCTGCTCGACCAGCTTTCGCAGGCGCATTTTTCTCCAGATGCGGAACGACGTGAAAACGTGGATCCCACCAAGATCGATACCGACCGGAAAGCCGTCAAGGCGCTTTACAAGTTGATATTCGACGTCATTGAAGAAGAGGAGGGCAGCTTCCAGATTATCATCACTGACCACCCGGATTTCAGCGATGACCCCCGGTTTCAGGCGGCTGTGCGTGAGCGGTGGCGTAAAGGGGTCAAGCTTATCCCACAGGACTGGCCGCAATCCCCTTAGTAGTTCGGTTTGGTTTCGTGAATTTGCTGGATTGCCATTCCGTTGTTTTTCTTCCCGGGTCCGGGTTGCGAGCGTTGCTCCGACTTGCCCCGATCCAACAGTACGGTGCACTCCATTGGCTCCTGAAGCGCCAGAAATTGACACAGTGAGAGCCTTGTTCTCTGACTAAGCATAACGGGTCCAATTTTTCCGATGGCCCAACGCTGCCCCTGCATCCGGTTTGCGAACCTTAAATATAACCATCGCAAAACAGGCGACGGTCGCTTCGGAGTTTTACCCTGAGCAGCTGCTTCGAGGTCTTACGGAAACGCTCAGGCATGCTGAGCAGAATGCAATGATGATTGTGCTTGACGAGATCGTTCGCACGCAGGGCAACTTACGATCCGGGGTCTTCGTTCGATCCGTGCAACAATTGGCGATTAGACCAGAAAACCGGCGAAATATCATGGGCTTGCGTTTCCACAGATCGCGCGAGATCCCGTCGACGGCAAAGCCTTGCTGCAGGCGGTTCGGCGGGCCTAATTCAGATTTCGCACAAAAAGTACGCCTACCCCGAATACCTGCTCACACATATTATATTGCTGACCACAAGGTCAACCGCATCAACGAACTGCTCCCCTGGAACGTGGCCGACAAACTGAAGCCGGCAGCTGCGCCCACGCCCACCGTTTGACTGAGTAGATCCAGATAGATCGTGTCCACGATCATGAAACGATCTTACGCGATCTACCAGGACCTCCCCACGCTCTCACATCATGCCCCACGCGCGCGCGGATCGGGGACCGGCCCTGCCGAGCCGCTTACTTCTCGCCTAAATGTTCCGCAAGAAGAAATGCTTAATCGGGGTCCCTTCGATTCCAGTGCATTTTGCGACGGTAGGGCGATCTAGGCGCGACGCTGGTTTGCGACACGGCCCTAATATAATGTTGAGTAAAATCAATTGCTTGCTGTCTGGGTGGGGCGTTCAGTCATGGCCGACCTCATGTTCTCGCATGCAATAGTCGTCGCCCCGTCATTCGCTGTCGCTATGCTCCTCGGTCCGTCATTCGCTTCGAGGGGGCGCGATGGAACACTGGCAGGTCACTTATCTTGGCATCCGGCAAATCCCTCGCGAACTTACCGACTTTGACCTTGCCATGTGTCACGGGGCGGTGTATTGACGCCGGGGATGGGCGGCGTAATGGCGCCAGCAGAAACGGGGTAAAACGCGGATTCGAACGGTTTCAAGATTGCGGTTTTTTGCCGTTTTTGGCAACCGCATTTTCGCCGTTGTCGGGCATCGGTTTGGGCTTGCGGAAGCTCTCGCCCTCGATGACGACACGATAGGCGCCGTGGCGCAGGCGATCGAGCGTTGCAGCTCCAAGAACGCGGTTGTCGGGGAAGGCGTCGCCCCATTCGCTGAAGTCCAAATTTGAAGTCAAGATCGAGGCTGCGCGCTCGTACCTTGCAGCGATCAGGTCGTGAAAGTCCTCATCGTGGGGTGCACGAAGGGGCTTGAGCGCGAAGTCGTCAACGATCAGCAGTGGCACACGCACGAACTGCTGAAACTTACGTTCGTATAGATCAGTGGCGCGCGCTGCATGCAGCTTCTTGAGCAGATCGGTCTGGTTGATAAACAGCACATCGCGACCTTGGCGCGCAGCACAGTGCCCGAGCGCCTGCGCTAAATGCGACTTGCCGACGCCTGTCTGGCCGACCATCAGAACGCAGACCTTCTCGTCGATGTATCGACCCGTCGCAAGATCGTGAAGGTGCGAACGGTTTAGTTTAGGCAGTCGGTCGAAGTCGAAGGTCTCGAGCGTCTTGCCCATCGCAAAGCCGGCGCGGGCAAGACGCGCGCCGAGCTTCTTCTGCGCACGTCGTGCGATTTCGTCATGAAGCAGCATGGCCAGAAACTCGGTGTAGGCGAGTTGCCCATCGATGGCCTCCCGATTGCGCTGTTCGAGGGAGTCCAGGATGCCAGACAGTCGCAACTGCCTGAGGATGGTATTCAGTTCGGGACTTGGATTCATGGCGTTCAATGCAGTAGAAAGGACTGGAGATCGCGGCCGAAGCGGCCACCGTTCACGTAGGTGTCGGCCGGTTCCGTCGCCTGTGCCGTCGCTGCTGGCTGGCCGTCCAGTCCCTTGTCGAGAATGACCTTAACGGTGCGATACTTCGGGCTGGAGAACGTGAGTGCGCGCTCGCAGGCGGCGTTCAGGCGCGCGTCGCCGTACTTCTCGCGTAGACGGACGAGACCCTGCGCGCCGCGCAGGTTCACGAGCACCTTGTCGTTGAACATCGCGAGGATCACTGCAAGGCAGGCTGGCCCAATCTCTCTAGCTTGGGCCAGACACCACTGCGGATCGCGCTCAAGCCACGCCTGCGCCTCGGGCGGCTGGTGATCCCGCACCGTATGCCGATCACCAGGCTTGCGTAGTCGCGGATGCGTCGCAACGAGTTCATGCCGGTGGAACGCCTGTACCACGGTATCGGTGACCTTCAACCACAGCTGCTTGCCAACAAGCGTGAACGGCACCGAGTACAGCGCGTTCTTGTAGACGATGTGGCCGTCCGTATGCACCTTGACCTCGCTCCACACGGCCAGCACCGGCGGCACGTCAGGCAGGCGTGCAAGAAGCGGGCGTTCGATGGGAAAGCGCGCAAGCGGCAGGTCGCGGGTCGTGCCGTGCACGCGAGTGCCGGCCTGCTGCGTGACCCAGTCGCGCAATTGCCGGTTCGCATCGGCCAGATCCCTGAAGTCGCGTAGCGGTACGAAAGATTTTTTTACGTATTTGACTCCAGATTCAACAATTCCTTTTTTAGCAGGGTCGTGCGGCGGACATGCGTCGATCCGGAATCCATATCCCTCAGCAAGCGCGGCATAGGAGCGCTGGACTGCAGGCTCATATCGGCACGCCTTGACGATCGCGCACTTCGCGTTATCGATGATGACCCGGCCGGGACAGCCGCCGAACCATTCGAAGGCGCGCCGATGGCAGGCCAGCCACGTCTCTACCGTCTGGTCGAGCACGATCTCGGCGTACTGGTGACGCGACCAGCAAAGCGTCATCACAAAGATCCACGTCTTGAGCGGAAGGCCGGATTCATGCGTGAGCACTGGACCGGCGCCGAAGTCGACTTGCGCCGCGTCCGACGGAGGAAACTCTAGGATCGTCGTCGTGGTCCCCGGCTTGCGCTCGGCACCCAGACGACGCAGCATGCGCTTCACGGCGTCATAGCTGCCCGTGTAGCCGTGATTGCGTTGAAGGGCGGCGTGGATGGTGGTGCCCTGGACGCCCGCAGCCGACCAGTCGCGTATCTGTTCACGGAACGGCTCGGCCGTCGACACGCAGGTGTGCGGCAAGTGCGGCGAGCGACCGAAAACGCCAGCGATCGTGGCGTCATCCGGCAACGGCTGTGTCGGATCCAGCCATCCGAGCCCCTCGGCTTCCCGGCGCACGGTCGTCAACTTCTTGCGTCCCATCAAGCCGCCGCGCGCGATGTCGCGGTCGGAATCGCCCTGTCGCATGCGGACAAGGACTTGGCGGTACTCGAACAATTCGAATCTTAGGTCAACCTTTACCTAAGATTCGTTAGGTTCGCATATAAATTAGGTTGACTGTCGACAGGCCAAGTTCCCCACATGCACACTCCGCGGCGAAAGACGCGACGCGGCAATTGTTGAAGCTCACCTAATTTCCGTGTTCTCATATCGAGGCTTACATCGTGTTCGAGGAGGACATCATGTCTGCGAGCAAATTGCCGGCGCACTCATCGCGCTGTAGCACCCCTGTCGGGAACCCCATAGACGCCATCGTTTCCAGGTACGTGGATTACCTGCGTGAGCGACGATATGCGTCCGAGACGATCCAACGCTATCTGGCCTCTTTGCGCCACTTCGCCCGTCGGCTGAACAAGCGCTTAACCCTTGACGATATCGACGATGCTCTTGTGATGGAGTTTGTCGATGTTCATTTGCCGCGTTGCCGATGTCCGCGACCGTGCATGCGCCATGTCAACACGGTGCGCGCAGCTCTCCGCCATCTCCTGTCCGTTCTAAAGGACGAGGGGTTGTGCAACGCTGGTCGCGCTCAGTTGCATTCGCCGGTCGATTTCGAGCTGGGGCTGTTCAAACATTACCTGGTCGATAGTTGTGGTTACGCGCAGACCACTTGTTGCAACCGTCTCTGGCATATTCGCAACTTTCTCGACTCCGTCTTCGGTCAGGAAGCCGTGACCGCCGATCATCTGACTTCAACGGATATTGAGAACTTCACCGCGCGCTATTTCAAAGGGCGGAGTCATGCGACACGTCTTACCTACTGTGTTGATCTCGCAAGTTATCTTCGCTTTCGAGGCCTTCAGGGGGATGACACTCGTGCTCTTCTCGCCGCGATCCCGAAGATGGCGTCACCGATGCCGGTGCGTCTGCCGATTGCGATGACGAACAGGGAGTTGGACCTCTTTTTCGCAGCGTTCGATTTGACCACGCCGATTGGCATGCGCGATTTCGCGATTGCACGGTGCTTGGCCGATCTGGCGTTACGTCGCATGGAAGTTGTGCGTCTGCAGTTGGGTTCATTCGACTGGCAGAATGGAACGGTGACACTAACTCATACCAAGGGCGGACGGGAACGCAAGCTACCGCTGCCGGCACAGACGGCCAACGCACTTGTCCGCTATTTGAGGTACGGACGGCCCGATACAAGTAATCGTGCCGTCTTCGTCCGGCAAATCGCGCCGTATGACAAGCCGATTAGCGCGGTTGCCGTCAACCACCTCATCAGAGCTGCCTTTGTACGTGCGGGCCTCGACGAGCGGTTTCGTGGCGTCCACGTGTTGCGACGCACCGCAGCAACACGCCTCATTCAAGGTGGGGCATCACTAAAAGAAGTTGCCGATGTCCTGGGGCACAGGCACCTCAATACGACGACACTTTACACCCGGGTCGATCTTGATCGTCTGCGCAAAGTAGCGCAACCATGGCCGGAGCATCGGCCATGAATGCGCCCCAACCTTGGACCGAGCGCATCGAAGGCTACCTTGCATATCGGCGCAACGCTGGATTTAACATTGTGGGCGATTCGCCCAGACTGCGGCAATTCGGCCGATTCGCTGATCAACAGATCCCCCCGCATTCACACCTTCTCGTCGAGCTAGCCGTGGCGTGGGCTCGTTCGACGAAACGCGATCAACACTTCACGTGGGCTCGGCGCCTTGAACTTCTGCGGGGCTTCGCGCGGTACTGGCAGCGTTTCGATCCAGTGACCGAGGTGCCGCCAGGAAGGTTGCTCGGCAGAGCCTATCGACGACTGACACCACATATTTTCACACAGCAGGAAGTATCGATGTTGATGGCAGCTACCGCCGGCCTTCAACCTCGTGACGGGCTGCGTCCTGCGACTTGCAAGACCATGTTCGGGCTGCTCGCAGCGAGTGGACTACGCCCGATAGAGGCCACACGCCTGATGCGTAGCGACGTCGATCTTGACCAAGGACTGCTGTTGGTTAAGGAAGCGAAAGGGCATCGAAGCCGCTTGATCCCCTTGCATCCGAGCACCACAGAGGCCTTGCGCACGTACGCTCAGCAGCGTGATCGCCTCGTGCGCCAGCCAAGCAGCGACCGGTTTTTTCTGCTCGATAAAGGTATGCCAGTCGGCGTGCCGACGCTCCAGTGCGCGTTGGAAACCCTATGCCGTCGACTGGGGTGGTTGCCACGCGGCGATTATACGCATCATCGCTGTTATGACTTCCGGCATAGTTTTGTCGCCAACAGTCTGTTGTGCTCCGACCGCCGGGGGATCGACGTTGATCACGCAATCCTCGCGCTCTCGACTTATCTCGGCCACACTTCAGTTGCCCACACTTACTGGTACTGCACTGCGGTGCCAGAACTGATGGCTCTCATTGGAGAGCGTTTTCATCGGTATGCCCAAGGGGAATCGACATGAGCCTTGTTACCAGCCAGCCGCAGGAATTTGCTTCGCTCCTTCAGCGGTTCTTCATCGAGCGGCTAATGCAGCAGCAGAATGCGAGTCCAAGAACGGTCGAATCATACCGCGACACCTTCCGCATGCTGTTGACCTACGCGCAGCAAGCGTTGCATAAACCGCCCGAGAAGTTCACGCTCGAGGAACTCGACGTCACGTTGATCACTGCATTTCTGGACCACCTTGAAACTGCACGATTCAATAGCATTCGCAGTCGCAATGCACGGCTTTCCGCAATACGGACCTTCTATCACTACGTCACAATGCGATGTCCCCAAGCACTGCACCTGGCACAACAAATTCTCTCAGTTCCAACGAAACGTTTCGAAAGACCACTTCTGGGATCGCTGTCACGTGAGGAAGTTCACGCCTTGTTGGATGCACCCGACGCATATACGTGGTTCGGACAGCGCGATCGTCTACTGCTCGCGCTTCTCTACAACACCGGTGCCAGGGTGTCTGAGCTGACCGGGATGCGCGTGGCCGATGTAACGCTTGCTGCAACGCCGTGGGTACGTCTGAACGGCAAGGGTCGAAAGCAGCGTGCCGTACCGCTATGGCGTGAAACTGCGGCAGCGATACGCCACTGGATACGTGAGCAGGGTTTGCAGCCGGAACAGCCGCTGTTGCCAAGCCGCCATGGTGGACTAATGACGCGCGCAAACGTTGCTGAGCGATTTTCACTGGCACTGACGGCGGCAGCGAAGACCTGCCCGTCGCTTCTGAAGCGCCATATTACTCCGCATTCCATGAGGCACACGGTTGCCACGCATCTCTTGCAAGCAGGCGTAGGTATCACCGAGGTAGCACTCTGGCTAGGACATGAAAGCCCTGTGACGACGCACGGCTATGTCGAAACAGATCAGACGATGAAGCGGCGAACGCTTGCGACAGTAAAGGCGCCCGCAATCAAGATGACGTTTTATCGTCCATCCGATTCACTACTCAAATTTCTGGAAAGCCTCTGAGATTATTAGGTGAAGCATTCCAGCGAGAGCTTCTGCTCTGAACTCCCCTTCCCGAGACCGAAGATCGCTTGACAACTCGGGAAGGGCCTCCCGCACCAGTGTACCCAGTTGAACCAAACCTAATTTTTGGCCAAACCTAACGAACCTCCGATTGGCCATGGACGCCCCGTTCAAATAAAACGGAGGGTACCGACTTGGAAAGTTCGAATCGCGTTCTCGCCCCGATGCTGCTGGCTCCTATGCGCCGCCCCTCGAGTGGCTCCAATACGCCGCACTTGGGGTGGCGCCATTACGCCGCCCATCAGGTGGCGCCTTTACGCCGCCCTCAGAATGGCTCCATAGTGCCGCCCCGTGACACCATGTTCTTCAGCTTTTCAGCGAAGGAGCGCGCACTGATCGAGGCGCGTCGCGGCGACCTATACCGACTTGCCGTCGCACTCCACATCGGCTTTATTCGGATGAGCGGCCGCACGCTCGACGCCTACAAGCAAGTTCCCAAGGTGCTCTGGAATCACCTTGGCGCGCAACTGGAACTCGATCCGCCCGATCTCGGCACACTGCGGACGCTGTATGAAACGCGGGCTCGCACGCTCATCGATCACCAGGTCCTCGCATATCAGACGCTCGGCTTTCGGCCGATGGTTGAGCACCAGCGCCGGTACGTCATGCGTTGGCTCAAGGAGCGCCTGACTGGTCGGTCCGAACGCGGTGACTTGCTGTACGATTTGAAACGCTGGCTCTACGAGCATCGCATTCTAATCGCCCACGATCGAATGCTCAGGCGGCTCATTACTATGGCTGCGCATGATGTGGAGGAGTCGTTAACGGAGGCGATAACTTGTGCGTTTGGCGACGCGACACTGAACCACTGGAGTCGGCTGTTGGCACAACCTGACAGTGACCATGGAAGCTTGCAGCGATGGTTGTGGGCCGTACCTCTGCGGCAGTCTACGCATCAGATGGGTGACGTGTTTTCAAAGATCGATCGCCTTTACGAGATCGGTGTACATCAAGGCTGGCCGACGATTTGCAACGAGGCCGCTGTGCGGCACTACGCGCGGCGCTGCGCACGTCGGTCTCCTTCGATAGGTAAGCGCATGCAGCAACGATCGCGCAAGTTGGAAGCAGCCTGCTTCATGCGTTACGCGCTGTGCTCCGCAACTGATCAGTTGCTATCGATGCTGCGCCGCTGGATTCTAAAGGCGGCCAACGATGCGATGCGCGAGGTCGAAGAAGTCCTATTAGATCCGAAGGCGCGTCTCCACGAATTTGCATCGGCTGTAAAAGCCGTCGCACTTGACACCGTGTTATCGCGCGAAGAGCTCAGCGAGAGGCTATGCGGATTGGCCGATCAGGTTCTTGACCAACGTACACCGACCCGGCGCAGTCTGATTCGCGCACGTCTGATCGAGAAACGAGGAAAAGCGCGTGCGATGCTTGCCAGGCTCATCCGTCTCCCATTCGAAGCCCAGACCGTACACCCAGTCATCAACGCACTTGAGGTGCTGCGCGGAATCTACGTCCGTAAGAGCTACACCCTACCGGACGGTGTCGTGACCCGACTCGGCCGAGCCTGGCGAGAAGCGATCGACAGCTATGACCGGTACAAGGCGCTATTGGCTTTCGAGTGGGCGACGCTCTTTGCTCTGCGTGTTTCATTGCGTAATGGCTCCGTTTTTATCGCGCACAGCTTCGCGTTCCGCAGTCAGGCGATGCTCCTGATCTCGCCAGACGAATGGAAAGCGAAACGCAACCATTTTTATGGTCATTTGAAGCTCCCGCAAGACCCAAAAGAATTCCTCGGCCCGCTGATCGAACATCTTGACCGAAGTTTGATCGTGCTGCGCGACGCAACCACGCGCGGCGAGGTTCATATCGACAGCGCGGTACATCTTGATCCACTGTCGGCTCAACCTTCGAATCTCGCACTCGAGGCCTTGCGGCGGGCGATCTTTTCTGCCTGCCCTCATGGGCAACTGCCCGAAATTATTTTAGAGATTGATAGCACGACGCGTTTCGGTTGGCTTCTGCTCGGACGCGCCCCCCGCTCACGTGTTGAACTGCTGATGGTCTACGCGGCGGTCCTAGCACACGGAACATCGCTGACGGCGGCCGACATTGCTCGCATGGTGCCGGAACTGGCTTCCGCGGCGATCAGGCAAATGATGAACCGCATTGCCGATGAGCGGAAGCTGCGACAGGCTGCCGATTTAGTGTTGAGATTCATGCATCGGCATCCGATCGCGGCACATTGGGGACGCGCCAACCTGGCGTCGTCGGACATGATGTCGCTGGAAACGGCGCGTACAGTCTGGGAAGCACGAGTCGACCCGCGTCGGCGCACGAAATCGATCGGTATGTACACCCATGTGCGCGATCGCTGGGGTATTTTCTACGATCAACCCATCATCCTAAACGAGCGGCAAGCCGGAGCAGCGATCGAAGGCGTGATCCGTCAAAGCAGTGCCGACGATGTTGCCCAGCTTGCAGTAGATACCCATGGTTTTACGGACTACGCCATGGGTTTGGCACGCATCCTAGGTTTCGACCTGTGCCCGAGACTCTCGCATCTTCGCGACCGCCGTTTGCATGTCCCGCAACACCATACCGTCCCTGCGGAACTGATTACGGTCACCGATCGCGATGTTCGGATGGATTTGATCGAGAGCATCTGGGACGAGTTTGTCCGAGTCGCCGCTTCAGTGCAGACCGGCCAATGCACCGCGGTGCAGGCGTTATCGCGCTTCGGTTCAGCCGCACGAGGACAGCCGATATACGATGGCGGCACACATATTGGGCGGCTATTCCGGACAATATTCCTGATCGATTACTTCACCAATCCAGTCTTTCGCGCCGAGTTGCAGC
Source organism: Caballeronia calidae (assembly GCF_900044055.2). Taxonomy (GTDB): domain Bacteria; phylum Pseudomonadota; class Gammaproteobacteria; order Burkholderiales; family Burkholderiaceae; genus Caballeronia; species Caballeronia calidae. Next base: position 25,023 of record NZ_FCOX02000040.1, on the reverse strand, counting down.
ACGTGCTCAATCGTGGAGAGGCAGTTCATACCGTGCAGCGGGCGATCCACAGCGGGAAGATACCTCTGGAACTGGCCAAGCACCATGACTCGCTTGCTGCGGTGTCCTCTGCACTGGCTCTGCTCTCGAATGTCGTGATGGCATGGAACACGATGCACATGCAGCGCGCGGTCGACCAGATAGAGGCGATAAGTGGAGAGACCGTTCAGGCAGGCGATTTGCGGCGCATTGCGCCCACGCATCTCGAAAGTATCAACTTGCGCGGAACGTTCGATTTCCCGATCGAACGCTATGCACGGCATTTGCTGCCCAGCGTGTCCGAGTTGAACGAAAAGCAGCAACGGCTCGCTTGAACCGCAGTGCCGCGGCGGGTCGCGTCGAACGCCGCTCGAGGGACGCATGGCACGCGCATCGCGCCGCGCGACCATCTCGGCGGGGGAGACCTGAGCGTAAAACAACCAGACAGCAAGCGCCTGATTTTATGAGATATTTTAACGGGGCCGGCTCGCAAACCCGCATTGCGCCAAGATCGTCCTACCGTCGCAAAATGCACTGGAATTGAAGGGACCCCGCATCACGAGGGAGCAGCGCTTGCGAGGACGTCCTTGAGAGACTGTTCCAGCGGAGCGCCGTTCATCATCTTATGGACGATTATCTTTCGTTGCGATAGATCGGGCTTTGGATATTTGCTCGGATTCTTCTTGTAGAACTTCGCTAGGTGATCGAGCGCGGCGAAGTCCGACTTCAGTGCAACGTCGAACTCCGTCTTGATCCGGTCGTAACCATACGCGTTGGTTAGGTTCCCGGAGTGAAATTCCGGAATGTGTTCGTCGGGCTCGTGGGTCATGCCTCTGTATGTGACAGGCGTGTCCATTGCTGGATTTATCTGATAGTTGGGATACTTGCCGGTGCCGAGCCTGCCGAAACGGACCGTTGCGCCCTCGCTATCTTGCGCGGGCCAGTTTTTGAGGAGCTTGAAGAGAAAATCGAGCGACAAAAGACTGAAGTCCAGTTCTTCACTAATCATCTTATTCGATCCTTTTCTGTTAGGACGATGCAGCGACGTTTTTGCGTGCCAGCATAGTCGTGGCGATGCCGATTGGACGTGCGTGTCCGAACAGAAACCGTAGCGCACGTCGTCAAGGGGCAGACACTGGCAGCGCTATGCACGGCGCATCGAACAGCGCATCGAGTTGCGATGGAACCGTCCGCAGATCCTTCAGGTCGATGGTCGCGATACCCAACATCGCGCGCGCGCCTACGTCTGTCCTATGCGCCGTGCTGTTGAGCCGGAAGCGCCGTCGGATGCCCGGCTCGACGCCGAGTTGAACGTCGTGCGGATAGAGGAGCAGTATCGTCGCGCAGTCATAGCAGTGAGCATAGGCGTACATCTGATACAGGTCCGATTGCGCGACGCCTTCCTTCGACTCCTCCGGAGACAGCCGCTTCCATTTCGTATCGACGATGAGTCGCGCCGTCGCGCCATCCGTCGCGACGAGATCCGGCTTCATCGCGAATATGGGCTTGGCTTGCGCCATGTCACGCGCCAGATACTTTCGCGGTCCCTGCAGTTGCCCGCGAAGTCCGCGTTTCCTCAGCACGGGAAGCGCCATTCGGCCGATGTATTCCTCGAACAAAACGTTCATGTCGAAGAACAATGAGAAGCCGTGCGCGCTGCCTGCGGTGACATCGGGCGATGTCTGCCTGAGGAACATCTCAGCCAGCCGGAAGCACGGCCTGTAGCGCTCGTTGAGCCGGTCGAAGCGAACACGTGACCATGGAAGCGACGCGTGCGCGCAATCACTGACGCTTTCGAACGCGAGCAGCAGCTCTGACAGCAGGCGCTGATTCCCCGGTGACCGTGAATTCCGAAGCAGCATGCGCAGCGACGCTTTCACGATCACATTCAGCGGATTGTCTTCCTGAAACTCCTCGAAGCGGCAATACAAGCGCTCGGGATTGGCGGCATTCTTTCGCGTCTGATCAGCGATCGACAGGCGGCCGCGCACGAAACCGAGGTTTTCCTCGCGCGGTTCGTAGCGCCGTACGAGGCCCCGACGCAATTGCTCAAAGAGCTTGCCGCAATACAGGCGGATGAGAAGTTCCAGCACGCCATGCGTCTGCTTCCCGACGCGCGCGATATCGGCTTCGCCGATGTCGAGATCGAGCGCGACATCGAGCATGCCGACGAGATTGCGGCGCACCTGATCGTCCTCGCCCGTGATCTTCGGCAGAACTTCAATCACTTCCGACTCTGTCTGAAGGACGCCGACGTACTGCTGCGCGGCGATCGTCGTCGCGTTGGCGTACTTGAACACTTCAAACCCGTACTGCTTTCTGAGCGACGTGAGTCGAGAAGCCGCTCTCGCCGAAACAAACGGCCGCCCCTGATCCAACGCAGCCGGTCCGATGCCCAACTTACCGTGTTCGCGAACAGAGAGGATGTTCAAATCGATCAGGAATAAATGTTCAGATACGACGGCAACCCGAACGGATCTGGGTTGACGCGATAGCGCGTGCGCATCTCGACGTCATCGCCTTCTTCCGACATGCCCTTCGGCAGCCACTTGCTCGCCTCGATGAAGCCGCCGCTTGTGTCATTCAGCACCAGCCTGACTTTCGCCCAGTCCTCGTGGAAATACTCCTGAAGCAGCGGAATGATCTTCCTCCTGAACGCGCGGTCCAGATCACCTAGACTGACGGCGTCGAGCAGATAGGCATGCCCGATCGTATGGTCGCGGTCGTAGAGGAATTCCACGCGTTCGTTGAGCGCCGCGAGAAGCGTCCCGAGGTTGATGCCGGCAATGACGCGCTCTGAGAGCCGCGCATAATCCGGCTGCAATTCCTCGAACTCAAAGCGGCGCCGCAAGGCCGTGTCCAGAAGCGCGATCGAGCGATCGGCGGTATTCATGGTGCCGATAATATGCAGGTTCGACGGCACGCTGAAGTCATCGCCCGAATAAGGTAGTCTAACCGTTACTGCGTTCAGCGCGCCTTCGCGCTTGTCCGGTTCGAGCAGCGTGATGAGTTCGCCGAACACCTTGGAGATGTTGGCGCGATTGATCTCATCGATGATGAGCACGTACGGCAGATTGCTTGCCGTGCGCTGCGCCTGCAAGAGCGCGTCAAGCGCTTCAGTCTTGATGAAACTCGAATTGAGTTGATAGAGCGCCGGCATCGAGAACGAACGGTCGTATATTTCGCTAACGTCGTGCTCTTTGTCGAGCACGGCGAGCCAGCGGACTGGACGCATTTGATGGTTGCCGAATACGCCTTCTTCGAGAAATTCGTATTCGCCAGTCACTTCCCCGATCGCGCGGAACGCGCTGTTGCCCTTCGAGACGATGATCAGGTCGCCGACCCGCACTTCGTTCTTGAATACGTTGACGAATCGCGTGTGCGACTTGATGCGCTTGTCGTCCGGCCATTCTTCCCTGACGCGCTCGCGAACCTGGGCTTCCGAGTCGCACTCCGAGAAGTCAATGTCCTTGCCCCAGCCGAGCAGCACGTACCCTTTCTCGATACAGGCGTTGAACATGGCGCTGCTCTTGGCCCAGCCGACTGCGCCGAGCGACATCTTGTAGACGGTGCGCTCTTTGAGCGGCGCGCCTTGGAGCCCGGATCGGACGACGGTGTTCAGACGGGCGGCGTCGGCCACCATGCGGAATACGCCTGGCTGGATGTCGTAGGATATCTGGCCGCCATTGCCGACGTTCGGGCGCAAGCCTTCTACGAAGTCTTCGTAACCATAGGACTGGTGGAAGGTCACGAAGCTGATGCGACCTTCGACGCGCAGTGCCTCGTAACGCGCCATGATGGCTTCGCGCGAGAGACCAGCGGAGCCCTCGCAAACGGCGACGGCCATTTCGGCGGTTCGATAGGTCTTGCCTGTGCCGGGTGGCCCGTAAAGGATCGTGTTGGTTGGTGCTTTCATGCTGCGTTCAGGTGCGGATTCAGTCGTGACGGATTGCGATGTGCTCGAAGCAGACGGCGAAAGCCGGCCCGTCATACGCTTGATCGCGAGTTCGAGGTCGGCGAGTTCGACAATGCGATATCGGTGACTCAACGCGCCGCCCAGATCAAGAGTCAGGCGACGGTGTGACAGTTCGGGCACGATCAGCGCCATCTCAATGGCGATGACGCCGTCTTTGAAAACGATGTTTATCGGAGGTGCATTCGGTTCGAGGCGATAGGATCGACGCGGAGGCGAAGTTCCAAGCACCGAGCGAAAATGAAAGTTCGCGTCGAGCAGTGCGAGCGCGGCGTGCCAGAGCGCCTGGTCGAGTTCAGCCGCCATGCTTTGCACACTCCAGTTCGATGAAGCTGCGGCTCACCTCTTCGACATCGCCCGGCTGACACGTTACGGTGCCGAAATTGCCTTGCTCGTTGCGTCGTCTGAAGCGCGGTTGCTCCATTGCTACCAGCTTGTCGAGCGCCGTCCAGTAACTCTCGATGCCGCGTTCCTTTTCTTTCCCGCGCGCGCCGATTTCATAACCGCCGGACATGCGGCAGTCAGGCAGGAAGAAGGTCTTCTTGCCGCTTTCTTCGACGTAGAAGGGAACGCGCACGAAGCCGTCAGTCACGGTCCCCTCCCGTTGTCTGCGTCCGCGCGAGTTGATCCTGCAGATATTTCAGGCTAACGTCTTCGGCGTCGCCGGGCTGGCAGGTCACGATGCTTCGGTTGCCGTTCCCATTCGGGCGACGAAACGCGGGCGAAGCCATGCCCTTGAGATAGGCGAGCGCTTCCCAATATTCCAGAATATAGCGTTCTTCGCCCTTCCTTCCGACCTGATATCCCTTCGGATGTCTCAATGCAGGAGCGAAGAAAGTCTTCGAGCCATTTCCTTCGATATAGAACGGAACGGATATGAAGCGGTCCGTGGTAAGCGCCGGACGCGGCGTAGCCGCCGCTGCGGGCGCCGTTAATTCGCGCCACGAATCGATGAGCGCCGACAGTTCGTACTTTGAGCCGATTCCGACGCGGGCATAGCCATAGCGCGGGTTCTCGCGCACGGCACGGCCGGTCGCTTCTCGCCGGGCTTCGACCCATGCTAGCAATCGCGGCGCATCGTCATTGACCGCCGATGCGATCGCCTCGATATTGAACGCGATCTCGACTGCATGCGCGCCGGCGTCATCGCAGTACACGGCAACGGTCGTGACTGACGAGTGCTCCACCTTGCGTTGGAATCTGAAATACCCCGACTTGGCTCGGGACGGCGTTCCAAGGGCGGTGAACGCCCGCGCAAGCGCGTCTCTTGTTGCCATCAAATCCATTCTTCAACCTTTCTCTTCTGCTTGTCTTCGTCTTTCGTCGAGTCCGTCAGGCTTCGGTCGATGGAATCAGTTATCTCGCCTGAGCCTGTTTACGGCAACTTGCGGCCGGACTTGAGCCAAAGTCGAGTTCCACCGAGCGACGCCTTGCGGAGGTGCAACACAAAATATGTAACATCTTGTTACGTCTTGAAGGGTTCGGATGTATAGTACGTCACTGTGCATTGGGGCTGTCATGATCAACAAGAGAATATCGGTCAGCTATCGTGTTTCTCCACGGTTCAAGGCATTGCTTGAACGTGCCGCCGACCGCGAAAACCGAAGTCAGACCAACTTGCTGGAAACATTGCTGTTCGACTTTTGCCGGGCAAAAAAAATAGAAATAGATCCTGAGAGACCCGACACCGTGAATTCATAGCCTTGTCTAAACTAGGCGCTTCTAGGCGGCGAAGTTCGCTGCGCGACGCCTATCGTTTCCCTCAATCGATTTCACGACGCCCGCTTCGCGCGGACGCAATTTTCCGCTCGCGCCTCGCGTTTCTGTCGCGGCGTGATTTGAATGTTTTGGCTAACCCAAGATTCGTGCGCTCATGAACTTAACGTCCGGTTCGCTTTCGCTTTTCCTGCATTCATTTGTCTTTATCGCACTGTCGGTCGCGCTCGTATTGTTCTCCTGGCAATTCCTGTTGCCATACTTTCGCGTCCGCGCCGAGTTGCTCGGCGCCAAAAAGACAATCGAGGCATTGAAATCCGTTGACGGACCTATCGATGCCGACCGGATCGGCGAGATCATGAAAGGCCAGGCGCTCCGGCACTGCTGGGCGGAATATCGCGATACGCTTCATGCGCAGAAGGCGATCAATGCGTCTGGCGTCGTGGAAACCGGGCGCTGGCGCGCGACGGCCATCGCGAGCACGTTCTTCACGGAGCAGGCGCTCATCAACGCGCCGCTGCGGACAGAGTTCTACAAACATCTTCCCGGCATCCTGACGGGGATCGGCATCATCGGCACATTCGGCGGGCTGATTCTCGGCCTGAACGATTTCAAGATCACCGATGACCCGCTCGTGGTCCGCACCAGTCTCGAATCGCTGGTGTCCAGCGTAGGCGGTGCGTTCAAACTGTCCGGCCTGGCGATCTTTCTGGCGATGGCCATCACCACGGCCGAAAAGATCATCGTCAACAAGCTGTACACCCATCTCGATGCGCTGTGCGGCCTGATCGACGGACTGTTCGAATCCGGCGCGGGAGAGGAGTACCTGCAACGTCTGGTCGAGGCTTCCGAAACCTCCGCGACGCAGGCGATGCAGATGAAGGAATCGCTTGTCACCGATCTGAAGCAGGTCCTCAGCGAACTCACGCAACAACAGATCAATGCGATCCGGACGACGAGCAACGAACTGGGGGCGTCGATCACCAACAGCCTCTCTGAAGGTCTTGCCGAGCCGCTCGCACGCATCTCGAATGCCGTGCAGTCGGTCGGCAATAGTCAGGGCGAAGCGGTCAGCCGGATCCTGACCGATGTGCTGTCGAGCTTCACCTCGCAGATGGAAAACATGTTTGGCTCGCAATTGCGTGGCATGAACGAGATGCTGCTCAAGACGGCGAACACAATCGAGTCGGCCTCGCAGGGCTTCGGCGCACTAGCCGCACAGATTCAGGACGCCGGCACGGGAGCCGCAGACGCGATGGCTAAACGCGTCGAAGAAGCGCTTGGACAGATTCAAAGTCGCCAGACCGAATCGAACGCTCAGATGCAGGCATTCGTCGACAACTTGAAGGAAAGCGTTGCGCGCGGTCAGGCCGAATCTGCGGATCTGACTCAGAACATGCTGCGGCAGATAAGCGAAAGCACCGCCTCGTTCGTTAAGGGTCTGCAGGACCAGAATCAGGCGAGCCATGCCGAAGCCGCCGCGCAACAGTCTGAAGCGAATGCCCGCATGCGCGCCTTCGTTGACGAGTTGAAAGACGGCGTAGCGCGTGGTCAGGCCGAATCATCGGATCGGACCCGGGAGATGCTGCGTCAGATGAGCGAGGGCACATCGTCTTTCGTGAGGGAATTGCGGGAACAGAACATCGCGATTCACGCCGATACGGCCGCACGTCAGACCCAAACCAGCGAGCAGATGCACGCCTGGATGGAAGAGACGCGCGCGAGCATGGCGAGGGGTCAGAGCGATGCCGTGGAGGCGTCGTCGCGCCTGATTGGTCAGCTCGGCGGAAAGGCGAGCGAGATGATCGATACGCTGAAGGCGCAGACTTCCTCCGCTCACGAAGAGCATGGTAAGCGCCAGGCGCAACTCGCCGCACAGGTCGCCGATTTGCTCGACAAACAGGCCGATCAGATCGGGAAAGTGACGGAAGCCGTGAAACAAGGCAGCCTCGCAATGCGCGAGGCTGTCGACAAGCTGAACGTGGCAACGCATGGCAACATCGAGCGCATGGTGCAGGGCGCAGAACGTCTGCACGACGCATCGACGCGCTTTGCCGACAACCTGCTAGGCGTGAAGGCGGCCACCGACGGCGTGGCCAGCACGGCCGAGGGCCTGAGCCACGCGGCGGCATCGCTCGACGGATCACTTGGCGCCGTGCAGCAGGCGCTGACGGATCAGCGCACCGTACGCGACTCGCTCGCGGGTATGGTGACCGAGTTGCGCACCGTACTCGAGACCGTGTCCTCAGAGGCGGCGCTCAAGCGCGATCTGGTCCAGTCGATGGAAATGGCTGGCAAGTCGCTGCGCGAAGCGCAAGACGCGACGCGCGGCCATCTGAACGAGCTGATCAAAGATCTCGCCGAAGTGCATCAGGAATTCGCGGACCAAGTGAGGAAGACGCTGCGCGAGAGCAACAGTGCGTTCCATACGGAACTCGCGCAAGCGACAGGGCTGCTGAAGGGCGCCATCGTAGATCTGGGCGACGTGTTCGACCGTCTGCCCGCCGCGGCCTGATCGACAGCGAGGTGACGCATGTTGGGTATTCAGACACCGGCGCGCCGCAGGATCCGGGACGAGGGCGAGAAGCCATTCTGGATCTCGTTTTCCGACCTCATGACCGCGTTGATGGTGTTGTTCCTCGTCGCGCTGAGCGTCGCGCTGCTGGCGGTGACGAAGCACGTGTCGGAGGCGGAGCGTGAGGAGAAGCAGCGCGCTGAACAAATCAGCACGCTGATGCGCGAAGTGCAGCGCGTCGCGAACCAGTTCGACGGTGTGAGAGTGATCGGTACGACGATCGACTTCGGGCCTCGCGGCCGCTTCGAGCGTGAAGGGCAAAACACGCTTTCCGATCCGCAGCGCGCGCTGTTGCGCGAATTCACCCCACGCCTCCTCGAACAGTTGCGCACGACGGAAGCCGGTAAGAACTGGTTCAAGCGTGCGACCGTCGAAGGCTATGCGAGCCGCAGCGGCAAGTATCTCTTCAATTTGAACTTGAGCCTGGAGCGCAGCGAGCGCGTACTCTGCGAACTGCTCCGTGATCCGGGACACGGCGAACTGGCGCTCTCGTTTGCGGACCGCGCACTGGTCGCCACGCGATTCTTCGTCGGCGGCGCCTCGTTCAACTCGTTGCGCGCGACCGCGGACGATAGCCGACGCATCGAAATCAAATTGGAGTTCAAGTCCCGGCAGGAACGCAAGGATGAAACGGCGCACACTACGCCCGGTGCGGAAGATGGCGCGCTCGAACAAGCTCTCGACCCGAAAGAACGATGCCCGCTGATCGACCGCTGACCCCTGCTGGAGCGCGGCTGCGCGAGGCCATGCTGCGCAACGGCCTCTCCCTGACGACCGACACGCGCGTGATGAGCATGGCACTGAGCGACATCAGGGGAGCGTTCGGCGGCGATGGCGGCGCGCCTTCGCTCGATCAACTGAAGATCGCGTTGCGGGCATTCTTCACTGACCGTAAGGATCTGAGTCCGACACAGATTCGATACGTCTGCTACGGCGTAGCCGTTCCGCTGGATGATGAAGAAGGCGAGCGGCTCATCGACGATCAAGCGCTGTTCAGGTCGCTCATGGCGCTTCTGAGCGACTACGAACGGCAGGAACGGCGATTCCGTAAGTTCTATCAGGGTTTGTTGCAGGGCTACTTTGGCTTCACCAGCGATGCCGACCCGGCGTCCGCCGCACATGTCAACTGGATCGGGCTGCGTCGGTATCTCAACGAGCGCCTGCCGTTCGTGCATGAGAGCGCCAACCGCCGCGGAATGGTTCCCGAATGGCTCGATACGCTGCGAGAGCACGCCAACCTGCTCAGCGATGATCCATGCAGCCGCTACGCGTCGAGTTTCGCCGCGGGCGAGACTGCCGAGCTCGCGGAAGTCTTCGATGGACTGGGCATCGATTCGAACTCTTGGGTCTGGGAGGAAGTGGTCATGGCCTACGTTCGCTCGGTATGCGAACGTGGCGAAGCGGAGTTTCAGGACGCGCTCGGCGATGTGCTCAGGTACGTCAACGGCCGGGCGGACATCAAACTGCCGCAGCTGCTCGCCGTGCGCGCCGCGGCGTTGGCAGTCAAGCGTTATGCAGAATGCCGCAACCGACCCGAACATGAGCGTCTGCGCGATACCTGCCTCACGCTGATCGGCAATCCGTGGATCGACCCCACCGCCTGGGATGCCCACGTCAACCACGAGCCCGCGCGGCAGATGGTTGAAGGGTGGCTGAAACGCCGCTTGATCCGCGACTTCTTCGAGGTGCTGGCGAAGGACGGGGCCGCGGACCTGCGACGGCTGAATTACTGGTTGAAGTGGGAGCCCGAGATAACCGACATGTGGTTCGTGCTCGGCAAGGACGCGCAGCGAAACAAGACTTCAGCGTTCACCAACGTTCGCAAGCGCATGGCTGGCAAGGACCGGATTCTGACCGATGCCGCCGACGACAACAACGCCTTCATCATGCGTATCGGCTCGCTGCTCGTGATCGAATATGGCGTGACCGGCAATGCCTGTTACGCCTTCGAAGAGTCGCGCTTTCCAGTCGATCTCGACGCACCCGCCTTCAGCATCTACGGCATGAAAAACCGAAGGGTCGCGGCGCTCTGGCTTTCCCACAATGGTTCCTCGTGGGAACGCAATTTCGACATGAAACTGCGCGAACTCCTTCACAAAGCGCCCGCGCCAAAACGCGCTGCCGGCACGCCGTCTCGCCAGGCGTCCGTCACCCGGCCGCCTCATCGCCCCGCCGGCCCTTTCGATGGCCTCATGCCGCGCGAGGCTAGCCGCGTCGTCCTTGATCGTGTCGAGCGGGAGTTGCGGGATGTCCTGTCGTTATGCGAAGCAAGCGGCTTCGAGTGGGAGGACAACCGGCCCAATGGCGGAGCCTTATGGGTTCTGCTGGAACAGCGGCGCCAGCGCCCGTATCTCGCGGAGCGCCTCGACGCGCTGGGCTTCCAATTCAAGGCCGGCCGCGGTTTTTGGTTGAAGTGAAGGAAGGTTTATGCTCGCAAAGATCTTTGGTTGGGGAAAAACAGGTAAATCGGATGCGGGAAAAGCGTTTGCCCCCTATGCCGCGGCCACGCCCGCTTCACCGCTGACGATCGACGAGGACGGCTTCCGCTATGCCTCGCCTGCACCGCTTGCGAAGCAGTGGCTCGTCGCGCCGTACGACTACCCCGACTACGCTGAACTCGGCTCGCATCTCGCGCTGGTTGTACAGGAAGGCTTCGGACTTGCCGTCGGCTCTGCCATTCTGCTGTCGTGGGAACATGTCTACGGCATTCTGCGGAGCCCCGAACTGCGTTCCTTCCGCGCACCGCTTCGCTTCCCGCCCGACACGCTCTTGCGTCCGCGTCTGACGAACGCGGGAGCGCTGGGCGATGCGGGCTTCGGGCTTCGCATCGACGAATGGGTGGATGTTCAGGGGCGCGGCGCGCGGCCCGCGCCACGCCTTGTCGGCAAAGTGCTGAGGTTTGGCGAAGCGGATGCACTGCTGCCCGAGTCCGTCAGCGAAATGCTGGACCTGCTGAGCCGCTTCCACATGTCGCCCGCCGATGAACGCACCTTGTCATTCAAGGAGCACATCTACGGGCGCGTGCGCGCGCTCGCGGCGCAGAGCAGCTGTCCGGTCTCGGACTACGTGGCGAGCACGATCGTGCTGTCGCCCGAGCATCTCAGTCTCGGTGTCGAGCGACGCGGCGAAGGCCCGGCCGCCGTCCTCGAAGTCTCACCCGGCTTTGAAGGCGCGCCTGACAATTGGGTCGCGCAATTCGATCGTCTGCCGCTGCAGGATCGCTACAACGTTCCCGAAGGCCCGGCGCTCGTACGAGTCGTGCCCGCTCCCGAAGTGAAGGCCGTGCTCGGCGAAATCAAGCGCAGCATGCCGGGACGGCGCGTTGCGGGGATGCGTGCGCAGGCGTTCGTGCGCAATCCTTTCGCGACCCTTGGCGAAAGCGCCCGGAAGGTGCTCGACGCCGCCGAGTTCGAGGCCGCGTGCGAGACCGCCGGCATCGTCTTCAAATCTTTCGTGCCGCAGGTGGAGCGTGGCGAGCGCGGGGAAATCGTCCGCGTGGGGCTGCTCGTACAACCGATCGCAGCCGGAAACGAGGAAGCCGCGATGACGTGGTTCGCGTCGTCCGATGAGCTCTCGCGGTTCGCCGGCAGGCTGGCGCGCGCCCTCGACGATGGTTCGCAATGCACGACCTGGAACGACGATGAACTCGAAATCGTCGGCGACACGGTGGAGCATCTGCAGGCATTGTCCGGCTGGCTGCGCGAGTGGAAGACGCCGGCACTGTGGACGGCGTCCGAGGTGCTCGATCTGCGTCACTACTCGGCGCGGATCGGCGAGATCGGCGTGGAGCAGGCGTTTGCCGTGCCGGTCATCGCGAAGAATCGCGAGGAGGGCGGCTGGTTCGAGGAGAACACGTCGATCGGACTGCGTGTCGACGATCCGGCGAGCGGCGGCACGCGCTACGTGGTGCTCGAGTTCGGCGAGATTCCGTCGCTTCAGGAATCTGTGAATGCGGCGCGCGCAGCCGGCGCGGACCGCGTGACGCTGCCCGGCCTCGTGCAGCCGATCCCGGTCGCCGATGCCCAGAGCGCGCTCGATGCACTCGCCCGTGCCGCCGCCGAAGTGCGGCGTGGCGAGTTCACGCCGCGCGCCGGCGCGCGGCCGGCCGCGAAAAAGCGCTTGATCATCAAGCGCAATTTCGAGGATATTGAATACAACGAGGTGCGCGCCGACGCGCTCCACATGCCGCCGGATTGCGCGCCCGCGATCCCGCGCACGCTGCGGCCGGAGGTTGTGCTCAAGCCTCATCAGGAAGTCGGGGTGGCGTGGCTTCAGCATCTCTGGGCGCTGTCGCCCGCAGCGTGCCGAGGCACCGTGCTCGCCGACGACATGGGCCTTGGAAAGACCTTGCAGTTGCTCACGTTCATTGCGTCGTGCTTTGAACGCGAGCCACAGCTCGAACCGGCGTTGATCGTCGCGCCGGTCGCGCTGCTCGAAAACTGGCGCAACGAACTCGCGCGCTTCTTCGAGCCCGATACGTTGCCGCTCTTGCTGCTCTACGGCGAAACGCTCATGGCGTTGCGTGCGAGCCGTCAGGAAATCGATGAGAGTCTCGCGGCACAAGGCGTGACGCGTCTGCTCAAGCGGGACTGGATCGGTGGCGCGCGGCTCGTGCTCACCACGTATGAAACCATGCGTGACCTCGAATTTGCACTCGCGCGCCAATCATGGTCGATCATGGTGTGCGACGAGGCGCAGAAGATCAAAAATCCCGCCGCGCTCGTGACGCGTTCGGCGAAGAAGCAGAAAGTGCGTTTCCGTATCGCCTGCACAGGCACGCCGGTCGAGAACACCCTCGCCGATCTGTGGTGTCTGTTCGATTTCGTGCAGCCAGGCATGCTGGGCGCTTTGAACCAGTTCTCCCGTACGTATCGACGGCCGATCGAGGCGAAGACCGAGGAGCAACAGGCCAAGGTCGAGGCGTTGCGCAATGTCATCCAGCCGCAGATCCTGCATCGGAAAAAGACTGACGTCGCGAAGGATTTGCCCGTGCCGGTCGAAGATCAGACGTGCAAGCGGCTGCCGATGTCGCCGTATCAGCAGCAGCATTATGAGGGCGCACTCGCGACCTTGCGCGCGCAACGCGAAACGAATCCTTCCGCGCAATTGCAGGCGCTTCTAGCCATCCGCAAGATTTGCACTGATCCGCACGGATTCGCGGAGCTCGAAGTGCGCGATGTGCCGATCACGCGCCTCGTCGACGAGTCACCCAAGATGGGCTGGCTCGTGAAGACACTGAAAGCGCTGGCGGCCGACACGCAGGGCCGGCACAAGGTCATCGTATTCTGCGAGTTCAGGGAACTGCAACTAGTCTTGCAGCGCGTGATTGCCGCAATGTTTGGCTTCGCGCCCAGCATCGTGAATGGCGACACGTCCGCCGACCCGCGCACCATCGGCAACCGTCAGGAGCTCATCGACGCATTCCAGTCCAGCGCCGGATTCAACGTCATCATTCTCTCGCCGCTGGCCGTGGGGTTCGGCGTCAACATCCAGGCGGCGAATCATGTCGTTCATTTCACGCGCACCTGGAACCCAGCGAAGGAAGATCAGGCGACCGCGCGCGCGTATCGCATCGGACAGACGCGAACGGTCAACCTCTACTACCCCGGGGTAGTCAGTGAGGCTTATCCGAGCTTCGATGTCCGCCTCGATGCGCTGCTGCAACGCAAGCGCGCACTGGCAGCGGATATGTTGAATGGATGCGGCGATCTCACGGCGGACGACTTCGCCGATTTTGGCTGACGCGAACCCCTTTGAGCCTTCGCCGACATGAACCGTCATACACACACCGACCCCAACACCCTCAGCACCGAATGCTGCCTCGTCTCCTGGATCGGCCTGACTGACCACCAATGCGCTGAAGAGGACGGCGTCGAACTTGGACCCGTAGCGTCGGCGATTGGCGCGGCCGAGCGGTTCGACCGCATTCTGCTGCTGACGAACTATCCGTTCGATCGCAGCCGCGCCTACTGCGAGTGGCTCGAACGCAAGACCGGTTGCGTGGAACCACAGCTTCACGAGGTCGAACTTGCCAGCCCGATCAACTACGCAGAGATCTATGAGAAGGTCAGCTTCGAGCTAAGGCAGGCGCGCTTGCCGCGCAATGGTGTCGAGCTAACTTTTCATCTGAGTCCGGGTACGCCTGCGATGGCGGCGATCTGGATCATGCTCGCCAAGACGCGCTTTCCTGCTCATCTAATTCAGACGTCCAGACAGCGTGGACTCGAAGTCGTCGATTTCTCATTCGATCTCGCCAGCGACTTTCTTCCCGAATATCTTCAGCGCAGCGACGCACGCATCGAACGGCTCGCCGATGCCCGTGTGCCCGTGCCCGGTTTCGAGAAGATCATCCACGCGGATCGGGGCATCGCCACGCAGATCGAGCGGGCGCGGCGCATCGCGGCATTCGACGTGCCAGTGCTGATCCTCGGCAGTACGGGCACCGGCAAGGAGTTGTTCGCCGAAGCCATTCACGCCTCGAGCAGGCGCGCCGCAAAGCCGTTTCTCGCGGTGAATTGCGGCGCCATCTCGCGAGAGCTCGCCAACTCGGAGTTGTTTGGCCATAGGAAGGGCGCTTTCACCGGGGCGATGGTCGATCGGCCAGGACACTTCCGCGAAGCAGATGGCGGCACGCTGTTTCTCGATGAAATCGGCGATCTGCCGCTGGATGCTCAGGTGCGGCTGCTGCGCGCGCTCCAGGAAAAGGAAATCACGCCACTGGGCGAGTCACGTCCGGTCAAGGTGAACGTGCGCATCATCGCGGCGACGCATCGCGATCTGCAGGCCGACGTGGCGGCCGGTCGATTTCGCGAAGATCTGTTTCATCGGCTCGCGGTTGGCGTGCTGTCACTGCCGTCACTCCGCGACCGGGGCGGCGACCTGGGCCTGCTCATCGATCACTTTCTGAGCACGATCAACGCGGACGGTGGCCTGAGCCCGGAGGCGCTGCACAAGGACATCGCGCCGCAGGCCCGCGACGTCTTTCTGACTCATTCGTGGCCAGGCAATGTGCGCGAGCTTTATCACACGCTCGTGCGCGCCGCCATCTGGTCGCAGGACCGCGTCATCACCGCCGACGATGCGCGCGCGGCCCTGCTGATCGCCGGGAAACGGGACGAGCCGGTGATGGGGCGCGCGCTCGGTGGCGGCTTCGATCTGCAGGGCGTGCTGGACGAGGTGACGCGTCACTATCTTGCCAGCGCGCTGGCCGCAAGCGGCCAGCGCAAGAAGCGGGCGGCGGAGCTGCTCGGATTCGCCAACTATCAGACGTTCGCGTACTGGCTGCGCAAGCACGGCATCGAGTCCGAAGCGTTGGAGGCGGACGAGGAACAAAAAAATCTCTCGAAAATAAAAAATTCTCTGTGAACGGTATGGCGGCCAGACCCGAGGTAAATATCCAAGCCATTGATTTGACGATGGAAACCGACCGTCGCGCGACGGGCATGTCTCTCGCATTGTTGAAGGCATTCCCGACAAGGACATCGCCATGTACATCCAGATCAACAGCCCGAACGACACACGCCTCCATTGGGTCACCGCGCACGCGGCTTTGCGGATGCAGCAGCGCGGTATCACCGCTCACTTGCTCGAACTTGTGCTGCGCTATGGCCGAACGCTGCATGAGCGCGGGCTGTCGTTCCGGGTCATCGGGCACAAGGAAGTCGAGCGACATGCACGCAACGGTCTGGATCTGCAGCGGGCGGCGGGCATCCACGTGCTTGTGGAATCGGATGGCGCGGTGGTCACGACCTACCGCAACCACGACTTCCGCAAAATCCGGCCGGGCAAGCGCCGGCACGCCGTGCGTCATTGACTCGCAGGAGCACAAAAAACATGGGTTTCGCCAAATACCTCGAAGACAACCACAGCCGCTTTTACGGATCGAGCATCGTCCGCAGAAGGGAGCATGACCGATTCTTCACCGGCGGCGCGCAGGCGCCCCAGGAAAACGAAGGCAACAAGACAACGATGAATACCTCAAAGCTCAAGGACTTCACTCTCGCCGAGGCGCGGCCTCTTCCGGTTATCGTGCTGGCGGACGTCAGCGGCAGCATGTCCGAAGACGGAAAGATCGAGGCGCTGAATCAGGCGCTGCAGGACATGATCAAGGCGTTCGCGGCCGAGCCCCGCATGCGTGCGGAGATTCAGGTGGGGCTGATCACCTTCGGCGGCAGCCGCGCGGACGTGCATCTCCCGCTGGCGCCGGCACATCGGATTTCGTCAGTGGAGACGCTCCGCGCCGACGGACGCACGCCCATGGGAGCGGCTTTCAACGAGGCTCGCCTGCTCATCGAGAATCGCGATCTGATTCCTTCGCGAGCGTATCGACCGGTGCTCGTGCTGGTGTCCGATGGTCAACCCACGGACGACTGGGAGCCGGCATTCGATGCGTTGTGCCGCGCCGAACGTGCGCAGAAGGCGACGCGCTTCGCGATGGCGATCGGCGCCGACTCAGACACGAACATGCTCAAGCGCTTCGCCAATGATGTTGAATCCCCGCTTTTCGAAGCGCACGAGGCGCACGACATTCCGCGCTTCTTCCGTGCGGTGACCATGTCCGTCACCGCGCGGTCGCGCAGCGCCACGCCGAATGCGCCGTTGCCGCTGTCTCTGGCCGACATGCCCGGCGACGACGAACTGGACCTGGACTTCTGAATGTTGCGGGCGACAGGCGCGACGGTGACTGGACCCGGACATCTTCTTGATGCGATCTCCAATCAGGATGCCGTACGGATTCGCGGGGAGCGCGGCGGCTGGTTCGCCGCGGTGGCCGACGGACTGGGATCGCGCGCCCGCAGCCGCATCGGTTCGCGGCTCGCGGTGCGGCTCGCGCAACGCGCGTGGTACGCCGATGAGGCCGCGCCGGATGCGCGGGCGTCGATCCAGCGGTTCTATCAAAGCTGGCTGCGCGCGTTGGCCGCGCCACCGAACGCCTTCGCGACCACCGTGCTGGCGGCCCGCTGCAACGCTCAGGGCGCATGCCACGTCATCCAGCTCGGCGACGGGCTCGTGTTGTATCGCACGGCGGGCGTGTTCGGCGTGCTGACCGGCGAGCGCACGGGTTTCGGCAACGAGACGCACGCACTGGGGGTCACGAAGTCGTTTGCCGCGTGGACGACGGCGCGCATAGCGCTGTCGGAACCCGGCGACGGCGTGGCGCTGATGACCGACGGCGTGGCCGACGACCTGCGCCCGGAGCGTCTGGAAGGGTTCTTCGGCCACCTGCATGCGAAGGCGTGCGCCCGCAGCCGCCGCGCCGGCAAGCGATGGCTGGAACGCCAAATGGACGCATGGCCGACCGCACTGCACAGCGACGACAAATCGATCGCTTTGATTTTTCGAGACAGCAGATGAACGCTATACATCAAGACGGAATGAGCAAAAAGCCGCGAGGCAGGCGCGAAGTGGAAGACGAGCACGGGACCATGTATCGCCTGACCGCGTCGGTGTCGGAAGGCGGACAGGGCAAGGTCTGTTTCACGGAGTCGCCGGGTGTGCTGATCAAGGTCAGCAGATTGCCCCCGACGAATGCTCATTCCGCGCGCTGGTTCGACCAGGTTCAGCACGTCAAACGCCTGCCGCTGGAAGGCCTAAAAGTCGCGCGGCCACAGGCAATGATCGTCAGGCCGCATCATGGCTACGTGATGGAACTGATGGATGGGCTCGAACCCCTCCAGCATTTGCTGGACGCGCCGCTGCAGAAGGGCATGCTGGGTTTCCTGGAGACCGGCGGCCTGTCGCGACGTCTGCGTCTGCTCGCTGGGCTCGCCGGCACGCTTGCCGAACTGCACGGGCGCGGACTCGCGTATGGCGATCTCTCGCCGGCGAATGTCTTCGTGTCGCGCTCGATCGAGCATTCGGAAGTCTGGCTGATCGACTGCGACAACATCAGCGTGCTGTCGGAGGCGTGCATCCAGTCCATCTACACGCCAGACTACGGCGCGCCGGAAGTCGTGCAGGGCGTGTCGGGGATCGACAGCCTGACCGATGCCTGGAGCTTCGCCGTCATCGCCTATCAGTTGCTGAGGTTGCAGCATCCCCTGAAGGGCGATCTGGTCGTCGATGGCGACGAAGAGGAAGAGCAACGCGCGCTGCGCGGCGAGCTGCCGTGGATCGACGATCTCG
Organism: Caballeronia calidae; assembly: GCF_900044055.2. Lineage (GTDB taxonomy): Bacteria > Pseudomonadota > Gammaproteobacteria > Burkholderiales > Burkholderiaceae > Caballeronia > Caballeronia calidae. Next base: position 6,616 of record NZ_FCOX02000040.1, on the reverse strand, counting down.
CCGACGACTGTAATCGCGCGTCGTCCGGCATTCCGCGCGACTCGGTGATTTCGAAGCGCCTCAACGAACTCTTCCAGCAATGCTTCGGCCCCGGACGGACCGCGCCGCTCGAACGTCCGTCGATGCAGCAATGGCGCGCGGCGCTGGACTTTGCGCTGCACATGCTGGTGCAGTGCAACGACTGCGGCAGTATGTTCTATTTCAACCGGGACTGGCAATGCAGCTTCTGCGATCACGTCGAAGCGGCGGAGCGGCATCTGCTGCTGCGGCATTGCCTGCTTGCTCCGGACCTGAAGGACGAGCCGGGCATCGGCGAAGACTATCTCCTGCGCACGGGTTTCCATCAGGTTTTGAACGGCACGGCCGTGCAGCTGCGCAGTTCGCCGCCGGGCACCGTCACCTATGCGCATTGCGATCCGTGGTGCAGTCTGTCGCTGACGGACGACGCGCTGTGCATCGATCCAGTTCGCGGCATGAAAGTGTTCCTGCAGAACGGAAGCAGCGCGAGTCTCAGGCAGTTGAAGCGTCGCGAAGTCATTCCGGTCAAGCACAAGCGGGAGCATTACGCCCTGCATCTCGGCGATGACGAGCGTCGCCATGTCTGGCTTTTTCAGTGGTGAGCGCCCATGCAATTCGCTGATTTCCCCCTGCTCGAACCCGAAGTCCATTTCGTGCGCGCGGCTGCCGATCCTCCCGCCATGCCACTGCGCCGCAACGTCGAAGTGTCCGTCTCGCGCGATGCAGACGGCGTGCTTTGGCTCGGTTACCAAGACGAACTGATCGAACTGGATCCGGACAGTTGTTCGAAAAGCTTCGTATCGCTCGCCGACCGGCGCGATCTCGTGTGGCTGCTACTCAAACAGCTGGACGACACGCTCCAGCTCCAGACCATTCTGCCGTCAGGCTGGACGTTGCTCGATGAACCCGTGCAGATCGCGGTGGACGAACAGAACATCGCCACGCTCGCGCAACGCAACGCGATCGATCTCTACGATTCAGACAAGGCGCTCGCATGGCTGAAGAAGGAGTTCATTGTCGACGGCCGGAAGCCGTGGGTGGCCGTCCTGCGCGAAGCTGGGTCGCGCACCGGCGACTGGACGCTGATCGGCCAGTCGTGGCGTGCGCATTTGCAAGGCGAAGCGGGCGGGCGCGTGGTCGTGCGCCGGCTGCTACCGCAGCGCGCGAAAGGACTCGAATGGACGCGCATGGACGGCACGTTCGAGTTCGTCGAAGCGACGGCCGCCAGTCAGTTGCTGACCCCGGCAGCGCGCGCGAGCTTCGATCAGTCGGTGCAGAACAACGGCAGCTATCTGGCGCTGTGGAGAAAGTACAGCGAGCAGGAATGGCAGCGCAGCCAGCGACAGGCGGCATCGCTGGGCGTGCTGGAGTACAGAGGCGTTGAGGAGGCAAGCGATGAAGGCGGCGTCTGGCGCTTCCACGTCGCAGCAGAGGAGCTGCGTCGTTTCATGGACGCCTGGCGCGCGCTCGAAGCTGACGCCAGCCTCGAACTCGAAGCAAGCACGCATCATCCCGACTGGCGCGTCGAGTTGGACAAGGTCGCGCAGTCGCGGCGTTTTCGCGGGACGCCGGAGATGCGCAAGGACGGGCAGCTGCTGATCCGCTCGTGGCGAAAGCCGCCGCCGCAGGGCTATCTGTCGTTGTCCCTGGCGGGCGACCGTTCGGTGCAGGAGCGGCGCGGCAAGGCACGTGCCGAGATCGACGGCGGACGGCGCATGCCGCAGTTGCGCTATCTGCTGCAGAACGTGTCAGTGCCGCCCATGCGAAAGGAATTGCATACGGCGCTCTCACCCGCGGCGCGCGCCTGCTTCAAAAATGGTAAGCCGACGCCAAGGCAGGAGGAGGCCATCAAGGTCGCGCTGGAGACGCCGGACGTCGCGCTGATCATCGGGCCGCCTGGAACCGGCAAGACGCAGGTGATCGCGGCGCTGGAGCGGCGCATCGCGGAGCTGGGCGAGCATGAGAACGTGCAGCATCAAGTGCTGATTTCGAGCTTTCAGCACGACGCGGTCGAAAATGCGCTGCATCGAACCGAGGTGTTTGGCCTCCCCGGAATCAAGGTAGGCGGACGCAAATCGGCGGAGGGCAATGACCGCATCGAGCACTGGTGCAAGAGCACGCGCGCCGCAGTCGAGGCGAATCTCGCGGCCTACGAGTCCGGCGAACCGTACCTTGCGAAGCTGCAACGTCTGCGCGAATCAATCGCGACGCTGCGTCTCAGCGCACTCGACCCCGAACGGCGTCGCACGGAACTTGATCAACTGATGGACTGTCTCCAAGCGCTCGCGACGTCCCGCAGTGGCGTGCGCATTTCATCGAATCTGATGGAAGATTGGCGTGCGTATGTCGCTCAAACGCCGGTGGCCGGGCGGCGCAACCGACAGGAGACGGCGCTACTGTCGCGCAAGGTGCGCGGCCTGCGCGTGACGCCGGCTGCCTTTGCCGATGACGGCCGCGAGCGTCTGCTTGATCTGATCGCGACATGCGAATGGCTGGGCGGCATGCCTGAGCCACTGCTCGCGAAGCTGCACACGCTCAGTGCGCACCGGCAGGCGGACGCCATGCCCTGGAGCGCCTTGCATGAGGCGAAGGATGCCTTGTTGGACGCACTTACTGATTACCGTCCGCGGGGCGTGAAGAACAGGCTCGATGCGCGTGGTCTGAGTCTGCTGAACGCGATTGAAGCGGGCATCGAAGACCGGCTGAAGGCGTCGCGCCTCGGCAAGGCTGGCGTCCTGATGCGCTATCGCGACGCGCTCGCCCTCGACCCGGTGCGCGCCGCCGACACCGTGCGCGAGTACGCGATGATCGTCGGCGCGACCTGTCAGCAGGCCGCGAGCATGTCAATGGCCAACCTGAAGAGCCTGAGCGGGATCGCCGGGACGGGCATCACCTTCAACTCTGTGATCGTCGACGAGGCCGCGCGCGCCAATCCGCTCGACCTGTTCATCCCAATGTCGATGGCGCAGCGGCGCATCGTGCTAGTCGGGGATCATCGTCAGTTGCCTCACTTGCTCGAACCGGAGGTCGAGGAAGAGGTCGCCCGAGTGCACGACCTCAGCGACGAGCAGCGCGAAGCGTACAAGACGAGCCTGTTCAAGCGGCTAAGGGATCAGCTGGAAGCGCGCGAACAACAGGACAACGTGCAGCGCGTTGTAATGCTGGACGTGCAGTTCCGCATGCACGAAGTGCTGGGCGACTTCGTGAGCGGCGAGTTCTATGAGAAGGAAGGGCTCGATCCGGTGAAGTCGGGCCGGCCGGCGAGCGCGTTTCGCTCCAACGTGCCGGGCCACGAACACCGCGTGTGCGGCTGGATCGACGTGCCTGCCGGCGATGGCCCCAGCCGGGAAACCCGCGCGGGTCTGCCGAGCTGGCGAAGAACGTCCGAAGCCATCCGAACAGCGCACGAAGCCGTGCGTCTGCTCGATCTCTGCGGCGATGAAGTCAGCGTGGGCGTCATCACGTTCTACAGCGCCCAGCGCGATGAGATATTCCGCCAGCTGATGTGCAGCGGGCACGCGCGCCGCGATGACGAAACCCGCGAATGGGTCATCGACGAAAAGTACCGCACCACGCGAGATGGAGAGGAGCGGTTTCGCGTCGGCACCGTGGACGCTTTTCAGGGCAAGGAGTTCGATATCGTCCTGCTGTCTGTCGTGCGTTCCAACCGACAGGTGCTGGACGCGGGCGGCGCGGGGGGCGAGGCCTTCGAGCGCGGCGCGAACAAGAAGTACGGTCACTTACGGCTGAGCAATCGCATGAACGTCGCAATGAGCCGGCAGCGCTCGCTGTTGATCGCAATCGGCGACCGCGCCATGGCCGAGTGCGACGGTGCCGGCGAGGCCGTGCCGGCGCTCAGTGCTTTCCTTCAATTGTGCAAGGGGGAGCACGGTCATGTTCTCTGATCGCTACTGCCACGTGACCGCGGCGAACACGGCGACGTCCCGGAATCGCCAGGATCTGCTCTGGCCAGTGTATGCGTGGAAGGTTCTCTATCCAGATGAGCGGCGGCGTTCGACGCTCAATCTCTTTCAGGAAACCTTGCTCGGACTGGCGCGGGCGGGCGTGCGCGATCCAGTGGAACTGGCCGCGCTGATGGCGCTGGACACGGAACTCGTGCGCTTCATCATCGGGGTACAGCTCCTGCCCAGCGGCTGGGTCGACAGCCATAACCGGGTGACGGAAAAAGGCATGCAATTGCTCGACGGCGAGGAAGAAGTGCGCGCGTCACTGCAGGTGGGCTATGCGTTTCAGGACGCTGTGAGCGGCGAATGGATGCCGCGTTTCACCACGCAGCTATCCGAAGTCGCGCCGTCCGGCCATAACAACAGCAACCGTCCTTTCTTCGTGCTCGATCGCGACTCCGGACACAAACGTCATCCTTTCATGTTGCGCGAGAGCGTGCCGCCCGCGCTCGATCCCGATCGCCTGATCCGTGCGCACCGCCAGTACCGGCGCGATGTCGGCGTGGCGGGCGGTGAGGGGCGCGACACGCATCCGGAGGTCGTATTCGATGCCATCGAATGCATCGCGGATACGCCGGTGAAGCTCTATCTCTGGTGCGAACTGTACCGGGACGAGAGCGGCCTCGACAGCTGGCTGATCAGCGATCCGTTTCGCATCCAGCGCGCGGTGCCGTGGCTGAGAAAGCCGTTTGCGGAACTCGCCAAAGGCAACGCGAATCTTGCGCGTCTCATGCAGCGGTTGCTGCCCGACGTGGCCCCCGACGCTCAATCGGCAGAGGAGTGGATGGAGCGAATCGAGGAAAGCGTCGCCGTGGAGATCGATGCGAGCCATCCCTATCTTGGTCAACAACAGTTGATCCGCCATCACCTCGCTCGCCTGCTGCGGCTGACCGAACGTGTGGAAGGCCAGAAGCGGTCCCATCCCGAAGAAATGGGCGCGCTGATGAACGAAGCGGCCAGCCTGCTCGAGGCGGTCCTGCAATGGCTTCTGCGCAACTGGACCGGCTCCGCGCCTGCCTGGCCGAAGAACACGAACTGGTCCCGTCAGGAGGCCAAAGCGGAACTTGCGGCGCTGCAGATTGGCGGCGCAGCCATCGATTCCGACCTCGTCAACGCCCTTGCCGGGCAGAGCAGAAGCGTCATCAAGGCCGCGCTCAGGTCGATGGATCAGCCGCTCAAAGGGCTGCTGGCGGCCACGATGATCGTGGCGCACGGAAACGACAAGCATCCATATCACGAAGTCGGCGCCGATGCCTTACAGCTGGTTCGCCTGACTGAATTGACCAACTACCGCAACAAGGTAGGCGGACATGCGTCGGGGCAGCAGGCCGATCGTGATGAAGCCCTCGAACACGCTCGATTCGCCGTCCAGTGGATGGCGCTTTTCAAACGGTTTTACTGACATGGCAAAAAAACACAAGCCCAATCGCGGCGGTCCGCCCGCGCCCAATCACGGCATCGGCGGTCACGGACATTACGGTCAAGGGAGCGCGGGTGCGAAGGCGCAGGGATCGCCTTTGCTGAACACTCTCTGGGACGCGGCGAAGCTTCCTCAGGAAGCGAAGAAGACGGAACCGCCCGATAGCGCGTCCGCTGCAAACCCGTCGCCCGGTGCCGTGAGCCTGCCGGAGAGCGAGCGTCTTCAACTGGACGCACCCGCCGCGACCCTGCGCGTTCAGCAGGCGAAGCTGGATGAGGAACGCCGCGCCGCTGACGCGATGTCGGCCGGTCTCGACGCGCGCGAAGCCACGCTCGCGGAGCGGGAAGCCGAATTCAGACAGCGCGAGTCGCAACAGGCCGATCGCCGGGACAGCCTGAGCGCACGGGAGGCTGCACTCACGCAGCGCGAACGCGAAATCGAGGTCCGCGAGCTCGATGCCCGCCACGGCTTCGCGCAGCAGAATCAGCGCGCGTTGCACAATCTCAGGGATGACATCGCGCTTCTGGAGGCGCGCCGGGCGAGTATCGCCGGTGAAATCGAACAAAGACTGACGCAGAGCCAGAACGCGTTTCAGACGGAGAGCGATGCCGTGCGCCGCCGTCTGACCGAGCGCGCGGAGCAAATTGGCGGGCGGGAAGCGCATTTGACCGCGCGAGAGGACGAACTCGAGGAAAACCGGCGGCAACTCGATGCGCAGAAGCGCACACGCGAGCAGCTGGAGAGCATGGTGCGAGAGCGGATGCGCAACGAGTTCGAGGGTGAGTTGGCGCAACGGGATCAGGACATCGAGACGTTGCGCAAGAAGAACGAGTCGCTGTCGCGCCGACTCGACGACGCCTCCGACGAGCTCGACGGTTACGAAGATCTGCGCGACACGCTGGGTGACCGTGCACCTTCGGAGTTGTTACAGGAACTCGAAGAGCACGAGCGCATCAACAAGGCGCTCAAACGCAAGGTGAGCGAGCTCGAAACGCACGCGACCATCGACGAGATCAACGCGGTTAGGAAGGAGCGTGACCGGGCGCTAGAAGAGGTAGACCGGCTACGTATCGACGTGGGAAGGTACAAGCAGAGCGCGCATACCAAAAACATGGAGGCGCTCGAGCGGCAGCGAGCGGCCCAGACTGTGTCAAAACCCATTTTTGGAGCGCTAGAATTTCGCTATCCAATGTTGGGGGTTGCGCAAAATGAA
>NZ_FCOX02000039.1 GCF_900044055.2 Caballeronia calidae | reverse complement strand
CATCCAACGCCATATTCGCGATCACGGGCGAAATGACACCCCCTTGGGGTGTACCCGCCTGGGACTCGAACAGGGTTCCCTCATCGATATATCCGGCCTGAAGCCACTTGCGCAAAACCTCCTTATCCATCGGTATGTTCTCCAGAAACCAGGAGTGACTGAAGTTGTCGAAACAGCCTCGAATGTCACCCTCCAGAATCCATTCTGGCGAAGCACGTTTGGCCAGAACGTTGAAGCACTGTTCGATGGCATCGGCGGTCGAGCGTTCGGGCCGAAAGCCGTAGGAATTGGCGTCTGCCAGGGTCTCCGCGACGGGTTCCAGAGCGAGCTTCCATAAAGCCTGCATCGCACGGCACCGCATACACGGGATTCCTAACGGACGCTTTTTTCCATTACTCTTGGGAATGTAGACACGCCGCAGCGGCATCGCTCGATAGCCTCGATGACGTAGCGACAACATTCCTTTCCACCTAGCCGCCGGTGATGACCAGACCCTGCCGTCCACCCCCGGCGTTCTCTTGCCGCGATTCTCCGTCACACGCTTGACGGCGAGCATCTTGCCGCCATGCGAGCGGGTCAGCAGAAGTTGCAATGCTTTCACCTTGCCCCATCGGCCTTCCCGGACGGCCTTGGCGATACGGGCCTGAAGTCGTTTCACCTCTGCTTCGATGTGCAGCCATTTTGCACGGTCCCACATCTGTGCAGCGCCCGAGGGCGCACCAGCGTCAGGCGCTTTCGCGTCCATTGCCGTCATCTGCTTTCCCTCATATAACGATTGGTCAAGGTTATCTCGCCATGAATGACCACGCGGAAGTCTGCCCGCTTTCGCGTCGGGCAATGTCTCAGCCCGTATCCCGTCCATTACAGCCGGGCGTTCGCTTTCTCCGCGCTCCTCTACCCACCGCGCCAACAGCGTTCCTTGCGGTTCGCCTGCCGTTGCCGGCAGCGCGATGGGCTTACCCTGTTCCGCATGAATTTCCGAGCGGGGCGGACCCTTCCTATTCGCCGGCGGTTTGTCGTCCATGGTGGTCCAGTTCACGAGGACCACTCCACACCGCGTACCGTTTTGGTCCAAGCCTGTCAGCACGTTTGGCTTGCTACTGGTGACGACGTTTATCGGAAGTTCACATATGTTGGTCGTACCCGCCCATCCCTTGCTCCTCTCCGCCTTCGTGCTGGCAGATTCCGCCTCTCCTCGCGGTTCGGCGTACCGGTTACCCGGCGGCTACGTTGTCCCCAGAGCTTCACACCGAGCTGTTACCGGCTCGGCATGTCCGGGTAGGGAACGGTTGATGGAACAACCGGTTTCATCAGGTCATACCTTCTCCAGTGAAACAGAAACTCAAGCGACTTTCAGGTCGCACGCAAACATCCAGCCCATCGAGCGTGAGAGGCATGTGCGCCATTTCCTTCCTTCCCTGAAGCATCCGATTGAAATTCCCGCGCGCGGGAACGCTGGTGCGCGGATCGCTGAACGCCGCTCGATGCGGCGCCATGCACCCCCAGTCAATGCTTCCATCTGCATGGACGTAGCCGAGCAAATGTCGCGCCCGTTCCGCCCGATGACCGGCATGTACATTGCGCACGAAGGATAGATACCGAGCTGCCTTCGCCCGTCGCGCCAATGCCATCGCGGCTCAGCCTTTCGATCCTGTCATCCGGAGCTTTCATCATGTCAACCACTGTCGGCGATTTTCTGATCGACCGCCTGCATGCCTGGGGTGTGCGCCGCCTATACGGCTATCCCGGCGATGGCATCAACGGCGTGTTCGGCGCACTCAATCGCGCGAACGGCAAAATAGAATTCATTCAGGCGCGTCACGAAGAGATGGCCGCTTTCATGGCCTCCGCACACGCGAAGTTCACCGGAGAGCTGGGCGTGTGCATCGCGACATCGGGGCCGGGCGCGGCGCATCTCATCACGGGTCTCTATGACGCGCGCCTCGATCACATGCCCGTGCTCGCCATCGTGGGTCAGCAGGCGCGTGCAGCATTGGGCGGCCACTATCAGCAGGAAGTCGATCTTGCCGCGATGTTCAAGGACGTCGCGGGCGCCTTCGTGCAGCAGGCGAGCGTGCCGGCGCAGATTCGTCATCTCGTGGACCGCGCGGTGCGCATCGCGCTATCGGAGCGCAAGGTGACGGCGCTCGTGCTGCCCAACGATCTGCAGGACCTCGAATACGAGCCGCCGGGCCGCAAGCACGGCACGCTGCATTCCGGCGTCGGATATCGCGCGCCGAAGACCGTCCCCTATGCCGATGACCTGCAACGCGCCGCCGATGTCCTCAACGCCGGCAAGAAGGTCGCGATACTGGTCGGCGCGGGCGCATTGCAGGCGACCGATGAAGTCATCGCCGTCGCGGACAAGCTCGGCGCGGGCGTCGCGAAGGCGCTGCTCGGCAAGGCCGCGCTGCCCGACGATCTGCCCTTCGTCACCGGCTCAATCGGTCTGCTCGGCACCGAGCCGAGCTACAAGCTGATGAACGAATGCGACACGCTCTTCATGATCGGCTCGGGCTTTCCGTACTCCGAGTTCCTGCCGAAGGAAGGCGCGGCGCGCGGCGTGCAGATCGACATCAAGGCGGACATGCTTTCGATCCGCTATCCGATGGAAGTGAATCTCGTCGGCGACAGCGCCGAGACCTTGCGCGCGCTGCTGCCGCTTTTGCAACAGAAGACGGATCGTGCATGGCGCGACGACATCGAAGGCTGGCTCGCGGACTGGTGGAAGAAGCTCGAGAACCGCGCGATCGAGCCTGCGAAAGGCGGCGTGAATCCGCAGCGCACCGTGTGGGAACTGTCGCCGCGCGTGCCCGCCAACGCGATCGTCACGAGCGATTCGGGATCGGTCGCGAACTGGTATGCGCGCGATCTCAAGATCAAACGCGGCATGATGTGCTCGCTTTCGGGCGGCCTCGCATCGATGGGCGCGGCCGTGCCCTATGCGATCGCGGCGAAGTTCACGCATCCCGAGCGGCCCGTGATCGCGCTCGTCGGCGATGGCGCCATGCAGATGAACAATATGGCCGAACTCATCACGGTCGCGAAATACTGGAAGCAATGGTCCGATCCTCGCTGGATCTGCATGGTGCTCAACAACGAGGATCTGAATCAGGTCACGTGGGAGCAGCGCGTGATGGAAGGCGACCCGAAGTTCGAGGCATCGCAGAATATTCCGTCCGTGCCTTATCACAAGTTCGCGGAGCTGATCGGCCTGAAGGGCTTTTATGTCGACGATGCCGAGCGCATGGCCGCCGTGTGGGATGAAGCGCTCGCGGCGGATCGTCCTGTCGTGATCGAAGTGAAGGCCGATCCGAACGTGCCGCCGCTGCCGCCGCATATCACGATGCAGCAGGCGAAGGCATTCGCGACCACGCTCATGAAGGGCGATCCGAGCCAGGGCAATATGATCGTCGATACGGCGAAGCAGGTGCTCGGCGCGGTGCTTCCGGGTCACAAGGACAAGTAACCCGCGAAAGAGCCGCCATGCATCTGTCCAAACGCGAGGCGCCCATCGAAACGATTCGAACGCGCGCCTACACGATCCCCACCGACAAGCCCGAAGCCGACGGCACCTTCGCGTGGGACTCGACGACGCTCGTGCTCGTCGAGATCGTCGCGGCGGGCAAGACGGGCATCGGCTACACGTACAGTGATGCGAACGTCGCGAAGTTCATCGATGCGACGCTCGCGCCGACGTTGACCGGCGAGGACGCATGGAACATCGGCGCGCTCTGGCTGCGCATGCAACAGCGCGTGCGCAACATCGGACGCTCGGGCTTCGCGGCCACCGCCATTTCCGCGCTCGACTGCGCGTTGTGGGACGTGAAGGCGCGTCTGCTCGACATGCCGCTCGCGCGCCTGCTCGGCATGATGCGCACGCGCGTGCCGCTCTATGGCAGCGGCGGCTTCACGACCTATAGCGACGACGACATGCGCGATCAGCTCGCGCACTGGGTTCACGAGAACGGCTGCCGCTGGGTCAAGATCAAGATCGGCAGCGAACCTTCGCGCGATCCGCATCGCGTGCGCGTGGCGCGCGATGTGATCGGCGACGCTGCCGGCCTCTTCGTCGATGCGAACGGCGCCTTGGACCGCAAACAGGCGATTCACTTCGCGCACGTATTCGCGGAACAGAACGTGATGTGGTTCGAAGAGCCCGTTTCCTCCGATGACCTCGCGGGACTCGCATCGATCAGAAACGCGCTTCCGATATGCATGGAACTCGCCGCGGGCGAATACGGCTACACGCTGGACGACTTCCGCGTGCTGCTCGCGAACGAAGCCGTCGACGTATTGCAGGCCGATGTCACGCGCTGCGGCGGCATCACGGGATTCCTGCGCGTGGCCGCGCTGTGCGACGCGTTTCATGCGCCCCTGTCGGCGCATTGCGCGCCCGCGATGCATCTGCACGTCGCGTGCGCGGCGCCTCGCCTGCGGCATCAGGAATGGTTTCACGATCACGTTCGCATCGAGCAGATGCTGTTCGACGGCGCGCCGCGCGCAATCGACGGCGCCATTGCGCCGGACCTCTCGCGGCCCGGCTGCGGTCTCGACTTCAAACATGCGGATGCGCGGAGCCATGCGGTGTAGAAGAACACGAAGAGTACGGATGAATCGATGAAGCACACCACGACAGGCACCATCGCCATCGCATGCGGCATCGCCGCCGCGGGCGCGGCCTTGATCGCCACGAAAGCGAAGCCGCGCACGACGCCGGTTCAGACGCATATCGACACCGCGCGCACCTTCAACCGAAGCTCCGCGCTGCTCGCGCTGTCCGTGCTCGCCGACAGCGCGATGGAGCACTATCGCGGCTCCTTCGACAATCCCGCGATGTTTACGCCGCTCGTCGTCTCCGCGCTGTCGCTGCTCGCGGGCGTGCACGGCGGACGCGATCACGAACCGCAGCGACATCCGGTGCGCAACTCGGTGTATGTCGGCGCGGCGCTCGCGGGTATCGCGGGCACCGGGTTTCATCTCTACAACATCACCAAGCGTCCCGGCCGATGGAGCTGGCACAACCTCTTCTATGCCGCGCCGCTCGGCGCGCCGATGGCGCTGCTGCTGTCCGGCACGCTTGGCGCGGTGGCGGAGCGCCTGCGCGACGAGCCCGCGCACGAGCCGCGTCTCTTCGGTATGCCCGCGGGCCAGGCGCTCGCGCTCGTGACGAGCGCGGGACTCGTCGGCACGCTCGGCGAAGTGGCGTTGCTGCATTTTCGCGGCTCATTCCAGAACCCGGCGATGTATGCGCCCATCGTGATACCGCCGGTCGCGTCGGCATTGCTCATCAACACGGCGATCGCCACGCCGCGTCCGCGCTGGTTCACACGGTTGTGGCTGCGCATGACGGCGGCGCTCGGGTTCATCGGCGTGGGCTTTCACGCGCGCGGCATTGCGCGCAATCAGGGCGGCTGGCGCAACTGGAGCCAGAACCTCTTCAACGGGCCGCCGCTGCCCGCGCCGCCGAGCTTCTCGGCGCTCGCGCTCGCGGGCCTCGCCGCGTTGCGTTTGCGGGAGACCGAGCGATGACACTGCCGCGCTATCCCGGCTATGACGTGACGAAGAAGCGCGATACGCCTTCCTGGGACGACGTCACGCGCGAGGTCATCGATGCGCGTCTCGCGACGCCGAAAGAGCCGCGCTTCTTCGATGCCGTCGAGTGGCTCGCATTGCGTGCCTTATGCGCGTGCATCGTGCCGCAAGACGATGAACGCGAGGCCGTCGACCTGCCCGCGTTGCTCGATGCCAAGCTCGTGAAAGATACCGGCGACGGCTATCGCGATGCCCGTCTGCCACCGATGCGCGATGCATGGCGCATCGGCCTCGCGGCGCTCGACGCCGAAAGCCGCACACGCCATGAACTGCCGTTCGCGAGCATCGGTAAAGATGCGCAGAACGCGCTGCTGCGCGACATGCAGCAAGGCACGCTGAAGCACGATGCGTGGCGCCGCATGCCGGCTGCGCTCTTCTTCTCCATGCGCGTGCTGCACGACATCTGCGGCGCCTACTACTCGCATCCGCGCGCGTGGAGCGAGATCGGCTTCGGCGGTCCGGCGAATCCGCGCGGCTATGTGCGCATGGTGTTCGGCCGGCGCGATCCGTGGGACGCGGCCGAAGCGAAGCCCGGCAAGGAGGAAGAAGCGCTGAAGGAGAACCGCCGTGTCCGATGATCCGCTGCACGTTCCACGCGGCAGGCACGGACGCGCGCCCGATGTGTTCCGTCACGGCGCGTGGCTGCCGATGCGCCAGTACGACGAAGACGATGCGGTGGATTTCGCGATCGTCGGCACGGGCGCGGGCGGCGGCACGCTCGCATGCCGTCTCGCGGAGAAGGGCTTTCGCGTCGTCGCATTCGATGCGGGCGCGTGGTGGCGTCCGCTCGAAGAGTTCGCATCGGACGAGACGCATCAGTCGAAACTCTTCTGGACCGACGAGCGCATCTGCGACGGCGACGATCCCCTCAGGCTCGGCAACAACAACAGCGGCAAGGCCGTGGGCGGCAGCACCGTGCACTTCGCGATGGTGTCGCTGCGCTTTCGGCCCGAATGGTTCAAGTCGCGAACCTTGCTCGGCTATGGCGCGGACTGGCCGCTCGACTGGCGCGAGATGTGGCGCTATTACGCGGAGGTCGAGAACGCGCTGAAGATCTCGGGGCCGGTCACCTATCCGTGGGGCCCGAAGCGGCCGCGCTATCCGTATCGGCCGCACGAGATGAATGAGGCGGCCCTCGTGCTCGCGCGCGGCTGCGAAGCGCTCGGCATCGACTGGACGCCCACGCCGCTCGCGACCCTTTCCGCGCCGCGCGGCGAAGCGCATCCGTGCGTGTATCGCGGCTTCTGCGTGTCGGGCTGCGCGACCAATGCGAAGCAGAGCGCGCTCGTCACATGGATACCGCGTGCGGTGCGCGCGGGCGCGGAGATTCGCGATCTCGCGATGGTCGGCCGCATCGTCATGGGCGACGATGGCCGCGCACGAGGCGTCGACTATCTGCGCGAAGGGCGCTGGCGGTTTCAGCGCGCGCGCCATGTCGTCGTCGCGGGTTATGCGATCGAAACGCCGCGCCTGTTGCTGATGTCCGCGACGGACCGTTATCCCGATGGCCTCGCGAACAGCTCGGGCCTCGTCGGCAAGAACCTGATGGTGCAGCTCAATCAGGCCGTGTGGGGCACGATGGAAGAAGAAGTGCGCTGGTACAAGGGACCGCCCTCGCTCTCGATGACCGAGCACTGGAACTATGAAGACAAGGGCAAGGATTTCTTCGGCGGCTATTGCTACATGAGCCAGGGGCCGCTGCCGGTCGCGTGGGCCGCCGTGCAGAACGGACGCGGGCTATGGGGACAGGCGCTCGTCGACGAGATGCGCAAGTACAACCATCAGGCGGGTCTGAAGATCGTCGGCGAAGCGTTGCCGCAGGAGCGCAATCGCGTGGCGCTTGCCGACGAGAAGGACCAGTACGGGCTGCCCGTCGCGCGCGTCACCTATTCGCTGTGCGACAACGACAAGCGCCTCGTCGCGCATTCGCTCGACTATATGAGCATGGCGCTCGAAGCGGCAGGCGCGCGCGATGTCTGGCGTCAGGACGACGATACGTGTCATCTGAACGGCACCGCGCGCATGGGCGACGATCCCGCGACGAGCGTCGTCGATGCCGACTGCCGCAGCTGGGACATCGACAACTTGTGGATCTGCGACGGCTCCGTGTTTCCGACGGTGGGCGGCGTGAATCCTTCACTGACCATTCAGGCAATCGCGCTGCGCACGGCGGACCGCATCGAAACGCTGGCGGCGCGAGGGGAGTTATAGCGATGAGAAAGCCTCGGGTCGTGGTCATCACGGGAGCGAGCGCGGGCGTAGGCCGCGCGACGGCGCTCGAATTCGCGCGGCATGGCGTCGATGTCGCGATGATCGCGCGCGATGCGCAAGCCCTCGAAGACGCCGCCGCCGACGTGCGATCGCATGACGTGCGGGTCTTGCCGATCGCGCTCGACGTGAGCGAGACCCACGCGCTCGACGATGCCGCCGCGCGCATCGAAGCCACGCTCGGTCCGATCGACGTGTGGGTGAACAACGCGATGCTCACGTCGTTCGCGCCGCTCTCGGCGATGTCGGAGGAAGACTTCAGGCGCATCACGGATGTCACGTATCTCGGCTTCGTGTGGGGCACGATGGCCGCGTTGAAGCGCATGACACCGCGCACTCGCGGCGTCATCGTGCAGGTCGGATCGGCGCTCGCGTATCGTTCGATTCCGCTGCAATCGGCGTATTGCGGCGCGAAACACGCGATACGCGGCTTCACCGATTCCTTGCGTTGCGAGCTGCGTCACGCGAGAAGCCGCATCCATCTGACGATGGTGCAGATGCCCGCGCTCAACACGCCGCAATTCGACTGGGCGAAGAACGCCATGCCGCACGCGCCGCGTCCGGTCGCGCCCATCTACGAGCCTGAAGTGGCCGCGCGCGCGATATGGTGGGCAGCCACGCATCGGCGACGCGAATTGTGGGTAGGGATATCGTCGATCAAGGCGATCGTCGCGAACACGTTCGCGCCCGGATTGCTCGATGCCTATCTCGGCCGCAATGGCTATCAGGCGCAGCAGGACACGACGCTTCCCGGCGATGGCAGGCCGGGCAATCTATGGAAGCCGGTCACCGCGCTGCATCGCGTGCATGGGCGCTTCGAGCGCGAAGCAAAAATTGCGTGCCCGTCGCTCTGGGCGGACACGCATCGCGGCCTGCTCATGGGCACGGGGCTCGCGCTCCTCGCCTGTCTTGCGCGCGAAGTGCGGCGGCGCGCGCGATGAAGGCCGCGCGCCTCGAGAATTACGCGCTGCTCGGCGACGGCCAGGCGACCGCGCTCGTCGCGACGAACGGCTCGATCGACTGGCTGTGCTGGCCCGCGTTCGAATCGGAGCCCTGCATGGTCGCGCTGCTCGGCGATGCATCGAACGGCTACTGGCGCATCGCGCCCGACGAGCCGATGCTGCGCGTCACGCGGCGGTACATCGCTGCATCGCTCGTGCTCGAAACGACGATGCACACCGCGAGCGGCGTGATCGAACTGACCGATTGCCTCGCGTGGGGCGAGACGCCCGCGCGTCTCATGCGCAGCGTGCGCTGTGTATCGGGGCGCGTCGCGTTGACGAGCGAGTTGTCGATCCGCTTCGATCACGGCCTGAGAAAGCCCTGGCTTCGCCTTGTCGATCGACGGATCGCGGCGCTCGACGGTTCCCGCGTCTTATGGTTCGATGCGCCCTCCGTGCCCGTGTGCGACGCAGGCATCGTGCGCAACGCGATCGAACTGTCGGCGGGCGACGAGCGCGGCTTCGTGCTGACGTGTTCCTGCTCCTACGATCCGCCGCCCGTTGCGGCCGATGTGCGCGCATCGCTCGATGTCACGCTGCAGCGTTGGGCGCACTGGTCGGCACGGCTCGATCTCGAAGGCCGGCGCTACGCCGAGCCGATACGCCAGTCGCTTTCCGTGCTGCGCGGGCTCACGAACCGGCTGACCGGCGGCATCGCGGCTGCGGCGACGAGCTCGCTGCCCGAGCGCATCGGCGGCGATCTCAACTGGGACTATCGCTACTGCTGGCTGCGCGATGCGAGCTTCACCATGCTCGCGCTCGCGGGCACCGGCTTGCGGCCCGAGGCGCAGGCCTGGCGCGACTGGCTGCTGCGCGCGCTCGCGGGCGACCCGGCGCGCACGCAGACCATCTACACGACCGACGGCCATTCGCACATCGGCGAATGGGAGTGCGCGTGGCTGCGAGGGTATGAATCGTCGCGGCCCGTGCGCTTCGGCAATGCGGCGGTCGCGCAGTCGCAGCACGACATCTATGGCGAGATGATCGATGCGCTCTTTGTTTCGCGCTGCCATGACCTGCCGCCCGACGACGATATCTGGCTGCTGGAACGCGAACTCATCGAGCATGTGCGGCGCGTATGGACGCGTCCCGACAACGGGCTGTGGGAATCGCGCGACGAGCCGCGTCATCACACGCTATCGAAAGTGATGGCGTGGCTCGCGCTCGATCGCGGCATCACGTCTGCCACGCGCTTCGGCCACGACGCCCCGATCGACGCATGGCAGCGCGATGCCGATGCGATCCGCCACAGCGTATCGACGCACGGTTTTCATCGCGGCGCGAATGCGTTCACGCAGGCCTACGGCAGCGACCGGATCGACGCGAGCCTTTTGCTGCTGCCGATGCGCGGTTTTTTGCCCGCCGACGATCCGCGCATCGTCGCAACGGTCGATGCGATCGAACGGCATCTCATGCACGACGGTCTCGTGTTCCGCTATCTCGACGAGCACGGCGCGCGTCCCGAGGGCGCGTTCATCGCATGCAGTTGCTGGCTCGCGCAAGTGATGCAGATGCAAGGACGCGAAGACGAAGCGCGCGCGTTGTTCGAACGCGTGTTGTCGATACGGAACGACCTCGGCCTGATCGCCGAAGAGTTCGACACGGAGAGAAAGCGTCAATGTGGAAATTTTCCGCAAGTGCTGTCGCATGTCGCGCTGATCAATACAGCATGCTTCTTCGACGACGCCGAACATTCGCTTCACGCGTTGTGATCGTGCGCGGTGATGCCATAGGCAGGGCCTTGCCTGCGCAGCGCATCCTCGAAAAAGGCGAGCGGCATCGGTTGAGGCAAGGCGTATTGGGGCCCCAGATCGGCGAGCGCGCGATCGAAACGCACGAACGTCGCGAAGTCGCGCGGATAGCGCCGCGCGTCGACGCCGAGAAAGCGCCCTTCGCGCTTCGCTTTTGCAAGCAATGAGCGCCATTGCGCGATGCCCGTCAATCCGACGCCTTCGGTTCCATGCGAGAACAGCATCATGTCGATATCGTCGAAGGACGCGCTGTCGAGAAAACGGCGCAGCGTCTCGGCAGAAGGCTCCGTGCAGAAGACGAGCCAGAACGGAATCGCGCGCAAACGCAAGGTGGTGTACGGGTCCAACAACAGAAACGAATCGACGACGAGCCGCTTCGACTCGATCCCCATGCCGCGATACCAGTCGCGATACAGATCCGCCGTCGCGAAGCTCAACGCTTCCGGCTCCTCGAAGCGCCATTCGACGACACGCCAGTTCTTCTCCTGCGCCAGCGCGACGATGGACTCCGTGAGCGCCACGTCATAGCCCCATTCGGCCTCGGGCGCGCGTTCGGTCGGCGCGGGCGGGTCCCATTTCGTGCGCCGCACGCCGTATCGCGCGAGATAACGTTCGACACGCGCGCCGCCGTTGAAGTACTCGTCCTCGGTCGCGCCACCCAGTGCGCCGAACTGATAGAACGACCGGTCGCCGGTTCGTGTGACAGGCCAGTCGCGCGTGCATCGGCTGATATGAATCGTCGCGTTCGGCGCGAGATTGCGCAGCAGGAACTCGCGATAAGCAAGCGGCAATGCGCGCAGCTTGAGCCGGAAATAGCTCATCGCGGAGAGCATCAGCCGATCCTGATTCGGGTCCTGCATGTGATGCACGGCGATGCGCGGATCGGCACGAAGCAATGCATCGGTCACGGGCAGGCCGTCATCGAAGCCCTCGTGTGCATCGTCGGGATCGCTGAACGGGGCGCGCAGCGGGCATAGAAACGTCTGCGGCAGCCACGGCACGCCGAGCGCCGCCGCCACATGCATGAGCGCGCCGTTCGACGAGCCGATGAACGCCGCATCGTACGTGCGCTGCGGATAGAGTCCCGCGATCCATTCGCCGACGCCTTCCACATCGAGCCGCCGCGCCTGCCGCGACGTGATGCCCTCCGACATGCCGCCCACCGTGTACACCCATTCGCGGGCGCGCTTCGGCAGCAGGTTGATCGGCGGCATGAGGCTGTCGAGCACGGGCGACTGGCTCGGACTGTCGAAGCGCTCGCCATGCAGGCATGCGGCGAGCGCCTGCGCCATGCCTGCGGCCGAATCGAAGCGGGCGATGCCGCGCGGTGGTCTCGTCATGTCGATGCGCCACTCTGCAGAAGAAACGGCCGGATCGCCAGCGCGAAGCTATGCGGATAGACATAGTTGAGCGTGTGCGTGCCGCCGTCGATCGTCAGCAGCGCGCCGTTCGGCACGCGCGCCGCCACCTCGCCCGCCCACGCGAGCGGCGCGACCGGATCGCGCGAGCCCGCGACCACGAGCGTCGGCGCAGCGATGCGCGACAGCTTGCGCTCGATGCGATCGCGCATGAGCTCGCGCATCGTCGCAAGGGCGCGCAGGATGCCCGCTTTCGCATAGTCGATGCGTCCGATCGGTGCCGACGAGCGCGCCTGTTCGAGCCGTCCGTTGCGCCCGTCGCGATGCATCTGCGCAATCAGCGAGTGCGCATTGCGATCGACGGTCGGGCCTTGCAGCACGAGACGGTCGACCGACTCGGGATAGCGCGCGGCGAAATCCGCGAGAATCTGACAGCCGAACGAATTGCCGACGAACATCGCCCGCTCGATGCCGCGCGCGCCGAGCCACAGGCGCAACGCATCGGCAAGCTCGCGCACCGATAGCGTGGACCCGCGCATCGTGCTTTCGCCGAAGCCGGGAAGGTCGGGCGCGTGCACGTCGAAGTCGCCGCGCAACGCGAGCGCGAGCGGCTCCATATAGCGGCTGGAGATCACGAGGCCATGCACGAGCACGACGGGCAAGCGCCGCGCATGACCGCCCGCGCATGCCGCATGAGCGAGAACATGCGATACGGCCCGGCCTGCGTATGGCGCACCGTGATGCCCGCGCGGGCGCTGTCATCGCTCAGCGCGGGCGTGCGCTTAAGGCGCGTCCATTCGATCGCCGCCCACGCCGCGAGCGCGCACACGCCGACGCCCGCGGCGGCGCGCAAGTAAGGCCGCGCGGCCCTCACGCGGCGGGGTCCAGCGCGACCTTGATCCATCCCGGCTGCCTCTGATCGAATGCCTTGTACGCCTCGATGACGTGCATCATCGGCTCGCGGTTCGACAGCACGCGCAGCGGATCGAACGATCCGTTGCTCACGCGCCGGCCTGCTCCATGAAACACTACCGCTTTCATCGCACACTCCTTGTATGGCCGAATTCCTGTGCGCTTCCAGCAATGGCTGCGCCCGCTTCCTTTGCTTCCTTTGCTTCATTTGCTTCCTTCGCGTGCCGCATCGTCTTCCCAGTCGTGCCATTGCACATCGTGCGTGTCGAGATAGCCGCTGACCGCTTCGCCGATCGTCGGAAACAGACGCGCTTCGCCGATTTTCCGCAGCACGTCATAGCGCTTCAGGTTGTCTTTCACGGGGCCTTTGAGCTCGGCGAAGCATAGCGCGATGTCCCGTTCGGCGAGTTCCTCGTGCAGGCGTTCGAGCACTTCGACAGCGGTCAGGTCGATGTCCGTCACGGGCTCCGCCGCGATCACGGTCCAGCGCACGGTTTCATCGGCATCGTCGATGGCGCGCAATACGTGCTCGCGAAAGATCTCCGCGTTCGCGAAGAAAAGCGGCGCATCCCAGCGGAACAACACGAGACCGGGCACGCGCCGCGCCTCGGGATGACGCGACACGTCGTGATACCCCTTGCGCCCGTCGATGCGCCCGAGCACCGCATCGTACGGACGCCACGCGCGCCACAGAAACGACAGCACGGAGAGCAGCAGCGCCAGCGCGATGCCGTTGACGACGCCCAGCACCGCCACGCCCGCGAAGCACACGAGCGACTGCATGAACTCGCTCTTGCGCAGACGATAGAGCCGCATCACGCCGCGCACTTCCAGCATGCCGAGACACGCGGCGATCACGACAGCGGCCAGCGCCGATTGCGGCGTGCTCGTGAGCGCATGCGGCGCGAGCACCAGCAAGGCCGCGACGACGAGCGCGGCGAACACGCCCGTCAATTGCGTCTTCGCGCCGGCGGCTTCGGCCACCGGCGTGCGCGAGCCGCTGGCGCTCACCGCGAAGCCCTGAAACAGACCGCTCGCAATATTCGACACGCCGAGCGCGACGCATTCCTGATTGCGGTCGACGGTCTCCTTGTTGCGCACTTCGTAAGTGCGCGACAGGACGACCACATCGGTGAACGAGACGAGCGCGATCGCCGCCGCGGTGCCCGCGAGCTGCCACCACTGGTCGAGCGGGAACATCGGCCATTCGAATGCGGGCAGCCCGCGCGGCACCTTGCCCACCGTCGAAACGCCCGCGCGCTCGCCGAGGTCCATCACCTTCACGAGCGCCGTCGCCGCACCAACCGCGATCAGCACGCCCGGCACCTTCGGCCAGATGCGCTTGAAGAGCAGGATCGATACGAGCGCGCCGATGCCGATGGCAAGCGCCGTCATGTTCACTTTCGACGCGGCGACGCCATTGATCAGATCATGCACCTGCGCGATGAACGACTCGCCCTTGCCTTTGAAGCCGAGCAGCTTGGGCATCTGACCGACGATGATCGTGAGGATGATGCCGTTGAGAAAGCCATAGCGCAGCGGCAGCGACAACAACTCGGTGACGAAGCCGAGCTTCAGCAGCCCGACCACGAGACAGATCGCGCCCGCCATCACGGCGAGCGCGCCGGCCGCGACGATCGCGCGATGCGGGTCGCCCTGACTCAGCGGCATGACGCTCACCGCGATGAGCGCGACGAGCGCCGAATCCGGCCCGACGACGAGAAAGCGGCTCGGCCCGAAGACCGCATAGGCGAGCATCGCGGCGAACGAGGCGTACAGGCCGTTCACCGCCGGAAGGCCCGCCGCTTCCGCATAGGCCATGCCGGCCGGAACGAGCACCGCGCTGACCGACAGTCCCGCGATGAGATCGTGCGCGAGCCACGGCGACTTGTACGCGCGCAGCACTGCCAGCCCGTGGATCCGGCGAAGCGGGTTCATTGCGCGCCTGCGTGCCGCGTGGCCGTATTGCCCTGATTTGATGTCCATCGTCGCGCCCTTCTTTGCTTCGGGAAGCAAGCGCGGTTCCAGACCGGGAACGAGGCTTGCCTGACGGTCGATGCACGGACATCGGGCACTTTGTGAGGGACGGGTCATGAACACGCTGCGCATCGACCGGCTGCATCCGACGCAGATGACGCACGGCGAGCGTCAGATACAGCAGAAGGTCGTGGCGTATCGCGCATTGAGCGCGCACGATCTGGAGATGGCCATCGCGGAGAAGCCTATCGTCGTCGTGCTCGGGCCGGGCGGCGAGCCGTACGTGATCGACCATCATCATGTGACGTGCGCGTTGGCGCGCATCGATGTGAAGGAAGTGCCCTACGTGTTGCTCAGGGATTTGTCTGCGCTATCGCGAGCCGGGTTCTGGCTCACGCTCGAAAACAACGCGTGGGTCTATCCTTATGACGCGGATGGTCGTCGCGTCGCGTTCAAGGATATGCCCGTCCACATGTGGGACGCGGTGAACGACGAATTCCGCAGCCTCGCAGCCTTCGTGCGCAGCAGCGGCGGCTATGAGAAAACCGATGTCCCGCTCGCCGATTTCCGCTGGGCGGACTTCTTTCGCGCGAACTTCGCCCGCCCGAACGACGACGCCCAGTTCGACGCATTGATCGAACGCGCGCTCGATCTGGCCCGCAGCGATGCGGCTGCGGGCCTGCCTGGCTTCATCGGCGAACGGCCTTAGCGCGGATTCGTCGCGACGAAGTTCCTGACCGCCGTGTAGACCGGCTTCTTCGTCTGGCCGTCGTTGAGCATGATGCCGTAAGGACCTTGTCCGGTGGGCGGATCGTCGTAGAGCTCGTAGACCTGAAGCGACTGGATGTTGTATTGCGGCGCGATCGCGAGCAGCGCGCCCATCATGTTGTTCGCCATGTAAGTCGCGGCCTGATCGGGCGTGCCGGGGAAGTACGGACGCATGCCCACTTCGTTGATCCATATCGGCTTGCCGAAGGACTGGAGCGTGCCGATCACGTTGTAGCAGCCCGTTCCCCCGCACGCGTTGCGGATATCGCCCTGCTCCGAGTACCAGTGCCACGCGGTGATGTCCCACGTGACGACCGGATGACCGCTCGTGCCGTCCGGCTGCGTGCCGTTCGCGAGCATCACATCGAAACCGTAGTGCATCCACGTATTGCCGCCGATGATGATCTTGCCCTGGGAATCGACCGACTTGATGCCCGCGATCAGCCCGCGAATGACGCCACGCGCGATCTGGAAGCAGTCGTTCCTGTAGTCGGTGCTGCGCACGCCGTCCACCCATCCGACCAGACATGACGGCGCAAGCTCGTTGGTGACTTCGTACCACGCATAGCGCTGCACGTTCACGATCTGCTGGGCGAGCGTGTAACTGGCCTGATAGGCCGCGTTCTCATCGGCGAAGTTGAGTTGCTGCAGGATCACCGGATAAACCGTCACGCCGGACCGGGCCATCATCTGCGCGATTTCCTTGAGCTTCACCGCATCCGCCACGCTGCCCACATCGTTGCGATACAGCTTGACGTCGAGATCCTTCAGTTGCGCGAGTTGCTGTTGCGGGCTCGAAACCGTATACGGGCCGACCCAGGTGACATGACCGTTCATGCCATAGAAGAAACTGCCCGATGGCGCGATCACCGGCATTTCGGCGCTCGTGGCGGTCGTTCCGCTGGCCGGCGCGGGGCTCGATGCAGCCTGAGGCGCCGAAGCGCTCTCGCCCGGCGACGCGGAAGTCGCCGATCCCGAAGGACTCGATGGACTTGCGGAGCTCGTCTGCGAACTACCCGTGATGCTCATGCCCGCGTCGCCGCCACCACCGCCACCGCATGCCGCGAGCACGACGGTAGCCGCGAGCGCCGGCAACATCGAAGTCCATTTCGCCGATGTGAAATGGCGAAGCGTGAAGTTTCGGGCGAGTGCATGAATCGAAATGATTTCAGTCATGGCGTCATCGGAAGATTGAATTCGCTATCGACCGCTCAGTTCATTGCCGACAGAGAAATGCCCGGCCAATGCAAGACACGCGGTCACGAAGACAGCACGCTTTCGATGCAGGAAATAAAGGAAGCGCCCGATTGGCCGATGCGCGTATTACGCGATGGCTCCCGCGCGACGCTTACCGAACACGACAATCAACGACCGCGCCGCGCTCTGACGCGGCACGCGAGAGAAGGACCAAAGCGGTCAGACGTTACGGTCGTTCGGTCACAAGTGGATGACCACGGATACGTTAGTACATCATAACTTCTGCTGCCCGTTATTCAAGCCTTGTGGACATCTCTGCAAAAAGAGTTATCGATTTGCACTGGCTTATTGGACTGATGAAACCGGATACTCGAAGGCTATGACGGACAGCAAGCAGTAAGGGGATCGTCGGGATGCGGCAAAAAGACGACATGCCGAACGGATGCGAAAGGTACGCGTATCGCTTTACGCGTGACCGCTTACGTTCCAGGGATGCAGGTCATGAAAGCGCTCGTATGGCAAGGCAAGAAGGACGTTCGCCATGAAACCGTGCCGGACCCGGTGATCGAACATCCGCGCGACGCGATCATCAAGGTCTCGACGTGCGCGATATGCGGCTCGGACCTGCATCTCTTCGACGGCTTCATGCCCGGCATGAAATTCGGCGATGTCATGGGCCACGAGTTCATGGGTGAAGTCGTCGGTGCCGGGCGTATATGGCGGGCTGATCGACAAGATTCCGTTCGGCGCCGCCATGAACAAGAGCCTCACCTGGCGCATGGGCCAGACGCACGTGAAGCTCCTGCGCATCGGTCACGATGTCGCTCGTGAGCCAGTTCGTTTCGATGCGCTCGCTCGCGAAGAACTTCACGGTCCCGTAGTTGAGCAGGCTGTCGACGAGGCGGCTGTCCGACGGCGCGCTGGAAGCGCATGCGATAGCGCGTGAAGATGAAGGTCCACACCGAATACAGCACGAAGGTCGCGGCGATGATCGCCATGAACTCGATCGAGTAGGCGCTCACCATCACGGCGACGACGGTGCCGATCTCGATCATCACCGGCACGACAGAAAGCCGATGCCGTCCGCGCCCTTTTGCACGTCGCGCACGACGGCGCCGGTTTCGCGCTGCGCATGAAAGCGCGCGCCGAGCGCATGAAGATGCGCGAAGGTCCGCTCGGTGAACGACGCCACCGTGCGCTGCGTGACGATGCTGAACACCACGTCGCGCGCGTCGTTCAGCACGTCGCCGAGATAGCGCAGCAGCACGTAGGCGAGCACGAGAAAGACCGGGAATACGACGCTCGCCGCCGGATGACTGAACTCGTCGATGACGCGCTTCAACAGCAGCGGTACCGAAACGACCGCGAGCCGCGCGCCGATCATCAACACGATCGCCGCAGCGGTCTGATAGCGCCACGCCCATACCGCGCTCCACAGATCCGCGACGATGCGGCGGCGCACGAGCGTGCGCTGCGCCTTCGACGAAACGGAAGCCGTCACTCCTTCCAGTCCTTGCGCTGGCCCGCGCCGGCATTCGATGCGGGTTGCCCATTCTTCTTCTGCACGCGCGCTTCCTCGGTGCGCTTGAGCGTCGCGGGGTCGGTGCCGGACTGGCCCGCCGCGCCCGCGCCGCCGGCGACACCCGCCGATTTGCCGGTCGCGCCTTCACCCGACGACGTATTGCCGGGCGGCGCGCCGTTCTGCTGCGCCCATGCCGCGGCGCCCGACATGCAGGCGCACGCGAGCGCGAACGTCATGGCCCATCGAAGCATGCGATTCATTTCGTCCTTCCTTTGCGGTACTGTTGGCATGGCTTCCGTTGCCAGCAACCGCCGCGCCCGGCTTGTCCGGTCGACCGCGTACTGCCCCCGCGCTGAACACATTGGCACGACCGATGCTGTGCGTCTTGCCGAAAGAACGGCGGGCGACACAGCCGTCACCGCTTACTGCGGAGCATTCATGAATGCACGGGATTACCTGCATGTCCTCGAAAGCCTCACGCGCAAGGCCGGGAGCGGCCGTCTGGAAAACTCGCTGATCATCGCCATCGCCGACCTCGCCGATCAGATCGCGTTATCGCTGGACCTCCCGCCCATCGAGCGCGACCGGCTGCTCATGGCCCGCGCGACCGCGCTCGGCGGCAGGCCGGACCTGGCCATCGCGAAAATCGAAACGATCCTGCGACGTATCGCCGGCCTCTGAGGCATCCTGAACTCCCAACCATTCGTACTTCTGACTTGGAGCAGGCTATGCTGAACGGAGTGTGTGCACGTTCCGCGGAGTTTGTTCATGTACTCAATGGGCATTTACTTCCTGGAAATCCTGCTCGAGCCGATACCCGGCGACGGCTGGACCGGCGCCGCACGATTTTCCCGTCGCGACGACTACAAGCGGCATGCGGACGTTCCGAAGGCGGTCTTTCCGAGTCACATCGTGCGGCCGACGAAGGGGTCGGCCGAGGCGGCGATCGCCGACTGGGCGCGCGGCCTCGTCGAGACGAGCGCCGATGTCGTGGAAGCTTCGCTGCGGCTCGCGGGAGAGGCCTAGCCGCCATCGTATTCGGTGTGGGAAATGGCCGCGCGTTGTACCATGCATTATCGGCATGCATTTCCGCACGCCCGATATCCCGACTCGAACGATGGCCACCGATTCCCAGACACGCACGAAAGCGTTAGACGAACTCGACAGGCTGGACCAGCATATCGTTGACTGCGGACAGCGAATCGCTGAACAAAGAAAACGACTCGAATCGCTGATGCACAGTGGCGGCGACATCGAGGACTCGGAAAACCTGCTGAAAAATCTCGTCGGCAGTCTGGGTGCGCTCAATCAGCTTCGCAAGATGGTCCTGAGCGAAGTTCACGGCACCGACCGCTGAGCCTGCTTCTCCTTTCACTGCAATCCTAAGCATCGTTCGATCGCCGTCGCCAAGGCGAGGATTCCGAACGCCTTTGCTCCTGCCGCGGCACCCCGCTTCCTGGAACGCCCAATGCTGAACCGATCGCATGGCCGCGCGAGCGGTCGTCTTTTTTAACCAGCACTGGAGGCGCGAATGAAAGCACTCGTCTATGAGGGACCGCGCAACGTCGTCGTGAAGGACATGCCCGATGCGCGCATCGAGCAGCCCACCGACGTACTCGTCAAGATCACGACGACGAACATCTGCGGCTCCGATCTGCATATGTACGAAGGGCGCACGAACATGGAGAGCGGCCGCATCCTCGGTCACGAGAATCTGGGTGTGGTCGTCGAGGCGGGCCCGGCAGTCGTGCATGTCAAGGTGGGCGACCGCGTGTGCCTGCCTTTCAACATCGGCTGCGGATTCTGCAAGAACTGCGAGAAGGGGCTCACCGGCTTCTGTCTCACTTCGAACCCCGGCACGGCGGGCGCGGCCTACGGCTTCGCGGGCATGGGACCGTACAGCGGCGGTCAGGCCGAGTATCTGCGCGTGCCCTTCGCGGACTTCAACTGCCTGCTGCTGCCGCCCGACGCACAGGAGAAGGAGAACGACTACGTGATGCTCTCCGACATCTTCCCGACGGGCTATCACGCGACCGTGCTCGCGGGCGTCGAAGCGGGCGACAGCGTCGTGATCTACGGTGCGGGCCCCGTCGGGCTGATGGCGACGATCTCGGCGAACCTGAAGGGCGCGTCGAAGGTGATGGTCGTCGATTCGCATCCCGACCGCCTGAGGCTCGCGGAAAAGCTCGGCGCGATTGCCATCGACGACAGCGACGGCAATGCCGTCGAGCATGTGCTCGAACTGACGGGCGGCGAAGGCGCGGATCGCGGCTGCGAATGCGTCGGCTATCAGTGCACCTGTCAGGGTCACGAAGTGCCGAACCTCACGATGAACAATCTCGTGCAGTCGGTGCGGGCGACGGGCGGCATCGGCGTAGTGGGTGTGTTCGTCGCGGAAGATCCGGGCTCGCCGGACGATCTCATGAAGAAGGGCCAACTCGCGTTCGATTTCGGCACGTTCTGGATGAAGGGTCAGCGCATGGCGGCCGGCCAGGCCAACGTGAAGGCCTATAACCGCAAGCTGCGCGATCTGATCGCGGCGGACAAGGTGAAGCCTTCGGAGATCATCTCGCACGAGTTGCCGCTGGAACAGGCGCCCGAAGGCTACAGGAACTTCGACGAGCGCAAGGAAGGCTGGACCAAGGTCGTACTCAAGACCGCGGCTTGACGAGGAACACATCATGACCGACACCACCGATACCCGATACCCACGCCCGCCGCTGCCGCAACAGCAGCAGGACAGCCGTCCCGGCCTCACCGGGCCGATGGACCCGCAGCCGGATCACGGCGAATCGAGCTACGAGGGCAGCAACAGGCTCGCGGACAAGATCGCGCTCATCACGGGCGCGGACAGCGGCATCGGCCGCGCGGTGGCGATCGCCTTTGCGCGTGAAGGCGCGGACATCGCCATCGCGTATCTCAACGAGCATGAGGACGCCGAGGAAACCGCGCGCTGGGTCGAGAAGGCCGGACGGCGCGCGCTGCTGCTGCCCGGCGATATCACCGATCGCGCGCATTGCCGGGACCTCGTCGCCAGGACCGCCGAAGCATTCGGACGCATCGACGTGCTGGTGAACAACGCGGCGTATCAGGCGACCTACGACAAGCTCGAGGACATCAGCGACGACGAATGGGACAAGACCTATTCGACCAACATCGGCGCGATGTTCCGCATCACCAAGGCGGCGCTCGCGCACATGAAGGCGGGCAGCGCGATCATCAACACGACGTCCGTCAACGCCGATGCGCCGAACCCCGGCCTGATCGCGTACGCGAGCACGAAGGGCGCGATTCAGAACTTCACGGGCGGGCTCGCGCAACTGCTCGCCGGGCGCGGCATACGCGCGAACTGCGTGGCGCCGGGGCCGATCTGGACGCCGCTGATTCCATCGACGATGCCGCCTTCGAGCGTCGAGAACTTCGGCAGGCAGACGCCGATGAAACGCCCCGGCCAGCCCGCCGAACTCGCCGCCGCGTATGTGATGCTGGCGTCGGACGGGGCGAGCTATGTGTCGGGCGCGACCATCGCGGTGACGGGCGGCAAGCCGATCATCTAGCGCCGCGCGGCATAGCGAATGCTGTAGATAAAGCATGAAGCGCTCCGCGCAGATCCGCGCGGAGCCAACGGTCAGAGAGGGCGACGCAAGCCCACGACATCATGCAAACCGACGTATTGAAAATGGCCCGCCAGTCCGGGATGACGATTCTGCTCGACGGCAGGATCGGACAGCAAGCGTATACGAGCGTCAGCGGCTCGGCGGACGCGTTGCAACGGTTCGCGCACGACGTGCGCGCATCGCTGATGAAGCACTCGCGCCGCAAGGTGCGCGCGGCGCGCTCGCCGTGTGTGAATCCGCTCGTCACGGCGCGCATGCGCGAGCGCATTGCGGGTCGTCCCGCGTATCGCGATGCTGGCGCACGGCAGCCGCGCCGGCTCGCGCTCAGGCGTCGTTCCTCAGTTGCTCGACTCGCTCCAGAATGAGCTTGTGATGCGCCTCCAGCGCCCCGAGCGCTTCCTGAAAGGTCTGCAGAAGCAGGGCGGCGGTTTCGTACTGAGGCCCCGACGGACCGAGCATGCCGACGATCTCCTTCTGCCGGTCGATGCGCACTTTCGCCGCGTCGATATCGCGCTCGGCTTTCTCGAGCGTGAGGGTCTCCGTGATGAGATCCATCTGCACCTCCGCTCAGCCCTTTTCTTCCGCGAGCGATGTCGCGCGCATCGTCTCGCGCAGCAGTTCGGCGAGCCGCTCGGCCTCGTCGATGCGCGCCCGTTCGATATCGATCTGTTCCTGATTGCCCGCGCGCTCGGCCCAGCGCTGCCGCTCCTTCGCGAAGATCACACGTTCGTGCACCGCGCGGATCGCCGACCAGACTGCCACCTCGGAGCGCGATTCGATGCCTTCTTCCAGCGACAGCCCCGTGAACGCGTGCCCGGTATGACAGCGATAGCGCATCGGATGATCGTCCCTGATGCGCCACAGCGCGCCGCCGCAATCGGGACAGGTCAGCGCCGAGCGCTCGCCGACTTCATCGAGTGTCTCGGGATCGGAAAGGCCGTTCGCGGCAATGCGCGCCTCTTGTTCGAACACTCGCTTGTTCATTTGCGTTCCCTCGGAAGCCTCGCTCGACGACTTGCCTCGCACCGCGGCCTGAATGCATCGCGCGAGTTCCTGTTCCATGCACAGCAGGTCCGCGCCGCAGGAATCGAGCGCCGCGCGCGGCATGCTCGCCGCTTCGCAATCGTCCGGGTGCTGCACGATCGCGAAGCCCTGCTGCGCGCGGATATTGGCGAGGCCCGCCGCGCCGTCGTCGAGATCGCCGCTCATCACCACGCCCACCACGCGCGGACCGTATGCCATCGCCGCGCTGCGAAAGAGCGGATCGGCGGCGGGACGCGCAAAATTTTCCTTGGCACCTTCGTTGAGCCACACGCGCCCTTCCGAAAGCACCAGATGCCGGTCCGGCGGCGCGACGCGAATGGTGCCGCGCTCGATCTTTTCGCCATGCGTCGCGTAGCGCGCGGTAAGCGGGCCCCAGGCCGTGAGCAGATCGGGCAGCACGCTCGCGTGACGTCCGATATGCAGCACGATGAAAATGGCCGCGGGCAGGTCCCCCGGAAGCTGGCTGACGAGCACCTTCAGCCCCTGAAACCCGCCCCTCGACGCTCCGATCACCACGATGTCGCGTTCGCGCATAGTGCCTCCTGATCTTGTCAGGGAAGCAATCGTCGGGCCGGGTGTCGGGCGCTACGCTTCACCTTCCTTGTGACGCTCCGGATCGAGCAGCACGTCGAGCGTATGAAGCAGTTCCGGAAAATCGACCGGCTTGCTGAGGTGAGCATCGAAGCCCGCATAATGCGCCGCGCGCTTGTCCTCTTCCCGGCCGAACGCCGTCACCGCCATGGCCTTCAGGCCCGCGAGCGACGTGTCGGCGCGCACGCTCCTGATGAGCTCGTAACCGTCGATGCCGGGCAGTTGAATATCGGTGATGAGCGCATCGACCGGACCCTTCGCGAGCAGTTCGAGCGCCTGCTCCGCGCTCGATGCGACCTGCACGGACGCCTGCTCCAGTTCGAGCAGCGCGGCGAACGATGCGGTCGCCTCGGAGTCGTTGTCGACGAGCAGCACGCGCGCGCCCGCGACAGGCCGCGCACGTCCCTCGCTTCGCGTCGGCACGGCTTTTTGCGTGGCCGCCGCCGGCAGCCAGACCGATACCGTCGTGCCACGGCCGATGCCATCGGAGTGCGCCTCGATGCGCCCGCCGTGCATCTCGACGAGCTGCTTCGCGAGCGCGAGCCCGATGCCGAGGCCGCCGGACGTCGGATTGCGCCCGCCTTGCCGGTACATGTCGAAGATATGCGGCAACGCCGATGCCTCGATGCCCTGCCCCGTATCGGCGACATCGATACGCACCATGCCGCCGTCGCGCGCAATGCGCAGATCGACCGAACCGCCGCGATCCGTGAACTTCAGCGCATTGGAGACGAGATTCCAGATGATCTGCTCGCAGCGCACCGCGTCGGCGAATGCGTAGATCGGCTGGTCGAGATTGCTCGCGCTCAGCCGGATTTCGCGTTGCGCGGCTTCGCGCTCGCTGGCCTCGGTGATGCGCGCGAGCACGGCGGCGACATCCACCGGCGCGATGCTCAATGCGAGCTTGCCGGTGCGCACGCGCGAGAGATCGAGCAGATCGTCGATGATCTGCGCCTGGCCGCGCACGGCACGGCGGATCGAATCCGCGGTTTCCTGCACCACTTCGATGCCGCGCGTTTCCGGCAGGCGCGGCAGAATCTCCGCCTTCATGCCGATGAGATTCAGCGGATGCTTGAGCTCGTGCGAGAGCATCGCGATGAAGTCGTCCTTCAACTGGTTCGACAGCGACGCCTTCTCGCGCTCCGCGTGCTCGTGCGCGAGCGCATCGCGGTTCGCGTCCTCGCGCTGCTTGCGCTCGGTCAGATCGCGCGCGATCTTCGCGAAGCCCGTGAACGACGGGTCCGAGATCGGCGTCACGACGCCGCTGCAATACACGCGGCGTTCGTCGCGCGTGACGTGCCAGCGTTCGTCGTCGGCGCGGCCCTCGCGCGCGGCGATCTCACGTTCGCGCGCGGGCACGTGCGCTTTGCGGTCCTCCGGGCTGTAGATCAGCGCGATGTCCTTGCCGACCACTTCCTTCTCGCTGAAGCCGAAGATGCGCTCCGCGCCCGCGTTCCACGTCACGATGACCCCGTTCGGGTCCTGCACGATGATGGCGTAGTCGTTGGTCGATTGCGCGACGAGCCGCAGACGCTGCTCGCCGATGCGCGCCAGTTCCTCGGCCATGTGCCGCGCCGTGATGTCGATGAGCGTGAGCACCGCGCCGTCGATGCGGTCATCGGCGGTGCGATACGGCAACAGGCGCATCAGATACCACTTGCCGTCCGAGCTTTCCACTTCGCGCTCGATCAGCTTCAGGGTCTCGAACGCCTGCTTCACGTCGTCGGCGAGCGAGGAATAGCGCAGCGAATGCGTGATGTCGAAGAGCGAGCGGCCGATATCGACATCGATCAGCTTGAAGACGCGCGTCGCGCTGTTCGTGAAGCGCTTGACGCGGATCTGCTTGTCGACGAACACCGTGGCGATTTCCGTCGACGCGATGATGTTCTGCAGGTCGTCGTTCGCCTTCGCCGTGTCCTCGACACGCGCCTGCAATTCGGCATTGACCGTGGTGAGCTCCTCGTTCACCGATTGCAGTTCTTCCTTGCTGCTTTCGAGTTCCTCGGTCGCGGAGCGCAGCTCTTCGTTGATCGCCTGCAGCTCCTCGTTGGACGCCTTCAGCTCCTCGACCGTGGTCTCGTGCTGCTCGATGGTCGTCGCGAGCTGCTCGCGCGTGTGTTGCAACTCGCGTTCGAGCTGCATGAGCAACGGGTCCTGGCCTCGCTCCTCGGGCAGTCCTTCGTCGGCCATGTGCTCCTGAACTTCATCGAACAGCACGAGGAAGAAATCGGCGTTCACGCCGGTATCGTGGAACGGACGCACCGTCATGTTGACCCATACGCCGCGGCCGTCCTGTGTGAGCTTGACGCGCCGCGCCGCGCCTCGACGCTGCCGCCCGTCTGATGCGCGCGAAAGAGCGTCGTGCGCAGATCGAGCCGCAGTTCCGGCAGCACCAGCGCCATGATGTTCGATGACAGCTCGCCGCCGCCGTGGCGCAGGAAGCGTCCCGCCGTCGTCGAGAGATGCACGATGTTCGAATCGCGATCCACGACGACGCTCGGCGGCGCATATTCCTCGAGCACGCGCTGATGCAGCGCCGCGAAGGAGAAGCTGCGGCGCTCCGGCGTCTCCGGGCTCGTGGTCATCACCGGCACGACCGCGGTCGTGAGGTCCTCGCGCGGCGCGACGTTCGCGGGTCCGAGCGACGGAAACGAAACCGGCGGCTTGACCCGGTTCAGCACGGTGCGCGCGCGGTAGATGCGGCTCTTCTTATCGACGATGGTGAAGAGATCGTCGGCGGTATCGGCGGATTCGGCCGTGCCGAGAAAGAGATAACCGCCCGCGCGCAACGCGAAGTGAAAGAGCTCGAGCACCTGCCGCTGCACGGCGCGATCGAGATAGATCAGCACGTTGCGGCACGAGATCAGGTCGAGATGCGAGAACGGCGGATCGCGCAGCAGGCTGTGCGCGGCGAACAGGATGCGCTCGCGCACCGACTTCACGATCTGATAGCGCCCGCCTTCCTGCTTGAAATAGCGGCGCAGGAGCTCGGCCGGAATATCGCTCGAAATCGAGCCGAGATAGGAGCCCGCGCGCGCCTGCGCGATGGCGGGCTCGTCGATATCGGTGGCGAAGACCTGATAGGTCGTCTCGAAGCCGGCGGTCTCGCGCGCCTGCGCGAGCATGATGGCGAGCGAATACGCTTCCTCGCCCGTCGAGCAGCCGGGCACCCAGACGCGGATCTGCGCCTCGCCCTTGGTCGAATCGAGCAGCTGCGGCACGACATCGCGGCGCAGCGCTTCGAACGCGTCGCGATCGCGGAAGAACTGTGTCACGCCGATCAGCATGTCGGCGAGCAGGGACGTGGTTTCGTCCGGATTCGCGCGCAGGAAATCGCGATACGCGCCGATGTCGCGCAGCCCGTTGACCTGCATGCGCCGCTCGATGCGCCGCAGAATGGTCGCGCGCTTGTAGTGGCGGAAGTCGTGTCCGGTGCGCACGCGCAGTTGCATGAGGATGTCGCCGAGCGCGCGTTCGGCGCCGCCCGCCGTGGGTGAGACTTCCTTCTCCGCCGCCTCGCCGCCTTCGGTGATCGGCAGATGGATCTTCTTCGCGTTGGTCCAGAGATCGAGCAGCTTTTCCGGCATCTCCGCCGCGGGCAGAATGAAGTCGACCTGGCGCGTGGTGATCGCATGTTGCGGCATCTCGCCAAAATGCGCGTCCTCCGGCTTCTGCGCGACGGTGATGCCGCCCATCTCCTTGATGCGCGACAGGCCCGCCGCGCCGTCGGAGCCCGAGCCCGACAGCACGATGCCGATCGAGCGCGTGCCGTGCGCCGTCGCGAGCGTCGCGAAGAAGTGATCGATCGTCGCGGGCGACCCGCTCGCGCCCGCGCGATCCACCGCATGGAGAGACCCCTCGGACATCTCCAGATGCTTGCCCGGCGCATTGATGTAGATGTGGTTCTTCTCGATCGCCGTTGTCGTGGACACCTGCGTGACGGGCATGTCCGTCACGCGCTGGAGGACTTCGTCGGCACGGCTCAGGTGATCCGCCGCGAGATGTACGATCACCACGAACGCCATGTCCATTTCGGACGGCGCATTGTCGAAGAAATTGAGCAACGCTTCGATGCCGCCCGCCGACGCGCCCATGCCGACCACAGCGAACGGCAACGGCTCGAAATTCTCGGAAGGCGGCGCCTTCGTACGACTGCTGGTCATGTCTCCGAGTCCTCCAGATTCACCCACTCTTTCTGATCGCCGCGCATTTTCTTCGAGTTCACTCGTGATCCGCCATGCCTGTCTTCTGACATCTCTGGTATTGGAATTATTGCTCCACGGAAACGCGCCGGCGACTGCCCGCGCGCCTCTTTTTTGACGGCATCGATTGTAGTGTACGCAACGGAACCGTTCGGGTGATGAATATCATCCGGATGGTTTCCGTACGTCATTGAGCGATTCGAAGCCGCAAAAAAACGCCGCCGTACGGGGGCGCGGGAGGAAGAATTTTTTGGTGAATTATGCAGGGAGACTGCGAGCGATCCTGCTGATTCCGCTATTTCGAATCGTTCGCGGCGAGCGGCGTCGGCCGAATCTCCGGCTCGACGACCGCTTCCGCATGGCCGTCCGCCGGCAGTTGTGCCTGCGCGTTGCGCAGACGCATGATGGTCTGGCGCGACGTATTGAGCGAACGCGCGATCTCGGTCACCGTGAGCCCGGCGTCGAGCGAGATCATGGCCTGGCGCTGCTGCGCCTGCGACAGCGAACTCGGGCGCCCTTGCGCAATGCCGCGTTCCTTCGCGGCGGTTGCCGCCTCGCGGGCACGGCTGCGGCGTGTGACGCGCTCCAGGTCTTCGGCGAGCCGCAGCGCCTCGACGAACGCTTCGCCTTCCCCCGAGCAGAGGTCGTGCTTGCCATAGGCGAGACACACGACGGAGATGCCACGCTTGCCGAGCAGGTCGATGCTCGCGACCACGTCCTGCACGCTGTTTCCGAGGCACCAGAGCCTCGTCGTGACCAGTAAGTCACCAGGCTGCAGGCGCCGCAGCACGCGCTGAAAAGCCGGACGCGCGCTCGCGGACATCGTGCAACTGCAGCGCTCGACGAAGACCGCGCTCATATCGACGAAATAGCCCGCAGCGTCGATCTCGAACAGGTCGAGTTCGTGTGTCGGCACACCCCTGCTTTCCTCGAAGACATACACGACGCTTGCCATCGGCCTGACCTTTTCTGAACCCGAAAAATAGGCACCCGTCGCCCAGCAGGTGAGACGGCGCCCACGCCTGAGTATGACAGTGGGACCTACTGATGCAATGTACGTAAGCCTGGCGTTTCGAACATGGCGCCACGCCAGTGCGGGTCTGACCGGGCGGCCGGTAGCGGCCGCACCGCGGCGTTTCAGGCGGCGGCGGGCGTGC
This sequence comes from Caballeronia calidae, assembly GCF_900044055.2. Classification (GTDB taxonomy): domain Bacteria; phylum Pseudomonadota; class Gammaproteobacteria; order Burkholderiales; family Burkholderiaceae; genus Caballeronia; species Caballeronia calidae. The sequence continues at coordinate 50,440 of NZ_FCOX02000039.1, read as the reverse complement.
GCCAGAGGCGCCGGTCCACTTCGTCCTTTCCGGACATGAGCGCAAAATCGCAGGCCTCGTCGGCGGAGGCGAAATGTCCAAGCACGCCGCTCGCGCGCTGGAGCCCGTCGGCGTCGCAGATGATCGTCATCGCCGCGTAGAGGCCGCGGTCGTAGGCCGCCATCGGCGTGATGATGAAGCCGCGATAGTTGAACTGAGGCTGATTCATGGCGCCCTCTCTCTCGTCTATTGACTGTCTTTGCTCTTGTCGGGCCCAGCGGGCCGCCGAAAAGGTGTGCGCAGATTGTCCATCAGAAGAATAGGGAGACGATTAGGGAAAACCAGAAAGACGCCGCGTCCGGAAACTTCCCCTTGGGACTGACCGACCGGACGTTCAGAGTTCCGGCCGCGCGAGATCGGCTTCGACCACCTGATCGCCGCGCTCGAGCGCCGCGGCAACCGCGGCAGCCTTGGTAGCAAACGGACCGATATTGTCCGCACCGTCGAATGGAAACAGCAGCCTGCCGTCGGTCTTTCGCACGACTTTCAGCGTGCCGAAAAAGCCGCTCGCGGTGCTACCCCTGTACGAAGCGTAGATCTGAAAATCGTCCACGCCGGTTCCGGGCGTAGGCGCCATCATGCGCGTCGGAAACAGCACCAGCTTGGGACGCTTGCCGCTCGATTGATTCACGGAAACCACCGCTCGTTGACGTTCGATGAACTCATTTTGCGTCACTGATTAAGCGAAGGCTCTGTACGTAAGCCGTCCTTTCCCCGGCCTGATTCCTGCATATTTCGCCGCGCTACACAGTTCCAAAGGCACAGTCATTGCTTAAACTTCACCGATGTCCGCGCGGAGATGTCATGTCCATCCAACTCGTTCTTCCGCTTCCGTTCGACGCCGCCTTCGAGGTGATTCCCGACGACGAAGCGCAGACCACGGTCGAGCTGGTGCAGACGATGCGCGCCATCGCCGAGACGACCTACAAGGACCATGGATACGCCCTGCGCAGCGTGCATGCGAAGAGCCACGGTCTCGTCATCGGTGAAATGCGCGTGCCCGGCGGCCTGCCCGCGCCCTACGCGCAAGGCGTGTTCGCGCGGGAAGCGGTGATGCCCGTCGTCATGCGCTTCTCGACCAATCCGGGCGATGTGCTCGACGACAAGGTGTCGACGCCGCGCGGCCTCGCGCTCAAGCTGATCGGCGTGGAGGGCGAGCGCCTGCCCGGCAGCGAATGCCATTGCACGCAGGACTTCGTGATGATCGACGCATCCGCGTTCACCGCAAGCACACCGAAAGCCTTTCTCGCCAGTCTGAAGCTGCTCGCCAAAACGACGGACAAGGCGCCCGGCTCGAAAGAGGTCTTGTCGGCGGTGCTGCGCGGCGCGCAGACGCTGGTCGAAAAGCTCGGTGGCGAGAGCGGCATGGTGAAGAGCCTCGGCGGCCATCCGCAGACGCATATCCTGGGCGAGACCTTCTATACGGCCGCGCCGCTGCTGTACGGCCCATACTTCGCGAAGATGAGCGTCGCGCCGGTGTCGACTGAGCTCACGGCGCTGACCGATGCCCCGGTCGATCTCGACGGCAAGCCCAACGCATTGCGCGACGCCGTGAGCGATTTCTTCGCGGCGCATGGCGGCGAATGGGCGTTGCGCGTGCAGCTCGCGACGAACATCGACACGATGCCGATCGAGGACGCCTCCGTGCGCTGGCCCGAGGACGAGAGCCCGTACGTGGCGGTGGCGCGCATCCGCGTAACGCCGCAGGCGAGCTGGAGCGCGGCGCGCGTCGCGGCGATCGACGAGTGCATGGCCTTCAGCCCGTGGCACGGCGTGCGCGCGCATCGGCCGCTGGGCGGCCTCATGCGCAGCCGCAAGCCGGCTTATGAGATGTCCGCGCATTTCAGGCGCGAGCGCAACGCCTGCCCGATGAACGAGCCGGTCGAAGCGCCGCAACCGGGAGATTGACCGCCTGACGGCCCGCTCGTGAAACGCCGCGTTCATTGCACCTATTTTCTGAAAATCGTTCCCCGACCAATTCCCAACGACGGCTGGACGGGAGACGCCTGGTTTTCCCGCCGCAGCGATTATCGTAAGCACGCCGACGTTCCGAAAGTGTCTTTCGCGAGCCACGTCGCGGCGCCCACCGCGGCATCGGCGGAGGCGGCGATCGCCGCCTGGGCGCACGATTTCGTCGCGACGAGCAGCAAGGTCGTGGAATCGTCGCTGCGGCTCGCGGAAGGCGCGTGAATCGAAGCAATGCGAACCGGTTCCGCCGATCAACACCGCGCGAGCGCCGCATCGACGTCGATCAGATGCCGCGCATATCCGGCCTGTATCAGCGCGTCCCGCACGCGCCGGAGATCGCGCGCGATGGCTTCATCGTCGCGTCCGGCAGACGATGCCGCGAGCGCCCGCCCGCGCGCCGCGAACAATTGCGCCCACGGCAGCGGCTCCGCGTGCGTGTATCGTTCGAGCGCGTCGGCGTGACGAAGCGCGAGCGCCGCATCGCCGGCGGCGAGCCATGCATCGATGGCATCGCGATGAAACCACAGATGGTTGTGACCCACGGCGCCCAGCCGCAGCAGATCCGCGCCTTCTTCGATGAGACGCGCGCGCTCGGCGTCATCGTCGACGGCGAGACTGAGCGCGCCCAGCGTCTTCGGCGCGCTGAACTGCATGCCGACCTCCCGGCACAGCGCAAGCGATTCGCGCAGCACGCGCACGGCCTCCTTGCGATCGCCGCCGTCGAGCAGCAGGCGTCCTTGCAGCTCCAGGTTCTGCGCCTCGAAGCGGCGCGCACCCAGTTGCCGGATGAGCGCGCGCTCCTGATCGAGATGACGCTGCATCGCGCGTGCATCGCCCAGTTCATGGCACGCGAACACGCCGAGCGTCTCGCATAGCAACTGCGCGCGCGCCTGTCCGACGAGCGCCGCTTCGCGCGAGCCTTCGACGGCATCGGCGCGCGCCTCGCGCGCTTCGTTGAGATACATGCGGCTGAAGCCGATCATCGAGCGATTCGCCACTTCGATGCGGCCGAAGCCGTGCTCGCGCGCCAGCGCGACGGCGCCGCTGAAGTGCTCGAACGCGCTCTTCATGCGGCCTTGCGCGTAGGCCGCGTCGGCGAGACCGCCGAGCGCGCGCGCCTGTGCTTCCGGCGCGTTCAGACGCTTCGCATACGCGAGCCCGCGCTCGTGCTCGGCCCTGCATTCGTCGATGCGCCCGAGCGGAAACAGGATATTGCCGCGCAGATGATGCAGCCGCGCGAGCTCGCTCACGCGCTCGTCGCGCTCCGCCGATTGCTGCGCGGCATCGATGAGCGCGAGCGCTTCGGCAAGGCCTTCGTTCACGCGCAGACCTTCGGCGAGACCGAGCTGCGCGTCGCAGAGACGCGTGTCGTCGGGCGCGTGCGCGACGGCCGCGCGATACGTCTCGATCGATGCCGCGATATCGCCCAGATCGCGTTGCAGCTCGCCCTTGAAGCACATGAGCGCATGACGCTCGCGTGACGTGCGCGCGATCTCGAGCCCGCGCGCGACGAGCTGCAGCGCCGATTCGGTGAAGCGGCTCGCACGTTGCGCGATGGCCGCATCGAGCAAGGCTTGCGGCGCGCGCTCGTCGTCCGCGCGATCCAGATGCTGCGCGTGCAGCACGGGATCGCTCTGCGCGAACCACTCGGCCGCGCGCCGATGCAGGTCGCGGCGCGGCCCGCGCAGCAGCGTCGAATAAGCGCTCTCCTGGATCAGCGCATGCGCGAACAGAAAGTTGTCTCCTTCCGGGACGATCAGCGCATTCGCGACGAGCGCGCCGCAGTCGTAGCCGGGATCGTCGATCAGATGCCGCACGAGCGCGGCATCGAAACGCTGCCCGATCACCGACGCCGCGCGAAACGCCGTCCGGTCGCGCGGCGCGAGGCGGTCCATGCGCGCAAGCATGAGAGTCTGGATCGACGGCGGAATCATCTCGCCGCTGCCTTCCTCCACGTTATGCAGCAATTGTTCGAGAAAGAGCGGATTGCCCGCCGCGCGTTCGATGCACGCGAGCGCGACGCGCTGGGTCGCATCGATGAAATGGCTCGCGAGCGAGAGCGATTCCTCGCGCCGCAGCGGGCCGAGATCGATCGTCGCGAGCGGCCGGTCGCGCAGGCGCGCGCGCCATGCGGCATCGAGCGGATCGCCGTCGATGCGCGACGTCATCACGAGCAGCCCGGCGCCTTGCGCGATGCCCGCGGCGAAGGCGGCGAGATAGCCGAGCAGTTGCGCATCGGCCCAGTGCAGGTCTTCGACGACGATCATCGCCGGCGCGCGGCGGCAGGCGTCCGCCGTCAGCGCGGCGACGACCGCCTCCTTGCCGCGTTTGCGCGCGGCGTGATCCATCGCGTCGTAAAGCGAGCGCCATTCGCCCGCTTGCGGCAGATCGAGCAGATCGTGCAGGAACATGCGTGCTTCCGGCATGACGACTTGAGCGTCCACGAGGCGATCGGCGGCGGCTTGCGCTTCGTCATCGCCGGCGGATGACGACAGGCCGAGCAGACTGCCGATGATCGCGTGCACCGGGTCCTGCCCTTTGCCGACACCGAAATCCAGCACGAGCCCGCGATGCACCGTGAGGCCGAGCGTCTGCCCGAACGCGCGCATTTCCTCGACGAGACGCGTCTTGCCGATGCCCGCCGGGCCCCGCACATAGATCACATGTCCCGCGCGCTGCCCGACGCACACGCGCGCGATCACGCGGAACTGTTCCAGCTCCGTCTGCCGCCCGACGAATCGGCCGCGGCTGGCGTGACTGGGTTCGCGCATCGCGCTGTGCAGGCGCCAGACGCGCACGGGCGCATCGATGCCCTTGAAGTGCATCGCGCCGGTCGAATCGCAAACGGCGTTGTCGCCGAGCGCGCGGCGCACGCCATCGGACAAGAGCGTCTCGCCGGCGCCCGCCGCCCCGACGAGCCGGGCGGCGAGGTTCACCGAATCGCCATGCACCGTGTAACTGCGCGCTCCTGCGCGGCCCATCGCGCCCGCCACCACTTCGCCGCTCGCAATGCCGATATGCGCCTTCAGCGGCCGCGCGTTCCTCGCGGTGAAGTCGGCGAGCGCCGCGTGGATATCGAGCGCGGCGCGGGCCGCGCGCAGCGGGTCGGTCTCGTGCGCGCGCGGTGCGCCGAAGAGCGCCATTACCGCATCGCCGATGTGCTTGTCCACCGTGCCGCCATACGCGAGCACGATGCCGTCGACGATATCCGTGAAGCGGCCGATCAGCTCGCGCAGTTCTTCGGCATCGATGGCTTGTGCGAGCGCGGTGTAGCCGCAGAGATCGGCGAAGAGGATCGTGACTTGCCTGCGTTCTTCGGCAGGCGCGGCTTCATCCGCAAGCGCGGCATTCGCGGACGCGATTGCCGCGAGCAGCCGCTTGCGATGCCCGAGCGACCGGACGCCGAGCTCCTTCAGGTCCGCGTCGGTCAGGCCGGGCAGCATCGCGGCATCGATATCGTTCTCTGCGAACGCCTGTGCGTATTGCCCGAGTCCCAGCCCGCCCAGCCATTGTGCGATGTCCATCGTCGTCGCGCCACGCCACGGTTTCTTCGATTCTAGTGCGCGTGGAGCGATGCCGATGCACGCCTGTCAGCGGCGCGCTTCGGTCGCCATTCTGACCGCGAGGCCGGCGAGCACCGTGCCCATCAGCCAGCGTTGCATCAAGAGCCATGCGGGCTTGCGCGCGAGAAACACCGCGATCGATCCGGCCGTCATCGCGACCGTCGAATTGACGGCGATGCTCAGCATGATCTGCACGACGCCAAGCAGGAGCGACTGGCCGAGCACACTGCCGTTCGCCGGGTCGATAAACTGCGGCAGCAGCGACAGATACAGCACGGCGATCTTCGGATTCAGCAGGTTCGTGACGAAGCCCATCGCGAAGAGCTTGCGCGGGCCGTCGACCGGCAGGTCGCGCACCTGAAACGGCGAGCGTCCGCCGGGCTTCACGGCCTGCCACGCGAGATACAGCAGATAGAGCGCGCCGCCGAAGCGCAGCGCGTCGTAAGCGAAAGGAATTGCGATGAGCAGCGCGGTGATGCCGAACGCCGCGCACAGCATGTAGAACACGAAGCCGAGCGCGACGCCGCCGAGCGAAATGAGCCCAGCCGTGCGGCCCTGGCAGATCGAACGCGAGATCAGGTAGACCATGTTCGGCCCCGGCGTGAGGGCCATGCCGAGGGCGACGAGAGCGAATGCGAGCAGTTGAGGGGTGTGGGGCATCGGGCGGGCTCCGGCGAGAGAAGTCGATGCATTCTCTTGCCGGAGGCGCGGCTATGCCAGATACAAAACGGGCGCTGCGCGTCGATACACTTGATCGGTAGCGAAGCACGCGCAGCGCCCTTTGCATCAACGCATGCCGCCGCTCGCGATCAGGTTCTCGCCCGTCATCCAGCGCGCATCGTCCGATGCGAGGAACACCGCGATCGATGCGATATCGTCCGGCTGGCCCAGTCGTCCGAGCGGCGTCTGCGCGAGCGCGGCCGCATCGAAATCGGAGCCGATGATGCCCGCGCTATGCGTGCCTTCGGTCACCACGACGCCCGGATTGATCGAGTTCACGCGGATCTTTTTCGCGCCGAGCTCGCGCGCGAGCACGCCGGTGATCGCATCGACGGCGCCTTTCGTGCCGCTATAGACCGCGCTCGCCGGCGGCGTGATGCGGGTCACGACCGAACTGACGTTGATGATGCTCGCGCCTTCGCCGAGATGTTTCGCGGCGGCCTGCGTCGTCAATAGCGTGCCGAGCACGTTGATATTGAACTGCTTATGGAAGTGCTCTTCGGTGATGTCTTCGAGCGGCGCGAACTCGTAGACGCCCGAGTTGTTGACGAGAATATCGAGGCGCCCATACGTTTCGATAGCGGCATTCACGATGCCCTGCGCATCCGCGGCTTTCGACACATCGCCGCCGACGGCAATCGCACGCCCATTCGCTTTCGCGATGTCCGCGACGACGGCATCCGCGCCCGCCTTGCTGCTCGCATAGTTGACGACGACTGCCGCGCCCTCTGCCGCGAGCGCCCTGGCGATAGCGGCTCCGATACCTTTCGATGCGCCCGTGACGACCGCCACCTTGCCTGCGAGTTTGCTCATGATCGATTCCTTGGAGAGGTTATTTAATGCGGGGAGTGTCCGGTTGCGTTCCACGAAACCGGCGTGACAGCATCCAATGTAGACATCTCTTCGAGCGCAATAAAGCCGCGTAGAGTGAACAGACTTGCAGGCTCAGACGAATAATCATTGCCGGAGGCGGCACATGGACACGAACACGCTTCGCACCGATACGCGTTTCGCCGGTCAGATACCCGAGCTTTACGACCGGCTCCTCGTGCCGATGCTCTTTGCGCCCTACGCCGCCGATATCGCGAAGCGCGTGGCCGCGCTCGCACCGTCGCGTGTTCTGGAAACGGCTGCGGGCACCGGTGCCGTCACGCGTGCGATGGCGCGTGCGTTGTCCGCGCCCGTCGATATCGTCGCGACGGACTTGAATCAGGCGATGCTCGATCGCGCGGCGATGACCGGCATCGACAAGCCCGTGACGTGGCAACAGGCGAATGCATTGCAACTGCCTTTCGATGATGGGAGCTTCGATATCGTCGTCTGTCAGTTCGGCGCGATGTTCTTTCCCGACAAAGCGGCTGCGTTCGCAGAGGCGCGTCGCGTGCTGCGAGACGGTGGCACGCTGCTGTTCAACGTGTGGGACCGTATCGAAGAAAACGAGCTTGCCGATGCGATCACCGACGAACTCGGCCGCCTCTTTCCCGACGATCCGCCGCTCTTCATGAAACGCACGCCGCACGGTTATTTCGCTCAGGAAGCGATCTCGCGCGATCTTTCCGCTGCGGGCTTCGATGCGATGCCGCGCTTCGATACGGTGACGCATCGGAGCCGCGCGGCATCGGCGCAAGAGGCCGCCATCGCGTATTGCCAGGGCACGCCCTTGCGCAACGAGATCGAATCGCGGAGCGGCGCGAGTCTCGATGAGGCGACATCGGCGTGTGCTGCGGCCATTGCGGCGCGCTTCGGTTCCGGTCCCGTCGATGGCAAGATTCAGGCGCAAGTGATCGCCGTGCAGCGGTGATACTAGCGCGCCGCCTTTCGATCCAGCACGCGATCGAGCCAGGCGATCAGCGCGTCCGCTGAACACGACGCGCTTCTGTAGCCGATATGCCCGTCAGGCCGCACGGCCCACGCCATGCCGTTCTTCGCGCCGAACGCGCCGGCGAATTTGCCTTCGGTATCGCTCAACGTTCGATACGCTTCCTGCGCGGGCTTGAACGCCGATGCGTTCGCAAGCTCCGGCGACACGATCAACACCGCGCTTGCCGCCGCGCCGAGTGACGCGCGCCACGCGTCGACGGCCGTATCGAATGCGGCGATGCGTGCGCCGTCGGTGTCGTCATCGACATAGCCGACGAGCGTGTGACGCCCGCGCCCGAGATGATCGCGCAGCCGCTGCGCATGTCCGACGAACGCCTGCACGAGGCCGCCCGCGTCCGGCGCGCGATCGCCGGGCGCGGGCCATTCCGTCGCCATGTCGGCGCATTCGTCCGCGACGATCGGACTGCCGCGATAACCCACGAGCAATTGCGTCTCGCGCATCGCAGGCTTGATTTCGCCGTGCGCGAGAACCGTGTTCAACGCACGGCTCGTCGATTCGACGACATCGAGCCCGACTGGCCGCCGCTCCGCTTCGTAACTGTCGAGCAGCGACGCGCCCGCGACACCGCGCGCCACGAGCGCGAGCTTCCACGCGAGATTGTGCGCGTCCTGCAAGCCGGTGTTCATGCCCTGCCCGCCGACCGGCGGATGAATATGCGCGGCGTCGCCCGCGAGAAAGACGCGTCCGCGCGCATAACTCTGCGCGATGCGATGGCTCACGCGATACACCGACGACCACCGCATCGACGAGAGCCGCGTGTCCTTCGGCAGAACCGGCAGCATGATGCGCTCGATCTCGGCGAAATCGGGCATGGCGTTCAGCGTATGGCGGGCGGCATCATCGGGAAGAAGGATCATGGACAGCCGATAGCGGCGCGCCGAACCGCGCACCGGCAGCGCGGCGAGCGAGGTCGATCCAGCGCCGCCCTCGCCCGATACGTTGAAGCGATACATGCGGCCGCGCGGCAGATGCCAGTCGACATCGACATCGGCGAGCATGAAGGTCTGCGGATATTGATCGCCTTCATAGGCCACGTCGAGCCGATGCCGCACCGTGCTGCGCGCGCCATCGCAACCGACGAGCCAGCGGCATCGAATGATGCGGCTCTCGCCGCAGGCGTCCTGGATGCGCGCATCGATGACATCGCCCGATTCCGTGAAATCGACGAGCGTCGCGCCGTATTCGACGTGCCCGCCGTTGCGCGCGAGCGCCGCTTCGAGAATGCGCTCGGTCTCGAACTGCGCAAGCGAGAGCGCGCCATACGGCAGCCCTTCGCGCGGAATCTCCGCACTGAACGCGAGCGTGCCGTCCTGAAAGGTGTCCGCGCCGGTGAGCCACACGCCCGCGTCGATCGCATCGCGTGTCATGTCCAGGTCCTCGAATATCTCCAGCGTGCGCGCCGTGACGCCGAGCGCCTTCACGAAGAAGACGCGCTCGTCGTGCGCGTCGATCACGCGCGCCTTCAGGCCGTCGCGGCGCAGTTCGGCGGCGAGCATCAGGCCGACGGGCCCCGCGCCGGCAATCAGCACATCTGTCGTATCGAGCATGATGCGATTCCTCCTGAAGAAACCGGGAATGCCTTGGCGCGGGACGAAGGTCGTCGGCTGGTTTCAGGGAGAATAGCCGCTAAGTACGCACTCGTGGCGCGCTTGTCGTGAGGGTAAATCAAGGGTGCGGGCTTCGCGCCCCTCCAAACGACAACGCCGGGACAGCTCATCGAGCCGCCCCGGCGCATTGCTCGGGTACTATCGCACGCTTCGACGAATCAGCTCTTCGCCTTCGGCATCTGCGAAACCAGCGACAAACCGACATCCATGCCTTCCACCTGGAAGTGCGGCACGATGAAGAGCTTGATGCGGAAGAAGCCCGGATTGTCCTCGATGTCCTCGACCATCACCTTCGCTTCGCGCAGCGGATGCGATGCCTGCAGTTCATCGCCCGGATCTTTCATCTCGGTGACGAGGCCCTTGATCCAGTTGTTGAGCTCGAGCTCGAGCAGACGGCGGTCGAGATCAAGTGGTACAAGATCGACGACGCGGGCAAGGAGAAGAAATACTTCAACACCAGGCTCGATAACTTCAAGGTCGTCGCCGTGCGCCCGAAGATGCTCGACATCAAGGTTCCGGACTACGAGAAGCACACCCATCTGGAAGAAATCGAGCGGCGCTACGAACAGATCACCTGGTCGTACAAGGACGGCAACATCATCCACAAGGACACGTGGAACGAGCGCTCGTAAGCATCGCGAGCGTCTTCTGACGACTCACGCGGTTTCATTTCCTCGTCACCGTACTTCCCATGACCATGCGCGATTCCACCCATCTACTTCGCCGGCTCAACCCGCATTGTGCGCGCACGCTCGGAGCAGCCGCGAGCCTGTGCCAGACGCGCCTCTCCGACGAAATATCACCGCATCCTCCCGACGGTCTCGCGCGAGTTGCTCACGCGCATGGCGCGCGGCGCCGCGCCTGCCGAGATTCGCCTCGCGAGCTCGGAAGAAGGCAATCTGACGATCGAATTCATCGATCGCGGCGAGGCCGTGCACGCGAGCGTCTGACGCAGCGACGCCGCCGGGTGTCTTCAGGATGGAGCAGCGAGTGCGTGAGGGGAAGATCGAAGATCATCCCCTCCGCCAGCGGCGCACGCTACTCATGCCACTGTCCCGCCCCACCCGCGAACGCCGGCACGCCCATCTCCTCGCGGCTCCTCGCCTCGCGCGCCTCGTCGGCTTCGACCGTCTTGCTCGTGTCGATGAAAAGCGCCGCGAACGCGCCCACCGCGAGCAGCCCGGCCGAGATCGTGAACGGCACGTTATAGCTGCCCGTCTCCTGGATCAGATAGCCGAACGCCACCGGCGACACCATGCCCGCCACGCCGAAGCCCGTGTTCATCATGCCGCCCGCGGTGCCCGCATACTTGCCCGCGATATCGAGCGGCAAGGTCCACAACACCGGATTCGTGATCTCGAGGAAGAAGAACGAAGCGGTCAGGAACCACACCGCCGCTATCGGGCTCGGCGCATTGACCATCGGCAGAAGGAAGGCGAGCGAGCCGCCCATGCCGACCACCAGAATGCTGCAACGCGCGAGACGCAGCCGCCCCGTCATCCTGTAGATGCGGTCCGAGAGCACGCCGCCGAGCGTATCGCCGATCACGCCCGCGAGCAGCGGCAACGCGGTGAACAACGCGAGATGCTTCAGATCGAAGCCGCGCGACTCCTTCAGATACGAAGGCAGCCACGTCAGATACACCCACAGCAGCCAGCCATAGCAGAAGTCGACGAAGGTCACGAGCCACATGCGATGGATCAGCTTGCGCCACGGCGTCGCGTTCTTTCTCGCCCGCGCACATTCCCCCGCGCGATAGCCGATTTCAGCGGTCTCCTCGGGCGTCACGCGACGGTTCTCATCGGGCGAGTTGGTGAACACGCAGAGATACAGCACCGTCCATGCGAGGCTCGCGATGCCGAGCAGGATGAACGCCTCGCGCCAGCCCGCCGCCGCCACCACTGCGAGCACGAGCGGCGGCGTCACCGCGCCGCCGAGCCGCGCGAAGCTGTGCGTGATGCCTTGCGCGAAGCCGCGCTCGTGCACCGGCATCCAGAAAGTGAACGCGCGCGTCGCGGTCGGGAACGCGCCGCCCTCGCCGATGCCGAGCGCGAGCCGCAACAGCACGAGCATCCCGATGCTGCCCGCGAAGCCCGTCGCGAGCGTCGCCGCGCCCCAGATCAGCGAGAGCACGGTGAGAACGAGCTTGGGACCGAAGCGGTCCGCAAGCCATCCGCCGACGACCTGCATCACCGCATACGGATACGCGAACGCGGAGAACACGAGCCCGAGCTGCACATTGGTCAAGCCCATCTCCTGGCGAATCAACGGTCCCGCCACGGCGATGTTCACCCGGTCGATGTACGAGATGAAGTACATCAGACACATCACGCCGAGAATGATATGGCGCGTCTTCACGCGCTGACGATGCCTGTTCATGCTGTCTCCTAAGTCCATCTTATGTGGAACGGTCGAGTCCTGCGAGTGAACCCGTGCACGCTTATCCGGCTGGCGGCGCGCTCTGCACGAGCTTCAGGCGCTGCACCTTGCCCGACGGGCCGCGCGGCAATGCATCGGTGAAGCGGAATTCGCGCGGTGTCTTGTAGCGGCCGAGTTCACGAAGGCAATGCGCGCGCAGATCGGCGACATCGAGCGAAGCCGCGCCGCCGCACGGCACGATGAACGCGACGATGTCCTGGCCATACGCCGGATCGGGCACGCCGACAGCGGCCGCTTCGAGCACGCCCGGATGACGCAGGAGCGCCTCGTCGATCTCGCGCGGCGCGATGTTCTCGCCGCCCTTGATGATCAGTTCCTTCGCGCGTCCGTTGATGTAGAAGAAGCCCGCTTCGTCGCGATAGCCGAGATCGCCGGTGCGCAGCCATCCGTCGGCGGTGAAGGCATTGCGGGTTTCGTCGGGACGCTTGTAGTAACCGCTCATCAGCTGCTCGCCGCGCAATACGAGCTCGCCGGTTTCATGCGCCGCGCACTCGCGCCCGTCGAGACCGACGATCTTCGCTTCGCCGCCCGATGGCAAGCCGATGCTGCCGATCCTTCTCATCGTTGGCTCATACGGATTGCTGAATGCGGGCGCGGCGGTCTCCGTCATCCCCATCGTTTCGATGACGCCGATACCGAAGCGCGCCTCGAACGCGCGATGATGATCCGCCGGCAACGCAGCCGATGCGCTGCGGCAGAACTTCAGCGCCGACAGATCGCAGCCCTGCGCGCCCTCGCCGTTCAGCAGGTAAGCAACGATGGTCGGCACCACGTTGATCCACGTGCACCCGTGTTGCGATGCCTCGCTCCAGAACGTGCGCGCGGAGAAGCGCGGCGTCATCACCGCCGAGCCGCCGTGATAGAGCGGCGTCAGCAGCGCGACGACGAGACCGTTGATGTGATAGAGCGGCAACGACACGAGCACGCGATCGTCTTCCGTCAGGCGATGTTCCGCGCTGATGTTGCGCATGTTCGCGAGCAGGCTCCGATGACTCAGCAGCACGCCCTTGGGCGCGCCCGTCGTGCCCGACGTGTACATGAGCAGGGCGGTATCGCCGGCGTTCATCGCGCCCGTATCGCTCGCGACGATATGCGTGCCGGGCGCATCGTCGCGCACCAGCGGAATTGCGCGTGCGGGAAGCATCGGGATATCGGGCAATGCATGCGAATCCGGCGATGTGCGCACCACCGCTATCTCGCGCGTCATGCCTTCGCCGCGCAATGCATCGATTGCATCGACGATGATGTCGTGCGTATCGTCGGCGACGAAGATCGCGCGCGTATCCGAATGCTCGACGATGTAGCGCACCTGCGAAGGCTGGCACAGCAGGTTCAGCGGATTCGCGACGAGGCCGCTGTACATCGCCGCGAGCAGCAGCCGCGCAGTCTGGATGCCGTTGCCCATGAAGACGGACACGACATCGCCCGAACGCAGACCCGCCGCCGTGAAGCGCGCTTCGAGCGCGATGCAATCGTCGCGCAATGCGCCGAACGTCAGTGCATCGTCCTGTGTGATGGAAAGCAGAAACGGCTTGTCGGGCGCGTGTCCGGCGCGCGCATCGATCAATGCGCGCAGCGTCGGCGCATCGAGCGGCACGCGATCATGTGCAACGATTCGATCGGCGAGCGCGCTCATCGTCCGATTCTCCGGAAGTAATCGCCGAGCAATGCATCGACTTCCGGCACATGCTCCGCGATCGGATATGCGACGCGCGTGACGTTCAGGTATTGCCGATAACCGAGATTCGACGAGAAATTGTTGCCGCCCCAGGTGCCGCAGCCCATCGACAGCGAGAACGGCAGACCGTTGTCGAAGTTGCCGCCTGTCGCAAGGCAATGCGCCTGATCGACGATCACGCGCGCCACCGGCAAGCGCGTGCCGAGCGTGACGGCGAGCGCGTCGTCCGCGCCATGCACGCCGACCGAATGGCCCGCGCCCATGTAGCCATAGATGCCGCGCACGATATCGATTGCGGCCTCGATGTCCTTCGCGCGATACACGGTCAGCACCGGAGAAAGCTTTTCGCCGGAAAACGGATAGTCGGCGCCGTAGCCGCTCTCTTCGACCATCAGGAACTTCGGCTCGCGCGCGGCGATATCGTCGAGGCCCGCTTCGCGTGCGATCGTCGCCGCCGAACGTGCGGTGCAGCGCGCCGAGAGCTTGCCGTCATGCCACATCGCCGCCTGCAATTGCGCCTTCTGCGCGGCATCCAGAAGCACGCCGCCCTGCTTCGTCAACGCATCGAGCATGGGCGCGTAAATCGCATCCTCGATCACGACGCTGTTCTCCGATGAACAGCTCGTGGCGTTATCGAATGTCTTGGACACGGCGATCTTGCGCGCCGCATCATCGGGATTCGCGCGTGCCGTGACGATCGATGCGACATTGCCCGCGCCCACGCCGAAAGCAGGCGTGCCGCTCGTATAGGCCATGCGGACGTTGCTTTGCGAACCGGTCGCGACGACCAGATCCGCGAGCTTCATCAGCGCGGCGGTCGCGGCCTTGCCGATCGGATGCGGCAGCATCTGGACGAGATCGGCATCGAGACCGGCCTTCGCGAACTCCGCATGAATGAACTCGATGAGCAGCGCGCACGACGAATAGCCCTTCGGAGAAGGCGCGACGATCACCGCGTTGCCGCACTTGAGCGCGTTGACGATCTTGTTCGCGGGCGTCGCGCCCGGATTCGTCGATGGCGTGATCGCCGCCACCACGCCGACCGCGCGCGCGATTTCCACGATACCGTGTGCCTCGTCGCGCGCGATCACGCCGCATGTCGCGACGCCGTGCAGATCGCGCAAAAGGCCGAGCGTCTTGCGATGGTTCTTGCGGAACTTGTCGTCGGCATTGCCGAGGCCCGTGTCGCGCACCGCGAGTTCCGCGAGCTGCCGGTTGCGCTGCGGCTCCATGATCGCCCACGCTGCTGCCGCGGCAGCGATATCGAGGGTCTCCTGCCCCGCCTGCTCGAAGCGTTGTTGCGCGGCGCGCGCTCGCGTTACGAGCGCGGCGACGATGCGTTCGACATCGGGTTCCTGTGTATCCGGCGCGTTGTCGCGGGGACGCGCGAGCGTTGCGCCGCTTGCCATGTGATTCATGCGATAGACCTCGGCTGTTGGAAGATTGGACGTGCTATCCAATCTAGTCAGCCGCGTTCATCGCGCGGTCCCGTTTTCCGGGCTTACGCATGCAGCGAAACCGCCAGCATCGGAAATGCAGTTTTTCGGGACTTTCCAGAGTCCCGAAAACCGGTGTTTTCGACGCACAATGAAATACAAACGCAAAGTAGATAGACGGAGACTAGCAACGTGACGTCGAATCAATCGAATGCCGCCGCCGTGCGCGCGTTCCGCGTGCTCGAAACCCTCGCCGAAGCGAATCGGCCGTTATCGATGACCGAGCTCGTCGATGCGCTGGGCCTGCCCAAGCAGACCGTGCATCGCATCCTCGTGCAACTGATGGACGCATGGCTCGTCACGCGCGGCGCGAGCGACAAGCTCTACGAATGCTCCGCGCGCGTGCGCACGCTCGCCATCAACGTGCTGATGCATGCGGGTCCCGCCGCGGCGCGTCATGCGCTGCTCGAACAACTCGTCACGCGCGTCGGCGAAACCTGCAATCTGACGATGCTCGCGGGCAACGACGTCGTCTATGTGGATCGGGTCGAAACGGGCTGGCCGCTGCGCATGCATTTGCAGCCGGGCTCGCACGTGCCCCTGCATTGCTCGGCGAGCGGCAAGCTGCTGCTGAGCTTTCTGCCGAAGGAGCGGCGCGAGCGCATGATCGAGCGCCTGCCGCTGCGTTCGTACTCGGAACGCACCATCACGGATCGTGACGCATTGCGCCGCGAACTGGCGTTGACGCGCCGCCGCATGCTGGCGATCAACAATCAGGAGCATTTGCAGGGACTCGTTGCGATCGCGGTGCCGGTGATGCTCGATCGCAATCGCGCTTGCGCGGCCATCGCGATTCAGGCGCCGGTGGGACGCGTCGCGCTCGAAGAACTGCTCGCCTTCGAGCCAGATCTGCGCCGTACCGCTGAGGAAACTGCCAAGACTTTCAGGGAATGAACAGCCGGTTTGCATTGCAGCAAACCGGCTGTGAACTTCAGCGCTTATCGTTCGACGGTTTGAAGATGCTGCGTCGAGTGCTCGTCTGATTCGATCTCGACCTCCTTGCGGCCGCGCTTGAACACCACATACGCGACGATCAGAATGCCGAGGCTCGCGACGCCCAGCCACAGCGGCTTGCGCTGATCGGGGATGAAGGCCATCGCGACGAGAATCGCCGTCATCCCGAAGATCGCGAGCCATGTGAGATAGGGAAATCCCCACATACGCACGCGCAGGTCGTTCGCTTCGAAGCTCGTCATGCGGGCACGCAGACGCAGTTGCGAGAACGCGATCAGCAGGTACACGAAGAGCGCAACCGTGCCATACGAATTGACGAGGAAGGCGAACACCGTATCCGGCGAGACATACGACATGATCACCGATACATAGCCGAACACCGTGCCGAGCAGAATCGCGCGTGTCGGCACACCGCGCTTGTTCACCTTCGCGAGACCGAGCGGCGCATCGCCGTGACGGGTCAATGCGAACAGCATGCGCGATGCGGCATACAGGCCCGAGTTGAGCGCGGACAGCACGGCGGTGAGCACGATCGCGTTCATCAGGTTGGCGGCGGCGGGCATGCCCATCACATTGAGCGCGCTCACGTAAGGCGTCGACATCTGATGCGAATTCCAGGGCACGAGCGCCACGACCAGCGCGACCGAGCCGACATAGAACACCAGCACGCGCGTGATGACCGAATTGGTCGCCTTTGCGACAGCCTTCGCCGGCTCCTTCGCTTCGGCCGCCGCGATCGTGACGATCTCCGCGCCGAAGTAGAAGCCTGTGGCCGCTACCGCGCCTGTCATCACCGGTCCTATTCCGTTGGGCATGAAGCCGCCATGTCCGAGGAAGGTCGTAGCGACATCGGTGGTGTGCATCGACGCGGGCCACAAGCCGCAGACGTACAGACCGCCGAGAAACAGGAACACGATGATGGCGCCGACCTTGATCGACGAGAACCAGAACTCGAATTCGCCGTAGCTGGCGACCGATATCAGGTTGGTCAGCGTGAGCACGACGAGCAGCACGAGACTGATGATCCACGATGGGACATCGGGTATCCAGAACTGCACGAGTTTCGCGCCCGCGACCGCTTCGAGCGCGATCACGATGACCCAGAAGTACCAGTACATCCATCCGGTCAGGAAGCCGGCGAGACGGCCCGGCCCGCGCTGCGTTCTGAAAGCCAGCCGCGCATATTCATAGAACGAGCCGACCGCGGGCATCGCGCAGGCCATCTCGCCGAGCATGCGCATGACGAGGACCACGAGGCCGCCTGTGATGAGAAAGGAGAGAATCGCGGCGGGACCGGCCTGCTGGATCACCACACCGCTGCCGACGAAAAGTCCGGCGCCTATGACGCCGCCCAATGCGATCATCGTCATGTGGCGCTGCTTGAGGCCGCATTTGAGATCGCTTTGCTCCGTGCTCGATTGCATGTCGTCTCCTGAATTGCTCTAGTCGATGTGCGCCTTCGCCCGCGAGTTCAGTGCCGACGGGTCGAGGCGTTTCATTGCGTCACGTGGTGCCGGTCTCCTTCATGCTTCAAAGTGCCGGCCGATCCTTGCGATAAGCGTTTTTCACCGCGATCTTGCCGTCCCTGAACGTGAAGACGTCCACCATGCGCGCCTCGATGCGCGAGCCGTCCGTCTTCGTGCCGCGAAACGTCGATTCCGACACGCCGCGCTCGCCGCTCACGAAATGCTCGCCGTCCTTCCACGATGCGTCGGGGCACGTTTCCCAGGCGAGCGTGAAGCCCTTGCGCACTTCATCGCGGCCCTTGAAGGTGCGGCCCAGTGCATCGGGTCCGGCCACGCCATGAAAAACGCATTCGTCCGCCATGCAGTTCATCAGCGCGTCGATGTCGTGGCGGTTCCACGCATCGTTGAATGTTTCCAGCAGGCGGATGTAGTCCTGATTCATTTGAGTGCTCATTTGAAGGGGTTTTCAGTACGTTGCGAAAGAATTCAAAGAGGGTTCAGCGCTTCTCGTCCTGCGCCAGATACTTGTGATACAGAAACCGCTGGCCGACACGGCGGAACGGCGCGAAGCCCTTCCACCGGACCATGCCCATCACGTTCGGATATTCGAGCGCGGTGTCGTAGATCGGCAGATCGTCGCGCTTGTGTTGCCATTTGCCCGCGACGCGCTCGGCCATGCGCCGCCCCGCATGCGCGGAGAACGACACGCCGTTGCCGCCATAACCCACCGCATAGAAGATGCTTTGCTGCGGATCGGGCTGCGCGACGCGCGGCATCATGTCGTGACTCACATCGACCCAGCCCCACCACGAGTAATCGATGCGAATGCCCTTCAGCGAGGGAAACTTGCGATGCAGCCCTTCGATCAGCACCTCCATGTGCCGGGGATTGGCCGCGTCCGCGCCGGTGATGGCGCTGCGGCTGCCGATCTGCACACGGTTATCGGGCAGCAGGCGATAGTAGAAACGCAGCGTGCGCGTATCCGTGATGACCTGGCGCGTGCGAAATCCGGTCGATGCCAGCTCGTCCTGCGTGAGCGGCCGCGTCACGAGCGAGTTAGAAAGAATCGGCATGATCTTCGCGGAGAGCGCGCGATGCATGTCGTTGCGCGTATAGCCGCCCGTCGCGAACGCGACCGCCTTCGCGCGAATCACGCCACGCGGCGTGCGGACGTGATGCACGCCGCGGATCGTTTCGACGTTCAGCACGGGCGTGCTCGGATGCACCTTCACGCCGAGCGAGCGCGCCATGCGCAGGTAGCCGAACGCGAGCTTGAGCGGATGCACGCCGATGCCATCGGGTTCGAGCAGCGCGCCGCAGCTTTCGCGATCGTCGACGTAGGACTGCGCGACTTCCTTCGCGCTCAGCATGCGCGTGTCGTAACCGAAGACATCGCGCATCACCTTGCATTCGTTGGCGAGGAAGTCCATCTTGCGTGCGCGATGCGCGATGTAAAGGTGACCGCCCGGCTGCGGATCGCAGGCGAATTCGCCGATGAGCTGCTTGAACGTGTCGAAGCCTTCGCGGATTTCGGCATCGAGCTTGAGCGCCGTCTCCTTGCCCCAACGCTCGATCCATTGCGAGCGATAAAGACGGCCGCTCGCGTTCTGCCCTTGTCCACCATTGCGGCTCGTGCAGCCCCACGCGGTGCGGTTCGCATCGACGATGGTCGCGCGGATGCCGTGCTCGCGCGCCAGAAAGAGCGCGGTGGAAAGGCCGGTGAAGCCGGCGCCGACGATCAGCACATCGACATCGGCATCGCCGGGCAAGGGTCCGTCGTCTGCGGGCGGCTCGCCAGCGGTCGCAACCCAGTAGGTGGGCGCATAGTCCATCGCCTGGCGGCTGATGGGCGAGACGAGCGGATCGTAGAGCGGATCGTATGGGGCGCACGCGTCGCTGTGGGCCGGTGCAACGTAGTCGAGAGTAGCCACCGATGACTCCTTGGAAAGTACCCTCATACTGCACCGAACTTTTTTTGCCTCTTAGTACCAGGCCAAAACCTTCGTTGGTGCCAGGGACGTATGGGTCAGCGCGGTCCTTGCGGGGCGTGTTTGCGCGGCGCTGCTGGCCTCAGCGATGGGTCTTTTCTGGCGCTATGAACCGACTCGACACGCCATTCATCGGCGGATTGCGATGGCATGGCGTGCGCGGGATGGAGATCAGGGAGAAGTGCGTGGTGCCGCGATAATCAAGTGCTGCTTCTACGCCGCGCACCGAGCCATGCGGCGAGCTTCGCGAATAGTGTCATATCGGGCGGCACGGATAGATCGACCGCGAAGTGATGCCGGTAATACGGGCTCAGATCGAGCCCCACGCCGAGCCCGAGCACTTCCACCCTCCGCGCCGCTTCATGCTGCTCGACGACCTCGCGCAAGTGCTGATCGAGATAGTTCGGATCGTTGGCCTGCGCGGTGGCGCTGTCCATCGGGCTGCCGTCGGAGATCACGACGAGAATGCGCCGCGTTTCTTCCCGCGCGACGAGCCGCGCGCACGCCCAGTCCACCGCTTCTCCGTCGATGCCTTCGCGGAACAGATCGGCCTTGAACAACGCCGCGATATCGCCGCGCGCCACGCGCCAGCTCGCATCGCCTTCCTTGAAAATCATGTGGCACGCTTCGTTGAGCCGGCCCGGATACTTCGGCCTGCCCTTCGCGAGCCAGTCGAGTTTCGCGCGCCCGCCGTTCCATGCGCCAGTGGTGAAGCCGAGCACTTCCGTCGCGACGCCCGCCATGCCGAGCGCGCGCACGAGCACGTCGATCATCACCGCGACGGGCTCGATGCTCGTCTTCATCGACCCCGAACAGTCGACGAGGAAGCTCACCGCGCAATCGGCATGCGGCCGCTCGCGCTCGCGTCTGAACACGCGCCGCTCATCCGGCGATGCCACTACCTGCGCGAGCCGCCGCCCGTCGATGCGCCCTTCTTCTTCACCGAAGGACCAGCCATCGCGGCGCGGCACGGTAATCGAGGCCTGCAGCATGCGCGCGAGACGCGGCACGTTGATATGGCGCGCGGCGATCAGATCGTCCAGCCGTTCGCGATATTCGCGCAGCAACGCGGCGCGAATCAGCGCAGCCGGGCGAATGGTCTTGTCATGGCGCGCGGTGAAGATGCGATAGTCCTCACCCGACGCCTCGCGCGCGCTGCTGTCACCGCTCGCGGCAAGCGCGAGCCGTTCGATGTCGCCGTCTTCATCGTCGATATCGAACCAGGTGCCGAGCATGGTGCGCGCGGCCTCTTCCTTCTCGTCATCGGACGATGCATTGCTTTCGACGAACGCATGCCGCACGTCGCGCACCATCGCGCCGATGCGCCGTGCGATATCGAGCGCGTGGACCGCATAAGCGCGCTGATCCGCGCCATGCCGCCGCAGACCCGCGAGCGCGTTGCCGAGCGATGGAGCCAGCGCCGCGCGCGTCGCTTCGATGATCCCTTCCGTTGCTTCGAGCACGGCACGGCCGGACAGACGCGATTCGGCCATTTGCGCGACCGTATAGATCAACAGGCCGATATCGCTGTCGAGCAAGCCCGTTTCATAACAGGCGAGCGCCCATGCGTCGAACCGATGCCGCACGTTGCGCCTCATGCCTTCCATACCGGCGGGCACGCGCATTTCGCAACGCAACTGTTCCAGCATGTCGAAGACGACCCGCTCGACGGCGTCATCGGGCGCGAGTTCGCGATGCAGTCCGGCATCCGAATACACGATGCGCAGCGCGGACGCATCCGCCGCGCCGCGTGTCGATGCGAAATCTTCTTCGTCCCTGCGATCGCCGCGCAGATGCGGCGCATGCAGCGGCACGGGCCGCAAATGGCGATACAACTTGCCGCCGCGATAATGCAAGGCTTCGTCGCCTGTCAGCGCGCGCACGGCCGCCGCGCACAGCGCGTCGCGTCGCGCGAGTTCACGCGAGTCGCTCATTTTGCCGGCTCGTCGTGCCACTGCGACGGCGTATCGAGTTCCTCGCCGAACGCACGCTGAAAATATTCAGCGACGATCGGCCGTTCCGCTTCGTCGCATTTGTTCAGGAAAGTGAGACGCAGCGCGAGCTTCGGATCGCGGAAAACCTCGCAATTTTCCGCCCAGCTGATCACGGTGCGCGGCGACATCAGCGTCGACAGGTCGCCGGCCTGAAAG
The DNA here is from genome assembly GCF_900044055.2 of Caballeronia calidae. GTDB lineage: Bacteria > Pseudomonadota > Gammaproteobacteria > Burkholderiales > Burkholderiaceae > Caballeronia > Caballeronia calidae. Next base: position 28,490 of record NZ_FCOX02000039.1, on the reverse strand, counting down.
CCGCGTCGCGTGAGTCCCGCCATGCTCACCATCGAATCGACGAGCGCGCGGCCCGCGTCGTGGTCGAGCTGCGGCACGCGCGCGAGCACGATGCGCGCCTCTTCCTCGCGCGACAGGTAATTCAACGTCGCGACCACGTTCCATCGGTCGATCTGCGCGTGATTCAGCATCTGCGTGCCGTGATACATGCCGTTCAGGTTTCCGAGGCCGATCGTGTTGGTCGTCGCGAACAGGCGAAAAAAACGGTGAGGCTGTATTACGCGGTTCTGGTCGAGCAGCGTGAAGCTGCCATCGCGTTCCAGAATCCGTTGAATGACGAACATCACGTCGGGGCGGCCGGCGTCGTATTCGTCGAACACCAGCGCGACGGGCCGCTGCAGCGCCCACGGCACGATGCCTTCCTGAAACTCGGTGACCTGCACGTCGTCGCGCACGACGATCGCATCCTTGCCGACGAGATCGAGACGGCTCACGTGGCCGTCGAGATTCACGCGCATGCACGGCCAGTTCAGGCGCGCCGCCACCTGCTCGATGTGCGTCGACTTGCCCGTGCCGTGCAGGCCCTGCACCATCACGCGCCGGTTGAACGCGAAGCCCGCGAGGATCGCCAGCGTGACCTCGGGATTGAACCGATACGCCTCGTCGATTTCCGGAACGTGCGGGTCGCGCGTGCCGAATGCCGGCACTTTGAGATCCGTGTCGATGCCGAAAAGCGTGCGCACGGACACGCTCCGGTCCGGCTCGTCCAACCATGTGTCGCGCATCATGATGCCTCGTCTCCCGCTTCGTCGTTGAGGCCTCAGCATAGCAACTATATTTTTCTGGAACAATTCATTTCGTTTATTTTTATCCGTTCGGCCTATGGGGCGCTGATCGGCACCTCATTTAAAATAATGTCGAACAAAATCATTTGGAAACATGCCGATGGACAAGCCCGACACGCCCACGCTGCGAGCCTTCGCGCTGCTGGAATATCTGGTCCAGGCGGGCAATCCCGTATCGCTGACGGACATGGCCGAGGACATCGGCATGCCGAAGCCTTCGCTGCACCGGATGCTCGCGTCGCTCGAAGCGGGCGGTCTCGTGATCCGCGAGCCCGGCGACAAGAACGCGTACGTGGTCGGGCCGCGGCTCGCGCAACTCGGTCTCAATGTGATGACGCACGCGGGCGCGCGGCGGCTGCGCCATGCCATCCTCACGCGGCTCGTCTCCGATCTCGGTGAAACCTGCAATCTCACGATGCTGCACGAGAACGAAGTGCTATATCTGGACCGCGTGGAAGCGCCGTGGCCGCTGCGGCTCGATCTGAAACCCGGCTCGCATGTGCCCATCTGGTGCAGCGCGAGCGGCAAGCTGCTGCTCGCGTCGCAGCCGCGCGCGGAACGCAATGCGCTCGTGCGCGCGATGAAGCTCGAGCGCTATACCGCCAATACCATCACCGACACCGAGATGCTGGAGGCCGAGCTCGACCGCATCGCGAAGAAAGGCGTCGCGATCGACAACGAAGAGTTCGTGCAAGGCATCGTGTGTGCCGCGGCGCCGATCGTCGATGCGGGCGGCACGACCATCGCGGCGATCGCGGTGCATGCGCCGGTGTCGCGCACGCCGCTTTCCCGTGCCCTGGAAATGGTGCCGCGCCTGAAGGAAGCGGCGGCTGAGCTCGGCAAGACGTTTTGAACGGAACGCTGCGTTCGCAATAAAATCGCAACCGTCTGTTCCGAAAACTGTGGCGCAATGACCCGAAACGGGCGTAAAGTACGCCGTAATCTGAAACCATTCGTTCCGTTTCCGGTTCATGCGCGACGCCAATCACATCGATCCCGCCGAGCAAGCCGGCGATGAAGCACGGACGCTGCGTCCGCTCGCCGTGCTCGAACAACTCGCGTCGGCGGGCCACGCCTACACGCTATCGCAGCTCGCGGCGCGTGTGCGCATCCCCAAGGCGACGCTGCTGCGGCTGATCGATTCACTCGAAGCGCAAGGCTACGTCACGCACATCCCCGACTCGCGCGGCACCGATCGCGGCATCGCGCTCGGACCGCGCGCCGCCCAGCTCGCGCTCGCGACGCTTGCCAACAACGCATTCACGCGGGCATGCCGCTCGATCCTGCGCTCGCTCGTCGACGTGATCGGCGAAAGCTGCAATCTCACCGCGCTCGACGGCGATACGGTGCTCTATATAGAGCGCGTCGAGACGGCCGAGCCCTTGCGCCTGCATATGCAAGCCGGCATGCGTGTGCCGTTGCATTGCACCGCGAGCGGCAAGCTCTTCCTTTCGCAGATGCCGCTCGCCGAGCGCCGCCAGATCCTTGGCCGCCTGACGCTCACGAAAAGAACGCACCGCACGCTGACAGACCAGACGCTGCTCGAAGCCGAACTGGACCGGCTCGCCGCGCGCGGCATCGGCATCGACAACGAGGAGTTCGTGCTCGGCATGGTGGCGGTCGCGGTGCCGATCACGGATGCCGCCACCGGGCGCGTGCTCGCGTGCCTTGCCGCGCATGCGCCGACCGCGCGCGCCAATCTCAACGACCTCTTAAAAGCCGTTCCGCAACTGCGCGAAACCGCTGTGAAGCTCGCGACACTCATCGACGCATCCGATGGATTGACGCTGATGGCGCGCCAGCGTCCCGCCGCACGCTAGTTCCTCTTGCACCCGAACTTACCCGCCGACGCCCGCCACACGGGCCTCGACGGCGATCCGGCATCGCCGTGCGGCCCACCGTTCCGAATTTTTTAGAGACAAACCATTCCATTTATTTGAAAAAGAAGTTGACGCCGAAATCGACCCGTCCTACGATGTGTTCACGATACATATTTCGGAACCAAATGTTCCGTTTTATTTAACCCCGGAGACACTCATGAGCGAGCACGACCAAGCCCGTCCTTCCCAGACCACCCTCGCCGCCACCAGCGCGGCGCCCACCGGTCCGCAGGCGATGACCCCGTCCGAAGCCTTCGTCGAAACGCTCGCCGCCAATGGCGTGACCGAGATGTTCGGCATCATGGGTTCGGCGTTCATGGACGCGATGGACATCTTCGCGCCCGCCGGCATCCGCCTGATTCCCGTCGTGCACGAACAAGGCGCGGGCCACATGGCCGACGGCTACTCGCGCGTGTCGGGCCGTCATGGCGTGGTGATCGGTCAGAACGGCCCGGGTATCAGCAATTGCGTGACGTCCATCGCGGCGGCGTACTGGGCGCACAGCCCGGTCGTGATCGTCACGCCCGAAGCGGGCACGACGGGCATCGGCCTCGGCGGCTTCCAGGAAGCGAAGCAACTGCCGATGTTCCAGGAATTCACGAAGTATCAGGGCCACGTCACGCATCCGGCCCGCATGGCCGAATTCACCGCGCGCTGCTTCGATCGCGCGATGTCGGAAATGGGCCCGACGCAGCTCAACATCCCGCGCGACTACTTCTACGGTCAGGTCAAGGTCGAGATTCCGAAGCCGCAGCGTCTCGATCGCGGTCCCGGCGGCGATCAGAGCCTCAACGAAGCGGCCGATCTGCTCGCCGAAGCGAAATTCCCGGTGATCATCTCGGGCGGCGGCGTGGTGATGTCCGATGCCATCGAGGAATGCAAGGCGCTCGCCGAGCGGCTCGGCGCGCCGGTGGTGAACAGCTATCTGCACAACGACTCGTTCCCGGCGAATCATCCGCTGTGGTGCGGTCCGCTCGGCTATCAAGGCTCGAAGGCCGCGATGAAGCTGCTCAGCCAGGCCGATGTCGTGATCGCGCTCGGCTCGCGCCTCGGGCCGTTCGGCACGCTGCCGCAGCACGGTCTCGACTATTGGCCGAAGGAAGCGAAGGTCATCCAGATCGACGCCGATCACAAGATGCTCGGCCTCGTGAAGAAGATTTCCGTCGGCATCTGCGGCGATGCGAAGGCGTCTGCCATCGCGCTCACGCAACGTCTCGCGAATCGCAAGCTCGACTGCGATGCGACGAAGGATGCTCGCGCCAAGACCATCGCCACCGAGAAGGCCGCATGGGAGAAAGAACTCGACGAGTGGACCCACGAGCGCGACCCGTACAGCCTCGACATGATCGAGGAGCAGAAGAACGAAAAGCCGTTCAGCGGCGGCCAGTATCTGCATCCGCGTCAGGTGTTGCGCGAGCTGGAAAAGGCGATGCCGGAAGACGTGATGGTCTCGACCGACATCGGCAACATCAACTCGGTCGCGAACAGCTATCTGCGTTTCAACAAGCCGCGCAGCTTCTTCGCGGCGATGAGCTGGGGCAATTGCGGCTATGCGTTCCCGACGATCATCGGCGCGAAGGTTGCGGCGCCGCACCGTCCGGCCGTGTCGTATGCGGGCGATGGCGCGTGGGGCATGAGCCTGATGGAAACCATGACCTGCGTGCGCCACAACATTCCGGTGACGGCTGTCGTGTTCCATAACCGTCAATGGGGCGCGGAGAAGAAGAATCAGGTGGACTTCTACAACCGCCGCTTCGTCGCGGGCGAGCTCGACAACCAGAGCTTCGCGGAGATCGCGAAGGCGATGGGCGCGGAAGGCATCGTCGTCGACAAGCTGGAAGACGTGGGCCCGGCGTTGAAGAAGGCCATCGATCTGCAGATGAATCACGGCAAGACGACGATCATCGAGATCATGTGCACGCGCGAACTCGGCGATCCGTTCCGCCGCGATGCGCTCGCCAAGCCGGTGCGCATGCTCGACAAGTACAAGGACTACGTCTAAGTCCTGCGCCACGCCGCTCCGCGCCCCGGAGCGGCGTTTTCTTCTCAAACATGATGAGCCCGCCATGAAAGCCATGCACCGCATCATCGATCAGGCGCGCGACCTGCCGATGCGCATCGTTCTCTCCGAAGCCGAAGACACGCGTGTGCTCGAGGCAGCGGCACGCGCGCACAAGGAAGGCATCGCGCGCATCCTGCTCGTGGGCGCGCGAGCGCGGGCGTATCAGGTTGCGGATGGCGCGGGCATCGATCTCGAAGGCATCGACGTGATCGATCCTTCACAGTCACCGCTTCGCGAACGCTTCGCCGACGAACTCTTCGCGTTGCGCGAGAAAAAAGGCATGACACCCGATCAGGCGCGCGCCGCCGTGCTCGATCCGCTGTGCTTCGCGAACCTCATGGTGCGACTCGGCGAGGCGGACGGCTCCGTCTCCGGCGCGGTGAACACGACCGCGGACGTCGTGCGCAACGCGATCCAGATCATCGGCGTGCGTCCGTCGTTCAAACTCGTGTCCAGCTTCTTCCTGATGATGCTGTGCGAGCCTTTTCATACGATGAAAGGCGGCCTCATCTTTTCCGATTGCGCGCTCGTCGTCGAGCCGAATGCGGAGCAGCTCGCGGAAATCGCAATGGCCGCCGCCGATAGCGCGCACAACCTGCTGATGGAAGATCCGCGCGTCGCGATGTTGTCGTTCTCGACGAGCGGCAGCGCGCATCATGCGGCCGTCGACAAGGTGATCGATGCGACGCGGCGCGTGAAGGAAGCGCGCCCCGGTCTCGCGATCGACGGCGACGTGCAGCTCGATGCGGCGATCGTCGCGGAAATCGCGATGCGCAAAGTGCAGCACTCGCAGATCGAAGGACACGCGAACACGCTGATCTTCCCGAGTCTCGAAGCGGGCAATATCGGCTACAAGCTCGCGGAGCGGATCGGCGGCGCGAAGGCCATCGGGCCCTTGCTGCAAGGGCTCGCGAAGCCCGCCAACGATCTGTCGCGCGGCTGCAGCGCGGACGATATCTATCACGTGATCGCCGTGACCTGCGTGCAGGCGCAGGCGGCACGGCATCAGACGGCGTGAGTTCGCATCATGGATACGCGAGCCGAAACCGAAGCCTTCGTTCAGCCTGAATCGACGGAGAGCGCGCCGCTCATCGACAATGCCGCGCGCGCGGACACGCCCACGCTGCGCGCATTCAGCGTGCTCGAACATCTCGTCGCGGCGAAGGGCGCGTTGTCGCTCGCGGAGCTCGCGAACATCATCGAGCAGCCGAAGGCTTCGCTGCATCGCATGCTGCAATCGCTCGAAGCGGGCGGCTTCGTCGCGCGCGAGCCGGGCCAGAAGAACGCCTACGTGATCGGCCCGCGGCTGGAGCGGCTCGGCGTCGACGTGATGATGCACAGCGGCGCCCGGCGTCAGCGCCACGCGATTCTGGAGCGCCTCGTCGCCGATCTCGGCGAGACCTGCAACCTGAGCATGCTGCACGACACGCAAGTGCTCTATCTCGACCGCTGCGAATCGCCGTGGGCGCTGCGGCTGGAGCTCAAGCCCGGATCGCACGTGCCCGCGCATTGCAGCGCGAGCGGCAAGCTGCTTCTTTCGACGATGCCGCGCGACGAACGATCCATGCTGATCCGCGCGATGCGCCTCGAACGCTTCACGCCCAACACGCTCGACGATCCCAACCTGCTCGAAGCCGAGCTGGATCGGATCGCGCACAAAGGCATTGCCGTCGACAACGAGGAATTCGTGCTGGGCATCGCGTGCGTCGCCGTGCCGGTGCGCGATTCGCGCGGCAAATTCATCGCGGCCATCGCCGTGCACGGCCCGGTATCGCGCATGACGCTGTCGCGCGCGCTCACCTTCGTGCCGCGCTTGCAGGAAGCCGCCGACGAACTCACGGCCACCTTCTGACGCGCCGCAGCATCGTTGATTCGGATAGCGAAGCATCGTCAGGACAACGGACTTCTGAATCGGATTTCGCATTTTCCGTTTCACTTTCGCGGTCCCTCACGCTTTTCCCTTGGCATCGTCGCCGTCTTCTTCCACATTGAACGTACGACAAGCGAAACGTTTCATAAGAAGACTTCAGGAGACGAGTGTCATGCAGCAGGAAGTCGATTACGTCATCGTCGGCGCGGGCTCGGCGGGATGCGTGCTCGCCAATCGGCTCAGCGCCGATCCCGGCAACACAGTGCTGCTTCTGGAAGCGGGCGGACCCGATACGAGCCCGTGGATTCACATTCCCGTCGGCTACTTCAAGACGATGCACGATCCCGAGCTCGACTGGTGCTATCGCACCGAGCCGGACGAGGCCGTCGCCGGACGCAGCATCGACTGGCCGCGCGGCAAGGTGCTCGGCGGCTGCAGTTCGCTCAACGGGCTGCTCTATGTGCGCGGCCAGCACGAGGACTACGACCGCTGGGCCGAGCTCGGCAACACGGGATGGAGCTTCAGGGACGTCCTGCCCTACTTCAGGAAGTCGGAAGATCAGGAGCACGGCGCGAGCGAATATCATGGCGCCGGCGGGCCGTTGAAGGTATCGGACCTGCGCTTGCGCCGCCCTATCGCGGATCATTTCATCGCGGCGGCGCAAGAGATCGGCATCCCGTTCAACGAGGACTACAACGGCGCGACGCAGGAAGGCGTCGGCTATTTTCAGCAGACGGCCTACAAGGGCTTTCGCTGGAGCACCGCGAAGGGCTTCCTCAAGCCGGTGCGCGAGCGGCGCAATCTGATCGTGCAGACGCGCGCACAGACTCGCAAGGTGATCTTCAACGGCCGGGAAGCTGTCGGCATCGAGTACGTGCATGAAGGCGTCGTGAAGACGGTTCGCGCGCGCGTCGAAGTGATCCTGGCCGCTGGCGCGATCGGCTCGCCGCAGATTCTGCAGAATTCGGGCGTCGGCCCAGCGAGCGTGCTTGGCGACGCCGGCGTGCAGATCAAACACGAACTGGCAGGCGTCGGAAGGAACCTGCAGGATCATCTGCAAGTGCGGCTCGTCTTCAAGACGCACGAGCGCACGCTCAACGACGAGGTCAATAACCCGCTGAGGAAGGCGCTCATCGGTCTGCAATACGCGATCTCGCGCACCGGTCCGCTTACGCTCGCGGCGAGCCAGGTCGCGATCTTCACGCGCTCGTCGCCGGATGTCGCACGCCCCGACATCCAGTTTCACATGCAACCACTGTCCGCCGACAAACCCGGCCAGGGCGCGCATCCGTTCTCCGCGTTCACGTCCTCCGTTTGCCAGTTGCGGCCCTATAGCCGCGGCAGCGTGGAGATCCGCTCGAACGATCCGCTGCAATATCCGGCCATTCACGCGAACTATCTCTCCGACGAACGCGATCATCCCGTGGTGATCGGCGGCATCAAGGTTGCGCGCCGCATCGCCGCCGCGCCTTCGCTCGCGAAGCACATCGCGTCGGAGTTCATTCCCGGTTCGAGCTATCAGTCCGATGCCGAACTGCTCGATGTCGCGCGCAAGTTCAGCCAGTCGATCTATCACCCCGCGGGCACCTGCAAGATGGGCAGCGACGCGCTCGCGGTCGTCGACGAGCGCCTGAAGGTGCGCGGCGTCGGCCGCCTGCGCGTGGTCGATGCGTCGATCATGCCGGAGCTCGTATCGGGCAACACGAATGCGCCCGTCATCATGATCGCGGAGAAAGCCGCCGACATGATTCTCGAAGACCAGCGCTATCAGCACGCGACGCGCGTGGAAGACATACAGCAAGCCGTTGTGAACATGCCCATGGCCCATGCAGGCCAGAGAGACTGAACACAAGTCTCACCCATCATCACGGAGACAAACCATGAATGCACTGCCCCGCACCGATGGCAAGCAGATGAGAAAGGTCGTGGTCGCCAGTCTGATCGGCGCGACGATCGAGTGGTACGACTTCTTTCTATACGGCGTGGTCGCCGGCATCGTCTTCAACAAGCTGTATTTTCCGAGCGGCGATCCGCTCATCTCGACGATGCTCGCCTATGGCACCTTCGCCGTCGGCTTTCTGAGCCGGCCGCTGGGCGGCGTGATCTTCGGGCACTTCGGCGATAGAGTCGGCCGGAAAAGCATGCTCGTGATGACGCTCACGATCATGGGTGTCGCGACCGTGTTGATCGGCATGGTGCCGACCTATGCGCAGATCGGCATCTGGGCGCCTTTGCTTCTGCTGTTCCTGCGCGTGCTGCAAGGCATCGGGCTGGGCGGCGAATGGGGCGGCGCGGTGCTGATGGCGTTCGAATACGCGCCGGAGAACAAGCGCGGCTTTTACGCGAGCATTCCGCAGATCGGGCTTGCGCTCGGGCTGTGTCTCTCTTCGGGCGTGGTCGCGGCGCTTTCGCTCACCCTGACCGATGCGCAGTTTCTCGCGTGGGGCTGGCGTCTCGCGTTCTTCCTCTCCTTCGCGCTCGTTGCGATCGGCATGTATATCCGCCTGAACGTGATGGAGACGCCGGAGTTCGCGCGCATCCAGAAGTCGGGAAGCGAGGCACGCATGCCGATCGTCGATGTGATCTCGAAGTATCCCGGCAACACGATCGCAGGCATGGGCGCGCGTTTCATCGATGGCGTGTTCTTCAACGTGTTCGGCGTGTTCTCGATTTCGTATCTGACTGGCACGCTGCATCTGCAACGCACCGATGCGCTGCTCGGCGTGATGGTCGCCGCGTTCGTGATGATCTTCACGATTCCGTTCTTCGGCCGGCTGTCGGATCGTGTCGGACGTGCGCGCATCTACTTCTGGGGATCGCTGGCAACCGGGCTTTCGGCGTTCTTCGGCTTCTGGCTCATGAAGCATAGCGGCGGCAACACGATGCTCGCGTGGCTCGCCGTGGTGATTCCCCTCGGCGTGGTGTATGCGTCGATCTATGGGCCCGAGGCGGCGCTCTTCTCCGAGCTCTTCGATGCGAAAGTGCGGTATTCCGGCATCTCGTTCGTCTATCAGTTCTCGGGCATCTTCGCGAGCGGCATCAGCCCGATCGTCGCGACATGGCTCCTGCAACGCAATGGCGGCGACCCGTGGATGATCGCGGGATATTGCCTCGGAGCGGGCGTGATCAGCGCGATGTCGGCGGCATGGGTCGGGATGCGGCAGCGGCGTGAGCTGGCGTTTTCGGTGGGCGGGGCGAGCTGAGGGAGCGTCGTCGACTGGCGCCCGCCGCGAGCCGCACGTAATATCGAAAGATCACCGGAACCATGACAGGAGACGTGCATGCCGACCCGCCCAACCGCCACGCTTTGGGCGCAGCTCTTCGAGCGCTCGCGGGTCTCGGGAATGAGCTTGCAGAACCAGATCCGCCAGATGATCGTCAATGCGATCCTGAGCGGCCATATCGCGCCCGACTCCGCTTTACCATCGAGCCGCGAGCTCGCCGATCAGCTCAACGTGTCGCGCAACACGGTCGTGCTCGCGTATCAGCAGCTCGTCGAGGAAGGCTATCTCGTGTCGCGCGAGCGCAGCGGTCACTTCGTGAATCCGGCGACGGACGAGCTGCAGCGCGGCTTCACCGCGACGGGCACAGCCGACACGCCCGCCGTTCCGACGCAGCAAGGGCATCCCGACTGGGCCGCGCGCATCCACCATGCGCCTTCGAATCAACGCAACATCGTCAAGCCGTCGAACTGGCAGAGCTATGAATATCCGTTCATCTACGGCCAGTTCGACACCGAGCTCTTTCCCACGAGCGACTGGCGCGAGAGCTGCATGCACGGCCTCTCGGTGATGGAAATCCGCAACTGGGCGCCCGACCTGATCGAACGCGACGACGAGACGCTCGTCGAGCAGATTCGCACGCGCGTGCTGCCGCGCCGCGGCGTGTTCGCGATGCCCGAAGAGATCGTCGTGACGAACGGCTGTCAGCAGGCGCTCTATCTGCTCGGCGATCTGCTGTGCGGAACGCAAACGAAAGTGGGCATGGAGAACCCCGGCTATCCCGATGCGCGCAACATCTTCCAGCATCACAACGCGCAGATCGTGCCGCTCGATGTGGATGAGGAAGGCGCGGTCATCGACGATGAAAGCGTGATCGCGCCTTGCGACTATGTGTACGTGACGCCGAGCCATCAATGCCCCACGACCGTCACCATGCCGATCGAGCGGCGGCGCAGGCTGCTTGATCTGTCGGTGAAGCATGATTTCATCGTCATCGAAGACGACTACGAAAGCGAAAACTCGTTCTCGGGCACGCCGCATCCGGCGTTGAAGAGCCTCGATACGGCGGAGCGCGTCGTGTATATCGGTTCGTTGTCGAAGACGCTCGCGCCCGGTCTGCGGCTCGGCTATGTCGTCGCGCCGCGCACGCTGATACGCGAGTTGCGCGCGCTGCGCCGCCTGATGATCCGGCATCCGGCCGCGTACATCCAGCGCGCGTTCGCGACCTTTCTCGCGCTCGGTCATCACGACACGCTGTTGCGCAAGCTCGGGCGCGTCTACAAGGAGCGCGCCGAAGTGCTGATGGATGCGCTCGGCAAGCATCTGCCGGAGTTGCGCGCATCGAAGGTGACGGGTGGCGCGTCGTGCTGGGTCGAAGGGCCGCCATGGCTCGACGCGACGCGCCTCGCAAAAGATGCGCAAGCGCTCGGCGTGCTGATCGAGCCCGGCAGCGTGTTCTTCGCCGATCCCGCCGATGGCCAGCGGTGCTTTCGCATGGGCTTTTCAGCGATACGCGCGGAGTTGATCGAGCCGGGCGTGCGCGCGCTTGCGCAAGTCGTGCAGCAGCGGCGCCCCTGACCGGACACGCCTACTTCCACGGCGCCATCGCGTGAAAGACGCCATCGCGCCGCACGAGCGCATGAAACAGCGCCGCCGCGAGATGCACGACGATCAGCGCGAAGAAGCACAACGCAAGAAACCGGTGCGCGTTCCAGAGCATCGTGTGCAGCGAATTGCTATGCGGCAATAGCGAAGGCACGCGCACGCCCAGCAGCACGACCGGATAATCCGCCGCGGACAACATGCCATAGCCGAGCAACGGCAGCGCGATCATCAGCGCATAGAACGCATAGTGCGACAGGTACGCGGCGAGCTTCATCGGCTCGGGCATGTCCGCGGGCAGCGGCGGCGCGCCGCGCGTGATCCTGACCGCGAGACGGATCAGCGCGAGTACGAGAATCGCGACGCCGAGCGGCTTGTGTATCGATACGAGCGTGAGGTAGTCCGGCCGCACCGTCGACACCATCCCGACGCCGATGAACAACATCGCGAGAATGCATATCGCCATGATCCAGTGCAGCGCGCGTTGCAGCGGCGAGAACCGCTCGTTGATCGCGTTCATCGCGTGGCTCCTTGCGCGGGCGTGCGCGGATAGTCCTTGTCCTCGGCGGTGCGTCGATTGAACGAGACGGAGTAAGCGGCCGAGCGCGCGGCGGGGAACGGATCGTCGGATACGCGCATGCCCGATGGAAGAATCGTAGGGTCGAAGTTGAGATCGCGGCATGGCCCGTCCGGCTCGGGTTCGATCGCCTTGACGACGAGCGTGCCCACTTCGATCGTGTGCCGGTCCTCGGGCCAGGCCTTGCTCGGGTCGGCGGTGGGATCGCCGGGATTCGCAACCGTCACGATCATCGCCCAGCGTTGCGGCGCGCTCTGCACGCGCCCGGTGATCTCTGCATCGAGGAAGTTCGCGCCCCTCTTCTTCAGTTCATCGGGTGACAGGTTCTCGACCTTCGCAGCCGGAACGAAGGACCAGCGCACCGTTTGGGCTTGTCCTTCCGCATTCGTGAAGATGAAGCTGTTGAGGCTGTTGTAGCGCTCTTCGGCATATGAGGCGGTCCACGGCGCGCTGCCCGCCCATGCGCCGAACGCGCTGATCTCCGGGTGCGCGGTCGCGAACTTCTGCATGGACTCGGGATCGTTCTTGTTCGCGAGCGCCCGTTGCAGTTCGAAGAAGGCCTGCGGGGTCGCGACGGGGAAGAACGGGGCATCGATCATCGCGGAGCGCCACTCGCTGCGGTCGGGCATCACGACGCGCAGGCTGAGGCCGCGCACGCGCGCCATCGCGTCCGATGCTTTCGGGTCCGGCGTCGCGAGATTGAAGCGTCCCGTGACGGGATACGTGCCGGACCTGAACATCACGGCCTTGGAAAGTGCCGCGCCCGAGCCGTTGGATTCGAAGTCGCCGGTGAAGCAAATGCCCTTCGCATGATTGCGCCTGAAGCCCGGCACCGCGCCGCCGGGCGGCGCGAGGCTGCCGACGATCTTCGCCGGCGTGAGGCGTTGCGGCGTGAGCCAGCCCGCCGTGTAGGCGAACGCCGCGACCAGCGCGGCGACGATGGCGGCGATGACGATGAGCGCAGGAAGGGGCGAACGCGGGGAACCGTGTTTGTCAGTCATCGTAGTCTCTCGATCAACGATTTTGCTGCACGGGGTAATCTAGCAGCGTGACGGAAATCGTGCCAGCAACGCGCGAAATTCGCAGATACCCCCTTCGCGCTATCAGAGCCGGTCTTTGTCTTAGTCGCCGTTCTCGCATCCGGTCCGTCATCCACGGTACGATGGCCTTCGTTACGCGCGGCGCGCTTCCGATCGAGGCAACCGACCATGAGCCGTCTTACCTCCAGTTGCGCGCCGTGCCTCTTCACCGCCGTGAGACTTCTGTCGTCGGCAGCCCCGGTGTCCGCGCAGGAACTGGAGCCGCGATCTTATTCGGCGTCCCCGGTCGGCACCAACTTCGTCGTCGTCGGCTATACCTATCTGACCGGCAGTGTCCTGACCGATCCGTCGTTGCCCGTCACCAACGTGCAGGCCCGGATCAACGCCTTGTCGGCCGCTTATGAGCATACGTTCGGGCTTGCGGGCCACACTGCATCGATAGCGTTCGCGATCCCGTACACGAGAGGCAATCTCAGCGGCGACGTGATCGACGCACCGACCGAGGTGCACCGTGCGGGCATGGGCGATTTGCGCCTGCGCTTCGCCGTCAATCTGATCGGCAACCGGGCGATGTCTCCAGAGGAATTCGCACGCCATGCCCCCACCGGTTCGCTAGGTCTCAGTCTGACGATGTCCGCTCCCACCGGGCAATACGTTCCGTCGCGGCTCGTCAACATAGGCACCAATCGATGGGCGTTCAAGCCGGAGATCGGTATCTCGCAGCCGGTGGGGCACTGGTTCTTCGAAGCCACCGCCGGCGCGTGGTTCTTCACCACCAACAACAGCTTCTTTCGTGGCAACACCCGTAGTCAGGATCCCCTTCTGACGCTTCAGTTGCATGGCGGCTATGGATTCAGCCAGGGGCGCTGGATCGCCGCCGACATCGGCTATGTCGCCGGCGGCAGCACGAGTGTGAACGGCGGCCCCAATAAGGACCGGCAGTCCAACATGCGCTACGGGCTCACCTTCGCTGCGCCCTTCACCCGCAACTGGGCCGCCAAGCTTGCGTTGTCCAACGGATTCGTCACGCGCGCGGGCGGGAATTACAAGGAGATTTCCTTCGCGCTGCAATATCGCTGGTTCGATCGCTGATCTTGAATCGCTCATCTCCCGAATTCAGTGTGCAGTTACGTGGCGACTTTGATTCAGGAATCCAAAAACTGATTCCTTGCTCGTTGATTTGGGTCAATAAACAGTGGCCTGCGAATCCTAACCTTTCGGAAAAACTTACGCAGCATCGACAGGGAGCGAGCAGCTCTGTCAGGCAACCATCGATCAGATCCGCGGCTACGGAACGACCTGCCTGAAACAGGCGAAAAGCGTCGAGAACGCGCGTCGTCGAAAGCCCGGTCCGAACGTGGTCAAGCTACAGGTCACCATAACCGGGGTCGCCAGTTCGGCGGAGCGCCTCAAGCCATTCGAGTCGGTCAGACCGGTCATGGACGACTCGTGCGATTCGGTATCCAAGTCTCTCGCGCAGTTCGTGAGGCCTCGATAGCAGGCGCAATCCGATCATCTGCCTGTCATCGCCCGAGCACCGGTTCGAGGCCGGTGCCCGATCGATTCTTATCGATAAGGGCCGCCTGCGAAACCGGGCATCGGGCGCCGGTGCGATCGACACGCGCAGCCCGTCAGGTGCGGCACCGCCGCCACGAAGCGACGGAGTTTCGAACAATGAACCATCTGATCGTCGCCCTGATCATATTTGTCTGTGTCTTCTGCAGCGCGCTTCTGGGTTTGTATCTGCGCACCCTGCTGCCGGAGCACCATCTCGACGACGACTCCATTGACGTAGTCAAACTCGCGACGGGCCTGATTGCCACGATGGCCGCGCTGGTGCTCGGACTGCTGATTTCGTCGGCGAAAAGCTCGTTCGATACGGTGAATGCCAGCGTGACGCGCGATGCCGTCAATGTCATCCTGCTGGATCGCGTGCTCGCGCAATATGGGCCGCAGACTCAGGAGATCCGTGGCACATTGAAGCAGATCGTCACCGTGGCGGTTCAGCAAGTGGCGTCGGGCGACCCGGCACAGCAGGCGAGGCTGCGCAGACCGGAGGCGCTTGAACGCGCGGAAGATTTCGAGCGCAAAATCGAGGATCTCGCGCCGCAAAACGACAAGCAGCGGCGCTTGCAGGCGCGCGCGATCGAATTGACCAATGAGGCATTGGCCGTGCGCGAGCTCGGCCTGTTGCAGGCAGCGGGCTCGACCCCAACCGCGTTATTGATCACGCTCGTGCTTTGGCTGTGCATTATCTTCGGCGCGTTTGGCGTGTTCACGCCAGCGAATGCAACGGTCACCATCGCATTGTTTTTGGGGGCGCTGTGCACGTCCATCGCCATCTTCCTGATTCTGGAGATGAATACGCCGCTCGATGGAATGGTGACCGTATCGATGTCGCCGATGCATGAGGCGCTCGCGGTCATCGGCCATTGAAGCGACATGAAGATGCAGAACCGCGCTTTCGTCTCGTCGCAGGCGGGCGCGCCGCTACGGAGGAAAGCATGGATCCTGTGATCGTCGATACGGCAGAAGAAAAACGCCTGAACGATGCACGCGTTGCGCAGGTGCCGTGGAAGAAGTGGGGGCCGTACCTCAGCGAACGCCAGTGGGGGACGGTCCGCGAGGACTACAGCGACAACGGCGACGCCTGGAACTATTTCCCCCATGATCATTCCCGCTCGCGCGCCTACCGATGGGGAGAGGACGGCCTCGGCGGCTTGTGCGACGACCAGCAGCAGTTGTGCTTCGCGCTTGCGTTATGGAACGGGCGCGACGCGATTCTGAAAGAGCGCCTCTTCGGCTTGACGAATAGCGAGGGCAATCACGGCGAGGACGTGAAGGAGTATTACTTCTATCTCGACAGCACGCCTACGCATTCGTACATGAAGTATCTGTACAAGTATCCGCACCGTGAATATCCGTACCGTGATCTGATCGAGACCAACCGGAAGCGATCGCGAGACGAACTCGAATACGAACTGCTCGATACCGGCGCCTTCGACGACGACCGGTACTTCGATGTATTCGTCGAATACGCGAAGGCAGGTCCCGACGATATCTTCGTGCGCATTTCCGTGCACAACCGCGCGCGGGAAAGCGCGCGGCTGCAGGTGCTGCCGACGCTATGGTTTCGCAATACATGGTCGTGGGGCCACGACGATCGCAGGCCATCGCTGCACGAAGAAAGTCCGGGCGTCGTTCGGGCAACGCATCATCAGCTCGGCGAGTACCGGCTCTATTGCGACGGCGCCACCGAACTGCTCTTTACGGAGAACGAAAGCAACGCGCAGCGTCTGTGGAATCAACCGAACGCGTCGCCGTATGTGAAAGACGCCTTCCACGCGTACGTCATCTCCGGGCAGCACGATGCCGTCAATCCGGCAAGGTCAGGAACGAAGGCCGCGGCCCGCTACGTGTGCGAGGTATCCGGCGAAAGCAGCGTGACCCTCCGGTTACGGCTGACGTCGATGAAGCTGGACCATCCCTTCGATAACTTCGAGCACACCTTCGATGACCGCATCGCCGATGCCGACGCGTTCTACGAGCACGTGACGCCGAAGTCGCTGAGCGAGGACAAGCGCCGGGTGCACCGCCAGGCTTTGGCCGGCATGTTGTGGGGCAAGCAGTACTACTACTTCGATCTCGAGCGTTGGCTGCGCGAGCACCGGAGTCATCCACTGCTCGAATCCGCCCGGCGCGATGTGCGCAATACCGAGTGGTTTCACATGCTGAATGCCGACGTGATCTCCATGCCGGACAAGTGGGAGTATCCGTGGTATGCGGCCTGGGACCTGGCCTTCCATACGATCTCACTGGCGCTCGTCGATTTCGATTTCGCCAAGGAGCAGTTGCTTCTGATGCTGCGCATCCTGTATGTCCATCCGAGCGGCCAGATCCCCGCCTACGAGTGGAACTTCAGCGACGTGAATCCGCCGGTGCATGCCGCCGCCACGCTCTGGCTCTACAAGTACGAAAAAGCGCTGGGACGCGCCGATCCGCGTTTTCTCGAGCGCTCGTTTCAGGGCTTGATGCTCAACTTCAACTGGTGGGTGAATCGCAAGGACCCGTCAGGCCGCAACGCATTCGCCGGCGGCTTTCTCGGGCTCGACAACATCGGCGTGTTCGACCGCAGCGCGCAGCTTCCGACGGGCGGTTCACTCGAACAGGCCGACGGCACCGCGTGGATGGCGTTCTATTGCCAGAGCATGCTGGAGATGGCGATCATCCTGGCCGAGTATGACCCGATGTACGAGGAGATCGCCTTCAAGTTCGTCCAGCACTTCATGTGGATCGCCTACGCGATGGACCGGCTCGGCGACAATGCCGATGAGATGTGGGACGAGCAGGACGGATTTTTCTACGATCTGCTGCGGCTTCCCGATGGCCGGACCATGCGCCTGAAGGTGAGATCGATGGTGGGCTTGTTGCCGCTGTGTGCATCGACGGTGTTCGAAGCCGATTCCGTCTCGCGCTGTCCGAGGCTGCTGGAGCTGATCGCGCAGTTTCGAAGCCGTTACCCGGAACTGCTCGCCCATGTGGCGCCGACCGATGCCGGTTTCATCGGCCATAGGGAAAGAAGGCTTCTGTCGATCCTGAACAGGCGAAAGCTCGAGCGCGTCCTCGGCTATCTGCTCGACGAGAACGAGTTCCTCGGGCCGCACGGCATTCGTTCGCTCTCTCGCTATCATCTCGACCATCCGTACGTGCTCAATATCGGCGGTCTCGATTACACGGTGCAGTATCTGCCCGCCGAATCGAATACCGGCATGTTCGGTGGAAACTCGAACTGGCGTGGTCCGGTCTGGATGCCGGTGAATCTTTTGATCGTCAGGGCGCTGATGAATCTCTATGGCTTCTTCGGCGACGAGTTCAAGGTCGAGTGCCCGACCGGTTCCGGCACGCACATGACGCTGTTCGAGGTAGCGCAGGAAATCGTCCGTCGGCTGACGAGTACGTTTCTGCGCGACGAAGATGGCAAACGCCCCGTGTACGGCGGCACCCGCAAGTTCCAGGATGATCCGCACTGGCGCGACCTGATCCTGTTCTACGAGTACTTTCACGGCGACAACGGCGCGGGCCTCGGAGCCAGTCATCAGACGGGCTGGACGGGTCTCGTCGCGCCGCTTCTGGACCTGTTCGGGCGCGTCGACGCCCGGACCGTTCTGGAAAGCGATCGCTGGCGCATCATGGCCGGGGTCGTCGGGCAGGAAGCGGGCGGAGGACGGGAGAACGGACAGTGAGACACCCCGGCCCTCGCAACCACGCTCCTATCCCGCCTTCAGCACGCGCAGCGCCACCGCGCCCGCCGCCTCGCTGTCCTCCGCCTGCTTCGTCTCGCGCATCGACAGATAGCGCAGACAGCACACGCGCAGGAACGACGCGAAGTTGGTCGGCACCTCGCCGCGCAGCGCGATGAGTTCATCGTAGAGCTTGACGGCGAACTGGCTCGTCGTCAGGTTCTCGCGCCCGGCGATTTCCTGCAGCACGTCCCAGAAGAGATTCTCCAGCCGCACCGTGGTGATCACGCCATGAATGCGCAGCGACCGCGTGCGCGATTCATAGAGGATCGGATCCGCGTTGATGTACACCCGACACATGACGATCGCCTCCGGAAAACCGGCCGTCATGCGCGCGCACGACGGCCAACTCAACAAGCTACTCCGCTACCCTTTCGCCGGCAATCGCGTCAAACCCGGCGCTGCTTCATCTGATTCGCAATGTAATCGGCCTGGCGAATCGCGAGCGTGACGATCGTGAGCGTCGGGTTTTCGGCGGCGCCCGTCGTGAACTGGCTGCCATCGGAGATGAACAAGTTCGCCACTTCGTGCGTCTGGCCGTGCGGATTGCAGACACCGTCGTCGGCTTTCGCGCTCATGCGCGCGGTGCCGAGATTGTGCGTCGACGGATACGGCGGCACGATATACGTCGACTTCGCGCCCGCCGCCTCATACACCGCGCTGCCCTGCTTGTACGCGTGCTGGCGCATCGCTTCGTCGTTCGGATGATCGTCGAAGTGCACGTTCGGCACCGGCAGGCCGTACTGATCCTTCACGTTCGTATTGAGCGTCACGCGGTTCGACTCGCGCGGCATGTCCTCGCCGACGATCCACATGCCCGCCGTGTAGGCATATTCGTCCATCGCCTGGGCGAAGTTCGGCCCCCAGCCACCCGGATCGAGGAACGCCGCATAGAAGGGAAGCCCGAGCGAGAGCGTCTCCAGATGGTAGCCGCCCGCGAAGCCGCGCTTCGGCTCGAACACCGCTTCGTCCTCGATCAGGCCCGCCATCGTCGTGCCCTTGAACATCTCGACCTTGTCGTTGAACACGCCGTAGACCGAGCCGGTCGTGTGCCGCATGTAGTTGCGCCCGACCTGGCCGGAGCCGTTCGCGAGGCCGTCCGGGAACTTGCTCGACTGGGAGTTCAGCAGCAGACGCGGCGTCTCGATCGCATTGCCCGCCACCGCGACGATGCGCGCGCGCTGCCGTTGCAGCTTGCCGTTCGCATCGTAGTAGACGACGCCCGTGGCCTTGCCGCGCGCATCGTGCTCGATCTTCACGACATGCGCCCCGGTGCGCAACTCCATGTGGCCCGTGGCCTGCGCGCGCGGCAGCTCGGTATAGAGCGTCGACCACTTCGCGCCCATGCGGCAGCCCTGGAAGCAGAAGCCGCGCTGGAAACAGTGCGTGCGCTGGTCGCGTACCGTGCTGTTGATCGCCATGTGGCCGGTGTTGCACTCCTTGTAGCCGACCTTCGCCGCGCCCGCCGACATCACCTTGAAGTTGTTGTTGCCCGGCAGGCCCGGCAGGCCGTTCGTGCGCGTCACGCCCATCTTCTTCTCGGCGCGGTCGTAGTACGGGTCGAGCTCAGCACGCGTGAGCGGCCAGTCGAGCAGGTTCGCGCCCTGGATGTCGCCATACGTGGTCTTCGCCTTGAACTCGTGCGGCTGGATGCGCAGGCTCGCGCCCGCCCAGTGCACGGTCGTGCCGCCGACCGTCTTGCAGATCCACGTCGGCAGATTGGGAAAGTCCTTCGCGACGCGCCACGTGCCGGATGTCGTGCGATTGTCCAGCCATGACAGCATCTTGAAGGACTCCCACTCGGACGTGGAGAAATCGCCCTGCGTATGCAGCTTGCCCGCTTCGAGCACGACCACGTCGATGCCCTTTTGCGCGAGCTCGTTCGCGAGCGTGCCGCCGCCCGCACCCGATCCGATGATGACGACGACATTGCCGTCGCTGTGCTTGAACTGCACCTTGTTACCCTGATCCATGTCGGTCTCCGCTTCTCGCTTGATGGGCTCGCTGCTCAACTGTCGATCGGGATGGGACCGCTCGCGCTCGCGGGCGGATCGGGCAGCCACGAGAGATTGTTGAAGCCCTGATGCAGATAACCGCCATCGCCCTTCGACGCGCCATAGCCGAAGTGCTCGTAAGCCATCGCATTGCTGTACAGCGAGACCACGGCGGTGCTGCGGATCGTGTTGAAGAAGGGCGTGCCCGCGAGCGCGGTGACGTCGCTCGCCTTGTCGCTCGCGGCGCGTTTGGTCCAGTCGGAGCCGGCTTTGGCATCCAGCTGGGCGACGCCATCGGCGAGTTGCTGACGCACCGCGGGATCGGCTTTCGCCTTGGCGTCGAGGTCCTTGACGACGAGCGCATACACGGCGTCATCGAGCGTCGCATGCGGATAGATCTGCCGCGTGACCAGCAGCAGCACTTCGCCCTGATGCGTGCTCAAGCCCTGCATTTCGAGCGCCCAGACGCGGCTCGGCGCGAGGCTCGCGAAGATCGACGTGGCGGCGATCGTGCCGACGAGCACGCCGGAGCCGCGCAGGAATTCGCGCCGCGTCAGCGCGATCCTCGGTGGGGCGGCGGCGATTTCATCATGGTCGTCATGATGTCCATCATCGTGCGCGCGCCGCTGCGCGACGATCGGAATGATCGTGTCTCGCATGTCTCTCTCCTTGTGGGGTGCTGCAACAGCTTATTTATGTTGTCCCGCCGGGTGCCGCATCGTGCCGCCGTGCTTACTCGTCATATCCGTGACGTTCGAGCACTTCGATCTTGTAGCTTTTCGCCTCCCTGAGTCCACTATGAAATGGACGCGATATTTCTCCGCAGAATCAATAATGGACGATCCGTTTTTGGGACCTCGCTAACGATAGTGGCCGTACTTCTCCAGAACCTCAATTTTGTAACCGTCAGGGTCTTCGAGAAAGAAAAAGCGCGCTATCAACTCGCCCGCCCCGTCCCGGAATTCCTTCACGTCCTTGGGGTTTAGCCGAAGGCTGACGAGCCGCTCATGCTCGGCATGAACGTCGTCAACCACGACAGCGAAGTGCCCGTAGCCGTCTCCATGTGTGTAAGGGACGTCGCGTCGCTTGTTCCAGGTCAATTCGATTTCTGCTTCGGTTTCGTCGTTGCGTAGATAAACAAGGGAAAAATCGTCGAAATCCAGACGATGACTAGGCGTCAAACCTAGCGCAGCCTTATAGAAATCTAATGACCTCTCCAGGTCTCGAACTCGAATCATGGTATGAATCAGCTTTGCCATTGATACTCCCTCGATGAAGATACCCGCATCTGCACGGCGCAAAATTCCACGCTCGACTCATGGTGAATCTAACCAGAAAGAGGCGCCCAGAGGTAATAGCTAGCTATAGTCGGTGTTAACCCTGTTCCGCCTCGTCAACCGATATCCAGCTCGCAGTGAAACGGCAAAGCTTCGGGCAGGCTCCGCTTCTTACCACCTTGCATCGACGCTGGCAGGCGGGCTCTTTTTTGTCGGTATGCTGAGATAGGAGCTTCAGGAGGCGATGCGCGCGGCTGGCGATAGCCGTCTCGTTCAGGCGGCGATCGGTGAGTTCGTGATCTGATCGCGAGGCGCTTTCGTGCGCCCATCAGTGGAAGCCAGTGAAGCGCTGGCTGAAGGCAATTTCACCGCTACTTCCGCCAAGGCCGAGGTCTGCCGGAGGAGCAACGCGAACGATGCGCTGCGAGCGATCTCGTGCACGTGAGTCACAATCCGCTGGCGATGCCATATGTGTTGTCGACGCTCTGCGTCGGCGTGAAGCGCGTCAATGCACGATCAGCAATGACTTGTGCATTCCCATCGCGTAGTGTCCCGGCCGATTGCAGATCAGTACGTAACGGCCTGGCGATAGATTCAATGAAAGGCGTTTGACGGAATCCCTTTGAAGATTCTCCACCTCGCCCATCTTCCTGAACCGGCTTTCGGTGACCTGGCCGTTGTGCACGGGCAGTCGCGCTTCGTCCGTATCAGTTCGCAATACTACGAACTCGTGCACGGTATTACTCGTCGCTCGATTGTTCACTTCGAACGTCACGTGCCCCGCTTTCGCTGTCTCGGTGTCGAGTCGGATCGAATCGTCCGCGAGTTCGACATGGATCGTCTCATTCGCGAGACCGCTCAGCGGGACAACAAGCGCAAGCATCGCCAGCATGCGCATTGAAACTGATGTGCCGATCTTCATCGTCGCTTCTCCGAAGCGGCGCGTTCGTCAAATGACGTTCGACCATGGCAGTGGTCGGGCCGACCATGTATGCGCCGCTAAATTGCCTTCGCCTGGTGATAGGCCACGCCGCCTGTGCATGCGGTGTTGGCACACACCCGATGCTTACGAAAAGAAGATGTCGACCTGACATTTCGCCAATGACGACGTATTCGCTGCACTCCCGATTAAAACGTGCCGGGTATCGATGTTATTCCGCCTTATCGGGCGTGGGCTATGCAGCGTCATCCCAAACAGGTAAGCCCTGGAATACATCGCAGGACTATCCATCTGCTCGTTCTCTGCTGGACGACGAATCCGAGTCGCGATTTGAATTTATCGCATCCCCTCTGGAATTTTCGGAATCCACCTGTCGTTTACGTTGTTCCAGCTTCGATTCATAGATCAGGTCCTCACCAGTCCGTTCAAGGAGGGTGCCATGTCTTACGTCTCTGGATGTTTCAAGGCAGCGGCTGCGATGGCGCTTGCTGCCGGTTTCTCGACCGTTCATGCCGGCCATGACGATGCTTATGTCGTCACACCGCTCGTCTCCAACGTGTCAGGCGCTGCGCCCAAGGTCGATGGCGTGTTGCAGAACGCCTGGGGTATCGCCTTCAGTCCTGCTGGCAGCCCTTTCTGGGTCAGCGACAACGCCACCGGCTGCTCCACGTTGTATGACGGCGAAGGCACGAAGGTCGCGTTGCAAGTCGTCATTCCGCTGCCCGGCAATGTGATACCGCCCGGCGCCTGCCGACCCACCTATCACAACACCTCTGCGAAACCTGCGCCTGCTGCGCCCACGGGAATGGTATGGAACGCGTCGGCGGCGTTTCTCGTGCCAGGAACTGCGATCCCCGCCGCGTTCATCTTCTCGACCGAGGATGGCACGCTGGCGGCCTGGGCCAACGGCCTGAATCCGGCGAACAACGCCGTGATTGCGGTCGACAATTCAGCCGTTCCGTCCGTCGCCAACCACGCCGTCTACAAGGGACTCGTGTTCGGCTTGAACAAGAAAGGCCTCTTCCTCTTTGCGACGAATTTCCGCTCGGGCCGGATCGACGTATTCGGGCCGAGCGGCGGCACGGACGGCCGATACATGAGCGCGACGACGGACGGCGGCTTCGTCGACCAGCAGATGCCGGCCGGGTATGCGCCATTCGGCATAGCCAACATCGACGGCGATCTTTTCGTCACCTATGCGCAGCAGGACGACCAAAAGCACGACGATGTTGCAGGCAATGGTCACGGGTTCGTCGATGTATTCGACACGGACGGCCATCTGCTGCGCCGCTTCGCCAGCAGCGGGACGCTCAACTCGCCGTGGGGCGTCACGCGCGCATCGTTCGATTTCGGCCCTTTCAGCGGCAAGATCCTGATCGGCAACTTCGGCAATGGCCGGATCAACGTCTTCAATAACGACGGCACGTTCGTCGATCAACTGGAGGACGCGTATGGCAATCCGCTCACGGTCGAGGGCTTGTGGGCGCTGATACTTGGCGGCGGCCGGAACTCGAACTCGGACACCGTGTACTTCTCTGCGGGTCCCAACGACGAAGCCAATGGACTTTTCGGGCTGATCAAACCGGTGCAAAGCCGCAGGTGACCGAGGTCCGCGAGCCACGGTCCCTGTTCGCACGGCGTGTGGCGTGCCGCCGGATATCACGGTCCCGTCATGCCGGTTCCAGCCCCTTTTCCCGCAGCCAGTCGTGGTTGAAGAGCCGGGCTCGGTAGATGTCCCCGCGATCGCACAGCAGCGTCACGATCGTGTGCCCCGGGCCCAGCTCGCGAGCCAGCCGGACAGCCGCCGCGACATTGATGCCCGTCGAGCCGCCGATGTACAGGCCCTCTTCGCGCAGCAGCCGGTAGACCATCGTCACGCACTGCCGGTCGTCGATGCGTACCGCGTCGTCGATCGGCGAGCCTTCCAGGTTCGCGGTGATGCGCGTCGAACCGATGCCTTCCGTGATCGAGCTGCCCTCCGCCTTGATTTCGCCGGTTTTCACATGGCTGTAGAGGCCGCTGCCCTCGGGATCGGCCAGCACGATGCGGATGTCCGGGTTCTGCTCCTTCAGGTAGCGGCTCACACCGGCTATCGTGCCGCCGGTGCCCGTCGCGCACACGAACGCATCGATCGTTCCCGCCGTATCGCGCCATATTTCCGGGCCCGTCGTCTCGTAATGCGCCTGGCGGTTGACGAGGTTGTCGAACTGGTTTGCCCAGATCGCGTTGTCGAGCTCGTCCGCGAGCCGGCCCGCAATCTTCTGGTAGTTGTTCGGATCGCGGTATGGCACGGCCGGCACCGGTCTCACCTCGGCGCCGAGCGTGCTCAGGATCGCCATTTTTTCCGGCGATTGCGTCTCCGGAATCACGATCACGCAGCGATAGCCGCGCGCCGCACAGATGTGCGCGAGCCCGATCCCCGTATTGCCTGCCGTGCCTTCCACGACCGTGCCGCCCGGTTTCAGCGTGCCGCGCCGTTCGGCGTCCCGGATGATGTAGAGCGCCGCGCGATCTTTCACCGAGCCGCCCGGATTCATGAACTCGGCCTTCCCGAGGATCTCGCATCCCGTCTCGGCGCTGAGCCTGGCCAGCCGGATCAGCGGTGTGCGGCCCACGCAATCGACAAAACCCTTTCGCACGTCCATGTCGATCTCCTTCCCGTTCACGGCACTCACCATGCAGCAAGCATAGAACAGGCTTCAACGCTTCGCGTTCAGCCTTCGCCACAAAGTCGTTTTGCTGATGCCGAGGGCCTTGCACACGGCATCGCGATCGCCTCCGAATGCGGCCAGCGAAGCGCGGACCTGATCGGCTTCCACGGAACGGCTCAGGTCGCGCAGAGACCGCTCTTCGTTGCCGTTGAGTTCAGCTTCGAACAACTCGGGCGCGATCGTTTCCAGCTCCTCCACCGTCAACGCGACCGGCCGATCCCTTTCGACGGCCATGTCCGAGAGTTCGACGGCGATGCGCTCCACGATGTTCTGCAGTTCGCGAACATTGCCGGGCCACGGGTAACGACGCAGTTCCTGCTCCAGCGGCGCGAGGACGTGCGCCGCCGCATCGCGGCCGGGCACGCGCACCGCGAGCGCCTTGTCGCGCCTGGCCGCCTGCGTCAGCAGTTGCGTCGCCAACGGCAGGATGTCGCTGGATCGTGCACGCAATGGCGGCAACGCGACGCTCAGAATATTGATGCGGTAGAACAGATCGGCCCTGAACGAACCGTCGGCGACGCCCTCTGCGAGCGAGCGATGCGTCGCGGCGATCACACGAATGTCCACACGCGTCGGCTCCGTCGATCCGAGCCGAATGACTTCCCGTTCCTGCAGCACGCGCAACAGGCGACTTTGCAGCGAGGGCGGCATCTCGCCGATTTCGTCGAGAAACAAGGTTCCCCGATGTGCCGCCTCGATCAACCCGGCCTTGCCGCCCTTGCGCGCGCCCGTAAACGCGCCCTCGTCGTAGCCGAAGAGCTCGCTTTCGAGTAGCGCTTCCGGGAAGGCGCCGCAATTCATCGCGACGAACGGAAAGTCCTTACGCCGGCTCAGACGATGCATGCTTTGCGCGACCATTTCCTTGCCTGTGCCGCTTTCGCCGAGAATCAGCACGGTCGCATCGGATTTCGCGTAACGGCGCACGAGCGCCCGCACCCGCTCGATCGACTCCGACTCGCCGACGACATCCTCCAGCCGATAGCGCGCGACGAATTCCTGCGCGCCCTGCCGCGATCGCAGCGTCCGGTCGAGCCGCTCGACCGCGCGCGATTCCTGGAACGTGAAGATCGTCCCGCCCGATGCGCCCTCGGTCCCCAGTGGTCCGCGATGGATCGCATAGCTCACGCCGCGCACGGCGCCGAAAACATCGCCATCGGCAACCGGCAACACGCCATCGAGCTCGGGCGCGACGTCGAGCAGCGCCCGCCCGACCGCACGCGATGCGTCGGCGATGCCGAGCGCGGCAGCCAGCCGGCGGTTGATCGCTTCGATGCGGCCGGCCGCATCGATCGCGACGACGCCATCGCGAAGATGCTGCAGAAGGTTATCGAGGCGATTGCGCCGCGCGACTTCGTGGCGCATCGCCTGGGCGACTTCGAGCGCGGTCTCGAATGCGGCGACAACCGACGTGCGCGAATACAGAAACACCGCGCTCATGCCCGCTTCGGCCGCCAGATCCGCGACGAGGCCCGGTCCGACCACGACGTCGACGCCTCGGTCACGCAGATCCAGCACAAGGCTCTCCGCGTCCGGCGCCGAGCGATACGACTCGCAGATCACGTCGATGCCGTATGCGGCGAGGAACCGGCGTATTTCCGCGGGCGTGTCGCCATGGGTGACGAGCGCGACGCTCGTTCCTTCGCGCCGCGCGTTCGTGAGCGCGTGCATCACGTCGAAGCCTGTCGGGCTGATGACCACGACCGGCACCGACACGCGGTTCTTGAGATACGCTCCGTTGGAGCCGCCTGCCACGACGACATCGGGACGCTCATCGTGCGCAGACTCGATGCGGCTCGCGGCATCCTCATAGCCGAGCGAGACGACGTCGAGCTCGGCGCGATCGGCATAGGCGCCCGCGAGATCGATGAACAAATCTCTGAGCCGGCTGATGCCGACGGCCCAGATGCGCGGGCGAGACGTGGTTTCCGTTTGCATGATCGTCTGCGGTGGATGAGATGACGAGGCTCATCCAGTATGCATCACCGATTTCAGCCTCGAAACATGGAATTTCATCCATGAAATTTCAGGAGTCGTGCGCGAATCTCAAAACTCAACGAAATCAACGACTTAAAAAAATTCGCGGCGCTGGCAAGGTAGTTGCTTATAAAAGCGCACTTTTCAGGAGACGAATGTGAGTTCCCAAATCCAATCCGCACAGACCGCGGGTGCGCGGTTCCGCCAGGCCGTCCGTGAGGAAGCACCGCTGCAAGTCGTCGGCGCGATCACCGCCTATGCCGCGAAGATGGCCGAAGCCGTCGGCTTCAAGGCGCTCTATCTGTCGGGCGGCGGCGTGGCTGCGAATTCGCTCGGCATGCCCGATCTCGGCATCAGCACGATGGAAGACGTGCTGATCGACGCGCGCCGCATCACCGACGCGTCCTCGCTCCCGCTGATGGTCGATATCGATACCGGCTGGGGCGGCGCCTTCAACATCGCGCGAACGATCCGCTCGTTCATCAAGGCGGGCGTTGCCGCCGTGCATATCGAGGATCAGGTCGGGCAGAAGCGCTGCGGGCATCGGCCGGGCAAGGAAGTCGTGCCGACCGGCGAAATGGTCGATCGCGTGAAGGCCGCCGTCGATGCGCGCACGGACGATTCCTTCGTCATCATGGCGCGCACCGATGCGGCCGCCGCCGAAGGCATCGACGCCGCGATCGAGCGTGCCATTGCGTATGTCGAAGCGGGCGCGGACATGATCTTCCCCGAAGCGATGAAGACGCTCGACGACTATCGCCGCTTCAAGGCCGCCGTGCGCGTGCCGATTCTCGCGAACCTGACCGAGTTCGGTTCGACGCCGATGTTCACCGTCGACGAGCTCAAGACCGCGAACGTCGATATCGCCTTGTATTGCTGCGGTGCGTATCGCGCGATGAATGCCGCCGCTCTGAACTTCTATGAAACCGTGAAGCGCGACGGCACGCAAAAGGCGGCCGTCGAAACGATGCAGACGCGCGCCGACCTGTACCAGTATCTCGGCTATCACGCCTACGAGGACAAGCTGGATCAGTTGTTCGCGGCAAAGAAATAATCGCAATTCCTGGAGACGAATCAAATGAGCGAAGCAGACAACAGCACCGCTACGGGCGGGTTCAAGCCGAAGAAATCCGTCGCGCTTTCCGGCGTGACGGCGGGCAATACCGCGCTCTGCACGGTCGGCAAGACCGGCAACGACTTGCACTATCGCGGCTATGA
>NZ_FCOX02000038.1 GCF_900044055.2 Caballeronia calidae | reverse complement strand
GCTGTGCCGGAGCTATTTGGTGCTGAACCAGCGCGCTATAACTTCTAGCTTGTCAGACCGTGCGCGGTCCAAGCCCGATAAGACCTTTGAGGGCACTCGCTACTGCTGGACCACGTGCAATCTTCTGTGCCGCGGCCGGCATGAAGTGCTTAGGCTGGGGATAGCTGTTTCTTTGGTTACTTTCTTTGCAGCAGCAAAGAAAGTGACTGCCGCCCCGCACAGGGGCAGAGCTAATAAACCGACGCGAAAACAGGATTTCACGCCCGCCCGCACCCGCGAATAAACCAGACGACTGCCGCCCCGCACAGGGGCAACACTAATAGCCCGACACGAACACGGGATCCGGCGAAATGAAAACCCATCCCCCTCCAATTCCCCCAAAATCAGCGTCATACTTACCCCATGACCGCCGATTATCTCCGCACCGCGCTGTCCGTGCGCCTCGCGCTCCCCGCCGATGCCGCCGATATCGCGCGCATCCACGTCAAGGCCTGGCAGGCCGCCTATCGTTCGATCTTTCCCGCTGCATACCTCAATTCGCTTTCCATTCCGAAGCGTCAGGCACTATGGACCGCGCTGATCGCACGCGGCATGCCCCGCGTAATGCTGGCGGAGCGCAACGACGTCACCCTGGGCTGGATTGCATGGGGCGTCTCACGCGACCACGACCGGCGCGAAACGGACGCCGAAATCGAAGCTATCTACATCGATCCGACGCATTGGCGCAGGGGCGCGGGCCGCATGTTGATCGATGAGGCGATCAACGCCGCAGCTAGCGAAGGTTATCGGGAAATGACGCTCTGGGCGCTCGAGGAAAACGTGCAAGGCCTGCGCTTTTACAAGGCGCTCGGCTTCGCGCTGGACGGCGTATTCCGCACGGAACGGGTAGGCGGATGCGAAGTCTGCGAAACGCGGCTTCGCATGGCGATCTGATCGATCGCTCAGGCGACCATCGCGGGCACGGACGACAAAGGCGGAACCTGCTTGCGGCGCTCCCGCGTCGGCGCCGTGCCGAACGCATCGCGATAGCTCTTCGAGAAATGACAGGCGGACTGGAAGCCGCACGCCATCGTGATGTGCATGATCGACATATCGGTTTGCAGCAGCAGCTCACGCGCGCGCCGCAGTCGTAACGTCAGGTAGTAATGCGTCGGCGTCATGCCCAGATGCTCGCGGAAAAGCCGCTGCAACTGCCGTTGCGACATGTTCGCCAAACGCGCCAGTTCCTCTCGCGACAAAGGCTCTTCGATGTTGTTCTCCATCAGCGAGATAACCTCGAAGAGCGACTTGTTCGCCGACCCCAGACGCGCGACCAAAGGCATGCGCTGCTGCGCGCTCGTATCGCGCACATGCTCGACGATGAACTGCTCGGCAATCTGCGTGACCCGCGCCGTGCCGACGCGCGCCGCGATCAGGTTGAGCATCATGTCGAGCGGCGCGACGCCGCCCGTGCACGTGACGCGATCGCGATCGATCACGAACAGCTCTTTGAGAAAGCGCGTGTCGGGAAACTCTTCTTTAAGTGCCGACATGTTCTCCCAGTGAATCGCGCATGCGTAGCCTGCGAGCAGGCCCGCGCGCGCCAGCGCATAGGTGCCGGTGCACAGGGAGCCGAGCACGCTGCCCGTGCGCGCGAAGCGGCGCAACGCGGATAGATGCTCGGGCGTGGTCGAACGCTGCACGTCAATGCCGCCGACCACGAACACGATGTCGGGCTGTCCCACGCAATCCGCCGGACCCGTATCGACGGAAAGCCCGTTGCTCGCCGTCACCGGTCCGCCATCGGGACTCACGATCGACCATCGATAAAGCGGCTGCCCCGTCAGGTAGTTCGCCATGCGCAGGACTTCGATCGCATTCGTGAACGCGATCATCGTGAAGTTGGGGAGCGGCATGAACGCGAAGTGCGACAGCGACGCCGTGCGATCGGAAGACATGTGAGAACTGATTCCTTGGAATCTATTGATTGGCGCCGTCATGCGCGGCGCTTTGCCACTTTTCTAATTTTGGTTTCGAGTGCAACTACCATGCCATCAGGCGAAACCCTGAGCGCCATGAGGCATTGCTCCTGCTTTACGGCGGCCGCGCACCGGGGCGGAGCCTGACGGGTCAAGGAACGCACTGTTGAAGCGCACGATCGTTCCGACGCAGTGCAGCAGAAAGCCTAAGGGAATGCGCTACACCGAATCTTAATTCGCCACTTGTCGAAAACAGACGCGCATGTCGGAAAAGGTAAAGAACACGTCTAAATTCGTAAATTGACCGGCAAGGCGAAAGACAAGAATAGACCCAACGACAAAGCCCGCGACGAAACGCCGGAAGCCCCGTCAGGCCTGAGTCGAACGACAGTTCTTTCGCGCCGCGCGAACCCACTCTATCAAGCAACACGGAGCACATCAGGATGAGCACCCTGCACGACAACAGCATCATCATCGACGGACTGAATATCTCGAAGTTCGAACGCTCCGTGTTCGAGGACATGAGAAAGGGCAAGGTCACGGCCGTGAACTGCACCGTCTCGGTCTGGGAAGACTTCCAGAAGACCATCGACAACATCGCGGAGATGAAGCAGCAGATCCGCGAATACAGCGAAATCCTCACGCTCGTGCGCACGACCGACGACATCCTGCGCGCGAAGAAGGAGAACAAGACCGGCATCATCTTCGGCTTCCAGAACTCGTATGCGTTCGAGGACAACCTCGGCTATATCGAAGTGTTCAAGGAACTGGGCGTGAACGTGGTGCAGCTCTGCTACAACACGCAAAACCTCGTGGGCACGGGTTGCTACGAAGCCGATGGCGGTCTGTCCGGCTATGGCCGCGAAGTGATTCAGGAGATGAACCGCGTCGGCATCGTGGTCGATCTCTCGCACGTCGGCGCGAAGACCTCTTCCGATGCGATCGCCTGTTCGAAGAAGCCCGTCACGTATTCGCACTGCTGTCCGTCGGGTCTCAAGGATCATCCGCGCAACAAGAGCGACGATCAGTTGCGCGAGATCGCCGATGCAAACGGCTTCGTCGGCGTGACGATGTTCTCGCCGTTCCTGAAGAAAGGC
This sequence comes from Caballeronia calidae, assembly GCF_900044055.2. Lineage (GTDB taxonomy): Bacteria > Pseudomonadota > Gammaproteobacteria > Burkholderiales > Burkholderiaceae > Caballeronia > Caballeronia calidae. The sequence goes on along the minus strand of NZ_FCOX02000038.1, from coordinate 83,699 downwards.
CCGGACGCGACCGTCGAGGATTATCTCGAAGCAATCGAATACACGATCGATGTGATCGGCGAAGACAAGGTGGGCATTGGCACGGACTTCACGCAAGGCTACAGCACCGAATTCTTCGACTGGATCACGCACGACAAGGGCCGTTATCGCCGCCTGACGAACTTCGGCAAGGTGGTGAACCCTGAAGGCATTCGCACGATCGGCGAGTTTCCGAACCTGACCGCCGCGATGGAAAAGGCGGGCTGGAGCGAATCGCGCATCAAGAAAGTGATGGGCGAGAACTGGCTGCGCTATTTCGGCGAAGTCTGGAACGTCTGAGAGCAACGACAACTATAAAGGAACCCTGCGATGCAACCCCAACTGCCTATCGACGTCGATCCGCAAACCGGCGTATGGACCACCGACGCGCTGCCGATGCTTTACGTGCCGCGCCATTTCTTCACGAACAATCACGTCGCCGTCGAGGAAGCGCTCGGCCTCGAGACGTATGCCGAGATTCTCTACAAGGCCGGCTACAAGTCCGCGTATCACTGGTGCGACAAGGAAGCGGAGAAGCACGGCATCGCCGGCATGGCCGTGTTCGAACATTACCTGAAGCGCCTGTCGCAACGCGGCTGGGGCTTGTTCGACATCGTCGAAGCCGATCCGGCGACGTCGTATGCGCGCATTCATCTGCGTAACTCGTCGTTCGTGCTCCAGCAACCGGGCAAGCAGGGCAAGCTCTGCTACATGTTCGCGGGCTGGTTCGCCGGCGCGATGGACTGGGTGAACGATACCGCGCCCGACAGCGCGAAGAAGGGCCCGCGCTCGAAATCCGTCGAGACGCAATGCGCGGCCGAGGGACACGATCACTGCGTGTTCGAAGTGTCGCCACTGGCATAACCGCGTCGGAGACAACGCGGCAAAGTAGTTGCATGTAAAACCATTCCGAGGTCGATCGCAATGCGTTACCCGAACCTTTTCAAGCCTCTTCAGCTGAACAAGCTGACCCTGCGTAACCGCATCGTCAGCACCGCGCACGCGGAGGTCTATGCCGAACCGGGCGGCTTGCCCGGCGACCGCTATATCCGTTACTACGAGGAGAAGGCGAAGGGCGGTGTCGGCCTCGCCGTGTGCGGCGGTTCGAGTCCCGTGTCGATCGACAGCCCGCAAGGCTGGTGGAAGTCGGTGAACCTCGCGACCGATAAGGTCATCGACCCGCTCTCGCGTCTCGCCGAAGCGATGCATCGTCATGGCGCGTTCATCATGATCCAGGCGACGCACATGGGCCGCCGTTCCGCATGGCACGGCGAGCACTGGCCGCATCTGATGTCGCCGTCGGGTGTGCGCGAGCCGGTGCATCGCGGCAACGCGAAGATCATCGAAGTGGAAGAGATCAAGCGCATCATTCAGGACTTCGCCGCGGCCGCGAAGCGCGTGAAGGATGCGGGCATGGACGGCATCGAAATCTCGGCGGCGCACCAGCATTTGATCGACCAGTTCTGGAGTCCGCGCACCAATTTCCGCACGGACGAATGGGGCGGCTCGCTCGAGAACCGTCTGCGCTTCGGCGTGGAAGTGCTGCAGGCCGTGCGTGCGGAAGTGGGCAAGGACTTCTGCGTCGGCTTGCGCATGTGCGGCGACGAGTTCCATGAAGACGGCCTCTCGCACGAGAACCTGAAGGAGATCGCGCAGGCGATGTCCGAAAGCGGACTCATCGATTACGTCGGCGTGATCGGTTCCGGCGCGGATACGCACAACACGCTCGCCAACTGCATGCCGCCGATGGCGCTGCCGCCCGAGCCGTTCGTGCATCTCGCGGCGGGCATCAAGTCGGTCGTGAAGCTGCCGATCATGCACGCGCAAAGCATTCGCGATGCGGGTCAGGCCGAGCGTCTGCTCGCGAACGGCATGGTCGATCTCGTCGGCATGACGCGTGCGCAGATCGCCGATCCGCACATGGTCATCAAGATCCGCGATGGCCGTGAAGATGAAATCAAGCAGTGCGTCGGCGCGAACTATTGCATCGACCGTCAGTACAACGGCCTCGATGTGCTGTGCGTGCAGAACGCGGCGACATCGCGCGAAGAGACGATGCCGCATGTCATCGAGAAGACGCGCGGTCCGAAGCGCAAGGTCGTCGTGGTCGGCGCGGGCCCCGCGGGTCTCGAAGCGGCACGCGTCGCGCGTTCGCGTGGTCATGATGTCGTGCTGTTCGAGAAGAACGACTATGTGGGCGGTCAGATCATGCTCGCCGCGAAGGCGCCTCAGCGCGAACAGATGGCCGGCATCGTGCGCTGGTTCGACATGGAGACGAAGCGCCTCGGCGTCGATCGCCGTCTCGGTGTCGCCGCCGACGACAAGATGATCATGGCCGAGAAGCCGGACATCGTCGTGCTCGCGACGGGCGGTTCGTCGTTCACGAATCAGGTGCCCGCGTGGGGCGTGGACCAGGGTCTTGCGGTCAGCTCGTGGGACATTCTCTCGGGCAAGGTCGAGCCGGGCAAGAACGTGCTCGTCTATGACGGCGTGTCCACGCATGCGGGCGCGGGCGTCGCGGACTTCATCGCATCGAAGGGCAATAACGTCGAGATCGTCACGCCCGATGTGAAGGTCGCCGACGACACCGGCGGCACGACGTTCCCGATCTTCTATCGCCGGCTCTATGCGCAAGGCGTGATCCATACGCCGAACTACTGGCTCGACAAGGTGTACGAGGAAGACGGCAAGAAGATCGCCGTGATCCGCAACGAGTACACGGAAGAGCAGGAAGAGCGCGCGGTGGATCAGGTCGTCATCGAGAACGGCATCACGCCGAACGACGCGCTCTACTGGAAGCTCAAGCCCGAGTCGCTCAATCGCGGGCAGCTCGATGTGCACGCGCTCTTCGCGTCGCAGCCGCAGCCGTCACTGAGCGAAACGCTCGGCAACGGACGCTTCCTGCTGTTCCGCGTCGGCGACTGCATCTCGATGCACAACATCCACAGCGCGATCTACGATTCGCTGCGCCTCTGCAAAGACTTCTGACGAGGGTATTGGACGATGAACCCCGTGTTTGTCATCACCGCGCTGCTGTGGCTTTCGATGGCGGGCCTCGCGTTCGCCTTGCTCAAGCGCGCAGCCTACTGGCGTGAAGGCCGCGCGACGGCGGCAGGCGTGTACGGATGGGCGAACCTGCTCACCATCCCCAAGCGCTATTTCGTGGATCTGCATCATGTCGTGGCGCGCGATCCGTATATCGCGAAGACGCACGTCGCCACTGCCGGCGGCGCGATTCTCGCGATGGCGCTCGTCTTCATCAACTACGGTCTTGCGATCTACTCGCCGTGGCTCGATAAGGCGATTTTCATCGCGGCGATCATCATGCTCGTCGGTGCGGCGTTCGTGTACAAGCGCCGTCGCGCGAAGAACGTGCCCGCGCGTCTGTCGCATGGACCGTGGGACAGTCTGCCCTTGCTGCTCGGCTCGTTCGCGCTCGGCCTCGCGCTGTTCATGCTGCTGCCCGCATCGTGGATGTCCGGCGCACTGGCGATCATCGTCGCATTGCTGATTGCGGCGGGCGCGTACACGATGACGTTCGGCGCAGCGCAAGGCGGCCCGATGAAGCACGCGATGGCGGGTCTGCTGCATCTCGCGTTTCATCCGCGTCAGGAGCGCTTCAAGGAAAAGACCGGCCAGGAAGTCGTGCCGCCGACGGCCCTGAAGAAGCCCGTGCTCGATGCGAAGGAATATGGCGTCGGCAAGCCGGTCGAGTTTCGCTGGAACCAGCTGCTGAGCTTCGATGCCTGCGTGCAGTGCGGCAAGTGCGAAGCCGCGTGCCCCGCGTTCGCATCGGGCCAGCCGCTCAATCCGAAGAAGCTGATTCAGGATCTCGTCGTCGGCATGGTCGGCGGTTCCGACTCGCAATACGCGGGCAGCCCGACGCCCGGCATCCCGGTCGGCAGGCATTCGGGCGGTCCGGCCAAGCCGCTGATCTCGCAGATGATCGAAGCGGACACGATCTGGTCCTGCACGACCTGCCGCGCCTGCGTGCAGGAGTGCCCGATGCTGATCGAGCACGTCGATGCGATCGTCGACATGCGCCGCAACCAGACGCTCGTCGAAGGCAATGTGCCGGGCAAAGGTCCGATCACGCTCGCGAATCTGCGTGAGACGGGCAGTCAGAACGGCTATGACATCGGTGCGCGTTACGACTGGTCGGTGGATCTGCAGGTGCAGGTCGCGCAGCCGGGACGTCCTGTCGATGTGCTGCTGATCGCCGGCGAAGGCGCGTTCGACATGCGTTATCAACGCACGCTGCGTGCATTGGCGAAGGTCATGAACAAGGCGGGCGTCGATTACGCGGTGCTCGGCGGCGCGGAAACGGATACGGGCGATACCGCCCGGCGTCTGGGCGATGAAGCCACGTTCCAGCAATGCGCGTCGAAGCTGATGAACACGCTGTCGCAATACCAGTTCCGTCGCATCGTCACGGCCGATCCGCACGTGCTGCACAGCCTGCGCAACGAATATCGCGCGCTCGGCGGCTATTACGAAGTGCAGCATCACACCGCGTTCATGGCCGAGCTCGTCGAGAAAGGCAAGCTCTCGCCGAAGGCCGCCGCCGTGTTCAACGACAAGAAGATCACGTATCACGATCCCTGCTATCTCGGCCGCTACAACGGCGAGACGGAAGCGCCGCGCAAGCTGCTGAAGACCATCGGCATCAAGGTCGTCGAGATGGAGCGTCACGGCATGCGCGCACGCTGCTGCGGCGGTGGCGGCGGCGCGCCGTTGACCGATATCCCCGGCAAGCAGCGCATTCCCGATATCCGTATCGCCGATGCGAAGTCGATCGGTGCGGAAGTGGTCGCCGTCGGTTGCCCGCAATGCACCGCGATGCTCGAAGGCGTGGTCGGTCCTCGTCCCGAAGTGCTCGACGTGGCGGAGCTCGTTGCCGCCGCGCTGGAGTAAAGCCATGAACGACATCAAACGAATCGATCCGCGCCGGCCGTTCATCGTCACGGCGGCGGGACTGAAGCGCATCACGCTCGGTGAAGTCGGCAATGGCGTCGTGCTCGATTTCGCGCACGGCGGCCACAAGGAAGCCGTGAAGCCGCGCCGCACGACGAAGCCCGCGACGCGCTCGCTGCTCGTCGCGGCGCACACGGACCGCGGCGCACTCGACGATCACGCACGCCAGGCGCTCGCCGCTGCCGCGCTGCTCGCGGACGATCAGACGGAAGTCGTGCTGGTTGCATTCGGCGAGTTCAAGGACGATGCCGCCGCGCTGGGCGCGGACCGCTTCATCGAGCTGCCCGCGTTCGACCGGCGCAATTACGCACCCGACGAAGAAGTGCGCGCGCTGACGGCATGCGTCGCGGCTTACACGCCCGCGCACATTTTCATGCCCGACAACGCGACGGGCGACGGCGATCTCGGCCGACGCTACGCCGCACGCGCCGATGTATCGATCGCGACGCACGTCGTCGAGCTCGATGCCGCGCACGTCGCATCGTATGCCCATGCGGGCCGCGCGATCGCATCGCGTGCCTTGCCCGAAGTTGTTTTGCTTGCAGCCAATGCCGTCGATGCGAAGCTGCCGTTCGTCGGCGCGGGCGAGGCGGTGAGTGCTGAAAGCTTGGTGCCGGCATCGAAAGTGAGTGCTTACGTCGATCTCGGCATCGAGGAAATGGACGCCGCGCAAGTCGCGCTGGAAGAGGCGGACTTCATCGTCTCGGCGGGCAACGGCGTCACCGATATCCCTGCGTTCGAGACGCTCGCGAGCACGCTGGGCGCCGCGATCGGCGCGAGCCGCGTCGCCGTCGACGACGGCAAGTTCACACGCGACAAGCAGATCGGCGCGACCGGCAAGACCGTCGAGGCGAGCGTGTATATCGCCTTCGGCATTTCGGGCGCCGTGCAGCATTTGCAGGGCATCAAGGATTGCCGCCATGTGATCGCCGTGAATCTCGATGCCAGCGCGCCCATTGCGAAGCGCGCGAATCTGACGATCGTCGCGGACACGCAGGAAACGATCAAGGCGCTGACCGATGCAGCCGCCGCCGCGCGCACCGCGCGTGCGAACGGTGGTTCGATCGTGCAGACCGCGCATGTCGCCGAAGGAGTTGCAGCATGAAGATCGCCGTTCTCGTTTCCACCGGGCGTCATCCGGTCAGCGGCACCGCGCGCTACAGCCGCAACGATGCCGCCGCACTGACGATCGCCATCGATATCGCCAAAACGCATCACGCGCAGCTCGACGTGCTGCATGCGGGCGATCCGGCCAATCCTGCGTTGCAGGAATACCTCGCGCTCGGCGCGCCGCAAGTCGAGGTGCTGAACACGCAAGGCGATGCCTGCGCGGCGCTCGCGCAGCGGCTCGCCGGTTACGACCTCGTGTTCACCGGCACGCGCGCCGAGGGCGCGTTCGACAGCGGCACGCTGCCTTACAAGCTCGCCGATGCGTTGAACGTGCCGCTCGTCGGCGCGGCCGTGGATGTCAGCGTGACGAAGGAAGGCGTCGAAGTGCGCCAGTTCATGCCGAAGGGTTTGCGCCGCCGCGTGCGCGCGCAACTGCCCGCGCTCGTCGCCGTGCATCCGCTCGCCAATGCTGCGCCGCGTTATGCCTATGCGCGCATGCGTGAAGGGCATGTCGCGCCGGTCGCCGCGACCGCGCCGGCCGATAGGGAAAACACGGCATGGAGCGTCGGCGCGATCACTGCGAAGCCGAAGAAACTCGCTGCGCCCGAGAAGCGTTCGGGCCACTCGCGGATGCTGTCCGCGACGACGACGGAAAGCCGCGGCGGCAGCGTCGTAATTGAAGGGAGTTCCGTCGAAAAAGCACAAGTGATTCTGGCGTATTTGCGCGAGCATCAACTCGTCGACTATTGATTTCCGGCCCCGGCCGGACGACCCACATACGAAAGCAGAAGCCCGCGTTCAAAGGTGTTTGGCGGGGCACCAGACGTGACGCAAAACGGAGCACACGATGAAAGTTTCGGCAGACGTTCGCGCGATGATCGAACGCCGCAAAAAGGGCCATACGCTCGAGGCGCCGTTCTATACGAGCGCGGAGATTCACGCGCTCGACCTCGATGCGATTTTCCGCAAGACCTGGATCCAGGTTGCCGTGGAACCGGATATTCCCGAGCCGGGCGATTACACGACGGTCGAGATCGGCAACGATTCGATCCTGATCGTGCGCGACGACGATATGGAAATCCGCGCGTTCTACAACGTGTGCCGCCACCGCGGCGCGCGTCTGTGCAACGAGGAGAAAGGGTCGCTCGGCAATATCGTGTGCCCGTATCACAGCTGGACGTACAACCTCTCCGGCGACCTGATGTTCGCCGAGCACATGGGCGACCAGTTCGACCGCTGCAAGCACAGCCTGAAGAAGGTGCACGTGCAGAATCTCGCGGGCCTCATCTTCATCTGCCTCGCCGACGAGCCGCCCGCCGATTTCGCCGTGATGCGCGAAGCGATGGAGCCGTACATGCTGCCGCACGGCCTCAAGGACTGCAAGATCGCGGCGAGCATCGATATCGTCGAGAAGGGCAACTGGAAGCTCACGATGGAGAACAACCGCGAGTGCTATCACTGCGTCGCGAACCATCCCGAGCTGACCATTTCGCTCTATGAATACGGCTTCGGCTATCAGCGCTCGCCCGCCAACGAGGAAGGCATGGCTGCGTTCGAGAAGACCGTCGAAGAGCGCACGAAGCAATGGGAAGCCATGTGCCTGCCGTCCGCCGAAATTGAGCGCCTCGCCGATCTCGTGACGGGCTTCCGCACGCAACGCCTGCCGCTCGATCGCGACGGCGAATCGCAGACGCTCGATGCGAAAGTGGCATCGAAGAAGCTGCTCGGCGGCTTCGAGCGCGCGGACCTGGGCGGTCTGTCGTTCTGGACGCAGCCGAACTCGTGGCATCACTTCATGAGCGATCACATCGTCTCGTTCAGCGTGATTCCGCTCGCCTCGGGCGAAACGCTCGTGCGCACGAAATGGCTCGTGCACAAGGATGCGCGCGAGGGCATCGACTACAACGTCGACAATCTCACGGCTGTGTGGCGCGCGACGAACGATCAGGACCGCACGCTCGTCGAGTATTCGCAGCTCGGCGTCGCGAGCAACGCGTACGAGCCGGGTCCGTACTCGCCGTTCACGGAAGGACTCGTCGAGAAGTTCTGTGAGTGGTACATCGGACGTCTTGCCGAATATGCGAATACGCCGGAGCAGGGCGTCGATGCATCGCACGGCGAGAAAGTCGTTTCCTTCATGCGCTAAGCGCGTTCGAACAGCAGCAAGCAGGAGCAGAACATGATGCGCGATCAGGCTACGTTCGAGCCGACCGACAGCCGTGTCACCCAGCCGAAATTCTGGGGGACGCTGCCCGTGCGCTGGGATTGCGATACGGACGAGACGCTCGTCTGTTGTCACGTCCGGCAGGAAACGCACGACGTCAAGAGCTTTTTCTTCAAGGCGCCGGGCGAACGCACGTTTGCGTTCGAGCCGGGGCAGTTCATCACGCTCGAACTCGAGATCGACGGCGAGCAGATCAACCGCTGCTACACGATCTCGTCGGCGCCGACACGTCCGCACACGATCTCCATCACGGTGAAGCGCGTGCCGGGCGGGCCGGTGTCGAACTGGCTGCACGACAACATGGTGGCGGGCGCCACCGTGCGCGTGCTCGGGCCGTCGGGCGAGTTCACGTGCGCGCGTCATCCGGCGCGCAAGTATCTGTTCCTGTCGGCGGGATCGGGCATCACGCCGCTCATGTCGATGAGCCGCGCGCATCACGAACTCGGCGACGATGCGGACATCGTGTTCGTGCACAGCGCGCGCACGCCGGACGACATCATCTTTTCGCGTGAGCTCGATCTCATCGCATCGAATCACAAGAACTTCCGCACGTCGTTCGTGTGCGAGCGGGTGGGCGCACGCACGAACTGGCCGGGCGTGACGGGCTTTCTGACCTTGCCGCTATTGAAGCTGATCGCGCCTGATTTTCTGGAGCGCGAGATCTTCACGTGCGGTCCCACGCCTTACATGAAGGCAGTGCGCAATCTGCTCGACGAAGGTGGTTTCGATCGCAAGCACTATCACGAGGAAAGCTTCTCGTTCGGCGTCGTCGAGGAAGTTGCGGCCGAGCTCACGACCGCGCATGTCGCCGAAGCGATCGCCACAGAGACGGATTTCGTCGAAGCGCGTGAGGAAGCGGTCGGGTTCGCGCCCGCGCCGACCGAGCCTGTCGAGGCGGAGACTGTCGAAGCCGCGTCTGTCGAAGCAGAGCCAGTAGAAGCCGCTCCGATCGACACGAAGTTCAAGGTGAACTTCGCGAAGAGCCGCCGCGAGATCGAATGCGGCACCGGCGAACACGTGCTCGATGCCGCGAAGAAGGCCGGTGTGCGTCTGCCTTCGTCGTGCACGCAGGGCATGTGCGGAACGTGCAAGGTGAAGCTCGTGTCCGGCGAAGTGAGCATGAAGCATGCGGGTGGCATTCGTCAGCGCGAGATCGATCAGGGCATGGTGCTGCTGTGCTGCAGCAAGCCTTTGACCGATCTCGTCGTCGACAAGTGAGGTCCTGGGTCGTGCACATGAGGCGCGTCGTTTCTGAACAATTGAGTGTCGGAAAAGCGCGTTACGTATCAATTCTGGCTGGTGATTCTGTTCGCTACACGGCGTGGGGCCGCTAAAGGGGAAACCTGATGAAACCGATGAGAAGAATGCTCGTACTCGGGGCGATGACCGCCGCCCTCGCCGCGAGCTTTGGGGCGAACGCCGCTGACAAGCCGACTATCAAGATCGGTTACGTCGAAGGCTGGGACGATAGCGTGGCGACGTCGAACGTTGCTGCGCGCATCATCGAGAAGAAGCTCGGCTATCCGGTGCAGCTCGTGCCGGTGGCGGCGGGCGTGATGTGGCAGGGCGTCGCGCGCGGCGATCTGGACGCGACGCTCTCCGCGTGGCTGCCGGTCACGCACGGGGCGTACTGGAACAACTTCAAGGGCAAGGTCGTGAATCTCGGTCCGAACTTTCAGGATGCGAAGATCGGTCTGATCGTGCCGGAGAATGTCGACGTCAACAGTCTTTCCGATCTCGAAGCGAAGAAGGCGGAGTTCGATTCGCGCATCGTCGGTATCGATGCGGGCGCGGGCGTGATGCAGAAGACGAGCGAAGCGATCAAGGCCTACAACCTCGACTACAAGCTGCTGCCGAGCTCGGGCAGCGCGATGACGGCGGAACTGGCGCGCTCCGAGGCTGCGAACAAGCCGATCATCGTGACGGGCTGGAAGCCGCACTGGATGTTCGCGAAGTACAAGCTCAAGTTCCTCGAGGATCCGAAGAAGGTTTTCGGTGAAGCTGAGCACGTGGATAGCGTCGTGAATCCCGAGCTCGAAAAGAAGGCTCCGCCGGTGGTGGCATTTCTCAAGAAGTTTCAGTGGAAACCGGGTGAGATCGATAGCGTGATGCTCGCCACGCAGAATGGAGAGAAGCCGCAGGCCGCGGCTGATGCGTGGATCAGCGCGCATGGGGATCGGGTGGATAGCTGGACCAAGTAAGCTTTTGAGCGTTGGGCGACGCTAAGGGCGCTGCGATCGGGCAGCGCCCTTTTTTATCTTGCGCGGTCGATGAATCGCGCCACAGGCGAGCCGATCAACTCGACGTCGTATGTTTTCCGAAGTTTCTGATTGGATCGAGGCAGGTATTTTGTGAATCATTTCGGATCCCAAAGAAAAGATTCAGAGAACAGGAGATCCACAGCATGCCTCTACCGATCGTCGCGCGAATCCGTGCTTGCGCCCGCGCGCTGCTGATGCCCATTGCTCTACGTATCGCGCTCGCCGTGCTTTCGCTGGGCGCCGCGATGCCGGCGAGCGCGGCGGATCAATACGCGCAGACGAAGTATCCGATCATTCTCGTGCACGGCTTGACTGGAACGGACAAGTATCTCGGCGTGCTGGATTACTGGTACGGAATTCAAACGGATTTGCAGCAGCATGGCGCGCAGGTCTATGTGGCGAGTCTTTCCGGCTTTCAGGCCGACGACGGCCCCAACGGACGAGGCGAACAACTGCTCGCCTATGTGAAGCGCGTGCTGGCCGTGACCGGTGCTCAAAAGGTCAATCTGGTCGGCCATAGCCAGGGCGGCCTGACGAGCCGCTACGTCGCAACGGTGGCACCGGGCCTCGTTGCATCCGTGACGACCATCGCGACGCCGCATCGCGGTTCGGAGTTCGCGGACCTGTTCCTGGAGAAACTGAAGGCCGATCCCACCGGTCTCGCCACGCCAGTGCTGGCGGCGTTCTTCAATCTGTTCGGCACCGTCACCAACAGCGGGCACAACTCGAATCAGGACGCCTATCTCGCGCTTCAGACGCTCACGAGCGCGGGCACCGCGCGCTTCAATGCGAGCTACCCGACCGCGGCACTCGGCGCGCCGGGCTCGTGCAAGACGGGCGCGGCGAGCGCGACCGTGGGCGGGGCGCAGCAGTTGTATTACTCGTGGACCGGTTCGGCGATTCAGCCTGCCGCCAAGCTCTTCGATATCACGCTCGGCCAGGATATCAGCACGTTCCCGCTGTTCGATCTCGCCAATTTGCTGGATTTGTCGACGCCCGTGTTCTACCTGACCGGCACGGAGATGCTCAATCGCAACGCCGGTCCGAACGACGGTCTCGTGTCAGTGTGCAGCTCGCTCTATGGACAAGTCCTCAGCACGAGCTACAAATGGAATCACATCGACGCAATCAATCAGTTGCTGGGCATTCGCGGATTATTCGCCGAAGATCCGGTCGCGGTCATTCGCACGCATGCCAACCGGCTCAAGTCCGCGGGCGTCTGAGCGATGGCAAGGCCGGTTCTTTTCGCTTGTCTCGGTGCCGCGCTGCTGGGGGCGGCGGGTTTGAGCGCGTGGCACGGGCAGCGTGTCGATGCCGTCGCGGCTCGCGCACCTGCCGTCGCCGCCAGCGTGCGAAATGCGTCGTCGTCATCCGTCGATGAAGGCATCGCGCCGGCGCAGCGAGGGCTTCCCCAGTCGCTTGCCGGCTCGAACGCACCGCGACTGCCGCTCGACGAGCACGGCCACCTGGCGAAAGTTCGCGCGGCGCGGGAATTCTTCGACTATTGCCTGAGCGCGCAGAGCGATCTCGAGCCGGAGGTGCTCGACGCGCTCGTCGAGCGCGAGATCGCCGCTCAACTGGACGACACGCCGGCGCAACCCGAGGCGCTCGATGTCTGGAATCATTACCGACGATATCTGAAGGGTCTCGAAGAGCTGGAAAAGGGTGGCAAGCCATCCGACGCGAAGCTCGACAGCTCACAGCCTCGCGAGATCGATGTACAGCAGGTGACGAGCGTGCTGGCGCAGCGCGAAATGCTCGCGACGCGCGAGCTCGGCGACTGGGCCGACGCGTTCTTCGGCGACGAGCTCGCCGTGCAGCGCGTCGACGCCGCGCGTCTCGCCATCGCGCAGGATACGTCCTTGAGCGCGCAGCAGAAGACCGGGCACATGGAAGCGCTGGATCAGGGGCTGCCTGCCGGGGAACGCGCGGAACGCGCGGAGGCGAAGCGCAAGCAGGAGGTCATCGACGAAGTCGCGCGGGCGCAAAGCACCAACGGTTCGCCGGAGCAGGTGCGCGACGCGCTCACGCAGACGCTCGGCGCCGACGCGGCGGAGCGCGTCGCGCAAGTCCGGCGCGACGATCTGGCGTGGCAGGCGAAGTACGACGCCTACGCCGCACAGCGCGCGCAGATCGACGCGAGCGCACTGACGCCGCAGGCGCGCGAGCAAAGCATCCAGCAATTGCGCGATCGCGTCTTCACGGAGCCGGGCGAAGCGGCACGCGCCGCTTCATTCGATCGCGCCCGCACGGACTAACGCAAGACCACCGTTCGTTCCCCATTGATAAACACGCGCCGCTCGATAAACGCCTTCACCGCCCGCGCGAGCGTAATGCACTCCACATCCCGCCCGGTGGCAAGCAACCGTTCCGGACCATAAGAATGATCGACGCGCTCGACTTCCTGCTCGATGATCGGTCCTTCATCGAGATCGTCGGTGACGAAATGCGCGGTGGCGCCAATGAGCTTCACCCCGCGCGTATGCGCCTGATGATAGGGCTTGGCCCCCTTGAACCCAGGCAGGAACGAATGATGAATATTGATCGCACGCCCCGCGAGCTGGCGGCTCGTCTCACCGGAAAGAATCTGCATATAACGCGCGAGCACCATCAACTCCGCGCCTGACGTGTCGAAGAGATCGAGCAGACGCGCTTCCTGCTGCGGCTTGGTATCGGCGGTGATCGGCAGATGATGGAACGGCAAGCCATGCTGCTCGGCCAGATGCGCGAGATCCGTATGATTCGACCCGATCCCGACGATATCCATCTTCAGCTCGCCCATGCGCCAGCGGAACAGAAGATCGGCGAGACAGTGCTCGAGCTTCGACACCATGATGAGCACCTTCGGCCGCACGGCGAGATCGTGCATCGCCCAGGTCATCGAGAAACCGTCGGCGATAGGCCCGAATTCGCGCTGCAACATCGCCAGATCGAGCGCTTCCTCGGGTTTCGCGCCATGAAACACGCAGCGCACGAAAAAGCGTCCGGAAAGGTCGTCATCGAAGACGGTGAGCTCGTCGATATAGCCGTGATGCCGCTCCAGAAAGCCGACGATGGCGGCGACCTGCCCCGCCGCGCTCGGGCACGAAACGGTAAGCACCAGTTGATCAAAGCGGGAATCGGCTGCCATGCGTGCTCCACATTCGAATGGTTGCACCGCCGCGAAATGCGGCGAGCGTACTCGCTAGTAAAGCAAACACGCGCGCCCGGCGGATAGAAGCGATGCGCCGCGCAGCTAGTACGAAAGCGTCAGCCGGCGACGTCGCATTCGTCGAGCAGCCACTCGCTGAACGCGCGCACGGCGGCGGCCGGCTCGCGCGGCGTGACGAGCACGTAGCCGCGATCGGTGACGAGCGGCGCATCGCAGAGCGCGACGAGCTGGCCCGTCGCGATCAGCTCGTCGACGAGCGGCGCCCAGCCCAGCGCGACGCCCTGGCCCATCACCGCCGCATGCGTGACGAGCGCGTAGCTATTGAACGTGAAGCCGCCGTGCGTGGGCGGCGCGGCGAGGCCATGCGCCTCGAACCATGCGCTCCAGGAGAGCCAGCGCTCCGGAAATGTGGGCTCCAGATGCAGCAGCGGCAGCGTGAGCAGATCGGCGGGCGAAACGGGCGCCTTTGCGCCCGCGATCAGCGCCGGGCTGCACACCGGCGTCACCCGCTCGGGAAAGAGCTTCACGGCGCTCTTCGTGCCCCAGTCTGCGTGTGTATCGGCGAACGCGATGACCACGTCCGCATGGTCGCCCGATGCGCTCGGCAGGCTCTGCGACGTGATGATCTTCACGTCGACGTCGGGCATCAGCGCCTTGAATTGCGGCAGGCGCGGCATCAGCCAGTAGGTGGCGAAACCGAAGTCCGTCGAGAGCGTGAGCGTGCGCTGCGTGTGACGCGAGCGGATATCGGACGTCGCCGCGCGGATGATGTCGAGGCCTTGACGCACCGCATCGAAAAGCCGCGCGCCGTCCTCCGTGAGCGTGACGCCGCGATGCCCGCGCTCGAAGAGCGCCGCGCCGAGCGACTCCTCCAGTTGCACGACGCGCTGACTCACCGCGGGCTGCGTGGAGCCGAGTTCGCGGGCCGCGGCGGTGAAGCTTGCGAGGCGCGCGGCGGATTCGAACATGAGCAGCGCCTGCATGGGCGGCAGACGGTCCGGCCGCGGCATAACTCCCCCTTATGAACGCATAACGTTTTGCTGTCTTCACAGCCGCGATTTGAACGGCAATAGTGACGTCGAAGGCTCGGTCGACATTCGAGCCCACTGTTCCGGATTCTATTCGAGGCACGCATTCATGCTTGAGACGAAACAAAATATCCTTGTTCTGATGGCCGATCAGCTCACGCCCTTCGCGCTCTCCGCATACGGCAACCGGGTGACGAAGACGCCGCGCATCGATGCGCTCGCGCGCGAAGGTGTCGTGTTCGAATCCGCGTATTGCGCAAGCCCGCTATGCGCGCCTTCCCGCTTCTCGCTGCTAGCGGGCAAGCTGCCTTCGAATATCGGCGCGTACGACAACGCCGCCGAATTCCCCTCGGAGACCTTGACCTTCGCGCATTATCTGCGCGCCGAAGGCTATCGCACGATTCTTTCGGGCAAGATGCATTTCTGCGGCGCGGATCAGCTGCATGGCTTCGAGGAACGTCTCACGACCGATATCTATCCCGCCGATTTCGGCTGGACGCCCGACTGGCAGAACCCCGACGCGCGCCCGACTTGGTATCACAACATGAGTTCGGTGATCGACGCGGGCCCGTGCGTGCGCACGAACCAGCTCGACTTCGACGACGAAGTGACCTTCACGACGCGTCAGAAGCTCTTCGATATCGCGCGCGAGCGCAACGCGGGCAAGGACGCGCGGCCCTTCATGATGGTCGCGTCGCTGACGCATCCGCACGATCCGTATGCGATCCCGCGCAAGTACTGGGACATGTATCGCGATGAGGACATCGACATGCCTTCGTATCGCGATTCGCTCGATGCGTGCGATCCGCATTCGAAGCGTCTGCGTCACGTGTACGAAGCGGATCGCACGCCGCCGACCGAGCGGCAGATTCGCAACGCACGGCGCGCCTATTACGGCGCCATCTCGTATGTGGACGATCAGTTCGCCGCGATCCTCGAAGCGCTGGAGCAGGCCGGTCTCGCTGACGACACGATCATCGTCGTCACGTCGGATCATGGCGAGATGCTCGGCGAGCGCGGCCTCTGGTACAAGATGACCTTCTTCGAAGGCGGCTGCCGCGTCCCGCTGATCGTGCATGCGCCGAAGCAGTTTCGCGCGCATCGCGTGGCGAGTTCGGTGTCGCATCTCGATGTGCTGCCGACGCTCGTCGAGCTCGCGCGCGATGAAGCGCCGCAAGCATGGCCCGACAGCATCGATGGTCGAAGCCTCGTGCCGCATCTGCGGGAAACCGGCGGTCACGACGAAGCGACCGGCGAATATCTCGCGGAAGGCGCGATCGCGCCCATCGTGATGATCCGGCGCGGGCGCTTCAAGTTCATTCACACGAGCGTCGATCCCGATCAGCTCTACGATGTAAAGGCCGATCCCTTCGAGCGCGAGAATCTCGCAAGCGATGAACGTCACGCCGCGCAAGTGGCCGAATTCCGCGCGGAAATCGCGCGCCGCTGGAATCTCGACGCGCTCCATGAGGACGTGCTGAAGAGCCAGCGCCGCCGCCATTTCCACTTCGCGGCGACGACCCGCGGCACGATTCAGTCATGGGACTGGCAGCCGCATGTCGATGCGAGCCAGCGCTACATGCGCAATCACATCGACCTGGACGATCTCGAAGCGATGGCGCGCTTTCCGGCCGTCGAGCACTGAGCACGCATCCCCATCATCACTCCACATCCGACAGGAACGCACCATGAAAAAGGGCTTCATCCATGCGCTCTTCGCCGCCGCGCTCAGCTGCGTGGCTTTCCACGCGTTCGCCGCCGAGCCGCAGTCGTGCACGCAGGTGCGCATGGCCGGACCCGGCTGGACCGACATCGACGCCACCAACGCGATGAGCGGCATCGTGCTCAAGGCGCTCGGCTATCGGCAGAACGTCGCGAACCTGTCGGTGCCGATCACGTATCAGGGCATGAAGAAAGGACAAATCGATGTCTTTCTCGGCAACTGGATGCCCGCGCAGGCGCCGCTAGTGAAGCCGTTCTTCGAGGACAAGTCGATCGACGTGGTGCGCCCGAATCTCTCCAACGCGAAGTTCACGCTGGCCGTGCCGGAGTACGTGGCGGCGGCTGGCGTGCATTCGTTCGCGGATCTCGCGAAGAATGCCGACAAGTTCGATAACCGCATCTATGGCATCGAGCCGGGCGCGCCCGCGAATCAGAACATCAAGCGCATGGTCGATGACAAGGCCTTCGGCCTCGGCGACTGGAAAGTGGTCGAATCGAGCGAAACCGCGATGCTCACGCAGGTCGAGCGCGCGGTGCGCGAGAAGAAGTGGATCGTCTTTCTCGCGTGGGAGCCGCATGTGATGAACACGAAGTTCAAGCTCGCGTATCTCGATGGCGGCGACAAGTACTTCGGCCCGAACTACGGCGGCGCGACGGTGAACACCGTGGCGCGCAGCGGCTACGAGCAGCAGTGCCCCAATGTGGGCCGGCTGTTCAAGCAGATGGCGTTCAACGTCGATCTGGAAAACGGCGTGATCACCGAGGTTCTGGAGAAGAAAACCCATGTCGATGCCGCCGCCACGGATGCGCTGAAGCGTCATCCGGAACTGCTGAAGTCGTGGCTCGACGGCGTGACCACGGCGAGCGGCGGGAACGGCCTGGAAGCCGTTCAGACCGCGCTCGGCGTGAAGTGACGTGAAGCGGTGGAACGCGTCAGCCGAGCTGCATGCTGGCGCGATCTTGCTCGGCCATCAGAAGCGCGCGCAGCGGCGAGACGATCGCGACGAAATGCACCATGAGACTATCCGCCTGCTGGAAATACCACGGCGTGTTGATGCTCATGCAGTCGAGACCGTTTTCGAGTTTCCAGCCGAGACGTTCGGTCAGCAGATTCGCGATGATGGTCTGGTCGCCGCCGTTCGCGTAAGTGCTCGACTTGTCGGGCGCGGCGTTCACGTGCGCGTAGATCTCTTCGACGAAGGCGATCGTCGCGGGTTTGCGGCGAAAGCCCAGTAAGCCCGCGTTGATGGCCCACGGGCCGATGTCATGCGCCGCGACGATGTCGCGTCCGTCGAGCAGCGTCTCGAGCGGCTTGCGCTGATCGAAGAAGAGAATGTCCGCATCGACCCAGAACATCCATTCGTGATGCGGCAGATGCTTGCGCAGGAACCACGGCTTGAGCCATGTGCCGGATGTGCCCGGCCCGACTTCGGCGGGCGTCTGGCGATAGACGTAGAGCGTGTAACCGTGGCGTTCGCAATAGCGGCGCATGTTCCGTTCGGCGACGGCGCCGTACGCGCGCACGTTGGGCGTGTAGTAAGTCACGAGCGCGATGGGCTTGCCGGGGTTGTAGACGCTGAAGTCCTCGTTCCGTTCGGCGGACTCGTCGGCAAAGCGGAAGAGCGGCGTGCCTTTTTGCTGGCAATCGTTGACATGCCCGGCGAGCGCGTCGCGGAAGCTCGAATGAATGCCGCCATATGCGTCCCCTTCTTCGAGCACGATCGTCCAGAGATTGGCGTGGCGGGCCCAGTGAGGCTCGAAACGCGGACCGCAGTGCATCGTGCACAGAATGCCGCCGCGCTCGCCATGCGCTTCGATGTGGTCGAGCGGCGAAAGCAGTTCGACTTCGTTTTGCGCGGTGCGGCCGAGCTTGCATTTTTCGATGCATCCGACGATGAACCTGCGAATGTCCGCCGTATTGCGCCAGATTTGCACGGCGGTCTGATGTGCTTCACTGCTGCCGGACACCGCCATGAGCGCGTGTTGACGGCCAGCGGCGATAGGCTCGACCGGAAGCATGTTGAGCACGATGCAGTCTTCGCTCATGCAGACGAGCAGCGCCATCTCGGGCATCCGGCGCAAGTGCTGCAGGATGACCTCGTACTTGAGCAACAGACCGTGGGCGCTGCCCGGCAAGCCTGCCACCGACACGGTGGCGTGCTCGTAGCCCATGTGCGAGGCGTAGTGCCTGTGATTGTTGAGAACGTGCGGTGCGTCGACGTGAAGGAGGCTCAGGCAGCGGGTAGTCATGGATGTATCGATTGCGGAAGCGAAACGAAGGAATGCGGCTTTTTTACAGATTCGGGAGTATGGGAGCCGGTCTCGTTCGCTGCTATCGGGCATGTCCGAATTCGAAATCGTTCTATCGACGCAAACCCTGCTGTTGCCGTAGTCGCAACTGGACAGATTCGCGTCGCAATCGGTCGAGCCTCCATATATATGGAACCTTATTTTTAACCACGTCGGCGCAATGCTTCATTTCGCCGCGTAGCAGATCAGAACGAGTTCCGCAGTTCCCCGCAGCGTCAGCTTGCGATATGCCTTCACGCCATGCGCACGAGGGCAGGGCAGCGCTTTTTCCAACGCAATATCGACGAGACGAGCAAAGGACCAGCACATGAAAAAAGGACATGCCGCGAAGTTCGCAGGCCTCGCATTGGCCGCGGGCGCGGCGAGCGTGCCGACGGTCGCACATGCACAAAGCAGCGTGACGCTCTATGGCATTCTCGACGCGGGCATCACCTGGGTCAGCAACACCGGCGGCTCGCACGTCGTGAAGTTCGACGACGGCATTTCCTACGGCAACCGCATCGGCTTTCGCGGCGTCGAGGATCTCGGCGGCGGACTGCAGGCGATCTTCGTGCTGGAGTCGGGCTTTCACCTCGGCAACGGCCAGTACGCATTCGGCGGCGCGGAGTTCGGCCGTCAGGCCTATGTGGGCCTGAAGAACCAGTGGGGCACGGTATCGCTCGGCAATCAGCTCGACATGACCGAGGAGTTCGTCTATCTCTACAACATCTCGGCGTGGGCGAGCGGCTATGCGATCCACCAGGGCGACTTCGACCGCATGAACGGCGACCGCCTGCCGAACTCGATCAAGTTCCTGTCGAACGACTTCGGCGGCTTCACCTTCGGCGGCATGTACTCGTTCGGCAATCAGGCGGGCAACTTCCATCAAAACAGCGCGTGGAGCGTGGGCGCGCACTATACCGCCAGCACGTTCAACATGGGCGCGGCGTACACGCAGCTGAACAACCCCAACGGCATCTATGCGTTCGATCCCTACGCGATGATCGGCGCGCGCACCTTCCTCGGACAGCCGACCGTGTCCGTCGATCCGGCGACGGGCGCCGTCACCGATCTCTACAGCGCGAACCCGTTTCCCGTCGACAAGCAGGGCGCGTTCGCCGTGGGCGCGGCGTGGACCATCGGCAATCTGATGCTGTCGGGAAACTTCACGTACACGACGATCAAGGGCCTCGGCCAGACATCGCACATGCAGGTGTATGAAGGCGGCGCGTCATACAGCTTCATGCCCGATCTGAGCCTCTACGGCGGCTATCAGCACACGCGCTTCGAGGGCAATCACTGGAATCAGGGCTCGCTCGGCCTGCACTATCTGCTTTCGAAGCGCACGGACGTGTACGTCTCCGGCGACTATCTGCGCGCGTCCGGCCCGATCGATGCGGTGATCGGCTACAGCTTCACGCCTTCGTCGTCGAATACGCAGGCCGATGTGCGCGTCGGCATGCGCCATTCGTTCTAGGCGGCGGCGAGCCGCGCGGGGGCCACGGCGCGCAATGCGCTGCGGTCCTGCCGCGGGCTCGTGTTGAAGCGCACGCGATACGTGCGCGAGAAATGCGATGGCGATTCGAAGCCGCACGCGACGCATACCGCGAGAATCGACATATCGGTCTGCTGAAGCAGCTCGCGTGCGCGCGTGAGGCGCAGGCCGAGATAGAAGTGCGTCGGCGTGTCCTTCAGCGACGCGCAGAAGAGCCGCTCCAGCTGACGCCGCGTCACGCCGATGGATTCCGCGAGCGCATCGGGCGACAACGGCTCTTCCATGTTCTGCTCCATCAGCTCGATCACCTGGATCAGCTTGCGGTTGTGGATGCCGTAGCGCGCGGCGATCTGCAGACGCTGATGATCCGAGCGCTGCCTGATGCGCCCCAGCACGAACTGCTCCGACACCTGCGCGGCGAGGCTCGCGCCATGCTCGCGCGCGATCAGGTCGAGCATCATGTCGATGGACGCCGTGCCGCCCGCGCACGTGATGCGCCGCACGTCGATCTCGAAGAGCTCCTGGCTCGTCTCGATGCCCGGATAGCGCTCGGCGAAGGCCGCCGCCGCTTCCCAGTGCAGTGTCGCGCGCTTGCCCGTCAGCAGCCCGGCTTCGGCGAGGATGAAGCTGCCGGTGTCGATGCCGCCGAGCGTCGCGCCGGCGCGATCGAGACGCCGCAGCCAGTCGGCGATGGCGCGCGAGTAGCCCGAAAGCGGCTCGAAGCCCGACACGACGAACACCGTGCGCGCATCGCTGACCTGATCGAACGCGTGTTCCGCGTTGAGCGTGATGCCGTTGCTCGCGGCGACCGGCCCGCCGTCGACGGACAGAATGTGCCAGCGATACAGCTCGCCCGCGAAGCGGTTGGCGACGCGCAGCGGCTCGATCGCGGACATGAAGCCGATCGACGAGAACTCGGGCAGCAGCAGGAAGTGGAAATCGTGGGGAGCGGACATCGGATCGATCGATAAAGGCGGGTCGATGAACGAGCCGTCCACGCTAGCAAGTGCAGCATGCGCGCGCAATCCGGCGCGCCCCGTAGGGCGGCCGGACCGGATACCGGAGCGAATGACCGTTCAGGCGGCGGAAAGCGCGTTCGTGACCGTCTGCGCGACGGTGGCGAGATGCGGCTCGACGACGAGATCGGTGTGCTTGCCGTCGATCAGCATGATCCGCAGGCCGTGCTTCGCGACGCGCTGCCACACGGGCAGCGGATCGGCGTGCTGCCCGTCGAGCATCGTCGCGCGCACGTAGACGATCGGACCGCCCTTGTAGAGGCGCGGCCGGTAGGTCGTCATCGCGACGCGCATCGATTCGCGCACGCGCTGAAGCACGGGCGGCAGGTCCGCCGCGCCCGACGAGGGCCTGTGCGCCTGTCTGCCCAGGCGCATGCGCACGCGATCGGTGATCGCGGCCGCCTTGCCGAGCATGTAGCCGATACGCGCGTGCGGCGCGAGCGATCGGAGTTCGCGCAGCCGGTCCGCGACCACGTTCGCCTGATAGCGCGACCAGTGCGCAAACGGCAGGAAGCGCTCGTTGACGTAAGTATCGAG
Source organism: Caballeronia calidae (assembly GCF_900044055.2). Lineage (GTDB taxonomy): Bacteria > Pseudomonadota > Gammaproteobacteria > Burkholderiales > Burkholderiaceae > Caballeronia > Caballeronia calidae. The sequence continues at coordinate 61,874 of NZ_FCOX02000038.1, read as the reverse complement.
CAGGCAGAGCATCTCGATCTTCTGGCCCGCCGCGACGAGCTGCTGCGCGATCTCGAACGCGATCAGGCCGCCGAACGAGTAGCCGACGAGCGCATACGGCCCGTTCGGCTGCACCTCGCGCATGCGCGCCACATAGACCCGCGCCATCGCTTCGACGCTGTGCTGGGGCGCTTCGTCGCCGTCGAGGCCGAGCGCCTGAAGGCCGTAGACGGGCCGCTCGTTCTGCAGCATCCCCGCGAGCGTCAGGCACTCCATCACCGAGCCCGTGATGCTGTGCACCATGAAGAGCGGCCGGCCGCTGCCTGCGCGCATCTGCACGAGCGTGGAGTTTCCGGCGACCGTGCCGGGCTCGGCGGCGAGGACGCCGGCGAGCCGTGCGATGGTCGGCGCGACGATCATCGTCGAAAGCGGCAGCGTGCGCCCGGTCGCGCGCTGGACGTCGGTGAGCATGTGCGCCGCGAGCAGCGAATGGCCGCCGAGCTCGAAGAAGTTGTCGTCTCGTCCGATCGGCGAGAAGCAGAAATGCTGCTCCCACAACGCGCACAGATACGCCTCGATCTCTTCCACCGACTCGCCCGGCGCAGGCAGCTCGCGCTTCGCCCGCGTGAGCGACGGATGCTCGCGGATCCGATCCAGACATTCCGGGTTCGCGAGCGACGACACGTTGCGCGCGGGCAGGCCGTTGACCGCATCGCGGGCGGCGGCTTCGGAAGGCTTGTTGTTGTGCGTGACCGGCAGGCCGTCGACCTGCACGATGACGTCCGGCACGAGCGCGGACGATCCCTGGCGCGTGAGGTCGCGGCGCACGCGCGCGGCGAGCGCCGCGTTCAGTTGCGCGCCCGGACGCAGCACGAGCAGCAGCACGATGCGCTGGCCCGCGTCGCCGGCGTTGGCGCCCGTCTGCGGCACGACCATCGCGTGACGGATCTCGTGGATCCCGCTCAGGATGCGGTAAATCTCGCCCGGGCTCACGTTGATGCCGCGCACGTTCAGCACGCCGTCGCTGCGGCCGTGCAGCCGCGCGGAGCCTTCCGGCGAGAACTCGATGACATCGCCGTGCGTCCACACGCCTTCGTTCGCGGCGAAGTAAGCCTTGTGAAAGCGCGAGCCGTCGTCGTCGCCGAAGAAGCCGAGCGGCCGCGACGGGAACGGATTCGTGCACACGAGCTCGCCCGGCATGATCGTGCTCGCGCCCTGATCGAACGCCTGCACGTCGAGGCCGAGGCTCCTGCACTGCGCTTCGCCTGCATAGACGGGCAGATTCGGATTGCCGAGCACGAAGCAGCCGATGATGTCCGTGCCGCCCGAAATCGATTGCATCTGCAGCGGCTTCACGTGGTCGCGGACCCACTGGAATTGCGAGTCGTAGAGCACGGCGCCTGTCGACATCATCGCGCGCAGGGCGGACAGATCGAGCTGCGTGCCCGGTTCGATGCCCGCGTCCTCGCTCATCTTCAGATAGGCGGGGCTCGTCCCGAAGACGGTCACGTGCTCTCTGGCGATAAGGCGCCAGAGCGTGTCGACGGCCGCGACCGGACCGTCGTAGGTGACGATCTCGACGCCCGACGCGAGCACCGACATCTGCCAGTTCCACATCATCCACGAGCAGCTCGTGTGGAAGAAGAGCTTGTCGCCGGGGCCGAAGTCGCTGTGCAGGCGATGCTCCTTCACGTGTTCGAGCAGCGTGCCGCCCGCGCCGTGCACGATGCATTTCGGCTTGCCCGTCGTGCCCGACGAAAACATGATGAAGAGCGGATGATTGAACGCGAAGCGCCGCCACGTGAAGCGCTGCGCGTCGCCACGCCCGATCAGCGCGCGCAGTTCGTGCTGGCGCTGCGTCACCGAGCTCGGCAGATCCGTCTCGTCCAGGCAGACGATGTCCGTCAGCGACGGCAATTGCGCGGCCACCGCGGCGACGTGCCCCGAGATGGAGCCGCCCGTGTCGAACGGGCGCTGCATCGTGTGGGCGAACATCATCTTCGGGTCGAGCGGCGCGAAGCGATCGAGGATCGCCTGCACGCCGTTTTCCGGCGCGGCGGTGGACAGCGTCGCGCCGAGCGCGGTCACGGCGAGCGCGACGGTGATCGCGTCGCCGTCGTTGCGCATGATCGCGACGACGCGGTCGCCCTCTTCCAGGCCAAGGTCGGAGAGCGTCTGCGCGAGACGCATGACGCGCTCGCGCAGTTCGCCGCGCGTGTACGCGATGCGGCGGCCGTCGGCGTAGCACGAGGTGAGCGCGGGCGCGTCGTCGGGCGCGATGCGTTTGCCGAGCAGATTCTCGGCGTAATTCAATTCGATTTTCGGAAAAAACCGCGCGGTTTCGCATTGACTGCCGATACAGACCGGTTCATCCGATCCCGACCATTCGAGATCGCGCGCCGATTCGAGAAAGCATTTCCAGAATTGCCGGTATTCACGCGCCGAATAAGCATGTAATTCCGAATAGCTGGCGAAACGCTCACCGGCGACTTTTTCGAAGATCTGTGTAAAGGCCGTCATGCGCGATGCACGGACCTGCTCGTGGGGCGGCTGAAACAGCGGTTCGCGCGCATACAGTTGCGCACGCTCTCGAATGGCGTCTTGACGGTCCATTTTCTGGCACCTTTGATCTCTGGGCGACGTGTTCTGAATGGCGTGTACTCGACAGGTATCGCGGCAGACCTTTGTCTTTCCCGTGGTCGTGCCGTTGCCGAGGCAAGCGTATCCCTCTGCTCGGGAGGTTACAGCGCTCGAAATCCTTCCAATGTGCGAATAACCACAGAGACCGTGGCGTTTCGGCAAAGATTGACCTTGCACGATCCACTGCATGCGTGCTCTGGAGAGCGAATGGCGGCAATGGACATCGATTGCATCCCTGCGCATCTTTCAATCGGCGTACACACGCTTGCGCGCGCATTCCAGCGCCGGTCTGAAACGAGATCGGGGACAGGTCGCAGGCAGTCAAGTCGCGGTCGCAAGCGGGCGTTCGGGCGCCTTTATGCGGCGGTACTTTGTATGCACGCCGGCGCCCGAATCGGCGCAACGACTCAACCCTGACTGGAATGCGAGACATGAGACATCGCCTGATTTCGAAACTGCTTTTCGCCGGGACGTGCGCGGTGTTCGCCGCGGCGCAGGGCGCTCACGCGGAGGGCACGGAGGACGCGAGCTGCCGCACCGTGCGCTTCGTCGATATCGGCTGGACCGACATTACGTCGACGACCGCGCTTGCATCGATCGTGTTCGAGGGGCTCGGCTATGCGCCGCGGACGACGGTCGCGTCGGTGCCGATTTCGCTGGCGGGCCTGAAGAGCAAGCAGATCGACGTGTCGCTCGGTTACTGGTGGCCGGTGCAGCAGAAGGCGGTCGAGCCGTTCCTCGAATCGAAGAGCATCCAGAAGCTCGAACCGCCGAATCTGTCGGGCGCGAAGGCGACGCTCGCGGTGCCGAGCTATGCCTACGATGCCGGCATCAAGACGTTCGCGGATATCGCGAAACATCGCGACGAGCTGGGCGGCACGATCTACGGCATCGAGCCTGGCAGCAGCGCGAACGCGAAGATTCAGAAGATGATCGACACGAACCAGTTCGGGCTTGGCGGATTCAAGCTCGTGCAGTCGAGCGAGGCGGGGATGCTGGTGACGGTCGAGCGCGCGATCCGCGAGAAGAAGCCGGTTGTGTTTCTCGGCTGGGAGCCGCATCCGATGAACATCCAGATGAAGATCAACTATCTCTCCGGCGGCGATGAGGTTTTCGGACCGAACTATGGCGAGGCGCGCGTTTATACGCTGACGAATACGGATTTTCTGACGCGTTGTCCGAATGCGGGGAAGCTTGTTTCCAATCTTCGCTTTACGACTGATCTCGAGAATCGGTTGATGGAGCCGGTGATGAAGAAGGAACGGCCTGCGGAAGCGGCGAAGGCTTATCTGAAGAAGAACCCACAGGTGCTGGATGCCTGGCTCGCAGGCGTGAAGACTGTGGATGGGAAGGATGGGCTTCCGGCCGTTCGGCAGTATTTGGGGCTGTGATGGGGGGAGGAACTGGTTGGTTTGCTTGGGCTTCTATGGACTGCCTGTTTTCGTGTTGGTTTATTAGCGTTGCCCCTATGCGGGGCGGCAGTCACTTTCTTTGCTGCTGCAAAGAAAGTAACCAAAGAAACAGCTATCCCCAGCCTAAGCACTTCATGCCGGCCGCGGCACAGAAGATTGCACGTGGTCCGGCAGTAGCGAGTGCCCTCGTAGGTCTAACCGGGCTTGGACCGCGCACGGTCTGACAAGCTAGAAGTTATAGCGCGCTGGTTCAGCACCAAAGAGTTCCGGCACAGCGCTACGCGCTGCCGAAGGGTATGCGAGGGACACCAACGAATCACAAATGCAGTGAGATGGAAGCGTTAGCAAAGAAGCGAGCGCATCCCCGATTGACCGGTCGGCCGCGCAGCGGGCCGGAGCTATATTGCGCCTTACCAGTCAGTTAAGCGGCGCGATGTGTCAGACCGTGCGCGATCCAAGCCCGGTTAGGCCTATGAGGGCACTCGCTACTGCCGGACCACGAGAGTGTTTCTGTGCCGGGGCCGGTGTGAAGTACTTTGGATGGGGATAGCTGTTTCTTTGGTTACTTTCTTTGCAGCAGCAAAGAAAGTGACTGCCGCCCCGCACAGGGGCAGAGCAAATAGACCGACAGGAAAACAGGAAGTCCATAGAAGCACAAGCGAACCAAACAAGCAGGAACCCTAACAAACCAGAGGAAAGAGATGAACTACGAAGTGATAGTAACGTGCGCAGTGACGGGCGCCGGCGACACCACAGGCCGGCATCCCGCGATCCCCGTAACCCCAAAGCAGATAGCCGAAGCGGCGATAGAAGCGGCAAAAGCGGGCGCCACCGTCGCCCACTGCCACGTCCGCGACCCGAACACCGGAAGACCCAGCCGCGACCCGGCCTTATACCGCGAGGTCGTAGACCGCATCCGCTCATCGGACGTCGATGTCATCATCAACCTGACCGCCGGCATGGGCGGCGACCTCGAAATCGGCCCGGGCGAAGACCCGATGCGCTTCGGCAAGGGCACCGACCTCGTCGGCGGCCTGACGCGCCTCGCCCACGTCGAAGATCTGCTCCCCGAAATCTGCACGCTCGACTGCGGCACGCTCAATTTCGGCGACGGCGACTACATCTACGTCTCGACGCCCGCGCAACTGCGCGCCGGCGCCAAACGCATCCAGGAACTCGGCGTGAAGCCGGAACTCGAGATCTTCGACACGGGCCACCTCTGGTTCGCGAATCAACTGCTGAAAGAAGGCCTGCTCGATAACCCGCCGCTCTTTCAACTGTGCATGGGCATTCCATGGGGCGCCCCGCCCGACACCGGCACGATGAAAGCCATGGTCGACAACCTCCCGCCCGGCGCGCACTGGGCCGGCTTCGGCATCGGCCGCATGCAGATGCCGATGGTCGCGCAAGCGATGCTCCTCGGCGGCCACGTGCGCGTCGGTCTCGAAGACAACCTGTGGCTCGATCGCGGCGTGCACGCGACGAACGGCTCGCTCGTGCAGCGCGCGGTGGAAATCATTGAACGACTGGGCGCACGCGCGCTCACGCCCGCCGAAGGACGCAAAAAGCTCGGCTTGCCGCCGCGCGGGGAACGCCTGCTCGAAAAGCGCGCGCTCGAACAATTCGCCTGAACCAACAAGGACATCACGACATGCAAGTCAAGCAATTCGCCGCGCTCGGCGCGGGTGTGATCGGCAGCGGCTGGGTGGCGCGCGCTCTCGCGCATGGACTCGACGTCACCGCGTGGGATCCCGCGCCCGGCGCCGAGGCGCAGCTTCGCGCGAACGTCGCGAATGCGTGGCCCGCGCTGGAACGCGTCGGCTTGGCCGAAGGCGCGTCGCAGCAAAGGTTGCGCTTCGTCGAGACCGTCGAGGAATGCGTCGCCAATGCGGACTTCATCCAGGAAAGCGCGCCCGAGCGCGAGGATCTGAAGCTCGCGCTGCACGAGCGCGTGAGCCGCGCGGCAAAGCCGGATGCGATCATCGCGTCGTCGACGTCGGGCCTCCTGCCGAGCGATTTCTACGCGCGCGCCGTGAATCCGGAACGCTGCGTCGTCGGGCATCCGTTCAATCCGGTGTATCTGCTGCCGCTCGTCGAAGTGCTCGGCGGCGACAAGACGTCAGGCGATGCGATCGACTCGGCGATGAGCTTCTATGCATCCATCGGCATGCGGCCCTTGCGCGTGCGAAAGGAAGTGCCGGGCTTCATCGCGGACCGGCTGCTCGAAGCGCTGTGGCGCGAGGCGCTGCATCTCGTGAACGAGGGCGTCGCCACGACCGGCGAGATCGACGACGCCATCCGTTACGGCGCGGGCATCCGCTGGTCGTTCATGGGCACGTTCCTCACGTACACGCTGGCAGGCGGCGAAGCGGGCATGCGACACTTCATGCAGCAGTTCGGCCCCGCGCTCGAATTGCCGTGGACGAAACTCGTCGCGCCGAAACTGACCGACGAACTCATCGACCGCGTGGTCGACGGCACGTCGAAGCAGACGAACGGGCGCGGCATCAAGGAGCTGGAGCGGTATCGCGACGACTGCATCGCGAGCGTGATCGAGGCGATCGCCGCCGCGAAGGCGCGTCACGGCATCGAAGACTAACGGAACGACGAGGAACCACGATGAGCTATCGCGACACGGTCAAGCCGGAATGGGTCGACTACAACGGCCATCTGCGCGATGCGTTCTACATGCTGATCTACAGCCTCGCGACCGATGCGTTCATGGACCGCATCGGTCTCGACGAGGCGGGCCGCCGCGCGCGCCAGCGCACGCTCTACACGCTCGAAGCGCACATCAGCTATCTGCGCGAGATCAAGGAGGGCGCGGCGGTGCGCGTCGAATGGCGGGTGATCGCGCACGACAGGAAACGCATCCATCTATATATGGAGATGTTCGAGGGCGATGCCGCGGACCCGGTGTCCGCGTGCGAACAGATGTTGATGCACATCGATTCGAGCGGCGCGCCGAAGTCCGCATCGTTCGATGAGGACATCGCCGCGCGCATCGCCGCCGAGCCGACCGTCGCCGCCAAGGACGCGCGTTACGCCGGCCGCGTGATCGGCTTGCCGGCGCGCGCTTCGTCCACCGCGCCCGCCTGAGCGCGCCACGTGCGCAGCAGCAGCGCGTTGGTCACGACGCTCACGCTGGAGAACGCCATCGCCGCGCCCGCGAACATCGGATCGAGCCAGCCTGCCGCCGCGAGCGGAATGCCGATCAGGTTGTAGACGAACGCCCAGAAGAGGTTCTGCTGGATCTTGCGGTACGTGCGCCGCGAGATGTCGATCGCGTCCGCGACGAGCGCCGGATCGCCGCGCATCAGCGTGAGGCCGGCCGCCTCGATCGCGACATCGGTGCCGCTCGCCATCGCAATGCCGACATCGGCGGCGGCGAGCGCGGGCGCGTCGTTGATGCCGTCGCCGGCCATCGCCACGATGCCTTTGCCCGATGCCTTCAGTTGCCCGACGACGCGCGCCTTGTCGTCGGGCAGCGTCTGCGCGAACACGAGATCCGGCGGAATGCCCAACGCCCGCGCGACGGCCTGCGCGCTGCCTTCGTTGTCGCCCGTGACGAGCGCGCTCTTGACGCCCATTCGCGCGAGCCGTTCGATGGCGGCGCGCGCCGTCGGCTTGACCGTATCGCCGAACGCGAGCAGCGCGAGCACGGCGCCGTCGAGATCGATCAGCCACGAGATCGTGTTCCCTTGCGCTTCGAGTTCGCGGGCGCGCGCGGCGAGCGTCGGCGGCACGTCGAGATTCAGTTCCGCGAGCCACCGCGCGCTGCCGATCGCGATGCGCCGCGCCCCGACGCTCGCCTCGACGCCGCGCCCCGCGACCGCCCGCGCGGCGCTCGCATCGAAACGCGGCGCGTCGTTCGCGACGGCCACGACGGCCTTCGCCAGCGGATGCTCGCTCATGCGCTGCACGGCGGCGGCGAGCCCGAGCGCTTGGTCGCGATCCTGGCCCGGCGCCGCATCGAACGCGACGAGGCTCGGCTTGCCGACGGTCAGCGTGCCGGTCTTGTCGAACGCGACGATTTTGATCGCATGCGCCTCTTCGAGCGCCTGCGCGTCCTTGATGAGAATGCCCTGACGCGCCGCGACGCCGGTGCCGGCCATGATCGCGGTCGGCGTCGCGAGGCCGAGCGCGCACGGGCACGCGATCACGAGCACCGCGACGGCGTTCAGCAGCGCCGTTTCGACGTCCGCGCCGTGCAGCAGCCAGCCGGCGAGCGTGACGAACGCGATCGCGAGAATCGCCGGCACGAACACCGCCGACACGCGATCGACGAGCCGCTGGATCGGCGCTTTCTCCGCCTGCGCCGATTCGACGAGCCGGATGATGCGCGCGAGCGTCGTTTCCGCGCCGATCGCCGTGGTTTCGATCGCGATCACGCCTTCGCCGTTGATCGAGCCGCCGGTCGCGCGCGCGCCCGGTTCTTTCGCCACGGGCAGACTTTCGCCCGTGATCAGCGATTCGTCGATGTGCGTGCGGCCCTCGCGCACGATGCCGTCCACCGGTACGCGCTCGCCTGGCCGCACGATGGCGATATCGCCGACGCGCACGTCCGCAAGCGCCACGTCGCGCTCGCGCGCCGGATCGTTTCGATCGCGCACGCGCGCGCGGGTCGGCCGCAGCGCGTTGAGCGCGCGGATCGCGTCGGTGGTCTGGCGTTTCGCGCGCGCCTCCAGCCATTTGCCGAAGCGCACCAGCGTGATGACGACCGCCGACGCCTCGAAGAACAGATGCTCCGTCATGCCGCCGTGCGCGAACATCTGCCAGACGGACAGGCCCCACGCCGCCGACGTGCCGAGCGCGACGAGCAGATCCATGTTGCCCGCGAACGCGCGCACGGCGCGATAACCGCCGACATAGAAGCGCGCGCCGAAACCGAACTGCACGACACTCGCGAGCGCGAGCTGCAGCCACGGGTTCAGCGTCGCGCCGAACATCGGCACGAGCAGCGGCAACGTCAGCAGGGCGGAAACGACGACGGACGCGAGCTCGCGATCGAACGCCTGCGAGGCCGAAGCCGGGGCGGCGGGCGGCGCTTCGGGAAGAATCGGCGCGGCTTCGTAGCCCGCTTTCGCGATCGCCGCGACGAGCTGATCGTCGGTGACGGCGGCGCTCGCGTGCACGGTCGCCTTTTCGGTGGCGAGATTCACTGCGACGCTCTCGACGCCGGGCACGCGCCTGAGCACTTTTTCGACGCGCGCGACGCACGACGCGCACGTCATGCCGCTCACGGCGAGCTCCGCGGTTCTGGGATTGTCGGTCGATGCTGTGGACATGCTGAAACGCTCCGGTCTGGCCGGGATCGCGAAGATCCCTCACGGACACCAGTATCGGCCTTCCAATGATTGGAAGGTCAAGCGCGGCGCGAACGGCGCCGTGCGATCGCGCAATCAGTCGCGCAATCAGTCGCGCGGCGCGCCGTTCAGCGCGCCGGCCATGGCGTCGGCGAGCGCATCGGCCGCGTCGCCGCCGCGCTCGCGCAGGCCCTTCACGGCGCCGATGCGATCGGCGTCGGACTTGTTCTGCGACAGCTTCGCCTTGCCGACGAGCCGCGTCACCTCAATCTCGATGCCGACGATCGCCGAGAGCATCTGATCGATGAAATCGCGCGGCGCGTCGCCCATCTTCCACGGCGCGCGCTCGCCCGCTTCCATCTTGCGCGTGAGCCGCGCGACGACGCCGCGCACGTAGGCTTCGTCGTCGCGCACGGTGATGCGGCCGTGGGCGTGGACGACGAGATAGTTCCACGTCGGCACCTGGCGATGTGTCTCCTGCTTGCTCGGATAGAACGTCGGCGAGATATAGCCGTGCTCGCCCTGGAAGATCACGAGCACGTCCGCGCCGGTCCGGACGTCGCGCCACACCGGATTCGCCCGCGCCACATGCGCGCGCAGCGTGCCGTGCTCGCCCGCGGCGGCGTCGAACTCGAACGGCACGTGATTCGCGTCGAGACCATCGGGACCGTGCGTGACGAGCGCGCCGAACGGATGCGCGGCGATTAGCGCGTGCAGGGCTTCCGCGCGGTTTTCTTCGAAATGGGCGGGCAAATACATCGGGCGGACTCGTAAAGGTTGGACCATCGAATGCTACGAGCCGATGTTACGCGAGACGCGGAATGCACGTCATACCGTGCTTTTAGGCGGCATCTGGTGCATTCTTCGAAACGTCGGCAAGCTTTTGTGCGCTTCGCTTGCCTATAGTCAGCGGATAAGTTAAAACCCGAACTTCGACATCATGCTCGCGGTGCGCCGCCTGGGGCCCCGATGCGGCGATGAACCCGCTCGCGAGCCTGCCGGCCGTCGATACGCCTGTCGATCTGCCGGCAACCCAATCGAAAGAAAACCGGATTTCAAATTCGAATGAAGAACAACCGACGCTGGACGCTCCCGCGCGATGCCGCGATCTGGATGAGCGCGAGCCTCGCGGGCATGGCCGTTCTGGCCGGCTGCGCCACGAAGGCGCCCGAAGCGAAAGCGCCCAGCACCGCCGGCTGGGTGAAAAACCAGGTCGCCGATGCCTATACGTTCGGCTTTCCGCTCGTCGCCACCGATATCGCGCGCGAGCGCGCGAGCGGCCGCGCCGGGCAGCCCGGCCTGGCGCCGCTCAATACCTTCCGTCATGCGAACGCGCTGCCGCCCGTGGGCGCGGCCGGATCGCCGAGCGTCGACACGCTCGAATCGTCCGCGTGGCTCGATGTCTCCGCCGATCCCGTGATCGTCTCGCTGCCCGCCGCGCCGCGCGGCCGCTATCTCGACGCCCGCGCGTTCGATGCGTGGACCAACGCGCTCTATTCCAGCGCCGACACGACGCCGTATCCGAAGATGCAGCTGATCGCGTTCGTGCCCGCGGGCTGGACCGGCACGCTGCCCGCCAACGCGACGCGCGTCGAGACGCGCACGCGCTATGTGTGGCTGTCGGTGCGCGTGCGCGTGAACGGCCCGCGCGACGTGCAGGAGGCGCGCAAGCTGCAGACCGCGATGCGCATTGACACGCTCACGCCCGAGAAAGGTTCCGTGTCGGATCCGACGCCCGTCGTCGCCGGCGCGTGGGGCGCGAACAGCGCGAAGCAGCCCGCGGTGCCGCCGCTTTCCGACGCGCTCGCGGCCGCCACGCCGGGCGCGCAGGCCGAGGCGCTCGATGCGAACGCGTTCTTCGCGCGCCTCGCCCGCTCGCTCGACGACAATCCCGCCGCCACTGACGACAGCCACGCGATGAGCCAGCTCGCCGAACTCGGCGTGAAGCCCGGCGAGCCGGTGCAGTTCCAGAAGACCGATGCGCCGCTGCTCGATTCGGGCCTCGCCGATGCGCGCGAGCGCCTGGCGACGGTGCCGTCGAACGCGATCACGAAGCATGGCTGGACCTGGTTCACCGATGGCGTCGGCGTCTATGGCACGGACTACACGCTGCGCGCGTATCTCGCGCGCCAGCAGACCGCGACGAGCACGAAGGAAGGCGAGGTGAAGCCCGTCGCGCGCGTGGACAGCGAAGGCCACCCGCTCAACGGTGCGAACCAGTACACGCTGCACTTCGCGCCGGACCAGCTTCCGCCGGTGCGCGGCTTCTGGACGATCACGGCCTACACGAAGGACGGCGTGCTCGCGGACGGGAAGCTCCCGCGTCTGTCGCTGTCCGATCGCGATCGTCTCAGGAAGAATCGCGATGGCTCCGTCGACGTGATCGTGTCGGCGAAGCCGCCGGCACGCGCGCAGGCATCGAACTGGCTGCCCGCGCCGGCAGGCGAATTCCAGATCGCGATGCGTCTCTACGCGCCGAAGTCGCAGGCGAGCGATGGCTCGTGGGCGCCGCCGCCCGTCGAGCGGCAGTGAGCCGGCTGCACGAAAGCAGCGAATCGAAACATGAAGGCCGCGTTTTTTCGCGGCCTTCATGCTTTTGATGCACGTATGGCATAACGTTTGCGCGCCTTGCCGTCGTATACTCGGACATCATCTTTCCCAGGACGGCGAAGCTCGGGCGGCGCTCATACGGGCGGCTCGTCGCCGCGCATCGAATGTCAAGCATCACCAAGTCTTCTCTTGCCTCCGCCGGCCAGACACTGCGCGGCGTCGTGCATGCGCGTCGCACGCGGCGCATCTTCATCGGCGTGCTCATCGCGATACTCGTCATCGGCGTGCTCGGGTTTTTCGTCGCGCCGCCGGTCGTCCGGCATATCGCCGAGCAGCAGATCTCGAAGCAGCTCGACCGGCCCGTCAGCATCGGGCGCATTTCGCTCAATCCCTACACGCTCGATCTCGAAGCCAATGACGTGCATATCGGCGAGTCGCCCGCGAATCTCGCGAAGGCGCCGGGCAGTCCGGGCAGCTTCGTCGATGTGTCGCGGCTCGTCGTGCGTACGTCGTGGTCGTCGGTCTTCAGGCTCGCGCCGGTCGTCAACGAAGTGAAGATCGATTCGCCGCGCATCAGTGTCGTGCGCTTCGACGGCGAGCATTTCAATTTCTCCGATCTGATCGCGAAATTCTCGACGCCATCGTCGCCGCCTTCGGACAAGCCCGCGCGCTTCTCGGTGTCGAACATCCGGCTCGAGAACGGCCAGATCACGTTCGATGACAGGCTTCTGAAGGCAAAGCACGTGATCGATCGCTTCGCGCTCGGCATTCCGTTCATCGCGACGCTGCCTTCCGCCACCGATATCTTCGTGACGCCGCTGCTGCAGGCGCGCATCGACGGCTCGCCGCTCGTCGTGAAGGGCCGCACGAAGCCGTTCTCGCAGTCGCGCGAATCGGAAGTCGCGCTGTCGCTCGACGGCCTCGACGTGCCGCAGATGGCGTCCTACGCGCCGGCTTCGGTGCCCGTCGCGGTGAAGAGCGGCAAGCTCTCGACCGACCTCAACGTGCGCTTCGCGATCTCGGGCGATACGCCGACGATCCGCATCGACGGCACTGCCGATCTCGCCGATCTTGCCGTCACGGATAAAGCGAACGCGCCGCTCGTCGCCGCCCGCGCGCTGCATGTGAAGATCGCGAACGCGGAGCCGCTGCGCGATATTTACCATCTCGATGAAATCACGCTGTCGAACCCGGACGTGCATCTCGCGCGCGATCCGTCCGGCGTGCTGAACGTGCAGAAGCTCGCCGGGCCCGCGCCGGCGCAGGCGCAAACGAAGGCGGACGATGCGAAGAAGGAGATGCCGCCGCTCGACCTCGCCATCCGCCATCTGGCCATCAGCGACGGCAGGATCGGCCTCGACGACCAGTTGCTGAAAGCGCGCGTGCAAGGCGCGCTCACAGGTATCGCGGTGACGCTCGACGGCTTCTCGACGCTCGCGAAGACGCCCGCGAAATACACGCTCAAGACCGCGTTCGACAAGGGCGGCGCGCTCGATGCATCGGGCAGCGTGACGCTCGCCGCGAAAACCGCCGACACGAAGCTCGCGTTGAAGGCGCTCGCGCTGTCGCCGTTTCAACCGTATCTCGCGAACGTGATGGCCGCGCGCGTGACGAGCGGCACGCTCGGCGCGAATCTGCCGGTGTCCGTCGACTGGAGCAAGCCGGAAGGCGGCGTTCAGGTCGGCGCGGGCGATGTGCAACTCGATGCGCTCACGCTCGTGCCTGATGTGGGCGGAAGCGCGCCGATCAAGCTCGCGTCGGCGGTGGCGAAGATCGGCAAGATCGACGTGCCCGGCCGCAACGCCGCGCTCGACAGCGTGCAACTGAGCGGCCTCGCGCTCGATGCGACGCGCCGCAAGGACGGCAGCATCGATCTCGCCGCGCTCGCCGGTCCGCACGAGGCCGCGCCCGAGCAGACCGCGACGCGCAAGATCCAGAAGGCGCAGGCGGCGGGGCCGGCGTGGCGTTATCAGATCGGACAGATTTCGCTCGCCGATGCATCGGCCAATATCACGGACGAAACGCCCGCGCGGCCGCTCAAGCTGCGCGTCGCGCCGCTCGCGGTGAGCGTGAAGCAGTTCAGCGACGATCTGACGAAGCCGCTCGCCGTCGACGGCAAGCTCACGTTGAACGGGAAGGGCGCGCTCGCGATCGGCGGCAATGTCACGGTCAGTCCGCTGAAGCTCGCGCTGCACGTGAAGGGCGACCAGGTGGACGCGTCCGCGTTCGAGCCGTATTTCGGCGACAAGCTCAACGTCGACGTGCAGAGCGCGTATCTGAACGCGAACGGCGATGTCGCGATGTCGGGCAGCGGCAAGACGCTCGCCGCCACGTACAAGGGCGACGTGTCTCTCACCGACGTGCGCATGATCGACAAGCTCACGAACGACCGCTTCGCGGGCTGGAAGCTGCTCGGCCTCTCGAACGTGAAAGTGAACTACGGCGAGCGCGGCACGGATGTCGAGGCGGCGCGCGTGACCTTCGCGAATTTCTATGGCCGCGTGCTGCTGGATTCGCAAGGGCGGCTGAACCTGAAGGGCGTGGTGGCGAACGAAAGCGGCACCACGCAGCCGGTCACGAAGGAGAAGACCAAGACCGCGGAGGTGCCCGCGCCCGCTTCATCGCCCGCGAAGGCCGCGGAGCAGTCCGCGCCGCCGGTCAATATGCGTTTCGGTCAGCTCGTGCTGCAGAACGGCCGCGTGAGCTACACCGACAACTTCATCAAGCCGAACTACACGGCGAATCTCGTCGCGATCAACGGCACGATCGGCGCGTTCGGCACGCATTCGACGACGCCCGCGCCCGTCGATGTATCGGCGAAGCTCGCAGCGAACGGGCCGGTGTCGATCAAGGGTCAGGTCAATCCGCTGATCGAGAAGCCCGCGCTCGATCTGACGGCGAGCGCACACGGCGTCGAGCTGACCAACCTCACGCCGTATTCGTCGAAATACGCGGGCTATCCGATCACGAAGGGCAAGCTCAACGTCGATCTGCATTACATGCTCGCCGACAACAAGCTCACGGCGAACAACCATCTGTTCATCGATCAGTTGACCTTCGGCGATCACATCGACAATCCGACCGCGACGAAGCTGCCGGTGCGGCTGGCCGTGTCGCTGCTGAAGAACTCGCGCGGCGAGATCGATGTGAACATTCCCATTTCCGGCTCGCTGGATAATCCGGAGTTTTCGATCGGCGGGCTGGTGTGGCAGGCCATTCTGAACCTCGTGCAGAAGGCGGTGACCGCGCCGTTCACGCTGCTCGCGCATGCGTTCGGCGGCGGCAGCGGCGAGGACCTCAACTACATCGAGTTCGACGCGGGATCGGCCACGCTGAACGATGCCGCGCAGAAGAAGCTCGATACGATCGCGAAGGCGCTGACGGACAAGCCTTCGGTGCGTGTGGACGTGACAGGCCGTGTCGATCCGAAGACGGACGAACCGGCGTTGCGCGCCGCGTGGGTGGATAGTCAGGTGAAGCGCGCGAAGGTGCGCGACATGTCGAGCAACGGCGAGAGCGTGGACTGGAACGCGATCAAGGTTTCGGATGCCGACTACGACAAGTATCTGACGAAGGTCTACAAATCGACGGACTTCAAGAAGCCGACCAACTTCGTGGGCATGACGAAGACATTGCCCGATGAAGAGATGAAGGCCGCGCTGACGAAGAACGCGCCGGTGGATGAAGGCTCGTTGCGCGATCTGGCGCAGCGTCGCGCGCAGGCGGTGCAGGAGTATTTCGACGGCAAGATCGACAGCAAGCGGATTTTCGTCGTCGCACCGAAGATGAGCGCCGACGATATCAAGGACAAGGGCGCGGGTTCGCGCGTGGAACTTGGGTTGAAGTGAGCGGGGTTAGCCGTCTGGACGATCTGTATGCGTAAAGGAATGCAAACTAATATCGGCGATACCGGGAATCAGGAAGAGGACGGGAATCAGCCGATGGGAACACCTTATGAGAAGGACGTGGTGGCGTGGGCCGAAGAACAGGCCGCGTTACTGCGTGCGGGGAAACTTGCGTCCATCGATATCGAGCATATCGCAGAGGAAATCGAGGACGTGGGCAAGAGTGAGCAGAGGGAGTTTGCGAGCAGGATGGCCGTGCTGCTCGCGCATTTGTTGAAGTGGAAGTTTCAGCCAGGGCGACGCGGAACCAGTTGGTCGAATACCATTCGAACACAGCGTGGCGCCATCGAGCGCAGGCTCAGAAAAACGCCGAGTCTGAGGCCGATGCTTGCCGACGAAGACTGGATCGCCGATATGTGGGGCGATGCCAGTCAACTCGCGGCCAACGAGATGGAAATCGGTATCGCCGAACTGCCCGAGGTTTGTCCGTGGCTTATGGAAGACGTGCTTGATGTCGGATTTTATCCGGACTGATGCGCGGGCCGGCGGCGCGAGTCGACGCTGCTACGCAAAGCAGAATTCGGGATGTCTTCTTGGTGTCCGATGAGTCACTTGCAATAATGTTGTGCGGCGGACGACGGTCGTCTGATTGACAAGAAAAAGCAATGGCAGAAATTACGAGGCAGCGCACGGGCGCGTTTCTCAAGAAGCTATTTGAAATCCTGAGGCTCCACCCGGAAGGTATTCAAGCGGGACTAGCGCTCGAGAAGTTGCGCGGGCATTTTTCGCTTTCTGCGTACGAGTCGGGAATATATGAAGCATCCGGCGCGCCACGCTTCGACAAGATCGTGAGATTCGCAACAGTCGATTGCGTGAAAGCAGGTTGGATGCTCAAGCACAAGGGAATATGGACTGTCACGGACGAAGGACTGGCCGCCACCGAGCAGTTCAAAGATCCCACCGAGTTCTATCGCGAAGCCTGCCGCCTATACGCGCAATGGCGGGCATCTCAACCGGGAGAGACATCCGCGCCGAGCGAGACGAACGAGACCTTGCTCGAGGTCGAAGAAAAGACCACCAGCGTGACTTTCGAACAAGCGGAAGAGCAGGCGTGGACCGAGATCGAGCAGCATCTGCGCAAAATGCCGCCGTACGATTTTCAGGACCTCGTCGCAGATTTGCTGAGGGCCATGGGTTATCACATCGGCTGGGTTTCTCCGCCGGGCAGAGATGGCGGTGTGGACATCATTGCCAACACCGACCCGCTCGGGACACGTCCGCCCCGCATCAAGGTTCAAGTCAAGCGCGTCGGACAACGCGTTGACACGGACGGCCTCCGGTCATTTATCGCAATCGTCAACGAGGACGACGTCGGCCTCTTCGTCTCGACAGGCGGATTTACTCGCGACGCCGAAGCGTTTGCCCGCAATCAGGAGCGGCGGAAGATCACGCTGATTGATTCCGAGCGCCTGATCGACCTTTGGATCCAGTTCTACGGCAAGCTCGACGATAAAGCGCGCGCTCGCATGCCCCTGACGCCGATCTATTTTCTTACGCCCAAGAGTTGAGTGTTCGGCGGTGGCGCGCACCCCGAATCGTCAATGCGCCCCCGCCGCTCCACCGCCCCCACCCTTCACCACCTTCGTAATCCATATCAGCGGAATGATCAGAATGAAGATCACCGCCGAGATCAGAAAGATATCGTTGAGCCCCATCATCGCGGCTTGCGAGTTGACGGTGAAATTGAACATCCCGCGCGCCTGCGCCTCGCCGACATCGAGCGCCGATTGCGAAAGCCCGAGCGATTGCAGGAACGCCGGGTTATAGATATTCGCCTGCTCGGTAAGCCGCTCGTGGTGCAGCGCGATGCGGTCATCCCAGGCATTGCCCGCGAGCGACGTGCCCACCGCGCCGCAAAACACCCGCGCAAAGTTCGACAGGCCCGCGGCCGCCGGAATCTTCGACGGCGGCAAGCCCGACAGCACGATCGCCGTGAGCGGCACGAAGAACATCGCCATCGGGATGCCTTGCAGGAGCGTCGGCAGCACGAGATGCCAGGTGTCGATCTCGATCACATACTTCGAGCGCAGCCAGAACACGAACGCGAAGCCGACGAAGGCCGCCGTCGCGATGATGCGCGCGTCGCTGCGCGGCAGCACCTTGCCCATCACGGGCGCGAGCACCACGGCGAAAATGCCGAGCGGCGCGGTGACGAGCCCTGCATCGACCGAGCGGTAGTTCAGATACTGCTGCATCCATTGCGGCAGCAGCACGAGATTGCCGAAGAACACGCCATACGCGACCGAAATCGCGACCGTGCCGCCGAAGAAATTGCGCCCGGTGAAGAGCCGCAGATCGACGACGGGGTTCGGGTCCGTCAATTCCCACACGACGAAGAAGGCGAACGCGATCGCCGCGACGATCGCCAGCACGACGATCAACGGCGACGAGAACCAGTCCAGGTCGCGCCCCTTGTCGAGCATGATCTGCAGCGACGCGACCCACGAGACGAGCAGCAAAAGGCCGATCACGTCGATGGGCGCCTTCCTCGTCGGCGACTCGCGCTCGCGGTAGATGAGCCACGTCACGCCCGCGGCGAAGAGGCCCACCGGAATGTTGATGTAGAAGATCCACGACCACGAATAGCTGTCGGTGATCCAGCCGCCGAGCGCGGGGCCGGCGATCGGGCCGACGGTCGCGGTCATCGCCCAGAGCGAGAGCGCCATCGACGCTTTCTCTTTCGGATATGAGCCGAGCAGGATTGCCTGCGACAGCGGAATCAGCGGCCCGGCCACCGCGCCCTGCAGCACGCGGGCGAGCAGCAGCACCGGCAGGTTCGGCGCAAGGCCGCACAGCCACGACGACAGCACGAACATCAGAATCGCGCCGACGAAAAGGCGCACCTGGCCGAGCCGCTGCGTGAGCCATCCGGTCAGCGGAATGGACACGGCGTTCGACGCGGCGAACACGGTGATGACCCACGTTCCCTCGTTGACGGACACGCCGAGATTGCCGGAGATCGTCGGAATCGCGACATTGGCGATCGACGAATCCAGCACGTTCATGAAGGTCGCGAGCGCCACTGCGAAGGTGGCGAGGACGAGCTGGCCGCCTTCGAGCGGCGGTGGCGGTGCGGCGGCGGGAGCGGGCTTCGTCGGCGTGCTCATGCGGCTTCCATGCTCGAGGCCGCACTATCGCGACGGGCGCGCCGCGGCCGAAGAAGGTCAAGCCGCCAGTGTGCCCGTGCTCAAAAAAAGCTGCACGGCCGAACGGACGAGGGCGAGGCGTTGGATCACTTCGAGAAATGTATATACGCGTTGACACGTTGATTTACGGGCAATACGATCGATGTATCGATATGTATCAACGTCCCGGAGAGCCGTCGTGCCGAAGCAAATCCTAAAACGTTGGGGCAATAGCCTCGCCGTGCGCATCCCTGCGAATATCGCAAGCGAGCTTTCTTTGGAGGAGGGGCAGGAAGTGCATGTAGAAGTCGAGGATGGCCGCGTTATCGTGCGGCCGCACCGGGCGATCCGGCGTTTTTCGCGCGAACGGCTCATTCAGCAGTTTCGCGAGGGCAAACTCGAGCGGCACGAGGAGATCGATTTCGGCGATCCCGTCGGCGACGAGTGGGGCGGTCCCGCAGATCCGACGCGCGAGGGTTTCGAATGAAACACGGGATTCCGGATGCCGGCGACGTAGTGCGGCTACACGTCGGTCCATCGAAGGGGAACGAGCAGGACGGGTATCGCGCGGTGCTCGTGATCTCGGACGTCGTGATGAACGAGATCACCGGGCGCTTTACCGGATTGCCGATCACCTCGTCCATTCGCGGATGGGAAACCGAGGTGCCGATTACGAGCCTGAAGCGACCCGGCGTGGCACTGGTCGATCAGATTCGCAGCTGGAGTCACGTCGATCGGGAACTGTCCTTCAAGGGCGAGACGGTCACCGACGAGGAACTCGACGCGGCGAAGTTCGCAATCCGCGCCTTTCTCCAGCTGTGATGTGCGGTATGCGCGGCAGCGTGACCGCCGCGCATTCGCAGCCTTACTTCGCCGAAATATCGATATTCCCCAGATACTTCTTCGCGTACTTGTCGATGGTTCCGTCCGCCTTGACCTTGTCGATCGCCGCGTTGAGCTTCGCCTTCAGCGCATCGTCGCCTTTACGCACGCCGTACGCGATGCCGCTGCCGAGAATCTTGTCGTCGCGCACCGGCGCGCCGGCGAACGCATAACCTTCGCCATCCGGCTTCGACAGGAAACCGCTTTGTCCCGCCGGCGCGAGCACGAGCGTCGCATCGAGACGGCCGGACTTCAGATCCGCGTACACCTGGTTCTGGTCCTGATACGGCACGACCTTCACGCCTTCGTTTTCCCAGTGCGCTTTCGCGAACGTCTCCTGAATCGAGCCTTGCAGCACGCCGACACTCTTGCCCTTGAGCGACGCCGACGTCGGCTCGAGCCCGCTGCCTTTCTTCGCGATGAGCTGCGTCGGGACGCGATACACGACCGTCGTGAAATCGATCGCCTGGCGGCGCTGCTCGGTCGCGTTCATCGCCGAGTTGATCGCGTCGAACTTGCGGCCCTGCAGCGCGGGAATCAGGCCGTCGAACGAGGTCTCGACCCACTTGCACTGCATCTTCGCGGCGGCGCACACCGCATTGCCGACGTCGATATCGAGCCCTTGCAGCTCACCAGTCGACGACTTCGACTCGAACGGCGGATATTGCGCTTCCAGGCCGAAGCGCAGCGTATCGGCGGCGAGCGCCGCGCCGCTCGCGAACGAGCACGCGACGAGCAATGCGCTGGCGATGTGGTTGAGTTTCATCGTGTTGGTCTCCAGAAAAGGCGGAAAAATCGTCAGATCGAACGAAGGCGGCGCGCGCCTTCGACGAGCGTGTCGTCGTCCTTCGCGAAGGAAAGACGGATCAGGCGGTTGTCGGTGCCGTCGGTGTAGAACGCCGACAGCGGAATCGTCGCGACGCGCGCCTCGCGGATCAGACGCAGCACGAAGTCGCTGTCGCTTTCGTTCGAGATCGCGTCGTAGCGCGCCAGCATGAAGAAACTGCCCGCGCTCGGCAAGAGTTCGAAGCGCGAGCCCTTCAGCGATTCCGCGAGCAGATCGCGCTTGTGCTGATAGAACGGCCCGAGATTCAGATAGCTCGATTCGTCCGCGAGCGCCTCGGCGAAGGCCATCTGCATCGGCGTATCGGCGGAAAAGGTCATGAACTGGTGGACCTTGCGGATCTCGGCCGTCAGCGCCGCGGGCGCGAGACAGTAGCCGACGCGCCAGCCCGTCACGTGATACGACTTGCCGAACGACGACACGATCACGCTGCGCTCGGCCAGTTCCGGATGACGCGCCATGCCCTGATGCAGCGCGCCGTCGAACACGACGTGCTCGTAGACCTCATCCGACAGCACGATGATCTTCGTGTCGCGCGTCAGGGCGGTGAGCCGCTCGATGTCGGCGGACGTGAACGCGCTGCCGGTCGGATTGTGCGGCGTGTTGACGAGGATCATGCGCGTTCGCGGCGTGATCGCGGCGGCGACTTCGTCCCAGTCGATACGGAAATCTTCCGGCGACAGCTTGATCGCGACGGGCTTCGCGCCTTGCAACTGCACGATCGGCGCGTAGCTGTCGAACGAAGGCTCGAAGTAGATGACCTCGTCGCCGGGATGCACGAGCGCGCTGATCGTCGCGTACAGGCCTTCGCTCGCGCTCGCGACGACGGTGATTTCCGTGCCCGGGTCGTAGGTCGCGCCGTAGAGCTTCTGCGTCTTCACGGCGATCGCCTCGCGCAGCGCGAGCACGCCCGACATCGGCGAGTACTGGTTATGTCCTGCCCGCATGGCTCGCTCGACGCCTTCGACGAGCTTCGGATCGCACGCGAAGTTCGGCGCGCCCTGCGACAGGTTGAGCGCGTGATGCTCCTCGGCCAACTGGCCGATGACGGTGAAAATGGTCGTGCCGACGTTCGGCAGCTTCGACTCGGGAATGCAGGCGCTTTGCACGGCGGGTGTCTCCGGGGATTGCGGTTCGGCTATGGCTGCCGATGATTCAACCGCAGCAATAAAGCGCGGACAATCGAAACTTTGTCATACTAGCCATGCTTGCAGATCATGGCTACATGCGAAAAACCCGATGAAACCCCTTCCTTCGCTCGACGTGCTCAAAACCTTTCTGGTCGTCGCCCAGAAGCTGAATTTCACGCGCGCGGCCGAAGTGCTGAACGTGACGCAGGGCGCGGTCAGCCGGCAGATCGCCGGGCTGGAGGCGCATCTCGGCTATGCGCTGTTCACACGGCAGGCGCGCGGGCTCGCGCTGACGCATCACGGCGCGCTGCTCGTCGCGCCCTTGCAGCAGGCGTTCGCGCATATCGACGATGCGCTCGCGAAAGGCGGCGCGCAATCGGGCATTCTGCGCGTGAAGTGCCCGACCTGCGCGATGCGCTGGGTGCTGCCGCGCGTCATCCGTCTGCAGAACGAGCGGCCGGAGCTGGTGGTGGAGGTGACGGCGTCGGTGTCGCACGGCGTCGAGTTCGACGCGGAGCAGTTCGATGCGGCGGTCGTCTTCGGCGCGGCGCCGTCGTTGAAGGGTGTGAGCGCGCATCATCTGTTCGATGAAGTGCTGACGCCCGTCTGCGCGCCCGAGTTATGGAAGCCGAAGAAGCACGCCGCGCCGACGCCCGACGATCTCGCCGGCGAGACGCTGCTGCATCCCACGCGCGACCGCCGCGACTGGCTGTTGTGGCTCGGGGCCTACGGCTACGCGGGGCTGCCGTCGACGAAAGCCCAGCATTTCGACACGCTCGATCTCGCGATATCGTCGGCGATGCAGGGTTTGGGTGTGACGATCGGCGATGTCTCGCTGATCGAGGAAGACTTGCGCGCGAAGCGCGTGATCGCGCCGTTCCCGTTGTGCGTGCCGAGCGGCGCGGCGTATTACCTCGTATATCCGGAGCGGCCCGCGCCGTCGCCGGCCTTGCAGCAGTTTGTGCAATGGCTCGGCGACGAGGCCGCGACGACCCGCGAGCGGCTTCAGGCCCGGACGCACGCGGCGCAGGCCTGAACCGTCATCACATGCCGTGCTTGGTCACGACGGATTCCCACTGTCCGTTCTTGACCTGATACAGCGTCGACGATGCGTTCTTCAGCGCGCCGTTGCTCTCGAACGCGATCGGCCCGGTGATGCCTTCGAACTGGTTCGACTTCAAGACCGTCCGGTACACCTTCGGATCGATGGAATTGGCTTTCTGCATCGCGTGGATGGCGGCCCACGCGGCGTCATAGCCGAACGGCGCGTACGACAGGATGGCCACGCCGAAGCGCTTCTGGAACTTGTCGCTGAACGCCTTGCCTGCGGGCAGCTTGTCGAGCGGGCTGCCGTATTCCCACGCCTGCGCGCCCTCGGCGGCGTCGCCGGCGAGCTTGAGGAAATCGGCGTCCATCACGCCGCCGCCGCCCACGAACTGCGCGTTCATGCCGAGCTGCTTCATTCGCTTGACGACCGCCGCCGCCTGCCGGTCGAGGCCGCCGAAGAAGATCAGATCCGCGTTGGTCGCCTTGATGCGCGTGAGTTGCGCGCTGAAATCGACGGTCTGGTTGTCGCTGTATTCGCGCGTGACGATCGTGCCGCCCTTCGCCTTCACGGCCTTCTCGAACTCGTCCGCCTCGCCCTGACCGAAGGCCGTGCGGTCGTCGATGATCGCGATGCGCTTCGCCTTCGTCGTCGTCACCGCGTAGACGCCGGCGTTGCCCGCGTTCTGCGCGTCGCTCGAAATCACCGTGAACATGTTTTCGAGGCCGCGCGTCGTGATGGTCGGATTGGTCGCGGCGGGGTCGATCGTCGGAATGCCGGCACTGTTGTAGATCGGCGAGGCGGGCAGCGTCGTGCCCGAATTGAAGTGTCCGACGACGACGACCACGCCATCGTCGACGAGCTTCTGCGCCGCCTGCACGCCGACGCGCGGGTCGGCCTGATCGTCTTCCGCGCGAATCTCGAACTTCGCCGTCTTGCCGCCGATGCTGATTTTCTTCGCGTTGGCTTCGTCGAGCGCGAGCTGCACGCCGTTCTGAAGGTCCTTCCCGTAACCCGCATTCGCGCCCGTGAGCGGCGCGGCGAAGCCCACTTTCACCGGCAATTCGTCGGCGCTCGCCGCGAAAGGCACAACGCCAAGGGCGGCCGTGGCGCATGCCACCAGCAATGCCAAAGGTTTGGTACGGATGCGCATGGTTTCCTCTCCATTTTGGTTTGGCAATCGAACGGAACATGACCGTTTCAGTGCCGGCAAGACGGGCATACCCTCGATCGTCCGATGAAGTAAGCACCCGCTTCGCGCGCGGCCCGGCACAGGCAGCGGACATGCGCAATTTAGGAAACCAAATTCGCCGCGTCTTGGTGTTAAGTCGCGCGTCGGATGCGGATTTCGGCATAGGCCCGATGCGTCCGCAGCGCACGCCCGAAGCGGCTTCGCGCATTTTGCCGCCCGGCCGCGCGCGACGATTCCCGACCATTCCCGCCGCGCGCCTATCGCATCGATTGGAATTTCGCGGCTTGACAAAGTGCATATGCACTCATATGCTGCGACACATGAATTCCAACTCTTCTCCTCTCGACTGCAACTGTTTCGCGATCCGTCAGGCCGCGCGCTATGTGTCGCAGCTGTACGAGCGGCATTTGAACGTGGTCGGCATCACGGCGGCGCAGTTCACGATCATCGCCGCGATCGGACGCAAGCCGGGCGTGCAGATGGCCGAGCTGTCCGAATCGATGGTCATGGACCGCACGACGCTCGTGCGTGCGTTGAAGCCCTTGCAGCGCGACGGCATCGTCGAGGCGGCTCAGGAGTTGGCGAGTTCGCGCGCGGTCGGTCTGCGGCTCACGGCGTCGGGCCGCGATACGCTCGCGAAGGCGTCGGCGCAATGGCGCACGGCGCAGGCGGAGTTCGAGGCCAAGTTCGGCGAGAAACGCGCGAAGGCATTGCGCAAATCGCTGTTCGAACTGACGACGATGGAGTGAGTGGAGCACAGCAGGCCCGCCATGCGCGGGCCTTTTGTTCGACCTTATTAGTGCATATGCACAGTTTGATGGAGCACAGCATGCAGATCAAAGGAAAAGTGGTACTCGTGACCGGCGCGAATCGCGGTCTCGGCAAACAGTTCGCGAAATCGCTGCTCGAAGCGGGCGCGGCGAAGGTGTATGCGGCCGCGCGCGATCCGAAGAGCGTCGATATTCCGGGCGTCGAGGCGATCCGGCTCGATGTGACCGACGCCGCCGATATCGCCGAAGCGGCCGCCACGTACACCGACGTCGACGTGATCGTGAACAACGCGGGCGTGACGACGCGCGGGCTCGTCGTCGATGCGACATCGACGCAGGGCATCCGCGATCTGCTCGAGATCAACACCTTCGGCCCGATTGCGCTGACCCAGGCGTTCGCGCCCGTGCTGAAGAAGAACGGCGGCGGCGCGGTCATCAATATCTTGTCGGTGCTGAGCTGGGTCTCGCTGCCGGCGGGCGGCGCGTATCACATCTCGAAGGCGGCGGCGTGGGCCGCGACCAACGCACTGCGCGAGGAGTTGCGCGTGCAGGGCACGCTCGTGGTGGCGGCGCATCCCGGCTACATCGACACCGACATGACCGCGCAAGTCACCGCGCCGAAGTCGACGCCGGCGCACGTGGTGAACGAAGTGCTCGCCGCGGTCGAGAAGAACCAGGAAGAAGTCCTCGTCGATGACACCGGCCGCGCCGTCAAGCAGTCGCTTTCCACCGACGCGCCGCTTTATCTCACCGGCATTCCGCGCTAACGGGGGCATCGACATGTTTTCTCAGGAGATTGTGCTGTGTCATCCGGTGCGCACGGCGATCGGCGCGTTCAATGGCGCGCTGAAGGACACGCAGGCCGTCGATCTCGGCGCCGCCGCGATCGCGGAAACGCTGCGGCGCGCGGGCTCGGCGCTCGATCGGGCATCGGTGGATACGGTCGTGTTCGGCAACGTGATCCAGGCGGGCAATCGCATGAATCCGGCGCGGCAGGCGTCGGTCGGCGGCGGCGTGCCGGTATCGGTGCCCGCGCTGACGGTGAATCGCGTGTGCGGGTCGGGCGCGCAGGCCATCGCGACGGCGGCGACGGAAATCGCGGCGGGCGTGGCGAAGCTCGCCATCGCGGGCGGCATGGAGAACATGGATCGCGCGCCGTATCTGCTCGATGGCGGGCGTCGCGGCTATCGGATGGGCAATGCGCAGATCTACGACAGCATGCTGCGCGACGGCCTCGTCGATGCGTTCTCCGGCGAGCATTCGGGCTGGCACACGGAAGACCTCGTGACGAAGCTCGATATCACGCGTGAAGCGCAGGACCGATGGGCCGAACGTTCGCAGCAGTTGTTCGCGGCGGCGCAGAAGGACGGTGCGTTCGATGCGGAGATCGTCGGCATCGACGTGAAGATGGGGCGTGAAACCGTCGCGTTCGCGCGCGACGAGCAGCCGCGCCCCGACACGACCCTCGCGACGCTCGCGAAGCTGCGTCCCGCCTTCCGCCCCGACGGCACGATCACGGCGGGCAATGCGCCCGGTCTGAACAGCGGCGCATCGGCGATGATCGTGACGAGCCGCGACGAAGCAGAGGCGCGCGGCATCGCACCGTTCGTGCGGCTCGCGGCGTTCGGCGTGGCGGCGGTAGAGCCGGGCCTGTTCGGGCTCGGGCCGGTTCCCGCCGTTCGGCAGGCGCTGCAGCGCGCGGGATGGTCGCTCGGCGACGTGGAACGCTTCGAGATCAACGAAGCCTTCGCGGCGGTGCCGATCGCCGTGGCGAAGACGCTGGGCGTGCCGGAGGAGATCGTCAACGTGGAGGGCGGCGCGATTGCGCATGGGCATCCGATTGGCGCGACTGGCGCGGTGCTCACGACGCGCCTCGCTCACGCGATGCGCCGCGACGGCGTGAAGCGCGCGATCGTGACGCTGTGCATCGGCGGCGGTCAGGGGATCGCGCTGGCGCTGGAAAGCATCGGCTAAGCGACACGGCCGGCAGTGTGCCTGCCGGCCATCGCGTTCACTTTTTCACCGCCTTCTGCATTTCGTCGAAACCCGCTGCGGCCTTCTGCACATCGGGCGGGAAGTCATCCATCTCCTGCACCTGCCGCACTTCGATGACTTCGTTCTCCGAGCCCGGACAACGCTTCGCCCATTCGATCGCCTCTTCGCGTGACTTCACCTGGATCATCCAGTAGCCGCCGAGCACTTCCTTCGCCTCGGCGAACGGGCCGTCGGTGACACGCGGCTTGCCGCCTTCGAACGAGACGCGCGCGCCCATCGACGGCGGATGCAGCCCGTCGAGCGCGAGCAGCACGCCGGCCTTCTGCAGTTCCTCGTTGTACTTCATCATCGCGGCGACGGCGTCCGCGCTCGGCATCGCGCCCGGTTCCGCGCTTTCGTAGCCGCGCGGGATCATCAGCATCATGAATCGCATGTGGATCGCTCCTCGAAATCAGTGTATAGGTGTCGAGCGTCATCGGCCGCTCTGACACCACGACGAGCAACATCGCACGAGATCGACACATGCGCGCGACTTTTCCCTTTAAGCGTTTTTCCCTAGTCGATTGCAGTTGCCTTCGCGGCTCGTACGATCAAATAATGTAATCCATTACATCTCGATCGCCGCGAGCGACGTTTCAGCGATGTCAGATACGGTTCGTCCACGCGAGGAAGTATCGATTGCCGACGTCGCCGAGCGCGCGGGCGTGTCGGTCGCCACCGTGTCGCGCGTGCTCAACGGGCACACGAACGTTCGCGAGGCGACGCGCGAGAGAGTCCTCGAAGCGGTCGCGTCGAGCGGCTATCGCATCAACGAGCTCGCGCGCAATCTGCGCACGGCGGAAAGCCGCCTGCTGCTCACGATGGTCCCCGATTTCGGCAATCCGTTCTATGCGGCGATCGTGCGCGGCATCGACAGCGTCGCGCGTCAGAACGGCTACTTCATGCTGTTGTGCGATACCGGCGCGGACCCGTTGCGCGAGCGAAGCTACTTCGATCTCCTGCGCGGACGCCGCGCGGACGGCGCGATCTGTCTCGATCCCGCCGCCGTGCAAAAGGCGCTTGCCGAGGAATCATCGGCGCTGCCGTGGGTCGCGTGCTGCGAGTTCGATCCGGCGGCCGGCGTGCCGTATGTCGGCATCGACAATCATCTCGCCGCGGGCGATGTCGTGCGCTATCTGACGGCGAAGGGTCATCGGCGTATCGCGCTCATCAACTCGGGGCACGGCTATCTGTATGGACGTCAGCGGCTCGCGGGCTATCGCGATGCGCTGAAGGACGCGGGCATCGAGCCGAACCCGGCGTGGCTCATCGAGCTCGACAGCCTCGACTACGACGCCGGCGAACGCGCAGCCGCGCAACTCGCGGCGCTTGGTGACGCGAGGCCGACCGCCGCGTTCGCCGTGTCCGACACGCTCGCCATCGGCGTGATGAACGGCTTTCGCGGCGCGGGCTTTTCCGTGCCCGACGATGTCGCTGTCGTCGGCTTCGACGATATCGCCGTGGCCGCGCATGTCGATCCGCCGCTTACGACCGTCTCCCAGCCGATGCAACTGCTCGGCGAAACCGCCGCCGAATTGCTGCTGAAACGCCTGCGCGATCCGCGCGCGGAAGTGCCGGGCGTGCTGCTGCCGCATCGGCTCATCGAACGAAGGAGCGCGTGACGATGAGCCTTGCCGTGCGCTTTCAGGGCATCGAAAAGCAGTTCGGGCCGGTGCGCGTGCTGCACGGCGTCACCTTCGATCTCGCGCCGGGGCGCATCTACGGATTGCTCGGCGAGAACGGCGCGGGCAAGTCGACGTTGATGAAGATACTCGCGGGCTATGAGCGCGCGAACGCGGGCGAGATTTATATCGACGAAAGGGAGCGCAGCTTCACGAGCTCGCGCGATGCGGAACATGCGGGCATCGTGCTGATTCACCAGGAACTGAATCTCGCGGATCACCTGAGCATCACGCAGAACATGTTCCTCGGGCACGAGCTGAAGAAAGGCTTCTTTCTCGACGAGCCCGCGATGCGCGACGCCGCGCGCGCGCGATTGAGCGAAGTCGGCCTGCACACGAATCCGGATACGAAGGTGCGCGATCTGATCGTCGCGGAGAAGCAGCTCGTCGAGATCGCGAAGGCGATGCTGCGCGATGCGCGCCTGCTCGTCATGGACGAGCCGACCGCGACGCTGACGCCATCGGAGACGCAGCGCCTGTTCGCGTTGATGGCGCGTCTGAAGGAAGCGGGCACGACCATCGTCTATATCTCGCACAAGCTCGATGAAGTCGAGCGCATCACCGACGAAGTGATCGTGATGCGCGATGGCCGCTTCGTCGCGCGCGCGCCGACCGACGAGCTCACGCGTCAGCAGATGGCGAATCTGATGGTCGGCCGCGAGGTCTCCGACATGTTCCCGGCCAAGCCCGCGCTCGCCGACGATGCGCCCGTCGCGTTGAAGATCGAGCAGGCATCGGTGCCGGGCTGGGCGGACGGCGTGAGCTTCAGCGTGCGCGAAGGCGAGGTGTTCGGTTTCGCGGGGCTCGTCGGCGCGGGACGCACGGAGCTGTTCGAGGCGCTCGTCGGCTTGCGGCCGCTGAGCGCGGGGCGCATCGTGATCAATGGCGCAACGATCAGACTGAAGAGCCCGCGCGATGCGATGAAGCACGGCATCACCTATCTGAGCGAAGACCGCAAGGGTCGCGGCCTGCACGTCGACATGGCGCTGAAAGACAATCTCACGATGATGACGCTCGAGCGCTACGCGCATCCGCTCGTCGATACGCGCGCGGAGCGCGGTGCGCTTGCGACTGCGCTGAAGGACTTCGGCATTCGCACGGGCAATGCGTCGAGCCGCGCGCGCATGCTGTCGGGCGGCAATCAGCAGAAGCTCGCGCTCGCGAAGTTCCTGCATCCCGATCCGCGCGTGATCGTGCTCGACGAACCCACGCGCGGCGTCGATGTCGGCGCGAAACGCGATATCTACTTCCTGATTCATCGGCTCGCCGCCGAAGGCCGCGCGGTGATCGTGATTTCATCCGAGCTGATCGAACTGATCGGGCTCTGCCATCGCGTCGCGGTGATGCGCGCGGGCGAGCTCGTCGCGACGCTCGGCATGGACCTTCTGACCGAAGAGAGGTTGATCGCGCATGCGACCGGCACACACTGAAGACATCGAAAGCGAGAGCCGCCTTTCCGCCGTTTCGCGCTTTCTGTTCGGCGTCGGGCCGCTGATCGGGCTGATCGCGCTGTGCATCGGCGGCACCTTGCTCAACGGCGACTTCGCCACCTTCGACAACGCGATGAACGTGCTCACGCGTACATCGTTCATCGGCATCATCGCGGTGGGGATGACCTTCGTGATCATCTCGGGCGGCATCGATCTGTCCGTCGGCTCGATGGCCGCGCTGATCGCGGGCAGCATGATCTACATGATGAACGGGCTTTTGCAGGGCTTTCATGGTCACGCGGTGCCGCCGCTTCTGATCATCGCGCTCGGCATCGTGCTCGCGCTGCTGCTCGGCGCGCTGTTCGGCTTCGCGCACGGCCTGCTCGTGACGAAGGGACGCATCGAGCCGTTCATCGTCACGCTGGGCACGCTCGGCATCTTTCGCGCGCTGCTCACGTGGCTCGCGGACGGCGGCGCGCTCACGCTCGACAACTCGCTCGTCGATCTGTACGGCCCGGTCTATTACGCGAGCGTGCTGCACGTGCCGGTGCCGATCTGGGTGTTTCTCATCGTCGCGGCGGGCGGCGCGCTCGTGCTGAACCGCACCGTGTACGGACGGCATGTGCAGGCGATCGGTTCGAGCGAGCAGGTCGCGCGCTATGCCGCGATCCGCGTGGATCGCGTGAAGATCGTCACCTATGTGTTGCTCGGGCTGTGCGTCGCCGTCGCGACCATTCTGTACGTGCCGCGCCTCGGATCGGCCACGCCGACCACCGGCATCCTGTGGGAGCTGGAAGCGATCGCCGCCGTGGTCGTCGGCGGGACGGCGCTGAAGGGCGGCGAAGGGCGTGTGATCGGCACGGTCATCGGCGCGATTCTGCTTTCCGTCATCAACAACATCCTGAATCTCACGAGCATCATCAGCGTGTATCTGAACGCGGCGGTGCAGGGCGCCGTGATCGTCGTCGTGGCCTTTTTGCAGCGTGGTCGTCGATAGCCGGAAGTTCAACAAGACAAGGAGACATCGTCATGAAGAAAATGCTTCGCGCGCTCGGCGCGCTCACGCTTGCGGCCAGCGCGTTCGCCGTCGCATCGTCGTCCGCATTCGCAGCCGACAAGGTGATACTCGGCGTCGCGATTCCGACGGCCGACCACGGCTTCACGGGCGGCATCGTGTGGTGGGCCAACGAAGCGAAGAAGGAACTGGAGAAGGCGCATCCGGATCTCAAGGTTATCGTGAAGACGGCGGCGAGCGCGCCCGAGCAGGCGAACCAGCTGCAGGATCTCGTGACGGTGAACAAGATCAATGCGCTCGTGATCTTCCCGCAGGAATCGGCGTCGCTCACGCAGCCGGTGGCGCAGGTGAAGAAGAAGGGCGTGTATGTGACGGTAGTCGATCGCGGCCTCACCGACACCAGCGCGCAGGATGCATACGTGGCCGGCGACAACACCGCGTTCGGCAGAATTCCCGCCGAGTATCTCGCGAAGACGCTGAACGGCAAGGGCGATATCGTCGCGCTGCGCGGCATTCCGACGACGCTCGACAACGAGCGCTGGACCGCGTTCGAAGGCGTGATGAAGCAGTATCCCGACATCAAGATTCTCGATGCGAAGTACGCGAACTGGAATCGCGACGATGCCTTCAAGGTGATGCAGGACTATCTCACGCGCTTCAAGCATATCGACGCCGTGTGGGCCGCCGACGACGACATGATGGTCGGCGTGCTGAAGGCGATCGATCAGGCGAAGCGCACGGATATCAAGGAAGTGTTCGGCGGCGCGGGATCGAAGGAAGCGGTGAAGCGCATCATGGATGGCGATCCGCGCGTGAAGGCCGATGTATCGTATTCGCCGAAGTTCATCTACGACGCGATCAAGCTGACCGCCGAAGCGCGCCTGAAGGGCGACAAGCTGCCGCCGACGACGATCATCCCTTCGGTGCTCATCACGAAGGACAACGCGAAGCAGTTCTATTTCCCGAACTCGCCGTTTTGATGTGCGAAGGCCGTTCATTCGGCCTTCTTTCTCTCAGAGGCGAAAGATGAAGACCATCAAGGGCCCGGCGATTTTTCTCGCGCAGTTCATGGGCGATCAGGCGCCGTTCGATACGCTCGCGAATCTTTCGAAGTGGGCAGGTTCGCTCGGCTATGAAGGCATTCAGATACCCGCCGATCCGCGTCTGATCGATCTCGAGAAGGCCGCATCGAGCGATGCCTATTGCGATGACATCCGCCGCACCGTCGACGATGCGGGCGTCGCGATCACGGAGTTGTCGACGCATCTGCAAGGCCAGTTGATCGCGGTGCATCCCGCTTACGACGCCTTGTTCGATGGCTTCGCCGCGCCGCATGTGCGCGGCAATCCGCAAGCGCGCACCGAATGGGCGATCGCGCAACTGAAGCTCGCGGCGGCGGCATCGAAGCGTCTGGGTCTGAGCGCGCATGTGACGTTCTCGGGTGCGCTCGCGTGGCCGTATATCTATCCGTGGCCGCAGCGTCCGGCGGGTCTCGTCGAAGCCGCGTTCGACGAGCTCGCGAATCGCTGGCGCCCGATTCTCGATGAGTTCGATCGCGCGGGCATCGACGTATGTTATGAACTGCATCCCGGCGAGGACCTGCATGACGGCGTGACGTTCGAGCGGTTTCTTGCCGCGGTGGACGATCATCCGCGCGCGAATATCCTCTTCGATCCCAGTCACTTCGTATTGCAGCAACTCGATTACCTCGCGTTCATCGATATCTATCACGCGCGCATCAAGGCGTTTCATGTGAAGGACGCGGAGTTTCGGCCGAACGGAAAGCAGGGCGTGTACGGCGGCTATTCGGGCTGGGTGGATCGCGCGGGACGCTTCCGTTCGCTGGGCGACGGCCAGATCGATTTCAAGGCGATCTTCTCGAAGATGGCGCAATACGATTTTCCCGGCTGGGCGGTGCTCGAATGGGAATGCGCGTTGAAGCATCCGGAGGACGGCGCGCGCGAGGGCGCGGTGTTCATACGCGATCGCATCATCCGCGTGGCCGAGCGCGCCTTCGATGACTTCGCCGGCAGCGGCGCGAGCCGCGAGCAGATGCGCGGCGTGCTGGGCATCGGAGACAGGATCGGAGACAAGCGATGAATCGCGTGCGGCTGGGGATGGTCGGCGGCGGCGAGGGCGCGTTCATCGGCGCGGTGCATCGCATGGCGGCGCGGCTCGATGATCGCTATGAGTTGGTCGCGGGTGCGTTGTCGTCGGATGCGCGGCGGGCGGCGTCGAGCGCGGCGGCGATCGGGCTTGCACGCAGCTACGACGATTATCGCGAGATGGCGCGCATCGAAGCGGGACGTTCGGACGGCATCGAGGCGGTGGCGATCGTCACGCCGAATCATCTGCATGCGCCGATCGCCACCGCTTTCCTCGAAGCGGGCATCCACGTGATCTGCGACAAGCCGCTGGCCGTGTCGCTCGATGAAGGCGAGGCGCTGGCGAAGCTCGCGCGCGAGAAGGATCGCGTGTTCGCGGTGACTTATACGTACACGGGTTATCCGCTCGTGCGGCATGCGCGCGGGATGGTGCGGCGTGGTCTGCTCGGGGATATTCGCGTCGTGCAGGTCGAGTATGCGCAGGACTGGTTGTCGTTGCCCGTGGAGACGCAGGCGAACCGGCAGGCGGTGTGGCGCACCGATCCGGCGCTGGCGGGTCCGGCGGGCTGTCTCGGCGATATCGGCACGCATGCGTATCAGCTTGCGGAGTACGTGACGGGGATGCGGCCCGCGGAGCTATCGGCGGAAGTGACGACCTTCGTCGCGGATCGTCGCGTGGACGACCATGTTCAGGCGATGTTCCGGTATGCGGGCGGCGCGCGCGGCATGCTGTGGGCGAGTCAGGTCGCCGCGGGCGAGGAGAATGCGCTGCGCTTGCGCGTGTATGGAACGAAGGCGGGCATCGCGTTCGATCAGCAGAAGCCCAACGAATTGTGGTTCACGCCGATCGGCGGCGCATCGGAGCGCATCACGCGCGGGCGCGTGCAGAGTCCCGAAGCGCTGCACGCGACGCGCGTGCCGGCGGGGCATCCGGAAGGGTATCTGGAAGCGTTCGCGCAGGTTTATACGGATGCGGCGGCTTGCATTCTTAGCGGGACGACGCAGGGGGATGAGTGGCTCACCACGGTCGAGGATGGGGTCGCGGGGTTGAGGTTCGTGGAGGCGGTGTTGAGGAGCAGTCGGGGGAATGGGGAGTGGGTGGAGCTTGCTTGAAGCGGATGGCTCAATCGACGACCCACTTTTCTCGAATCATCGCTTCCTCGAGCATGCCGAGGGTGAGTTGCCAGCCTCCGAGCGTTTCCCGGGCCTGTCGGCTAAAGGGCGACCTGAGCAGCGTCCAGAAGAAGGCCGGTTTGCTCAATTGACTGAAGGGATAGTAATGGCCGATGTCGAATTCGCTGATGTCGACGCCAAAATTTAATCCCCAGTCGTGAAGCAACGCTGAAATCTCGGGTGGATTCAAGTCGAGGTCGTGATAGAGATCGGTCTCGGGCGTGAATCGAGTCTGTCCCAAGGGCGGCTTGCCGATCTTTGCTTCGAAGTATTCGACAAGACGGTCCCAGGTTTGCGATTGGGCGGTCATCTGAGTCGATCCTCGGGTCTCACCATATTGTTATAGAGCAGAACGGAGCGAAAAAGAATCGTGGACACATCGGTAGCGAGAAGGACCCAACCTACGCCCGGAATCGCTCGTCCCACGAATGCTCCAAGGTTGCGAGTGAACTTGATGCGAAGCATCAAAAGGCTCGAAAACGACGTGACAGTCGGCAATATCCTGTATGATGTCGAAGGGCAGCATTGTTCTTGAGACGATTGATGCAACCGAGGTGCCCTTGATCGCGAGTTTGAATTTCCCTCGGGTCGGAAGGAAGGGCTGCCCCAGCAGGATCATCGCGACGCTCGTCAGATCGTCAAGACCCGTTTGTCTATAGGTTTCATCGACTGTGATAAGGAAGAATAGTTCGGCGGGCCCTAGGTCCGTGTGCATGCCGTATCGATAAAGATTGCTCATATTTCACCCACTGATCATTCACGGATGGGCGATAATAAGTGTGTATAACGAAGTAATCAACGCTTGCGCCGCGTCAGTAACCTCACGTTGCTCGATGAATAAAAAAACGCGGCTCCAACGGAGCCGCGTCTCTCACTTCCCGATCAGATCGATCCCGATCATCACGCCCAATTCGCGTGAAAACTCCCCGCCTTATCCGTCCGCTCGAACGTATGCGCGCCGAAGAAATCCCGCTGCGCCTGCACCAGATTCGCGGGCAAGCGCTCCGAGCGATACGCATCGAAATAAGCAATCGCCGATGAAAACGCCGGCACCGGAATCCCTGCCTTCACCGCCGCGACGACCACATCGCGCAATGCGTCCTGATACTTCGCTGCGATATCGCTGAAATACGGATCGAGCAGCAGATTCGCGAGCTGCGCGTTCTTCGCATACGCATCCGTGATCTTCTGCAGGAAGCGCGCGCGGATGATGCAGCCCGCCCGGAAGATCTTCGCGATCTCGCCGTAATGCAGATCCCACTTGTACTCTTCCGACGCCGCGCGCAACTGCGCAAAGCCCTGCGCATACGAAACGATCTTCGACAGATACAACGCACGCCGCACCGACTCGATGAACGCGGCGCGATCGCCGTCGAACTTCGGCGTCGGGCCGGACAGCACCTTGCTCGCCGCCACGCGCTGATCCTTCAGCGACGACAGCACGCGCGCGAACACCGCCTCGGTGATCAGCGGCAGCGGGGCGCCGAGATCCAGCGCGTTCTGGCTCGTCCACTTGCCCGTGCCCTTCTGCGCGGCGCGGTCGAGAATGACATCGACGAGATCCTTGCCCGTCTCATCGTCCTTCTTCGAGAAGATCTTCGACGTGATCTCGATCAGATAGCTGTCCAGCTCGCCCTGGTTCCACTCGACGTATACCTTGCCGAGCTCTTCGTTCGACAAACCGGCGACGCGCTTCAGCACGTCATAGCTTTCGGCGATCAGCTGCATGTCGCCGTACTCGATGCCGTTGTGGACCATCTTCACGAAGTGGCCCGCACCGTCCGGGCCCATGTACGCGACGCACGGCTCGCCGTCCGGCGCCTTCGCGGCGATCTCGGTGAGGATCGGCGCGACGAGCTCATAGGCTTCCTTCTGTCCGCCCGGCATGATCGACGGACCCTTCAGCGCGCCTTCCTCTCCGCCCGACACGCCCGTGCCGATGAAATGCAGGCCCGACTTCGCGAGATCCTGATTGCGGCGGATGGTGTCGGTGAAATGCGTGTTGCCGCCGTCGATGAGAATGTCGCCCTTGTCGAGCAGCGGGCGCAATTGGGCGATGGTCTCGTCGGTGCCCGCGCCGGCCTTCACCATCATCAGAATGCGGCGCGGCTTTTCGAGCGAATCGACGAACTCTTCGAGCGTGTAGGTGGGCACGAGCTTCTTGTCGGGATGTTCGGCAATCAGTTCGTCGGTTTTGGCCCGGCTGCGGTTATAGACCGAAACGGCGTGACCTCGGCTCTCGATGTTCAAGGCCAGATTGCGGCCCATGACGGCGAGGCCTACCACGCCGATAGCTTGTTTGCTCATGCTTGATCTCCGAATGACCGAAGCGAGCGCGGCTCGTGGCGCGCGGCTTCGGGATGAAAACGTGTCGATGGTAGCGGCGCCCGCGCGTGAGAGGTCGTCTCCGGCCGATCGGCGGCGCGCCGGCCGTGCGGCGCTCCGATCGTTGCGCGAGCGCAGACCGCCCCGAATTTACCACTTTGGGGCGTATCCGGCAGGTTGGACGCCGGCCGACCGGGCGCATCGCGCGATGCCGTCTTAGAATGAACGCCCGCAACGAGCACGCCGAGAAGGCCATCCGAAACATGCCGCCCTCCCGGCGTGCGCGCAGCCATCACTATTCCGTCTACGTCGTCGAACTGTCCGACACGGTCTGGAACGAAGCGCGCTTTCGGCGCGCGAATCCCGACTACGTGACCGGCATGCCGTTCGTGTACGTGGGCATGACGGGCATCGACCCGGACGTGCGTTTCGACAAACACAAGGCGGGCATCCAGTCGAACCGCTTCGTGCGGGAGTTCGGGCTGCGGCTTCTGCCGCATCTGTACGAGATGTACAACCCGATGCCCTACGACGGCGCGCGCGACATGGAAGTGGAACTGGCGATCGGCTTGCGGGAAGCGGGCTACGGCGTGTGGCAGGCCTGACATCGGCAAAGAGCAAACCAATGACACGGAGCGAGACATGCGGATTCTGGTAGTGGGTGCGGGGGCCATCGGCGGATACTTCGGTGCGCGGCTGCTCGAAGCGGGCAGGGACGTCACCTTTCTCGTGCGCGAACGTCGCGCCGAGCGGCTGCGGCAGTGCGGCCTCAAAGTGAAGAGCCCCGAGGGCGATCTCGCGTTCGCCTGTCCGCCGATGGTCCTCGCGAAAGACATCGACGGTCCCTACGACCTCGTGCTGCTGAGCTGCAAGGCTTACGACCTGCAAGGCGCGATCGATTCATTCGCGCCCGCCGTCGGCCCCGATACGGCGATCCTGCCGCTCCTGAACGGCATGGGCCATCTCGACGCGCTCGATGCGCGCTTCGACCCGGCGAACGTGCTCGGCGGCCAATGCGTGATCGCCGCGACGCTCGACGCCGACGGCGAGATCCTGCACCTCAACAACATGCATTCGATGACCATCGGCGAGCGCGCGGGCGGGCGCTCCACGCGCATCGACGCGATCGCCGCGCAGCTCGGCGGCGCGGGCTTCGAGCTGAGCGTGAGCGAGGACATCCTGCAGTCGATGTGGGACAAGTGGGTGTTCCTCGCCACGCTCGCGACGGGCACCTGCCTGATGCGCGCGCCCATCGGCGATATCGTCGCGGTGCCGGGCGGCGAGGCGCTGCTGTTCCGGCTCTTCGACGAATGCAGCGGCGTCGCGCGCGACCATGCGCATGCGCCGGGCGATGCGGTCGTCATGCGCGCACGTGCGTTCTTCTCGGAGCGCGGCTCGCTGATGACCGCGTCGATGCTGCGCGATCTGGAAAGCGGCGCGCCGATCGAAGCGGACCACATCGTCGGCGATCTGCTGTCGCGGCGGCGCACGCCGGTCGAGGGCGTGTCCGCACTGGCGGTGGCTTACGCGCATCTGAAAGCGTACGAGGCGCGTCGCGCGCGCGCGGCCTGAAATGCGCGGTTGGTCGACAGCACGCCGCAGCTTTGCGGCGTGCCGCATTGCGCGCGCCTTCTGTAAAAAACTGACAATTTACAATTCCGATCGGCAAAATTCCGGCGGCATGGATTTACGCTCTAATTAATCGAGGAATTCCGAAGCAATTAATCGTTTTCCTCGATCTACTAAAATTTCTACTTCACCAGGCGTACGCGTTCCGCGTCGCGCGGGAGGTCTTTATCGCTGATTATTCGTGGCGGATGGATGAAACGTCCGCTTAAGTTCAATGCATGATTAAAAAATTACATAAAAAGCCTGATATATCTAACCTTTTAAGTATGAGCAGAAGCTTTCTGTCGCTAACGAATCGCCTGCCCGGACCACCCGGACTCATTCTTTTAAACGGCCGCATCATCAGTCAGGAGAATAAAGGATGAAGATCAGAAGTTCGCCCGTGATTCCATCCCTTGTTCATCCCGGAACTCCGTTGGATGGCGTACGGGCTGGAGTGATCGTCGGGATCATCGATTCCGATGCATCGGTCTATGTAAATTATCTCGTGCAGGCGCCTGACGGAACGCAATACTGCGCGCAGATGGACACGCGGCGCCGACGCAACCGGCACGCGCTGCTTTGCATGGCGCTTGAATCGGGACGTTCGATGATGGTCGCCGGCGGAATAAACAGTTATGTCAGAACGGCGGTCATTGGCGACTCCGGCCAATCGCTCCGCGGCAATGGCTCGAATCACGCAAACGAAATGTGAGGCGATAGCCCTGAATCGGAGACGCGCCGAGTCGCGCCGTGCGTTTCGACTCGGGCGAGTCAAATCCCTGTTAGAAAGGATCACCAGTGAGAAACAATGATAGTCCTTCCGACCTGTGCCTCGTTCCGGGCGGTATTCCGCTCACGGGTGTCAAGGGCGGATTTCTCATCCGCATTATCGATTCGAACGATCTCGACAAGGTTAATTTCGTTTTGAGATCCGCGGAGGGCGCGTTGTATTGCGGCCAGTTGAATATCCTCGCTCACCAGAATCGAAATAATTTGCTGATGATGGCGCTGGACTATGGACTGCCCATCACGCTGTCCGGAGACGATTCCGGAAACATTACGGGCATCGCCATCGCGCCGAGCAATTCACCGATGCCCTCGCTCAGTTGTGCGTTTCTTAAACTTCGGGACAGCCGCACCGGAATGATCGTCAGAATCGTCGACAACGATCACGGCGCCGCCATCAACTACGTGCTGCAAACCGACGACGGGTCCCGGTATTGCACTCATATGTGGCCTAATAGCGATACTTACGACAACCGAAACAGCCTTTTCATGATGGCGTTGCGGATGAATATCCCGGTGACGATTACCGCCGGATTGCATAACGAAGTCACGGCGATCGCCGTCGGCGCCTGACAGGTGCCCGATGCCCGCTGCCGGAGCGAGCGGGCAAGCTTTCTGCTGACTTCATCGAGACACAAAGGAGCCAGGACGAGCGCCATGAGCATGAATATCGAATATGCGAAAACCGCGCCGGAGCGCGCCGACGTGGATGCGCTGAGCGGCCCGACTGTCGTCGAATTCGGCACGGACTGGTGCGGCTTCTGCCGCGCCGCGCAGCCGCTGATCGCGCAGGCGTTTCATGGGCATGGCGCGGTAAAACACATGAAAATCGAGGACGGCAGCGGCCGACCGCTCGGCCGCTCGTTTCGGGTGAAGCTCTGGCCGACGCTGATCTTCATGCTCGGCGGCCAGGAAGTCGCGCGCCTCGTGCGCCCCGGCGACGTCTCCGAAATTCGCGACGCGCTGGCCCTCATCGACGAACCGCTCGCTCAGTAACGCCACAGGACGCCAAATGATGCGTGGCCGAGGGTTATCCCTCGGTCAACGTTCATCTCAAAAACTTGTATGATGACCCGATGACTTTACGAGCCTCATCGGATCGCATGTTCGAGAAAATCCCGCCGCGCGCCTTGAGCGATACGGTCGCGCAGCAATTGCAAAAGCTGATCGAGAAGGGCAGCTTCGTCAAGACCGGCAAGCTGCCGACCGAAGCCGTGCTCTCGCAGGAATTCGGGGTGAGCCGCACGGTGATCCGCGAAGCCATTTCGCGGCTGAAGAACGAAGGCATGGTCGAGCCGCGTCAGGGCAGCGGCGTGTTCATCGTCGAGCGGGCGGGCATCAGGCCGTTGCGCATCGATTACGCGCAGGCGGTCGAGCCGGGCGCGGTCATGCAGATTCTCGCGCTGCGCCGGGCGATCGAGGCCGAAGTGGCGTCCGAAGCCGCGCTGCGCCGCACCGACGAGCAGATGGCCGCGATCGACACCGCGCTCGCGCGCATCGACGCGGCGGTGCGCGAAGGCCGCGACGGCGTCGCGGAGGACGTCGCGTTTCACCGGGAAATCGCCAACGCCACCGGCAATCCGTACTTCCTGAAAACCCTCACCTTTCTGAACCAGTATCTCGAAGCCGGCACGCTCGTCACGCGCGGCAACGAGGCGCTGCGCGAGGATTTCATGCGGCAGGTGCGCGAGGAGCACGCGGCGATCGTCGAGGCGATCCGCGCGAACGATGCCGCCGCCGCGCGCGACGCCGCGCAGACACATCTCATCAACGCCGCGCGCCGTCTGGCGGAAGCGGGCATCTGTTAAGGACTTTGCTATGACACGAAACGTCGGGGTGATCGGCCTGGGCGCGATGGGCATGGGCGTCGCGCGCTCGCTGTTGCGCGCGGGCTTCGCCGTGCATGCATGCGATGTGCGCCAACCCGTGCTCGATGCATTCGCGGCCGAAGGCGGCATCGCGTGCGCGTCGCCGGCTGAACTGGGCGGCAAGTGCGAGGTCGTGTTGACGGTCGTCGTCAACGCCGCGCAGACCGAAGCCGTGCT
This sequence comes from Caballeronia calidae, assembly GCF_900044055.2. GTDB lineage: Bacteria > Pseudomonadota > Gammaproteobacteria > Burkholderiales > Burkholderiaceae > Caballeronia > Caballeronia calidae. Next base: position 20,888 of record NZ_FCOX02000038.1, on the reverse strand, counting down.
GTTCGGCGAAAGCGGCGCCGTGCCCGCGATGAAGCCCGGCAGCGTCGTGCTCGCGTGCGCGACGGTATCGCCGCAATTCGCCGCCGACCTCGGCAAGCGCATCGCGGAGAAGGGCGTGCTGATGCTCGACGCGCCCTTGTCCGGCGGCGCGGCCAAGGCCAATTCCGGCGACATGACGATGATGACCTCCGGCCCCGCCGATGCCTACGCCGCGTGCGGGGACGTGCTCGATGCGATCGCGGGCAAGGTCTATCGTCTGGGCGATACGCACGGCGCGGGCTCGAAGGTGAAGATCATCAATCAACTGCTCGCGGGCGTGCATATCGCGGCTGCGGCCGAAGCCATGGCGCTGGGCTTGCGCGAAGGCGTCGATCCCGATGCGCTCTATGACGTCATCACGCACAGCGCGGGCAACTCGTGGATGTTCGAGAACCGCGTGCCGCATATTCTCGCGGGCGATTACACGCCGCTGTCCGCCGTCGATATCTTCGTGAAGGATCTGGGCCTCGTGCTCGATACGGCGCGCACGTCGAAATTCCCGCTGCCGCTTTCGGCGGCGGCGCATCAGATGTTCATGATGGCGTCCACGGCCGGCCACGGCGGCGAGGACGATTCCGCGGTCATCAAGATTTTTCCGGGCATCGAAGTCCCGAAGGGAGCGAAGTGATGACGCAGGCACTGCTCGGCTGTATCGCCGACGATTTCACGGGCGCGACCGATCTCGCCAACATGCTCGTGCGCGGCGGCATGCGCACGGTGCAGACCATCGGCATACCGGAAGCGGGGACGCAGATCGAAGCGGACGCGATCGTCGTCGCGCTGAAGTCGCGCACGATTCCCGCGGAAGATGCGGTGCGCCAGTCGCTCGATGCACTCGAATGGCTGCGCGCGCAGGGCTGCCGCCAGTTCTTCTTCAAGTATTGCTCGACGTTCGATTCCACCGACAAGGGCAACATCGGCCCGGTCGCGGACGCCTTGCTCGATGCGTTGAAAGACGATTTCACCATCGCGTGCCCGGCGTTTCCCGAGAACGGCCGCACGATCTTTCGCGGCAACCTGTTCGTCGGCGATGTGCTGCTGAACGAGTCGGGCATGGAGAATCATCCGCTCACGCCGATGACCGATCCGAACCTCGTGCGCGTCTTGCAGCGGCAGACGAAATCGAAAGTCGGACTGATCCGCTACGACACGATCGCGAAGGGCGCGGACGCGATCCGCGCGCGCATCGACGAATTGAAGAAGGACGGCGTACGCCTCGCGATCGCCGATGCCGTGTCCGATGCCGATCTCTACACATTGGGCGAAGCGTGCCGCGATCTTGCGCTGATCACGGGCGGCTCGGGCATCGCGCTCGGTCTGCCGCAAAACTTCCGCGCGGCGAATTTGCTCGCGCATGCGGAGCACGCCGCCGATCTGCCGAAGATCGAAGGCAAGTCGGTGGTGCTGGCGGGCAGCGCATCGAAGGCGACGAACGCGCAGGTTGCGCACTGGCGCGAATCGAAGCCGAGCTTTCGCATCGATCCGATGGCGCTTTCGCGCGGCGAACCGGTGGCCGATGAGGCCGTCGCATTCGCGCGCGATCACCTCGCAAAGAATGAAACCGTGCTGATCTACGCGACCTCATCGCCCGATGAAGTGAAGGCCGTGCAGAAGGAACTGGGCGTCGAGAAGGCGGGACATCTGGTGGAAGACGCGCTCGCGTCGATTGCGCGCCGGTTGCGCGATGCGGGCGTGCGCAAGTTCGTCGTCGCGGGCGGCGAGACGTCGGGCGCGGTCGTGCAGGCGCTCGATGTGCGTTCGTTGCGCATCGGACCGCAGATCGATCCGGGTGTGCCGGCGACGCAATCCATCGGCGCGAAGGCCGACGATGCGCTGGGTCTCGCGCTCAAGTCCGGCAACTTCGGCACGACCGATTTTTTCGAGAAGGCGCTGAAGGCACTGTGATGGCATCGACCGAAAACTCCGTACGTGAAGAGATTTGCCTTACCGGCAAGAGCCTCTACGAGCGTCGCTACACGGTGGGCAGCGCGGGCAACATCAGCGCGCGCCTCGACGATGGCTGGCTGATCACGCCGACCGACGCATGCCTTGGCCGCCTCGATCCAAACGACATCGCCAAGGTCGATTTGCAAGGCAATCACGTCTCGGGCGGAAGGCCGTCGAAGACGCTTGCGCTGCATCGGCGCATCTACGAGAACAACGCTGATGCGCGCGGCGTCGTGCATACGCATTCGACGCATCTTGTCGCGCTGACGCTGGCGGGCGTATGGAAGAACGAGGACGTGCTCCCGCCGATTACACCGTACTACGTGATGAAGGTCGGTCACGTGCCGCTGATAGCGTATCGCCGACCGGGCGATGCCGCCGTGGCGGAAGAAGTGGCGGCGTTGGCGTCGAAGGTGCGCGCGGTGCTGCTCGAACGCCTCGGGCCGGTGGTGTGGGAAAAGTCGGTATCGCACGCGAGCTACGCGTTGGAAGAGTTAGAGGAGACGGCGCAACTGTATCTGTCGACGACGCCGCGCCCCGAACCGCTGCCGGAGTCGGCGATCGAGGATTTGCGAAAAACATTCGGCGCACGCTGGTAGCAGACCACCGGAAGAGCCCGACGGCAGCGCGAAGCGCGGTGCCGGATGAATGACTGCTGAACCAGTTTGTTATGTGGCGCGAGATGACAGACCGTGCGCGATCCAAGCCCGGTTAGGCTTGTGAGGGCACTCGCTACAGCCGGACCACGAGCGAAGTTCTGTGCCGCGGCCGGCCTGAAGTGCTTAGGCTGGGGATAGCTGTTTCTTTGGTTACTTTCTTTGCAGCAGCAAAGAAAGTGACTGCCGCCCCGCACAGGGGCAGAGCAAATAGACCGACACGAACACAGGATTTCACAGAAGCGCAAGCCGCATCGACACGAGAACCCAAGGAGCCAGGCAAATGCCAAAATTCGCCGCAAACCTGACGATGATGTACACGGAGCATGCATTCCTAGACCGCTTCGCCGCTGCGGCGAAAGATGGCTTCAAGGCGGTCGAGTTCCTGTTCCCGTACGACTTCGCAGCGAAGGACATCGAGCAACGACTCAAGGACAACAATCTGACGCAAGCGCTCTTCAACGCGCCGCCGGGCGACTGGGCGAAGGGCGAACGCGGTATCGCATCGCTGCCAGGGCGTGAGGAGGAGTTCAAAAAGAGCGTGGAAAAAGGCCTCGAATACGCCGCCGTGCTGGGCAACAAAAAACTGCACGTCATGGCCGGCCTGATCGCCCCGGATCAACCTCGCGACAAACACCGCGAAACGTACCTGAAGAACCTCGAATACGCGGCAAAAGAAGCGCAAAAGGCAGGCATAGGCATCGTGATCGAGCCGATCAACACCCGCGACATCCCCGGTTTCTTCCTGAACCGTCAGGACGAAGCCCAAGCGATCTGCGACGAAATCGGCGCACCGAACCTGCAAGTGCAGTTCGACATCTATCACTGCCAGATCGTCGAAGGCGACATCGCGGTAAAGCTGAAGCGCGACATGAAGCGCCCGAACGCGGGCGTCGGGCACATCCAGATCGCGGGCGTACCGGAGCGGCACGAGCCGAACATCGGCGAACTCAACTATCCGTATCTGTTCGAGCTGATCGATTCGCTCGGTTACGAAGGCTGGATCGGCTGCGAATACAAGCCGAAGGCGGGCACGTCCGAGGGCCTCGGCTGGCTCAAACCTTATCTGTGAGCAAGGAAGCGACCTTATGAAAATTCTCATCACGGGCGGCGCGGGCTTTCTCGGTCAGCGTCTCGCGAAGCGTCTCCTCGAGCGCAATGAACTCGACGGCAAGCCGGTCACCGAACTCGTGCTGCTCGACGTCGCGCGCCCCAACGACGAACGGCTTCTCGCCGACAAACGCGTGCGCGCCGAAACCGGCGACATCTCCGATCGCGCGGTGCTGGAGCGCTGCATCGACACGCAGACCGAAGCCATCTTCCATCTCGCCGCGATCGTGAGCGGCCAGGCCGAAGCGGACTTCGATCTCGGCATGAAGATCAATCTCGACGCATCGCGCGCGCTGCTCGAAGTGTGCCGCGCGGCGGGCCACGCACCGCGCGTCGTGTTCACGAGCTCGGTCGCGGTGTACGGCGGCACGCTGCCCGATGTCGTGCAGGACGACACCGCGCTCAATCCGCAATCGTCGTACGGAACGCAGAAGGCGATCGCCGAGCTGCTGCTCTCCGATTACGCGCGGCGCGGCTTCGTCGATGGCCGCGTGCTGCGCCTGCCGACCATCAGCGTGCGGCCCGGCAAGCCGAACGCGGCGGCGTCGTCGTTCGCGAGCGGCATCATCCGCGAGCCGCTGAACGGCGAGCGCTCGACCTGTCCCGTCGATGGCGACACGCGCGTATGGGTCCTTTCGCCGAAGAGCGCGATCGAGGCGCTGATCGCGGGATGCGAGATCGATCGTGAGAAGCTGGGCAACCGGCCCGTGATCAATCTGCCGGGCCTGTCGGTGAGCGTGAACGAGATGGTCGCGGCGCTGCGCGAAGTGGCGGGCGAGGAAGCGGTGCAGCGCATCGACTGGCAGCGCGACGAGCGCATCGAGAAGATCGTCTGCAGCTGGCCGGGCGCGTGGAATCCGACGCGCGCGGAGCAACTGGGCCTCTCGGGCGACAAGAATTTCGCCGATGTGATTCGCGCCTATATCGCCGACGAACGCAGCTAGATCCCACACTCTGCGCATCGCATCATTCCCGCACCGGGCATCGCGCGCGCGATGCCCGCGTCCCGCGCGCCTGTCATGCTTACGTTCGCATTTCCGGGCTACACTTACCCCTTAAATGTGACGAACGTCGGCCCGGCGCCGCGTGCACCGCGTTGAACCACGAGCGGCTGCAAGCTCGTATCTCTCTCGCTTTCGTGCTTCTTGCGCCTTCGTAGCGCCGGTTTCCCGGCGCGCGTCCCGTCGTCCCGCGAATTCGCACCCTTCCCGCACGGGAGATTCCCATGTTGTTGCATCAGCTAGTCGATCGATTCGGCCCGGCGATCGTTTTCCTCAACGTAATGGGCGCGGCGCTCGGGCTGCCCGTGCCCGCGATGCCGACGATGATCGTCGTCGGCGCGTCCATCGCGCTCATGGCGGTGAACGGCGGCGCGTTCTGGGCGCCGCTTCTGGGCGTGCTGTGCGTCGCGGTGGCGGGCGGCGTGCTCGGCGATCTCGTCTGGTTCCAGGGCGGGCGCAAGTACGGCGACAAGACCCTCAAGACCATCTGCAAGCTGTCCCTCTCGCGCGATACCTGCGTGAAGAAAACCGAGCGCTTCTTCGGCCGCTGGGGCGTGCGCATCCTGCTGGTCGCGAAGTTCATACCGGGCCTCTCGCTCGTGTCCGTGCCGCTCGCGGGCGCGATGGGCGTGCGGCTGCGCAGCTTCATCGCGCACGACGGCGCGGGCATCGCATTGTGGGGCGCGGTCGGGCTGATCGTCGGCGTGATCTTCGCGGCGCAGCTGGAAATGGTCTTCGCGATGATCTCCCTGCTCGGCCGTCAGGCGGTGATGGTCATCGCCGCGCTGTTCGCGATCTATGTCGCGTATCGCTGGTGGCGCCGTCGCGCGCTCATGGCCACGCTGGAGAAGGCGCGCATCAGCGTGGACGAGCTCTACGCGCTGATGAACGACGAGCCGCTGCCGGTGATCTTCGATATCCGCTCGCCGGAAAAGCGCATGCTGGATCCGTTCACCATTCCCGGATCGCTCTTCGCCGACGAGCGCGATCTCGCGGAGATCATCGAGAACTACGACAAGTCGCGCAAGGTCGTCATCTATTGCTCGTGTCCGAACGAGGTGTCGGCGGCGTGGATGGCGAAGACCATGCGCACCGCGGGCTTTCGCGACGTGGTGCCGCTCACGGGCGGACTCGACGCCTGGCGGCTCGCCGGTTTCGATGTCGCGACGCTGACCGAGTTCGGCGAGCTCTCGGCGGCCACGCCCGAGGAAGTCGCGGAGATGGCGGCGATGTGCCCGTGGCCGGTGAAATCGGCGGCGGCACCGGCGGCTTCGTCGGGCCCGGCATCCCTTCATGAAGCTGGTTTTCCACACGGAGATCGCGCATGAGCACAACCCCGAACGGCGAGCTTGGTCAAGGCATGCCGGATGTCGTCGCATGGAACGCACGCGAGCCTTTGGAGAATCCGAATCCGAACGTGGTGCCGTCGCCTGCCGCGGCGCCCGTGGCCAGCGACGACAGCGCGCCCTTCTCGCCGCTCGAAACGCGCGCGCACCAGATGTTCCCGCGCCTGACCGACAACGAGATCGAGCGCATGAGCCGCTTCGGCACGGCCGCGCACTGGCGCCGCGGCGAGTGGTTGTTCCGCATGGGCGAGACCGGGCGCGGCATGGTGATCGTGCTGAAAGGGCTCGTGCGCGTGACGCGGCGCAATGCGCTCGGGCAGGAGCATCTGGTCGTCGAGCATGGGCCGGGGCATTTTCTGGCGGAAGTGGCGCAGCTTTCGGGCAAGCCCTGTCTCGTCGATTGCCTCGCGGCCGAGGATGTCGACGGCATCGTGATTCCGCCGGAGCGTCTGCGCGCGCTGCTCGTCGCGGAAGCGGAGCTGGGCGAGCGCATCATGCGCGCGCTGATCCTGCGGCGCGTCGGGCTGATCGAGAAGGGCAGCGGTCCGGTGCTGCTCGGTCAGTCGGACGATGGCCGTCTCGTGTCGCTGCAAGGCTTTCTGCGCCGCAACGGTTATCCGTACACGGTGATCGACGCGTGCACCGATCCCGACGCGATTTCGCTGCTGGAGCGCATCTCGGCATCGACGTCCGATTTCCCGCTCGTGATCTGTCCGGACGGCACCGTGCTGCGCGCGCCCGATGAGAATCAGATCGCGACGCAGCTCGGCTGGCTGCCCGAGTTCGATCCGGCGCATATCTACGATGTCGCCATCGTCGGCGCGGGGCCGGCGGGTCTCGCGACGGCGGTGTATGCGGCGTCCGAAGGCTTGTCGGTGGCTGTGTTCGATTGCCGCGCGCCGGGCGGGCAGGCGGGCGCGAGCTCGCGCATCGAGAACTATCTCGGCTTTCCCACCGGCATTTCCGGCCAGGCGCTCGCCGGGCGCGCGTTCGTGCAGGCGCAGAAGTTCGGCGCGCATATCGCGATCCCGACGAAGATCAAGGCGCTGCATTGCGATTGCAATCCGATTCAGATCGAACTGGAGAACGGCACGCGCGTCACGACGCAGACGGTCGTGATCGCATCGGGCGCGGCGTATCGGCGGCCGAATATCGCGGGGCTGGAGCGTTATGAAGGGCACGGCACGTATTACTGGGCATCGCCGGTGGAGGCGAAGCTGTGCAAGAACGCGGAAGTCGTGCTCGTCGGCGGCGGCAATTCGGCGGGGCAGGCGGTCGTCTATCTCGCGACACATGCGAAGCACGTGCATGTGCTGATTCGCGGCGCGGGGCTTTCGGCGAGCATGTCGCACTATCTGGTCGAGCGCATTGCCTCATTGCCGAACGTGACGGTGCGCACGCATACGGAAATCACCTCGCTCGACGGCGATGGCCGCGCGCTCACCGCGGTCAACTGCAAGACGCCGGAAGGGCCGCTCACGATCGACTCGCGGCATCTGTTCCTGTTCACCGGTGCGGACCCGAATACCGACTGGCTGCGCAATTGCAATGTGAATGTCGATGGCAAGGGCTTCGTGATGACCGGTCCCGAGGCGCATGAAGGACGCACGCAAGGCGTGCTCGCGCTCGAGACGAGCGTGCCGGGCGTATTCGCCATCGGCGATGTGCGGTCGAATTCGACCAAGCGTGTCGCGGCTGCGGTGGGTGAAGGCGCGGCGGTCGTCGCGCAGATTCACGGGTTGCTGGCGCAGCGGGAAGCTTTGGAGGCTTCCTTGAGGTAAGGATTCGCGTTGCGGTCCGCGGCGCACTCATCCGTCGACGGAAACCGCAACGTGAATGCGATCCATCCATCCTGCGTGCATGCGGCGGACGCGCTGCCGCCGTGCAGACGCATGATCGCCTGAACGATCGACAACCCGAGACCGCTCGATTCGGTGAATTCGCTGCGCGCCGCATCGCCGCGATAGAAGCGGTCGAAGAGCTTCGCAAGCTCTTCCTGCCCGATGCGCGCGCCATGATTTCCCACGACGATGCGCGCGCCCGCTTCATCCGCATGTCCGCGCAGGCGCACCACGGTGCCCGCCGTCGCATAGCGCACCGCATTCACCACGACATTGCCGATCGCCCTCCGGCACATGATTGCATTCGCAACCATGTCGCCATCGGCGTCGATATCGAACGTGATGCGGCGTTCATCGGCGATGCCTTCGAAGTAAGCGCCGATGGTTTCCAGTTCCTCGCGGATATCGAGCCGCTCGCGCTCGATGCGCTGCTGCCCATGATCCGCCTGCGCCAGAAACAGGATGTTCTGCGCGATGCGCGCGAGCCGCTCCAGTTCTTCCAGATTCGATTCGAGCACGCTGCGATATTCCGCGACGCTGCGCTCATGCGCGAGCGTGACCTGCGTCTCGCCGATCAACACACCGATCGGCGTGCGCACTTCATGCGCGAGATCGGCGGAAAATTGCAGCAGGCGCTCATAGCCGTGTTCGAGACGATCGAGCATCGCATTGAACGATGCGGCGAGGCTCTGCAATTCCGCCGGCGCATGCGCGACATCGAGCCGCGCGGACAATCGATCCGGCGTGATCTCCGCGGCCTTGCCGGCCATCGACTTGAGCGGCATGAGCCCGCGGCTCGTGACCCAGTAGGCGAGCAGCAGCGTCACGAGCACGGCGCCGATCACGGTGATCCATACGCGCTCGAGATACGCCGACAACACGCGCGCCTCCTGCGTCATCACGTGCGCCGCGATGATCTCGACGACTTCGCCGCTCTCGCCGATGCGCGCCTGCGCGCCGACCCAGCGCATGCGCACGCCATCGGCGCGCGAGCCTTCGTAGAGATCATCGAGCCCGATGGGCCGCGTCACCGGCACGATATGCAGCGGCGGGAGCGGCATCTGCTCCGGATTGACGTTGATGAAAGGCGCCGTGCCCGCGCGTCGAAAGAGGATGACGTCCTGCCGGTCGCCGAGCATCGTCTCGAAGAGCCTGGGGCGCGCTTCGATTTCCTTGATCGTGTAGAGATCGTGCAGCAGCGAACGGAAATGCTCGACGCGCCCGATGAGCTGATAATCCGCACGCGTGGACAGCGCGCGATTCGTCGCGTGATAGAGCGATGCGCCGACCATGCCGACGACGACGCATACGATCACCGCGAACGACAGCGCGATACGGACCGCGAGCGAGCGCGAAGGCCGGTTCAAGGCTGTTCCCCGAACGAATAGCCGATGCTGCGCACCGTGTGGATGAGCTTGAGATCGAACGGGTTATCGACCTTCGCGCGCAGTCGCTTCACCGCGACATCGACCACGTTGGTATCGCTGTCGAAGTTCATGTCCCACACTTCCGATGCGATCAGCGTGCGCGACAGCGCCTCGCCCTGATGCTTGCAGAAGAGATGCAAGAGCGCGAACTCCTTGTTCGTGAGCGCGATATCGATGCCCTTGCGCGTCACCTTGCGGCGCAGGACATCGACATGCAGATCCGCGATCTGAAACGTATCCGATTCGCGCATTACGCCGCGCCTGAGCAAGGTTCGGATGCGCAGCACGAGTTCCGTGAACGAGAACGGCTTGACGAGGTAATCGTCGGCGCCGAGCTCGAGCCCGTGAATGCGGTCCGTCACGTGATCGCGCGCCGTGAGAAAAATGACAGGCAGGTCACGTTTCGCGCGCAACGCGGACATCACCTGCCAGCCGTCGATGCCCGGCAGCATCACGTCGAGCACGATCAGCTCGTAGTTGTTCGCGAGCGCCTGATGCAATCCGTCCGTGCCGTTGCGCACGAGATCGACCTGATAACCGGACTCGATGAGCCCTTTTTTCAGGTAGTCGCCGGTCTTGCGGTCGTCTTCGATAACGAGGATGGTCATGCTAGCGCAGCGTGAATGTCGTTGACGACATTCTAGCCAGAGCACCTGCGTGTCCCGTCGAAAATGACAAAAAAGTCATCGAGAGGTCATCGATCGATCAGAGGCGCGTGGCTACCATGCCTCTCGAACCGTCTTCCAATTCGCGAGGCACGACGTGCAAGTACAACCGCTATGGCTGCGCATCACGCACTGGCTCAACGCGTTCGCCGTGTTGATCATGGTGACGAGCGGCTGGCAGATCTACAACGCATCGCCGATCTTCAAGCCGATCACCTTCTCGCCCGCGATCACGCTGGGCGGCTGGCTCGGCGGCGCGCTGCAATGGCATTTCGCGGCGATGTGGCTGCTGGTCGCGAACTTCATCGTCTATCTCGCGATGAATCTCGTCACGGGCCGCCTGCGCCGCCGCATGTTCCCGCTATCGGTCAAAAGCATCTTCAGCGACGCATTCGCTGCGGTGCGCGGCAAGCTCGGCCACGACGATCTCACGCACTACAACGCCGTGCAGAAGTTCGCGTATCTCGCGGTGATCGTGGACATCGTGATCGTGATTCTTTCGGGACTCGCCGTATGGAAGTCCGTGCAGCTTCCCTTGTTTCGCACGCTGATGGGCGGCTATGACAATGCCCGCGTCGTGCACTTCTTCGGCATGAGCTTTCTGGTCGCGTTCTTCGTGGTGCATATCGCGATGGTCGCGCTCGTGCCGCGCTCGCTCGTGCTGATGATTCGAGGTCGTTAAGCCATGTCGCTCAAGCTATTCAAATCGAGACCCGACGCCGAGCTCATCATCAAGGATGCTGCGAAGGAATTGAAGGCGCCGGCACGCCGCTTGTTCGGCAAGCGCATTCTTTCGCTGGGCGGCCTCGCGATGCTGTCGGGCTGCAACATCACCGACGACAAATCCGTCAACGCGATGCTGCGCCGCATCTCGTTCTTCAACGACGACGTTCAGGCGCTTCTCTTCGACCCGAACAAGCTCGCGCCGACGTATCCGGAATCGATGATCACACGGCCGTTTCCGTTCAACGCGTTCTATGACATCGACGAAGTGCCCGAAGTCGATCCATCGACGTACAAGCTCGAAATCGGCGGCCTCGTGAAGGGCAAGCGCGTGTGGACGCTCGACGAACTGCACGCGATGCCGCAGGAGAGCCAGATAACGCGGCATATCTGCATCGAAGGCTGGAGCGCGATCGGCAAATGGGGCGGCGTGCGCTTCGCGCATTTTCTCGCACGCGCGGGCGCCGATACGAGCGCGAAATACGTCGCCTTCCATTGCGCCGACAACTACTCGACGAGCATCGACATGCCGACCGCGCTGCACGCGCAGACGCAGCTCACGCTCACCTACGACGGTCAGATCCTGCCGCCGAAATACGGCTTCCCGATGAAGCTGCGCATGCCGACCAAGCTCGGCTACAAGAACCCGAAGCACATCGTCGCAATTACCGTGACGAACGATTATCCCGGCGGCTATTGGGAGAACCAGGGTTACAACTGGTTCGGCGGGTCCTGAAGCCCTTGCTTTCCACACTCGAAGGAGATTGCATGTCGATTCGAATCAAACTCGGCGTCAGCATCGTGACGCTCGCACTCGCTTCCGCGGCCTTCGCGCAGACGCCCGCGGCGAAACCCACGCGCATTCGCGGCGATATCGTGTCGCTGTCGGGCGATACGCTCACCGTGCATCGGCGCAGCGGCGATACCGTGAAGATCGCCGTCAAGTCGGATACGCCCGTCACCGCGCTGAAGAACATCAAGCTGCAGGACATCAAGCCGGGCTCGTTCGTCGGCACGGCGGCGACCACCGGCACGGACGGCAAGCTCACCGCGACCGAAGTGCTCGTGTTCCCGGAAGCCGCGCGCGGCACGGGCGAAGGCCACTATGCATGGGACCTCGGCCCGAAGAGCTCGATGACCAACGCGAACGTCGATCAGGTCGTGCAAGGCACGAGCGGCCGCGATCTGAAGCTGTCGTACAAGGGCGGCTCGAATTCGGTGACGGTGCCGGAGAATGTGCCGGTCGTGACCTTCGCGCCCGCAACGCACGATGATCTGAAGCCGGGCAAGAAGGTGTTCGTCGTCGCGAGCCCGGCGGGTTCGGACTTCGCGGCGCAGCGTATCGTCGTGGAGAAGGATGGCGTCGCGCCGCCGATGTAAGTGCATCGGCTTGCCGAGCAAAGCCCGCGCCCGCCGGATTCATGCCGGCGGGCGCGTGTCATTCAAGCGTCGTGCGGATATGCCGGACGTTCGACACGGTGTCGTCGAAACGCGCGTTGCCGAGCGTGCGCTTCATGCGCCGCGTGATCTCCGCGCTGGCCGCGCCGACGCGCTTCATCATGGCGTGCGCGGAATCGGTGGGATGAATCGCGGATTCACGGCGGTCGCGCTCGGTGGACCAGCGCTCGACGAGGCCGAGTCTTTGCAGGCCATTGAGCGTGCGAGTGGCCGTCGGACGGGAGATGGCGAGTGCATCGGCGAGCGTGCCCTGCAATTGACCGGGACGCTCGACGACCGCGCGCAACATGAATGCCTGCGACGGCGTGAGGCCGAAAGGCTTGAATGCTTTCGCCCATTCGCGCTCGAGCGTGCGCGCGAGCGCGGTGGTGTTGAAATAAAGGCATTGGTCGAACATACGGCTCACCATGATGTCATGTAATTCGATCTGCAACTATCGATTGAACATAGCGCGAATCGGCGGATTTTATGCGTTCGCGATGGCATGGCCGCTCACGACATTTGATCTCGCGCAAACGTAATGCTGGGCCGCGCCACGCGTAAGGAGACATGCGTCAGCAACGCTCGTTCCGTGCTTCCCGTCTATCGGAACGCATCGCGCTCCTCACACCCAAAGGACACGACGTGTTGCGCCGGCTCGATGCACTCTGGAAGCTCGGTTCGTCCGACACCGACGAAAGCGAATAGCCCGAGCGCGTTCCCGCTTGCGAGCGTATTCTGTGTTTCGTCTCGACACATGGAGCTCGCACGTGACTCAATCGACCAGGCCATCGGTCGCGCTGCTCGGCGCGGGAAGCATGGGATCGGCCATCGGCCGCCTGTTGACGCAAGGCGGCGCGCGCGTGCTGACATCGCTCGAAGGCCGTAGCGCCGCGAGCGCGTCGCGTGCGCGTGACGCGGGCATGGAAGACGCAAGCCTCGAAAGCCTCGTGACATGCGATTTCATCCTGTCGATCGTGCCGCCCGCCGTCGCGGTCGAGTCCGCGAGTCGCATCGCGTCCGTGCTCGCGCGATCGAACGCGAAGCCGGTCTATGTCGATTGCAACGCGATCAACCCCGACACCGTCGAGCGGATCGCGCGCGTGCTCGCCCCGGCCGATACGCCCTTCGTCGATGGCGCGATCATCGGCCAGCCGTCCGCGCCGAAGTTCTACATGTCCGGGCCGCATGCGGCGCGCACACGGCAACTCGCGGATGCCGGCCTCGCCGTGCGCGTGCTCGACGGACCGGTCGGCGCGGCATCGGCGCTCAAGATGTCGTATGCGGGCATTACGAAAGGGCTGGCGGCAATCGGCTCGGCGATGTCGCTCGCCGCGATGCGAAACGGCGCGGGCGATGCGCTTCTCAGCGAGCTGGCGGAAAGTCAGCCCGCGCTCGCCGCATGGCTCGCGAGCAATGTGCCGCGCATGCCGCCGAAGGCTTATCGCTGGGTCGCGGAGATGGAAGAGATCGCGCAGTTCATCGGCGACGGATTCGCCGAGCATCGCATCTATGAAGGCGCGGCCGGACTCTACGCGCGGCTTGCAGAGGATAAGGACGCCACCGGTGCGCTCGAACGCTTCTTCGGCGAACGCGCGCAATGACGTGCACTATGCGCGCGCGGCGGCGGCTTCCGTCATCGCTTCGAAGAAGCGCGCCGCGCGCCGGTCGCCCGCATAGGCCGAGTTGATGCGCACCCACGGACACGCTTCGCCGTTCGGGCGATAGTAGCTGCCGGGCGCGAGCGTCACGCCGAATTTCACGGCTTCGTCGACGAGCACGGCCGAATCGTCGATGCCCGGCACTTTCGCCCACACGAAGTTGCCGCCGCTCGGTTCGTCGAACACATCCCAGCCGTAGCCTTCGAGTGTCTGCACCGCGCTCGACAGCGAATCGCGCACGCGCTTGCGCAGCCGTTCCAGATACTTGCGATACGTGCCGCGTTCGAGAAGACTCGCCGCGACGCTTTCCGCAAAGCGCGTGCCGCCGAGACTCGTCAGCACTTTCACGTCGACGAGATTCTTCACGAGCTCGCGATTCGCCGCGAGATAGCCGATGCGCAGCGACGACGACAGGGTCTTCGACAGCCCGCCCACATAGATCACGCGGTCGAGCTGATCGAGCGACGCGAGCCGTTGCGTCGGCACGGCCTGGAAGTCCGCGTAGATATCGTCCTCGACGATCGAGAAGCCGTGTTGCGTCGCGAGCTGCAGCAGCTTGAATGCGACCTGCGGCGCGATGTTCGTCGCGGTCGGGTTCTGGAACACGGTGTTGATGAAAAAGAGCTTCGGCTGATGCTGCTTCAGCAATGCCTCGGCCACATCGATATCGGGCCCGGTCGCGAGCCGCGGCACGCCGACGAGCCGCACGCCTTGCAGCTTCAGCAAGCCGAAGAGGTTGTAATAGCCGGGATCTTCGACGAACACGGTATCGCCCGGCTTCAGCATGAAGCGCACGACGAGATCGAGTGCCTGGCTCGCGCCGTTCGTGATCATCACGTTGGGCAGATCGGCGTCGATGCCGAGCGCGTTGATGCGCATGACGACCTGCTGACGCAGATTGGTGTCGCCATGGGGAATCGCGTAATCGATCACGCTCGGCACGTCGATGCGCGAGGCCTGACGGATCGCCTGCGTGATGCCGTCCACATCGCGCCACGCTTCGGGGATGAAGCCGCTCGACAACTTCAGCGTCTCGCCGGGATAGTTGAACTGCTGGAGGATCTGGTTCGATTCCTCTTCCGCGAGGCGCGGATCGCAGTTGCCCGCGAGACGGTCGCATTCCTCCACATGATTCGCCACGTAGAAGCCCGAGCCGTGCTTCGGCTGAATGAGCCCGCGCGATGCGAGCCGGTCATAGGCCTCGATCACCGGGAAGCGGCTGATGCGCTGCTCGGCGGCCAACTGTCGGATCGACGGCAGCTTCGCGCCCGCGAGCACGCGGCGCGAGCGGATCATCGCCTCGATCTGCGTGACGATCTGCTCGGTCAGCGGCACGCCGGTGCCGCCGTCGATGTGAAGCGGAAGTGCGTTCATCGTGTTCGAAAGTGTTCTGTCGGA
This sequence comes from Caballeronia calidae, assembly GCF_900044055.2. Lineage (GTDB taxonomy): Bacteria > Pseudomonadota > Gammaproteobacteria > Burkholderiales > Burkholderiaceae > Caballeronia > Caballeronia calidae. The sequence continues at coordinate 5,637 of NZ_FCOX02000038.1, read as the reverse complement.
ATGAGTGAACAGTTGGATTTCGCTGTTCGCTGCTGTCGTAGTGCCATTCGAACGCATCCGAAAACTGCCGTCAAGCTAGGCCGAATGGCTATCCGGCGTGTTTCGCGCGTGTGTGTTTTTGGCATCGACCGGCGAACTGTTCAGCGAATTCAGCTTAACAGTTCCTCTGCAACTGTGCAGAAGTGTGCATTCAAGGTGTTCGGAATCGGTCGAATAATACGCTTAACGGCTGCATACAGGTGTTCACCACGCAGCCTCCCGGCCAAGCGATTCATAGGAGCGGCATCATGCGTGAAATTCGGACTTTCGAACTCGACCGGTGCGATGCGCCGACGGGCTGGTTCATCGACCGGCCACAAACCCTGCGCGTCACGCGCGGTCAGATCTGGCTGACGATCGAAGGCGAAGCGGGCGATTTCTGGCTCGACGCGGGCGCGTCGGTGGAATTGAAGCCGTATTCGTCGATCTGGGTCAGCGGTGCGAGAGACGGCAGCCGCTTCTCGCTTGCGTCGGCTTCGACGCCTGCGCGCAGCGTGGGCGAGTTCGTGCGCGCATGGTTCGCGCGCCGCACGCTGTCGCCGCACATCGCGGTTTCGAAGGCTTAAGGACGAAAAAAAACCCGGCCACGGCCGGGTTCAATGTTCCCGCGCTCTCGCGAGCGCGGTCACCTGCAAAACGAGTTTTCTTACGCTGCGAGCAGCGAGCGCAGCACGAACGGCAGAATCCCGCCGTGCTTGTAGTAGTCGACTTCGATCGGCGTGTCGATACGCAGCAGCACCTGCACGCGATCTTCCTTGCCGTCCTTGCGATGGATCACCAGCGTGACTTCCTGCTGCGGCTTGAAGTCGTCGCCGAGACCTTCGATGTCGTACGTCTCTTCGCCCGTGATGTTCAGCGACTGAATGCTGTCCGAGCCCTTGAACTGCAGCGGCAGCACGCCCATGCCGACGAGGTTCGAACGGTGGATACGCTCGAAGCTGCGCGCGACCACGGCCTTGACGCCGAGCAGTTGCGTGCCCTTCGCGGCCCAGTCACGCGACGAGCCCGTGCCGTACTCTTCGCCCGCGAAGATCACGGTCTGCGTGCCGGCGTCGATGTACTTCATCGCTGCGTCGTAGATCGACAACTGTTCGCCGCTCGGCTGATGGATCGTCAGGCCGCCTTCGATGCGCGTGCCGTCGGCCTTCGCCGGGATCATCAGGTTCTTGATACGCACGTTCGCGAAGGTGCCGCGCATCATCACGTCGTGGTTGCCGCGACGCGAGCCGTAGCTGTTGAAGTCGGCCTTCTGCACGCCGTTCGCCTTCAGCCACACGCCCGCCGGCGACGTCTCCTTGATCGAGCCCGCCGGGCTGATGTGGTCGGTCGTCACCGAGTCACCGAAGATGCCGAGCGCGCGCGCGCCCTTCACCGCGGGAATCGAATCGGCCGGCTTCATCGAGAAGTCGCTGCCGAAGAACGGCGGCTCGGCGATGTACGTCGACTTCGGCCAGTCGTAGACCTGACCGGTTTCGCCCGCGATCTTGCTCCACAGATCGCCTTCCTTCGTGAGCTGCGAGTAGTTCTCGCGGAATGCCTTCGCATCCAGCGCGTACTTGAGCAGCGCGTGCACTTCTTCGCTCGTCGGCCAGATGTCGCCGAGGTAGATGTCGCGGCCGTCCTTGCCCTTGCCGACCGGCTCGGTCATCAGGTCGCGCGTGATGTTGCCCGCGATCGCGTACGCGACGACGAGCGGCGGCGATGCCAGGAAGTTCGCGCGGATGTTCGGGTGAATACGCGCTTCGAAGTTACGGTTGCCCGACAGCACCGCTGCCGCGACGATATCGTTCTTCGTGATCGCGTCGTTCAGTTCCGGCGTCAGATCGCCGGCGTTTCCGATACACGTCGTGCAGCCGTACGCCGCGAGCGTGAAGCCGAGCTTGTCGAGGTAGGGCAGGAGGCCCGTCTTCGTCAGATACTCGGTGACGATGCGCGATCCCGGCGCGAGCGACGTCTTGATGTGCGGCGCAACGGTCAGACCGGCTTCGACGGCCTTCTTCGCCAGCAGGCCGGCGGCGAGCAGCACGCTCGGGTTCGACGTGTTCGTGCACGACGTGATCGCGGCGATCAGCACGTCGCCGTTCTTCACGTCGACGCCATCGGCCGTCTTGTAGTTCGCTTCGAGCTCGGCGGCCTTCTTGTTGAAGCCGTTTTCGCCGACCGGCTTCGAGAACAGGTCGACGAACGTGCTCTTCACGTTGCCGATTTCGATGCGGTCTTGCGGACGCTTCGGACCCGCGAGCGACGGCGCGACCGAGCCCAGATCCAGCGTGAGCGTCTTGGTGTAGTCGATGTCGCCGGCCTTCGGCACGCCCCACAGCTTCTGCGCCTTGAAGTACTGCTCGAACGCGGCGATTTCGGCGTCGGTGCGGCCCGTGCCCTTGAAGTAGTCGATGGTCTTTTCGTCGACCGGGAAGAAGCCCATGGTCGCGCCGTACTCGGGCGCCATGTTGCCGATGGTCGCGCGGTCAGGCACGCCGATCGATGCCGTGCCTTCGCCGAAGAACTCGACGAACTTGCCGACGACCTTCTCCTTGCGCAGCATTTCGGTGATGGTCAGCACGAGGTCGGTTGCCGTGCAGCCTTCGCGCAGCTTGCCCTTCAGCTCGACGCCGACCACGTCCGGCGTCAGGAAGTACACCGGCTGGCCGAGCATGCCCGCTTCCGCTTCGATGCCGCCCACGCCCCAGCCCACCACGCCGATACCGTTGATCATCGTCGTGTGCGAATCCGTGCCGACGAGCGTGTCCGGGTAATAAACGCCGTCCTTCTTGTGCACGCCGCGCGCGAGGTACTCGAGGTTCACCTGGTGCACGATGCCGATGCCCGGCGGCACGACCTTGAACGTGTCGAACGCCTGCATGCCCCACTTCATGAACTGGTAGCGCTCGTTATTGCGCTGGAATTCCAGCTTCATGTTCAGATCGAGCGCGTTCGGCTCGCGGAAGTGGTCGATCTGCACCGAGTGATCGACGACGAGGTCGACCGGCACGAGCGGCTCGATCGCCTTCGGGTCCTTGCCCGCGCGCTTCGCGACGCCACGCATCGCGGCGATGTCGGCGAGCAGCGGCACGCCCGTGAAGTCCTGCAGCACCACGCGCGCGACGACGAACGGAATTTCATCGACGCGAGCTGCATTCGGCTTCCAGTTCGCGAGTTGCGCGATGTGCTCCTCGGAGATCTTCTTGCCGTCGTAGTTGCGCAGCACCGATTCGAGCACCAGACGGATCGAAACTGGCAGGCGCTGAAGCTTGACCTTCAGCGCGTCGCCGAGTTGCGGCAGCGAGTAGAACTTGGCTTTGCCGGAACCGCTGTCGAATTCTTTGAGCGTGTTGTGGAGATTGTGGGCCATGGTTATTTTCCTTGGACTGAGACGAGGAAATTGCTCTGCTTGCTTAAATCACGTACAGATCGACGTATTCATTGACCGGCATCGCTTCGAGCTTTGCCTGATCGAGCGACACCGCGAGGATCGCCCGTTGTTGCTTCTGCGGGAAACGGCGCGCCAGATTCGTCCTGAACTTCTCGACGAGCAGCGGAATGCCATCCGCGCGGCGACGCTTGTGACCGATCGGGTACTCGACCGCGATTTCATCGAGCTTCGTGCCGTCGTTGAACTCGACGGTGAGCGCGTTCGCGATCGAGCGCTTGTCCGGGTCGTGATAATCCTTCGTGTACTGCGGGTCTTCGACGCATTCCATCTTCGCGCGCAGCGTGTCGATGCGCGCGTCCTGCGCGATCGAATCTTCGTAGTCTGCGGCGGTGAGACGGCCGTGAATCAGCGGCACGGCGATCATGTATTGAATGCAGTGATCGCGGTCGGCCGGGTTGTTCAACGGCCCCTTCTTGTCGATGATGCGAATCGCCGCTTCATGCGTGCGAATCGTGATCTTCCTGATGTCCTCGACGGACTTGCCCGCTGCCTTGAGCTTGCCGTGCAAAGTCATCGCCGCTTCGACAGCGGTTTGCGAATGGAACTCGGCCGGGAACGAGATCTTGAAGAGCACGTTTTCCATCACGTACGAGCCGTACGGACGCTGGAACCTGAACTCGTTGCCCTTGAAGAGCACGTCGTAAAAGCCCCACGTTTTAGCGGTCAAAACGGACGGATAGCCCATTTCGCCGGTCTTCGCGATCAGCGCGAGACGCACGGCGCGCGAGGTCGCGTCGCCGGCGGCCCATGATTTGCGCGAACCGGTGTTCGGCGCATGACGATAGGTGCGCAGCGCGTGGCCATCGACCAACGCGAGCGATACCGCGTTGATCAGCTCATCGCGCGTCAGGCCGATCATCTGCCCGACCACTGCCGTCGAAGCCAGCTTCACGAGCAGCACGTGATCGAGACCGACCTTGTTGAACGAGTTCTCGAGCGCGATGCAGCCTTGAATTTCGTGCGCCTTGACCATCGCGATCAAGACGTCTTTCATGCTGAGCGGTTTCTTGCCCGAAGCGATCGCGTTACGCGAAAGCCAGTCGGCCGTTGCAAGAATGCCGCCGAGGTTGTCCGACGGATGGCCCCATTCCGCTGCGAGCCATGTGTCGTTGAAGTCGAGCCAGCGGATCATCGCGCCGATGTTGAACGCGGCCTGAACCGGATCGAGCTGGAATTGCGTGCCCGGCACCTTGGCGCCGTTGGGGACGATCGTGCCGGGCACGATCGGTCCCATCAGCTTGGTGCAGGCGGGGTAGGAGAGGGCTTCGAGTCCGCAGCCGAGCGTGTCGATCAGGCAGTTGCGCGCCGTTTCGAGCGCGAGCGTGCCTTCGACGCTGTAGTCGAGAACGTAATCGACTATGTCGACCAGTACCTTGTCCGGGTCAGGCCGGATGTTGGAGATCGGTGCGGACATCGAATGATTCCTGATTTAAGTGCTGCCTGAGTTATTGCGCGTTCTTGATCAGTGCTTCCGACTGCGTCGGCGCTGCGCCGCCCGCAGCCATTTCCGGCGTCACGCACTCGTCCGCGAGGCGCGACGAGTCCTTGTCGGAGAACAGCATGGCCTTCGACGGAATCACGACCAGATCCATGCCGGATGCGGAGTCGTGGAAACGGTCGGCGCCCGTCGTCGTGTCCTGGCGCGGCAGCTTGTAGTCCTTCTTGGCCCAGTTCACCGTGACGATGGTGTCACGCTTCATGTCGCCTTTCAGATAGAAAGTATTGCCGTCCTTGCACGACCACTTCACTGCACCTTCGGGAATCGGATCAGTCTTCGCCGCCGCGGCCGCTTCGGCCTTGGGGCTGCGCTTGATCAGTCGGCGCGCCGGCGCGGGGCGCTTGGCCGCGGTCTTGGCCTTGCTCGCATCGGTCGTCGTCGCGGCGAAGGCGTCGGTGCTGACGAAGACGCTCGTCGTTGCCAGCGTACCGGCGATTGCAGCGATCAGGAGTTTGTTCATCGAAAAAACCTTTCAAAACATGGGGGTTGATAACGGTTTGCAGCGCGGCGTGGATTTCTTACACGAGAAATCCGATCGCGCAGCCCGTTATTTTCGCTTATTTATCGGCACGAACTTCAAATTCTCGGGTCCGGTGTAATTCGCGCTCGGCCGGATGATCTTGTTGTCGATGCGTTGCTCGATGATGTGCGCGGCCCAGCCCGACGT
>NZ_FCOX02000037.1 GCF_900044055.2 Caballeronia calidae | reverse complement strand
TTCGCCTTGGCCAGCAGCGCATCGATCTGTTCTTTGAGTTCCAACTCGGCTTTCTTCATCCGCTCGTAACTCATCGCCTTATGACGCGACGCATTGGCCTTGATCTTCGTGCCGTCAACGGCAATCGTCCCGAGCTTGACCAGTCCGCATTCCTTGGCCAGCTTCACCACTTGCACAAACAGGTCCGACAGTTCCTTCAAGTGAAAGGCGCGAAAGTCGCAAAGCGTGCGATGCGCCGGATAGTTGCCCGCGGCGAGGACCCGGAACGCGACATCTTCATGCAGCTTCCTGGCCAGCTTGCGCGACGAGAACACCCCGGTCGCATAGCCGTAGACGAGCACCTTCACCATCATCGCCGGATGAAAGGGTTGATTGCGCGGGCCGCCGCCCGCATACCGCGCATGGAAGCTTGACAGGTCGAGCGAATCCACCGTGTCGCTGATGTAATAGGCCAGGTGCCCTTCAGGCAGCCAGTCTTGCAGCGCGTGGGGCAGCAACATCTGCTGCTGCGGCTCGTAGGGAAGATAGCTTATTGGCATCTCCTAACAACGCTTACCCGGCTCGGCCGGATGACATCAGATTTCTGCCGCGCATACTCCTAGCGCCGGTCAGACGTACTGGATCGACCAGATGGATGTCCAGTATCAAATACCTGTCAGCCCGCGAAAACTGCCCATCGTTCTCGTTCATGGTGGCGGTTGCACAGGGCGCGTATGGGAGACGACGCCCGATGGCCGGGAGGGGTATGCGACGATCTTGCTTCGGCAAGGTTTCTCCGTGTTCGTCGTGGATCTTCCGCGGGGAGGACGTTCTGGTTTTCCGAGCTTCACAGGAGAGTTGGGAAAACTGGATGACGAACAGAGGCTGGTGACGCCGCTCACGTTCTCGCCGGGAAGGGAGCACGCGTGGACACGCTGGCGTCTTGGGCCTCGATATCCGGAGCCCTTCCTTAATCAGGCGTTTCCGATGAGCGCCGTTGATTCGTTCCTCAAGGGTATGCGTCCCTCAGTCACGGACGATCCTGAGGTAATGTCTCACGCGCTCATTGCGCTGCTGGAGAAGATTGGGCCGGCCACACTTGTGACTCACAGCAATTCGGGGCTCTACGGCTGGTTGGCGGGAGCGAACTCAACTCGAGTCAGAGGGATCGTTAGCTACGAGCCGGCTTTCGTATGCCCTGCAAACCGGTCGACGGCTATTGGATCTGATGGACATGTTCAACCCAGAGCTGGAAAGCAATCTGCGGTCACATCAATTTCCGACGATTCTTTCGCGCGACTTGTCGGCGTGCCCATGGAAGTCGTCTTCGGGGACAATATTCCCCTTGAACCCGACCCGAATCCCATCGCTGATGGTCGCCGTATCCAGTTCTCCGTCGCAGATGAGTTTGTGCGTCTCGTTAATGAACAAGGCGGTAAAGCAAGTCGGCTGTCTTTGCCGGAAGTCGGTCTACGCGGCAACTCTCACTTCATGTTCTCCGATCTGAACAACCTAGAGGTTGCGGCGCATCTGTGCAACTTCCTTTCGAGATGCGGGCTCGACGAGTGACAAATCGCTCAAGAACTTGGTCCGATCTGCCGAAACTTGCGCGTCGCTCATTGTGACAGGCCAGTATTCAGTACGCGGCACCTACTTGCAAGATCCCCACCAACTATCCGCCATACGAGTGCCGGAATTTTTAGATGCGGTAGACGTGTTTCGCCGTACCTGAGAATAATGCGACCTTCTCTGCTGCCGACATGTCTCGAACGCTCCATTTCAGCGCGTTCCATAACGGTACAAAGCCGCAGGACCGAGCATCAGCCGAGAAGTTACTTTCCATCATGCAACGATCTGGGCCAAAGGCGTCGATTGCCGCCCGCACATAGGGGCGCCACAGCGCCGCAAGCGCTTCAAAACCTGTGGCTTCGTCTCGCTCCTCTAGGCCGAACCCCCAGTATGGAAGTCCCAAACCGCCGATCTTGCATGAGACGTTGGGTCTTTCAGCGATCTCCCGCAAACGGCGGCGCCAATCCTCGAAAATCGCGGTGCGGCCGGCCGCGTCCATGTCGAGCGCAACGGCGAGTCCCATATGGTTGACGATAATGGGAAGGTCGGGAACGGCATCCGCAAGTTTGGCTAGCGCCGGCAACTGATGATGAAAAACCGATGCATCGAACGAAAGCCTTCGCTTCTCAAGTTCCTTAAGCCCCGCAATGAAGTTCGGGTGCTCCATGATTCCGCGTGGAGGGCGATGTTTGAAATATCGATATAGTGCCTCGTCAGGATGCTCGTTTGTGACTTGGCGGACACCGCGAAACCGCTCTGGCGCAATTCTGATAGCCCAATCCAGAAACTCCCCGATTGCGCCGCCCTCTCTCAGGTCGGCATGGCCCACGATCGCAGAGCACGCACGGCACGGGCCATAAGCTCCATTTGCCGCCATCGCCGCCATCCCGTTGGCAAATTCAATCTCGCCGAGGGGACGAAGCCGCTCCGGCCCTTCAGGGCGTAGGAATGCCTGGGTCTCGACATATACTGAGGCGACAATGTTGTGACCGGCCGCCGCGTCGGAGAGATAATCTTCGAGCATGTAGGGCATGGTCGGATGCATCCAAAGATGATGATGCGAATCGACAATTTCGATCTCAGGTTCGATGATTGGCTCGTCTTTACCGTCTAGTCGTTTGTATCGGCCCATGATCTCGTTCCGCTTCGGTTACATGGTATTCGAATATTGAGGCACTGACCTATGCCCTGGCGGGCTTCGGTAAGGCAACGCATGTTCAGTCAAACGCGTCCGGAGTACGTATGTACGCACCGAAACTGGTCAGGGGCTCGGACACTCTTTATCATAGGCTCGGCTGTCTTTCTTCCTTTGCCTCGACAGCAGCAATCGAACCAACAGGATGGCGAGAACAGCGAGTCCATCCATGCCTGCCAGAAAGTAGAGACCTCCCGAGAAACTACCGGTGGCGTCCTTCAAGAAACCCATGATCCACAGGCCGGCAAATCCACCCAAGGCGCCAATCGAGTTGATCACGGCGATGCCGCCCGCCATCGCCTTTCCAGACATGAACGTTGACGGAAGGCTCCAGAACGCCGGCACACAACCGTACGAACCGAATGAGACCAGGCCAAAAGCAATAATCTTGATCGTCAAGTCTGACGACATGGCAGCGAGCGCCAACCCCACTGCCGCAACGAACATCGGGATGGCCACGTGGAAATATCGCTCACGCGTGACGTCTGATCTCCATCCTACGAGCAACATTCCGATGCAGCCAGCAATGTATGGTAGCGCTGAGACGACGCCTGTATGAAAAGAGCTAAGTCCGAACGAGCTGACAATCTGTGGCAGAAAGAAGCCGACGCTATAGACGGTAATTACGACGTTGAACATGAAGAAACCTAACACAAGCACCGGAGGCGAAAGCAGCGCTTGGACCACCGTGTAGTCCCGGACATGCTCATGAATATCAGCGGCTTCCTGAGCGAGCTTTTCAGATAACCAAGTAGCCTCGTTTCCCTTCAACCAAGTGCTCGTACCAGGATTGTCTGGAAGGTACTTTAGGACCACGACGGCGAGGATAATGGCTGGAATAGCTTCGATGATGAACATCCATTGCCATCCGTGGAGCCCCAGTCCGCTCACGTTCAGCAAGGCACCGGAAATCGGCGCACCGATGAGGAATGTCAGAGGGCCCGCAACGTTGAGGTAGCCAAGGACGCGGGCCCGGTACTCAGCGGGAAACCATTGTGCGAAGTAGTACACGATAGCAGGATAGAAGCCCGCTTTCGCCGCGCCGAGCAGGGCTCGCATTGCATAGAATCCAATTGGCCCCTTGACAAAGGCCATGCCACCGGCGACCAGTCCCCATGTGAACATTATCCGTGCAAGCCACCGCCTGACGCCGTACCGGAACATGAAGAGATTCGATGGTACCTCCATCGTGAAATACATGATGAAAAACAAGCCTGATCCGAATCCGAACATGGATGCTGTCAGACCGATATCCTTATTCATCTGCAGCGCGCCAACCCCCACGTTGGTTCTATCAAGGTAGGCGAAGAAGTAGCAGAGAATTACAAGGGGGAGAATCCGCCACGTCACCTTCTTAATCGTTTGGAGTTCTGCGTCTCCGGTCAACACGTGGTTGTGCTCATTCGGTCCGTGCATTTTGTCTCCAACAGTCTATTGCCGCCTTCAGTGCGGCTTATAAGGCTTCATCCGCCCCAATGTGGGTCGCTACAGCCTCTGTTAGTCAAGTATAAGTCCGCCAAACCTGTGAACTTCGAGCGTCCCTAGCGAAGGTAGTTTGCTCGACACGCAACGATGAAAGGCACGGGGCACATCGAAGAGGCTCAACTGTGCATCGTCATCGAGGAGCATTTGACCCCGCTCCTTCCCCAATCAGAATATTGAGGTGAAAGCGAGGTCGAGCGACTGAGCAACGCAGATGTGCGGGGCAGCAACGCGCACCGGCTGCGCGCAGATCCCCGCCACCGTACAGGTTTCTATTGTTAGAATTTGTGCCGCATACCGATCCGAACCAAAGTCTGATTCTTACTCGTCGATGCGTCCGGCGCGGAGGTACCACCTGGGCCATACGAGTCGGGAGCAATCGAAGCGACGGGAGCGTCACCCGCAGCGTGCTGATACACCCCCAAGAGGTAAAGGTCGGTTCGCTTCGACAAGAAGTAGTCTGCGATCAAGCCGAGTTGGTGATACTTGGGTTCAGCACCAGAAGCCTTGAGGTTACCATCCGTAAAGACGTAGCTTCCTCCGAAAAAGATGTCGGGACGGAAGAAGTACCCTACGTTGACGTCATAATTCGAGAACTTCAACGAATCGTTGTTCGTGTCAAATCTGCTATGACTGTAGACGAATGAGAGCTTAACCGCGTTGACTTTGTAAGATACACCAGCAGCAATGTTTTCTTGCCGTTTCACCGGAGTCGTTAACCCAAGCGGCCCCAAAGCAGACGTCGTCGAAAGGTTAAGATAGTCACCTTGAATCGCGCCAACGGCGTTCTCATTAGGTGTACTCAACCGAAAGTATCCGGCGCCAAACTGAAATCCGCCGTTTTGATAGGCTGTACCTAAACTCCATGCTCGATTGCTTCCAAACCCTGATCCACTGCCATCCGCGTTCGTAGCGGCGTTTCCGAAACCGTACAAGCCACCGAACGTGAAGCCACGAAAGTCCGGGCTCGCGTACTTGACTGAGTTGTTGATGTGAAACGAGTTAATCAGGTCATCGTTGTCGAACGGGTGTCCGACTCCGATATATACGTTCCCGGAGTTCACCGGTTGGACGTAATCGACGATAGATTCGTATTGTCGACCAAAAGTGAGAGTGCCGTAGTTCGCGCTACTGAGCCCAACCCATGACTGACGCGCCCACATTCGATTAAGCGCCAGACTTCCGTTGGCGGCCGAAAATCCGCTTTCTAGCCAGAATACTACCTTGAGTCCGCCACCGACGTCTTCAGCGCCTTTCAAGCCCCATCGAGAGCCCTGCAGCACGCCACTAGTATTAGTCCAGTTGCTATGCCCATGGTCATTGCTGATGTAGTTTATCCCCTCATCGACAATACCGAAGAGCGTGACGCTGCTTTGCGCGTGTGCTGCTCCGGCAAACAACGACATTGCAGCGATACCAAAAATTCGCTTGTCCATTATTTACTGTCCTCCTCCGTTCTTCACCAATGCGTTAGGTTCCCAAGAACCAGTATTCTTGTGCGGACGTTCACGACTTGATCGTCGCTCCAGACTGCATATTTCCAGTCATATTGCAAATTGCGTTTTCATTCGTCGTACTAACCGACCGACGGGATAGGAATCTTCCGTCTTCCATTTTTGATCGTCCGAGAAGACCTTAGTGTGCTCTTCGCGTCGGGATATGGTTTTCCGACGGCAGGCGCGGCCGATTGACTGCGTCGCGCCTGATACAGATTTACGACTTCTGCAACGCTGCCTGCAGAGCTTCTTGGTTGACTGCGATCTTGACGCCGGCTCGCTCCAGTTGCAGCTTCATGAATGCCCGCGAGTCCTGTTCACCCCAACCGCGTCCAAGCGCCTCCGTCATTTCTTCCAAGGTGAGGTTGGCCAGTCTCATCGGTACGCCGAGTTCTTTCGCGAGACCGGTTCCCAGCATCATGTCCTTGTGCCCAAGTTTCAGTGCGAAGGCCGGATGTTCGAAGTCACCAGGGAGGAACTGCTTGGTCAACATGAACAGCGGCGATTGCTTCCCGACCACTCCAAGCCGCATCGCCTCCCAGAGTTCCAAAGGTTCGATGTCGCCTTTCACGGCCATGGAGAAAACTTCCGCCATGATGTTCAGAATCATATAGCCCGCCATGTTGTTGGCGAGCTTGGCAACCGTACCGGCGCCAATTGGGCCGACGTGCCGCGCCTTATCGGCGAACTTTCGGAGGAGGTCGGCGTGCTGCTCGACCACCTGCTTATCGCCGCCAATCCAGATTGCGAGGTCACCGGAGGCGGCCCCCGCCGGACCGCCACTCACCGGCGCGTCGAGCATTTGCCCGCCTTTCTTACTAAACGCCTCATGAATCCGTCGATTGAGAGAAAGTGAACTGGTCGACAACTCAAACAAGACAAGCCCCGGCTTCATGTTTGCCAGAACGCCTTGTTGCCCGAAAATGACTTCCTCGATCTGGACAGGTCCGGGAAGCGAAGTAAAAAGCACGTCAACTTCTTCAGCGACTTGCGCCACGCTTTCTGCTTGACGTGCGCCAGCCTCCACCAGTACCGCAAGCGCCTGCGGGTTTGCGTCGTACACCAAGAGTGATGCGCCATTCTTCGCGAGGTTTTTAGCCATACCTTGACCCATGCGGCCAAGCCCGATAAAGCCAACTTTCATTCCAGCCTCCATTTTCCGTCAGACCCCAAGTTCTTCGAACACTTTGCGCGCAACGCGGAAAGCGGTAACGCCCGCAGGCATGCCGCAGTAAACAGCGACTTGGAGCAAGCATTCGCGAATTTCGTCCTTCGTCACCCCATTCTTTAGGGCGATCTTGACGTGACCTGCAAATTCTTCCGAACGGTTAAGCGCGGAGAGCATGCCGAGGTTAAGGATGCTTCGGCTGCGACGGTCAAGACCTGGCCGGCTCCAAACCGCACCCCAACAATATTCTGTCAGAAGTTCATGAAGCGGCACGCTGTAGTCGTTGGGGTCACTGAAAGCCTTATCGACATACTCCTTCCCTGCAAGCTCCGTACGGAGTGCCAAGCCCTTTTTAAAATTCTCCGTTGTCATATTCTCTCCCAGTTAAAGATTCAGTGCCGAGGGCGCCAAACGCCCAACGGACGGTAGTTAGAACACTTAGATTGACGATCGTATTACTGGAATCTTCTCCAGTCAGATTTCGTTCGGGGTCGATTGATCCAACCCGAACTCCAAAGACTGTCGAACGCACGTCATCGGACCCGACCAGGAATCAATGCAGGGTCGGAATCCGCATCTTCGACGGAATGTCGCAGGCTAACGTTTCGGGTTTCAGGAACGAACTGAACTGCAACGAAAGCGAGAATTCCGACAATAGCCGTATACACGCCCGGGGCCGTTGTCGAACTAAACTTGGTAACAAGCCAAGTAGCAATAAGCGGCGTCGTGCCGCCCATTATTGCGGCGCTCAGCTGGAACGAAATCGCATGCCCTGTCCCGCGATAAGCAGTCGGGAAGACCTCAAGCGTTGCAACCATTGCGGCGCCGCCATATATTCCGATCCCTGCGGCGAAAATGACCTGTCCGAGCAAAGCACCGGAGAACGTCCCCGAACTAGCCAACCAAACGCATGGGTAAGCACAGATGGCAATCCAGAGCGAACCGATGTTCAGAAGCTTCTTTCGACCGATGCGGTCACCAAGCGCGCCGGCAAACACGAACACGATGCCAATCGTCATAATGCCGGCAGCGTTGGTCAACAGTGCGACTTCAACCGGAAGCTTCACCTGCGTCACAAGAAATGTGTACATGAATCCCTGGAGGAAGTACGCGCTCACCGCAGACAGGGGAACAAGACAGAAAACGTACGCCATGCCTCGTGCGCCGGAACGGGCTGCCGTGGCAACAAGGTTTTCAACGCGCGTCTCACGTGACGCCTCAACGTACTCCTCGGGGTCATGCAGACGACGCCTAAACCAGAAGCCGATGAGACCGAGCACGCCGCCGAAGACGAACGGGACACGCCACACCCAATCAGCAAACACAGCGGCATCGGTCCACGACTTGAGGACAAACAGAAGTATCGCAACGAATGTGTTGGACAAGTAGCTGAAGAAGTAGATCACTCCAATCCATTTGCCACGTCGGTCATCGGGTGCCGATTCGATTACGTAGGCGGCGCCGCCTGTACTCTCGCCCCCCAACGCCATGCCTTGGGCAAGGCGAAAGAAGACCAAGAGAAGCGGTGCCAGAATTCCAATCTGGTGATAGGAAGGCAACAGTCCGATGGCGGCGGTGGACCCTGCCATGAGCCACACTGTCATCGTCAACACCCGAATTCTGCCGATGCGGTCGGCCAACATTCCGAACAGCAGCCCCCCGAACGGTCTGGCGAAAAGGGCGACCGCATACACCGCAAACGTACTGAGAATTGCCGCGGCGCGATCCGTCCCGGGAAAAAACAGAGCAGCTAGGATTGGTACGGTCAGCCCGAACACGGAAAAATCGTAGATCTCGATGAAATTCCCGATTGCGCCGGCGGCAAGCGTGCGCCGCACATGCTTTTTATCACTCACGTCCCCTCCAAATATGGAAGTATTTAAATTGAAATACCGATGAAGCCGAATTTCCTAAACGTTTATAAGGCTGTTCTTATTGTTAGGACCTACTCAAACTTCGACGCAAAGCGTTGCACCTCCCTAAGAGATTAGCCCGTTCGCTATTCGGTTCGGGGTCAAATAATTAATCTTTATGTCGTCGCACTTACCGTGCACCGATGCACCGCAGTTAGCACGCAGCAGATCTTTCGTTAAGGCGAATTAATGCTGGTGCCATAACAGAGCTGCTAACTCACTTGCTCGATCAATCGCGCCACTTCTGAAGGGCGCGTCAACATTGCGTCATGGCCCGCAGCTAACTCGACGTAATCCCAGCCTGGCTGAGCTTTCGCGACATTTCGAGAGTGCGACGTGTTCGGATGCAAGGGACTTGTACACACAACGTAGGTTGCAGATACTCCGTTGCCGAGTGGGTGGTTAAGCATCAGCTTGTCAAAGTACGCACCGAAGGGGTGGGGAGTCAAAAGCCCGCGGACTCGCTCCACCAGCGATGGATCGTTGATGCCAAATGTCTCGGGGTCTCCTGGAGGAACTGCGTGCCCGGTACTATTGCAATCGCGCGCTCGTTGCAAGTACTTCTCACGGATCGAAGGCGGAACTGCGTCTAAGGGCGCCTGCCCTGACTCGAGAACTTGGGCGTCTAAGTAGACGAGATGACGTAGCCGCTCGGGCATACGATCAGCCAAAGCGGAGACGATGGATCCCGCGAAACTATGCCCCACCAGAATGACGTCTTCGAGTTCCTCGTAAAAGAAGACCTGCTCGACATCCTTGATCATTACCTCGAGAGTCGGTCTGCAATCGATGAGGTGGGATCGCTCACCCAGGCCAGTAAGTGTCGGCGTGTATACAACGTGACCCTTCGAGCGCAGAATCGAAGCCACCTCCTTCCAGCACCAACCGCCATGGTACGCACCATGTACGAGGACGTACGTTCTCCTAGGGGCTGCGAACTCCCGAGTCGCCGATTTAATCGAGGTGTTTGGACTAGCCATGCTTTTCTCAATATAAGTGCCGACTTTTCTGCCCGCCCCCTTGCACTGTGTCGTGCATCGAGTCTCCAATCGACAGGGGCTTGAGGCAGCAAATCATTGAGTCCGATGGTACCTATGGGCACTGCGCGCAACCAGCGACCGGGCTGGCAAGCATCATTGCCTTCTGCGCAAAGATCGCATCGCCGATTGTCAGGCGAGCCTTCGTAGGTGCCCAGCGGTACCCATTGCCATACCACCCAAAGGATCCTTAGCTTTTGCGTGGCGCCCCGTTTGAAACCTGAGGTGCCCATGGTCGTCCTCTGCTGTGTAGGGCCGTATGGAAGGGGGGCGAAGCGCTCACCATCGGGCTCACCTCGCGATCCGCCGAATCAGAATTAGTCCACAAAGGGGTCCGGTACGCGCTTGTCGCTCGGGGCCATCGTTGATCCGCTAGTTGGACGCGCTGGAGCGGTTCAGATAGCGCAGATGCGGACGATCCGGTGAATCACTTTTCTGTGACGCTTATTTACCCGCCTGAAAGCAACGGCAAGGTTTGCGTGCCAAGCAAAGCTTCTTGGCGCGCGATTGCCTACCGACCTCAAAACCGGACCTTTAGACTCAGATGGCATTGACTCGAGTGAGCGGACCGCGCCGCGCTCGAGCTCTCTAACCATCCCAAACTTACGAAAGGAGACAGAGATGAGCGAACTCACGCCATCGCAGAAAGCCCGATTGGCCCTTCAGGAAATCGCGCCGAAGCTCGTAGAACTCGGCGATAGCGTCCTGTTCGGGGACATCTGGGAACGCCCGCAACTCTCAAAACGTGACCGGAGTCTCATCACTTGTACGGCCCTGGTAGCGTTCGGCTGGACGGACCAGATGAAAACTCATTTCCCACGCGCACTCCAAAATGGGGTCACGAAGGAGGAACTCATCGAGATGATCACTCACATGGCCTTCTATTCTGGCTGGCCGAGCGCGAACGTGGCGGCATTCCAAGCCAAAGAAATCTTCGCAAACCTGTGAGCTGAGTTCAACTTTGTGGATTGTCAATCCGCTGTGAGAAGAGTGCAAATGATATGAACATTGGATATATTGGTCTGGGCGAGATGGGCGGAGCGTTGGCTCGCCGGCTTCAGTTGCGCAAGCCTTTGCTGGTTTTCGACCTCAACGCAATTGCCCTGAAGAATCTAGCAGAAAGTGGTGCCTCGCCTTGTGCTTCCGCAAGTGAACTCGCTGCCGCGTGCGACACGATTTTTTTGTGCCTTCCGACTAGCGAGCACGTACGAACAGCGTTGTTCGGTGAAAATGGCATTGCGCAGTTCCTGAAACCGGGTGCGCTGGTCATCGACCAGACCAGTGGCGACCCCGTGATTACAAGGCAAATCGCTGAGAAGCTGTCGAAGCTCCAGGTGACCCTAGTGGATGCGCCGGTCAGCGGAGGTCCAGAGGGTGCGCAGGCCGGAACTATTGCGATTATGGTCGGAGCTGAAGAATCAGCATTCAATCGCGCTCGTCCGCTTCTTGAACTGATAAGTCCCAATGTGCTCCATGCGGGCGGCATCGGCGCGGGCCATGTCATCAAGCTGATCAACAATCTCATCTCCGGAGCTCAGCGACTGTTGAGCCTTGAAGCAATATCGCTAGCCGCGAAGAACGGAATCGATCCGGCGAAGGCTTGCGAGATTCTGGTCAACGGAAACGCGAGAAACGCTTTCCTCGAGAAGTATTTGCGCCAGCACGTGCTCACGGGCAAATTGAACTTCGGTTTCACGTTGAGCCTTATGCACAAGGACCTTCGACTGGCCTGCCAGTTGGGAAACGATTCCAGGGTACCAATGTTCTTCGGCAATCTCACGCGCGAAATGTATCAGATGTGCATCAGTGAGAAAGGACCCGAAGCGAACGTGCACGCCTGCACGCTTGTTATGGATCGCCTTGCGGGAACGAACTTGGTCCCTGCCGATAATGACTTGAAGTAGCGAGAATCTCCCGTCAGCAAGAGTTAGCGTGGGACGAGGTGCCAGTTTTCATCCATTGTGGGGTTCGCAGTTGAACTGCTCGGTGCCGTAGAGACCAGTTTTAGATTGAGGCTTCACCTGTGCGCTGGTTGAAATCGACATGAGTGAGGCAGTAGCGATAACACAGAAGGCGAAGAACGCGCCTGCCCAACCGTCCATTCAAGGGGGACACATGAACCTAGCGAACGCTGGCCAACGACAATCGATTAGCCTTGGCCATCACAAAGCGCTGGAGTGGATTAAGTCCGGACCAAAGCGTCTGCTCATCGATGGTAAGTGGGTAAATTCTCAATCTGGGAAGACGTTCACCACCTACAACCCCGCGACCGAAGAAGCGCTCACGACCGTGTCAGAGGCGGATGCGCCCGATGTTGACGCCGCAGTTGCGGCGGCGCGGCGAGCTTTTCTGGCGCCTTCGTGGGCCGCAATGACGCCGGACCAACGTACGGTTGCACTGCTGAAAATCGCGGAGGCGATCGAGGAAAACGGAGAAGAGCTTGCGGCGCTCGAGACCTTGGATAACGGCATGCCGCTGTGGTACAGCACCAACACGGTCAAGAAGTGCGCTGAAGTCGTACGGTACTACGCTGGATGGCCGACCAAGATTCTGGGGACGACGAATCCAAGTGACCCGTCGTCCTTCATCTACATGGTTCGCGAGCCGGTAGGCGTTTGTGGTCTCATCAACGCGTGGAACACCCCGCTCATGATGGCGTGCATGAAGGTTGCCAACGCGCTCGCGTGCGGAAACACGGCGGTTGTAAAGCCCGCCGAGTTGACTCCCTTGTCGACGCTGCGATTTGCTGAATTAGTTCTGGAAACGGGTCTTCCTCCCGGCGTGGTAAACGTTCTGCCAGGCCCCGGCGCAGCCGCGGGCGCCGCCCTTGCCGCGCACCCCGACGTCGATAAAGTCGCCTTCACTGGCTCTACCGCCGTCGGCAAACAGATTCTCGCGGCCTCGACTGGCAATTTGAAGAAGATCACCCTGGAGCTCGGCGGAAAATCCCCAAGCATCATCTTTCAGGACGCTGACCTGGACAACGCAGTCGCGGCCGCCGTCCGTAGCTTCTGCGGTAACTCCGGTCAGATCTGTTCGGCGGCTACTCGCCTGTTTGTGCATGAAAGCATCCACGATGAGGTAGCTCGCCGCATCAGCGACCTCGCATCAACCTACAAGGTCGGTTCACCGTTCGCCGCTGACACTAAGCTCGGTCCGCTCATTTCTCGTGAGCAGTTAAATCGAGTGATGTCTTATGTGGACGCAGGGACCACGGAAGGCGCTGAACTTTTGCTCGGTGGCTCACGGGTTGGTGATATCGGACACTTCATCCAGCCGACCGTTTTCGCTTCGGTCGCAAACTCAATGAAGATCGCCCAGGAAGAGATTTTTGGTCCAGTGCTTTCCATAATTCCATTCAACGACGACCAGGATGCAGTCACGAAGGCCAACGATACGCCATACGGTCTCGCAGCGGCGGTTTGGACACGAGATCTGACCCGAGCTCATGCCGTTTCGCGTGCCGTCAAGGCCGGTCGTGTATGGGTCAACACGTATGGTGAGGCACATCCGGTGATGGCTTCAGGCGGGTACAAGCAGTCTGGCCTCGGACGCGAATTCGGAGCTGAGTCTCTTGAGGCATACACGCAGACGAAGGCCGTCTTAGTCCGGCTATAACTGTAAGACGCACAGCAGGCTTTTGCATCGACCAGGGATGCGAAATTTGGCGGCTACTATGACGAACGGTAGACCGCCATTTTTTCCACCTCAATAAGCCATCCCCCAAGATCCTATGCTGCATTCACCGCCGTCGGGAGCTTCAACGCGGTAATAAGCAGCGCGAGCGCGGCCGAAGGCTGTCTCCGATTGGCGTAGTACAGATGGAATCCTGGATACGGAGCACACCATTCCGAAAGCACGCGCTCGAGTTGACCGCTCTCAAGGTCTGTATTCACGTAGTCTTCAGGAACATACGCCACGCCGTGTCCCCCCCTCGCTGCGTTCAGGGCTGCCGCCATGTTGTTGAACGTAAGCTGTCCCCCGACACGGAGCCTCGTCTTCTTGTTTCCTAGCGAAAACACCCACGGCACTACCCTCCCGGTCATCGGTCGCCGATAGTTGATACACAGATGATTGGAAAGGTCGTAAGGCGTAGAGGGCCGTTCCCGCTCCGAAAAATATTCCGGCGATGCGACCACTGCCATACGAAGCTCCGATCCGAGTGGTACTGCCACCATGTCTCTAGGAACCTCTCCTCCGAGCCTCACACCTAAATCAAACCTCTCGTCGACGATATCGACATCGCCCGCATTAAGATCAACCTCTACGTTGATGGAGGAGTGGCGCATCAGAAAGCTGCTTAGTTTCGGCCAGAGGACAGTCTTAAAGGCGTGCTCTGGCGTGCTAATCCGGATTGTGCCGCTCGGTTCGCTTCCGAGCCGTTCAATAAAGCTCAACTGCTCAGATATTTCCTCAAACGAAGTACGAAGAGTCTCAAGGAGAAGCTGGCCCGCTTCCGTCGGTGCAACACTCCGCGTTGTCCGATGCAAAAGTCGTACACCGAGTCGATCTTCCAGTCTTCGAACCGCGTAACTGATCGCCGACTGGGAGGTCCCGAGCCGCACAGACGCACGGGTGAAGCTGCGTTCTTCCGCAACCACGGCAAAGGCATTCAAGTCGACAAGAGCTTCCCGTTGCATGATTCGTTTGCAAGACAAAAATATGATGTTCGAACTACAAGTTTGGAGCCGTTCCTTGAAGACTACAAGCGATTTATGAAATGCAGGTATAGCTTCACGTCCACATGCAACGTTACTCCAGACTGCAAAACACCGTAAGCTTCGAAAATGGCTGCGACCGCAGGGTCGACGTAGCATGGCACATCGTCGGCTGCCCCTGCTGAGCTCCCCGCATTTCAGCAGACCTCTTTCACCTCTACCGGAACCTTCGAAGGTGACGACCTCAGTCAGTATGAGCATTGAACAACGCAAACATCAGGCTACCTCGTTATTGGTCGTTATCGGCAGCTACCTGATGATCGTATTGGACACCTCCATCGTCATCGCCGGACTCCCGCATATCCGTGCTGATCTGGATCTCACACCGGCGCAGCTCTCATCCGTTCAAAGCATCTACACCCTTTTCTTCGGCGCGTTCCTACTTTTCGGCGCGCGCTGCGGAGACCTTGCTGGCGCTCGGCGCATAATGCAACTCGGACTGTCTGTATTCGTAGTCGCCTCTACAGCCATCGGGATGGCGCATGATTGCCTTTGGCTGGTAGCGGCGCGAGCGGTCCAAGGGATTGGCGCCGCGCTCATCGCGCCCTCTGCCCTTACCCTTCTCTCCCAGAACTTTGAAGAAGGTGAGGCAAGGAACAGTGCCCTTGCATGGTATGGATCTACAGCAGGAATAGGGGCGAGCGTCGGCCTTGTGCTAGGAGGCGTTTTCGCGGAAACGCTTTCGTGGCGCGCAGGATTCTTCCTGAATATTCCCGTGGGTGTCGCCCTTTTTTGCATTACGCGCTCCTCACTAAATGAGAGTCCGCGATTCCAAACCCGCCTTGACGTTTTAGGCGCCCTTTTATCTACATTTGGATTCGGGTCCATCATTCTCGCCGTTATGCGAACGGAAGACGAAGGCTGGTCGAGCAACAGCGTCCTAGTTCCTGCCGCGATGGGCGTTGTAACTATCTTGTCTTTTCTATGGCATGAACATCGCACCACTCAACCCTTGATGCCCTTGCGAGTGTTCGCCGATCGTCGCAGGTTCGGTGCCTACGTGATCCGCTTCCTGTTTCTCGGCCCGATGGTCTCTTTCTTCTTTTTTGTGTCCCAGTTCATGCAAGATGGATTGGGATTCACCGCAATCGGGGCGGGGCTTGGCTTTCTCCCAATGACAGTCGTGGCGTTTATCGCTCCCTTCGCAGTGCCAGCGCTGTCGAAGCGAATCGGCGAAGATGCGGTCTTGCTCCTGGGATTGCTCGTCACGTGCAGCGGCATCTTGTGGATGAGCTTTCTCGACGCCTCCGCGACATTCTGGTTGTCCATTGGTTTACCCATGACGCTCATCGGAACCGGCCAAGGACTGAGCCTAGCTCCGATGACGTCCGCTGGCATATCAGGCGTCCCGAAGAGTGAAACAGGCGTGGCTTCCGGCGTTCTCAACGTCGCGCACCAACTCGGCGCGTCGCTTGGCCTCGGATTGCTTACGTCTGTCGCGGTGTGGGCGCAACGTGGAGCTCCGGACCATCAAGCCGCCCTTGTCCAAGGTACCCGGGCCGTTTTCCTCGTCGGAGGCGCTATGCTGATCGCGGCGATGGGTGCAGTCGCCATATTCTTGTCGCCGACGCGCGGCAGCGTTTGCCTTCACCCGCGACGGCGCCCGTAAGTCCACTACGCGCCGGGGCAAAAACAGCTACGGACATCGGCCTTACGAGTGCCGCGGAATCCTTGCCCTCTCGTCCCGCCGACGACTTCGTAAGCAACGAACACCAGCGCTCTTTGCCGGTGCTCACGCGGCTCGTTGAATCAGTACCATGCGCGCCTTAACTCATGCTCGCGCGCCTCCTCCGGACTCTCATAGATATAAGGTGCGACGCCCCGGCGTTTAAGCGCATCACCGAGCTTCATGCGCAAAAAGCTGCTTGTCGTATAACGGGTGACGCCGTGGTAGTGGTCTCTGACAAGCTGGGTGACCATTTCAGAGTAAGCATCCAGCATCTCAGGACGAATCGAGAAATTATCGTAATTTACGATGGCATGAGGCTTGACGGTCACGCCAGCCAATTGCTTCTTGACCTCGTGGCGGATCGCCTCGACATCGCTTCTCTGAGTGACTTCGAGTCCTTCGAAGTTGATGAAGAAGAGGTTCTTCTCGAGATCATAGCTGAAGCGCTCGCTCAGTTTGAGCCCGAGCATAAGGCTACGCAGATTCATTGGTGAATCTCGAAAAATGCGTTCGTCCATCAGGCGCGGCGGCGCCTTTATCACCGGACGGAAGTCCATTTGCGCGAGGATATCGCGCTCAACGTCGATACCGGGAGCGACCTCCGTCAACGTCAGCCCTTCTTCAGTAAGTTCAAATACGCAGCGCTCAGTGATGTAAAGCACGGCTTGCCCGCGCTCTACAGCATATCGGCCGCTGAAAGTACGATGTTCAACTGCATTGACAAATTTTCGGCAATCTCCTTCACGACGAATCGCGACCTTTCCCTGGTCGATTTCTACTTCCAAGCCGCCAGCGCTGAATGTGCCGACAAACACTACTTTCTTCGCAGCTTGGCTTATGTTGATGAAACCACCAGCACCCGCGAGCCTCGGACCGAACTTGCTGACATTGAGGTTGCCTTCCGTGTCCGCTTGAGCAAGGCCCAGAAATGCGATGTCAAGACCGCCACCGTCGTAGAAATCGAATTGATAAGGTTGGTCCACGATGGCTTGCGTATTTGTTGCGGCGCCAAAGTTGAGGCCACCCGCGGGAATTCCTCCAATCACGCCGGGCTCCGTCGTCATCGTGAAGAGGTCGATGACCTGTTCTTCGTTCGCAACGTTCGCAATACCTTCCGGCATACCGATGCCTAGATTCACGACGCCATTGGCCATCAATTCGAATGAAGCGCGACGCGCAATGATCTTGCGTTCGGTCAGCGACATCGGCGCAATAGAGCTAGCCGTCACCCGCAATTCACTCGAAAACGCTGCGCTATAGGGGGTGCCGAAGGTCTGCCAATGGTTGGCCTCCTGCGCGACGACGACGCAATCAACCATAATCCCGGGTATCTTCACTTGACGTGAGTTGAGCGTGTTCGATTCTGCTAGCCGCTCGACTTGCACGATCACGATGCCGCCTGAGTTGCGGGCTGCCATCGCAATTGCCAACGCTTCCAACGTGAGCGCTTCCTTTTCCATCGTCACGTTTCCATCCATGTCGGCCGTCGTGCCGCGCACGATGGCAACATCAATTGGAAAAGTCTTGTAGTAGAGGTAATCTCTCCCGTCGATCGGCATGAAACGCACAAGTTCCTCCGTCGTGCGAGTGTTGAGCTTGCCGCCGCCGTTTCGAGGATCAACAAACGTGCCCAGGCCTACCGTTGAAAGTTGTCCGGGCCGATGTGCGGCGATATCGCGAAACAACTGAGATATCACGCCTTGTGGAAGGTTGTACGCTTCGATGCGATTTTCAATCGCGAGCTTTTGCAGAGCCGGTACAAGTCCCCAATGACCGCCAACCACTCGTTTGATGAGACCCTCATGCGCGAGATGATTCAATCCCTTGTTCCGACCATCACCCTGACCCGCTGCATAAACAAGTGTTAGATCAGCAATTGACTCGTCGCCCTCTTCCATTACCTGTTCGCGGCCCTCCTGAAAACGCTTCTCCAGTGCGATGGCGACTTCTTCCGCGAAGCCGACTCCGACGAAACCGCTCGTTGCAATCGTATCGCCCGAGCGAATAAGACGGACGGCCTCCGATGCTGATACGACTTTGCCTCGCTCGACAACGCGCACGGTCGAAACGAAAGAATGCTGGCGGGCCGAGGCCGAGTGTATCGTCATGTCTGCTGCGCGTTCCGATGAACGCGCTCCTTGCGATTAGTTAGGAAATTTCCGCGTTTTCGAAGCGCTACCGCTCAAACCTCGGTGCGCACTCAGTTCAATGACTCCATTGTCTGCGTTTGCAGATACATCGCATCTTCGTCTACGTTTTAGATCATGAACGCGGGGGGTCGTTAACACCATAAGGTCATCCCCGTCCTTGGCTACGGGTAGCGCCACTGTCGCGAGAAGAAGTCCAAGATTCTCGAT
The DNA here is from genome assembly GCF_900044055.2 of Caballeronia calidae. Classification (GTDB taxonomy): domain Bacteria; phylum Pseudomonadota; class Gammaproteobacteria; order Burkholderiales; family Burkholderiaceae; genus Caballeronia; species Caballeronia calidae. The sequence continues at coordinate 71,908 of NZ_FCOX02000037.1, read as the reverse complement.
CTAACCAATTTCTTGCCCAGGGACCGCGGTGGGCGACACCGCACACAGCCTCGCGTGCTATTGGTCGTCCAGCAGCGCACTAACACAAGTCCAATCTGGGCATTCTCCTGCCGCTAGATCCGCGAAAGCGACTTGCCTGGCGTCATGCTATTCGGTTCCGAGGCCACGCCACCGTGCTCGTGCCGTCGCTCTGCACGTGGATCGAGGCGATCGTCGCCGTGGTGTACTAGCGGCCGTCAGTGCGGGCTGGACAAAGCGCACCTCTACACATAGCCGCCTTTTTCGTGCGCGGCCGACGTCATCTCAAACCAAACGGCAGAGAAAGCGGCGGTGCGCAAGGAACGTCACTGTTCAAGGTCATCGTCGCGGCCGTCTCTCGTGGTTGCGCGTGAGAGCGCAAATGAGTTCGCACCATGGAAGCGGAGATCCTTTGAGCGTCATACTCTGCCACCTGGTGTTCTGTGTGAATTCATCGATTGTCGCTGCGGCGTCCGTGCCTCAGCATCACCCGCTAAGAACATCGATCAGCGTGCACGCAGGACCCGGTGAAGTACTCGCAGTGCTTACCGTGCGCGACGTCAACCAACTACTGCGCCGTCCAGGCGCCGTCAATCTTGAGTTCCGCTCCGCGCATCTCGCTGGCTGCATCGGAACAAAGGAACACCGTCGCGGCTCCGATCTGTCGCGTCGTGACAAACTCCGCCGACGGCTGCTTCTCAGCAAGAAGCTTTGCTCGGGCGGCTTCAACGCTGATAGAATCGCGTTCCGCGATAGCATCTATCTGTTTCTGCACGAGGGGTGTGTACACGAAGCCCGGACAGATCGCATTGACAGTTACGCCGGTGCGCGCATATTCAAGCGCCGCGACTTTCGTTAGGCCAAGGACGCCGTGCTTCGCTGCAACATACGCCGACTTGCCGACCGATCCCACCAGCCCATGCACTGATGCGATGTTGATTACACGTCCCCACCCTCTCTCGCGCATGCCGGGGAGGGCCGCGCGCATAGTGTGGAACGCGGAACTTAGGTTAATGGCGATTATGGCGTTCCAGCGGTCCGTAGGAAATTCGTCGATTGCCGCGACGTGCTGAACGCCCGCGTTGTTCACAAGAACGTCAAGTGCGCCGAACCTTTCTTTCGCAAACCGGATCATTGCTTCGATTTCTTCGGGCTTGGTCATGTCCGCGTTGTGGTGGGCGACCTCAGCGCCCGTCGCCAGGACCTGCGAGACCGCGCCGTCCACCTCACCGAACCCGTTTAGCACGAGGTTCGCGCCGGCCTCCGCCAGCGCCATAGCGATACCCAGCCCGATGCCGCTAGTCGATCCGGTGACAAGCGCCGTTCTGCCAGCGAGCGATTTCGAGGATGCGTTCTGAGTCATGGAATTCCTTCGTAGTGGCTTGCAACAATGAAGACGATGGCCGACCTGAATCTGTACGCGGCCTCAGCGCCGCCAAGACACAATCGGAAGCGCTCCGAGCGTTGATAAAAGGCGCCGGTGAAATCCAATCGCCCTGTGGTTTCTTCAGGTGGCCGGGTAGTCCCTCAATCAAAGATGGCATGGTTTCCGGATCACTTACTCCTGGATTACGGGCCAGTGGCGATAACATTGCCGAAAACCGACTACCTATAAAGCATGTTTCAATGATCAACTTCGCGGATAACTAAATACTGGTAACTTAGTACATATTCCATCAAATCAGTCACTATCGATTTGATAGTAACGAACCGGTGACGTCAGACTGCAAGACGGGACACGTAGGCTCAGGCAGAATTTGTCTACATCGAATACCGCTGCACCACCTGCAATCGGTCTAGTTATTTGGTACGTCCGTCTCGTACGTTGTGCAGGATTTTTCCGCGACCTCTTCCTCCGCCCGCGAAGATCCAGGCGGACACGGCGGTAAGCAGGCCTAGGCATACAAAAGTTGCATGAAATGCCGAAAGGATCTGCAACGAGTTGTGCCTTCCGATGAGCGACGTAAGTTGCGTCAGCAGCATGCCGGCGACAGTGACTCCCAAACTCATCGACAGCATCTGAGTTAGCGAAAAGAGACTGTTGCCGCTTGAGGCGCTGTCTTTGTCGAGATCCTTTAAGGTAAACGAATTCATTGCCGTGAACTGGACTGAGTTGGCCATTCCGAACAATGTGAAGATTAATATATGCACAAAGATGTGCTGAGCAGGAGAAAGCAGTGCGAGACTGGACATGGAAGCACCCACCAAGAGCGTGTTGCCCACCAGCACTCGGCGGTAACCAAACTGTGGGATCAGAATGATCGCGACTCTCCTCGAGAGCATTCCCGCCGCGGCCACCGGAAGCATCATCAACCCTGCTTCGGTCGGGGAGTATCCCAAACTGACTTGCTGCACCAGGGGAAGCAAATATGACATACCGCCGCAGCCGATTCGAGCAAATAGATTACCGGCTAGCCCCACCTTGAAGGTAGGTATCGAGAACAATTTCAGAGAGAACAACGGGCTAGGTGCCGCGCGTGCGTGGGCTGCGTAGGCGAGGATGCAGCATCCTGCGAATACCAAAAGAGCCAACACCGCCGCCGCTCGCAACCCGAGTTCGGAAAATCCGTCCAGACCGATCGTAATTGCTAGCATGCTCAGCGCCAATAATGCATACCCTTTCAAATCAAACGGAACAGACGATTTGACGGTTTTTCCGTCAGCCATCTGTGTAGCCGTCATCACGCATCCAATAATGCCGACGGGTGCGTTGATTAAGAAAATCCAATGCCACGAGGCGAAATCGACGAGCCACCCTCCGAGCGTCGGTCCGAGCAGCGGACCAATCATCCCGGGGATGGAAACGAAACCCAGCGCGGGAAGCAAGCGCTCGCGAGAAAAGGAGTGGAGTAATGCCAGACGACCAACGGGAGAAAGCATACCCCCGCCCACTCCTTGAAGAACCCGAAAGAGCACCAGTTGCCAAAGCGATTGTGCATTAGCACAAAGCAGCGAACTTCCCGTGAAAACGATGATTGCCCAAAAGAAGACGCGACGAGTGCCCCATCTATCGGCCAAGAACCCGGATAATGGAATCGTAAGCGCCATCGTTAGCGAATAGGCCACTATAACCGACTGCATATGAAGCGGAGCCTCGCCAAGACCTCTCGCCATCGCGGGTAGAGCGGTGTTCACGATCGTCGTATCGAGCGCCTGCATGAAAAACGACGCGGCGACCAGCCACAACGTAACAGTCAGTCGTCGCTCGTCTTGCCCTTGACTTCTTTTCTGTACCTTCCGCGTTACTTGGGACTTGGACATGGCTTCAAAGTCTGTTTCGTAGACTCCACTCCGCATTAAAACCGGAAGGCCTTGCGTCTGCTCGCACCGTGTCCGCAGCTTTACTAACTCTGACTGAGTGCGACTGGATCATCGTTCAACAAAGGATCGTGCTACCGATCGCGCGGGCAAGGAGCATATGCAACACGCACCGAACTAGCTACGCCGGCAGCGCGACTTCGACTCGCCAACACTACTCTGCCGTCAAGCCTGCGTGAACGACGGCCTTGGGGACATAAACGACCCTTCCGGCGGTGAAAAGCCTCGCTGAATTTTCAAGGAGTGCTTTCCAACATGCGCGTGAGTTCGTCCGGCTCGGTCAACATCGCATCGTGTCCCGTCGCAATCTCGAGGTATCTCCAGCCGTCTTGAGCCTTCGCATACTCACGGGAGGGCGCGATATTCGCAAAATATGGTTTCGTGCACGCGATATACGTGACCGGTTTCCCGTTTCCGATCGGATGATCGAGCTTGAGCTTGTCGAAATATGTACGGTAAGGGTGCGGTGTGACCAGCTTCTTGACCCGTTCAATCATTTGCGGGTCTGTGATGCCGAAGCTTTCCGGTGGGCCTGGCGGAATACTGACACCGCCGGTCGCCTGAGCTCTTTGCTTGTAGATCTCGATCGCCTCTGCCGGCGCTGTGTCTGCTGGCGCTTGTCCCGATTGAAGCAATTGCGCGTCAAGGTATACCAGATGGCGCAACCTCTCTGGCATCCGGTCAGCCAGCGCCGACACTACCGAGCCGGCGAAGCTATGACCTACCAAGATCACATCGGAGAGTTCTTCATAACGCAACACCTGCGCCACGTCCTGAATAAAGGTCTCAAGCGATGGGTTTGCGTGGAGAAGGTGCGAACGCTCACCAAGACCGGTAAGCGTGGGCGTGTACACCGTATGACCATCCGTCCGGAGGCGGTTTGCTACGCTTTTCCAGCACCAGGCCCCGTGGTACCCGCCATGAATCAGAACGTAAGTCTGCGAGGATCGGGCGTCGGAGGCGCGGGTGGCAGCGGATTGGGTGACAGTTTCAGGCATGCTTTTCTCTCTAGGTCGACTAATCTATGCCCACCGCTGGCAACTCCTGCATGCGACTGCTTGTCGTGTCTCCACTCGACGAGAAGCACCAGCGGCGTTTTATCTATTCTGAAGCTTACCGAACCAACCTTTGGGTGACCATCTGTTGGGTCGGTAAGGATCATTGCTTTGCGCGCAAGGATTGGCGCCGGCAGGACCTGCGAGGCGTCGAGGCACGACGCCCTCAAGGAGAAAAGATATAGAGCGGATTCAACGGAGATGTGTCGTGGGCGGCTCAAGATATCGAAACTCATCTCGCGCGGGCTGTAGAGGCTGTCGGTGGTCACTCTGTCGAGCGCGATCGGCACTTGGTAGCGCCGATCACGTCTTGCTGCTCGTGACTTACCAACCGATCTTGGCGAGGGCCCCACCGTCTACCGGTAGGTTCACACCCGTTACAAACGCTGCCTCATCAGACGCGAGATACACGGCCGCATTGGCGACATCCCAAGCGCTTCCACCCTGTCTGCGCAGCGGCACCTTGCTGTTGCGCTCCTTGACGATGTCTTCTCGGCTGCGACCGCTCAGGCGCATCCGTGTGTCAACAGCCATTGAAGTTTCGATCAGTCCAGGAAGGATTGAGTTTGCTCGGATTCCGTACTCGGCGTTGCGCATAGCGAAATACTGAGTGAAAGCAGTCAGTCCTGCTTTACTGGTTCTATATGCAATAAGCGGCGTGAAGGTTTCGATGGCCGTTATTGACGAAACGCTAACGATGGCGCCGGAGCCTTGTTTGCGCATGATCGGTTCAACAAACTTTGCCGCCATCACGGCACCGCGGAGGTTGATCCGATTCACCCGGTCAAACGTGTCGTCCGTGATTTGGTCAAGCAGTTGCTCGCCTCCCATAACGCTCACGCCGACGTTGTAGACGAGAACATCAATCCGCCCCCAACGGCTCATTGCTGCGTCCACAGCCGCAGCAAGACGCGGTGTGTCCGTGACATCGGCCTCGAAGACATCAGCATCAACATTCGCCCCCCCTGCGCCACACTTTCTTGTGCTCCAGATACATTGCGGTCGACCGCGAGCACTGCTGCGCCCTCGCGCAAAAAGCTGATCGTCGTTGCCCGTCCAATGCCCATGGCTTCGCCCGGGCTCTGACCGGCGCCGATGATGATCGCTACTTTTCCCTTCAACCGCTCCATCGAAGACTCCTCCTTTCGTTGTCAATGCCAACGCGCCCAACGTTTTCGAGCGCGACGTCACAATGTCAATTATAGGCACCAGCGGGCGTGATAGATGGATTCACCATTGCGTGGAAAGCAATGATGCTTGCCACGCGCCGATCTAGTGAGACCACGCCGCCATTTCTATAATTTCGTCGTAAATCGAGATGCACATAGCTTGGATTTTTCTGCATGCGCAGCTGCAAGGAATGAATGCCTGGCTGGGCGAGCGTCGGCGCATCGCACGGTCGGCATTGCTCTATTACTAAGAGGATATCGACATGTTGGATCTCAGCGGGAAGGTGGCTTTCGTGACGGGCGCGGCCTCCGTAGGTGAGGGTTGGGGCAACGGAAAAGCGACAGCAGTGTTACTCGCGCGTCGCGGCGCGAAGGTCTTCGGCGTCGATATCAACAACGAAGCGCTGCTCGGCACATCTTCCGCGATGGAGACCGAAGGGCTCAGCGATCGCTGGAAGGGTCGAGTCTGCAATATGACCTCAAGCGAGGACGTGAAGGCTGCGGTAGACGAATGCATTTCGCAGTTTGGGAGGATTGACATCCTCGTTAACAACGTCGGCGGAAGCGCCCCGGGCGATCCCGTCTCCATGAGCGAGGAGACGTGGGATGGCCAGATGGAACTTAACCTCAAGACGACGTTCCTCGGTTGCAAGCACGTCTTGCCAGTAATGGAACAGCAGTTCAACGATTCGGGCAAGGGCGGAGCCATCGTCAACATTTCGAGTATCGGCTACATGAGTCACCAGGTGGGAGGCCGAGTGCATGTCGCTTATGCCGCGTCGAAGGCCGGCGTTGTGTCCTTCAGTCGCGCAACCGCAATCGCATATGTCAAAAAAGGCGTCCGTGTCAATGTCGTTGTTCCAGGGATGATGCACACCCCACTCGTTGAAAACCGACTCATAAAGCAACTCGGATTCGACGACGCTAAAGACCTGATCGCGCAGCGTCACGCGGCGATCCCCATGGGCCGCATGGGGGATGCGTGGGACATCGCGAATGCCGTCCTGTTTCTCGTTAGCGACGAGGCGAATTACATCACGGCGACACAACTGGTGGTCGATGGCGGTGTGACGGCTGCTCGATGATCCGGAAAGGCAAGTGGTCCAAACTTCCAAGAACATCTTAGATCTCTATGACAAGTCCTGACCCTTTACATTTCGCGATACGGCCTGAGTGGCTCGCTTCGCGACATGAGGAGCCAATGGCCGCGACTTTGCCAGTGATAGACGCGCATCATCACTTGTATGATCGCCCCGGCAAGCGATACCTGCTCGATGATATGCTCGAAGACATTCGATGCGGCCACAATGTTCGTGGGTCGGTTTTCGTGCAAGCGCGAGCGATGCTTCGCTCGGATGGTCCAGAGGAAATGAAGTCCATTGGCGAAACCGAGTTCGTCAATGGCATTGCCGCAATGTCGGCAAGCGGGATCTATGGGGACTCGCGCCTTTGCGCCGGCATCGTTGGTTATGCCGATTTGCGCCTGGGTCGAGCCATCCGGCCAGTGCTCGAAGCTCACATTCAAGCTGGTGGTGGGACCTCCGCAGCGGGCGGACGATTCTGTGGAATACGCCAACCAGCGACTTGGGACTCTGACCCCAGTCTCTTCAACTCAAGCTATCCCACCTCTGCAGATATGTTCGAATTGCCTGCCGTTCGCGAGGCGATTGGAGAGCTCGCCGAACTCGGATTGACCTTCGACGCCTGGGTGCTTTTCGCTCAGATACCGCACATCACCACCCTTGCGCGCAGTTTCCCGCAGTTGAGGATCGTGCTCGATCACTGCGGCGGCATTGCTCTGAGCGGTCAGTATCAAGGCCGTAGCGACGAGGTCTTCGCTCGATGGCGGGCAGCTATACGCGAACTGGCGGATTGCCCGAACGTGACGGTGAAGCTCAGCGGTCTTGGCATGCGTCTATCAGCTTTCGGCTTTGACTCACGTGAAGTCGCACCGTCGTCGGCGGAACTGGCGACCGCCTGGCAGCCTTGGGTCGAAACGTGCATTGAGACGTTCGGTTCATCCCGCTGCATGTATGGGAGCAACTTTCCCGTCGACAAGGGCAGCTACGGTTACGGAATAGGTCTCAATGCGCTTAAACTCCTGTGTGAGAGAGCGACGCCCTCTGAAAAAGAGGACGTCTTCTGGCGCACTGCGATGCGCTTTTACAACCTGCCTCAGCACTTGATCAGTTGACTTCCGCAAAGATCTCAACGAGGAAGTCGACGAACACCCTTACCTTCCGCGAAAGTCCTCGACTACTTGCATAAACCGCGAATAGGTCGGCATGATCTGTATGCGGCGCAACGGTATAGTCGTTAAGGACTTTCATCAACGTCCCGTCAGCAATATGGTGACGCACCATATAGTCCGGCACAACAATTAGTCCCATGTCCGCCAGCGCGCATCCTAGCAGCACGATGCCGTTGTCAGCGCGCACCGGACCCTTCACCTCGATTTCTTTGTATTCTTCGCCCTTCGTGAAGCGCCAACGATTATCGTACGTTGGCGCGACGAAGACGATGCACTGGTGATTTCGAAGCTCCTCTGGATCTCTTGGAACACCATGTTTTCGAAAGTAAGCTGTCGATCCGCATACGATACGACGTGTCGGACTGATCCGACGGGCGACAATCTCGGCGTCTGGAAGTACGCCCAACCATACTGCAACGTCAATATTATTAGCGATCAGATCGCGCCGTTCATCCGTTAGCGTCACATCTACGGTCAACTCAGGGTACTGCTCCACGAGTTTCGGTAATGCAGGAATGATGAAGCTTGCGCCAGCAGTAGGTCGAAGGGACACCCTAAGGACCCCCTTTACTTCCTCTTGCAGCGACTTGATCTCGGACTTTATCGAATCAAAGTCGCTGACAATGGTCGATGCACGCTCGTAGAGTCGACGCCCCGCTTCCGTTAAAGAGAGATTCCGGCTATTGCGATTTAGCAAACGGGCACCAAGCTCGTCCTCGAGCGACTTCACTTGGCGTGCGACAGAACTGACTGCGGATGCTTCCCTCGCAGCGGCCGAAAAGCTTCCCGCCTCAACCACCTTCAAGAATGTCCTGACCTGCGTGAACTCATCCATCTACGTCTCCGTGCCGCCAGTGCAAACGGCGGATCATTTTTCAGGCGTCGACGTGTCACCAACGACTTTCTGGCCCTAAAGCTCCGTCAGTTCCTTGCCATCCTTAGCCGATGGATTAAGAGAGAACTGCAGCAAACCGGCCGTCAAGCGCTCGGACTGAGACATCGCACCTTGTAACAAACGTTCCTGCGTCGGCGCTCGCGCGACGATAGTTAGCTAGTGTCCCCGTTACAGCAAACCAAGGGAGACGCGGTGCATCGCAGTGGCGTGGAAAGTAGTCTCCGCTACACTCCCACGATTTAAGAATTATACAGGGGACAAAACGCGCCAACGGCGAGATTGGGCCCTATATTCGTCAGTTCGAGGTGCCCGCGACAGCCGCTTTGGGAGTTCCAAGTGGAATAAGGGTCCCGCCGGCGTGGCGGGTGTTCGACTGCGCAGGTCACTCGAAGCATCACGTCCGCGCGCTAACCTGAGGTAGGCTCGTGCGGCGCCAACGGAAAAAGCGAACAAACTCTCCGATCATCAAGCCGATCTGGCCCGAAATCACAGAACTGTTTGCCGCCGGTCCTCTAGTCAGCAGCTAGTCATTGTCGTGGCGTGAACACCTCTCGCCTGACGGCTATTGATCAGGACACGAGGCCGGCTTCGCGCGCCTTGATCTGGAGGGCGACGTAGTGTGACCAGACTCGACCTTGCGCAAAGCCGCCGCCCGTGAACCACAGGCCCTTCTGCGGGGTCGGCTTGTACATATTGGCCATCTCGCCAGTGCTGTCCGTGCCCCAGATCGGCCCGATCTTCTGAACAATCTCTTCGCCCAAAAGCTCGCGCACTACGTCCGTCGGCGGGTAGTAGCCCGTCGCCGCTACCACCAGGTCCGCCTTCTCAATGCGCCCGTCCTTCATCAGCGCACCTTCTGGCACAAAGCGGTCAATGTCTTCGTAGTGAATCAGGCCCACATCTCCGCTAATGATGAGGTCAGAACATCCCACGTTCAGATAGTAGCCACCGTGGTTCCTGCGAATCTTCATCTGATGACCGCCATTCTCCGGCCCAAAGTCCAGCTTGAACCCTCGCGCCTGCAGCCCTTCGATCAGGTCCTTGTCGATCTCGATCATGCGCTGCGTCGCCAGCTTGTAGCCGCGCAGCAGCACCTCTGCCGTGTTGCTGGTCGCGATAAGGTCGCAGTCCTCCAGCGGCAGCTTCTCCTTGTAGTAAATCGCGTGATTAATGCTTGCCGCCTTCACGCTGAACACCGTCAGCGAGCCACGCTGGATCATCTTCACGTTCGCGCCGTGACCATGAAGGTCCTGCGCGATGTCGTGCGCGCTGTTGCCCACACCCAGCACCAGCACGTTCTTGCCCTTCCACGGCGCGCCGCTCTCAAAGCCCTGCGCGTGGATCAGCTTGCCCGCGAAATCCTTCAGCCCAGGCACGTCAGGCATCCTCGGCTCACCAACCACGCCGTTGGCAAACACAATGTGGCGCGGATGCAGTACGCGCTCCGTTCCATCGCCGCGACGCACGCGCGCCGTCCACTCCCCACGCGCCTCGTCGTAACTTCCCTGTACAAATGTGCTGCTCGTCCAGACGTTGCATTCCATCGCGACGGCATACGCTTCCAGCCAGTCGCCCAACATGTCCTTCGGCAGGTATTTTGGCCAGCTCGACGGATAAGGCATGTACGGCATGTGGTTCAGATGGATCTCATTGTGCAGCGCAAGCGCGCTGTAGCGCTTACGCCAAACATCGCCGACCCTCGGCAGGCGCTCGACCACCAGCGCGTCCACACCGAGCAGCCGCAGGCGTGCCGCAATCGACAGACCATTATGGCCACCGCCGACAATCAGGACAGCCGGTTCGCGATCGGTGTATTCCTGCTCCTGCGCTCGGCGTTCGCCCCACGCCTGCCCCCCGAAGGTGCGCTTGCTCGCGCCATCCGGGCGCTTATCACCTACCGGCTCCTCAAAGCCCTTCAACTCCCGCAACGAGGTGCTGATGACCCAGGCCTTCTGCGGTTCGGACGCGGGGAGACGCAAAAGACCCAGGCAACGGCCGACCGCAGTTTCAAACTGGAAAATGGCTTCAATGATTTCCACACCGGCGCGCGTCACACGGCGCGGTTGCGTGTGCCCCTCAGCGATCTTGAAGGCACAGGCCTGTATGCGCGGTTGCTCGCGCAAGAAGGTCGAAACTACCACCTCGCGTGAGTCCGAAGGCGTCAAGTTCCACGTAATCGCAAACAGATCCCGCCAGTGCGAATCCTCGATGAACAGACGGTCCATCGCCGCACGGTCACCCGTATTCAGCGCCGTTTCAAAAGACTCCAGCCACAGCGTCACGCTTTCGGCAGGCGTCAACGCGCGGGCTTCCTCGAGCTGCGTTTCGGTCGTCGCATCGTACATTTGCACTTTCCTCTTTTTCCTTTTTCCGGATCAAAGCTTCCGTTGCAGGCTGCACGGAACTTCCCGATGTCGACGATTCTAGAAACCCACCGCTGCATCAGCTAGATGACCACATGCCAAGCATCATTGCCCGCAGAGCAAAGATGAATGGCTCCTGTTTTCCCCTATGCTAGTTACACTCTTGTCAGAAACTCGAAGCGATCGTGAAGGCGGAAATCGCATTTCGTGAATGTCAATGAAAGTGCCAGGAGACTCGTATGTAGCGCATTCACGAGGGGCGCCAGCTTAACCGGCAACGGGAGGCGGATCACCCGTAAAGGCATCAAGCGCAGCTACTCGGCGGATGACGTTGAGCGGCTTCGCGGCTCGGGACAAGCAACACACGCTCCCATAGCGCGGGGCATCGAGGCTGTAGGCATCGATTCACAAGAGTCCTCAATCGGACATCGACTTACTCTGCTTACTCTGGCGCGGAGCCATGGTAGCTCAACGTGGACCAATAACGACCCGTACGGAACTTAACTTATGCACCATGTATTCATTGAGCCAATCCCGAAAGGTCTCTGGGGACCCATCGACGGTTACACCCTTGAGTACTCAGACGGCGACAAAGTCACCACCCACGTCTTCAGGTCTGAGAAGCTCGCGATCGATGAGGTAAAGCTTCGAGGCTTTAGACCGATGGTGGCGAAGGTGCGAATCACTGACAAAGGCAACCATAATCACTGGATAGCCATTTAGCGAACCTAACGTATGATCTTGATGGCCAATCCGCCGGTTTCGCCACCCATTTAGAAGTGCCCACGCAGTAAGCAATACCGTAATTTCCACCTCTCATCGAACGCAATGTCGTCGTCCGACCCGGTCTTCTATGGTCAACGGCACGATAAGTGTTCAAACAAGAGACAACTCTCGCGATCGCGAGTATGGAGGGATTCAATGAAGACAAAGAAGCTCTGGATCAGTCTTTGCACCGCTTTTTTAGCAGTAGGCGTTGCGCTAGCACCTACCGCAGGAGCGCAATCAACCGCCGAGCAGGCGGCACCCGCTTCCAACAGCACGACGTCAAAGGCGGAAGCTAAAGCACAGAAAAAAGCTGAGCGAAAAGCCAATCGTGCAAAGAAGAATGCAGAGTTGAAGAATCTTGAACAGCACGGATATAGTCCGAACGGTAACCAGACCCAGTATCCGCAGAACTATCAAGACGCCCAGCGTAAAGCGAGCGCTTCCCAGCAAATGATTAAACCGGCGTCGGCTCCCTGACTGACGGAGACGAAGAGGGTTTGTCGGGCGATCGGCAGTAGCGCAGTCTCTTTTCAAGGTCTGCCGCTCGCCCTATAGCTTAGAACCTAGATACATTTCAACCGGAAGGGAGCGGTCATGGTCATCGAGCTGGCTGACATCAGAATTCACGCGGATCAAAAAGAGCACTTCGAGAAAACGATCAGTTACGCGCTGCAGAATATCCTCTCAAAGTCCACCGGCTTTGTGAACTATGAGATTAGTCACAGTATCGAGTCTCCTGAACGATACGTTCTGCGCGTGTGCTGGGAGACCGTCGAGCATCATACAACCGGATTCCGGCAATCTGCGAATTATCAAGAATGGCAAAAGCTAGTCAGTCCGTTTTTCGCGCAACGTCCGATCGTCGAGCACTTCGAAATAGTCGTTCGCTGATCGCGGCCTTGGGCGACCGCGCTCGTGGTTGAATGTGGCGGCGGCACTCCTTGTGGAAATGCCGCCGTGATCACCGCAGGATTGCTTCACGGAAAAGAATCCACCACCGCGCGCAGAGAATTTAGAACGAGCCCCCGCTAGCGCTATCATTCTTGTCAGCACCTGACGTGGCATCAGCCGTGGCACGTGAGCGCTCGGTCAGGCGAGCAAGGTGGTGTTTAAGAATTCGTCCCACTTCCGCATCCGGACTGTTGAGTACTACGCCGATGTCGCACGAGCTTGCGATGGCCTCCGCAGCTTCGTCGAGCATATGTACAAGCTTGCCGTCATGCGACGATTGATTCACTTCTGCATTCAACATTCCCGCATCTCCTTAAGAAAACACAACGTTGTTGTGGTGGTCAGAGTCGCACGCGACGGGACGACTGTCAATTGATGTGGACACTATGCAAATCGCATCTACCCGACCGTTCGCCACCAGAACCGTCTTTACCATGGGCGCAACTTGACACATGCTTTGAACAAAGAGTCTAGCCCCGAACGGGGACTTATGAATTTCAGGTATAGGCAAATGCGGAAAATATGAGGTAATTCGGAAACCCGCTACCAGTAGAGTCGTTCGGTTATCCGGTGGTCGTGACGGTGCCCGGAGCGGCGAACGCTCGAGCTCGTTCGGGGTCGCAGGATGACAGGCCAACACATTCCCTTGGAAGGAGTCGTGCACAAGGGGCGACCGCACCACTGCACCGCAAACCGCGTGTTCGCTGGCTAATTCCACCAAGCGAGATTCAGCCCTCTCGGGCAGGACACCTCGCAAACCGATTGAGTCAGCGCCCTTCCTTTCTAGCACTTGCATCGTTGGATTCGCTTGGTTTCATCGGGCGGGGACGTTGCTTCAACTAGCAATATTGGGCTGCTTCTACGCGAAAATGCTGACAATATCGCCGCTATAAACGACGCTTATCTGTGTGGTCGAAGCGACAATGCTCACGGCGATCGCTCTGACGCGGTCGGCCAAGACGACACCAATCTCAATCATCGACAGCGGGCCCGTCTGAGGACTCGACGATAGAGCGATACATCGGAATCCGGTATGCCGCTCCACCTGTTGGCGATTTGCGCTGGCCACCTAACGTCCTCGAGTTCTCTCTGCCCATGCCTCATCTGACCGATGGTGCCCGCTCCCAGCCATATCACCATTCCGGATTCTTGGAGTTTCTGGGAGTCTATCAAGCGTGCGCTGCACGAACCCTGTGTCGTCAACGACGAAGGTCGAATCCCTTGTCTTTGCCGCCCATTGGTGAGCCAGGGGCGGTCGCGCACAGCGACATGTGAAGTGCTACGGCTCGACGCGACGTTCCCTTCTAACGCAAAGGTCCTTGTCGCGGAAGGGGGTGCCCGGCCTCCCCCCCGAGCACTAGAATTGTCCTTAACGGTTCAACATGTCGGATGGCAAAGTCGTTTCGAGCGATCGACATGGCTACGGCTCCTGTCCCTGCACGCTGAGTCGACTGTAGCCAACGGTCCACTGGCCTACGGTGGTCCCCTTGGGGAGATAATGTGATGGCAACAGAACGCCGTTCTCTGAAAGAAGCGGTAGAGACGTGGTTGACGCCGAACGGTGCAGTGCCCGTGGGTATCGAACTGCTGCGCCGACCAGGGAAGCGCAGATACGTCAAGATTGAGGCAAGCAGAGCTACAGAGGCACTGTTCTTTTACTTCTTTCGACACCCCGACGGGGGCTGGTGCGTTTTTCCTCCCAATTGAGGGTCCCGGGAACGCGCGTCGCAGTACTCTCTCAGGCGTCAGTCTCTCTTCGCGGCTGACGAGCGCGTTTTCCGGTCTTTTTATTCGCGATGGACAGTACGATCCGGCTGGAGCGACGCGAAAGCAATAAGCGAGTGGTGTTGCGCGCCTTCAACTACTGTGAGGTTGATTCCATCGGCTGCGCTCCTGCCTGAGTCACTCATCGAACACACAGAGATAAAAACGTTTTGGTGGCGTGGGATCACTCTGCCTTCCTGGAGCGCGCTTCCACTAACTAACATCGCTGAACGTCTCTACTAAAAAGTCCACGAATGCGCGGACCTTGCGGGACATGCCGCGGCTGCTGGCAAATACCGCACACAGTTCCGCAGGCGTCGGATGCGGGCTAACGGTATAGTCCGCCAATACACGGGACATCGTCCCGTCCTCAAGTTCGCGGCGAACCATCCACTCCGGGACAATCACTAAACCAAGCCCATCTTTCGCCGCGGAGACGAGAACCAGCCCGTTATCGGCGACTAAGCTACCTTTGACCTCAATCTCACGGTACTCCTCGTCTTTCAGAAAGCCCCACTTGTTGTCGTAGTTGGGTGCAAGGAAGAGAAGGCATTTGTGGTGGCGCAAGTCCTCTGGCGTCCGCGGGACACCATGCTGTTGCAGATAAGACGCCGAGCCGCAGACGATTCGACGCGTCGGACAAAGGCGTTTGGCAATGAGGTCCGTGTCGGCCATCGGACCCAGCCACATTGCAACATCAATATTATTAGCGATCAGATCCTTTCGCTCATCGGTCAGCGTCACCTCAACGGTCAGTTCAGGATAGCGCGCCAGAAATTTTGGAAGGGCTGGAAGAACCACTGACGCGCCGGCCGCCACTCGAAGCGAGACACGAATATTACCTTTGATCTCCTCCTGAATCGACCTTAGCTCTGCCTGCACACTGTCGAACTCGTTCAAGAGCTTTGACGAGCTTTCGTAAAACCGCTGTCCCGCCTCAGTCAGCGACAAGTGTCGAGTATTTCGGTTCAAAAGGCGTGCGCCCAACTCCTCTTCGAGCGAGCGCATCTGTCGTGCAACCGAGCTGACCGAATGGAGCCCAGAGATTTCGCGCGCTGCGGCAGTAAAACTGCCGGTCTGCACTACCTTGATGAAGGTTCTGATTCGTTTGAATTCTTCCATGGCAGCGTGGCGGTGATTGCATGCTATACCGGTGCTTTTTATACTACGGCTAAATTCAGTTCCTCCGCAATTGGAGAATACCTGCCTTCGCTGTCGTTCGGGCCCTCCAGCGCTCTTTCGGAACCGATAACTCCCCCCCGCCCATACAGTCAACTAAATTGATAGCTTGCGGATCGGCGTTCCCAAGGCAATACCACGTCGCGACGGTAAACAAAACCATCTAGTTATGAGCTAGTCCCGACAAGCCACAATCGTCCTCGGATGGAGGACACAATCACCTCAGCGTCCAAAAGATGTTGTTGTCTGGAAAACCGTGCAAGGACGTTTGGCCGCGGATTAGTTGCACCTACTTCGGTACAAGCATCCACTCCTCGTTCCCCCTACCGAGACCGACCGACAGGCCGACAACTTTATCCGCACCATTGACAATCGCGACGCCGCTGGATTCCGCGACGGGGCATAGAGAGACTTCCTTTGAAATGCAGTAGCCATCCCTGGTCAACGTATGGAGCAAATCTGAAGCCCCCGAGTCGTCACCCGGGTACGTCCGGCTAGCGATGTGCCGCCCGCTCGAGAACGGCCGCGAACGGCATCTCCCAAGGTGTCTGCCTCGTTCTTTTGCGACCCGGAGTTTTCCGACGTGTCAAAACATAAGTCGAGTTCGTCGATGCAAAGACTCACGCGGCGACGTCACCATTGTGGCGCGTCGCAGTCACGCCGCCGTCGACAATGAGCTTGGTCGCGGTGATATATCCGGCCTCATCGCTAGCAAGGAACAATGTCGCATGTGCAACGTCCCACGCCTCGCCCATCCGTCCCATTGGAACCAATGCATTGCGCTTTGCCGCCAGCGCAGTCGGATCGCTGACGCCAAGTTGCTGCGTCAGGCGCGCGGCAACCAGAGGCGTCGCCATCATGCCCACCACGACCGAGTTTACCCGGATAGCCTTCTTAACATAGCAGATTGCCGTCGCGCGACTAAACGCCTCCACGCCTGCCTTGGAGGCTGCATAGGCGACATGCACACGGCCCCCAACTTGAAAGCTAGTGCTGGCAATGCTCGAAATGTTGACGATCGCGCCACCCTTGCCCTCCTTCTCGAACTGCTTTTCCATCACGGGAATCACATGCTTGCAGCCGAGAAACGCGGTCTTGAGATTACGCTCCATCTGCCCGTCCCATTGTTCAACCGTCAATGAAACCGGGTCGCCAGGTTGGCTTCCGCCGATGTTGTTTACGAGAATGTCAATACGGCCATAGCGCTTTAGGCATTCTCTTACGGCGCGTTCAACATCTCCGTTGGATGTCATGTCAGCCTTGTACGGCGTCCAGCTATCGCCAAGGCCCTCTTTATCCATAGCTGTGGTAGTACCGGTAAGAGCGTCCTCGCTGTAGTCGGTCCCAAAAACCTTTGCGCCCTGCCGCGCAAGCAGTACTGCTGTGGCACGTCCATTCCCCCACCCCTCCGCGACGGATCCTGCGCCGGCCACAAATGCCACTTTCCTAGTCAAATCGAGCATAGCTATCTCCCTAAGTGCTTTGAAGACATTGTTAAATTGAGAACGCGTGCGTTTCAAACAAAACCTAACGACTTCAGTAATACGCTTGCTACATCATCGTTTTCGTATAATATGTATTCCCTGGATTTTTTAAGGGAATCCGTCACTCGCAGATTGAGATGCTCGAACAAAGAATTCAAACGCTGAAACGCTCTTCCACTGCTTCGAACGCGTCTAAATCCCCCAAGTCGGTAAACTCTGAGAAGCGAGCGCATAGGTATTGCACATTTCGGATAGAGCCGTCCTTCGCAATGCCCTCATAAACCTGTTTCACCGCTTTGATTGTCGCGAGTGTCGCGAAGTTTGGAAGTATCATGAGCTTGTACCCAAGCCGACCCACCTCATCAGCTGCTACGACCGGCACCTTGCCGCTGGCCGACATATTGAAGACGTGATCTCCCGGAATAATCTTTGGAATCTCCTCGAACTCTTGAATTGATCCGCCGGCTTCGACGAACAGCATGTCCGCTCCAGCTTTGCGATATGCCGCGCATCTTCTAACGACCTGTTCCATTCCTTCAACAGAAAGGGCGTCGCAGCGAGCGATGATCATAAAATCAGGGTGGGTTCTCGCCGCCACAGCAGCACGGATCTTCTGAGCGGCTTCTTCAAGGGGAAGAATGACTTTGCCCGAAAAAAAGCCACATCTCTTGGGAAATGCTTGGTCTTCGACATGGATGGCCGCGACTCCAGCGCTTTCATATTCGCGCACGGTGCGTTGAATATTCAGCAGACTGCCAAAGCCGGAATCAGCATCCGCAATGATCGGCACCGTTATCGATTGTGCGATCACACGGGCGTTGGCCACCATTTCACTCATAGTGATAACCCCGACATCCGCCGTCCCAAGCATATTCATCGCAGCACCACCGCCGGGCATGTAGACCGCTTCGAAGCCTGCGCGTTCGGCCAACTTGGCAGGCATCACGCCATAAGCTCCAGGGGCAATCAGAGCCTTATCGCGCCGAAGAAGCTCGCGAAGTTTTGTCGCTGGATGGATCATTATTTTGTCTCACTCATACTCTGCACATTGGCGCGGCCCGTTCGCTTTTCGAGCCGCCGCCTCGCCATTCGCCACCGTGCACACTGTCGTATGCAAGGACTAGACGTTGTCTTCAGTTACGATACCAGCCTCACGCGCCTTGATTTGGATCGCCAAATGATGGGACCAGATTCGACCCTGAGCAAACCCGCCGCCAATGAACCAGAGACCTTTTTGAGCAGTCGGTTTGTACATATTGTTGAGCTCGCCGTCGGACCCCAGTCCCCAGACCGGCCCAATTTTCTCCATGACTTCGCGCCCCAGCATCTCTCCGATGACCTCTTCTGGTGCGTGATACCCGGTTGCCATAACGATAAGATCCGCCTTCACAATGGAGCCGTCCTTGAGAATCGCGCCCACGTCGCAGTATGTAACGATGTCTTCCGCGGGGATAAGTCCGACCTTCCCATTGACGATCAGATCTGAGCAACCGACGTTTATACTGTAGCCGC
Source organism: Caballeronia calidae (assembly GCF_900044055.2). GTDB lineage: Bacteria > Pseudomonadota > Gammaproteobacteria > Burkholderiales > Burkholderiaceae > Caballeronia > Caballeronia calidae. Next base: position 53,181 of record NZ_FCOX02000037.1, on the reverse strand, counting down.
CATGCCGCTCGCGCACCTTCATCTGATGACCACCTCCATCGGTGCCGATATCGGTCTTAAATCCGCGAGCCGCCAGACCGTCTAGCAGTTCTTTGTCGATTTCCAGCATTTTCCGGGTATTGATCTTGTAACCCCGAAGCGCCAAATCGAACGGTGTGCTAGTGATGATTAGGTCTGCATCCTCGGTCGGCAAATTCTCGGTGTAGTGCACCGCATGGTTAAGGCTCGCGGCTTTCACACTGAACACTGTGACCGAACCGCGTTGAACCATTTTGACCGTGGCGCCCCAGCCGTGCAAATCCTGCGCGATGTCATGCGCCGTGTTACCAGCGCCGACAACGATAACCTTCTTTCCTTTCCATGACTGCCCAGATTTATAGTAGTGCGAATGAATTATTTGACCTTTATATTCCTCGAGGCCTGGCAGATTAGGAAGCGAGGGTTTGCCGAGAACACCGTTCGCGAAAATCAGATGACGTGGCCGGAAGACGCGCTCGCCCCCTTCCTTGCGTCGTACACGCGCGCGCCAGGTTCGCGTCGCTTCGTCCCAAGTCCCCTCGACGAACTCCGTACTGGTCCAAATGTTGCACTCCATCGCGATCGCGTAGGATTCGATCCATTCTGCCAGCATGTCCTTTGTTGGGAAGGTGGGCCAACTCGCTGGGAACGGAATATAGGGCATATCGTTCAACGGAATCTTATTGTGCAATGCCAATGACTCGTACCGTTGTCGCCACACATCGCCCGCCTTGGGAAGTCGCTCGATCACCAGCGCGTCGACACCAAGCAACCGCAAACGCGCCGCCATGCAAATTCCGTTGTGACCACCGCCAACGATCAGCACCGCAGGATCACGGTCAGAATACTCCTGCTCGCGCGCACGCCTATCTGCCCAGGACGGTCCCCCAAAAACTCGTCCTGCAGCATCTTCCCGCCGTCGCTTGCCAACGGGCTCCTCGAACCCTCTGAGTTCCTTAACGCTGGTCGAGATCACCCAAGCCCTTCCAGGGTCCGTGACGGGGATCCGAACGATACCCAATCCGCTTCCATAGGAGGTGTCAAACTGGAAAATACCTTCGATTACCCGTTCACCGGTGCGGGTAACGCGACGTGGAGGCGTGCGGCCCGCGGCGATTTTGAATCCGCAGGCAAGTACACGAGGCTGCTCGTCTATAAAGGTCTTGGCGATCGACTCGTTACCGCGACTGGGCGTAAGATGCCACGTGATCGCGAAGAGGTCGCGCCAAAACGAATCCTTAAGAAAAAGGGATTGTACGGCAAACTGATCTTGCGCATTCAACGCCCTTTCAAACGAACCGAGCCAGTTTGAGATGTGCTCCGCGTCGCTAAGATGCGCCGCTAACGCCTTTTCCACTGGCAGCCTCGCCACCGCATCAGGGCCATTTTTCAGTTTGCGGTCTTCTTAAAATGTCTGTTGATCCATAATCTCCAACTCGCCTCCAAGGTGACTTAGCAGGGTGTGCTGAGGATATTAAAACTGGAGGAGTATTCGGACTAGTCGCCACACAGGCCAATGATTTTTGCGCGTAACGCAAAACGCGTATATCGCGGAGTGATCGTCCCAGATGGGATGAATGTTTATCCATGCGGGTCTTGTCGTGATAGCTCGCACGCAGAAGGCTCCGGCTTACGTACGGCTTGTTCGACGCCGCAGCGTCACGTAGGCCGCATCAAACTGATTCTCGGCGCGGACTTGATGCCAGCAATTCCGTTCGAAATCTCATCAATCCAGCAGCGTGGCCTGGTTCGTCATGCGTTTTCTGCACCAGTGCAAGCCGTGGCCACCTACGTCGCGAATGCGACCTCAGCCATGTCATGCTCGTTGGAACAGGAGTGCAGCGACGTTCCAGCGCTCTCATAGTTTTCGCACACGGGAGGGCGTCCACGAAATTCGGCGAACCGGGAAGGAAAGCGCACATCTCAACGCGGGGTCTCGGCTAGAATGTTTGCCGGAGGATGACGCGCAAGCAAACACGCTGCCGGATAGTCGCGCCCTCCAGACCGACGGCCTCCAATTCGTACCGTGTTGGGCGAGCCCCTAAGGCGTACGGGGGAGGCCACAACGGCTCGCTCAAATGAGCCGTAATACACTGGCAGTGCCTCGCCAGTTCGGAGATTGCCAGCGCCTGCGACGATGAAATCGAGCATGCCGCGGTTCTTACAACCGAGCAAGTTAGCCCGTGCGCTCCTCCAGAGTGCCTAACTCATGTGGCCGCTCCGGCGCAGGCGGTCACCACATGCGCAAATTTTGGACATATCGTCTTTCATGGGCGCTCCAGCTGCGAGCGCGGCTGCGCTTACAAATTTTCATTCACCCATCCATGGCACCGACCACTGTGCCCTGTGGTGAGCGCCTCCTTTGCGTCAGAAGCAATTCTGTTTGCCGTTGAACTACATGGTGAGCGCGAGCCTGCGTTTCTAGAATGAAAACGTTGTTTCGGCCTCCATTCCTCTTATGTCTCTCGCGAACATCTGCATCTTAAGGGAAGTGGATCCGCCGATTCTGACCGGCCCGGTGACAACCGGACCGGAAACCTAAACTAGAACAGGAGACAAGCCGTGTCCTCAAACGGTGCTAGACGCAAGATTGGCGCGATTTCCATAGGCAACTTAGGTGAGATCTACGACTTCACCGTCTTCGCTTTTTCTATACCATTGATTGCTGCACATTTTTTCCCCTCCCAAGATTCGTCAAGCGCGCTCTTAAGCACATTCGCCGTCTATGCGGTGGCCTTCTTGGCCAGACCGATCGGAGGTATCGCCTTCGGCTACCTGATAGACAAGGTCGGTCGCGTAAGGGTACTTGCCATCACTATCTGGCTCATGGCAGTAGCAACTGCAGCGATCGGAGTATTGCCGACCTATCAGCAGATCGGCATTGCTGCCCCGACTCTCCTTATTCTTTGTCGATTCGCCCAAGGGCTCGCACTAGGTGGCGAGTTCACCGGCGGCATAATTTACATCATGGAGTCGGCGCCCAAAGGGAGACGAGGGCGTTGGGTCGGCATCGCATTCACGTTTGCCACTCTTCCTCTGTTTTTTGTGACGGTCGTTCTTCTTGGATTTCAGACTGTCATCGGTAAGGAGCTTTACGCGGATTGGGGTTGGCGGGTGCCGTTCCTGATTGGTGGTTTGATCGGTATCGTCGGCTTTCAAATGCGGAAGAAACTGGAAGAGCCTGAGGAATACCTGTTCGCAGTCCGCAATGCGGAATTCAATAGCATGCTTCGAAGTATCTCCCGTCCCGCTCGCAAATCGATGCTCTACGTCGCGATGTTGATGCCGGTACAGGCGGTCACCGCTTACTTGCTCCTTGGATTTATGTACACCTTCCTTGTGAAACAAGTTGGGATGGACTCCAAGACCGCGTTGCTCGCAAATGGTGCGGGAATCTTCGTCTACGCCATCCTTGGAGCGGTGAGCGGCACGTTGAGCGATCGGTACGGCCGGAAGACCCTGCTATCAGTCGGCACATTGTGGATTGCAATGGTTGCGTACCCTGCTATTTGGCTTGCAGCGCACGGATCGCAGTTACAGGTCGTCCTCGGACAGGTGGCTCTTGGCATTGGCATCGGCTTATATGGCGCGACATGCACCGTCACCAGCACCGAGCTTTTCCCGACTCAATCTCGCGCGATTTCTCATGCAATTGCATATCAAATTACGGTCGCCGTGCTTGGCGGGACCACCCCCCTTGTATGCGCATGGCTTGTCAGCGTGCTGAAGTCGCCTTTAGCACCGGGTTGGTACGTAACGGCATTTGCCGTTTTGAACTTCTTCATGGTTCAGTTCCTGCCGGAAACCAAGGATGTCGACCTGCACACTTCAGTTGCGGATTCTGAAGCTGTGGAATCTACCCAGATCCTGACCGAGTCTCCCATCAGCGAAAGGGCCTAGCGCATCAGGCTTGGAAGTCCACGGAAGGGCTGCCTGAGTGAACCTACTCGTGCCGCCCCTCCCGTGCTCTATTGGGTTAGGCCATCGATGACTAGGCTAGAAAACAGATTCGGCATGCTCCCATGCTTTGGCGCATTAATGCGACTGATGACACTCGTTGTCTGCTGGGCTGCCTAAAGCCGCGTAGCTAAGAAAAGAGCCGCTGCGCTATTGTTGCGCGAGCGGCTCGATATCGGAGGGCGCGACGTTTTGATAAACGACGATCTATTACATGCGACTACGCCATGTGACCGTGTTGCTCCCTCAAGCTAGACAGGGAAAAGATTATCGCCACAGCAATAACGTCCATTAACGCGAGAAAGAAAAGTCCTCCGGAAAAGCTTCCCGTAGCGTCCTTCACAAGTCCCATCACCCAAGGACCCGCGAATCCACCCAGAGCGCCGATGCAATTGATGATAGCAATGGCACCAGCTACCGCTGCACCGCTGAGGAAAGTTGAAGGAAGTGTCCAAAACGCTGAAACACAGCCATATGCGCCGAACGCCACAAAGCTAAACGCCACCATCTTGACCGCAAGGGTCTGCGTCGTCGCCGCAACAATCAGAGCGGCAGCCGCAACCATGAGCGGCACAGCGGTGTGCATCCGACGTTCCTTCTTCGCGTCAGATCGACGGCCGAGCCAAATGATTCCGGCGCACCCGGCTACATACGGGATGGTGGATACAAGCCCAGCGTGAAAATTGTCGAGGCCAAAACCCTTCACAATCTGTGGAAGGAAGAAGCCAACACCGTACACGCTTAAAACGAGGTTGAAATGAACAAGGGCTAGGAGTAGAACCCGCGGTTCCAGCATCGCCTCGATTACGGTGTATTCTCGAACATCTGTGCGTTGCTTTTCCTCTGCGGCGAGCTTGGAAGTGAGCCAGTTTTTCTCATCCGGCGACAGCCACTTCGCACTTTTCGGGTCGTCTGGAAGCATGAAAAGTACGAGCCCTGCAAGGAGGATCGCCGGGACCGCTTCGAGAATGAACATCCATTGCCAGCCGCGCAACCCTAGGTGCCCATCGAAACCAAGAAGCGCACTTGAGATTGGCGCGCCAATCAGGAACGACATAGGTCCGGCTACCTGCAGGTAGCTAATCGCACGACCGCGATAGGCGGTGGGAAACCACGTGGTGAGGTAGTAAAGCATTGCGGGAAAGAAGCCGGCCTCCGCTAGCCCAAGAAGTGCCCGCATCGTGTAAAAGCTATTCGCCCCCTTGACGAAGGCCATTCCCGCTGCGACGACACCCCATGTAAGCATGATCCGCGCAACCCAGCGACGGACTCCGAAGCGGGTCATCAAAACATTTGAGGGCACTTCCATCGAGCAGTACATCAGGAAGAAGAGACCCGCGCCAAATCCGAATTGAGACGCTGTGATCCCGATGTCCTTATTCATCTGGAGCGCCGCAATGCCTATGTTCGTTCTGTCGAGATACGCGATAAAGTAGCAGAGGAGGATGAACGGAACGAGCCTCTTCGTTGCCCTTCCAATTGCCCGCCGTTCGAGAAACCCGTCAGCACATCCAGTCGCGCTGGCGCAATCCCGAACTTCACCTCTCGCTTTGCTTTGCTCGAGCGCCTGCATATGTTCATCTCCTTCATTTAATTGGGCGGTCTTGACGTTTGGGAACATCTCCCGCCTCTGTCATCATGCTGGCCTCTACAGCCGGGTTGGACTTGACTTCCGGCTGCACGGAATCAACTAGTCTGAGACTCGAACAACGCCTCTGCGCTGAGGATGTAACCCTCCATCCCGATCACCGAGGCAAGCTTAAAAACATCGAGGACTTCGTCCGCGGTCGCGCCTTCCTTGAGAGCGTTTCGGATATGGATGCGTAGACCCGGCTCGAATGTATGCGTCACGGTACAGTCAATTGCGACACAGATCAGTTCCCGTTCTTTTCTCGTAAGCGAGCCATCCTTCCACGACACAGTCGAGATCTGCGACAAGTCAGCAAAGTACTCCGGCATCATTCGAGCAAGAACGTCTCGCTGTTCGTTCCAGAACCCGCGCTCCCGAATAAACGCGTCTTTGATTGCCTGGGCCTCGGGGGTTAGCGGCGGAACTTCTGCGTCCGAATGTCCCAATTCCTTCAGTTCGCCGATCAAGACTGGCATTGCAAAGTAAAGGGCATGATTGGCTGCACTGACGATGGTCGTCAACACATCAATCACGTCCAGCGGGCTTGCTCCTGCCGAAAGCGCTCGACGAACATGCCTGTGCACTGCCTCCGAGTCGAGCGCGGTCACGGTCCCATGAAGCGCGACGAGGACGAGTTCCTTCATGCGCGGAGACAGAGCACTCGGCCTGAACGCCATGTCCCAAAAGTTCGAGGCTGCCGCATGCAGGGTTGGCGCATTGCGTCGAAGCCCTTCTGATACTTGACCAGACTTGAAAACGGCATCGAGATCCGCGAGACGGCGGCTCGTCTCTTCGTCCAAGGAAGCATCGCTGTGCACTTTCTGATCGGTCGTCATAACAGGGATAGTTTTCACAAGCTCAGTGGAATTTTGATTGTCGCTGGAGCAGAAACTGCCGCCAACAAGTATAGCCCCCGCTTAAGCGTGGGCCGACGACGAAGGGGAAAATACCTTTGCGCAGAATGGGAAGCATCTTGGCACCGTGTGAGAAACGAAGCGCTCATCCCTTCAACTCGGCGCAGCACCGAGAAGGTACCGCGCCGGGACTATTAGTCCCTACTCCAACGACTCGGGGCTGGCACTGCACACGGCCCGTCCACGCCTACGCTCGAAAAATCAGCCGGTCCAACTACTTCGAGATATTCCATATCCGGCGAATAGTCGAAGAGAAAGTGACGGATCCCCGGGCGCTGGTGTACGCAATCCCCCGCCGAGACTAGAGTCTCTTGCCCCTCATACATGAACTTTGCCCAGCCCTTGAGCATGTACACGATGTGGAATTCAGCGCCATGTACGTGCCAGCCCGTTCCCGCCTCGGGTTGAGCGTTGGCTCGAACGAGTTGTGCTACCACTTTGCCTTCCGTCGCCTTGGCAATCCCAAGGTCGCGATAAGCGAAAAAGTCGCGCAGGCCGCCGCTCTCGAACGCCGTGTCGCCCGGTTTGACGTGAGAGAAGTGAGTTTTCGCAGTCATCTTTTTTGTACAGATAGAGTAGGAAAAACTTTGCCTAGCCTGCGCTAAATTCGGCTGACTAGGCTGATCAAAATGCCCAGGATTCGTAGACGCGTTATCTGTGCTCGTCTTCGGGTGTTACACCGAGTGCCACGAGGAAGCGTGCAACCATGTTGTACGTTGCAATCGACGCCGTAATCTCCACGAGCTCTGGGGTGTCGAAACGCTCTTTGAGAAGCGCGAAAAGAGCATCGTCAACTTGGACATTGCGCGTCATCTGTTCCGCATAGCGAATGACAAGCGCTTCGTCTCTACCCATCCCTTGGAGCGCATCGCTGTTACTCAACTCGAGATATTCCTTCAGTGCGTCCAGTTCTTCCTGGGCTCCACCGGCTGCTAGAAAATCTGGCGCATGGTGGTGATATTCGTAGTGCGCGCCGGTAATAAGCGCCACGGTGCAGATGCCCAATTCGCGGAGCTTTCGGCTTACCCCAAGCCCAGTGCGCACCCCCTTCAGATACACGTTCCAGGCGCGGGCCAACGGCTCGCTCCAGAGCAGAGCGCGGTCAAGGTCTATCAGTTTGCCGCCGCGGCGCTCGAGAATCGCATCGACGAGCTCCGTCGGTTGCGCTTTTTGTTCGGGGGTCCACTTTGAGATACGCATGAAGTCAATTCTCACTTTTGAAACGCTGTCGCGGGTGAAGAAACGCCAAATCGCTTTTCTATCTCTTGCAATTCCTTTAGGCCGCCGAGTGCTGTGAACTCAGCAAAGGTCGCACATCGATCGACTACGCCGGCGACTGTCCCGGTCGACTTTATTTCTGTTAGCACTTCTCTCATCGCTTTGATGGCAGCGAGCGTGGCGAAGTTCGGAACGAGCATAAGCTTGTAGCCTAACTGGCCCACTTCATCCACGGACAGGATCGGCGTCTTACCGCTTGATGCCATGTTGAATACATGCTTACCGGGCAGGCGTCTCGGGATCTCTGCGATTTCATCGATCGAGCGTGGCGACTCGACGAACAGCATGTCAGCTCCCGCTTCCAGATAGGATTCGCCTCGGCGCACTACTTCTTCCATCCCAGCGACGGTGAGCGCGTCGCACCGTGCGATGATCAAAAAGTCGGGACTGGACCGCGCATCCACTGCCGCGCGAATCTTCTGAACCGCCTCTTCAATCGGTATGAGGCTCTTTCCTTCCATATGACCGCATCGTTTGGGAAAGACTTGGTCTTCGAGGTGGATGGCACTGACGCCTGCGCGCTCGTACTCGCGGACCGTGCGCTGCACGTTCAACTGATTGCCGAAGCCCGTGTCGGCGTCGGCAATCACCGGTACCTCCACCGACTGGGCGATCGCCGCGGCATTGTCGGCCATCTCGGTTAGAGTCATGAGGCCGAGGTCCGCGTATCCCGCCCGCGCCAGCGCAGTACCGCCGCCCGCCATGTAGACGGTTTCGAACCCGGCCTGCTCCGCAATTTTTGCGGGCATCGGACCGAACACACCAGCGCTCAAAAGGGCGCCGTCACGTTCCAGCAACTCGCGGAGGGTTTTGGTGGGTTTTTTCATACATCGGCTCACAGTCTTAGGACACGAGGCCAGCTTCGCGCGCCTTGATTTGGAGGGCGACATAGTGTGACCAGACTCGACCTTGCGCAAAGCCACCGCCCGTGAACCACAGGCCCTTCTGCGGGGTCGGCTTGTACATATTGGCCATCTCGCCAGTGCTGTCCGTGCCCCAGATCGGCCCGATCTTCTGAACAATCTCTTCGCCCAAAAGCTCGCGCACTACGTCCGTCGGCGGGTAGTAGCCCGTCGCCGCTACCACCAGGTCCGCCTTCTCAATGCGCCCGTCCTTCATCAGCGCACCTTCCGGCACAAAACGGTCAATGTCTTCGTAGTGAATCAGGCCCACATCTCCGCTAATGATGAGGTCAGAACATCCCACGTTCAGATAGTAGCCACCGTGGTTCCTGCGAATCTTCATCTGATGACCGCCATTCTCCGGCCCGAAGTCCAGCTTGAACCCTCGCGCCTGCAGCCCTTCGATCAGGTCCTTGTCGATCTCGATCATGCGCTGCGTCGCCAGCTTGTAGCCGCGCAGCAGCACCTCTGCCGTGTTGCTGGTCGCGATAAGGTCGCAGTCCTCCAGCGGCAGCTTCTCCTTGTAGTAAATCGCGTGATTAATGCTTGCCGCCTTCACGCTGAACACCGTCAGCGAGCCACGCTGGATCATCTTCACGTTCGCGCCGTGACCATGAAGGTCCTGCGCGATGTCGTGCGCGCTGTTGCCCACACCCAGCACCAGCACGTTCTTGCCCTTCCACGGCGCGCCGCTCTCAAAGCCCTGCGCGTGGATCAGCTTGCCCGCGAAATCCTTCAGCCCAGGCACGTCAGGCATCCTCGGCTCACCAACCACGCCGTTGGCAAACACAATGTGGCGCGGATGCAGTACGCGCTCCGTTCCATCGCCGCGACGCACGCGCGCCGTCCACTCCCCACGCGCCTCGTCGTAACTTCCCTGTACAAATGTGCTGCTCGTCCAGACGTTGCATTCCATCGCGACGGCATACGCTTCCAGCCAGTCGCCCAACATGTCCTTCGGCAGGTATTTTGGCCAGCTCGACGGATAAGGCATGTACGGCATGTGGTTCAGATGGATCTCATTGTGCAGCGCAAGCGCGCTGTAGCGCTTACGCCAAACATCGCCGACCCTCGGCAGGCGCTCGACCACCAGCGCGTCCACACCGAGCAGCCGCAGGCGTGCCGCAATCGACAGACCATTATGGCCACCGCCGACAATCAGGACAGCCGGTTCGCGATCGGTGTATTCCTGCTCCTGCGCTCGGCGTTCGCCCCACGCCTGCCCCCCGAAGGTGCGCTTGCTCGCGCCATCCGGGCGCTTATCACCTACCGGCTCCTCAAAGCCCTTCAACTCCCGCAACGAGGTGCTGATGACCCAGGCCTTCTGCGGTTCGGACGCGGGGAGACGCAAAAGACCCAGGCAACGGCCGACCGCAGTTTCAAACTGGAAAATGGCTTCAATGATTTCCACACCGGCGCGCGTCACACGGCGCGGTTGCGTGTGCCCCTCAGCGATCTTGAAGGCACAGGCCTGTATGCGCGGTTGCTCGCGCAAGAAGGTCGAAACTACCACCTCGCGTGAGTCCGAAGGCGTCAAGTTCCACGTAATCGCAAACAGATCCCGCCAGTGCGAATCCTCGATGAACAGACGGTCCATCGCCGCACGGTCACCCGTATTCAGCGCCGTTTCAAAAGACTCCAGCCACAACGTCACGCTCTCGGCAGGCGTCAGCACGGCGGTTTGCTCCACTCGGGGTTCGATGATCGTCTCTTCCATTTGCGCGTCCTCATTTATTTGCTCGTCGGATGAAGGCCTCGCTGCGCGAAACCTTTACGGTATGAGAGGATTCTAAAAACGCTTTGAATGGCGAACTAGACATCACGACGCCAAGCATCATTGCCCGTCAAGCAAAGATTCCTGCTACGACTGTCCCTACTCATTAGCGTTGTCACCTGAGCGGAGCGCTAACCAGAGTCCGACGGCGAGCAATCTGTCAGATAAAGGCGGCGGAATTCCTCTGCCAGAAATGAAAGCTTTTTGAAATATTAGGACGTACCTCGCGAGCTGCGACGCGATTTTGTCCCGTCTGTCAGGCAAACGTTCGGCAATCAGTTTGTCTCGGAAGCGCCCGATCGGCCGCCTGAAGACTCGCCTGCGCGCCGGTCAGAATGCGGTTCGACTTTTCGTATCCGTGGCAATGACGTGCAGATAGACCAACCCGCTTCGCCGCCCAATGCTAGGCGTCTGATCGCGTTCAGGGATTGACCAGCTAAAGGATTAGCCTGATCTGAGCCGCACCTCCGTTTAGGAAGCAGCCGTTGTCGCGGCGTCAGCATATGGTGACGCCTGTATGTCACCGTTTTGAGGAAGGAGCGAAAGAAGGCGTGACGACGCCGTCGTTGATCGACGATTTGCGCAATTATCCGGCGGCCGCTCCATTCGGAGTCAAGCCGCGGAGCAATATTTGGCGTGGACCGTCCGGACGTCGTCCATGCGAAGCCAGCTTCCTTGGGGCAGGCCACGCCCCCTGCCCGACTGACGTTCGGTGTAAGTGTTATACAACCGCCTTACAGCGCGTCTTGGTCAGAGCGAGCTTTTTTCCTCGTTTCGAGCCAACAGCTTGACCTTTCGACAATGTGCCGGTAGTCGAGACGACCCGCACCTGCCCGAGTCAAGTATTTCAGGTCGCTCGCATTTGCACGTCGTGATTCTGCGAAAAACGCGGCTCACGTTCATTAAGGGATCGGCCTTAATTTCCCAATAACTCGACTCGGAATTGGGGCGCATGAATTGACCCCTTATCCTCTTCGTGCCCGCAGCCGTGTTTTCCAATTACTACCTCACGGCAAATCCTTTTCTTCAGAGGATATATTACGTCCTGCTAGGTCGTTCATTCGGTTCCACCGGTGGGATGAACGTACCCCTTTGGAACACCGATGGCCTTGTATTCGAAATAGGGCTCGAATCCCTCCGGCCCCGCTTCGCGTCCCATCCCTGACGCTTTGACTCCGCCAATAGGCGAACAGAAACCAACTCCACAACCGTTGATCTCCACCACTCCCGTCTTGATGCGCTGGGCGAAGCCGACTGCCCGCTCGACATCGGCTGAAAAGACAGATCCGTTGAGGCCATACTGGGAATTATTGGCGATTTCAACCGCTTCCTTCTCGTCCTTATAGGTGAGAATCGACAGCACGGGACCAAATATTTCCTCCTGGGCGATCACCGCTCCAGGTTCGACGTCGGCGAACAACGTGGGGCGGACGAACCAACCGTGCGTCAGGCCCGCCGGCAAGCCGAGCCCGCCCTTGACAAGGCGGGCTCCTCCCTTGATGCCCTGCTCGATATAACCGGTAACGCGCTTCATTTGGGCCCTCGATACCATAGGACCGATTTGCGTGTCGGGATTATTCGGGTCGCCGATAGGCATTGTGTCGAGTAAGGCGTCGAGTGCGGAGATGAGGTCGTCTTTTCGCTGCTGAGACACAAGCACTCGGGTCTTCAAACTACAGATTTGTCCCGAGTTGCGGAGGGAGCCTACACGGAGCTTCTCAACCGTCTCTGAAATATCCGCATCGTCCAAGATAAGTGCCGCCGATTTGCCGCCGAGCTCCAGGGTGATCGGCCGCAAGAGCGCACCACAGCGTTCCGCCAGATGGCGGCCCGCGGCGGTCGACCCCGTGAACGACACCTTGTCCACACCCGGGTGCAACGCAAGATACTCGCTAGTAGCCCGGTCTGCAGGTAGCACACTGACCACTCCTTCTGGGAAACCCGCCTCGTCGAGCATCTCGGCCAGGAGTTGACCCGACAAGGCCGTCTCCGGCGCGGTTTTGACAATGACGCAGCATCCCGCCAGCAAGGCCGGGCCCAGCTTCATTGTGATTCCCGTCAAGGGCGCGTTCCAGGGCACGATAGCAGCCACTACGCCTTTGGCGTAGCGAGAGACCAACGCCTGCCCTGTTGCGGCAGTGCGCAGCGTGCTGAGCGGCAAGTCGCGCGCAATGTCCATAAATGCGTCGAGCATCAGCAAGGGAGTCTGCGCCTGTTGCGTCAGAGACGCAGTAATCGGGCTACCCATCTCGCTGGTGATCACGTGTGCGGCCTCGGTCCGTCGTCGCTCCATGATCCCGCGTAGGCGCCCCACCGTTGCGATGCGATCGCTCATCGACATCTTCGGCCAAGGCCCGTCATCGAAGGCGCAGCGAGCGGCGTTCACCGCTTTATCCACGTCTGCTGGCGTCGCCGCGGCGACGTTTGCGATTGGGTTCTCTGTCCATGGAGATACAATTTCGAGCCGCTCGGCGCTGGCAGGAGCCGACCAACGACCGCCGATGTAAAGACTGTTGTCGCGTACCTGCCAATTCATGGAGTCTTTCCTTGATATCAGTGTGATGTTATTAATGCTGGGCATAATGTTCTCTTCGGCATTACTCAAGGCGTGCATCAAAAGAGAAACACTCCCTTGCCGCTCGACTGCGCATCGAGTACTCGATAGGCTTCCTCTGCTTCGCTCAAATTCCACCGATGCGTGAAGAGGCGATCTACATTAAGATTCCGAGATACAATGAATTCGGCGCATTCCTGCTGACCGACCGTTGACATTGTGTACGAGGTCATCACTGTGACCTGTCTATCGAGGAAGGCTTTCGTTTCAACAGAAATCTTGCCGCCAATCCCCACAAGGCAAACCTTGCCCCACACGGCCGTGCCATTCAGCCCCGCTTGGGCAGCTTCGGATGAGCCAGAGGTCTCCACAACCATTTCGACACCCCTACCGTCCGTCAAGTCCCGAAGTGCTTCTGGTACGTTGACGCTTTTTGCATTGAGCGTTACATCTGCGCCAAACGTCTTGGCGAGGTTAAGACGATCCTCATCCAAGTCAACCGCAATTACCCGACATCCGCGCGCCGACGCCAGCAGTGTCGCCGAGAGGCCCACCGGCCCTTGACCGAAGACCGCGATGGTCTCGTCGCCGCTTGGTTGCAGACGCTCCAGGGCGCCCCACGCAGTTCCAGTGCCACACGAAATCGCGGCGCCCGCTTCAAAGCTCAGTGACTCATGCAAAGGAAGCAACGTCGCGGCGGCAACCTTCATGTAAGGCGCATGCGCGCCGTGAGCCGTCGCACTGTAGGTGATGCGCGTTGCCGGCAGGCACAACTGCGGCCAGCCTGTCCGACAATGCCGGCATGTCGTGCAGCCAAAGTAGTGGTGCACCATCACGCGATCGCCAATGCGAGCGACGTGTTCAGGAACACCTGCCCCGACAGCAGCGACAATGCCGCATGGTTCATGGCCGCCAATGACGCGTTTCTCGACTGGGATGCTCGGATCGTAGGCAGCGCGATATGGATGTAGGTCGCTGCCGCACATTCCCGAGGCCTTAATCTGAACCACGACTTCGCCGAGATCGGGCGTCGGATCCGCAACATCGGCCAGTTCAATCTGACGTCCACCTAGAAAAATCAGTCCCTTCACAAATACCTCTCCTGATTCAAAGTCGAACACAGTCGCGTCTCTGCTTCGACATCTGTTTAGCTTGAACACCATAGGCGCAGACGCACCGCTGGAGTTGGATCGCCATGCAGCCCTCTTCGCCGCCTCATGCACTCAAACGACAAGTAACCTTCGCATGGCGTTACAAATCAGCTCGGAACGTATTCGGGGGGTCTTGGAACGGCCGCTGCTGAGCGCCAACGAGAGCGCGAAGGCGCCAGTCCTAGGCGCATCGCCTGCGCTATCGCGAGCGGTCCAATTGAGGTCCATAGGGTTCGATCGTCTCCTTGGTTGCGGCTATTTACGCCGTCTCATTGACCTAGGCGGGCCAGTGAAACCGAGTTTATTCGTGAGGCTGCTGATCGAACAATCGCATGCCGAGGGAAGGACCTTTGCGGCAAAGGCAACGCCGTTGGCCAGCCGCACCCGCCTCAGAGGAAAGGCGCTCCGCCCGCGCTTGCTTTGACGAGACCTTAACGGCGAAGCGGGTCGTGACAACGAAGACCTCCCCGCTATTAACAGCCCAGCATCGCCTGAAGTCGGCGCCGGGGTTAGCGACTGCACTCCGGTCGTCCGCGTCGTTGCACTAGCGCAGAGATTGACAACCTCTCGTGGGGCAGGGCGTTGAAATTCTTTGTTGCCCTTTGATGCGCCACTACAAGTTCGCAGACGGGCGTCGTCTGCAATTGGCTATCGTATAGCTCGAGTAGGCGGACCAGAGGTTTGATCGCACTTGAGTGGAGGCTCCACGGAGAATCTAGGCTGGACGACAAACTCGCGCCGAGGCCTTCATCCGCCTGCAGAAAAATCGAAACATCGCCCTTCCCAAATCCAGCTTCAAATAGAAAGAATGACGAGAACATCGTTTTAACGATCGACCCCATATGCACCGCCTTTCCGTATTCGGTGCGCAAGGCCATAAGACAAAGATGGTTTCGTAGGGAAAGGTCGATAAGCTGCGCAGTTGACAACCATTTGACTTTCCCCCACGGTGAATTGCGGTCGAGTGCCATTTCGCGAGATGAAGTACGTGCCCGATTTCGATTTGAAACGAGCCGGGCCAGAGGTGAGCAAGGTTTCACACTATGGTTAGGGAAGACTCGTGGCAAATACGTGCTATCGCTTCGAGTCTTTTGCTATCGTTCGAAACCTGTGAAGTAGCGGCTCGGTGTAGCCGCTCGGCTGAGTTCGACCCTTGAAAACTAACTCGCATGCTGCTCGAAACGCTACCGAACGCCCCAGATTCTGTGACATTGACTCATAGCTTGGATCAGCGCGGTTTTGTCCATCCACAACGGCAGCCATCCGTTCAAGCGTCGACCTAACCTGTTCTTCCGAAACGATCCCGTGCCGCAACCAGTTCGCGATGTGCTGACTCGAGATCCGCAGGGTCGCGCGGTCTTCCATCAAACCGACGTTGTGAATATCCGGTACCTTCGAGCAACCGACCCCGCTGTCGATCCATCGCACGACGTACCCGAGAATGCCTTGCGCGTTGTTCTCTAACTCATTCTTGATGTCCTCTTCCGACCACGACGGTTTGTCGACGACCGGGATCGTCAGCAGACCTTCGAGCAGTTTGTCCTCCTGGCCCTCGTAGATCGTCGCTTCCAGCTCTTCTTGGACCTGCTGCACATCGACCTGATGATAGTGCAGCGCATGCAGGGTCGCGGCCGTCGGCGACGGAACCCACGCGGTGTTCGCGCCAGCCTTTGGATGGGCGACTTTTTGCTCGAGCATGGCGTGCATCAAGTCTGGCATCGCCCACATGCCTTTGCCGATTTGGGCTCGCCCACGCAAACCAGCTTTCAAGCCAACGAGAACATTGTTGCGTTCATAGGAATTAATCCAAGCTGATGATTTCATGCCGCCCTTGCGCATCATCGGGCCGGCTTCCATCGACGAATGCATTTCATCGCCAGTGCGATCCAGGAAGCCCGTATTAATGAACGCGACGCGCGCGCCCGCGGCTGCGATACAAGCCATAAGGTTCACGCTCGTCCGGCGCTCCTCGTCCATGATGCCCATTTTGATCGTGTTACGGGGCAAGCCAAACAGGTCTTCTACGCGCGAGAAGAGTTCGTCCGCGAATGCGACCTCGTCGGGACCGTGCATTTTCGGCTTCACGATGTAGATCGACCGGGTACGCGAATTGAACCTCTTCTCGAGGTCGTGCAAGGCTCCGAGCGTTGTCATCACCGCATCGAGAATCCCTTCGGGAATCTCATTGCCTTCACGATCCAACACGGCGGGACTCGTCATTAGATGGCCGACGTTGCGAACGAAAAGGAGCGAGCGGCCGTGCAGCGTGAGTCTGGAGCCATCGGGCGCGGTGTATTCGCGGTCCGGATTCATGCCGCGCGTGATGGTCTTGCCATTCTTCGTTACAAGCTCGGACAGATTCCCCTGCATTAGACCGAGCCAGTTGCGATAGAGCTGTGTCTTGTCAGCCGCATCGACGGCTGCGACCGAATCTTCGCAATCGATGATCGTGCTCACCGCCGCTTCAATCAGTACGTCCTTCACGTGCGCGCAGTCGGACTTGCCGATAGGATTTTCCCGGTCAATCTGGATTTCAAAGTGCAGATCGTTATGCTCAAGTAGCACAGCAGAGGGCTCGACCGATTCTCCCTGGTAGCCAGCGAACTGTCGCGGAGCATTGAGCGCACTCTTGGTGCCGTCCTTCAGCGTGACGACGAGCTTGCCCCGCTCAACACTGTATTTCGTCGCATCGGCGTGCGAGCCTTGCATGAGCGGAGCATAGTTGTCGAGAAACGCGCGCGCGTAGGCAATGACCTTCGCTCCGCGCTTCGGGTTGAAAATGGCGGTTCGCTCGGCGCCGTCGGACTCGTCGATTGCGTCAGTGCCGTAAAGCGCGTCGTAAAGGCTGCCCCAGCGAGCGTTCGCCGCATTCAACGCATATCGCAGATTGGATAGCGGCACGACGAGTTGAGGGCCCGCCTGTTCAGCAATCTCGCGATCAACGTCGGCGGTTGTTGCCCGTACGCGTGGCGGCGTGGGTACGATGTAACCGATGTCTTCCAAAAACTTGCGATACGCCCGCAAGTCCTTGACCGGACCGGGGTTACTGCGATGCCAGCCGTCGAGTTGGGCCTGTAAGCGATCGCGTTCCGCCAGCAGCGTTCGGTTCTTCGGAGCCAGGTCGTGAACCAACGAATCGAACCCCCGCCAGAACGCTGCAGCGTCGACCCCGGTGCCGGGAAAGGCCTCTTCCTCGACGAACCTGACAAGATTCGCGTCTACCTTCAGGCTTTGTTTTTGGGTCTTGTCGTTCATGGGCGCTCCAGCTCGATGTGCTACACCGCACAGGGGATTTCAGGTGGGCTCTATGGTAGCGGCCTCGCCGGTGCTGCGACCAGCCCTCTGGCTTTGCGCTGCATGCAATGGTGCTTACCACAAGGCTACCTAGTGTGTGATGCGACCAGTTTTTAGAATGAGATCGTCGCTTTACGCGTCTTTTGGTGCCGTCGAATGCGTGGAACTTGCAGACAAGACACTTGAAACAAGGCCTCGCTTGACCAATCCGATGACCGATCGAAGGGTTGGGAATAGTAGGTAAAAACTGGAGACAGACTGTGAGTTCAAATAGCGCTCGGCGCAAGATTGGGGCAATTTCGATTGGCAACTTAGGCGAGATCTACGATTTCACGGTCTTTGGATTTTCGGTCCCGTTCATTGCCGCACATTTTTTTCCATCCGGCAGTTCCACAGCGGCCATCCTCAGCACCTTTGCAGTCTATGCGGTCGCCTTCGTGGCACGGCCCGTCGGAGGAATAGTATTCGGGTACCTGATGGACCGTATCGGGCGAGTCAGGGTGCTTTCCATCACAATCTGGCTGATGGCGCTCGGTACGGCTGCCATCGGTGCGCTTCCGACCTACCAACAAATCGGAATCGCGGCACCGATCCTCCTCGTTCTCTGCCGGTTCGCTCAAGGGCTCGCGATGGGGGGCGAGTTCACCGGCAGCATGATTTACATCATGGAATCGGCGCCGAAAGGAAAGCGAGGCAGTTGGGTTGGCATCGCTTTCACGTTCGCTACTCTTCCCTTGTTTCTTGTCACAGTCATCCTGCTGGGATTCCAGACCATTACAGGAAGAGAGATCTATGCAGACTGGGGCTGGCGCATTCCATTCCTTATCGGCGGCCTGATCGGCATCGTCGGTGTCCAGATGCGGAAGAATCTTGAGGACCCTGAAGAATACAAACAGGCAGTTCGGAACGCCGAGTTCAACGATGCGCTTAGGAGCGTTTCGCGTTCCGCGCGTAAATCGATGCTCTACGTCGCGATGTTGATGCCAGTGCAGGCCATCACCGCATACCTGCTTCTCGGCTTTATGTACACCTTTCTGGTCAAGCAAGTCGGATTGGATTCCAAGACCGCATTGCTTGCGAACGGCGCGGGTATCTTCGTTTATTCTGCGCTTGGATCGGTTTCGGGTGCATTAAGCGATCGTTTCGGTCGCAAGGCTCTGCTGTCTGCCGGATCGTTGTGGATCGCTCTCTTCGCGTATCTGTCTATTTGGTTGGCGGCCAACGGCTCTCTGTTTCAGGTCGTGTTGGGGCAAGTCGCGTTGGGTATTGGCATTGGTCTGTATGGCGCCACGTGCACAGTCACCAGCACGGAGTTGTTTCCCACTCACTCGCGCGCAACCTCACATGCAATCGCATATCAAATCACTGTGGCAATCCTCGGAGGCACGACTCCCCTCGTATGTGCCTGGCTCGTAAGTGCACTACATTCGCCGTTGGCTCCAGGCTGGTATGTGACAGGTTTCGCCGTTCTTAATTTTCTGCTGATCCAGTTTCTGCCTGAAACGAAAGACGTCGATCTCCATTCGTCAGTGGAGGAGCCTGGCGCCGGCGAGCCGACTCAGATCCTTGCCGAGTCGGGTCGGACAGGAAACGCCTAACGATAGAAGCAAAGGAGAGACGGGGCGCGTTTTTCTTCGCAGTCGGATTTCAGCGATCCTTGTTATTTAGGTAAATGCACTGGCAGTGACCACGCAAATGCGCACCGACAGCACGAGGCAAAGACGAAGCAACCTTCGGCCAAATTGGTCAACGTGACATCACGACGTGGCAGGACGGTGAGTCGCGCGAAGCACAACAAGAACTCGAAGTTGATCAAGTGACTGTTCGTTGCGCCGAAATCCCCTCGCATTTTCGCCGAACCCAGAATCGGCAATGGGACGCAGTGCGTTCGACACGTGGCATAGATCCTTAATTGGGTCGAGGAAAAGCGTCTTGAATGAAGTCGAGGATGAGAGCACCTTTATGGCTGCTGGTCCTGATCACGATCAGTGGCACATTGGCAATGCATATGTTTGTTCCCGCCCTGCCAGATGCTGCCCGCACTTTCAGTGCGGGCAGCGGTGCAATGCAATGGACGATCAGTGTATATATCGCAGGGCTTGCCATCGGACAACTCGTCTATGGGCCGCTGTCCGACAGCATTGGAAGGCGGCCCTTGCTGATCCTCGGGCTCGCGCTCTACACCATCGCAGGCCTAGCTTCCGCGATCGCGTCAGGGCTTCACACGCTCCTTGTTGCGCGCCTTTTCCAGGCTTTGGGAGGTGGTGCGGGATTAGCACTAGGGCGCGCCATCGTGCGAGATTCGGCGCAAACAGATGAAGCCGCGGGTCAGCTTGCCCTTCTGAACCTCATGATGACGGTTGGACCTGGCTTAGCGCCGCTGCTGGGATCCGCGCTTGCCGCGACATGTGGGTGGCGTTCAATTTTTGTGCTGCTTGCCGCGCTGGGCGGTGTCACGTTGTTCTTTACGTATCGCTTGCTTCCGGAGACCGCTCGGCCAACAGGCACAGTTAAGCTTTCGGCGCTGACGCACGACTACATGTTGCTCTTGCGCTCACCTTCCTACGTTGGCCTGACACTTGGAGGTGGCTGCGCGACGACCTCGATCTATGCGTTTATCGCGGCTTCACCCTTCATCGTCTCGACGCAGTTGCATCGTCCTCCGCACGAAGTTGGAATTTATCTCGGGTTGGTCATTGTGGGTGTGTCACTGGGCAATACTTGCGCTCGCCACTTGATTCGAAAGGTATCACTTGACCGGATGTTGATGATTGGAAGCGCATTGGGGTTTTTTGCAGCGTTCGCGTTCATGCTAAATGTATTGATTGGAAACGTAACGATATTTTCGGCGATTGGGTTAATGTTCTTGTTCGCCGTCGGAGTGGGGATTGCAGGACCTTTGGCATTGACGAAGGCGCTTAGCACCAACTCGGCTGTCGTCGGAGCAGCTGCGGGACTTTACGGATTCACGCAAATGGTAGTAGGCGCACTGTGCACTTACACGGCTGGACTTGGCCAAAACCCGGCATTGTCTGCGGCGGTCGTCTTGACAATCGCGACGGTGCTCGGGATGGCCGGCTTTCGTCTCGCCCAGAGTTGGGATCGGGCATGCCGGCGGTCAACCGATCAGTATGCAGATGATACTCCGTGAAACCGAAGCCTTTTCGAGTCAATTCGACGCGAGTCCTTCGTACGTGACCTCTATCGAAATGACGCGCTAAGATTTTGGGCTATTTGGAGTATCTGTGGAGGACGCAGGTAGTGGAGATGCACTCTCGCGTGCATCGGGCAATCGAACTTCGTGAACCTCCCTAGAGGCGGCACTTTCGCCGGGTGGTCCAGTGCTCAGTCGACGTTTGAGTAAGATCGTATGACGTTTTCCGCGTCGTCTCTGCCTTGTTCGCAACAGGAAACATATCTCTTCTCATTGGCGGTGATACTTGGAAGAGACGCGGCCTCTGCTTCCTTCCTTGCACGATGTCTCCTCGCCGCCAACGATTGCACAGTAATTCTCTGCTGAAATACACGTACTGCAATAGTCGTGTCGGCTCGTCCAAATTCCTCTCACTTCGCTTTATCGAGCCTCTCCCGGCACCGTTCAAGCTCCCTGCTGAGCGAATCGATCTGCGCTTGCATAACGTTCGCCCTCTTCAGAAGATTGCCGACTGCATACCAATATTCGTATCCTAGGTCACCCTCCGCCACGGCTAGGTCATGAATCTTCTCGAGAGCTATCGTAGGATCGAACTCGTTCTCCGTAGGCATATCTCCCTCCTCAGTTGCGCTCGTTCTTTCACTCTCGCGCCGCGCGCTGGGTGACCAACAGAACAAAACGCCCTCGTTGACATATCGCGTCTTGATGCGCACTACCACCAAGCTGAGTACGAATCCAATCGCGGGGACGATCAGCAGCGCCGGATACATCAATGCGAACGTCCAAACCTGCTCTACGAACTTCATGATCTTTTCGTGCCCAGTGTGTTGCCTTTCTCCAGCTTTTGGGACTGCTTCGCGGCGGCTTTTGCCGTGCGCAAGACCCGCTTCACGTCGCCGCGTAAAATTGCCTGAAGCGGCGTCAAACCGCCAAGCGGCTCCATCGGCTCCGTGAAGAAGCGCCACTTGCTCCACCCGGTTAAACCGTCAAGCCGCCGCACGACCTTCGCTAGATCCTTGCGGTCGAGCTCGTTTGCAAGAAAAAAAGCCGGGTAGTATTGTTCGGCCTCCACTTCAACGCTGAAGACGCGTCCTGCGGAGACGCGTTTGTTCAGCCTCTGCTCTGTGATGCCCCAAGCGTCGCATAGGATTTCTGCGCGCAGCAACTTGCCTTCAGCGACTAAGGCCTTTCGCGGCGACATTCGGCGGACTGCACGGCGTTTAATTTTGCTCGATAGTTGCGCGCCTTGGCCACGTACTGAACGACGGTCCAGGTTTAAGACTGTGGCGACGCCCATAACTCGAGCCAGACTGATCTTGAACAGTCGCCCGAGCTCTGCGTCCGGAAGTTTCAGAAGCGCTTCGGCTGCCCTTAGGTCAAACAAAACTACTGCCACTGCCGCGCGGCGAAACAGGTGTTGCATCCGAGCCTCGACGATTGTTGAAACGTCGTTGGTAACGCCTGCAGACCGTGGCATTGTCGTTTCTCCCCATGGTTCGCCTCCTACCAGCCTCTCGCAAAATTTCGGGTGGCCTTCGCCGACGGAACTCGGTGCGAAATCAGGCGAGATCCACCCGCGAAAGCGCGGCCAGGGACCGGCGGTGGACCGACGCGCCCGAGCAGAGAGACCGCAAGCGACCCCGCGACCGCAATCGCAATCGCAATCTCGAACGGCGGGCGACCCGCTCTCCGGCTACCCCGCTCTTTCGTCGCAGCAAGCCGCGCCACCCTTGGCTGCCCTTATCATCCATACTGTCGCCGCCTTGCCATTTCGCCAGCGCTGCCCAGAGGTTCGGTCGAGCGATTGCAACGAATGCTTTCAAAGTAGCGATCGGATCGAAGGCTACATCTGTACGTCGTCGAACTGAGGCATGTCGTGATTGTTACGCGCAGACTCGACATCAAGATTCCTTCTCTGCTGCGCGGTCGAAGCCGACGCCGTCGTGTTTCCGAGGCGGCGAGGCCTCACCCAATTTACGAGCGCGTTCCGTTCAGTTCGTTACGGTTTATCACCCGTTGTTGCGCCGCGAGCGCTCCACTGTCGAATGTTCCGATAAACTAAAGAACGACGGAACGGCGTTAGCTAGTGAATCGGCCTGCGGCGAGCCTTCGCCGATTCGGCCCACAAATGAGGTAACGCCGCGGCCATGACGTCAATATCAACGTCGAGCGGATAGTGCCTCAGTAATGTCATTGCTAAGGTCCGGACAAGATCTGGCGAATAGGAGCCGCGTCCCTGAGCCAGAGTCGCCAATAGTTCACGTCCTCCAAGAATCGCTCGCGTTCGTTCCTCAGGGGTTGTCATAGCGACTTAGTCCGCAAAAGGTGTCAGTTATTTCTTTGCAACCTGACACGCCGTTGACCGAGCACCATTGATTCCAGACGCACTGGGCTTTTGCGTCATGTCTGCTTGAGCCCACGAGAACGTACACCCGCCGCGAATATGTGTTCACGCGTCCAGTCTTGGGATCAAAGTCTTTGATTGCGGAGCTAACTCGGCCTGTGCTTTCTCGTGCGTCGATACCGACGACATGACGTGTGTTGTCGGGGTACACCAACATGACGCGCCAATTGACAAGTCGAACCTCAAATCGGTTGCCCGCAAATCGGGGGGTTACGTTCGGCATAGCCGCTTTCCGGGTAGCGGTGACTCCGGACGCGCGCGCATTCCAGCGGGCTTTCCGGAGAGCTTCGGTCAGACGACATTTATTCGACTTTTTGCCGACCACTTGGCGTGCGGTTCCGCACGTCGTATCGCAATGTCGAGTCTAGCGGAACAGCGAAAAACATCAAGACAATTTCATCCTCTTCCTTTAGCTTGCCGACGCCCCGTCACGAGCGATGGCATTGACATAGGAACTGTCCAGATAAAGCTGGACTCCATCGAAACGGCAGACAGTTGCACACTGAAAGAAAAGCGTAGTGGAGAAGGTGCCTTCTCCGACCTGCGTCTCAAGGTCATCCGCATCGATCCAGATACCGATTTCTTCCAGACGGCGAGCAACTTTGGGCCAGTCCAACCACGGCTGCGCACCTAGTTCGGCGTGGAGTAGCGAGGTTGCGCGCTCGGGCCAGGACGCTGTCGATGACATCACCGGTGCCCAAGAAAGGGGGTATGTCGCGCCAGAGGCGTACACAGCTTGCAAGAAGAAAGAAAAGCGAAACCGTCCCCTCTGAACTTTTCCTTCAACAGAGCGAGCGGACTCGGTCAGTCCAAGCGCCGAGAGTCTCGATGCGAGTTCGGCGTAGCTGAGATCTTGCCGAGCCAACGCAACTCGCGTCGCCCTCGAAACGAGGCCGGCCCATGCAGCCTCGATCTGCTCATCACGCACGCCTTGATTTCGCGCTCGCATGTAGTACTCTGGTTGGTATGTTGTGTTTCGTGTGTAAACGCACGCCAGTTCTCTCGCTCAAAAGTAAAATTACAGACAGTTGAGACAGTGATTCCTCGCCCCATCGTGATCCTTGGTTCGCGCTGAATGGGCAGTTTTGGAGAATCACGTCATGGCCTCATTTCTCTACCTCGGAATCGAGGGGGTAGTGCTTCGTATCTATGGGCGAAGCTGCGGCCAGCATCGGCCCCGGTCAATTCTCTCGGCTCAACCTCTTCCTCTGCTTCATCCGATTTCGGACCTCGTCGCGAGACAGCATGACCTGTCGATCGTACTTAACACCTGGCTAGTTAACGATTACGGCTTTCGGTCACTTATCGCTCTATTGCCGGATTCGATTGCCCACCGAACAGTCGGTGCAACCATACCCGGAAATCGACTCCACAGGCATTTCATCGCATACCACGGTCGTGCGGACATGCTTCGAGCAGACATCAAGCGACGCGCGCCTTCCAAGGTAACGATTATTGATGCTTCACGCAGTGCGATTCCCGACGAGTACGGAGACCGATCAATATGGGTCCCTCCTGCGAGTTGCCGCCATGTGGGTGTCGTGACGACACGCCTCACACATCTCCTCGGAGCCACGCAAGCTCAACAATCGTAACACCAGCCTCGTAGTAAACGACTAACTCCGCGCAATCCGCATGAGCAAGGTCGTTTCATGCCACGGAGTCGAGTGTTCGTGAGAGTTCAGGAAGACCGTCAGATCGCAAAGCCATAGCCCATTTGTACGTTAGCCGGCATGTGAATCACGAGCGATGGAAACTCACCGGTTGCCGCAGGGGAAACAGGTCGACAGATGTTCCATTCCGAGTCACGGGCGGCAAATCCGCTTGTACACAACGTCGCTGAGGCAGAGGCCGTCGCGAGTAATATGTTTTCGCAGAAGCCGGCGCGATGTGGGTCTGTGAACTTACCAGCATTGTCCGGATCCGAGCCGTGCATCGCTGACATGGTCCGACAAGAGATCTTGAAGGAGGTGCTCATGCAAATACGTACGTCCTACCTCGACCGCGATCTCCTGAACCCGCGTTTTCGCGATTTCACTATATCCGCAAATCGCGCCTTACATTTTCGGCGCGACCGCCGTGGTCATGACAGCCCGATCACATTCGGTTCAGTGCCAGGAGCAACATCCCGCAGTATCCTTGTCGCCGCCCCGGTGCGAACGGGCCGCCGCGTGCTGGCAGATCTGATTGAAGCGATGTTCGGCCGTGAACCCGCGGTTCACCGAATTTCGCTCGGAGGAGGACAAACCGAGGTCGTGCAGTTACATTTGGTTCGCGTCGTCTGGCCCGTGCACGGGAGCGTCCACGAGTTCGCTAACGCCGTCCTTGCGGCTTTCGACGCTGCCTTGGACACAGACTATGCTCGGCTGGCGGCTACTCCTTTATTCAGTGACCGGCACCTTCTTGTTGTCGTCCGCTGCCTAGCAGTCGTCACGAATCTTGGTCTATTAGTCGTCGAACGGATTAACGCTGCGGAGGCGATCACAAAAGCCGCGGCACTCACTTGGAGCGCGATTGCAGAATTCACCAGGATGACTGGAATTCCGGTTTTGTGTATGGCGACCCCAGGCGCAGCGCTCGCTGCACTTCGATCAGGCCTCTCCTGCAATGCACCGTTCGAGATTTGCCCGTCCGAGAGTTGCACCGATGACTTCTGGCTACAAGTTTGCGGGTCGATCTACGCTTTCACCGTAGGAACTGTGTATCCAGGGCCTATGCCCAATTGGCTACCGAAGGCTGCGCATAGATTGACGCATGGCTATCCGGGACTCACTTCGAAGGTGCTGACAAGCATGGCTGTCGAAAGCGCTGCTGCCTCGGACGCCCGGACCATCACACGAAACATGCTCACGTCTTCGGGAAAGCGTGCACTTGTTCTGGATCAGCCCAGCCTTGACCAAATCGCGGCGTTCCGCAGGCGCCGCGGAGAAAGACTGCCGGACGTCCGCATATTCGGAGACTGGTTGCCCCTGCATGAGTTCCAGTCGTCGCCGTTCACGTCCGTACCCAAATGACGGAAAAGGAGTCGCGTGCCATGTTGATAACGTTGTATGAAGCTGGACTATCTGAAACGGCCTTCAGCCTCGCAACCGCAACTGCTGACACGACTTTTAGTCCGCGCATTCGTCAAATCGTCACCACCGTATTCCGCCGCGGCAACCCCCTGCTCCACACCGCTCCTTGCCGCATCGGGCAATTTTGTGACCTCACGAACCGGCTCTACGGTGAACCTCGCCAAGTACTGATGGAGCGAACGCTCTACCCTCTGTTCATGTCGTGCTTGACAGCGTCGTTAGCTCAGAGGTTAGAGTGGCAGGTCTGTTCGACCGATCAGCCTCGCTTATGCTGCCCGAGTCTGCCGTTGCCGCTACAAAGCGCCAACAGGTACGGCCTTGAATGCAAGGAGTGCACCGCGCTGTCACTCCAAGCGACAGGGCGACGATGCTCATTCACATTCCACTGCATTCCACTTTTGACTCGATGCGCTATTCACGACACCGCGCTGACATTGGCTGACCCGTGCAGCGCGCACGAGATCAATATGAGGGTATTGGATGAACGAAGTCGACGCTCAAACAGTCTGCGGCTGGGAAAAATTCTGTACCGGATGTACCAGTCCGCGAAGGTCCAGTCCGCCGTTGAGGATGTACGGATCCTCATACGCGAGAGGGGATACGTCCCCGAGCACGGACGGTTGCGAGCGAAGGACTTCAGCAACGACTTCCTTGCCTTTTTCTCGGACGGATTTGAGGACGAGCGCATTATCGTTTGGATCAGAGAGCTCGGCATGCTTTCGCCTGCGCTGCGCTCGTTGCTCTACGACGACCGCCCCGCGCATCCCGTCGCGGTCGCTCTACTGCGGATGGCTTTGGATGTGATCGCCTGCAAACGACCGACAGCCCGCCTCAGGGCTCCCAAACAAGTCGATGGCAGGAGTTCGCCGCCTAATGAGGTCGAGCGACGGGCGAAACGGACGCTCTGGGAACAGCACCTCGCACGAGGGATAGGGTTGACGCGCACACAAGCAAGGTTGGCGGCACCCGCTCTGTGGCGATGGCTCAATCTGTACGATCACGATTGGCTGCTCGCGCATCAAGTCCCACCCCTCCCCAAGTCCAATGGTGGGCGGCGCATCCAATGCAACGATGCGATCAGCAGCTTAGTAAAGGCCAGTTTGCGCGACGCTTGCAACCCCACAGATGCCGACCGGCCGAAGTGGAAATATCGGGCGCGGATCAGTTGCGGCTTGACGCAGCGGGTTTTCGATCGATTAGTTAAGGATCGACCGTAAGTACGCGAGGAGTTGTATCTTCTGTAAGCGTAGGGACGGCGTGCGGACTACAAATTGGGCCGAGCGAAGTCGCGAGGGCGGAGGAAGCACTTGCAACTGCACACAGTTAGGCGTAGCATAAAACGGCCAAATTTGCATAGTACTGCGAAATAGCTATTTTGTCAAGTGCTCGAGGATGCGGAGTCTAACCGCAAGCAAACGTTGGAGACTTAGACAAGTGCTGAGAGCGACGAACTAAACCATCGCACAAAAAACTACGGCGCATCAGGGCTGGCCCCCTAATGCGCCGTCTGGCTGGTGCACCCTTAGATAGGGTTCACGCGATCACACGCGCGTAGAATCTCACAAACGGGTGCGCCTTGTCAACACACGCCTATACAAAGGCACAAGGACGCTCCATGACGAAGAAAACACCGCAGCAACTGAATCGCACGATAGTGCGAAAAGTACGCGTCACGACTTCGCGCGACCTGACCGGACTCCCCCCGCCGGTATTCCCCGGTTCGAAGCGAGTGTCGCCACCTGCTGTCGCGAACGCGCCAGCCACCTCAGACGCGCCATCAAGCACGGAACCGACTGAGAGCGAAGCGAGAGCACCCTCTTCCGCGCCAGGCACCGCGCCGAACAGCGAAGCTAATAAAGAGCATCTGACAGCTTGTGCTCCGAAAGACTTCGGAAGCGGACCCTCTCGAACCTGAGCTTACACAGCCTGGGCGACCAATCGACGTGTCGATGAGAGAACGGATGCCATGCGAGCGATTTATCGGCCGTTCTAAGTAGCTACGCATGGTGGATCTGGCATCGAGCGATAGTGCCCACTTTGTGGGGCGCGTGGCCCTTTGCGCCCCACAGAGCATTACCCATATTCATGTGCCTGGCGTGTCGTCGCCCGGCAAATCGGGAAATCGGCGGTCATGGGGAGGACGCAATGAGCACGGACGGTAACTCATCGAGCAGCTCTGAGATCGCACCGGTCACGAAGGTCGAGGGAAACCCTCTCCAGCAAAACATACGAGCCATTCCAACGCTTCAAGAAGCGATGACGCTTACTACGCGTTATCCAAATCTAGAGCCCGAAAGTTCGACGCCACACGAGGTAATTGTAGGGGGAGCCGCCGATACGTTTGTGAGCAACCCAGAAGTCGGTCGAGCATTCGTAAGCGTCGTCTCCCTTATGTGGAGTTCTTATCACGACCGGGACCTTCGCAATCCAGAGTATCGCGAGTACGCTTCAAACGCAGCCGCCTTTTTCCGGACCGAACCTAAGAGAGGTAGACACCTCGTCCCTTTACGCTTTGGTATCGCCCCACATGCAAAGGCACGAGGCATGATCTTGATCGCCCCGGTACGAATGGGTCGACGCTTGCTCGCGGACATCCTCCAGTCTGAAATTGGAAGCAAACCGCGCGCCGTCCGAATTCCAGCAGCGGACCGCTTCACAGACTACCTCCAGCTTCCTTGCCTTCGAATGCATTGGCCGCTCAATGGAGAACTTGGTGGGCTCGCTCAAGGATTCTTTGGGGCGTTCGACGCGGCATTCAACACAGTGTTGGCAGACAGCGTACGTTCTATGCGCTTCCGTGAGAGAGATATTCTTCCGGCGATGTGTACTCTGGGCGTTGCGGCAAATCTAGGCTTGGTTATTGTCGAGCGCATCAACGTTGAAGACGCCACTAAAACAGGAGCGGCTGCAACGTGGAGTGCGATAGCCCAGTTCACACGAACAACGGGAATTCCAGTCCTCTGCCTCGCGACTCCAGGAGCAGTAGCCCTTGGTCTTCGCTGGCTGCCAGGTTCACGTGGGGACCTAACAGCCGCCGAGCCGGTCGAACTCGTGCCAACAAGGAGTTCTCGCGACGAGCGCTGGGTATCGATATGTCGGGCGCAGTTCGATGCAACGTTGGGGGTTCTTGGGATCGGTCCTATGCCGCACTGGCTTCCCGACGCCGCTTACCTTCTGACCCTGGGTTTCCCAGGGCTATTGGCGAACGCGCTCAGAGGCATCGCCCTGCATCTCGCTACCCTTGAAGCGACGGTGTTCAACGAAAAAATCTTCATTAAGCACGGCAAGCTCGCTCTGCTATTGGAAACGCCTGACATCGATGCAGTGAAAGCTATCCTGGCGCAACGAAACCCCAACCCAGCTTCACTTATTAAATATAGCGACTGGTTGCCTGTTGCGAAGCTTCGGCCCGTGATTTCTCTACCGGAACTGGAAGGCTGAAAAGTCAATGTACCGGAACTGGATAGTGTCCGCCACCATAGTTCGAGAACGGCAAATTGCCAGGACCGTTTTCGCAAAGCTCGCGAAACGCTCCGAGATCTCGCTGCTGCATCTCGCACACCGGTGTTCACCTGGAAAGCTCGAGCACGCGCAGCGAAGGGAGTTGACAGGCCGCATCAATGACGGATCGACCAGTCCGTCGACCTCAGAACACCTGCCATCTGAAGGCTACGTATGGAAAAGTTCAATGTGTTCGATCTGCCTCTGCCCTTCGAGATGCCACCTTTGGTCCCGCTTCCAAAGCGAGATTCGCACAACGTGCTGCACGGAGCCAAATATGTACCGTTCGCCGAACCCGGGGACCTGACGTTTGGAACCCGCAGCACATGGCCCGGAGTCAAGGTTCTTCGGACCCATATAGCCCTGTCGACGAACGAACTGCGCGCCATTCTGCATTTCAGCTTTTTTCCATACGTCAGAGACATCCGAGAAGAATATCCAGTGTACGACCGCGACGCGTATTACCGGGCAAAAGCGAACGGTGTCCGTATGCGGAGGGCTGATCTCAAGAGATGTGACATCAACCTGACCTTGGTACTCCCGCCTGACTTGGGTTTGCATTACCACATAGTCTCCATCAAAGACAGTGACGATGAACTTGAGCCACCGACGCTGAAGAGGGAGGTGAGCGAGCAGTCGGCCATCGTCGAGCGTGAATGGACCTGGCAAATGATCCGCGGTAACCGCTTCACCAAGAAGGCCTACGGTAATAACTTTTTGATGAGTCGCTGGATTACTCAAATGGACATTTGGGACTACTACGATGAAGCACGAATACTCGCAGGTCGCGTGAAAACACGGTCGCTCAGGGGAACCCTTGCACACATTCTCGATCGTCATGCTCGACACATGGGCGTGTCAATCGACCATGCCTTCGAGTTGTTTGCAGTGGCCGCTTCCTTCGGATTTCTGTACGTGGATCACAACAAATATCTGCGTGAGGACTTGCCGCTGTTCCTTCTTGAGGATTTCGATGAAAAAGGAAAACCCGCCCCTTAAACCTCCAGTTGCCAACGACATTGTCTTGTCACAGCTGCGGCAGCTTCACGAGGCGGTTTGGCCCGCAAACCTTTACCGCTACGCAATCTACACGCTTTCGGACGACGAAGAGGGCGTAGCTTACATCGCCGTTGCATGGGAACCAGACTCGAGAACCCTCTATGCTCAGACGATCAACGTTGGGACGCCTCCACCCGCATGCCGCATTCCAAGACCCATTAATGTAGACGCTCAAGACTGGGCATCAAGAGTGAGGCCCATAGCAAAGTTGACCCGCCCGCGATGCATGGAAGTGCCGCTCGCCAACGCGCCCGTAAGCTCCTTGGTCGGTTGGGAAGATCGCGTGTCCTTGGTTAAAGCACTCCTCATGGTCGACACAGTCGGAAAGGGACGACCATCCGACTTCATTGTCAATGACTTCATAATCATCGACTCCTCGCTTCGAAGTCAACGCATCGAAGAGATGCGCAAAGCTATTGGTGGCGGGAAGGGATTCAGGTCGTACGTCCTGAAAGTGGTGACGAGGTTCTTTTGGTACGGAGGGGATTACGGGGCAGATGACGGGAAAGGCTGGAACACGCTGCTTGCCCGAACCGAAGACCGCGGAGGTCCTGGGAAGAGACGCCTTTCACCTGCGACAAAACCTGGGCCGCTATCGGCAAAAGAAAAGCTCGCCAAAGCCCGTGCGCAGGCGAACGGCAAGGAGTATGTGCGAAAAGCAAGACGCGTCGACGCGCACGATATCGAGAACATGAAGGAGGGCCTCGAACTCGATTGGGCGGGGGGTGACAAGGTGAGCTTAGCCACGACCCAAAGCCGAATGATCCCCCGACGCTATAAGTATCGTCCCGTTGACGATACTCCATCATATCGTCGCATGAGGTACAGATACAAAGAAATCGTCCAAGACAATGGATTGCTTGCACTAAGAAATGGACCGCAAGCTACATCCAAAGACGTGGATCCGCGGCCGGGAACGTCAAGCGAGCTAACTCAATCTGTTATCGAGATTCTGGATATCGACGGGTTTCACTTTAAGATTCCCGTCGGCGCCCGTGTTTTGGGAAAGGTCCAAGCCGTACCTTTGATCTTGATCCTCGCTATCTCACGTTTGACCGGAGCTCTCCGGGGGTATGCCATATGTACCCAGGGTGAGACCGGCGAGGGTTACCAGAGATGCCTTATCTCAGCGTTACTTCCTATGGATTACTATTTGTCTGAACTTGGCTTAGATCCGCTCCCGGGGCTGCTGACTGGAAATTTCGACGGAATCTGCAATGACAATGGTCCGGGGAAGTCGCGCGCAGTTCGCTCGTCGGTGACGAATTCCTACGGCGGAATAATGTTCAACCCCCCTGGAGCTAGGCCGGATCTACGGCCTGTCGGCGAGCGCTTCAATGAGATACTGATACGCATCGTGTCAGAACAGACCGAACAAGGCTACTCACGCGAAAACAATCTTTTTGAAAGGGCAAAACGTCGTGAGAGGTCTAAGCTTTCGCCCATTTTGCCTCGTCCGCTTGAGAGAGTCGTCCTGCAGGCGATCGATGTATATAACCGAACGACCGATAAATCGAAGCTTCGCACGGCGAGAATGCGAGACGCAGACTGCGGCATAACTCCTGACAAGCTTCACGAATACCATCAGAAGAGGCGGCATGGACAGGGGGCTCGCATTCGAAGTGCAGATGAAGTTTTCGATACCTTCTTACCGTGGACGAAGAGGACATGCAATGACGCACGTGTTCATTGGGAGAACGCTCGCTACTCGTCCGCCGAGCTCAAGGATGCTGCAATCATGCACTCGCGCAGACCGGGAAAGGAAGCGTTTGTCGTCGAAGTCAAGAGTCCCTATCACAAGGCCGGCAAGATCCTGTGCCGTATTCCGGAAGGGGAAGTCTTCGAGATCGAGATGATCGAGGAGGACAAGATCCGGTTTGGAGAAGACCTGACATGGCTGGAACTGACTTTTGCGAAGATGGACGACGATATACGACGAGCCGAGGCGGCACATGAGAAAGCGAAGCTGACTCAGCCGACGAAGCGAAAGTCGGCTCAGAGGGTCAGCGTGAAGACTCAGCAGCAGTTAGACGACATCGAGGGCTCTCGCACCGATGAGTTCGCAGGCGCTGTCGGAGCGACCAAGAGCGCAGCGAAACGCAACTCCAAGGCCTTTCGCGCGCAACAATTGTTGGAACAACAGAAAATTGCATATGGCGCGAATGGGCGGTCGGCAGATGAAGCTGACACCGAAGGAACTACGTCGGGAACGTCCGGGAACACGACCGCGGACGATACGCAGTCGAGCGATGATCCTCTCGCCGATGCAGCTAGACTGGCAGAAAGAGCTTACCTCGCGAGAGGTAAGCAAGGCGATCCGACGAAATAGGACAACCCTCCCATAACCAGCGCGGACGCCGCAGGATACGTTGGCGCTCTTTATCCCCAACTATTGACCATCTGTGACAAACTTGACCGCAATATGAACCGTATAACTCAATGAAATTGCGCGCGCGGTGGTTGGCGCGGCTTTGCCGCGCCAGGAAAGCCTCGATAGCGTGTATCTACATCTAACGTCTCAACGTATTTGCAACTAATGTCTCGCGACACCATGCTCTCACGCTCCGTGCGGATCAGACGATCGCTGCGGGCTCTGCCGGCACGGCAACCGGCGTGACGATCACGCGGGCGTCGTCGAGGATCATGTCGGCGCCTTTCTCGGCGACCATCATCGTCGGGGCATTGAGGTTGCCCGACGTGATGTTCGGGAAAACCGACGCATCCACGATGCGCAGGCCCTCGATGCCATGCACGCGCAGCCGCTCGTCGACGACCGCGGTGGCAGCATCCGGTCCCATCGCGCACGAACCGCACAGATGGTAGATCGAGCCCGACTGCTCGCGGAAGTACTCCAGCATGTCGGCGTCGCTCTTCACGTCCGGCCCCGGCGAGATTTCCTCCGCCGTGATCGCGCGCAACGCGGCCGAATTCATGATCTTGCGCACGAGCTTGCTGCCCTGCACGGCTTCGCGGATGTCCTTCGGCGTCGTCAGCGCGTTGATGCGGATCTTCGCGGCATCCTCGACCCGATTCGACGCGATCTCGATCGAGCCGCGGCTCGTCGGCCGGCACGGGTTGAAGCACAGCAGGAAGCCCGAATACGGCTCGGGCTCGAGCTGCGCCTTGCTGCTCTTCGGAATGCGATACGAGAGCGGATTGAAATACAGCTGGAGATTCGGCTGCGTCTCGTCGTCATCGCCCTTGAAGAAGCCGCCCGACTGGTTGACGCTCATCGAAAGCGGGCCCTTGCGCCACATCAGATACCGCAGCGCGGCCTTGACCTTGCCGAAGAGCGAGCCGAGCTCGTCGTTCAGCGTCCTGACCGTCGCGCGATAGTAGAAGCTCACGCACAGGTGATCCTGCAGGTTCTTGCCGACCGCCGGCAGCTCGTGCACGACCGGAATGCCGTGCTTCGCGAGCAGCGCCGCGTCGCCGAGACCGGAGAGCTGCATCAGCTTGGGCGAATCCACCGCGCCCGCCGACAGGATCACCTCACGCTTCGCGCGGAACTCGAATGACTCGCCGTTGCGCGATGCCGCCACGCCCGTCGCGCGCTTGCCTTCGAACAGCACGCGGCTCACGCTGACATTGCGCTCCACGCGCAGGTTCTTGCGTCCGAGCATCGGATGCAGATACTCGAAGCTGCTCGACGAACGCTCGCCGTGGCGCGCGTTGATGTCGTAGATGGTCGCGCCTTCGTAATCCGCGCCGTTGATGTCGCCGGTCACCGGGTAACCCGCCTGACGCGCGCCTTCGAGGAACGTGCCGCAGATCGCGTGCGCGCCGTCCTTCATCGACGAAACGCCGATCTTGCCGTGCGCGCCGTGATATTCCGTGTCGCCCGCCCAATGCGATTCGAGGCGGCGGAAGTACGGCAG
This sequence comes from Caballeronia calidae, assembly GCF_900044055.2. Lineage (GTDB taxonomy): Bacteria > Pseudomonadota > Gammaproteobacteria > Burkholderiales > Burkholderiaceae > Caballeronia > Caballeronia calidae. Next base: position 18,639 of record NZ_FCOX02000037.1, on the reverse strand, counting down.
CACATCGCGATAGCCCCAGCCCGCGTTGCCCGCGCGCGCCCAGTCGTCGAAGTCATGCGGCTGGCCGCGCACGTAGATCATCGCGTTGATCGAGCCCGAGCCGCCCTGCACCTTGCCGCGCGGGCAATAGAGCGAGCGGTCCTTCAGCTGCGCTTCCGGCTCGCTGTAGTACATCCAGTTGAATTCCGGGTTGTAGTAGGTCTTCGTGAACCCGACCGGAACCCTGAACCAGAACGAATCGTCCGCGCCGCCCGCTTCGAGCAGCAGCACCGAATGCTCGCCCGACTCGGTGAGACGATTGGCGAGAATGCAGCCCGCCGATCCCGCGCCGACGATGATGTAATCGAAATCCATGCTCTTCATGCTTTGCCTTCAGCCCTTCGCGGGCGCGAGATCCTTCACGTCGGCGGGCTTCGCGGCCATCTGCAGATGCAGGCGCTCGCCCGTGTACGGCGTATGCGCGCGCACGACGTCCATGTTCAGCTCGACGCCGAGACCCGGCTCCGTCGACGGAATGATGTAGCCGTCTTCCCAGCGGATCTTCGTCTCGAGCACATCCGCGTGGAAACCGTCCCACGTGCCGATGCTTTCCTGAATCAGGAAATTCGGCGAGCACGCGGCGATCTGAATGCTCGCCGCCGCGCCCACGGGACCGTTGTAGAGATGCGGCGCGATCTGCGCGTAATACACCTCGGCGAGGCTCGCGATCTTCTTCGCTTCGAGCAGGCCGCCCACGCGCCCGACGTTGAACTGCAGAATCGACGCGGCGCGCGCTTCGAGCAGCTTGAAGAATTCGTACTTCGTCGTGAGACGCTCGCCCGCCGCGATCGGAATGCTGGTCTTCTCCGCGACCTGCGCCATCGCGCCTTCCTGCCCCGGCGGCACCGGCTCCTCGAACCACAGCGGATCGAACTTTTCGAGGCGCTGCGCGAGACGGATCGCCGAGGACGGCACCATCTGGCCGTGCGTGCCGAACAGCAGATCGGCCTTGCTGCCAACCGCCTCGCGCACCTTGCGGCAGAAGGTCTCGCAGCGGTCCATCACTTCGAGCGAAATCTGATGTCCGGAGTACGCGGTGTACGGGCCTGCCGGATCGAACTTCACCGCCGTGAAGCCCAGCGCGACGTTGTGCGCGGCGCATTCGGCGGCGAGATCGGGATCGTCGTAGTCGTATTCGCCGCGGCTGTTCTTCGGATAGAGATACGTGTACGAACGCAGGCGCTCGTGCACGCGGCCGCCGAGGAGTTCGTAGACGGGCTTGCCCGCCGCCTTGCCGATGATGTCCCAGCATGCCATTTCGAGGCCGCTGACGACGCCCATCATCGTGAGATCGGGGCGCTGCGTGAAGCCGCTCGAATACGCCTCGCGATAGAAGCGCTCGACATGATGCGGATCGTGACCGAGCAGATAGCGCTCGAACACGTCTTCGATGATCGGTGTCATCGCTTTCGGATGGAACGTCGCGGAGTAGATCTCGCCGACGCCCTCGATGCCGCATGCCGTGCGCAGCTTCACGAAAATCCAGTACATGCCGCCGATATGCGGTGGCGGCACCGCGACGACATACGTTTCCAGCGCGGCGATCTTCATTGTTGCGCTCCCAGTTTGTTCAGTCGATGTTTGAAGACGAGCCCGGCCACGCCGCCCAGCGCCGACATGCACGCGATGTAGCCGAAGTAGAGCTGATAGCCGTGCGCGCCCGGATAGTTCTGCGTGAGATAGCCGTTGACGAGCGGCAGCACGGCATCGGGCGAATAGCCGATCACCGAGACGAGGCCGATGGCGAGGCCCATCGTTTCCGCGGGCACCTTGCATTGATCGAGCAGCGACCAGTAGAGGCCGCGAATCGCGTAGGTCATCACGCCGATGAAGAGCACGACCACCGCGATGAGCGCGTGGCTGCCGATCGACGGCGCGGCCATCAGCACGAGCAGCGACGCGGCGGCCGCGAACAGCGCGAACACGAGCACGGACGTCTTCGAGAAGCGATCGCCGAGAAAGCCGCCGCCGATGCCGCCGATCGGGCGCATCCACAGCTTGGCCGTGGTGATGAAGCCCGCCGCGACCACCGACAAGCCGATCTCCTTCTCATGCAGATAGGCGGAGAAGCTGTACGTCGCCCAGAACACCTGATAGCCGCAGAACACGATCGCCGATAGCAGCAGCAGTTGCGGGTTCTTCAGCAGCACGGCGAGGTCGCGCAACGCGTTGCGCTTCTCGCGCGCGGCTTGCGCGGGCTGCGCGCCTTCCGGATCGCGCACGAGGCCGAGCACCACGCCGAGCCCGATGCACAGGAACGCGTACAGATAGACGACGAGGCGAAACCCGGCCGCCGTCGATTCGCCGCGCGTCTGCGTGAACCATGCGAACAGCGTGATCGCGATGGTCGCGAGCAGCGCTTCGATCAGCCCGCGCCCGCCGTCGAGGAAGCCGAAGAAGCGGCCTTGCTCGTCGGTGCCCGCGATCAGCGACACGCGCTTGATGATGGCGGCCCAGAACGTGAGGCCCGTCGTCAGGCCCCAGCCGCCGAAGATCACGATCAGCGAGGCGAACGACGGCGCCGTCGAGTACCACAGCCCGAGCGCGCCCGTCGCGATCAGCGAAAAGCTGATGAGCACGCGCGGCGCGACGCGGTCCGCGAGCCAGCCGCTCGGCAGATAGCAGACGAGAAAGATCGTGCCGAGCGCGGAGTACAGATAGCCGAGTTGCGATTCGGTGATGTGAAAGACTTCGAGCATCGTCGGCTGATACACCTGCCGCAGATACAGAATCGGGTAGATGGCGCCCGCGGCGATCACGAGCAGCGCAAGCTGCAGGTAGCGGTTCGCGCGCGTGGCTTCGCGCGGCGCGGTCAGGCTCTGGCCTGATTGAGCGGGATTCGATGACACGGAGGTGCTCCTTGAAAGGCAGCGGCGCGCGGCGTGCGGAAGCCGCGCGGCTGAGCCTTCAATATGTTTTTGTTGACGATGAAAAAGCGAATGCGGCCGGCGATGGCCGCGAGAATCAGTACTTCATGACGACGAGACGCGTCTGCGTGAACTCGAGCATGCCGTGCTTGCCGTCGTCGCCGCCGATGCCGGAGCGCTTCCAGCCGGCGTGGAAGCCCTGGTACGGATCGGCCGGCGTGCGGTTGATATAGAGCTCGCCGGCTTCGATCGCGTTGGCCACCTTCATCGCGGTGCGATAGTTCTCGGTATAGAGCACCGACGAAAGGCCGAACTGATGATCGTTCGCCATCGCGAGCGCTTCGTCGATCGTGCGGTACTTCAGCACCGCGAGCACGGGGCCGAAGGTCTCTTCCTGCACGATCTCCATGTCCTGGCGGCAGTTCGACAGCAGCGTCGGCGGATAGAAGAAGCCCTTGCGGCCCGGCACTTCGCCGCCGGTTTCCAGCTTCGCGCCCGCTTCGACCGCGCGGCGGACCATCGCGTGAACGCCGTCGCGCGACGCCTTGTTCACGAGCGGGCCCATGCAGTTCGCGTCCTCGTAACGATCGCCGATCTGCTTCGCGTTCATCTGTTCGCGCAACAGGCCGACGAACGCATCGTGGATGCTTTCGTGCACATACACGCGCTCGATGGCCGTGCAAAGCTGGCCGCTGTGCGTGAGCTTCGACGCGACGAGCTCGCGCGCGGCCTTCGGCAGATCGGCGTCCGGCTCGACGATCGCGGGCGTCTTGCCGCCAAGCTCCAGCGAGGGCTTCGCGATGTTCGCCTTGCAGTATTCGAGCACCTTGCGGCCCGCGTTGACGCTGCCCGTCAGCGTGATCATGCCGACCTTCGGATGCGTGCAGACGGCTTCGGCCGTCGCGTGATCCATCGCGAGAATATTGACGACGCCCGCCGGCAGCGCCGCGCGCTCGACGGCCCGCGCGAGCTCGAACGCCGACAGCGGCGTGTTGTTGCTCGGACGCACGACGACCGTATTGCCCGCGATCAGCGCGGGCGCGACCTTGCGCATCAGCGTGTAGATCGGGAAGTTGAACGGAATCAGGCACGCGACCACGCCGATCGGCTCGCGATGCAGCACGAGGTTCTCGTTCGGCGTATCGCTCGGAATGACTTCGCCTTCGATGCGGCGCGCCCATTCCGCGTGATAGCGCGTGATCTGCGCGGCGTAGACGGCTTCGTTGGTCGCGTCGATCAGGCTCTTGCCGGACTCCATCGCGAGCGCGGCGCCGATATCGGCGGAGGCGTCGACGATCGCATCCGCGAGGCGCTGCATGTGCGCGGCGCGCTCGGCGGCGGGCATCAGGCGCCACAGGCGTTGCGCCTCGGCGGCCTGCTCGACGGCCATCAGCGCCTCTTCGCGCGATGCGTTCCGAACGTGGCCCAGCAGCGCTTCGGTCGCGGGGTTCAGGACGGCAGTGACGTCATCGCTCACGGGCTCGATGAAACGTCCGTTCACGAAATTCCGTTCTAGCTTCATGTCTGGCGGTTTCCTTGATTGCTGTGCGCGGGCGCATCGCGGGCCACGCCTGCGGCATTCCAACGCATTTGCGGCTCATTTTTCCGTGCGTCGCGCTGCAACGACAAGCGAAGAATTTTCTGGAAGAACATTCGAAAAACTCACGATTGCTGTTCGACTAAATCCTTTTGCAGCCTCTCTTGCGTCGCGCACAATCCGTCGCTCGTGATGCCGCCTCCTTCGATGGTTGGGACTTCTTCACGAAAAAGTAAAAGACTTGAGACTTTCATGAGAATCAAAGCAATTTCGCTGGCCGCACTCGCGTGCATCGCCTCGTCCTCCTATGCGCAAAGCAGCGTCACCTTGTATGGCATCCTCGACGAAGGGTTCGACTACACGAGCAACGTCGGCGGGCAGCATGTCTATGAACTCACGAGCGGCTACGCGTCGGGCAGCCGCTGGGGCGTGCGCGGCGTCGAGGATCTGGGCGGCGGAACGAAGGCCGTATTCCAGCTGGAAAGCGGCGTGAACATCAGCAACGGCGCGGCCGGGCAAGGCGGCCGCATGTTCGGCCGGCAGGCTTATGTCGGCGTGAGCAATCAGCGCTTCGGTTCGGTCAAGTTTGGCCGCCAGTACGATTCCGTCGTCGACTATCTCGCGCCGACGACGGCCAACGGCAACTGGGGCGGCTATCTCCTGGCGCATCCGTTCGACAACGACAACACCGACAACTCGTTCCGCGTGAACAACACGGTGAAGTACACGAGCCCGTCGATCGGCGGCCTGCAGTTCGGCGGCACGTACAGCTTCAGCAACGACACGAACTTCGCGAACAACCGCCAATACAGCGTCGGCGCATCGTATGCGAACGGCGGCCTGCTGTTCGGCGCGGCTTACCTGCGCGCGGACGGCACGGGGCTGACCACCAACGGCGCGATCGCGACGAACGATGCGAGCTTCATCGCATCGCGCATGCAGATCTTCGGCGCGGGCATCAACTACACGTTCGGCAGCGCGACGGCGGGCTTTGCGTACACGAACTCGAGCTATCGCGATCCGGTGACGAACGGGTATATCGGCCTGCCGCTCGCATCGGACGGCAATGCCTTGAAGAACCTCAGGTATCAGAACTTCGAAGTGAACGGGAAGTATCAGTTCACGCCGGCATTCTTCGTCGGCGCGCAATACGTGTACTCGATCGAGACCTACGATTCGACCGCGGGCACCGTGAAACCGCGCATCCACTCGGCCGGTCTGATGGCCGATTACGCCCTGTCCAAGCGCACCGATGTGTACGTGCAGGGCGCGTATCAGAAGATCGCGGGCAAATCGACCGATTCGGTGATGGATCAGGCGTACATTCCGGGCGCGCAGGGTTTGTCGTCGAACTCGGAGCAATTCGTCGCGCGCGTGGCGTTGCGGCACGCATTCTGACGCGGCGTAGTCCGAATCGAAATGCGCCGTCCGCACCGCACGTGCGGGCGGGCGGCGCCGCTCACCTAAGCATCTCCTAAGCTTTCCTCCACTAACCTTGCGACTTTCGTGAACGCGAATGCACCGCAAGATGACTCACTCGCCGCCCCGCACCGCTTCGCGTGGTCCGAACCCATGACCGCACGGAGACACGCCATGAGGGTATTGCTCGTCGAAGACGATCATATGATCGGCGAAGCCGTTCAGGACGAACTGCGCGAAAGCAGCTACGCCGTCGACTGGGTGCGCGACGGCAAGCTCGCGCTCACGAGTTTCGCGACACACGTCTACGACGCCATCCTGCTCGACCTCGGCCTGCCCGGCGCCGATGGCCTCGACGTGCTGCGCACCGTGCGCCGCGGGGCGAATCACGTGCCGATCATCATCATCACTGCGCGCGATTCCGTCGAAGACCGCATCCGCGGCCTCGATGAAGGCGCCGACGATTACCTCATCAAGCCCTTCGATATCGCCGAGCTGCGAGCGCGCATGCGCGCCGTGATCCGCCGCCGTGGCGGACAGGCCGCGCCGATCATGACGAACGGCGTGCTCACGCTCGATCCGGCAACCCGCGAAGCCACGTCCGGCGATACCGCCACGCGCCTTTCCAGCCGCGAATTCGCGCTCCTGCAGGCGCTGATGCTCCGCCCCGGCGCGATCCTCTCGCGCGCGGAGCTGGAAGACCGCATCTACGGCTGGAACGAGGAAGTGGAGAGCAACGCCGTCGAATTCCTGATTCACTCGCTGCGCAAGAAGCTCGGCGCCACCGCGATCAAGAACGTGCGCGGCGTCGGCTGGATGGTCTCGAAGCAGTCATGACGCGCTCGCTCCAGTTCAGGCTGTCGGCCTGGCTGTCGGCGCTCATCGTCGCGATCGCGGCGGTGGGCGGCGTCATCGCGTACAAGACGGCGCTTCATGAGGCCAACGAGTTGCAGGACGGCCAGCTCAAGCAGATCGCCGCGCTCGTCACGCCGCGCACCCTCCCGGTAATGGAACGCGAAGCGCTCGCCCGGGTCGCGGGCGCGGAGCCGGAAGCGAAGCTCGTCATCCAGACGATCGGCGAGCGCGCGCCGCTCGCGGTCGCGCCGGATTTGCCCGACGGCTTGCAGAACGCGATCGTCGACGGCACGCCGTGGCGTCTCGCCATCGAGACGCTCGATGACGGCACGCGCGTCGTGATCGCTCAGAAGACGAAGGGCCGCGATGAAATCGCCCGCAACAGCGCGCTCGCCACCGTGATGCCCTTCGCCGCGCTCGCGCTCGTGCTGCTGGCGGCGCTGCATCTGATCGTGGGGCGCATGTTCCGGCCGCTCGCCGCGCTCTCCGCCGGCCTCGACACGCGGCCCGAGCACGATCTCTCCGCGCTGTCCGGCGACGCGCTGCCGAGCGAGATCGCGCCGTTCGTCGTCGCGATCAACCGGCTGCTCGCGCGCGTGGAGGCATCGGTGGCGGTGCAGCGCCGCTTCGTCGCCGATGCCGCGCACGAACTGCGTTCGCCGCTGACCGCGCTGTCGCTGCAGGCCGAGCGCCTCAACGCTTCCGAATTGCCCGATTCGGCACGCGAGCGGCTCGACGCGCTCAGACGCGGTCTCGCGCGCACGCGCTCGCTGCTGCATCAACTGTTGACGCTCGCACGCCTGCAGCAACGCACCGACGCGGACGCCACGCGCCTGCGCGTGCAGGAAGTCTTTCGCAACGTGCTGGAAGACCTGATGCCGCTCGCGGAGGCGAAGCAGATCGACATCGGCGTGTCGAGCGTCGAGGATGTTTTCATTCACGCGCCGCAGGCCGATCTCACGATCATGGTGAAGAATCTGGTCGAGAACGCGATCCGCTATACGCCGGAAGGCGGCCGCGTGGATCTCGCGACGGGCATCGCGAACGCGCGGCCCTGGATTCGCGTGGAGGACAGCGGCCCCGGCATCGCGCCCGGGGAACGCGCGCGCGTGTTCGATCCGTTCTATCGCGTGCTCGGCAGCGATGTGGACGGCTCGGGCCTCGGGCTCTCGATCGTCGGCACGATCGCGGCGCGCATGGGCGCGACGATCGAACTCGCGGATGCCACGCCGCGCGGGCTCGTCGTGACCGTCACGATCTGATGTCGCGGCGCGCGTCGAGCGCCGCCTAAGTTAGCTGCTTACGTGAGCATGCGGGCCGCGTCGGGACATACGCAAGCCGCATGTCGGGCATGTGCGCGGCGTGCTATCGTCGATGCGTCATTCCGAAGGGTCATCTGGATGCCGCCATCATGAACCAAGTGCGCTATCCCCTCGGACCCGACGACCGGGTGCATCTGCTGTGCTGGCTCACATGCGGATTTCTCGGCGCGTACTACATCGAAGGCGCCTGGCCCGATATCTCGTTTCAGGTGCGCGCGGCGCATCGCTGGCTGGAGCGGCATCATCGCGCGGCCGACTGGATCGAGACCGCGAAGCTTTCGGTTGCGGCGCAGGCGCTCGCCGCGCGCTTCTCGACGATGCTCGACGCCGATGCCTCCCGCGGCGACATCGAGCGCATTCTCGAAGGCGAGGATCTCGACTACGACAGCGCGCTCGTGCAGCGCGTCTATCACGAGTGCCGGGTCCAGTTGACGAGCGGCCGCAAGCCATCGCCCTGACGCGCCTTCCCTCTTCCCTCAGTCAAATTCGACATTCAATTTTCGTGCCGCCCCGCGAGCGCGTCCCGGCGCGTCTCGCGTCCGCGTATCGTCATTTTTTTGACCCGCAAGAATGTGCGGAACCCCACATTGGCGCTCAACGCGCGGCGCTACCATCGGCGCGCCTGCCTGCACATCGATGTCCACGCCTCCCCGGCCATGTTCCGGATCACCGGGCGGCAAGCGGCTACACCGTCAGCGGCCAAAACGATGACAACAATCGACACTGATCGGAGGGTGATATGCAGCGCAGCAATCGTCCGCTTCTTCCCCATTCCCGAATTCAACGCGCACGCCTGCGGCCGCTCGCGGTGCTCGTGCCGCTCGTCGCGGGACTCGCGTGCGCGAATCTCGCCGATGCCGCGCCACCCCTGCCGAGCGGCGGCCAATTCGTCAAAGGCGGCGGCGCGATCAACGGCGGCGACCAGTCGGTGACGATCAATCAGACGTCGTCGCGCGGTGTGATCGACTGGAACAGCTTTTCCATCGGCGGCGGGCGGCAGGTGACCTTCAACAACGGCAACGGCGCGACGCTCAATCGCGTGACGGGCGGCGATCCTTCAGTGATCCTCGGCCAGCTCAACGCGACGGGCAGCGTTTACCTCGTCAATCCACAGGGCGTGCTGGTCGGGCCGGGCGGGGTCGTCGCGACGGGCGGGCGCTTCGTCGCGTCGGCGCTGGACATCGGCAGCGACGCGTTCATGAACGGCGGCCCGCTCACGCTCTCGGGCGGCGGGAACGGCGCCGTCATCAATCTCGGCAAGATCGGATCGTCCGGCGGCGATGTGTTCCTCGTATCGCGCACGCTCACGGCGAATTTCGGCAGCATCAGCGCGACGAAGGGCACGGCCGAGCTCGCGACGGGCAGCCAGGTGCTCTTGCAGGACGCGTCCGGCGCACAGCAGGTCTTCGTGCAGGCGGGCAGCGGCGGCACGGCGCTGAACGCCGGCGCGATCCAGGCGGCGCAAGCCAGCCTGCAGGCCGCCGATGGCAACGTCTACGCGCTCGCGGGCAACAGCAGCGCGATCCGCGCGACCGGCACCACGACACGCGACGGCCACGTATGGCTCGTCGCCGACAAGGGCACGGTCCACGTGAACGGCAACATCGCCGCGAGGAACGCGGACGGCAGCGGCGGCACGGTCGAAACGCGCGCCAATACGCTCGAGCTCGCGGGCGCCAACGTGCAGGCGCGCACGTGGAAGCTCGGCGCACCGACGTTCACGGTCGATCAGGCGAACGCGGACGCGCTCGCGCGCAGTCTGGGCAACGGCACCTCCGTCGATGCCGAAGCCAGCGGCGGCGATCTCGCCGTAGCCGGCAACGTCCGGTGGAACGGCAATGCATCGCTCACGCTCGGCGCGGCGCACAGCGTGACGATCGGCACCGGCGCGGCCATCGGCAACACGGGCAACGGCAATCTCACGCTGCGCGCCGACGCGAACGGCATCGGCAACGGCGGCAGCGTGACGAACGGCGGCACGATCGACTGGTCGAAGAGCGGCGGCATCGTCAGCGCGCTCTATGACATGAACGGCAGCTACGCGCCCGGCACCGTGCTCACGAACAGCGGCTGGAGCGCCGCGCCGTTCAGCGGGCTCCGCACGCAGGTGACCGCGTACAAGCTCGTGAACAATCTCGCGGATCTGCAAAAGGTGTCGCAGAATCTCGCGGGCAACTATGCGCTCGGCAAGAATATCGACGCGAGCGGCACGCTCTATCCCAACTCCTTCACGCCGATCGGCCTGACGACGACCGCGCCCTTCACCGGCCAGTTCGACGGCTTCGGCCACACCATCGACAAGCTTCGGACGCAGTCGGATTACACGAGCAAGTACGCCGGCATGTTCGGCGTGATCGGCGCGAGCGGCGTCGTGCGTAATCTGAATCTCACGAACAGCACCACGGGCGGCTCCACGTCGGGGCCGCTCGGCCTGCTCGCGGGGCAGAACGACGGCCTCGTCACCTACGTCAACACGACGGGGAGTGTCGGGCAAAACGGCTTCGGCGGCTTCGGCGCGGGCGGGGTCGTCGGCTTGAACAACGGGGTCGTCGAGCGTTCGTCGAGCACGGCGGATGTCGGCTTTCAGATCCCGGCGGGCGGGCTCGTCGGCGTGAACAACGGCACGATCGCGCAATCGTATGCGACCGGCGCCACGCGCGGCGGCAGTCATGGCTCGACCGGCGGTCTGGTCGCGTACAACAACGGACTGATCACGCAGTCTTATGCGACCGGCGGCGTTGGCGGATTCGGCGGCGGCGGACTGGTGTACACCAACGGCGCCAAGGGCGTCATCAATGAATCGTTCGCGGTGGGACAAGTCGGCGGCGGCGGGCCTCCGGGCGATCCGGAAGGCGGGATCGCGGGCTACAACCAGGGCGCGATCCATAACAACGTCTACTGGAACAAGGTCACGACGATCCGGACGAAGGCCGCCGGATCGAACTCCGGCACCGTGCCCCCCGATTCGAACGGACTCACCACGGCGCAGATGAGCAACGCGTCCAACTTCCTCGACTGGAACATCCCGGCGGGCGGCGTCTGGGCGATGCCCGCCGGCGCGACGCATCCCGTCCTGCAGTGGCAGCAGGCGCAGCCTTGAAGCGCGCGCATCGGACGGCCCGGCGCGCCGTCCGGTGCGCTAACTTCCGATCACGATGAATATCTCGCCCAACGGCGCCTTCGATCCGTTCGGCACCACCGCTTTCAATGGAAACCCATACGTTCCCCGAAAGCTCACGAAGCGCCCGATCTGCATACGAACGCCCGCTCCGACGCTCGCCAGCGACGCATTGTTGACCTCGCCCGCTTCGGGGATGCGATTCCACACGTGGCCCGCATCGAAGAACACGAACGGCTGCATCGCCGCGATGCCCCACGACATCGCCGGGGCGCGCAGCTCCGTCTGCACATTCCACCCGCGATCGCCCTGGGCCGCGTAGGGCTCGTAGCCGCGCACGGTGGCATCTCCGCCGAGGCCGAGCTCTTCGCTCGGCAAAAGCGTGCTGCCGGTCCATTGAACGAGCCCGCGCGCCGACACCGAAAATCCCGACTTGCCGAGCGACAGGTCGCGCTGCGCGGACAGTTGCAGATATTGATAACGCGGCGTCGCGCCGAGCCGCGCGGTATCGTAGGCTTCGTCGTTGCTGCTGCTGTCGAAGTAGCCGGGACTCGCAAAGAGCGATGCATTCAGATGCGTATCGCCGGTGGCATCGCTGTTCGAAAGATCGTAGGCGATCACGAACTGATGGATATGCGTGTTCGCATTGAACACCTGAAAGCCGCCGAATTCGAGGTCGTTGTTCGAGCGCTTGAAGTCGTAGCCCAACTGGACTTGCTGCTGCCAGGCGCCCGCGTTGTCGAGCGGCGGCAGGCGCCAGTCGTATCGAAAGCTGAGCTGCGCACTCAGGCCGGTCTGCCCGTAGCTATCGGGCAAGCGCGGCGTGCTTTCGGCGAACACGCCGAACAGTTCGACGCGATCGAGCCACGGCAGCGGCGCGATCACATTGAACGCATGCGCGATGTAACGCGGACGATCGGGCCGCCCTTCGATATCCGGATTGCCGCTCAGGAGATCGTTACTCGCGGTCATCTGATAGCCGATGCGCGCATCGATGCCGAACAGATTGCCGTAGTCGAATCCCGCGAGAATGCGGTCGCGGCCGAGATCGCGCACGCCGTCGTTGTTGTAGCCGCCGTAGATGCGAAACGGCAGGCGGTCTTCGGTTTGCAGCACGACATCGGTCGTGTTGAGCGCGGTGCCGGGCGCGTAGATCACATCGACACGACGGTAAGGATTCGCGTTGAGGAGCGCGAGTCCCGACGCGACATCGGCTTCGCGGATCGGCTCGCCGCTCGCAAGCGGCATCTCGCGCATGAGCAGCGCATCGGAGAAATAGCGATTGCCTTCCGGTATCACATGTCCCGCGCGAAACTCCGCGATCGCGATCTTCACGACGCCGCTGCTCACGTCCTGCTCGGGCACGTACACGTCGACGAGCGGCTGGCCCGCTGTGCGATAGCGCTGCACGACCGCGCGGCGAATATCGGCGAGACGCGCGAAGGTCAGCGGCTTGTGGAGATCGGCCGCGAAGCCATCGAGAAAGTCGGGCGTGAGCAGGGGCACGTCCGTCGACGTGATCGCGCCGCCTGCGCCCGATTGCGTCGCCGCGGCAGGCGCATGCGCATCGGCATCGGCACGCGCGAACGCGATGCCGCGCAGATCCTGAATCGCGATATCCTGCGAGCCGTCGCCGGGTTGCGGCGGCGACGGCAATGCGCGCGGCCGTTGCGCGGCAGGCGGCGTGATCGGCGCGACATCGCGATACGACTGCGCAGCGGCATCGCGCGCATACACGATGCAGACGATCGCAACCGATAAGGCCGTCGCGGCAATCCGATGCACGTCACCTCCGGTGTTTCTCGCGTGGGGCTTCGAATGGTATCAGCGCGCGGCGCGGAACGTTTCGTGCAGCCCGCGCATCCACGGCGCTGTGCGTGCGAAACATGCGTGATGGCTGCTTCTTTGCGCGTGCGTGCATCGCGTAGAAATGACGCGAGGCGAAACGCGCGGCGAGTAGAAATCACCGCGCACGCACGCGATGCATGTCATCACGCGCCGCTATTCTTTCTTCCGAACGCACAACGCATCTATGATTCAGGGATGCTCGGCTCATCGACAGCCGAAACCGCTTTGTCAGGACGATGATGGACAAACCCTCCGCAGCAGACATCACCGACTCCGATTCGCTCGATGCGTCGGCTCATGCGCAATGCGCGCGCGAGCCGATTCACATTCCCGGCGGTATTCAGCCTCATGGCGTGCTCTTCAGCGTGGACGCGCACTGCCACATCCTTCAGGTGAGCGGCAACGTCGCGCAGTTCGCGCATATCGCGTCCGACGCATGTCTCGGACGCGCATTGTCGACGGTGCTTGGACAGCACGCGGCCGAGCGTGCCAGCGCGGGGCTCAAAGGGCTCACGCGCGATGGCGCGGCGACACACGTAGGCAACGCCGTGCTCGACGGCTGGACGCCGCGCGGTCCGGTCGCGATCGTCGTGCATCGGCATGACGGGCTGCTGTTCGTCGAGGTCGAGCCGGCGCAGGACACCGCCGAGGTGTTCTCGTCGATCTACCCGCTCGTGCGCTCCTTCGTGACGGAAGTGCAATCGATGCGCACGGTCGAACAGCTTTGCCAGTTCGCCGCGACGGAGATTGCGCGCATCACCGGATTCGGACGCACCCTCGTCTATCGGTTCGACGAGGAAGGTCACGGCAACGTGCTCGCGGAAGCCGTCGAGCCGGGCTATCCGTCGTATCTGAATCAGCACTTTCCGGCGTCGGACATTCCGGCTCAGGCGCGCGAGCTGTATCGCAGGAATCGCATCCGGCTCATCGCGAACGCGAACTACGAAGCCGCGCCGCTCGTGCCCGCGCTGCATCCGGCGACTGGCCGCCCCACCGATCTCACTTACGCGTCCTTGCGCAGCGTGTCGCCGGTGCATCTGCAATACATGCGCAACATGGGCACGCTCGCATCGATGTCGATGTCGATTCTCGTCGACGACACGCTGTGGGGCCTCATCTCGTGTCATCACGCGACGCCGCGCCTGCCGCCCTTCGAAGTGCGGACCGCGTGCGAGCATGTGGCGCAGATCGTTTCGCTGCAGATCGAGGCGCGCGAGACGCAGGCCGAAGCGCAATACCGGCTCGAACTGCGCCGCATGCTGTCGAAGCTGCTTTCGTCGATGGCGAACACCGACAGCTTCGTCGAAGCGCTCGTCGGCGATGCACCCGATCTGCTCGGCTTCACGCGTTCGTCGGGCGCGGCGGTCATCTTCGAAGGGCGCACGTCGCTCGTCGGCGTGACGCCGGGCGAGCATGACGTCCATGCGCTCGTCGACTGGCTCGACGATCAGAGCGAGGACGTCGTGATCTCGGACCGCGCATCGCAGGACTGCCCGGCCTTGCGCGATTCGCCGGACGTCGCGGGCTTTCTCGCGGTGTCGATCTCGAAGATCTATCGCAACTATGTGATCTGGTTTCGCCGCGAAGTCGTGCAGACGATCGAATGGGCCGGCGATCCGCGCGCGAAGCTCACGGGCCTCGCACCGTCGCTTTCGCCGCGCGTGAGCTTCGATACGTGGACCGATGTCGTGCGTAACCGCTCGCTGCCGTGGCGCCCCGCCGAACGCGAGATCGCGCTCGAATTCCGCGCGGCGGTGCTCGGCATCGTGTTGCGGCGCGCGGAGGAAATCGCGCAGCTCGCGACCGAACTCGGCCGCGCCAATCACGAGCTCGAAGGTTTCTCGTACACGGTGTCGCACGATCTGCGCGCGCCGCTGCGTCATATCGTGAGCTTCGCGGATCTGCTGCAGCAGATCGACGGCGACAGGCTTTCGGAGCGCGGACGCGGTTATCTCGACCGCATCGTGACATCGGCGCGCTTCGGCGGCCGTCTCGTCGACGATCTGCTTTCGTTCGCCCAGCTCGGCCGCGCGTCGCTGCGCCCGCACAATGTCGATGTCCACACGCTCGCACATGCGGTGATTCAGAACGACATCGACGAACATGCGTCGTCGCGCGTGCGCTGGACGGTGGACGCGCTGCCGTCCATCGAGGCCGATCACGTCTTTCTGCATGTGGCGTTCGCGAACGTCATTTCCAACGCGGTGAAGTTCAGCGCGCAGCGCGAGCAGCCGGCGATCGAGATCGGCGCGCACGAAGGCACGGGCGAGCTGATCGGTCATGTCGTGTATTTCGTGCGCGACAACGGCGTGGGCTTCGACATGCGTTACGTCGACAAGCTCTTCGGCGTGTTTCAGCGCCTGCATGTGAAGGAACAGTTCGACGGCACCGGCATCGGGCTCGCGAACGTGCGGCGCATCATCGAGCGGCATGGCGGCAAGGCGTGGGCCGAAGGCACGCCCGATCGCGGCGCGACCTTCTACATGGCGCTGCCGAAGCAGTTTCGTCCCGAGAGCGGCGTGCGCCGCGACACGGCCGCGACCGCACTGGCGCGGCTCGCCGCGGGCACGGGCGGCGCGGGACACGACATCGGCCAGCTCATCAGGCGCTCGGAGCAGGACAGGAAGTAGCGCGCGCAAATGCAAAACGGCCGCGATCTCGTCGATCGCGGCCGTTTCGTTTCTACGACGCTGCCTGTTGTTTATCGGCGGCTTAGAAGCGGTGACGCAGACCCACCGTCGCGGCGACCTGATTGCCCGTCGACGAAGGCGACAGCGTGTTGATCATCGCGACATTGGCGCCGGCGTTGCCCAGATCGCCGGATGCATGCTGATACACGCCTTCGACGTACACGTCGGTGCGCTTCGAGAGCGAGTAGTCGGCTTGCAGCGAAACCGTGTGCCACTTCGGATCGCCCGTGCCGTTGCCGCCCGTCACCTTGCCGTCCGTGTACGTGTACGCGGCGTCGAGGCTCAGCGCCGGCGTCAGCGCGTAGCGGCCGTTCAGCTCGAAGTTGTTCAGGTGCAGGTTCGTGTTGCCCGGCAACGCGAACGTCGAGCCGCCTTGCGACGCGGCGAGCAGGTTGTCGTAGTGCGTGTTGGTCCACACGAAGCCGACCGTCGCCGGGCCGAAGGTGTAGTCCACGCCCGCGCCGAACGTGCGCTGCAACTCGGCCGTCAGATTGGCGTTGTTGCCCTGGCCAGCGGAGACCGCGCCATTCGCGTTCGTGTTGTTGCGCGAGTTGTTCGTCTGCAGATAGGCCGCGGCGACATTCAACGGGCCGTTGCCGTACGAAGCGCCGACGCTCCATGCGCGATTGTTCGCGAACTGGCCGGCGTCGTTCGAGAAGCCATACAGGCCGCCGAACTTGACGCCCGCGTAATTGGCGCTTTGATATTTGACCGAGTTCTTGATCGAGAACGAATGATCGAGGTTATCGTTGTCGAACGGGTGCGCGGCGAGATTATTGCCATAGCCCGCGCCTGCTTCCGAGAACGGCGACAGATAATCGACCATCGAATCATATTGACGGCCGAGCGTTACCGTACCGAACTGATCGTGCTGCAAGCCGACATACGCCTGGCGGTTGAACATCGTATTGCTTTCGGTGTAACGGCCATTATTGAGGTTGAAGCCGCTCTCCAGCTTGAAGAGCGCGTGCAACCCGCCGCCGAGATCTTCGCTGCCTTTCAGGCCGTAATACGTATCGGAAACCGAGCCGCTGCCTTGCTGCCAGTTGTTATGGCCGCCGGCGTTGTTCGTATAGACGAGACCTGCATCCAGCGTGCCGTACAGGGTGACGCTGCTCTGCGCGTGAGCTGCCGCTGCGAACGTGCCGAGAATGCCCGCGATGAGAAGGGTTTTTTTCATGGTTCTCTAGTGTCCTGTTTAAAGCGAAAGCTTCCTGGGGTTGACAGGCCATATCGATGGCCGCTTGCCCCTGGGAAGCTGGGACACACTTTATGCGACGAGCCTGTGAATTGGACCGCCTATCGCACGCAATAATCTTTTGCGGATCCTGCGAATCGGTGCGGAAGGACCTTCATATGCTTTTAAGCTCAATCGCTTAGCCGGCAAGACGCGCGCGTGGGCGTGAATACGCCGTTGCACGTGGACCACGTTATTACTGCGGATTCCGAAGAGGTCCATTGCGCCGTATGCAGTTAATCACGGCTACGGCCATTGTTAAGCTATCCGGCGTCTACAGATCTCCGAGCAGTTATTCTGAGGACACGGAGTGGTTTCGCGAGAGGAAGCCGCTCCGTTTTATCGCTCATTCGAGTCCGGTAATTGCCGGATAAATGCGCGTCCGAAATTCGCTCTTTTCCTCGCGTCGAAAAAGATCAGTTACCCGAAGCAAATATCTGCGATTTTCCTTTCAATTCGCTCTCGACAACGCGACTTTCTTCATATGAAAACGACTCGCATTTAGACTTCAACATGTCCGTGAGAATATCTCGATATGTTTGAAAAGTTTGCATGAAATTTCCGGGTATCACGATCCGTTATGCGCGTAAGAGCGGGCCTCACCGCCGGCAATCCCAGTCTGCAAGCGGGAGAGATGCAACCAGACGAAAACGTTTGCGGACGCGGTGTTTCCACGAAACGAAGCCGTGTCGTTTCATTTCGAAACAAATTGAAGCGCTTTGAATCGCCTCTCCGGAACAATGATTGCTTAAATGGGAGTCTCTGCAAATCTAGCCGGAACACCCGAAATGAAGAGAAGTGCCAACGCAACCACCGTCCCAGCGTTTCGACAGCGACGGCCAGCCCAACTCGCGGAGCGTGAGCTCCTGCATCTGGAAATGGTCCTGGCGAACTTCGTCGAGCGCAACGCCGCCTCCGAACGCCTCCCCGCCAAGTATTGGGATATGCGCATCGCGCAGCTCGATGCCGAATACGATCTCGTTCCCTCGCAAAGTCAGCGCGTGGCATCGCTTCAACGCAAGCTCGCGTTGCTGGACAATGCGCTCGCCAACGCTTCGTCCGCTGCGGACGCACAGGAAGGACAGCAGAGCCGGCGCGTCGCCGCCTAGGAGTATGCGCGGCAGAAATCTGATGTCATCCGGCCGAGCCGGGTAAGCGTTGTTAGGAGATGCCAATAAGCTATCTTCCCTACGAGCCGCAGCAGCAGATGTTGCTGCCCCACGCGCTGCAAGACTGGCTGCCTGAAGGGCACCTGGCCTATTACATCAGCGACACGGTGGATTCGCTCGACCTGTCAAGCTTCCATGCGCGGTATGCGGGCGGCGGCCCGCGCAATCAACCCTTTCATCCGGCGATGATGGTGAAGGTGCTCGTCTACGGCTATGCGACCGGGGTGTTCTCGTCGCGCAAGCTGGCCAGGAAGCTGCATGAAGATGTCGCGTTCCGGGTCCTCGCCGCGGGCAACTATCCGGCGCATCGCACGCTTTGCGACTTTCGCGCCTTTCACTTGAAGGAACTGTCGGACCTGTTTGTGCAAGTGGTGAAGCTGGCCAAGGAATGCGGACTGGTCAAGCTCGGGACGATTGCCGTTGACGGCACGAAGATCAAGGCCAATGCGTCGCGTCATAAGGCGATGAGTTACGAGCGGATGAAGAAAGCCGAGCTGGAACTCAAAGAACAGATCGATGCGCTGCTGGCCAAGGCGAA
>NZ_FCOX02000036.1 GCF_900044055.2 Caballeronia calidae | reverse complement strand
GACGGCACCTGACTTTGCTGTTTCTGCCGCCATATAGTCCGCAACTGGCGCCGATCGAGCGTGTCTGGAAGCTGACAAGGCGTCTGGCATTACATAACCGCTACTTCGCAACGCTCCTCGAAGTCCTCAAGGCCGTCGAGGCCTGTTTCCGACACTGGGTTAGACCAAACAAGGTTCTACATAGATTATGCTGCATTATTTAAGACGCTGTGTTTAGAAGGCTGCAGCGCGCGAATCGGGGTGTTCGCGCCTTCTTCCGTCAGGCCTCGCTCCATAAGCATGAGATTCATCTCTCCGCGATTACCGTCGGGGAGCTTCGCCGCGGCGTCGAGCGGCTTCGTCGCAGAGGCGACGCGGTGCAGGCCGCCACAATCGAATCGTGGTTGAAAGGTGTTTTGCGCGAATACGAGGAAAATATCCTGCCCGTCAGCAAGGAAATAAGTGAGCTGTGGGGGACGATCTGTGCTCAGCATCCTGAACCGGCTTTGGACAAGCTCATCGCCGCGACGGCGATTTCGCATGGACTGACAATCGTTACACGCAACGTCAGGGATTTCGAGAAGGTGGGCGTCAAGTTGATCAACCCCTTCGACTGACAGCAACGCCGGCCCGGCGCACAACGCACGGACCGGCTCAACCCAATTAAACCAGTTCCACCCCCATCGCCGTAGCCTCCCCTCCGCCAATACACAGGCTCGCGACGCCACGCTTCAACCCGCGCGCCTTCGACGCCCCGATCAACGTCACCAGAATCCGCGCCCCCGACGCCCCGATCGGATGCCCGAGCGCACACGCACCGCCATTCACATTGACCTTGTCGTGCGGCAGATCATGCTCGCGCATCGCGGCCATCGTCACCACGGCGAACGCTTCGTTGATCTCGTACAGATCGACATCGCCCGCGCGCCAGCCGTTCTTCTCGAAGAGCTTGCTGATCGCGCCGACGGGCGCCGTCGTGAAAAGCGCGGGCTGCTGCGCGAACGTGCTGTGCCCGACGACGCGCGCAACCGGCTTCACGCCGAGCCGCTTCGCTGTCGATTCGCGCATCATCACGAGCGCTGCGGCGCCATCCGAAATCGATGACGAATTCGCCGCTGTCACCGTCCCGTCTTTCGCAAAGGCAGGCTTGAGTGACGGAATCTTCTCGATGTTGGCCTTGAACGGCTGTTCGTCGCGCTCGACGACGGTATCGCCTTTCCTGCCCTGCACCGTTACCGGCGCGATCTCCCACTTGAACGAGCCGTCATCGTTCGCGCGTTTCGCACGCTGCAGCGATTCGACCGCGAACGCATCCTGCGACTCGCGCGAGAACGCATACGACGAAGCGCATTGCTCCGCGAACGTGCCCATCAGGCGGCCTTTCTCATACGCGTCCTCGAGCCCGTCGAGGAACATGTGATCGAGCACCTGACCATGCCCCATGCGCATGCCGCCGCGCGCCTTCGGCAGCAGATACGGCGCATTCGTCATGCTTTCCATGCCGCCCGCGACGATCACATCCGCAGAGCCCGCGAGCAGCATGTCGTGCGCGAACATCGCGGCGCGCATGCCGGAGCCGCACATCTTGTTGATCGTCGTGCAGCCGGTGGAAAGCGGCAAGCCGGCGCCGAGCGCAGCCTGACGCGCGGGCGCCTGGCCTTGTCCCGCGGGCAGCACGCAGCCCATGATGGCTTCGCCGACCTGCTCGGGAGCCAGGCCCGCGCGCTCGACCGCCGCGCGAATCGCCGCCGCGCCGAGTTGCGGTGCGGTCAACGCGGCGAAATCGCCCTGGAACGCCGCCATCGGCGTGCGCGCCGCCGCGACGATGACGACCGGATCGTTCTGTGTCTCACTCATGTTTCAGCTCCTTGATGACGCCTTTGATGACTTCGGGAACATCGCCCATGCGAGCGGCAAGCGCCGCATCGGAGGCGAGGACATCGTTTTCGGCGGAATGCGCGCCGCTGCGGCTCATCGCGGCGATGCACGACTGATACACCGGATCGATCTCGTCCGATGCGCCGATCATCATGCCCATGTTGCGCAAGCGGCCATCGTGCACGCCGTAGGTCCAGCCGTGCACGGTGAGTTCCTGTCCGCGCGCCCATGCATCGTTGACGATGGTCGTGCGGCACACGTTGATGGTCTGTTCGATCGTGTTCAGCTCCACGAGCCGGCGATGCCGCGCGTCGCCGATCGGCCAGTCTTCGAGGAGCGCGGCGTGCTTTTCGCGCACGTCCTCGACATGGCGCAGCCAGTTATCGGCGAGGCCGACACGCCGCCCGACGAGCGCCGCGCCCACGCCCGAGCAGCCGTAATGGCCGACGACCATGATGTGCTTCACCTTCAGCAGATCGACGGCGAACTGGATCACGGACAGACAGTTGAGATCCGAGTGCACGACCACGTTCGCGATGTTTCTGTGCACGAACACCTCGCCCGGCGGCAAGCCGATGATCTGGTTCGCCGGCACGCGCGAATCCGAGCAGCCGATCCACAGATATTCGGGCGCCTGCTGATGCGCGAGACGCTGGAAGAACTCGGCGTCTTCGGCCAGCTTGCGCTCGACCCAGTTCTGGTTGTTCGCGAAGAGATGGGCGAGCGGATTCGGGGTTTCGTTGTTGTCGTCGGTGTGGTTCATGATCGATGGTCAAAGCAGGACGCGCGCGCGTCAGGCGGCACGCGCATCCGGTCGGCCGGGCTTCGCGAACCGCTCCGGATAGCGGATGCAGAATCGGACGTCCCGGTCATAGGGAAAGAAATCGGCGAGTTCGCCGCGCAGCAGTTGTTCCTTGTGATGCTGCCAGAGCGCGGGATCGAAAAAATCCGCGTGATGGCGCATGAACGCGTCGCGCACGCGTGGATCGCCGAGCAGAAATGTGCCGTACGTTTCAGGAAAGATATCGTGCGGCCCGACGGTATACCACGGTTCGCCCGACAACTCGTCCTCTTCGAAGCGCGGCGGCGGCACGCGGCGCACGTTGCAATCGGTCAGATACTCGATTTCATCGTAGTCGTAAAACACGACGCGACCGTGCCGCGTCACGCCGAAGTTCTTGTACAGCATGTCGCCGGGGAAGATGTTGGCCTGGATCAATTGTTTGATCGCATCGCCATACTCTTTGATGCCGTGATCGATTTCGTCGGCGCTCGCGTTCTGCAGAAAGAGATTGAGCGGCACCATGCGGCGCTCGATATACACGTGCTTGATGACGAGATTGTCGCCTTCGTACTCGATCATCGAAGGCGCTTCCTTTTTCAGCTCGCGGATGAGCGCGTCGTCGAGGCGCCCGACGGGCAGCGCGACGCTCGAATATTCGAGCGTATCGGCCATGCGTCCCAGACGATCATGACGCTTCACGAGCAGGTACTTGTCCTGGATCTTCTGTCGCGTGGTTTCCTTCGGCGGCGGGAACGCGTCCTTGATGAGCTTGAACACGTACGGAAACGAAGGCAGCGTGAAGACGATCATCACGAGCCCCTTGATCCCCGGCGCGACGATGAACTTGTCGCTCGAGTGCGACAGATGGTGCAGCAAGTCGCGATAAAAATCGTTCTTGCCCTGCTTTTGCAAGCCCACCGACGTATAAATTTCGGCCTTCGGCTTGCGCGGCATGATGGTGCGCAGGAACTGCACGTACGCGGACGGCACTTCCATGTCGACGAGAAAATACGAGTGCGAGAAGCTGAAGATGATGAGCACCTGCTCGCGCGACAGCAGCACGGTATCGAGCGCGAGCAGGCGCGGCGACGTGTGCCGCACCGCGATGGCGAAGGGCAGCAGTGCGTCGCCGTTGATGATGCGCCCGACGATATACGCCGCCTTGTTCCGGAAAAACAGCGACGAAAGCACGTGAATCTGGAAGTTCGGCGCGGGCCTGAGATCGCCGAAGGCATCGCGCAGCGACTGCATCACGCATTGCACGTCGCGCGGCAGGTCCTCGAACGGCGGTTCCAGCTGAAAGTTCGTGACGATGCGCTCGAGCGTCGCGGCGAGACCGTCTCTCTCGGGGTAATACGCGCGATACGTGGGTTTCGCGGCGGGTTCGTCGTTCTCGATGTACTCGGTCGAGATGGCCGGCCGCACGAAGATGAAATCGTTGTTGAAGTACGAGCGATGCAGGATCTTGCAGCACACCGAGTTGAAGAACGTTTCCGCGCATTCCGGCTGCCGGTGCGTCGTCAGCAAGCCGATGTAATGCAGCTTGATCTGCTGCCACACGTCGTCGTCGATGTTCTCGGCGTCGTATTCGTCTTCGAGCTGCGCCACGCATTCCGCGACACGTTCGTCATACGACGCGATGCGGTCGCGCGCGAGCTGCTGCAGCGCGAGCCATTCGCCGTGCTCGAACAGATCCTTCGCCCTGACCGCGGCTTCGCGGAACACACGGTAATGATGCTCGAAGCCTTCGAGTATCGTCTTGGCGACATCGAAGCCGATTTGCGACGAGAGCAGCTTGGGGAAATGATTCATGTCGGCCCTGCGCTTCGTGTGTGGAAGTCACGTCATGCCGCTTTGGGTTTGCGCGCGCGCCTTTCCGTTCCTGCTGCGATTAGCGCTCGGCCTTGCTCCTCATACGCGGCAAGTTCGGCCAGCGTCGTGTTCAGGTCTTCCCGTTGACGCTCGAGCACTTCGCGGTGCGCGGCGATCGTATCCACGAAAGCCTGCAACTGCGTGGCCGTGCCGGTGGGCGAATCATAGAGATCGAGCAGCGTGCGAATTTCCGACAGCGTGAAGCCGAGCCGCTTGCCGCGCAGCGTGAGTTTCAGCCGCGTGCGGTCGCGCGGCGAATACACGCGCCTCAGGCCGTTCGCACCTTCGCGCTTCGGCGCGAGCAGGCCCTGGTCTTCGTAGAAGCGGATGGCGCGCGGCGTGATGTCGAACTCGCGCGCCAGTTCGGTGATCGTGTAATGCGTCGGTTGAGTCATCGCGGGCCGGCAGCGCAGATTGCGCGTTCAACGTTAGAATGGACGTTTACGTTATCGTCAACTTCGCCAAATTGCAACGCGGCGCAAACCCGGAGGCAGGGACCGAATGAACGCACTCGAACACCAGCTCGACTATGTTTTCGCGGATGCATTGCCGGAATCGGGCGGCGTCATGGAAGTGGCGCCGGGCGTTTTCTGGCTGCGCATGCCGCTGCCGTTCGCGCTCGATCACATCAATCTCTGGCTGCTGCGCGACGAAATCGACGGCGTAAAGGGCTGGAGCATCGTCGATTGCGGCATTTCGAGCGACACGATCCGCGCGAACTGGGAGCGCGTGTTCGACACCCTGCTCGACGGCCTGCCAGTGCTGCGCGTGATCGTCACGCATTGCCACCCGGATCATCTGGGCCTGGCCGACTGGCTCTGCAAGGGCGGCGACAAGCATCGCTGGAACGTGCGCCTGTGGATTTCGCTCGGCGAATACGCGATGGGCCGCGTGATGGCCGCCGGCGACGGCTCCAACGCGGGCGGCGAGCGGGCGGCGGCGCATTTCGCGGCGCACGGCCTGACGGACGAATCCTCGCTCGACGCGCTGCGCAAGCGCGACAGCTATTACCCGACGCTCGTGCCTTCGATTCCCGCTGAATATCGCCGTATTCGCAATGGCGATGTCATCCGTATCGGCGGACGCGATTGGGAAGTGGTGTCGGGCTACGGCCATTCGCCGGAACATAGCGCGCTGTTCTGTGCCGCCGACAAGCTGCTCATCTCCGGCGACATGGTGTTGCCGCGCATTTCGACGAACGTATCGGTGTTCGCGGTCGAGCCGGAAGGCAATCCGCTCGCGTTGTATCTGGAATCGCTCGGCCGCTACGAGTCGATGCCCGCCGATACGCTCGCGTTCCCTTCGCACGGCAAGCCGTTTCGCGGCGTGCAGACGCGTATCGGGCAATTACGGGAGCATCATCGCGCGCGGCTCGCGGAAGTGCGCGACGCGTGCGCGCAAAAGCCGTGCAGCGCCGCCGATATCGTGCCGATCATGTTCAAGCGCAAGCTCGACATTCACCAGATGACGTTCGCGCTCGGCGAAGCGCTCGCGCACCTGAATCTGCTTTGGCTCGATGGCACGTTGAAGCGTCAGACCGGCGACGACGGCGTGATCCGCTTCACGCCGGCCTGAGTTGACTCACTGCACGGAAACAGCGCCGAAGTTCACGCGCCCGAACGGGCTCACGTTGTAACCGCTGACGTTCGCGCGCGTCAGCGCGGCGGCCGTCGGATACACGAGCGGAATCCACAGCGCCTGATCGTGGATGATCTTCTGCGCGTCGACATACGCCTTCGTGCGCTTCGCGACATCGGCCGTCGATTTGCCGTCGGCGATGAGCTTGTCGAGCTGGCTGTCGCAGTAGCGCGCGAAGTTGATGCCCGACTTCACCGCATTGCAACTGAAGAGCGGCGACATGTAGTTGTCCGGGTCGCCGTTATCGCCGGCCCAGCCCATGAACAGCATGTCGTGCTGTCCTTGCTTGGCTTCCTTGATCAGCTCGCCCCATTCGATCACTTTCACCTGCGCCTTCACGCCGATCTTCGCGAGGTCGGCCTGCAGCAACTCGGCGCCGGCCTTCGGATTCGGATTCAGCACGCTGCCGTTCGGGCGCACCCAGATCGTCGTGTCGAAGCCGTTCGGGAAGCCCGCATCGGCGAGCAGCTTCTTCGCATCCGCCGATGAGTACTTGTACGCCGCGATGCTCTTGTCATAGCTCCACGTATTCGGCGGATACGGATTCACGGCGGGCGTGCCCGTATTGTCGAACACGGTCTTCATGTAGGTCGTGCGATCGAACGCCATGTTGATCGCCTGACGCACCTTCGGATTGTCGAGCGGCTTCTTCTGCGTGTTGAGCGCGACGAACGCGGTCATGAACGCGGGTGCTTCGCTCACTTTCAGCGACTTGTCCTTCTTCGCGTCGAGCACGTCCTGCGGCTTCGGCGACAGCGCGATCTGGCATTCGCCCGCCTTGATCTTCTGCGCGCGCACGGACGCATCCGGCGTGATCGCATAAATCAGGCGATCGATTTTCGGCTTCGCGCCCCAGTACGACGGATTGACGTCGTAGCGGATCACCGAATCCTTCGTGTAGCTCTTCAGCACGAACGGACCGGTGCCGACCGGCTTGCTGTTCAGATCGGTTTGCTGGTTCGCCTTCAGCAGCTTGTCTGCGTATTCCGATGAATAGATCGACGCGAAGCCCATCGTGAGAATCGGCACGAAGGTCGCGTTCGGCTCGTTGAGCTCGAATTTCACGGTATGGTCATCGACTTTCGATACGGCCTTGATGAGCTTCACGAGGCCCATCGACTGCGCGTGCGGAAAGCCGCTCGCGCCCGCGATCTTGTGCCACGGATTCGTGTCGTCGAGCATGCGCGAGAACGTGAAGACGACGTCATCCGCATTGAGCGGGCGCGTCGGCTTGAAGTAATCGGTCGTCTGGAACTGAACGTTCGGACGCAGATGGAACGTGTAGGTCAGGCCATCGCCGCTCACGTCCCACTTTTCCGCGAGCGAGGGCGCGACCTTCTTCGCGGCTTCGTCGTAAGAGACGAGCGTGTTGAAGATGACGTCCGCGGACGCGTTCGTCGTCACGAGCGAATTGAATTGCACGACATCGAAGCCGTCCGGGCTCGATTCGGTGCAGACGGTGAGCGGCTTCGACATCGCGAGCGTCGGCGCGGCGAGCATGGCAGCCGCCGCAGCCGCGGCGAAGAATTTCAGGCGCATGAGATCTCCCGTGATCTTCATTATTGTTCGTGGATGAGCTTGGGCACACGAAGCAAGCGGCGCGCCCGGCGCGGCTAGATTAGCGAATGCCTCCATTGCGTACAACGATCCGATCGGCATACGCTTATTCGCGGGTTGCTGAAACCGTGTGCATCAGGCTAAACTTGCGCCGTCTTTGGGGAGTAGCCTTCCTTCGCATGCGAAGGAGAACGCGTCAACATCCTCGGCTCTGCTGCCGTGGCGCGTTCGACCGGAACGGTTTGGCGAGACCATCGATGCGCTATGTCGTTCTTGGTCGGACGGCGCGTGGCGCATCGTGGTTCGCTTGACGTCCGGCCCTGGAATCATCGTGTCCCCACAATCACAATATCCCCGTCTTTCGCGCACGCCTGCGCGCCCGCCGCATTCTTCGATGCGAGGTGCAGCATGACGATGCTCTTTGTCGAACTCGGGCTGATGCTCGCGATCATTCTGATCGCGTCGGAGCTATTCACGAATGCGCTCGAACATCTCGGCGAGCGGCTCGGCATTTCGGAGGGCGTGACCGGTTCGCTGTTCGCGGCGGTCGGCACCGCATTGCCGGAAACGACCGTGCCGATCATCGCGCTGCTCGGCGGCACGCCTAGCCGTGCGGTCAATGAGGAGATCGGCGTCGGCGCGATTCTCGGCGCGCCGCTGATGCTCGCGACGCTGTCGACCTGCCTGATGACGGTCGCGATTCTCAAGTCGCGCGGCTTGCGCGGCCGGATCATGCCGGAGCACAGCGGGTTCGTGCGCGATCTCAACTTCTTTCTGTTCGCGTTCCTGATCGCGTGCGCGGCGATGTTCGTGCCGCATCATGCGTGGCCGGTGCGGGCCGTGTTCGCGGTGGGGCTCGTCGGACTGTATGTCGTTTATGTGATTTCGACGTTCAGGGCTTCGGCGCAGCTCGTCGAGAGCGGGCACGGAACGGAGGCGCCCGAGCCGTTGTTTGCTTCGCGTGTCGGTTTGCGGACTTCGCTCGGCTCGATCATGTTGCAGTTTCTCGTCGGCATCGTGTTGCTGGTCGGCGGCGCGAAGGGCTTCATTCATGGCGTCGAGGGCGTGTCGCAAGCGCTCGGGATTTCGGCGTTGCTGCTCTCGCTCATCATCATTCCGATTGCTACCGAACTGCCCGAGAAGGTGAACAGCATTCTTTGGGCGCGTCGAGGGAAGGACACGCTCGCGTTCGGCAACATCACCGGGGCGATGGTGTTTCAAGGGACGTTGCTGCCGGCGATCGGCATCATGCTGACGCCCTGGGAGCCGCGCATCGAGGTGCTGACCGGCGTGCTGATCACGCTCGCGGCGGCGGCGTGGCTGCGCTTCAATGCGAAGGCGAACGGCATCGTGCTGTGGGCGTTGCTCGGGAATGGGGCGTTGTATGTGACTTATCTGGTGCTGACGCTGGGACGTTGAGGCGGCGGACGTCGAGGCGGCGCCGCGAAATAAAAATGCCCGCCGAAGCGGGCATCGAGAGCGAAGCAGCGCGCCGCCAGACCGGCGCGTTGTTCTTATTGTTCTTGAGATTGTTATCGGCGCGACGGCAAAAAACTTTAGAACCGCGCGGCCCGATGATACTGGCTCGCGGCTTTCGCGCCGTCCATCGACCGGCGGTACGTTGCCGAAAGCGCTGCCTGGGCCGATTGAGCACGTGCGGCGACCGCATCGATGCTCGCCTGGATCTTGCGGATGACCGCGAGCGCGTCCGCGGGTTGTTCGGCCTGCAACGCCATCACGAGCGGTGCGCGGGCTTGCGCGAGCCCGGTGGCGCGAGCCCAGTCTTCCTGGCTCACGGCCTCTTCGATCGCCTCGGTCAACGCCCAGGCGTTCTGAATCAGTTCTGGCTGGTTCATGTCTCGTCGATATCCTTGCTGCATCAGCTCTTGTTCGTCGCCAGCGCGCCCGCGCTGTTCGTGCCGCCGAAGAGCGCCGTCAGATAGCTGCCCTGCGTCGACATTTGCGACATCAGCGTGTTCAGCGCCGTGAACTGGTTGTTGTAGGCGGTCGTCAGCTGCTGCGTGTAAGCGGTGAGCTGCGTCTGCTGATCCGCGATGTTCGACAGATCGGCGTTCAGCGCCGTCGTGCGCGTGTCGATGATGCCGCCCGTCTGCAGGAACGACGTCAGGCTGTTGTTCAGTTGCGCGGCGACGCCGTTCGTCGAATTGAACAGCGACGCGACCGTGCCGGTGCTGCTGGTCAGCGCGTTGGTGAGGGCGGTCTCGTCGGTCTTGAGCGTGCCGTCCGGTTGCAGCGCGATGCCGATCGACGCGAGGTTCACCGCGCTCGAGCCCGTGCCGATCGCCTTGCTGATCGCGCTCGACAGGGTGTTCTTGATCGTGTTCATCATCGAGTCGCCGAGCAGCGCGCCGCCTTGCGATCCGGCTGCCTGCGTCGAGTCGTACGACGTCAGCGACGACGCCGTGCTGATGAAGTTGTTGTACGCGGTGACGAACGCTTCGATGGCGGTCTTCTGGCCGTCGACGTCCTGGCCGATCGTGAGCGTCTGCGGCGACGAGGCCACCGAAGCCGAGCCGAGCGTCATCGTCACGCCCGAAATCGCGTTGGTGATCGTATTGCTCGCGCTCGTGACCGCCGTGCCCGCAATCGTCAGGTTGGCGTCCTGACCCGGGGCGTTCTGCGTCCAGTTGGCCTTGGTCGCGGCGTCGAGCGAGGTCGGCGCGGAGGTCGTGACCGGGTTGCCGTCCGCGTCCGTGGTCGTGGTCGAGTTGATGCTGGTGACGTTGAGCTTGCCAAGGCCCGTGTCGTCCGCCGGGGTGGTCGGCGTCGCGACGATGTTGATCGCGCTTGCCTGACCCGTCGACGACGAGCGCAGCACGAGGTGCGCGCCGTCCGAGCCGGTGATCACGGTCGCCGTGACGCCCGGATTGTCCGACGCCGAATTGATCGCCGATGCGATGCCCGCGAGCGTGTTGTTGGAGCTGTCGATCTTGATCGTGCTCGACTTGCCGTTGATGCTGAGCTTCAGGGTGCCCGCGCCGAGCGCATCCGACGTCTTGAAGGCGCCCGAGGTGATCGACTGCGACGTGGCGATGTTGGTGACGCTGACCGCGTAGCTGCCCGCGACGGCGCCGCTCCCGGCGGTGGCCGTGAGGCCGTTGCCGTCCGCGGTCGCGGTGAAGCTGGAGAGCGTGGTGCCGTTGGCGAGATTCGTGAGCGAACTCTGCAAGAGCGACATGACGGACTTGAGCGTGCCGATCGCCGTGAGCTGCGTGTTGTCGGCCGTCTTCTTGCTGTTCAGCGTGTCGGTCTGCCCCGCGACCTTCGCGTTGACGAGCGCGCTGACGAGCGAGTTCACGTCCATCGTCGAGTTCGTGGACCCGCTGATGATCGACTGCGCGGCCTGCTGGACGGCGCTGGTCGGATCGACAGTGGAACCCGTTGTCGTGGCTACGGTGGTCATGTGTGCTCCAGTCCTGGTGCGTCTCGATCGC
Organism: Caballeronia calidae; assembly: GCF_900044055.2. GTDB lineage: Bacteria > Pseudomonadota > Gammaproteobacteria > Burkholderiales > Burkholderiaceae > Caballeronia > Caballeronia calidae. The sequence goes on along the minus strand of NZ_FCOX02000036.1, from coordinate 80,259 downwards.
TTGAAATGGGGCGGGACATTTCCGTCCCGGAAATGCGCACAGGGAGACGAGCTCCCGGTGCGCTGACTGCGTTGCTTCTACTGCATGGTCCTGCTTCGTCCGGCGCGCGGTGTACGGATCGCGCCGGCTACGACATCGGCTATGAAGATTAGCCGAGGAGCTTCAGAACCTGCTGCGGCATCGAGTTCGCTTGCGCCAGCACCGAGATGCCAGCTTGTTGCAGCACTTGAGCCTTCGACAGATTCGCGGTTTCCTGCGCGAAGTTCGCGTCGGTGATCTGCGATTGCGCCTGCGACAGGTTGGTCGACTGCTCTTGCTGCGTCGAAGCCACCGAGCTGAAGCGGTTCTGCACTGCGCCGAGCGTTGCCTGGGCGCTGTTCACCGTCTGCAGCGCGTTGTCGATCGCTTCGATCGCCATCGAGGCGCCGTCGGTCTTCGTGAGGTCGATCGACGACACGGACTGGACCGTGCTGTTGTTGGCGATGGTCGTGCCTTGCGAATCGTCGGCTGCCGGGATGCCGGCGTTCGTGCCGTTGCCGACCGTGCCGGTGATCTTGCCGCTCGCGGTCGCGAAGACCTTGGACGGGTCGAAGTTGCCGCCGTCGGCCACGGTCGTCAGCGTCTGGTTGTTCTGGTCGGTGTAGGAATAGCCGCCCTTGCCGTCCGCAACCACGTTGATCTGGGTGATCGCGTGCGCGGTCGTCGTGTTCGCCGTATCGTCGCCGCCGGTGTCGTCCAGCGACAGATTCGTGAGCGTGCCGAGCGTCGTGCCGGCTTGCGGGTTCGCGCCGTTCGTGCCCGAGTTGAGCGTCGCAGCCGACATGTTCTGGCTCAGGTTGATCGAGATCGACTGGCCGACGTTCGCGCCGACCTGAAAGGTCACGGTGCCTTGCGAGCCGTCGAGAACGTTCTTGCCGTTGTACGTGGTTTGCGAAGAGATACGGTTCACTTCGGCGATACGCTGCGACACTTCCGACTGCAGCGCGGACTGGTCCGATGCCGAGAGCGAGCCGCTCGAAGCCTGCACGGCGAGCTGGCGGATACGTTGCAGGTTGTCGGCGATCTGGTTCAGGCCAGCCGATGCGGTTTGCACCATCGACACGCCGTCGTTCGCGTTCGACACGCCCTGGTTCAGGCCATTGATCTGCGAGGTCATGCGCGAAGCGATCGCGAGACCGGCCGCGTCGTCTGCCGCGCTGTTGATGCGCTTGCCCGACGAGAGGCGGGTGATTGCCGACGACAGCGCGCTTTGCGTGCCGTTAAGATTCTGCTGAGCGACCAGCGAGTTGATGTTGCTGTTGATACCGATCATGATTCTTCTCCTAAGAGATCTATTGGTGGAGCACCGTCTAATTTGCGTGGCGGTCTGCAATCACGCGTTATAGCCGGCCGCCTACTTGTGGTTAGCGGCCCCCCGCCGAAAAACTTTAGGCCATCGATTTTGCGAGTTTCGGATGATTCGCCGGCGAGGGCCGCGGGGCGGGCGCGAGCGCGGCCGCAAAGGGTTTGCGCTTTACGGCGCGCTCACGCCGTGCTGACAAAAAACATCGTGCAAAGCGGATTACTTTCGACGTCTGCAAACGTCCAGCCGATTCACACGCGTTAACCCCAAACCCGTTAATCGGCCGACTGCGCCGATTAACCCTTTATCCGATTAACCGCGAGAGCGCGTCCATCACCATCGGCACGGTGATCTGCTCTTTCATGCAGGAGAATGAACCGCCATCGGAACACCAGTTCGAAAAGAGTTCGTTCACCATAAGCACGCCTTGCTGAATGCGCGTCATGAAAGGCGCGAACACCGCGTCGTCGTGCATCTGGTGATAGCAGGGGTAGAACTTGCAAGAAGGGCGGACTTCCTCGGCGCGCCACATCGCCTGACCGTGCCGGTACGGAATGCGGCACGCCGCCGTCACTACCGAAAACAGGCCGACGATCGCGATGTCGCTCGCGCCCGCCAGATGGATCGGGCCGTTGTCCGCGGACACGAGCGCATCGGAGCGGCGCATCAGCGCGACCGTCTCGAGCGCGTCCAGCGCATCGACCGCGCTCAGCACGCCGTCGACTTGCGGAATCGCGGCGGGCTTGTCCGCCACGCCGGTCGTGCCGATGATGACCACCTGATGCCCCGCCTCGACGAGCGCCGATGCGAGCGCATCCCAGCGCGCCATCGGCCACGTGCGGTTCGGATTGCCCTGCGCGGCATGCAGCAGCACGCGGCGGCGGCCGGGCGCGAGCGCGGGCCACGAATCGATCAGACGTGCGATCTTTTCGTCGGCCTGCTCGCCAGTGTTCAGTTCGAGATTCTTGATGTCCGCATCGGCCGACACGCCGAACGCGTTGAGATAGGCGTCGACCTGATGAAAGCGCGACAGGCCGTAGGCCGCGGGCCCGACTTCGTGATAGCGCACGTTGGCGTAGAGATCGTGCAGCGCCGATGTGTCGTGCACGACGTGATCGACATGCGGGCACGCTTGCGCAAGCCGGCGAAACTCGGGCGCCGTCAGCACGACGACGGACCGCTCCGAGAGCGCCTTGAGCGCCTTGGCCGCCGCGAGCGCCATGAGCACGTCGCCCATGCCGCCGCGCCGGTCGATGCAGACCGCGTCGACGGTGCGCAGCGCATGGCCGGGCCTGAACGGCTTGCGGGCGCGCAGCACGATATCGATGGACTCGACGACGTTGTTGTAAGTGTCGATCGCATGCGCGATGCCTGCGGTGTCGATGCGTCCTTCCGCGCGCTCCCGCTCCCACGTCGGGCTCAGCTGATACTTCAGGTCCACGCGCTCGAAATCGACGCGCAGGCGCTTGGCGAGCGGCGTGCCCGGCAGGCCGTTCGCCTGCCACAGTTCGACCGTGCGCAGATCGAAGCACGCGAACATTTCAGGGATGATGCCGCGCACCTGCGAAGGATCGGACAGAAAGTCCTTGTGCCGCGGATGCGTCACCTCGATGCGGATCAGCGCGTCCGGCCTGCAGACGCGGTAGAGCTCCTGGATGAAGCGCTCGAAGGTCGCGCTCGACTGGCCGATGTTGGTCAGCACGTGCTTGAGCAGCACTTCGTCGGCGCTATTGTCCTCGAGTGTCCAGGGGAAGCTTTCCAGGTCCATGACGAGGTCGGGACGCACGTCGGGCCATTTGTCGACGTTGAGCCAGCCCTGGCGGTAGTCGCCGCCGCAACCCAGATTCAATTTCATAAGTCATCCCCGGCAGGGATTCCGTGATTCGTTCGCGAAGGAGGAACGCCGGCGGGGACGCGCGGGCGTGTCTCTGCAGATCGGTTCTATTGCGCATCCGGCACGTCCAGATGGGACGGCGGCTCGCCGGCGCGGTTTTTCTCGACCATCATGGTGATGGCATGTTCGAAGTTTCGCGTAAAACGCCCGGTGTCAAAGAGAGGAGCAGTGGTCATATTTGCCGCCAGTTTGGCGCGTAGATTGGCTCGCAGTCGTGCATCGCGGCCGAGGCGGGCGGCGATCTCGACCATCTCGTCGGTATTGCGCGCGACGAGTTCGGGCGCGTCCATCGCGTTCAGCAGGCTTTCGCTGACGCGCGACGCGAAGTGCGCGCCGCGCGCGGTCACGACCGGAATGCCGGCCCACAGCATGTCGGACGTGGTCGTGTGGCCGTTGCAGACGAGCGCGTCGAGCGCGACATCGGCAAGACGCATGCGGGCGATGTGCCGCTCGGGCGGCGCGAACGCTGAGAAGATCAGCCGGTCGGCGCGCACGCCCAGGCGTTCGGCATACGCGCGCAGATTGCGCTCGGCGGCGGGACTCTGGCCGAGCAGCCACAGCACGCTGCCGGGCACTTCGGCGAGCACGCGCATCCATACGGTGAAGCTGCCGCGATCGATCTTGTACGACTGGTTGAACGCGCAGAACACGACTGCGTCGGGCGGCAGGCCTTGCGCCTCGCGGGTGCCGGGGTCTCCGGCGACCGGGCGCTTGCGGTCGTTGCACTGGTACGAATGCGGCAGGCGGCACAGCTTCTCGGTGTAGAACGGGAAACTGCTTTCGGGCGTGACGAAACGGTCGGCGACGAGGTAATCGATGAACGGCACGGCCGTGCTGCCCGGATAGCCTAGATAGGCGGCCTGCAGCCGGGCGGGCCGGTACGCCATGATGCCGAGCCGGCCCCAGCCCGTGTGGCCCTTGAGATCGAACAGGATGTCGATGTCGTCGGCGGCGATGCGCGCGGCCGCGTCGGCATCGGACAGGGCGGTGATATCGACGTGATGCTCGACGGCACGCAGAAAGCGCTGCTGGTATTCGGAGTTGTCGCGCGGGCTGTGATCGTAGGCGAACACCTCGAAGCGGTCGCGGTCGTGCGACTCGAACAGGCCCGCCATGAGATGTATCGTCGCGTGATTGCAAAAGTCGGCGGACAGATAGCCCACGCGGATGCGCGCCCGCCCGCGCACGCTGTCCGTGCGGGGTGCGAACGGCTGCACGTTCGGCAGCATGCGGTTCGCGTAGGCGCGCGTCACCTCGAGGTTGTAGAGCTCGTTGGCGCACCAGGTCAGATGCGTGAGCGGATATTCCTGCGTCGCGCCGTATTGACCCTTTGCGTAGTGATCGAGAATGCGCGCCTGCAACGACTCGATCCACTCCCATTCGCACGTGAAACGCGACGGGACGAGCGCCGCGCCGAGCACGGCGGCGTTCGCCTCGCCCGGCCCGATGATCTTCTTGAAGACTTCGGCGGCTTCCTCGTGCATCTCGTTGCTTTGCAGAAGCAGGGCCGCGTTGGTCAGGAACTGCTCGTTGCGGGTGAGCGACAGGAGACGCCGCGCGAAAAGCACGCCCTCGCGATAACGGTTCGCATTGAAGAGCGTCGTAACGAGCGCGTTGAGCACTTCTTCGTTGCCGGGATCTTCGGCGATGCCGAACATGAGGCATTTGAGCGCTTCGTCCGTGCGGCGCTCGCCGCCCAGCAGCAGCCCCGCGACGAGCCAGTTGCGCGCACCGCCGCCGACGGCGCCCGCCCGCCGGTACGACTCGATGGCCTCGGCATGGCGGCCCGACATGCGCAAGCCTTCGGCCTGCAGCGTCAGCAGTCCGGGATGATTCGGATCGTTGCGCAGGAGATCGCCGATCCGCTTGAGCGCAGCGCCGGCTTGTCCGTTGTTGATCTGCTTGAGCAGTACGTCTGTCAGATTCGTTTCGCTGGCCATTGACCCATCCGGTGTCGAACCGGTTTTTTCCGGCAATCTCGTGCGGCCCCGTGCCGCGCGAGCAGTCTGGAATGACGGCGCGAGAGGCGCGCGACTTTAGCGGTTCGTGCCCGCGCGGCCCAAAAAAAAGCGGGCGTACGATGAACGTACGCCCGCGAAGAGTATAAAGCGAGTCGCCCGGCGCGCCCGGAAGCCGTTCCTGCGATGGCTTCCGGGTTCGCGCGAGGACGCCCTTAGAGGTTCAGATACGAGATCTGATCGTTCGACAGCGCTCCGATCTGCGCGTTGGTCATCGAGTGAACCTGCGTCGTCGTCAGCGCGGCGATCTGCGTCGTCGTCAGCGCCGACACCTGTGTCGTCGTCAGCGCGGCGACCTGCGCCGTCTTCAGCGCCGTCATGTCGTCGGTGGACAATGCGCCGATCTGATCCAGCGTCATCGCGGCGACATCGCCCGTCGTCAGCGAGGCGATCTGGCCGGTCGACATGCCCGCGATCTGCGACGTCGTCAGCCCGCTCTGCACCTGGGACGCCGTGAACGCCGCCACCTGCGAGTACGCGAAGGCCGCCATTTGCGATGCCGACAGCGAACCGATCTGCGCATTCGTCAGCGATGCGACCTGGCCGGTCTTCAGCGCGGCGATGTCGCCCGTCGAGAACGAGCCGAGCTGATCCGTGCTGAGCGAAGCCACCTGCGTGGTCGTGAGCGACGCCACCTGCGTCGTCGTCAGCGCGGCCACTTGCGTGCTGGTGAGCCCGCCCACCTGCGCCGTCGTCAGCGATGCGACCTGGCCGGTCTTCAGCGCGGCGATATCTTCCGCCGAGAACGCGCCGAGCTGATCGCCGTTCAGCGCGGCCAGATCGGCGTTGGACAGCGACGCGATCTGACCGGTCGAGAACGCGCCGATCTGCGTGGACGTCAGCGCGCTCGCCTGCGACGTCGTGAACGACGCCACCTGCGAGTACGCCAGCGCTGCGATCTGGCTGGTCGACAGCGCGGACACCTGACTCGTCGTCAGCGCCGCGACCTGGCCGGTCTTCAGCGCCGCGACATCCGCCGTGGAGAGCGCGCCGAGCTGATCCGAGCTCAGCGCCGCGACGTCGGTGTTGGTCAGCGCGGCGACCTGCGTCGTCGACAGCGCGCCGATCTGATCGGCCGACAACGCGCCCAGTTGCGGCACCGTCAGCGACCCGATCTGCGCCGTGGTCAGCGCGCCCACCTGCGTGGTGGACAGCGCGCCCACTTGCGTCGTCGTCAGCGCGGCGACCTGCGACGTCTTCATCGCGGCGATGTCGCCGGTCGTCAGCGAGCCGAGCTGATCGGAGCTCAACGACGCCACCTGCGCGTTCGTGAGCGACGCCACCTGCGCCGTGGTCAGCGCGCCGACCTGGCCGGTCGACAGCGCGCCCACTTGCGCGGTCGTCAGCGCGGCGACCTGCGCGGTCTTCAGCGCCGTGATGTCGTCGTTCGACAGCGCGCCGAGCTGGTCGCTGTTGAGCGCCGCGACGTCCGCGTTCGTCAGCGACGCGACTTGCGTCGTCGAGAGCGCGGCTACTTGCGTCGTCGTCAGGGCCGACACCTGCGAGGTCGTCAGCGAGCCGATCTGCGCGTTGCTCAGCGCGCCCACCTGCGCGGTGGACAGCGCGCCCACCTGCGCCGACGTCAGCGATGCGACCTGCGCGGTCTTCAGCGCGGCGATATCGGCGGTCGAGAGCGCGCCGAGCTGATCCGTGTTCAGCGCGGCCACGTCGGCGTTGGACAGCGACGAAACCTGCGACGCCGACAGCGCGCCCACCTGCTCCGTCGACAGCGAGCCGACTTGCGACGTGCTGAGCGAGCCGATCTGCGCATTCGTCAGCGCGCCCACCTGAGTCGTGGAAAGCGCGCCCACCTGCGAGGTCGTGAGCGCACCGACCTGGGCGGTCTTCATCGCGGCGATGTCCGCCGTCGACAGCGAACCGATCTGATCCGTGGTCAGCGACGCCACCTGCGCGTTCGTGAGCGACGCCACTTGCGCGGTCGTCAGCGCGCCGACTTGCGCCGTCGACAGCGAGCCGACCTGCGAGGTCGTCAGCGCGGCGACCTGCGCGGTCTTCAGCGACGCGATGTCGTTCGCGGACAGCGCGCCGAGCTGGCTGCCGCTCAACGCCGCGACATCCGCGTTCGAGAGCGAGGCCACTTGCGTGGTGGACAGCGCGCCGAGCTGGTCGGTCGTCAGGGCGCCCACTTGCGTGGTCGTCAGCGCGCCGATCTGCGCGGTCGTCAGCGCGGTCACCTGCGCCGTGGACAATGCGCCGACCTGCGCGGTCGTGAGCGCGGCGACCTGCGACGTCTTCAACGCGGCGATGTCGTTATTCGACAGCGCGCCGATCTGATCGGCGCTCAGCGCCGTCACGTCCGCGTTGGTCAGGCTCATGATCTGGCCGGTTGACAGCGCGCCCATCTGCGTGGTGGACAGCGCGCCCACTTGCGCGGTCGTCAGCGCGGCGACCTGCGCCGTGGACAGCGCGCCGATCTGCGACGTGGACAGCGCGCCCACTTGCGCGGTCGTCAGGGCGGCGACCTGCGCGGTCTTCAGCGACGAGATATCCGCGTTCGACAGCACGCCGAGCTGATCCGTGTTCAGCGACGCCACCTGCGACGTCGTGAGCGACGCGACCTGAGCCGTCGTCAGCGAAGCGACCTGACTCGTGGACAGCGCGCCCACTTGGCTCGTCGTCAGCGCGGCGACCTGCGCGGTCTTCAGCGCGGTGATGTCGTCGGTCGACAGCGCGCCGAGCTGGTCGCTGTTCAGCGCCGCGACATCCGCATTGGACAGCGACGCGACCTGCCCGCTCGACAACGCGCCGATCTGGCCGGTCGTCAGCGCGCCCACTTGCGCGGTGGTCAGCGCGCCGACCTGCGCGGTCGTGAGCGCGCCCACTTGCGAGGTGGACAGCGCGCCCACTTGCGAGGTCGTCAGCGCCGAGACCTGCGCGGTCTTCAGCGCCGCGATGCTGGTGTTCGAAAGCGCGCCGAGCTGATCGGTGTTGAGCGCGGCGACATCGGCGTTGGACAGCGACGCGACCTGCGCCGTGGAGAGCGCGCCCACCTGTGCGGTGGAGAGCGCTCCCACTTGCGTGGTCGAGAGCGCGCCGACCTGAGCCGTCGTGAGCGCGGCGACCTGCGCCGTGGAGAGCGCGCCGACCTGCGAGGTCGTGAGCGCACCGACTTGCGCCGTCTTCAGCGCGGCGATATCGGCGCCCGTCAGCGAGCCGAGCTGGTCCGAGTTCAGCGCCGACACTTGCGCGTTGGACAGCGAGGCGACCTGCGCGGTCGTCAGCGCGGCGACCTGCGCGGTCGACAGCGACGACACCTGCGTGGTCGTGAGCGCGGCGACCTGCGCCGTCTTCATCGCGGTGATGTCATCCGCCGACAGTGCGCCGATCTGGCTGGTGCCGAGCGCGGCGACATCGGCGTTCGACAGCGACGCGACCTGCGACGTCGAGAGCGCGGCAATCTGATCGGTCGTCAGCGCGCCGACCTGCGCGGTCGTGAGCGCGCCGATCTGCGCCGTCGTGAGCGACGCGACCTGCGCCGTGGACAGGCCGCCCACTTGCGTCGTCGTGAGCGCGGCGACTTGCGCGGTCTTCATCGTGGCGATATCGCTGCCCGACAACGCGCCGAGCTGATCCGCGCTCATCGCGGCGACATCGGCGTTGCTGAGCGCGCTCACCTGCGAGGTGGACAGCGCGGCGACCTGCGTCGTCGTGAGTGCGCCGACCTGCGTGGTGGAGAGCGCGGCGACCTGCGCGGTCGTGAGCGCGCTCACTTGCGTGGTGGAGAGCGCGCCGACCTGCGCAGTCGTGAGCGCGGCCACTTGCGCCGTCTTCAGCGCGGCGATGTCGCCCGTCGACAGCGCGCCGAGTTGCGTCGTCGTGAGCGCGGAGACGTCCGCGTTGGTCATCGACATGACCTGACCGGTCGACAGCGCGCCGATCTGATCGGTCGACAACGCGCCGACCTGCGTGCTCGTCAACGCGCCGATCTGCGCGTTGGTCAGGGCGCCCACCTGCGCGGTGGACAGCGCGCCGACCTGCGCGGTCGTGAGCGCGGCCACTTGCGACGTCTTCAGCGCGGCGATGTCGGCATTCGAGAGCGAGCCGAGCTGATCCGTGCTGAGCGTCGCGACCTGCGCGCTGGACAGCGAGGCGATCTGCGTGGTCGTGAGCGCGCCGACTTGCGCGGTCGAGAGCGCACCGACCTGCGCGGTCGTCAGCGCGGCGACTTGCGCCGTCTTGAGCGCGGCGATGTCGCCGGCGGACAGCGCGCTCAACTGGTCGCTGCTCAGTGCCGCGACATCGGCGTTGGACAGCGACGCGATCTGGCCGGTCGTCATCGCGCCGATCTGCGCGGACGACAGCGCGCCGACCTGCGTCGAGCTGAGCGAGCCGACCTGTGCGTTCGTCAGCGCGCCGACTTGCGTCGTGGAAAGCTGGCTGACCTGCGAGGTCGTCAGTGCGCCGATCTGGCTCGTCTTGAGCGCGGCGATATCGGCGGTCGTCAGCGCGCCGAGCTGATCCGTGGAGAGCGCGGCGACATCGGCGTTAGACAGCGACGCGACCTGCGCCGTGGAGAGCGCGCCGACCTGCTCCGTGGACAGCGCGCCGACTTGCGCGCTGCTGAGCGAGCCGACTTGCGCGTTGGACAGCGCGCCGATCTGCGTCGTCGAGAGCGCGCCGACCTGCGAGGTCGTCAGCGCGCCGATCTGGCTCGTCTTCATCGCGGCGATGTCGCCGGTGGAGAGCGCGCCGACCTGATCCGTGCTGAGCGAAGCGATCTGCGAAGTCGTGAGCGCGCCGACTTGCGCGCTCGTGAAGGCGGCGACCTGCGCGGTGGACAGTGCGCCGACCTGGGCGGTCGTGAGCGCCGCGACTTGCGCGGTCTTGAGCGCGGCGATGTCGCCGTTCGAGAGCGCGCCGATCTGGGTGCTGCTGAGCGACGCCACATCGGCATTGGACAGCGACGCGACTTGCGACGTCGACAGCGCGCCGATCTGGTCGGTTGTCAGGGCGCCGACCTGCGCGGTCGTGAGCGCGGCGACCTGCCCGGTCGTGAGGGCGCTCACCTGCGTGGTGGACAGCGCGCCGACCTGCGTGCTCGTGAGCGCGGCGACCTGGCTCGTCTTCATCGCGGCGATGTCGCCTGTCGAGAGCGCGCCGAGCTGGTCGGTGTTGAGCGACGTGACCTGCGCGTTGGACAGCGATGCGATTTGCGTCGTCGAAAGCGCGCCGACTTGCGTCGTCGAGAGCGCGCCGACTTGCGCCGTCGTGAGCGCGGCGACTTGCGCGGTCTTCAGCGCGGCGATATCGCCCGTGGTGAGCGCGCCGAGCTGGTTCGAGCTGAGCGCGGCGACATCCGCGTTCGACAGCGACGCGACCTGCGCGCCCGACAGCGCGCCGATCTGATCCGTGGTCAGCGCGCCGACCTGCGCGGTGGAGAGCGCGGCGACCTGGGCGGTCGTGAGGGCGCTCACCTGCGCGGTCGAGAGCGCGCCGACTTGCGCGGTCGTGAGCGCGGCGACCTGGGCCGTCTTCATTGCGGCGATATCGCCGGTGGACAGCGCGCCGAGCTGCGTCGAGTTGAGCGTCGCGACATCGGCGTTGGACAGCGATGCGACCTGCGCCGTGGAGAGCGAGCCGATCTGGTCAGCCGACAGATTCGCCACTTGCGCCGTCGTCAGCGCGCCGACCTGCGCGGTCGTGAGCGACGCGACCTGCCCCGTCGACAACGCGCCGACCTGCGCGGTCGTGAGCGCGGCGACTTGCGCGGTCTTGAGCGCGGCGATGTCGCCGTTCGAGAGCGCGCCGAGCTGATCCGAGCTGAGCGCGGCCACATCCGCGTTCGACAGCGACGCGACCTGCACCGTCGACATTGCGCCGACCTGCGCCGTCGAGAGCGCGCCGACCTGCGTCGTCGACAGCGCCGCCACCTGGGCGTTCGTGAGCGATGCGACCTGCGCCGTCGACAGTGTGCCGACTTGCGCGGTCGTGAGCGAGGCGACCTGCGAGGTCTTCAGTGCGGCGATATCCGCCGTCGAGAGCGAGCCGAGCTGATCCGAGCTGAGCACGCTGATATCCGCGCTCGTGAGCGCCATGACCTGACCCGTCGAGAGGGCGCTCACCTGTGCGGTGGACAGCGCGCCGACTTGCGTGGTCGTGAACGAGGCGATTTGCGCGTTCGTCAGCGAGCCGACTTGCGCCGACGACAATGCGCCGACCTGCGAGGTCGTCAGTGCCGCGACTTGCGCCGTCTTCATTGCGGCGATATCCGCGTTCGACAGCGAACCGATCTGATCCGTGCTGAGCGTGCTGACTTGCGACGTGCTGAGCGACGTGATCTGGGCGGTCGTCAGCGCCGCGACCTGCGTCGTCGAGAGCGCGCCCACTTGCGAGGTCGTGAGCGCGGCAACCTGCGCGGTCTTCAGCGCGGCGATGTCGCCCGTCGAGAGTGCGCCGAGCTGGTCCGCGCTGAGCGCGGCGACATCGGCATTGGAAAGGGAGGCAACCTGCGCGGTGGAGAGCGCGCCGACTTGCGCCGTCGACAGCGCGCCGACCTGAGCGGTCGTGAGGGCGCCGACTTGCGCGTTCGACAACGCGCCGACTTGCGCCGTGGACAGCGCGCCGACCTGGGCGGTCGTCAGCGCGGTGACCTGCGACGTCTTGAGCGCGGCGATATCGCCGGTGGAAAGCGACGCGAGCTGATCCGAGTTCAGCGTCGAAACTTGCGCGTTGGTCAGCGACGCGACTTGCGACGTGCTGAGCGAGCCGACCTGCGCGGTCGAGAGCGCGCCGACCTGCGCGGTCGTGAGCGCGGCGACCTGCGAGGTCTTCAGCGCGGCGATGTCGCTGTCCGACAGCGCGCCGAGCTGGTCCGAGCTCAGTGCCGCCACGCCCGAATTGGACAGCGATGCGACTTGCGCCGTGGAGAGCGCGCTGACCTGATCGGTCGTCAGCGCGCCGACTTGCGCGCTCGACAACGTGCCGACCTGCGCGCTCGTGAGCGCGCCGACCTGCGTGGTCGAGAGGCTTTGCACCTGCGAGGTGCCCAGCGCGGCGACCTGCGCGGTCCTGAGCGCGCCGATCTGCGCCGTCGACAATGCGCCGAGCTGATCGGCGCTGAACGACGCGATGTCGAGTGTCGACAACGCGGCGACCTGTCCCGTGGACAGGGCGGCGATCTGCGCGGTGGACAGGCCGTTCTGAACCTGCGACGCCGACAGCGTCGATACTTGCAGATACGTCAGCGCGGCAATCTGGGTCGTACTCAGATCATGGATCTGGGACGTCGAGAGCGCGGCGAGCTGCCCGGTCTTGAGCGCGGCGATATCGGCCGCCGACAGCGAGCCGATCTGGTCGGCGGACAGCACGGCGACAGCCGCCGTGCTGAGGTTGACGATGTCCGCCGTGGACATCGCCGCGATTTGCACCGTCGTCAGTGCCGCGGCCTGGCTGCTGGACAGCGCTGCGATGTCCGACGTTGCCAACGCCTGTATTTGTGCACTGGTCAGCGCGGAAATTTGCGTCGGCGAAAACGCGGATATGATCGAAGTCATTAATTATCCCTTCACGGATTGTTTTGTTTCGCGGGCGCGTCGTTAATAGTCCATTCCCGACCGAATGCTTCCCCCGACCCGACACGCGCGCTCTTGCGGGTTATCGGCTCTCTGTCGACAAGCTTTAACCGGCGCGCGCCCGCCGCGGCCGAGCACTGCCGTGACGGTGGACCTTTGGGTAACTGAACTAACTGGATATCGCCGCGCCGAAAGGTTTCTTTAGGCGTTCGGCGCGCGCCGCGCCCCTCGACGCGAGCCCGCCCGGCGCCGCGCGGCGTCCGCGCCTGTTCCCTGGGCCGGCGTCCTCTCTCAATCTCTGGACCGGAGCACACATGCAGACACGCAATATCGGCACATCGGACCTGAAAGTCGCGCCGCTCGTCTTCGGCGGCAACGTGTTCGGCTGGACCGCCGACGAACGCACGTCGTTCTCGATCCTCGACGCGTTCGTCGACCACGGCCTCGATTTCATCGACACCGCCGACGTCTATTCCGCCTGGGTCGACGGCCATCGGGGCGGCGAATCGGAGACGATCATCGGCAAGTGGTTCAGGGAGAGCGGCAAGCGCCACCAGGTGGTGCTCGCGACGAAGGTCGGCAAGCTGAGCACGCGCGCGGGCCTGAACGCGGCGAACATCGCGGCGGCCGTGGACGATTCGCTGCGGCGGCTCAAGACCGATTACATCGACGTCTACTTCTCCCATTACGACGATGACAACACGCCGCTCGACGAAACGCTCGACGCGTATCAGAAGCTCATCAAGGCGGGGAAGGTGAGAGTGATCGGCGCGTCGAACTACACGGGCGAGCGGCTCGAAGAAGCATTGAAGGTCGCGAAGGATTCGGGCTTGCCCGCGTATCAAATCCTTCAGCCCGAATACAACCTCTACGACCGCGAAGGCTACGAGACCGGTCTCGAGCCGGTGGCCGAACAGCACAAAATCGCGGTCGTGCCGTACTACGGGCTCGCGAGCGGGTTTCTGTCGGGCAAGTACCGGTCGAAGGCGGACACGCAGCACAAGGCGCGCGGCTCGCGCGTCGAAAAGTATCTGACTCCGCGCGGCTTCAGGATTCTCGACGCACTCGACGAAGTGGCCAAGCGCAACGAAACCACGCCCGCGACGGTCGCGCTCGCGTGGATGATCGCTCGGCCGAGCGTGACGGCGCCGATCGCGAGCGCGACATCGGTGAAGCAACTCGAAAGCCTCGCCGCCGCGACGCGTCTTAAGCTTGCCGCCGAAGACATCGAACTGCTCGACGAAGCCAGCGACTGGGATCAGTGAAGGCAGAAATAAATCTGTTGCATCAATGGGTTGGGCAGCCCGGAGTGGTTGGCAGGGGCGCGGTGTTCTGGTAACATCGCGCCCGAATCGAGAAATGTGCCCGATTTCCTGCCTTCGCCGCTGAAAAAAGCAACGTCAATACAACGTTAATGAGCAGCGGCGAACGGCTCCGAAACGCGCCTTCGTGTGGTTCTTTCGAAAGCGCATGCCGCTTCCGCGGTTGAATCTCAACGCTCTCTTTTCCGGCCTCCGTGGCCGCTTTGCTCGTGTCCGCCGCTCATTCACGTTTCGGCGGACGATCGGAGTGCCGGGGCGCGGCGGCTTTTATCGTCGCGCGCTTAGAAATACGTTTAGCAAAACAGGATTTACATGACCACTATCGTCCTCAAAGAAAACGAGCCGTTCGATGTCGCGATTCGGCGTTTCCGCCGCACCATCGAGCGCAATGGCCTGATCGCCGAACTGCGCGAGCGCCAGTCGTACGAAAAGCCGACCACCGAGCGCAAGCGCAAGAAGGCAGCCGCTGTCGCGCGTCTGCGCAAGCGCCTGCGCAGCCAGATGCTGCCGAAGAAGATGCACTGAGCATCCTGTTCGGGCGAGGTTCGCATCCTTGCCCTGAATGGCAAAACGGCGGTGCGACCCGTAAGGGCGCACCGCCGTTTCGTTTGTGGCTCCGCTTCGAGCCGACGCGCTCAGACGAACGCGTGACGCTTGCCGAGCGCCGCGAGCAGTTGCGGCCACTCTTCGACATCGGCGTAGTCGTGAACTTCCTCGAGCTCGATCAGCAGATCGACGATGCCCGGGTCGTACGCGTTCACGTTCGATGCGTAAAGCGCCCGCAGCAACTTGCCGTCCTGCGCATGCCGATAGTAGGAAATGCCGACGCCTTCGAGATCGGGATCGTACAGCGCGTCGCTCACGAGCGAGCCGATCGCGCACTTGCGGCCTTCGGGACTTCGCAGCCGGCACGAACCGTTGTCGTCTTCCGAAACCGCGCGCTGCGCCAGTAAATGCGTGCTGACGCGCTCGTAGATCTCTTTCGCGTTCAACATCGTGATAGGGCTCAACATCACAGCACCCGCAATATCAATCAAGCAGCCGTTTTCAGAAGCTCGGCGGACAGCCCGAACTGACGCGCGATCGACGTGAGCCGTTCGCGCCATTCCCATTTGCCGAAGACGTCATGCACGTTCTGCAGGCACGAGAGCAATTCGACGGTATTCGGATCGAACACGTTGATGCGCGAACGCAGAAGCGCGCGCCTGAGCGCCGCGACGCCGACATCCATGTAGGTTGGAATCTGTTCGGGCGGCTTCGCGATATAGCGGATG
Source organism: Caballeronia calidae (assembly GCF_900044055.2). Classification (GTDB taxonomy): domain Bacteria; phylum Pseudomonadota; class Gammaproteobacteria; order Burkholderiales; family Burkholderiaceae; genus Caballeronia; species Caballeronia calidae. The sequence goes on along the minus strand of NZ_FCOX02000036.1, from coordinate 64,877 downwards.
GGCACGCCTTCCATCGCGGTGACATAGTCGCGCGGCTTGATGAAGCTGCCGACGGGGCAGCCGCCGCAGTATCCGCGATAGGCGCCGCCGCCACGCGGCAGCAACGCCGCTTGCCCTTGTACGAAGAGATGCTGTACTGCGCTGTTGAAAATCTCCTGATGGGTCAGGAAGTTCAAGCTTTTCATGATCTTCTCCCCTGCGCCCCTGCGCAGCGGCCATGCGTTGGAAATTCGAGAACCTGCACTTGCTGCACCGGAGCGGCGCCGCCGTTGCGAATGTGGCGCAACCTGAATCGACGCTTTGCCGCCCGGACACTGCTTCGAGCACGACGGGTTTCCCGGCCTGGGTCTGCGGTCTCGCAGCGCCCTGTTGTGCTCGCGTCGGATTTCTACACTCAGTGAACGATCCGCACACCGTCAGTTATAACGGTTCGGTCCGGTAAAAAGGTGCGCCAGCGCACGCGAGGACGCCATTTTTACACGGGCCGCACGTTCGTGCAGTGCGGAAAACCCGGCTGAGAGCCTTGTAACTGGCGGCTGTCGGCGTGCTTCACTGCAAAAAAAACCGCTTCTATCGGGATTTACCCTTGGTTGCCGGCTTTGCGCTCAAGAACGTTGCCAAAAAGCAAAAATCCCCCTCATTCGGATGGCTTCAATGTGAGGATTTGGCAACGGTTTTGCGTTTTGTCTTAGCTTTTGCTCGCGACAGGCAGGCGGCGGCGTGGTCGTTGACCATGCCGGTTGCCTGCATGAAGGCGTAGCAAATGGTCGTGCCGACGAACTTGCAGCCGTACTTCTTGAGCGCCTTGCTCAGCGCATCGGATTCGGGCGTCGACGCGGGCGTCGGACTATTCGCGTCGCGCGGGGTATCGATGGGCGCATCGCCGACGAACGACCAGACGAAGCTCGCAAGCGAGCCGTGCTCCTGCTGGATTTGCTGCACGGCGCGCGCATTGAGCACGGCGGACGCGACCTTCGCCCGATTGCGGACGATGCGCGCGTCCAGCACGATCCGCTCGATATCCTTGTCGGTGAAGCGCGCGACCTTGTCGATGTCGAAGTCTGCGAAGAGCGCGCGATAGCCTTCGCGCTTGTTGAGGATCGTCGACCAGGAAAGGCCGGCCTGCGCGCCTTCCAGCACCAGCATCTCGAACAGATGCCGGTCGTCGCGCGACGGCACGCCCCATTCATCGTCGTGGTACCGGATCATCGCGTCGGTGGTGGCCCACGCGCAGCGGGTTTGTTCGGTGTCTGCCATTGCGAGTCCTCATTATTTTGAATCGCGTCAGCATAGCGGAACGCCCGCGTCGTGCCATCTATGCCATTCGGCCAATTGGCGGGCGCCGCGGGCACCGGTAAGCTTGCGCCCATGAATACATTCTCTGACTCCGCACCTCAAGGTTTTCTGCTCGGTGTCGACGGCGGCGGAAGCGGCACACGCGTGATCCTCGTGGACGCGCACGGCATGGAACTCGCGCGCGCGAGCGGCGGACCATCGGGGCTCGGGCTCGGCGTCGAGCGCGCGTGGCAATCCATCGGCGATACATGCCGGCGCGCATTCGATGCCGCCGCGCTGCCTTTCGACTGGCGCAACTGCTCGCTCGGCTGCGGGCTCGCGGGCGTCAACAACGCCGACTGGCTCGCGGCTTTTCTCGCGACGGCGCCCGGGGTGCGCGCACTGAGCGTCGAGAGCGATGCCTACACCACGGTGCTCGGCGCGCACGGCGGTGACCCCGGCGTGATCGTCGCGCTGGGCACGGGCAGCATCGCGGCGTCGCTGGACGAGGCGGGCGTTTGCCGCATCGCGGGCGGCTACGGTTTCCCGAGCGGCGACGAAGCCAGCGGCGCGTGGCTCGGCTTGCGCGCCGTCGTTCATCTGCAGCGCGTGCTGGACGGCCGCGCGCCGGAAGACGGCTGGTCCCGGGCGATGCTCGCGCAAACCGGCGCGACGGATCGCGACAGTCTCGTCGTGTGGCTCTGCGCCGCGAATCAGACGGCTTACGCGACGCTCGCGCCCACGGTGTTCGCGTTCCACGATCATCCGGTCGCCTCGCGCCTGCTCAAGCGCGCCGGGCTCGAAATAGAGCGGCTGGTCGCGGCGCTCGATCCCGCGGGCGCGCTGCCCATTGCGCTGTGCGGCGGCCTTGCGGTGCCTTACGAGCCGTTCGTGCCGGCCGCGTTGCGCGAACGCGTGCGGGCGCCGCACGCCGATTCGGCAGCGGGCGCGCTCGAGCTGGCGCGTCGCGCGGCGTGCGCGTCGAAGGCCATCGGCGGCGCGGCGCGATAAAATACCGTCCTTTGCGGCACCACAAAGGCAGTCATGTACTCGGTCATCGCCACTGATCTCGACGGTACGCTCCTCAACAGCGACCACCAGCTCGATCCCTTCACCGCCGAAACCGTGCGCACACTGGCGGCGCGCGGCGTCCCCATCATCATCGCGACGGGCCGTCATTATTGCGATGTCGCCGGCATCCGCGATCTGCTCGGCGTCGACGCCTATCTGATCACGTCGAACGGCGCGCGCGTCCATGCGCCCGGCGACGAACGCATCTACTCGCGCGACCTCGATCCCGCCGCCGCGCGCCGTCTGGTGCAGCCGGATCTCGCGGGCAGCGAGCGCGTCATCGTCAATCTCTTCGCCGACGACGCCTGGCTCATCGATCGCCACGCGCCCGAACTGCTGGTCTTTCACCAGGATTCGGGCTTCAAGTACGAGGTGATGGATCTGCGCGAACATGACGGCGAGAACATCGCGAAAGTACTGTATATCGGCGAGCCGGCCGATCTGAAGGAAACCGCCGCCAATCTCGAGCGCGAGTTCGGCGACTCGCTCTACGTCACGTATTCGCTGCCGGACTGTCTGGAAGTGATGACGTCGGATGTCTCGAAGGGGCGGGCGCTGCGCTTCGTGCTGGAGCGGCTCGAGCTCGACACCGCGCAGTGCGTCGCGTTCGGCGACAACATGAACGACATCGATCTGCTCGAAACCGCCGGGCATCCGTTCATGATGAACAACGCCAATCCCGATCTCATCAAGCGTCTGCCGAACGTGCCGCGCGTCGGGAACAACTTCGAGGCGGGCGTCGCGCATCAGTTGCGCAAGCTGTTCGGCATTCGCGACGAACTGGCATCGACGGGACAGACGCCCGACTGAGCGTCCGTCGCGGGGTGCCGCCGGGGTTCGTCGGCGGCACTTGTTCCTTATCCGCGATGACCCCAGTTGTTGCCGTAGTTGCCGTAGCCGCCGTGGTTCCAGCCCGCGCGGTTCCAGCGGCCGTTATCGTGGCCGTAGCCGCCGTGCCAGCGCGGCGCTTCATGGCGATAGTACGGCGCCCTGTACGCCGGGACCGCCGGGCGCACGTACACCGGAGCCGGGGCCACATAAGCGGGCGCGCCGAGCGAAACGCCGATGTGCAGATCGCTGTGGGCCTGAGCCGCTCCGACGGCACCGATCACGAGGCCGGTCGCGACGAGCATTTGGGTGACGATGCGCTTCATTGTGTTTCTCCTTTAAGGCGACGTGTGTCGCATGAGTCCAATGTAAGCGCCCGCCGTCTTACACGCTTCGACGACTTGTTACGGTGTGCAAGGGCGGCGTAAGGCACGGAGAAAGCCAATGCCGCTCGGCGCGATCGCCGGAAGCCTTGTCCGGCGGCCCTCACGCGCGATGCCGGTTTTCTATCGAATCGGTGTCGCGACAATTCATAAGCATTCTGCGTAATCCGGCATTACATTTGTCGCGCGCTTTTAATCATTCGGCCGCGGGCAGTGGCGCAAAAACAAAACGGGCGCATGACGCGCCCGTTTTGCTTACCGCCGATGCCTCCGCCGACGCTTACTTCTGACGCGTCAACGACGGATAAAGCAAGCCCGCGATAATCGCGCCGACGATCGGCGCAATCCAGAACAGCCACAGCTGATCGAGCGCCCAGCCGCCGACGAAGAACGCCTGGCTCGTCGAGCGCGCCGGATTCACCGACGTATTGGTGACCGGAATCGAGATCAGGTGGATGAGCGTCAGGCACAGGCCGATCGCGAGCGGCGCGAAGCCCTTCGGCGCGCGGTCATCGGTGGCGCCGAGGATCACGAACAGGAAGAAGAAGGTCATCGCAACTTCGCAGACCAGGGCCGCCATCATCGAGAAGTGACCCGGCGAATGTTCGCCGAAGCCGTTCGCGGCGAAACCGCTCGACGCGAAATCGAAGTTCGGGTTGCCCGTCGCGATCAGATAGATGATCCATGCGCCGAGCGTCGCGCCGATCACCTGAGCGGCGATATACGGCACGAGATCGCGGATCGGGAAGCGGCCAGCGGTCGCGAGACCGATGCTCACGGCCGGGTTGAGGTGGCAGCCGGACACGTGACCGATGGCATAGGCCATGGTCAGCACGGTGAGACCGAACGCCAGCGACACACCGGCGAAGCCGATGCCGAGTTGAGGGAAGGCCGCGGCGAGCACGGCGCTTCCGCAGCCGCCCAGCACGAGCCAGAAAGTACCGAAAAGTTCAGCGCCGAGACGCTTCGACAAATGCATGAGTCTGCATTCGTGAAAGAGAGATAAACCATTGATTTCAGGACAAGAACGCGGGGTGCGCTTGCGCAGCGGAGTTTAAGCGCGGTGCGTCTCGCGAACTGTCAAAAATGGTTGATTTGCTCTTGATTCACGGGCAGCGGAGAGAAGTTCGGATTGTCCTCAAAGAAATCGCTCAGCGAGCGCGCAAAAAAATGCCGCCCGATATTGGGGCGGCATTGTGTACAGCGTGAATCGGGCGTTCGTGAGCGCGCTTAGCCCACCGCGACCTGACGCAGCACCGGGCGTTTCGCGGCCTGGAGCATGGCGGCGTAGCTCTCGACATAGTTCTGGGCCATCGTCTGCGCGCTGAACCGGCGCTCGAACTGCGCGCGGATTTCCGTGCGCGACAGTTCATCCAGACGTTGCAGCGCGCCCACCGCACCCTGCACGTCCTCGCAGATGAAGCCGGTGACGCCGTGGTCGATCACTTCCGGCACCGAGCCGCGGTTGAACGCGATCACCGGCGTGCCGCACGCCATCGCCTCGATCATCACCAGGCCGAACGGCTCGTTCCAGTCGATCGGGAAGAGAAGTGCCTTCGCGCCCGACAGAAACTCCGGCTTCTGCGCCTCGTTGATCTCGCCGATGAATTCGACGTGCGCCTGCGAGAGCAGCGGCTCGATCGTCGACTTGAAGTATTCCTGGTCGACCTTGTCCACCTTGGCGGCGATCTTCAGCGGCAGACCGCTTTGCGCAGCGATCTTGATGGCGAGATCGGCGCGTTTCTCCGGACAGATGCGGCCGAGGAACGCCAGATATTCCGGCTTCTTATGCGGTTGCGGCGTGAGCAACTCGTTCGGCAGGCCGTGATACACGGTGTTCAGCCAGTTCGCCTGCGGCAGCGGTCCGCGCTGGTTGTCCGAAATCGAAACGACGTTCGCCTTCGTGAACGTGTCGAAGATCGGCTGCAGTTCCGGCAGGTCGAGACGGCCGTGCAGCGTCGTCACGAACGGCGTGTCCATCTGCGTGAACAGCGGGAACGGCATGTAATCGAGGTGGAAGTGCAGCACGTCGAACTCGTGCGCGCGCTGGCGGACGGTTTCGAGCAGCAGCATGTGCGGCGCGAGCGCATCGCGCACGGTCGGGTCGAGACGCAGCGCGCGCGGCCACACCGCTTCGAGCGTCGCCTTGGTTTGCGAATCGCCGCTTGCGAACAAGGTTACATCGTGGCCGAGCTCGACGAGCGCGTCGGTGAGATAGGACACCACGCGTTCAGTGCCGCCGTAAAACTTCGGAGGAACTGCTTCGTGCAACGGTGCAATTTGTGCAATTCGCATAACGTGACTCTCCTATGTCGATCGAAGCTGGCGCTTTCGCTCCTGACTCCGATCCCATGCCTGTCGAGGCGGAAGGTTGAGGCATTGCAGGTACGCTCCGGTCGAGCGCTCAACATGCCATTCGGGCGGGCCGCGTAGTCGTGAAACGCCGCCCGAGATCGGCCCGGAGATGAAGAAACATCGCGACCGGGTTATCCCTTAATGCCCATTATCGGGATCGGCGGCGGCATTTCACTTCATTTTTCAATCGCTTATCGTTGTTACAGCGCGAAACATGTGCTGTTACGAAGTCAGAAATTGCACCGAAGAGGATGATGTAGACGGATTTGAAGCATGGCAGCGGGCCGTGAGTCGTTTCAGCAATTTGCAGACCCGGCTTCGGATGCGGCGCGTTCTACGCCCGCCGCCCGGTCAGGCTTGAAAATCTTCAGTAAGCCATTAAGTCAGACGAATTGCTGCCGATATCCAAAATTGCAGATCGGCTGCCGAAACGCGCCGGCCTGTAGGAAATATTCCTACACGAAGATTCGCGAAACTCCGTCGCTGCGTCGGAAGCTTTGTCCGACAGGCGCGGCCGCGCGCATCGGCGACAATCGAATCGACCAGACAACACGGGCGGGGCCGGATTCGCTGTCCTTTGCGAATTCGAGCAAACGTTCCCGCCGGGCCTGACCAGCCACGTATCGATTCGGGGAAACAGATGACGGCCAGCAATCCGAGCGCGCTCGCGGAGATCCGCGAGGTGAATCTTTCGTACTTGCTCCTCGCGCAGCGGCTCCTGCAGGAAGACCGCGTTTCGGCGATGTACCGCCTCGGCCTTTCCGAGCAGGTCGCACAGGTGCTGTCCTCGCTGACGCTCGCGCAGGTGGTGAAAGTGGCGTCGTCGAGCCATTTGCTGTGCCGCTTTCGTTTCGACGACCACGCGATCCTGTCGTCGCTCGCCGACAAGGACAAGAGCGCGGCGCTCGCGCACGCCCACGCGGCGATCCTGCTGGCGGACAGTCCCGTCGAGCAGATCGGCTAAGGCGCCCGGCACGCCGATGGCGACGAAAAGTGTGGTCGCGGAAGTCCGCGAGATCACCCTGGCGATCGAGCTGATCGAGCTCGGCGCGCGCCTGCAGTTGCTCGAAGCGGAAACGAGCCTGTCGCGCGACCGGCTCATCAAGCTCTACAAGGAACTGAAAGGCGCGTCGCCGCCCAAGGGCATGCTGCCGTTCTCGACTGACTGGTTCATGACCTGGCAGCCGAACATCCATTCGTCGCTGTTTCACGGCATCTACCGTTTCATCGACGAGCACGGCGGCGCCGACGGCTCGCAAAGCACGATCCACGCGATCGTGAAAAGCTACCGCCTCTATCTCGAGCACGCGGCGCTTCACGGCGACGAACCCGTGCTTTCCCTCACGCGCGCGTGGACGCTCGTGCGCTACTTCGAGTCCGGCATGCTGCAGACGAACACGTGCACGCGCTGCGGCGGGCGCTTCGTGGCGCATGCGTATGACCTGCGCGCGGGCTACGTCTGCGGCCTGTGCCAGCCGCCGTCGCGCGCGGGCAAGACGCGCAAGTCGGCGCCCCGAAGCGCGACGGAGCACGCCCCGCGCATCGCGGCCTGACGCCGCACCCCAGTCGCCACGCGGGGTTTACCGTTTGCCGTCCCGCGGAATCAACCTCAAAGTTTTTCAGCCGAGTGCCGTAAACCACTTAACGGCGGTCTTACCGCATCAAAACGTGAGGACTCGACTGTGCTGATTTTCGTTGGAACGCTCGTGACATTGCTGTCCGTCTTCGGCGGTTATGCGCTCGAAGGCGGCCATCTTGGCGCGCTCGTGCAGCCGGTCGAAATTCTGATGATCGCGGGCGCGGGCGTCGGCGCATTCATCCTCGGCAACAACGTCAAGACGATCAAGGCGACCATTCTCGTCATTCCGACGCTCTTCAAGGGCGCGAAATACGACAAGGGCATGTACATGGAGCTGATGGGCCTGCTCTACGTGCTGCTCGCGAAGGCGCGCAAGGAAGGCACGCTCGCGCTCGAAGCGGATATCGAAGATCCCGCGAAGAGCCCGGTCTTCAGCCAGTACCCGAAGATTCTCGCGGATCACCACATCGTCGAATTCCTGACGGATTATCTGCGCCTCATGGTCAGCGGCAACATGAATGCGTTCGAGATCGAAAGCCTCATGGACGAGGAGATCGAGACGCATCACGTCGAAGGCGAAGCGCCCGCGCACGCGCTGTCGAAGGTCGGCGACGCGATGCCCGCGTTCGGTATCGTCGCGGCGGTGATGGGCGTTGTGCACACGATGGCTTCCGCCGATCAGCCGCCCGCGATTCTCGGCGAGATGATCGCGCAGGCGCTCGTCGGCACCTTCCTCGGCATTCTCCTTTCCTATGGCTTCATCGGGCCGCTCGCGAACGTCGCGGAGCAGCGCGTCGCGGAACAGACCAAGATGTTTCAGTGCATCAAGGTGACGATCCTCGCGAGCCTGAACGGCTACGCGCCCGCGATCGCGGTGGAATTCGGCCGCAAGGTGCTGTTCTCGACGGAGCGTCCGTCGTTCTCCGAACTCGAAGAACACGTGCGCCGGGTCAAGGCGAAGTGACTTCCGCATCGATCGAGACACAGCCATGAGCAACGAAAGCGGGCGCCCGATATTCATCAAGCGCGTCGTCGGAAAGGGCGCCAAGGGTCATCACGGCGGCGCGTGGAAGCTCGCCTACGCGGACTTCATGACCGCGATGATGGCGTTCTTCCTGCTGATGTGGTTGCTCTCGTCGACGTCGCCGGTGCAGCGGCGCGGCATCGCGGAGTATTTCAACATGCCGCTCAAGGCCGCGATGGTCGGCGGCAAGTCCGTCGGCATGGACAACAGCATCATCATCGGCGGCGGGCGCGATATCTCCAGCAACGAAGCGGGCGCCGCGCGCCGGACCAACGGCAGCACGCAGCTCGCGCAGCGCGCGTCTTCCGATACGGACGAGGAACTGCTCAAGTCCGCGCAAGGCGAGCTCGAGCGGCGCGAGCAGGTGCGTCTGCACGATCTGCAAGTCAAGCTGATGGCCGCGATCGAAGCCAATCCGACGCTGCGCCAGTTCAGGCAGCAGATTCGCATCGAATCGACGCAGCAGGGCTTGCGCATCGAGATCGTCGATACGCAAAAGCGCCCGATGTTCGCGCTGTCCAGCAATACGGTGCAGCCGTACATGCGCGACATCCTGCGCGAGATCGGCAAGAGCCTGAACGACGTGCCGAACCGCATCGTCGTGCAAGGACACACCGACGCCGTGAAGTACGCGGGCGGCGAGAAGGGCTACAGCAACTGGGAGCTGTCGGCGGACCGCGCGAACGCATCGCGGCGCGAGCTGGTAGCGGGCGGCATGGACGAAGCGAAGGTGCTGCGCGTGCTCGGCCTCGCGTCGACGCAAAACCTGAACAGGCAGGACCCGCTCGATCCGGAGAACCGGCGCATCAGCGTGATCGTGCTCAACCGGAAAGCGGAGATGTCGATGCTGCGCGACGACGGCTCGCCCGGCGCCACGCTCGACAACGGCACGGACGCGAACGGCGCGCCATCGGCGGCGCTCGGCCAGCTGATTCCGGGCATCGCCCCCAGGTCCGCCGCGCACTGAGCAAGTTCCCCGAAAAACACGCGCAACACGCTCAAGAGTCGGCACGTTTCGACCGTCATCACGGCAAGAGACAAACATGATCAAACACATTCTGGCAATCGACGATTCCGCCGCCATGCGGCAAATCCTCTCGGCGACGCTCACGACGGCGGGGTACGAAGTGACCGTCGCGTCGGACGGCGACGAAGGCCTGGAGTGGGCGCTCGCCGAGCGCTTCGATCTCGTTCTGACCGATCAGCACATGCCGGGCAGAAGCGGGCTCGATCTGATCGTGGCGCTGCGCGGGAACCCCGCATACAAGGCGACGCCGATTCTCGTGCTGACGACCGAGGACGGCGAGCCGTTCAAGAATGCGGCGCGCTCGGCGGGCGCGACGGGCTGGATCGAGAAGCCGCTCGATCCGGACCTGCTGACCGAGCTGGTCGCCGCGCTCTCGGAAGACACGCAGCACTGAAGCCACAAGCAAAAGACAACCCGCGCACGCACGCGCCGATGGTGACTCAAGCATGACACTCGACATTACCCAGTTCTATCAAACCTTCTTCGACGAAGCGGATGAACTGCTCGCGCAGATGGAGCAGCTGCTGCTCGTTCTGGACATCGGGAATCCGGACCCGGAAGATCTCGCGGCGATCTTCCGCGCGGCGCACTCGATCAAGGGCGGCGCGGCGACGTTCGGCTTCACGGCGCTGACCGAAACGACGCACATCCTCGAATCGCTGCTGGATCGCGCGCGCAACAACGAGCTCGTCCTGCGCCGCGACATGATCGACACCTTCCTCGCGACGAAGGACGTGCTCTCCGATCAGCTCGCCGCGTATCGCGCGAGCACGGAGCCGGATTCGGCCGCTGCCGCCGCGATCTGCGCGAAGCTGGAGCGCCTGAAGAACGAGAACGCCGAAGGCGCCGCGCCCGGCCGGATCGAGCCGCCCGCGCTGCCGGGCACGCAACACGATGCGGCGCACGTGAATGTCGCGCCGGCGTACGAAGGCCCGAACGCGCCGCCCGCGCATGTGCTCGCGCAGGCGATGGACGCGATCGAGGACGACGGCAACTGGGACGGCGCATTCGAACTCGCCGATGGAACGCATGCAGGAACCGCCGCCGATGCAATGCCGGGACACACCGGCGCGCCGGCGGCGGAAGTTGGACCCCACCTGAAAATTACGCTACGGGGGGTGGGCGAGAAGGACCTGGCGACTCTGATCGAGGAACTGGGAAATCTGGGAAGCATCGTCGGAGAAAAGAAGACGGACGCCGAGTACGTGGTTTGGCTCGACTCGGACGTCCCGGCCGACGATATCGTCGCCGTGTGCTGCTTCGTGATCGATGAAACGCAGATCACGATCGGCCGTGGCGATGTTGCGGCGCAATCCGCGCAATCCATGCAGGCGCAGCCGGCGACGGCTGTGCAACCCACGCTACACGAAGAGCCGAAGCAATCGCGGGCGAATGAAGCGCCCGCATCCGCGGCCGGCATCGACGCAGTACAACAAGAAGCGGTGCCGGCGGCGGCGAGTTTGCACAACGCGCCCGCCGCCCAGCCGTCCAAGGCAGCATCGGGCGACGCCGACAAGAAAGCGCGCCCGCAGGCGGCCGCATCGGCGGAAGGCAGCTCGATTCGCGTCGGTGTGGAAAAGGTCGATCAGCTCATCAATCTGGTGGGCGAGCTCGTCATCACGCAGGCGATGCTCGCGGAAACCACGAGCACGTTCGATCCCGCATTGCACGACCGTCTTTTCAACGGCATGGCGCAGCTCGAGCGCAACGCGCGCGACCTGCAAGAGGCCGTCATGTCCATCCGCATGATGCCGATGGATTACGTATTCAGCCGCTTCCCGCGTCTCGTGCGCGACATTGCCGGCAAGCTCGGCAAGGACGTGGAGCTCGTCACGTTCGGTCAGGCGACCGAGCTCGACAAGAGCCTGATCGAGCGCATCATCGATCCGCTCACGCACCTCGTGCGCAACTCGCTCGATCATGGCATCGAAACCGTGGAAGCGCGCCGCGCGGCGGGCAAATCGACGACCGGCCAGCTCGTGCTGTCGGCGGCGCATCACGGCGGCAACATCGTGATCGAAGTGAGCGACGACGGCGCCGGCCTGCGCCGCGACAAGATTCTCGCGAAGGCGCAGAAGCAGGGCATGCAGGTATCCGATTCGATGAGCGATGAAGAAGTCTGGCAGCTCATCTTCATGCCGGGCTTCTCGACCGCCGAGCAAGTCACCGATATTTCCGGCCGCGGCGTCGGCATGGACGTGGTGAAGCGCAACATCCAGTCGATGGGCGGTCACGTCGAAATCATGTCGCGTCAGGGCGCGGGCACGACGACGAAGATCGTGCTGCCGCTCACGCTCGCGATCCTCGACGGCATGTCGGTCAAGGTCGGCAACGAGATCTTCATTCTGCCGCTGAACTTCGTGATGGAGTCGCTGCAGCCGGTGGCCGAAGACATCTACACGGTCGCGAACGGTGAGCGCGTCGTGCGCGTGCGCGGCGAATATCTGCCGCTCGTCGCGCTGCACGGCGTGTTCGATGTCGAAGGCGCACGCACCGATCCGACGCAGGGCATCGTCACGATCATGCAGACGGAAGGACGCCGCTTCGCGATGTTGATCGACGAGCTCGTCGGCCAGCAGCAGGTCGTCGTGAAGAACCTCGAAACGAATTACCGCAAGGTGCACGGCATTTCCGCCGCGACCATCCTGGGCGACGGCAGTGTCGCGCTCATCGTCGACGTGGCCGCGCTCAACCGCGAATCGCGCGCACAGCACGGCGCGCACTCTCACTGATACCGAAGGAGCCTTTCATGGCAGACGTTCAATCGATTCATACCGCTGCGCCTTCGCGACGTGACGCGCAGCAAGCCGAAGCCGCCGGACAGGAGTTTCTGGTGTTCACGCTCGGCGCCGAGGAATACGGCATCGACATTCTGAAGGTGCAGGAAATTCGCGGCTACGACAACGTTACACGCATCGCGAATGCGCCTGCGTTCATCAAGGGCGTGATCAATCTGCGCGGCATCATCGTGCCGATCGTCGATATGCGCATCAAGTTCAATCTCGGCCGCGTCGAGTACGACAACCAGACGGTCGTGATCATCCTGAACGTCGCGCATCGCGTGGTCGGCATGGTGGTCGATGGCGTGTCGGACGTGCTCACGCTCACGCAAGAGCAGGTGATGCCCGCGCCCGAATTCGGCGGCACGCTCGCGACCGAGTATCTGACGGGCCTCGGCACGGTCGACGGCCGCATGCTGATCCTGATGGACATCGAAAAGCTCATGACGAGCCGCGAGATGGAGTTGATCGACTCCGTCGCCGCATAAAGCAAACAAGCACTTGGAAATACACGCAGGAACGAAGCCATGCTGAAGAAGTTGTCGATCCGTACGACGCTGACGCTCGTCGGCCTGTTGTTCACCGGATGCGCGGCGCTGATCGGCGCGCTCGCGTTGGTCGGGCTCAACTCCGCCGGTGCGTCGCTTACCTCGCTCGCGCAGGAAGACATGGTCGCGATGCGCGCGCTTTCCGAGACCTCGTCGTATCTGCTGCGCGCACGCGTGACGCTGGACAAGGTGCGCTCGCTGGCCGAAGCGGGCAGCGAGGAGGACGCGAAGAAGGCGCTGGATCGCGGCCAGTATCTGCTCGACAAGAGCAACGAGAACTGGAAGCTCTATCTCGACACGCCGAAGCCGACGCTGCCGAAGGAAACGCTCGACGCGCTCGTCGCGCAGCGCGAGACGCTCGTGAAGACCGGCGTGGAGCCGGAGTTCGCCGCGATCCGCGCGAACGACATGGCCGCGTATCACGCGATCGCCGATACGAAGATCAGCCCGATGTTCGTTTCGTTCGATCAGGCCGTGACCGCCGCCGTCGCGTCGCATCAGGATCACGCGGACAAATCGCGCGTGGATACGTCCTCGCATATCGCGGCGCTCAACATGACGATCGGCGCGGTGCTCGTGCTCGCGGTGCTGATGCTCATCGGCACGCGCATGGCGCTCTCCAGCCTGATCGTGAAGCCGATCAACGATGCCGTCGATCACTTCGATCGCATCTCGCGCGGCGATCTCACGCAGCGCGCACACACTGACACGACCAACGAGATCGGCCGCCTTTTCGCGGGCATCGAGCGCATGCGCGGCAATCTGACCGCGATGGTCGGCGCCGTGCATCGCGGGGCGGAATCGATCGATGTCGGCGCGCATGAAATCGCGAGCGGCAACACCGATCTGTCGCAGCGCACGGAAGAGCAGGCCGCGTCGCTGCAGGAAACGGCGTCCAGCATGGAAGAGCTCACGAGCACGGTGAAGCAGAACGCCGACAACGCGCGCCAGGCGAGCCAGCTCGCGGTGAATGCGTCGGATATCGCGTCGCGCGGCGGTGACGTCGTCGAGCAGGTCGTCGAGACGATGCACGCGATCGCGTCGAGCTCGAACAAGGTCGTCGACATCATCGGCGTGATCGAAGGCATCGCGTTCCAGACCAACATTCTCGCGTTGAACGCGGCCGTCGAAGCGGCGCGCGCCGGCGAGGAAGGCCGCGGCTTCGCGGTGGTCGCGGGCGAAGTGCGCTCGCTCGCGCAGCGCAGCGCGGCGGCGGCGAAAGAAATCAAGACGCTGATCGGCGATTCGGCCGCGAAGGTGGACAGCGGCACGGAACTCGTTGCGCGCGCCGGCCAGACGATGGGCGAGATCGTGCAGGCCGTGCGCCGCGTGACCGACATCATGGGCGAGATCAGCGCGGCGTCGGAAGAGCAGTCGGACGGCATCGAGCAGGTCAATCGCGCCGTCACGCAGATGGACAGCGTGACGCAGCAGAACGCCGCGCTCGTCGAGCAGGCGGCAGCGGCCGCCGCATCGCTCGAAGAGCAGACGCGTCAGCTGAAGGACGTGGTCGGGCAATGGTGCGTGGAAAGCGCGGCGGCGCCGGTGCGCACGAGCGCATCGACGGCTGTGGCGCGTCTCGCGCCGGCGGCGCGCGTCGAGCCTTCGGCGCCTGCCGTGGCGTCGAAAGCGAAGTCTGTCGAGACGCCAAAAGTTGCGCCGGAAGCGGCCGTTATCAAGGAAGCAGCCAGCGAAGCGGCGAAGCCCGCGAGCAAGCCGGCGGTCAAGCCGGCAAGCGCCGCGAAGCCCGCGCCGCGCGCCAAGGCGACGACCGCCGACGACGGCGACTGGGAAACCTTCTAACCGAGTCTGAAACGAGACGGCCATGCAGGCATCGCGCTACAGGATCGATAGGCGGCGTTTCATCGAAACGCACGGGACACGCGAGCTCGCATGGTCGAGCGCGACGAAGCACGAAACATCATGATGGCAACGCGCAACCCGCGCATCGACTTGCCCGGCGCCGTGCGCGGCCCGGAAGTCGAGCGCGATTTCGAATTCACGGCAGCGGACTTCGCCCGCATTCGCGAGCTGATTCATCGGCGCGCGGGCATCTCGCTGTCGGACCATAAACGCGACATGGCGTACAGCCGCCTCGCGCGCCGTCTGCGCGCATGCGGCATCGATACGTTCAGGCAGTATCTCGACCGCCTCGAAACCCACGAGGACAACGCCGAGTGGGAAGCGTTCACCAACGCGCTCACCACGAATCTCACGGCGTTCTTTCGCGAGTCGCATCACTTTCCGATTCTTGCGGAGTTCGTGAAGCGCCGGCAGCAGCCTTTCTCGGTGTGGTGCTCGGCGGCTTCGACCGGCGAGGAGCCGTATTCCATCGCGATGACGCTCGTCGAAGCGTTGGGCGATCACGCGGCGCGCCAGTGCACCGTGTTCGCGAGCGACATCGACAGCCAGGTGCTCGCGAAGGCCGAAGCGGGCGTCTATTCGCTCGATCAGGTGAAGGCCTTGCCGGTCGAGCGTCTGAAGCGCTTCTTTCTGAAGGGCACGGGCTCGCACGCGGGCCTCGTGAAGGTGCGCCCCGAACTGCGCGCGATGGTGAACTTCGGCCGCGTGAATCTCACCGACGCGCGCTACGACGTGAAAGGCCCGTTCGACGCGATCTTCTGCCGCAACGTGATGATCTACTTCGACAAGCCGACGCAGGCGCAAGTCCTCACGCGCTTCGAGCCGCTGATGAAGCCGGGCGCGCTGCTGTTCGCGGGACATTCGGAGAACTTCACGTATGTGTCGCAGGCGTTCAGGCTGCGCGGGCAGACCGTTTATGAACTGAGCCGCGACGCGAAGCCGGCGGCCACACCGAAAGCGTCGCGTGCGCTCGCGGGAGAGACGGCATGAGCGGACTCCCGATGGCGTCGAACCTCTACTTCGACAACCACTTCAAGAAGCAGGGCGTGAAGCTCCTGCCGAACGAGTTCTACATGACGAGCGAGGACATGGTGCTCGTGACCGTGCTCGGCTCGTGTGTCGCGGCGTGCATTCACGATCGCACGGCGGGCATCGGCGGGATGAATCATTTCATGCTGCCCGATGACGGCTCCGATGCATCGCACGCAGCGTCCGATTCGATGCGCTACGGCGCGTACGCGATGGAAGTGCTCATCAACGAGCTCATCAAGCGCGGCGGACGGCGCGAGCGTTTCGAAGCGAAGGTGTTCGGCGGCGGCGCCGTGCTCGCGGGCATGACGACCATCAATATCGGCGACCGGAACTCGGAGTTCGTGCGGCGCTATCTCGCGCTGGAAAAGATTCGCATCGTCGCCGAGGACTTGCAGGGCATGCATCCGCGCAAGGTCGCGTTCATGCCGCGCTCGGGCCAGGTGATGGTCAAGAAGCTCAAGACGCAGCACGATCCGGTCGTGGTCGAGCGCGAGCAGGCGCTCGTGCAGCGCACGCCGGAAGAGCGCGCGGAGCGGCTCGCGAAGGCGCGTGCGCGCGTCGAGCTGTTTCAGTCGAACGCGGCGGGCGCGAAGCCGCGTGCGGAATTGTTCACGACGAATGCATCGAACGTGAAGCGCCCGCGCGCGGAACTGTTCACGTCGCGCATGAAGACCGTGGAGGAAGCATGACACTCGCCCACGCCATGAACACGAAGACGCAGGCCGCGTCGAAGATCAAGGTGCTGTGCGTCGACGATTCGGCGCTCGTGCGCAGCCTGATGACCGAGATCATCAATTCCCAGCCCGACATGCACGTGTGCGCGACCGCGCCCGATCCGCTCGTCGCGCGCGAACTGATCAAGCTGCACAACCCGGACGTGCTGACGCTCGACGTCGAAATGCCGCGCATGGACGGCCTCGACTTCCTCGAAAAGCTGATGCGCCTGCGGCCGATGCCGGTCGTGATGGTGTCGTCGCTGACGGAGCGCGGCAACGAAATCACGCTGCGGGCGCTGGAGCTCGGCGCGGTCGATTTCGTCACGAAGCCGAAGGTCGGCATTCGCGACGGCATGCTCGACTACGCCGAAAAGCTCGCCGACAAGGTGCGCGCCGCATCGCGCGCACGCGTGAAGCAAACCACGCATGCGCCGAGCGCACCCGCGAGCGCAACGGCGCACAAGCCCGCGCCGCACTTCAACAACCCGCTCGTGTCGACGGAGAAGCTCGTGATCGTCGGCGCATCGACGGGCGGCACGGAAGCGATTCGCGAAGTGCTCATGCCGCTGCCGCCCGATGCACCCGCGGTGCTGATCGCGCAGCACATGCCGCCGGGTTTCACGAAGTCGTTCGCGCAGCGCCTGAACGGCTTGTGCCGCATCACGGTGAAGGAAGCGGAGCACGGCGAGCGCGTGTTGCCGGGTCATGCGTATATCGCGCCGGGCCACGCGCATCTGGTGCTCGCGAGGAGCGGTGCGAACTATGTCGCGCATCTGTCGGATGCGCCGCCGGTGAACCGGCATCGGCCTTCGGTCGACGTGCTGTTCCGCTCGGCGGCGCAGCACGCGGGCAAGAACGCGATCGGCGTGATCCTGACCGGCATGGGCCGCGACGGCGCCGCCGGTCTTCTGGAAATGCAGCAGGCGGGCGCGTACACGCTCGCGCAGGACGAAGCGAGTTGCGTGGTGTTCGGCATGCCGCGCGAAGCGATTGCAATGGGCGGCGCGAGCGAGATCGCGCCGCTCTCTGAAATGAGCCGGCGCGTGATGGCGCGGCTTGCCTCGATGGGCGAACGCGTGCAGCGCGTCTGAATCATCTGGATTGAATACGCGGCGCTGCCGCATTGAGAACTCAAGGGAGTAGTGATGGACAAGAACATGAAGATCCTCGTCGTCGACGATTTTCCGACGATGCGCCGTATCGTGCGTAACCTGCTCAAGGAGCTGGGCTACGGCAACGTCGACGAAGCCGAAGACGGCGCGGCGGGTCTCGCGCGTCTGCGCGGCGGCGGCTTCGATTTCGTGATCACCGACTGGAACATGCCGAATCTCGACGGCCTCTCGATGCTGCAGCAGATCCGCGCGGACGCGGCGCTTTCGCATCTGCCGGTGCTGATGGTGACGGCGGAGTCGAAGAAGGAGAACATCATCGCGGCCGCGCAGGCGGGCGCGAACGGTTACGTGGTGAAGCCCTTCACGGCCGCCACGCTCGACGAGAAGCTCACCAAGATTCTCGAGAAGATGGCCAAAACGGGGAGCTGATCGTGAACGATCTGACCACTGAATTCGCAGCCGCGGTTGCCGAGAGTGAAAGCGAGGGCGGCCAGTCCAGCGACCGCATCCTCGCGCGCATCGGTCAGCTGACGCGCACGTTGCGCGACTCGATGCGCGAGCTCGGCCTCGACAAGCAGGTCGAAGCCGCGGCGCAAGCCGTGCCCGACGCGCGCGACCGCCTGAAATATGTCGCGACGATGACCGAGCAGGCCGCCGAGCGCGCGCTCAACGCGATCGAGCTCGCGAAGCCGATGCAGGAAGCGATGCAGGCGGAAGCGCAGGCGCTCGACGCGCGCTGGGCCAAATGGTACGACGCGCCGCTCGCGCAGGGCGAAGCGGGCGCGCTGCTCGCGCAAACGCGCACGTTTCTGCAAAGCGTGCCGGAACGCACTCAGGCGACCAACGCGCAACTGCTGGAAATCATGCTCGCGCAGGACTTCCAGGATCTGACCGGCCAGGTGATCAAGAAGATCACGGACGTCGTGTATCTGATCGAACAGCAATTGCTGGGCGTGCTGCTCGAGAACATCGCGCCCGAGCGGCGCGAGCAGTTCGCGGCATCGGCGGCGGCGCTGATGTCATCGGCGAGCGGCAGTCCGGAAGGCTTGCTCAACGGGCCGCAGATCAATCCCGAAGGCCGCAGCGACGTCGTGCAGGATCAGTCGCAAGTGGACGATCTGCTCGCCAGCCTCGGCTTCTGAGGCTCATCCGTGTAGTCATCGGTTCGACGTACTCAGCGGTTAAAAACGACGCGAAGCGCATACCATTGTGCTTCGCGTTTTTTCTTGTGTGCGCTTGCGAACGTTAGGACTATTCCTCTTGGCTGGCATACTTATGGTATTCGCGCCGAAAAAGCAGCGCGAAAAGCGGTGGCGCATCTGTCACTCAATCGTCAAGGGCCGGCCGTAAGCAGAGGGCGCGCGGACGGCCGATATCCGATAGGAGGCCCAGTGAAGGCACCGAAGCAACCCCCTCATGGGCATCTCATAAGCGTGCTGGCGTTCGTTGCCGGCGCGCTCGGCGTGTGCGCGGCTGCGCCCGCCTACGCAGTGCTCGGCGGCGAGCCGATGAGCGCGCCGCAAGGCGCCACGTCCGCCAAGGCTGTCGCGCGCTCGGCTGTCGCAAGCGGTGCGTCGGGCGCATCGGCGGCATCGGCATCGAATTACACCGTTCGCTCGACCACGCTCGCGAGCGGCACCGTCGTCAATGAATATCTTTCCGATGCGGGCGTCGTATTCGGGATCGCATGGCATGGTCCGCGCATGCCCGATCTCGCGGGCCTGCTCGGCACCTACTTTCCGCAGTATCAGCAAGGCCTGAAGGCGCAGCGCGCCGCACGCGGCGGCCGTGGGCCGGTGAGCGTGCAGGATTCCGGGCTCGTCGTGGAATCGGGCGGTCATATGGGCGCGTTCGGGGGCAGCGCGTATCTGCCGCAATCGTTGCCGGCCGGCGTGTCCGCCAGCGATATCCAGTAAGCGAGGGGAGAATCCAGTATGCATAGAACGACACTCGGCCTTCCCGCCATCTCCTCTCTTCGACGCAGCGGCCTGATCCGCTGGCTCGGCGTGCTATGTCTTTCCGTCATGCTCGCGGCCTGCGGCGGCGGTGGCGACGACAGTTCCAGTTCCAGCGGCGGGAGTTCAGGCGGCGGCTCCGGCGGCGGCGGCTCGGGCGGCGGCAGCTCGAACACCAGCACCGCGACCGCGCAGCCGATCGCGCCCAACGGCACGAACGCGGTGCCGATCAACGTGAACTCCGGCGTCGCGGGCTTCGTCAACATTCCGAACGTGTCGGTGACGGTGTGCGCGCCGGGCTCGTCGGTGTGTCAGACCATCGACAATATTCAGCTCGATACGGCTTCGTTCGGTCTGCGCATTCTCGGCTCGGCGGCGCAATCCGTGCTCGGCAGCCTGCCCGCCACGCGCGCATCGAACGGCGGCCAGCTCGCCGAGTGCGCAGGCTTCGCCGACGGCTACACGTGGGGCACCGTGCGCACGGCCGACGTGAAGATGGGCACCCAGGTGGCGTCGGGCGTGCCGGTGCAGATCATCGGCGACCTGGACGCATCGGCGGCGCCGACAGGCTCCAACGGCTGCCCGTCCGGCAACGACGAGAACACGGTCGGCGACATCGGCGCGAACGGCATTCTCGGCATCGGCCCGCAGACCTACGACTGCGGCAGCGGATGCGTGAGCACGTCGCTCAACGCGATGTACTTCTCGTGCGTCAACGGCGCGAATTGCACGGGCATCGCCGTGCCGCTCGCGCAGCAGGTCGCGAATCCCGTCGCGAAGTTCGCGGCCAACAACAACGGCGTGATCGTGCAGTTGCCGCCGGTTCCCGACAACGGCGCGGCGAGCGCGACCGGCGTGCTGATATTCGGCATCGGCACGCAGAGCAACAACGGGCTTTCCGGCGTCACGAAATACGGCACGGACCCGTACGGCGATCTGAGCGGCACCTACAAGGGGAAGAGCTACCAGACGTTCTTCGATTCCGGATCGAATGGCAACTTCTTCCAGGACAGCTTCCCGCTGTGCTCGAGCACGAGCGCGTTCTATTGCCCGAGCTCGGAGCAGTCCTTGTCGGCGACGATTCGCGGCACTGAAGGCAACAGCGCCACCGTGCCGTTCCAGCTCGTCAGCGCGCGCAGTCTGACGCAGGGCGGCGGCAAGTTCGCGTTCAACAGCCTGGGTGGCCAGTTGGGCATGACCGACTTCTTCGACTTCGGCTTGCCGTTCTTCTTCGGGCGGCACGTGTATGTCGGATTCGAGTTGCCGAACAGCCCGGCGTACGTGGCGTTCTGATCTTCGCCTGACCGGGGTGCGCCCCGGTCGGACTACGGTCGGCAGATAAAAAACCGGCTGCGTTTTTGCGCAGCCGGTTTTTTTACGTCATTCGCTCGCGCGCGGCTTGCGCGGCGCGCGTTCGAAGATCGCGTCGTAGAGCCAGCGCGGCAGCGCGTGCAACACCATGCCCGCGATGCGCATCTGCCACGGAAAGGTCGCGTAGCGCACCTTGCGTTCGATGGCGTCGGCGGTTTTTGCGGCGAAGCGGTCGGCGTCCATGAGGAACGGCATCCGATAGGGATTGTGCGCGGTCATCTCCGAGCGCACATAGCCCGGCGCGATCGTGACGACGGCCACGCCGAGCGGCCGCATCTCGACGCGCAACGCTTCCAGATACTTCGCCACCGCCGATTTCGACGCGCTGTACGCGCCGCCGCCCGGCAGCCCGCGCACGCCCGCGACGCTCGCGATGCCGACGAGCGTGCCGCGCCGCGCGGACGTCATCGACGTGACGAACGGCTCGAAGGTCGCGACCATGCCGAAGTAGTTGGTGTCCATCACGGCGCGGAAGGTGTCGAGATCGCCGTGGCCCGTCAGCGCGCCGCGGCTGATACCCGCATTGGCGATGACGATATCCGCCGCGCCGTGCTCCGCGATGAAGCGGCGCGCGGCATCGGCGAGCGCGTCGGCGTCGCGCACGTCGGCGGGGTAGATCGAAACGGAGCTTTGAGGATGGCGGGCCGCGAAGGCCTCGAGGGAATCGACACGG
Source organism: Caballeronia calidae (assembly GCF_900044055.2). Classification (GTDB taxonomy): domain Bacteria; phylum Pseudomonadota; class Gammaproteobacteria; order Burkholderiales; family Burkholderiaceae; genus Caballeronia; species Caballeronia calidae. The sequence goes on along the minus strand of NZ_FCOX02000036.1, from coordinate 43,285 downwards.
CGGGCGACGAGACCGAGCACGGCCCCGCGCTTCGCGTATTCCTCGGCGAGTGCGAGGCCGATGCCGCTCGATGCGCCGGTGATGAAGACCTTCAGGGGAACTGCGTTCATGCCGGCGCGAGAGGCTTTAAAGCTTCTTGTCGCGGACTTGCTGGACGAGGAAGTCCATCACCTGCGTCGTGCCTGGCAGGCTGTTGGTCATCGCCGGGCCGGTTTCGTACTTGCCCTGCACGATGACAGTCGGCACGCCGTCGATCTTGTAGTCCTGCAGGAGCTTGGTGTCGCGCTGCACCGCGCTTTGCGTCGAGAACGAGTTATAGGCGTCCATGTACTTCTTCGGATCGACGCCCTGCGTCTTGAGGAAGTCCGCCTGCGCCTGCGGCGTCAGCAGATAGTTCTTCTTCACGTGGATTTCGTTGAACACGGCGGGCGTGACCTTCTCGGCGACGCCGAGCGCGTCGAGCGCGTGGTACATCTTCGAGTGCGGGATGAAGTCGTCGCGGAACGCCACCGGCACGCGCTTGAACACGACGTCCGGTCCTTGCTTCTTCGCCCATGCCTCGAGGTACGGCTCGAACTCGTTGCAGTGCGGGCAGCCATACCAGAAGAACTCGATGACTTCGACCTTGCCAGCGGGCGCGGCGACCGGCTGCGCGGCCTGCAGCACCGTGTAGTCCTTGCCCGCGGTGGGCGCGGCCGTCGCCGATCCGGCGACGCTCAACGAAGCGGCTGCGATGCCAGCGGAAAGAGCCAACGCGCTAAACAGTTTTTTCATGATTGGAGAGAGTACGCAATGGGTACGCAAGAACGACACAAGCAGGCCCGTTAGTGGGACATACGACGCTTAAGCCACGCTTAAATGCCTGAGCGTCCGCGCCTGCGCCGCCGTCTCGCGGCAGCGCGGGCGCGTCGACTTCGATTGCTGCCTTATTGCTTCGAGAAGCGGATCACGGCCGTATCGACGCCGGCGTCGGACAGACGCTGACGCGCGGTGTTCATCTCCTCGAACTTCGCGAACGGACCGATGCGCACGCGATAGTACGTCACGCCGCCCGCATCGCGCTGCGTGACCTTCGACTCGAAGCCCTGGAAGCCGAGGCGCGCGCGCTGCTGTTCGGCATCCGCCTGCGTCTTGTACGCGCCCACTTGCAGGAAGTAGCCGGTATTGGGCTCGCCCGGCGCGGGCGGCGTGGTCTTGGCGGTCGCGGGCGCCGAGCCGCCCTTCGGCGGCGTGGCGTTGGCGTTGCTCGTCGCACCCGGTGCGGCGGGCGCGGTCTCGGGCTTCTTCGCGATGGCCGGGCTGGCGGTCTTCGGGGCGGAAGCGGTCGCGCCCGAGGGCGGCACTTCGACGATCTGCGGCTCGTCGAGCATGCCCGACGACTGCGACTGATTGGTGCTCTGACCGGGCGCGGTGTTCGGCGGCGTGGGCTGCGCGGCTTGCGGCACCGGCTGGCCCGGCGTCTTGCCTTGCAGCGGACGATTCGGATCGTAGGGTTGCGCGGCGGACGGTGCGGAGTTGGCTTCGGACGGCGGCGGCGCGACCTTCGCCACGAACGGCGTGGGCGCGCGCGTGATGTAAAGCGCGACGATCACGGCGATCGCGAGGCCGACGATCAGCCCCAGCACGATGCCGAGAAAGGTTCCCCCGGTTTGCTTCGACTGCTTCGATGTGCGGCGTGGTTTTGCCATCGTATGAATCACCTGCGAGAAAGTCTTCTGGTTGGGCGACGATTATAGCCGTGGGTCAAGACACACCTGCGCCACGCTCCCGTCCGCACGCGCCGGAATCTTCCGATTTCGGAGCGCGTGCGGCGAAGGACCGCGGACGATTACATCTTTTGAGGAGCGGAGACGCCGATGGTCGCGAGACCGTTTTCGAGAACCTGGCGCGTCGCCGCGAGCAATGCGATGCGCGCGGTGCGCTCTTTGTCGTCGTCGACGAGCACGCGCTCCGCATTGTAGAACGAGTGAAATTCGCCAGCGAGATCGCGCAGATAGAACGCGACCGCGTGCGGCGCGAGTTCCTCGGCGGCGTGCGCGAGCATCTCGGGGAACTCGGCGAGCTTGTTGAGCAGCGCCATCGCGCGGTCGCTCGACAACGGCGAGAGATCGGCCTTCGCGGCTTGCGCGAGATCGCCGGCGTAGCGCTCCTTCCAGTCGTTGAGGATCGTGCAGATGCGCGCGTGCGCGTATTGCACGTAGTAGACCGGGTTCTCGTCGTTCTGCTTGAGCGCGAGGTCGATGTCGAACACGAATTCGGTATCGGCCTTGCGCGAGATCAGGAAGAAGCGCACGGCGTCGCGGCCGCGGCGGATGGTGTCTTCGTCGATCTGATCGGGCGCGGTCTCGTGGCCCGGCGTGAGGCCGCCCGACCATTCGATCAGATCGCGCACCGTCACGTAACTGCCTGCGCGCTTGGAGATCTTCACTTCCTGGCCGTCGCGCATGACGGTCACCATCTTGTGCAGCACGTAGTCGGGATAGCCCTTCGGAATGCCGATGCCGAGTCCCTGCAGACCCGCGCGCACGCGCGCGATCGTGCCGTGATGGTCCGAGCCCTGAATGTTGATGACCTTGGTGAAGCCGCGTTCCCACTTCGTCACGTGATACGCGACGTCCGGCACGAAGTACGTGTACGTGCCGTCGGACTTCTTCATGACGCGGTCCTTGTCGTCGCCGTCGTCGGTGGTGCGCAGCCACAGCGCGCCGTCCTGCTCGTAGGTCTTGCCGGCATCGACGAGTTCGGCGACCGTCTTCTCGACGCGCCCTTCCTTGTACAGCGACGACTCCAGATAGAACTGGTCGAACTTGACGCCGAACGCGGTCAGGTCCATGTCCTGCTCGTGGCGCAGATACGCGACGGCGAAATGACGGATGGCTTCGAGATCGTCGACGTCGCCCTTGCCCTTCACGGGCTCGCCGTCCTTCGCCGCGACCGTTTCGCCCGCCATGTAGTCATGCGCGATATCGGCGATGTACTCGCCGTTGTACGCGGCTTCGGGCCATTGCGCGTCGCCCGGCTTGAGACCGCGCGCGCGCAGTTGCGTGGAGGTCGCGAGATTGTTGATCTGCACGCCCGCGTCGTTGTAGTAGAACTCGCGATGCACGTCGTAGCCCTGCGTTTCGAGCAGATTCGAGAGCGCATCGCCGAGCGCGGCCTGACGGCCGTGGCCCACGTGCAGCGGACCCGTGGGATTCGCCGACACGAATTCGACGAGCACGTGCCTGCCCGCGTCGCGCGTCGAGCGGCCGAACGCGGCGCCTTCGCCCAGCACGGCCGGGATCACGTCTTGCTTCGCCGTGGCGGCAAGACGCAGATTGATGAAGCCGGGACCCGCCACTTCGGCGCTTTCGACGAGACCTTTCGCCGCCGGCAGAGTGAGCACCGCATCGACGATTTGCTGCGCGAGCTGGCGTGGATTCGCGCGCAGCGGCTTGGCGAGCTGCATCGCGACATTCGATGCGACGTCGCCGTGCGCCGCGACCTTCGGCCGTTCGAGGACGATCGCGGGCGTGACGAAGGCGGCTTCGCTGGCGCCTTGAGTGGCTAGCGCGACCTGCTTGACCGCGTCGGTGAGGAGCGTTTCGAGAGTGTGTTTATGTGCGGGCAGCATGCTGAATGTGATCCAGTGGAGCGAGTCCGGAGCGTTGATGCCGGTATGGCGATGGATCGACCGTGGCGCGCTTGCGGCAAAGGAAACGCCACTCGCCATGTCTGCGAAGCCTCGCAGACATATAACGGACCGAGGCCATTTATATACGTATAAAACTGGGATTTTAGCAGGTGCTAATATGTCGAATCAGGGTGTCGTCATGTTGTCAGGGAGACCGGCTCGTCTGCGTGTTCGAACCGCCAATAACCCAACATAAGCAAAAGGACCATGCCATGCTGATCACATTCAAAAGCCCCGCCGCGCCGGACGTCATCATGATGGAGGATCTTGCGGAGTACCTGCTCGGTATCATCGGCAAGCCGCTCACCGCACGGGGCGTCATCACGCACGAAGACATCCCTGCGGCCATCCAGAAACTCGAAACGGCTGTCGCCACCGACAAGAAAGAGCGCGCCGAGCACGAGGGCCATTTTCACGAAGGCGAGGAAGGCCACCATCCGCACGAGCATGCAGTCGGACTCGCGCAGCGCGCCTTTCCGTTCGTCGACATGCTGCGGCTCGCGCAAAAGCACAACGCGGATATTCTCTGGGGCGTCTGATTTCCCGGCGTCCAAGGCGTCGACAAAGAAAAACCCGCATCGCTTCCGATGCGGGTTTTTTTCTTCCGATGAAACGTCTGACGGCTTCGGTCGCGCTATCGAGCGTTACTTGGACTGGCCGCCTTCCGGTTCTGCCGGTTGCGCGGGCGTGTGCGGCTTCTTCGGCTTCTTCGGTTTCTTCTTGTGCTCCGACTGCGGCGGCGAATACGAGGACGCCTGAGTGCTGCTCGCCTGCGCGAACGCAGCGGAACTCGAAGCTGCGAGCAAAGCCGCGGTGATTGCTACGGTTACGGCGGACGTCATCTTCTTCATGCGACTTTCTCCGTTGACGAAAAGAGCGCGATGCCCGTCGCGTTGACGGCTGATCGCGCTGACAAGTCTACGGAAACCAAAAACTTTCCGCCGGTTTCCAGCGCATTCCCGCTATAGCGCGCGCGATATGTCGTTGCTTCGAGCCTTCAACGCTGCGGCGCGAGCGCGCGCTCCGCGTCCGACGTGGACATCACCATGCGTTCGGCATAGCTCGCCAGCTGATCGTCGCCGATCTTGCCCACCGAGAAGTACGTGCTGTCCGGATGCGCGAGATAGAAGCCCGAGACGCTCGCGGCGGGCAGCATCGCGAGCGATTCGGTGACGCTCATGCCGATTTCATCCGCCTGAAGCACTTCGAACATATCGCGCTTGACCAGATGGTCCGGGCACGCCGGATAGCCCGGCGCCGGACGAACGCCGACGTACTTCTCCGCGATCAGCGCATCGTTGTCGAGCGTTTCGTTGGGCGCATAGCCCCACAGCTCGCGACGCACGCGCGCGTGCAGCGCTTCGGCGAAGGCTTCGGCGAAGCGGTCGGCCAGGGCCTTGAGCATGATCGCGCTGTAGTCGTCGTTATCGGCCTCGAACTGTCGTTCCTTTTTATCGACGCCGAGACCCGCCGTCACCGCGAAGATGCCGATGTAATCCTTCACGCCCGAATCCTTCGGCGCGATGAAATCCGCGAGCGAGCGGTTCGGGCGCATCACGCCGTCCACAACGGGACGCACGCTCTGCTGACGCAGATTGCGCCATGTCATCGCGACCTGCGAGCGCGATTCATCCGTGTAGATCTCGATGTCGTCGTCGTTCACGGTGTTCGCGGGCAAGAGCATGACGACGCCGTTCGCCGTCAGCCAGCGGCCCTGAATGACGCGCGAGAGCATCGACTTGCCGTCGGAGAACACGCGCCGCGCCGATTCGCCGACGATCTCGTCGTTGAGAATCGCGGGATAGGGGCCGGCGAGATCCCACGTCTGAAAGAACGGACCCCAGTCGATGTAATTCGCCAGTTCCGCGAGATCGTAATTTTTGAACACACGGCGCCCGATGAAGCTCGGCTTCTTCGGCGTGTACGCGTTCCAGTCGATCTTCGTCTTGTTGGCTCGCGCCTCGTCGTAGGTGACCATCGGCAGCGCCTTCTTGTTGGCGTGCTGCGTGCGGATGCGGTCGTACTCGCTCTTGAGCTCGTCGAGATACTTCGCCGCGCCTTCGTCCGACAACAGGCTCGACGCCACCGACACCGAGCGCGAGGCATCCGGCACATACACGACCGGCCCTTCGTAATGCGGCGCGATCTTCACGGCGGTGTGCACGCGCGAAGTCGTCGCGCCGCCGATGAGCAGCGGCGTCTGCTTGCCGCGGAAGTATTCGTCGCGCTGCATTTCGGACGCGACGTAGGCCATTTCCTCGAGACTCGGCGTAATGAGCCCGGAAAGCCCGATGATGTCCGCGCCTTCTTCCTTCGCCTTCTGGAGGATGGTCGCGCAGGGCACCATCACGCCCATGTTGATCACTTCGAAATTGTTGCACTGGAGCACGACCGACACGATGTTCTTGCCGATGTCGTGCACATCGCCCTTCACGGTCGCGATGACGATCTTGCCCTTCGGCCGCACGTCGGCGCCCGCATCGGCGAGACGCTTCTTCTCTTCCTCGATGAACGGAATCAGATGCGCGACCGCCTGCTTCATCACGCGCGCCGATTTCACCACTTGCGGCAGGAACATCTTGCCCGCGCCGAACAGGTCGCCGACGATGTTCATGCCGTCCATCAGCGGCCCTTCGATCACGTTGATCGGGCGGCCGCCGGCAGCGTCGATCTTCTGCCGCACTTCCTCGGTATCTTCGACGATGAAGTTCGTGATGCCATGCACGAGCGCATGCGAGAGCCGCGCCTCGACCGGCTGGTTGCGCCATTCGAGGTTCTCTTCCTTCTTCGCCGCGCCGGTCTTGAACTTGTCGGCGTTTTCGAGCAGGCGGTCGGTGGCGTCGTCGCGACGATTGAGCACGACATCTTCCACCTTGTCGCGCAACTCGGAATCGAGATCGGCATACACGCCGAGCTGGCCCGCGTTGACGATGCCCATGTCCATGCCCGCCTGAATCGCGTGATACAGAAATACGGTGTGAATGGCCTCGCGCACAGGGTCATTGCCGCGGAACGAGAACGACACGTTCGACACGCCGCCGCTCACCTTCGCATGCGGCAGATTCTGCTTGATCCAGCGTGTCGCTTCGATGAAATCGACCGCGTAATTGTTGTGCTCCTCGATGCCCGTCGCGATGGCGAAGATGTTCGGATCGAAGATGATGTCTTCCGGCTCGAAGCCGACTTCGTTCACGAGAATGTCGTAGGAGCGCTTGCAGATTTCCGTCTTGCGCTGGAACGTGTCGGCCTGGCCTTGCTCGTCGAACGCCATCACGACCGATGCCGCGCCGTAGCGGCGGATCAGCTTCGCGTGATGTTTGAACGCGTCTTCGCCTTCCTTGAGCGAGATCGAGTTGACGATCGCCTTGCCCTGCACGCACTTCAGGCCGGCCTCGATCACGTCCCACTTCGACGAGTCGATCATGATCGGCACGCGCGCGATATCCGGCTCCGATGCGATCAGATTCAGAAAGCGCACCATCGCGGCTTTCGAATCCAGCATGGCTTCGTCCATGTTGATGTCGATGACCTGCGCGCCGTTCTCGACCTGCTGGCGCGCGACGGCGAGGGCTTCGTCGAACTGGCCGTTCAGGATCATGCGCGCGAAGGCCTTCGAGCCGGTCACGTTCGTGCGCTCGCCGACGTTGATGAAGAGCGAGCCGTCGGTGACGTTGAACGGCTCGAGGCCGGAGAGACGCATCGTGTGATCGGTCATGTCTGTTATCTCTTTCTGATGTCAGGCTGCGTCGCGATACTGCGACGGGAACGCGCGCGGCTTAACTTCGGCGAGCGCCTTCGCGATTTCCGCGATGTGCTCCGGCGTCGTGCCGCAGCATCCGCCCGCGACGTTCACGAGGCCCGCCGTCGCGAATTCCTTCAGCAATCCAGACGTTACATCCGGCGTCTCGTCGAAGCCGGTATCGCTCATCGGATTCGGCAGGCCCGCGTTCGGATAGCAGGACACGTAGGTATCGCACAGCTTCGCCAGCTCGGCGATGTACGGGCGCATCAGCGCCGCGCCGAGCGCGCAGTTCAGGCCGAAAGTCAGCGGCTTCGCGTGACGCAGCGAGTTCCAGAACGCCTCGACCGTTTGTCCCGACAGAATGCGGCCCGATGCATCGGTGACGGTGCCCGAGATCATGATCGGCACGAGTTCGCCGGTATCGTCGAACAGTTGATCGAGCGCGAAGAGCGCCGCTTTTGCGTTCAACGTGTCGAAGATCGTTTCGACGAGAAACAGATCGCAGCCGGCGTCGAGCAGCGCCTTCGCCTGCTCGTAGTACGCGTCGCGCAGTTCGTCGAAGGTCACGTTGCGCGCGCCCGGATCGTTCACGTCCGGCGAAATGCTCGCGGTCTTCGGCGTCGGCCCGATCGCGCCCGCGACGAAGCGCGGCTTGTCCGTTGTCGAGTATTTGTCGCAGGCTTCGCGCGCGAGCTTCGCCGACTCGATGTTCATCTCGGCCGCGAGGTCTTCCATGCCGTAGTCGGCTTGCGCGACGCGCGTGGCGCCGAACGTGTTCGTCTCGACGATGTCCGCGCCCGCCGCCAGATATTGCTCGTGAATCTCGCGGATGACCTGCGGCTGCGTGATCGACAGCAGTTCGTTGTTGCCCTTGATGTCGCGGCCATAGTCCTTGAAGCGCTCACCGCGATACGCGGCTTCGTCGAGCTTGTAGCGCTGGATCATCGTGCCCATCGCGCCATCGAGGATCAGGATGCGCTTTTTCAGGAGCGCGGGCAGCGCGGCGCCGCGTGTGTACGCACGCGCGGAAGCTTTTGGAATGGCGTTCGGGGTCATGACGGACAAGGCCTGCACCAAATGTGAAATAGCCTGACATTGTAGCCGCAGCGCGAAGCGGTCGCTTCCGGCTGAAGAGACGTGAAGAAGGGCGTGATTCCGCGCAAAAAAGAACCCCGCCGGTTGCCGGGCGGGGTCTTTTGAAAGTGGCGAGTGTCGCCTGGGCCGCAGGTCCGTGCGGCGGCGGGCGCTGGCGGCAGGCCGTCAGCGCAACGGGTGCATCAGTGAAGCACGACTGGCTGGTTCATCAAGATATCGAACTGGCCGAGGAACTCATCGACATCCTCGAGCGAAGGCTCTTCCGCGATCAGCTGCTGCACGTGCTCGCGAAACTTCGCGGCCAGTGCGCCGTCGATGAAGATTTCCCGTTGCGTGTTCTTGTCGACGATCTCGTAGCCGCCCGCCTTCATGGCGAGATGGTTGTCTTGCGGCGGAAACTCGACAACGCAATAGTTGGGGCTGTTGTAGATCATTTGCATGGCGACACTCCTTATTCCTTGTTTGCTCCTGGCAATCCTGAATCGTAATTGGAGCGATTGGGTTGGAATTCAAGGGGTGGCCTCGAAGTGATGCCGGTTGTATCGAGGCTTTCTTTTTCAGCAACAAACAGGACGAATCATGTGGAATCGCGTAAGAAGGCCCCAAGTAACGCGCTGAAGCGCTGCGATTCCTCGACCGGTGACAGGTGCGCCGCGTTGAGTAGTTCGAATCTCGCGCCCGGAACCGTGTCCGCGATCACCTTTGAAGCAGCATGCGGTGTGCCAACGTCGTGCTCGCCCGCTACCACGAGTGTGCGTTTGTTCACGGAAGCGAGTTTGTCCCGCGCATCGAAACGGCTGACCGCTTCCGCCGCGCGTGCAAACCCCTCGGCGGGTGTGCGCGCGATCGTTTCCCCGATCGGCTCGACCACTTCGGGATGCGCCTTGCGAAAGTCAGGCGTGAGCCAGCGTTCGAGCGTTGATTCCACGATACTCGCAGTCCCGTTTTCGCGCACGGACGCTGCCCGTTGCGCGAAGGTCGGGCGCGCATCCTCGGGGATGAACGCCGGTGCGCCGACGACGGTCAGCGATTCCACCTTGTCCGCATGGTTGATCGCGAACTTCTGCGCGACCATGCCGCCGATCGACAGCCCGACCACATGCGCGGACGGCGCGCCGAGCTGGTCGAGCAACTGCGCGAGATCATCGGCGAGATCGTCGATGGTGAAGCTGTCCGGCGATGCGGTGGTGTCGCCGTGCCCGCGCAGGTCGTAGCGCAGCACGGTGAAATCGTGGCGGAAATAGCCGGCCATCTGGTCCCAGACCGACAGATCACCCGCCAGTTGATGAATGAAGACGAGCCAGGGTCCGCCGCCTTCGTTGTCGAGAACGTAACGTGTGTCGATGCGATTGATCGTCAACTGCATATCGGCTCCGTAAAGAGTGCGGTTTGCAATGCTGTCTCCGATTGACTGCTCGCGATGCCATACGCTTCCCGCAATGCGGATGCCACGAAGTGTGACGCGTGCGTTACGGCTTGTCCGGCTCTGACACGGCCGGTGCGCTTTCATCAGACACATTCGACGTGCCTGCGGTTCCGCTTGCCGTCGCCGCTGTCGATGGCGCGAGCTTGCCCGCCCAGAGCAGTTCGATTTGCATTCCGTTCGGCTCGGTTTGCAGAATCCGCACGGGCAGCCAGCCGATCGACGGCGCGAGCCAGATGTCGAGCTTGCGGCGGTCGCCCTCCTTGCGCGGCAGGCGGGTGAAATGCCGCGCGGTCGTGAAGCCGCCGCGCGCCTGCACGTTTTCATCGCCGACGGTTTCGATCGGCCAGATTTCGTTGCTGTCGTTGTCCGCGACGCTGAATTGCCGCGTCACGCCGGGCTTGTACTTGTCCGGCGCGCCGCGCACGAGGCTCGCGAGCTGCATGACGACGCTGAAGCGGTCCTGCGCGCCGTCCGCGAGCGGCTGGGCTTGCGGCGTCTTCGTGTAGACGATCTGCTTCGTTTCGCGATTGAAGATGGCGATGTCGGCGGCGCGGCGGCCGCGCTGCTCGGAATACTGTTCCGGCGCGATGCCGAATCCGTCGATATGACCCTTGCTCGAATACACATACGGACCGACGAAAGGCAGCGGAATCGAGACGACCATTTCGTAATGCTGGCCGTCGTTGGCCCAGTGGATCGTGCCGGTCTGATTCATCATGCCGTTCACGAGCGTGTCGTAACGTAGCTCGCCCGTGGGCGGAACATCGAATTTGTCGCCCGATGCGTCCGTGGGCTGCGCTGCGGGCTGTGAAGCGGATTGAGATGCGGGCGATGGCGCGGCCGCTTGGGCGGAACCGGATGCGGGACCGGCGGAGGCTGCCGCGGGCGCGTCCGGTTGCGGCGTCGTCGCGCTCAGTACGGGCGCGGCTGCCGGTTTCGGCGCGGGCGCGGCGTGCTTCGGCGGCGTGGGCGTTGTCGGCGCGGCCGGCTTGGGCGGCGCGGGCGCGGGCGGCGCGACCGGCTTCGGCGTCAGCAATTGCACTTCGACGGGCGGCGTTTCCGGCGGCGCGTTCGTCGGCAGCCGGCTGCGGTCGATCCACCGCATTGCGCTCCAGTGCAAACCGGCGACGATCAACGCGGCCAGCAGCCAGGGCACCCAGCGTCGCGGCGCGGAAGTTGCGGAGGCGGCATGGAGCGGCTCGCCCGGCGCGGGGCGATGACGGCGAGATTCGAACAGTGACATCGTGCAGGAGGAAGGGACGCGTATTGCGGATCAGGCAGGTCAGGCGAAAGGCATAAGACAAGCGCGGTCGAAACGATGTTCCTGACCCTTCCGCCAAACGCTGCGAGCCCGCAGGTCAGCGCTCGCCCGCCTTATACCCCAGTTCATACGACAGCCCGCGCGCGCATTCGCGCAACGCGGAGTCGATTTCGCCGCCCCAGCGCGTGTCGAACGTGCCTTCGTGCCCCAGCGCGATCAGCCCCAGCGCGAGTTCGCCGGTCGAATCGAAGACCGGCGTGCAGAACGCGTGAATCGTCGGCAGCAACATGCCTTCGACGCGCGCCGCGCCATGCTCGCGCACGTCGGCGAGCTGCGGCTCGACATCGGCCATCGTCTGCTTCATCGCGGCGAGCTCGCGATCGAGCATCGGCTGCGTCTTGCTGCGCGGCAGATAGGCGGCGAACAGCAGGCCGGTCGCGGACGTCAGCAGCGGCATCACGTCGCCCAGCTTGAGCGATGCCTTCGCCGGATGGCTCGACTCCATCCAGTGCACGACCGTCGGCCCCTGATTGCCCCACACCGCGATGCCGACAGTCTGGTCCAGCCGGTCGCGCAGTTCGGCGAGCGCGATGCGCGCGAGCCTCACGCCATCGACGCGCGCGAGCCGCGCGAGACCCATCTGCAACGCGAAGCCGCCGAGCTCATAGCGCCCGGAAACCGGATCCTGCGACGCAACTCCGAGCCGCAAAAAGCTCACGAGATAACGATGCGCCTTCGCCGGGCTCATGCCCGCGCGCTGCGCGAGGTCGCGCAGCATCATCGCGCGCGGCTCGTTGGTGAGCACGTCGAGCAGACGGAAGCCGACTTCGATCGATTGAATGCCGGAGCGCGTTTTCTCTTCGGCGGCGTCGACGGTGTCTTCGTCGTCGGTGAGGGAGGTGGATTGCATGTGCGAAAAGGCCTATGCCGTTCGGCCGAGTGCCGGCGAGGGATTCACCATCGTAAAATAGATTTCCCTTAACGTCACCTCAAGTCACCGGCACCCGCTCCATGAAACTCGCAACATTGAAGGACGGCACGCGCGACGGCCAGCTCGTCGTCGTCTCGCGCGATCTGCGCACGGCCGCGATCGCCGATGGAATCGTGTCGACGCTGCAACGCGCGCTCGACGACTGGACCTTCTACGCGCCGCAGCTCATGGAAGTCTACGAAGCGCTGAACCTCGGCCGCGCGCGCAATACGTTTTCCTTCGATCCGAAGGCCTGCATGGCGCCGCTGCCGCGCGCGTTCCAATGGGCGGACGGCTCGTCGTACGTGAATCATGTCGAGCTTGTGCGGCGCGCGCGCGGCGCGGACATGCCGCCCGAATTCTGGACCGATCCGCTGATGTACCAGGGCGGCAGCGACGACTTCATCGGCCCGACGGACGACATCGTGTGCGCGACGGAATCGTATGGCATCGACTTCGAGGCCGAAGTCGCCGTCATCACCTCCGATGTCCATATGGCCGCAATGCCCGACGAAGCGCTGCGCGGCGTGCGCCTGTTGATGCTCGTGAACGACGTCTCGCTGCGCAATCTCATTCCCGCCGAGCTCGCGAAGGGCTTCGGCTTTTTCCAGAGCAAGCCCGCCACCGCGTTCTCGCCGGTCGCCGTCACGCCCGACGAACTCGGCGACGCGTGGCGCGAAGGCCGCGTGCATCGTCCGATGATCGTGCACTGGAACGGCAAGAAGGTCGGTCAGCCGGATTGCGGCACGGACATGGTGTTCCACTTCGGCCAGCTGATCTCGCACGCCGCGAAGACGCGCAACCTGCGCGCGGGCTCGATCGTCGGCTCCGGCACGATCTCGAACAAGGACGCGAAGCGCGGTTACTGCTGCATCGCCGAGAAGCGGTGTCTCGAAACCATCGAGCACGGTGCGCCGCAAACGAGCTTCATGAAGTTCGGCGACAGCGTGAAGATCGAGATGTTCGACGAAGACGGCAAGTCGATCTTCGGCGCGATCGATCAGGCGGTCGTGCAGCCGGAGCACTGAAGCCGCGCCGGGTCTTCCGCGCCGCAACGGGTTTAGCCCGATGCGGTGCGCATGAGGCACGCCTTACACTTTGCCGGGCTGCTTTTGCAGCACAAGAACGATCAAAAAAAGGAGACTTTCGATGGCGGCAGGCAAGTGGAAATTCCTGGCGGGCGCGGCGTTCGCGCTCGCCGCGACGACAGCGGCATTCGCGCAGCAGACGCAGCACGTGAAGATCGGCCTCGTGCTCTCGCTCACGGGGCCGGCCGCATCGCTCGGCATTCCGGCGCGCGATACCGTCGCGCTGTTGCCGAAGGAAATGGGCGGCAAGCCCGTCGATTACATCGTGCTCGACGATGCTTCCGACACCACGCAAGCCGTGCAAACCACGAAGAAGCTCATCAGCGAAGATCAGGTCGATGCGATCATCGGCTCGTCGATCACGCCGAACTCCCTCGCGATGATCGATGTCGTCGCGCAAGGGCAAACGCCGATGATCTCGCTCGCGTCGTCGTCGAAGATCATCGAGCCGGTGGACGACAAACGCCGCTGGGTCTTCAAGACGCCGCAAACCGACGCGATGATGGCCTCCGCGATCGCCGAGCATGCGAGCAATCATGGCGTGAAGACGCTCGCGTACATCGGTCAGGCGGACGCGCTCGGCGAGACGTTCTATGCCGAAGTCGCGAAGTTCGCCCAGCTCCACAAGATCGAAGTGGTAGCGAATGAGCGCTTCAACCGCACCGATCCGAGCGTGACCGGGCAGATCCTCAAGATTCTCGCGGCGAAGCCGGATGCGGTGGTCGTCGGCGCGGCCGGCACGCCCGCTGCCTTGCCGCCGAAGACGCTCGCGCAGCGCGGCTACAAGGGCAAGGTCTATCACAATCACGGCGTGGGCAACCGCGACTTCCTGCGCGTGTGCGGCGCGGATTGCAACGGCACCTTCCTGCCCGCGAGCCCGGTGCTCGTCGCCGCGCAGCTGCCCGACGATCATCCGGCCAAGCGGCTCGCGCTCGAATACATCAAACTGTATGAGGCGAAGCAGGGCGCGGGCACCGTGTCGGCGTTCGGCTCGTATGCGTGGGACGCGGGCATGCTGCTCAACCGCGCGGTGCCCATCGCGATGAAGGCGGGCGCGCCCGGCACGCCCGCGTTCCGCGCCGCGCTGCGCGATGCGCTCGAAGGCACGAAGAATTTCGCCGACACCAACGGGCAGGTCAATATGACGCCCAACGATCACATCGGCCTCGACCAGCGCGCGCGCGTGATGGTCGAGATCCGCGACGGCAAATGGATCTATCAGCCGCGCTAACACTGGGTCTGAAGACATGAGCGATCTTTCCTTCTACGCGAACTACAAGTCGCTCGAGCTGCGCCGCCATCCGCACGGCGTGCTCGAAGTGGTGATGCCCGGCGCGGGCGCGAACAAGAGCGCCTTGTCCACCGCCGACGCCGGCATGCACCGCGAGCTCGCGGAAATCTGGCGCGACATCGATCGCGATCCGGAGACGCGCGTCGCGCTCATTCGAGGCGAAGGCAAGGGCTTTTCGGCGGGCGGCGATCTCGGGCTCGTCGAGGAGATGGCCAACGACTTCGACGTGCGCGCGCGCGTCTGGCGCGAGGCGCGCGATCTCGTCTATAACGTGATCAACTGCGGTAAGCCGATCGTCTCCGCGATGCATGGCCCGGCGGTCGGCGCGGGGCTCGTCGCGGGCCTGCTCGCCGATATCTCGATCGCGTCGAAGTCGGCGCGCATCATCGACGGGCACACGCGGCTCGGCGTCGCGGCGGGCGACCATGCGGCGATCGTCTGGCCGCTGCTGTGCGGCATGGCGAAGGCCAAGTACTATCTGCTGCTGTGCGAGCCGGTGAGCGGCGAGGAAGCGGAGCGCATCGGGCTGGTGTCGCTCGCGGTCGACGAGAACGAACTGATGCCGAAGGCGATCGAAATCGCGAACCGTCTCGCGCAGGGCTCGCAGACCGCGATCCGCTGGACCAAGTACGCGCTCAACAACTGGCTGCGCTCGGCGGGGCCGACCTTCGACACGTCGCTCGCGCTGGAATTCATGGGCTTCGCGGGGCCGGACGTGCACGAAGGCGTGCGCTCTCTGCGCGAGCGGCGCGCGCCGGATTTTCCGGGCGGCGCGCCGTTCTGAGCGAAGCGAATCAAACCCCGAAAACAAGGAGAGTCGAATGACCGATAACGCTGGCGGCACGCCGCCCTACACGATTCCCGGTTTTCCCGGATTCGGCCAGGCCGACATGATGGGCAAGATGTGGGAGCTGATGCGCCTGAATCCTTTCGCCGCCGCGATGCCGGGTGGCGGGCAGGGCGTGGGTCCCTCCCTCTCGATGATGTCGGACATGCTCGCGCCGCTCACCAACATCGAAGAACTCGACAAGCGCGTGACGGACATGCGCGCCGTCGAGCAATGGCTGAAGCTCAATCTCAACATGTTGCAGTCGGCGATCCAGGCGCTCGAAGTGCAGCGCGCGACGCTCGCCACGCTGCGCTCGTTCGGCGCGTTCGCGCAGTCGTCGGTGGAAAAAAGCGCGCAGAACGCGGCGGCGGAGAAGGCGAAGTCCGCGGCCTCCGGCTGGCCGATGGGCGGCGCGGCGAAGCAGGAGGCGAGCGCCCAGGCACAGCCCCGTGAAGAAGCGGCCGAAAGCGACGAAGCAGCTGCCGGGCCGTCCGCGCCGCCGCCCGGTTTCGATCCGACCGGCTGGTGGAACGTGCTGCAATCGCAGTTCAACCAGCTCGCGCATCTCGCGATGCTTCAGCCCGGCATGACCGGCCCGCTCAACGCGACGGGCGCGGCGGGCGAGCAGCCGGCCGCCGCTGGCGAGAGCAATGCGGCGCAGCCGGGGAACGGCACCGAAGAGAAGTCCGACGCTACGGCCGCGAAGAAGGCGCCCGCGCGCAAGGCGGCGCCACGCAAGAAGCCCGTCTGAGTTTTCCTGAACTCAACGTCCGGCGGCGCGCAACGCGCCGCCGGGCACGCGAACCTGTCGATGCGAAATCGCATCGAGCCGCGTCCCGTCATCGGCATGCGCTTGTCGCGCCACCATGGATGAGCGCGTGCGGAAACGAATCTCAGCAGCGTCGATTGTCTCGATTTTGTCTATGATGAAACATCGACGGCACGGAAAATTTGTCCAGCACGAATTGTCGGGCATGTAATCTGCATCGCCTGTATGGTCAACGTTTCCATCGATTTGTCCATGACAAACTCATCAGAACAAGACTTCGATTCGGAACCGGTCTCCGATGGCGGCGACATGCCGGAGCCCGCGCCACGGGGCGCTCCGGCATCGGGCGCCACGGGCATCGGCATCGGCGCGATCGCTCAGGAGATTGGTCTGACGAAGGACACGCTGCGCGTGTGGGAGCGGCGCTACGGCTTTCCGCAGCCGATGCGCTCGCCCGGCGGCGAACGGCTCTATCCGCAAGAGCAGGTGACCAAGCTCAGGCTCGTCAAGCGCCTGCTGGATGCGGGCCATCGTCCGAGCAAGGTGCTCGCGCAACCGATCGACGTGTTGCAAGGACTCGCCGAGAGTTCCGGCGTAGGACAGGACGCACCGGATGCGGAGCTGGACAACCTGATTTCCCTGCTGCGCGCGAGTGCCTACGAAGAGTTCCGTTTCGGCTTGCTGAAACGGGCGACGCGCGACGGGCTCGAGCGCTTCGTGCTGGACGTCGCGGCGCCGCTGTCGGCGCGCGTCGGCAATGCCTGGGCGGCGGGCACGTTGCAGGTCTATCACGAGCATCTGTTCAGCGAGGCGGTCCAGACGACGATGCGCTCGCTGATGCGTCCGCTCTCCGACGCCGTGCGCGGGCGCGGCGGCCGTCCGCGACTGCTGCTTACGACGCTTTCCGGCGAAGGCCACGGCCTCGGCATCCTGATGGCCGAAGCGATGTTCACGCTCTCCGATTGCGAGTGCATCCAGCTGGGGCTGCAGACGCCGCTGCACGATATCGTCGATGCAGTCGCCGCGCATAAGGTCGATATCGTCGCGCTGTCCTTCACGGCGGTGCTTCCCGCGCAGGCGATCGCGAACGGCCTCGCCGACCTGCGCAACCTGCTGCCGCCGCACGTGCTGATCTGGGTCGGCGGAAGCAGTCCGGCGCTGCGCCGCAAATTTCAGGACGGCGTGCATCACATTGGCGGATTGACTCCGATCGACGAAACTGTCGCGGATTGGCGTCAATCGGCCGTGCTATGATCAAAAACGCTCGCGGCGGCGCGCATCGGCGCCGCGAGCGCATGACTTGCGCATCGCAAGGCGGTCACGCAAACACGCCATACTGCGCGTCGGCACGGTTTCGGCGGCAGGCCCGGCGTCACTCGACCCTACCTCAGGCACAGGTTTCGCTCCTCACCCACGGTAGAACAAGACGCACAACACGTAACATCTGCACGGGAAGTGCAGTGTTTTTGCGGGACGCGAGGCGTTGCCGCAGCGCCATATTTGTGCGCTCGTTGTCGCTTTTGGTCTTTGGCCGACCGAATCCCGCGTAAAATTGAAAGCTTGGCTGCTCGCGCGCAATCATTTCGGCGCGTGCGTGGGCCGAAAGTCTATAGATATAACGTCGCATAAGTGGCATCAGGGGTGGACTATGAACACCATGCTTTATCCGGAACTTTATAAATCGCTGGAATCCGTCCGCTGGGATATGGAGAAGGACATCCCCTGGGACAAGTTCGATGCTTCCCTGCTCACCGACGAGCAGGCCAGGACCATCAAGATGAACGCGATCACCGAATGGTCCGCTCTTCCCGCAACCGAAATGTTCCTGCGTGACAACCACCATGACAGCGACTTCTCCGCTTTCATGAGCGTGTGGTTTTTCGAGGAGCAGAAGCATTCGCTCGTGCTGATGGAATACCTGCGGCGCTTCAAGCCCGACATGGTGCCGACCGAAGAGGAACTGCACGCCGTGCGCTTCGAGTTCGATCCGGCGCCGCCGCTCGAGACGCTGATGCTGCACTTCTGCGGCGAGATTCGCCTCAATCACTGGTATCGCCGCGCGGCCGAATGGCACACGGAGCCGGTCATCAAGCACATTTACGAGACCATTTCCCGCGATGAAGCCCGTCATGGCGGCGCGTATCTGCGCTACATGAAGAAGGCGCTCTCGACCGCGGGCGACACTGCGCGCGCCGCGTTCGCGAAGATCGGCGTGTTGATGGCATCCGCGCGCCGCACGGAAAAGCCGCTGCATCCCACGAATCTGCACGTGAATCAGGCGCTGTTCCCGCGCGACACCGTGCAGTCGCGCCTGCCCGATCCGGAATGGCTCGAGCGCTGGCTGGACGATCAAATCCGCTTCGACGACAGTTGGGAGAAGAAGGTCGTCGAGCGCATCTTGCATAACCTGTCGATTCTGTTCGAGCGTTCGTTCGTGACCGCGCAGGAATTGAATCGCTATCGCAAGGAAGTGACGCAGCGCCTGCAAGCCGCGCCGGGCGGGGCGGCCGAGCAGCCGGCCTGATCGCCTGCGCATCGAGGCTTTGAAGACGAAACGGCCCGCCGGGTAGAACCGGCGGGCCGTTTCGCTTTTCCATCCACATTGAAACGGGCGCGTGCCGGGGGCCGTGGCACAATGCGCGCTTTCAGACATCGGAGCGAGCGCCACCATGCCCGCCATTTTCGAACGCAAGCTCATTACGCGCGAAGCGCTCGCCGCGCGCCGTCCCACGCTCGCCGGTCCCGTGGTCTTCACGAACGGCGTCTTCGACATTCTGCATCGCGGCCACGTCACCTATCTCGCCGATGCGAAGGCGCTGGGCGCGACGCTCATCGTCGGCGTGAACAGCGATGCCTCCGTGCGCACGCTCGGCAAGGGCGACGATCGCCCGATCAATCGCGAGGACGATCGCATGGCGCTGCTCGCGGCGCTGGAAAGCGTCGACTGGGTCGTAAAGTTCGAGGAATCGACGCCGCTGGAGCTGATCGACGCCGTGCGTCCCGACGTGCTCGTGAAGGGCGGCGACTACGACATGGACAAGCTCGCCGAATCGGCGCTCGTGCGCGGCTGGGGCGGCAAGGCGCTCGCCATCGCGTTCGAACACGACCGATCGACGACCGCGCTCCTCAAGAAGGTCCGCGCGGCGTCCTGATCCGGGCTCGGCGCATCATTGGCCGAGCGGCACGGTTTGCACGTTGGCCGCCGGCGCCGGTCCGCCGACACGCGGCTGATCGAACGCTTCTTCGGGGTGCAGCGGGCGCGTCGCGAGCGCCTCGGGATGAACCTGCTGCAACAGATGATGCGGCTCGCGCGCGCCGGCCGCGGGAAGCGGTCCGAACAGGCCGCGCATGACCGCGAACATCAGCAGGTTGGCGAGTATCAGAAGGGCGATCAGCCAGCGCAGCATTCTTGGGCTCCGTCCGTCAATCAAATCAGCAAATCAGGATGAATGGCGCGCCGTCGCGTCGCGCGCGATGAGCGCGAGGCCGGACAGCACGAGGGAATCGTGTCGGGTATGCGGGACGTTGAGCGCGCCCGCGATTTCATTTGCCGCGCCGCCGCCGAGCACGAGTCGGACGTCGGCTTGCCAGTCCGCTTTCAGATCGTGCCATGCACGCTCGATCAGGCTCGCCTGCGCGAGCAGGCATCCGGCCGAAAGCGCAGCGGCCGTGTCGGTGGCGAAGAGGCTGCGTGTCTGATTCAGCGCCTCGCGTGCCGAGGAAGCATCGAGCGTCGGCAGTTGCGCGGTGTGGCTGCCGAGCGATTCCATCATCAGCGACCAGCCCGGCGCGATCAGACCGCCGGTGAAGACGCCGTCGGCGCGCAACGCTTCGAGCGTCGTCGCGGTGCCGAACGTCGCGACGAGCAGATGCTCGCCCGGATAGGCCGCGCGCGCGGCGATCATGCCGGCCCAACGGTCGCTGCCGAGACGCGTCGGATCGGCGTAGTTGTTGACGATGCCGCACTGCGCGGCACGGGCGCGCACGACGGTGCGCGGCAGCGTCGGCCAGCGCGCGTCGATCAGACGCTGGATGCGGTTCTGCACCGGCATCCCGGCAACATTCGAAATCCATGCGCTCGCCGGCGTCGGCAGGTCGGCCCAGTTGTCGAGCGCGGCGTCGTCGGCGATCGTCGAGTGATGCGCGTGTTCGAACGCGCCGTTCACGAGCGACGCGCCGTCGTGATCGACGAGCGACCACTTGATGCGGCTGTTGCCCGCGTCGATGAGCAGATAGGGCGCCTCGCTCGCGGATGCGTTCACGGACGCTCCTTCGTGAGGCGCAGCGTGAGCTCGCCGGTCGTGACGGCGCGCGGTCCTTCGGGTGTGTCGATCAGCAACTGGCCGCTGTCATCGACGCCCGACGCGATGCCGCGCGTGACCTCCATGCCTTGATCGATCAGCGCGACTTCGCGTCCGGCCCAGGCGTGCATGTCGAGCCAGCGTTGGCGGAACGGCCGGAAGCCTTCGGCTTCGAAGCGCGGCAGCGCCGTGTCGAGCGCGTTGAGTAGCGCGGCCAGGGTATCGGTGAGATTGGCGTCGGGCCAAGCGCGCGCGAGCGCTGCGGGCGCGGTGCCCTGCACGGACGATGCGGCGAGTCGGCTCGCGTCGTCGACCTGCGCGGCGAGCTGCTCCGCGCCGTGCAGGTTCATGCCGATGCCGATCACGACCGCCGTCGCTTCGGGCGTATTCCACGCGGTCTCGATGAGAATGCCGGCGAGCTTGCCGTCGTCGAGCAGGACATCGTTCGGCCATTTCAGCGCGGCCCGCGCGGACGGCGTGAGCGGCAGGCGCGCGAGCGCATCGAGCACGGCAGTGCCGATGGCGAGACTCAGTCCCGACAGCCCTTCGATCGGACGCCCGATCACACAGCCGACCGACATCAGGAGCGCATTGCCCGGTTCGGCGAGCCACGCACGGCCGCGCCGCCCGCGCCCGGCGGTTTGCGAGTACGCGATGCGGACGATCGGCGCGGGCGCGCTGTCATGGCGCGAGGCGCGCATCTGCTCCATCAGGTCAGCGTTCGTCGAGCCCGTTTCGTCGACGATGTCGATGGTCCAGTCGCGGGCGGGCCGCTCGGCGAGCGCCGCGAGCCGGGTGCGGTCGATGCGCCAGGGCGCGTCGGGGGCGAAGGGGGTTGGGTTCATGGCGGGTATTGTAGCGGCGCGAAGGGCATCGCTACGACCGCGAGAACGTCAAACGAACGCGATGCGCAAGGTCTTGCCGCAGGCGGCGGCGTACTTGTGCAGTGTTTCGATCGACGGCGAATGCTTGCCGCTGATCAATGATCCTTCGAGGCGCGCGACGGCCGATGCAGTCGTTTTCATTCGTTCCGCGACTTGCGCTTGCGTGAGACCTGCTTCCTTGCGGGCGTTGAGCAATTCGGTGAGTGCCTCGTATTGAGGGGCGAGCGCATCGTATGCCGCCTTTAATTCAGGGTCGGCCGCGATCTGTCGCTCAACGTCTTCGTCGCTGTGTGGAACTGGCTTGTAACGCTCTTCCAGTTCCCGTTGCCATCGAGTCTTAGCCATTCTGTTGAACCTCCCTCAAGCGTTTGCGGGCGAGACGCATTTCCTTCGGCGGCGTCTGCTGCGTTTTCTTGACGAAGGAGTGCAGCATGACGATTCGATTTCCCTTCAGGGTGCAATAAAAAACGCGCCCAATACCTTCCTCTCCAGTCGGACGAAGCTCGAACAACTTATCGCCCAGGGCGCGGGAATACGGCATGTGCAAATCCGCCCCCTTTCGCTTCATGACCGACACAAGACGCAGATAACCGGCGTAAATGCCCGAAGGCAAGTCGCGAATCTCGCGCTGAATCCGTTCGCTGTAGTACGTGATCGTCCATTTATCGACATCTTCGGATGTTAGCATATTTGCTAAATTGCATTGGAGAACATTACGTCCCAGTCTTCCTCTTCCAACGCTTCCGCAAAACTCAGCCGACCGGCATAAGCACGAATCTCCCGTGCCGGCCAATTCCGCCCTCACCAAACACTTCGCTACAATGTCCTCTCCCCTTTAACCGCGTCTCATCGCGCCATCCATCCTTGGACTTCGACACGCCGCCACGCCTGAGAGTGGAAGCCGGTCAGCAGGGCAAGGTGGTCCGGCTCTCGGGCCAGTGGACCGCGCTCGCGCTCGCCCGCGATCGCGCGAAGAGCGGCGTCACGCGGCGGCTGCGCGCCATCGGGCGCGAGGCGATCGGCCAATGGGATCTGCTTTCGGTCGAGCGGCTCGATCACGTCGGCGGGCAGGCGCTCTGGCGCGTCTGGGGCCGCAAGATGCCCGCAACCATCGCGCTGTCGGATACGCAGCGCGAAATCTTCGAGCGCGTCGCGCTGCTCGATGCGGAGCGCGAGGAACCCGAACCCGTCGATCGCGTCGATCCCGTCACGCGGCTAGGCCAGCTCATCTTCGCTTTCTTCGATCACCTCTACGGCGGTCTCGCGATGTTCGGCGGCTTCGTGCTCGATCTCATCGGGCTCGTTCGGCGTCCGCAGCGAATTCCGTGGACCGAGATTTCCGCCAATATCTACAGCGCCGGCGCGCAGGCGCTCGCGATCACCGCGCTCGTCGCGTTCCTGATCGGCATCGTGCTGAGCTATCTGTCCGCGCAGCAATTGCAGGCGTTCGGCGCGAACCAGTACATCGTGAACATCCTCGGGCTTTCGGTGATCCGCGAGCTAGGACCGGTGCTCTCGGCGATTCTCGTCGCCGGGCGCTCGGGCTCCGCGATCACAGCGCAGATCGGCGTGATGCGCGTGACCGAGGAACTCGACGCGATGCAGGTCATGGGCATCCCGCACGGCCTGCGGCTCGTGCTGCCGCGCGTGATCGCGCTCGGTATCGCGATGCCGCTGCTGGTCATGTGGACCAACATCATTGCGTTGACGGGCGGCGCGCTCGCGGCGAAGCTCGTGCTGTCCATCGACATCAACTTCTTCATCCGCTCGCTGCCGTCCGTCGTGCCGATTGCCAATTTGTGGATCGGGCTCGGCAAAGGCGTCGTGTTCGGCATGCTGATCGCGCTCGCGGCGTGTCACTTCGGCTTTCGCATCAAGGCGAACTCGCAGAGTCTCGGCGAAGGCACGACGACCTCCGTGGTGACGTCGATCACCGTCGTGATTCTCGCGGACGCCGTGTTCGCCATCCTGTTCCAGAACGTAGGACTGTAATGTCGACCTCGCTCGCCACCGCCGTTCGCCATCAGCCGCCGCCCGTCATCGCGGAGCCGGTGATCGAAGTGCGCGACGTGACGAAGCGCTACGGACGCACGGTGATCCACGAGCATCTGAATCTCGACGTGCGGCGCGGCGAGATCGTCGCGTTGCTGGGCGGCTCGGGCTCGGGCAAGACCACGCTCGTGCGGCAGATTCTCGGGCTCGAATCGCCGACTTCGGGCACCATTCGCGTGCTCGGCGAGGAATGGGCGCAAATGGACGACGAAACCGCGAAGATGCTGCGCACGCGCTCGGGGATGATGTTCCAGCAGGGTGCGCTGTTTTCGTCGCTGACCGTGTACGACAACATCGCGCAGCCGTTTCGCGAGCTCGGCAAGATTCCCGAGGATCTGATCCGCGAGTTCGTGATGCTGAAACTCGAAATGGTCGGCCTGTCGTGCAAGCACGCGAGCAAGATGCCGTCGGCGCTGTCGGGCGGGATGGTGAAGCGCGTGGGCATCGCGCGGGCGATCGCGCTCGAGCCCGAGCTGCTCTTTCTCGACGAACCCACGGCCGGCCTCGATCCGAAGGCATCGGACGAGTTCGTCGATCTGATCGCCACGCTGCATCGCGCGCTCGGGCTGACTGTCGTGATGGTCACGCACGATCTCGATACGATGGTCGCGCTGTCCACGCGCGTCGCCGTGCTCGCGGACCGGCGCGTGCTCGTCGCGGCGCCGGTGGAAGAGGCGTGCGCGGTGGACCATCCGTTCATCCGCGAGTATTTTCTGGGGCGGCGCGGGCGCCGCGCGCTGCAGGCCTTGCCGCCCGAGCGTCGCGCGAAGCTGCCCCCGGCCGCGCTCGAGGACGCGCCGATTGCCGTCAACAAGTAGCCGCACGACGCGTCCGCAAGTCAAAGGAACCTGCCGATGGAAAACAAATCACATGCGTTCTGGACTGGGCTCTTCACGATCGTCCTCGTGCTGGCCATCGCGTTCACCGTGTTCTTCTTCAATGTGGATCGCACCGTGCGCGTGCCGTACGACCTGATCGCGCGCACCAACGTCACCGGGCTTTTCACGGACGCGTCGGTGCGTTATCGCGGTCTCGGTGTCGGCAAGGTGCAATCGATCCGCTTCGACCGCGCGCATCCGGGGCAGATCCGCATCCGCATTCTCGTCGACAAGAACGCGCCGATGACGCACTCGACCTTTGCGACGCTCGGCTTTCAGGGCGTGACGGGCATCGCGTTCGTGCAGCTCGACGACACCGGCACCGATCCGACCGCGCTGGCTTCATCGCCGCAGCATGTCGCCGAAGTGCCGATGCGTCCGGGCCTGTTCGAGCAGTTGCAGCAGCGCGGCGACGTGATCCTGAAGAAGTTCGAGCGTCTCGCGGATGACGCCGACAAGTTTCTCAGCGACGACGTGCGCAACCAGCTCATGGCCACGACGAAGAGCCTGCAGGGCGCGGCCGATGGCATCGCGACGCTCGCGAGCCAGGTCCAGCCCGCGACGGCACAGTTGCCGCAAACCCTGAAGCAGGTCAACACCACGCTTGCCTCGACCAATCAGTTCGTGCAGAACCTGAATCGCCCGGACGGCCCGTTCGTCACCAATCTGAACAAGGCGGGCAAGGCCGCGGAGGACGCGAGCGCGGCGCTCGCGGACATGAACGAGTCGCTGCGCTTCGTGACGGCGCGCGTCGGCTTCGAGGCGCTGCCGCGCCTTTACTCCTTCAGCGACGACGTGAGCGCGGCCGCCCGCTCGGTCGATCGCGCCGCCGACGCGTTCAGCACCAATCCGCGCAGCGTGCTGTTCGGCGCGCCGCAGCAGGCGCCGGGGCCGGGCGAGCCCGGTTTCTCGTGGCCTGCGCAGCCGGCGCATTGATCGACGCATTGATCGAGACAACAATATGGCAATTTTCGACATCAAAAGAGCGGCTGCGGCCTTTGCGCTCGCCTGGATCACGATGCTCGCGGGCTGCGGATCGACATCGACCGCAACGCCCGATGCGCGCTACGACCTCGGCGCGATATCCACGGCCAACGCGGCGGCGAACGCCGCGCCGATGCCGCCGGTGAAGGTGCTCGCCGTCAGCGCGCCGCGCAATCTCGAAACCGACGCGTTCGCGTATCGCCTGAGTTACGTCGATGCCCAGCGCACCGGCAACTATTCCACGAGCCACTGGACGATGCCGCCCGCGCAGCTCTTGACGCAGCGCCTGCGCGAGGCGCTCGCGGCGCGCGGCCCGATCCTGTCGGGCGCCGATCCGGTGCGCGCCGTGCCGCTGCTCGAAGTCGAGCTGACGGGCTTCGAGCAGGTCTTCGACGCGCCCGAGCAAAGCCGCGGCCTCGTCTCCGTGCGCGCGACGCTCACGCAACAGGGCCGCGTGCTCAGCCAGCGCAGCTTCGCGGCGAGCGCGCCCGCATCGAGCGCCGATGCATCGGGCGGCGCGCGGGCGCTCGCGGCCGCATCGGACGATGTGATCGCCCAGATTTCCGCGTGGCTCGCCGCGCAACCCCTTTCCGCTTCACGATGACTTTTCGCTGTTTCATCATCCGCCCAGCACGGAGGCGTCCGGGCGGCTCATGACCATCAAGCAATGGCAGCGCCGCCCGTCGGCGTTTTCCCGGCAGGCGCTCGCCGCATACGCGGCGCTCGTCGTCTATGGCTCGCTCTATCCGTTTTCCGGCTGGCGCTCGCTCGGTCTCGGGCCGCTCGCGTATCTCGCCGATCCGGTGCCGCAATATCTGACGGCGTTCGACGTCGTCACCAACGTGCTCGGCTACATGCCGCTCGGAGCGCTGATCGTGCTCGCGCTCTATCCGCGGATGCGCGGCACGCTCGCCGTGGGCGCGGCGCTGCTCGGCGGCGCGTTCCTGTCCGGCACGATGGAGGCGATCCAGACGTATCTGCCGACGCGCGTCGCCTCGAATCTCGATCTCGCCGCGAATGCGTTCGGCGCGCTCGTCGGCGGCGTACTGATCGCGCCCGCGACGAGCGCGCTGCTCGATCGCGGGTTGCTCCGGCGCATCCGCTTCACGTGGTTCGAGCGCGACGCGGCGTACGTGATCGGCCTCACGGCGCTGTGGCCGTTCGCGGCGATGTTCCCCGCGCCGTATCTCTTCGGCGGCGGCGACCTGCCGCGCGTGCTGTGGGACGAACTCGACCCGGCGATGCAGGACGCCGTCCTCGCATGGACGCCTGCCGCGTGGGACGTCGAAAGCTGGCCGGACCGGCTCGGCGCGCTGCTGCCCGACGATCTGTGGGAAGCGCTCATCACGTCGACGAGCCTGTTCGCCGCGCTCGTGCTCGCGACGCTGCTCACGCGCAGGCGCGCGCCGCGCATCCGGCTGATGCTCTTCCTGATCGGGATGACGCTCTTCGCGAAAGCCGGTGCCACCTTCCTGCAATCGCGTGCGGGCCTGACCTTCGACTGGGCGACGGACGGCGCGCTCGAAGGCATCGCCATTGCGACGATGGCGGGCGTGCTGTCGGTGTCGCTGCCGCGCGGCCTCAGGGCGGCGCTCGCGGGCGCGGCGCTCGTCGTTTCGCTCGCGCTCGTCAATCTGCTGCCGGTGAATCCGTACTTCGACATCGTGCTCGCGGACTGGCGGCAGGGCCGCTATCTGCATTTCAACGGGCTGGCGCACTGGCTCGCGTGGGTGTGGCCGTATGCGGCGCTCGGCTGGCTCGCGTCGGCGGCGGAGCGCGCGTGGCTCGCACGGCGGCGCGCGCGGCGCGCTGCGTGAGAAGACGCAAGCGCTCGCGTGCGGCTCCGGCGGGCAGGGCGGGCACGAACGTCGCTCGCTATAATCGACCGACACTCTCACCGCACCACGCTCATGGATTCCTTCTACAAGTACCACGTGTTCTTCTGCCTGAATCAGCGCGATGCCGACGCCCCGCGTCCGAGCTGCGCGAACTGCAACGCGCAGGCCATGCAGGAGCACGCGAAAAAACGCGTGAAGCAACTGGGCCTCGCGGGCGAAGGCAAAGTGCGCATCAACAAGGCCGGCTGTCTGGATCGCTGCGAGCTCGGGCCGGTCGTCGTCGTGTATCCGGAAGGCACGTGGTACACGTATGTCGATGAAACTGATATCGACGAAATCGTGGATTCGCATCTGGTCAACGGCAAAGTCGTCGAACGTCTTCTCATCGATCAACCGGCATGAACGCGCAAACCGAAAAATTCCTCATCGACGGGCCCGTCGGCAAGATCGAATGCGCGCTCGATAAAACCGATGCCGCGCCGCGCGGCATCGCGCTCGTCGCGCATCCGCATCCGCTCTTCGGCGGCACGATGGACAACAAGGTCGCGCAGACGCTCGCGCGCACCATGGTCCAGCTCGGTTACGTGACGTACCGCTCGAACTTCCGCGGCGTCGGGCAGACGGGCGGCGAGCACGACAACGGCATCGGTGAACAGGACGACTTGCTCGCGGTGATCGACCACATGCGCGCGCAACCCGGCCAGGCCGACGTGCCGATCGTGCTCGCGGGCTTTTCGTTCGGCACCTTCGTGCTGTCGCATGTCGCGAAGCGCATGCTGGAAGCGGGCAAGGACATCGAGCGCATGGTGTTCGTCGGCACGGCGGCGAGCCGCTGGGAGGTCGCGCCCGTGCCCGATACGACGCTCGTGATTCACGGCGAAGTCGACGACACCGTGCCCATTCAATCCGTCTACGACTGGGCGCGGCCGCAGGAGTTGCCGGTCGTCGTGATTCCCGGCGGCGAGCACTTCTTTCACCGCAAGCTGCACATTCTCAAGCGCGTGATCGTCGACGCATGGCGTTGAGCGGTCCCGCATCAGGCGAGCCGCGCAAGCGCTTTGAAGGGCTTCGCGCGCGCATTGTTTCGTGATCGGTAAAAGCGGCTAAGCGCAGCCCGAAAAACGTTAAAACGAGCGGTAACCGCATAGATTCGAAGGAAATCGACAGCGTGCCGCGCGTATAATGGCGCAGAATTTTTTCGCTGTTTCCGGCCGCTTCTTTCGAAACCCCGGCTTCCGAGAACCGTTTTCGCGTCCGTCTGTCGAACGAGCGCTTCTTCGCCGCGGCGCCGCGCGCGCCGCTGTCATGGCGAGAAGCCCGACGGCAGCGACGGTCTGCCTGTTCAACCCGTGCTTCGCCGATCCTCCGATCCCCGATCGCCATCGTCGTAGCGTGTTTTTTCCGCCGATCGATCCTATGCGCTTTGTCCCTTCCGGCCTGTCCGTTTCTTCTGTTTCCGTTTCCGTCAAAACCGCTTTCGTTCTGCCCGCCCTGCTGGCGGCAGCAAGCGCTTTCGCTCAAGTTCCGCCGCCCGACGTGACCGCGCGCTCGTGGGTGCTCGTCGATGCAACCAGCAATCAGGTGCTCGCATCGGGCAATCCGGATGAACGCGTTGAGCCGGCATCGCTCACGAAGCTGATGACCGCGTATCTCGTCTTCGACGCGCTGAAGGCGAAGAAGATCAACATGGATCAGACCGTCATGCCGAGCGAGGCCGTGCGCCGCGTGCGGACCGACGAATCGCGCATGTTCATCGAGGCGAACAAGCCGGTCACCGTGCACGATCTCGTGTACGGCATGATCGTCCAGTCGGGCAACGACGCGGCCATCGCGCTCGCGGAACTCGTCGGCGGCAGCGAAGGCAACTTCGTCACGTTGATGAACGCGGCGGCGAAGCGCATCGGCATGACGCACACGAATTTCGCCGATGTGAACGGCATGCCCGATCCGCAGCACTACACGACCGCGGGCGACCTCGCCGTGCTGTCGACGCGCCTGATCCGCGACTTCCCCGAGTACTACAGCATCTTCTCGGTGCGGGACTTCACGTACAACAAGATCAAGCAGCCGAACCGCAACCGCCTGCTGTGGCTCGATCCGACCGTCGATGGCCTCAAGACCGGCCACACCAAGGCCGCGGGCTATTGCCTGATCGCGACCGCGAAGCGCTCGCTCGTGGGTGTGCCCGACGCGAGCCGCCGTCTCGTCGCCGTGATGATGGGCGAGCCGAAAGAGCACAACCGCGTGCAGGACAGCCTGAAGATGCTGAACTACGGCTACACCGCGTACGACGCGCTGCGTCTCTACAAGGCGAATCAGGTGATCGAATCGCCGCGCGTGTACAAGGGCGCGGCCGACAACGTGCAGGCCGGCGTCACGACGGACCAGTACATCACCGTGCCGAAGGGTCTGGGCGACAAGGTCAAGCCGGCCATCTCGCGCAACGATCTCATCGTCGCGCCGATCAAGAAGGGCCAGCAGATCGGCACCGTCAAGATGATGGCGGACGGCAAGGAAGTCGCGCAGTTCCCGCTCGTCGCGCTCCAGGACGTGCCGGAGGCGGGCATCTTCGGCCGCCTGTGGGATTCGGCGCTGCTGTGGTGGCAAAAACGTAAGTAATCGATAGTCGAAAGAGGAGCGGTCCCGATGAGCCAGCCTGAAGTGTTCGATCCGACGGTGTATCTGAACGGCGAGTGGGGGCCGCTTTCCGAAGCGCGCATTCCCGTGCTCGACCGCGGGTTCATCTTCGGCGACGGCGTGTATGAAGTCGTGCCACTCTACGCGCAAGCCGATGGCGCGCGTCTGCCGTTCCGGCTGAAGCAGCATCTCGCGCGGCTGAATCGCAGTCTCGGCAAGATCCGAATCGACAATCCGTTCGATGACGCCGGCTGGCGCGCGCTCATCGACCGCGTGATCCGGGAGAACGCCGGCAACGGCGATGCGCTCGTCTATATTCAGGTGACGCGCGGCGTCGCGAAGCGTCGCGGGCATGCGTTCCCGGCGGGCATCACGCCCACGGTGTTCATCATGCTCGGCCAGCTCGTGTTCCCGAGCATGGCGGATCGCGCGCGCGGCGCCGTGGCCGTGACCGCCGAAGACAAGCGCTGGCTGCATTGCGACATCAAGTCGATCTCGCTGCTCGGCAATGTGCTGATGGCGCAACACGCCGCGGAAAACGGTGCGCTCGAAACCATCCAGTTGCGCGACGGCTTGCTTACCGAAGGTTCGTCCTCAAATGTATGGATCGTGAAGGGCGGCACGCTGCTGGGCGCGCCGCGCGGACCGCGCATTCTCGAAGGCATCCGTTACGGGCTCATCGAGGAACTGGCGCGCGAGGCGGGCATCCCTTTCGAGGAGCGCGACATCACCGAAGCGGAATTGCGCTCGGCCGATGAAGTCATGATCAGCTCCGCGACCAAGGAAGTCATGCCGATCACCACGCTCGACGGAACGAGCGTCGGCGACGGCCGCCCCGGTCCGATCTATGCTGCACTCTACGACGCCTACCAGCGGGCCAAAGCGCGCGAATTCGCGGAAGAGGTGAAACGCGCGAAGTGAAGGAGAAAGCCATGACTGACAAGCCACAATCCATCGACCCCACCGACAGCGCGAAACACAGCGCCGACGAACTGTTCGACTTCCCCTGCGATTTCCCGATCAAGGTGATGGGCAAGACGCATCCGGAATTCCACGACACGATCGTCGATGTGCTCAAGGCGTTCGACAGCGAGTTCGACGCGTCGCGGGTCGAGGCGCGGCCGTCTTCCGGCGGCAATTACACGGGCCTCACCTGCACCGTGCGCGCGCAGAATCGCGCCCATCTCGACGATATCTATCGCGCGCTCACCGGCCATCCGATGGTCAAGGTAGTGCTCTGATCTTGCCCGCGGGCGCATCGCACACCGCCGGCGTGCGCTCGTAGAGCAGCCTGAACTGCTCGGCTTCATCGAAAATCCATTCTCTGAATGCCTGCACGCGCTTCGTCTGAAGGAGCGCGGTCGGGCACACGAAGTAGTACTTCCACGGGCTCGGGCCGTCGACGTTGAAAAGCCGGACGAGCCTTCCCGCGATGATCTCCTGCATCGCGAGCGAGCGGCGCACGAGCGCGATGCCCTGCCCGTCGATGGCCGCCTGCAGCAGATTCGACGAATCCTCATACAAAACACCGCGTTTCGGCTCCGGCAGGTCGGCGAGTCCGGCGGCGTCGAACCATGGCCGCCACAGTTCCTCGTCCGAGCGCAGGAGCGTCGTGTTCGCCAGATCGCGCGGCACGCGCGGCAACTCGCCGCCCCGAAAATTCGGCGAGCACGCCGGAAAGAACACTTCGTCGAGCAACTCTTCCGCGTGCAGCCCCGCGTACTTGCCGTAACCGAAGCGGATCGCGACGTCCACATCGTCGCGATTGAAGTCGGTGAGCGCGTTCGTCGACAGCAGTTCGAGGTCGACTTCCGGATGCTTTTCGATGAAGCGCCCGACGCGCGGCGTCAGCCACCGCGCCGAGAACGACGACAGCATCGACACGATCAGCCGACGGTCCCGATCGCCCGAACGGATGCGGCGCGTCGATTCGGCCAGCGAGACGAGCGCCGCGCGCACCTCGGCGGCGTACTGGCGGCCGCGATCGGTCAGGCGCACGCGCTTGCCGTCGCGCGCGAACAGCGACACGCCCAACTCCGCTTCCAGCGCGCGAATCTGATGACTGACCGCGCCGTGCGTGACGAAAAGTTCGTCGGCGGCGCGGGAAAAGCTCTCGTGACGGGCGGCGGCTTCGAAGGCGCGCAGCGCGTTCAGGGCGGGAAGCTGGCGGAGGTCCATGTGGATGGTCGGCGTTGTCGTTGTCAATACGGCTCACATAGCGGTGAAAATTGATCGTTTTGTCTGAAGCCTTGCCACGCCTAGGATTGTAGTCATCGAAACGTTCCTCTGGTGGAGTGGATCATGCGAGAAATATCAACAAGCGTCACCTTCGAAATCAAGCCCGGCGAAACCGTGCCGATGCGCATCGCGCGCGGCACGCGCCTCACGGTGCACGGCAAGCCCGTCTGGGCGACGCGCAGCAACGACATCGAGGACTACTGGCTCGCGCCCGGCGACAACCTCAAGCTGCGCGAACGCGAGCGATTGTGGCTGTCGGTCGAAGGCGACCGTCCGGCGCATGTCGTCTTCACGATCCTGCCGCGCTGCGACGAACGCGCGATGCACTGGCTCTCGACCAGCATCGAGCGTCTTGCGCAACGGTTCCGTTCGGGCTGGCGCACTGTCTGACATCAACTATTCAAAATTGCCATCGAAGGCATGCGAATTCACCATCGGCGGGCATGGGACGATTTCGGTAAACTACCGGCACCATGTCCGCCACACCGCTTGCACTTTCACAAGAATTTACCGACGCGTCCGACACCGTGCTCAGTTCCGGTGAGTATTCGGCCGCGTTGCGCTGGCGTGGTGTCGAGCCTTACCAGCAAAGCTTCGACGCGATGCGCTCGTTCACCGACGCCCGCACGCCCGACACCCAGGACGAAATCTGGCTCGTCGAGCATCCGCCGGTCTTCACGCTCGGCCTCGCGGGCGATCCGGCGCATCTTCTCCTCGCCGAAAGCGGCATTCCGCTCGTCAAGGTGGATCGCGGCGGACAGATCACGTATCACGGGCCGGGCCAGATCGTCGCTTATCTGCTGATCGATCTGCGCCGCCGCAAGCTGATGGTGCGCGAACTGGTGCGACGCATCGAAGAGGCCGTGATCGAAACCCTCGCGACGTATAATCTCGCCACCGATCGCAAGGCCGGCGCGCCGGGCATTTATGTCGCAGCGCCTTCCGCGGTGCAAGCGGATCGAGGCGCGAACGTTCGTTTGCATCAACTGCATCAGGGCGCGAAGATCGCCGCGCTCGGACTCAAGATTCGCAACGGCTGCAGCTATCACGGCGTGAGCCTGAATGTGCAGATGGACTTGCAGCCGTTCCTCGCCATCAACCCGTGCGGCTACGCGGGGCTCGAAACAGTCGACATGGCGACGCTCGGCGTCGCTGCCGGCTGGCGCGACGTAGCCTTCGTGCTCGCCGAACGGCTGGCACATCAAATCGGCGGCCACCCCGCAATTGCCGCTGCAACAACCGGATCGACCGAATGACTGACGCAACCGCAAACCTGGCTGGCGATACCGCCGCTTCTGCTTCGTCGCCCACCGCTTACGACGCCACTGCCAAGCAGAAGGCACAAGCGAAGACGTCGCGCATTCCGATCAAGGTCATCCCGATCGAAAAGTTGAAGAAGCCGGAATGGATCCGCGTGCGTACGGCAACGGGCAACTCGCGCTTCAACGAGATCAAGAAGATTCTGCGCGAGCACAGCCTGCATACGGTGTGCGAGGAGGCGAGCTGCCCGAACATAGGCGAATGCTTCGGCAAGGGCACCGCGACCTTCATGATCATGGGCGACAAGTGCACGCGCCGCTGCCCGTTCTGCGACGTCGGCCACGGCCGTCCCGATCCGCTCGATCAGGACGAGCCGCTGAATCTCGCGCGCACGATCGGCGCGTTGAAGCTGAAGTACGTGGTGATCACCTCCGTGGATCGCGACGATCTGCGCGACGGCGGCGCGGCGCACTTCGTCGAGTGCATCCGGCAGGTGCGCGAGCATTCGCCGGAAACGCGCATCGAAATTCTGACGCCGGACTTCCGCGGCCGTCTGGATCGCGCGATCAACATCCTGACCGCCGCTCCGCCCGATGTGATGAACCACAATCTCGAAACGGTGCCGCGCCTCTACAAGGAAGCGCGTCCGGGTTCGGATTATCACCATTCGCTGAAGCTGCTGAAGGACTTCAAGGCGCTGCATCCGGAAGTCGCGACGAAGTCGGGCCTGATGGTCGGCCTCGGCGAGACGGAAGAGGAAATTCTTCAGGTGATGCGCGATCTGCGCGCGCACGACGTGGACATGCTGACGATCGGTCAGTATCTGCAGCCGTCGGAGCATCACCTGCCGGTGCGGGCTTACGTGCATCCGGATACCTTCAAGATGTACGAGGAAGAGGCGTACAAGATGGGCTTCACGCATGCGGCCGTCGGCGCGATGGTGCGGTCGAGCTATCACGCGGACGTGCAGGCGCACGGCGCGGGCGTGGTGTGAGGGCCTGCGGCTTGCGCGGCGAATGAGAAAACCCACGGGCGACCGTGGGTTTTTTTTCGAGCGTGCGCCAGTGGTTGGAAGCGTCACGGCGTCGACGTCTTCCAGAACCCCGGACGTCCGGTTTCCGGATTTCCGGAAACTCGGATTCTGCTGAAATGATGCCGAACAAAAACCAATAAAAATCAAAGACTTAAAAAGATCGAAAACTGGCATCGCCCTTGCAATATAAGCGTCACGGCCTTCGAGCCGCCCATAAAATTCAAGGAGACAAATCGATGACCCCTCTCGCATCCAAACGTCCCTGAATCCGTCGACGAAGCGGCTATCGCTTACGCGGCGCGATTCGACGTGCGCATCCCACAGATTCACCGCGCACGAGAAACGCTTCCGCGCGTCATGCTCGCCGCTGGCTGACCTTCCGCCAACTGCTTGTTATTGCCTGGAACCATCGTGAAAAAACCCATCTATAAAGTCCTGTACGTGCAGGTGATCGTTGCCATCATCATCGGCATCGCGCTCGGGCACTTCTATCCCACTCTCGCCACGGACATGAAGCCGCTCGGCGACGGGTTCATCAAACTCATCAAGATGGTGATCGGGCCGATCATCTTCTGTACCGTCGTGACCGGCATCGCCGGGATGGAGGACATGAAGAAGGTCGGACGCGTCGGCGGCAAGGCGCTTCTGTACTTCGAAATCGTGTCGACGTTCGCGCTGATCCTCGGTCTCGCGGCGACGCACATCCTGAAGCCGGGTGTCGGCTTCAACGTCGATCCGTCCACGCTCGACCACAAGGCCGTCGATTCCTTCGCGACCAAGGCGCACGGCCAGAGCACGGTCGACTTCTTCATGCACCTGATCCCGGACACGCTGGTATCGGCGTTCGCGCAGGGTGAAATCCTGCAGATCCTGCTGATCGCGCTCCTGTTCGGCGCGGTGCTGACGCACGTCGGCGAGCGCGGCAAGGTCGTGACGAACTTCATCGAAGGCCTGTCGAGCATCCTGTTCGGCATGGTCGGCATCATCACGAAGCTCGCGCCGATCGGTGCGTTCGGCGCGATGGCGTTCACTATCGGCAAGTACGGCATCGGCTCGCTCGTGCCGATGCTGAAGCTCATCGGCACGTTCTATCTGACGTCGATCGTCTTCGTGGTCGTCGTGCTCGGCGCGATCGCGCGCATGGTCGGCTTCTCGGTGCTGAAGTTCGTCGCGTACATCAAGGAAGAAATGCTGATCGTGCTCGGCACGAGCTCGTCGGAAGCCGCGCTGCCGCAACTGATGCTCAAGCTCGAAAAGCTCGGCTGCTCGCGCTCGGTCGTGGGTCTCGTCGTGCCGACCGGCTACTCGTTCAACCTCGACGGCACCAACATCTACATGACGATGGCCGTGCTGTTCATCGCGCAGGCAACCAACACCGATCTCACCTGGGGCCAGCAGTTGACGCTGCTCGCGGTGACGATGCTCACGTCGAAGGGCGCGAGCGGCGTGACCGGCGCGGGCTTCATCACGCTGGCGGCGACGCTCGCCGTCGTGCCGACGATCCCGCTCGCGGGGATGGTGCTGATTCTCGGCATCGACCGCTTCATGTCGGAATGCCGCGCGCTGACGAACATCGTCGGCAACGGCGTGGCGACGGTCGTCGTGTCGGCGTGGGAGAAGGAGCTCGACCGCAGCAAGCTGAAGGCGGCCTTGTCACGCGATGTCGACGTGACCGACACCGAAGAAGTGAAGTCCGTCTAAGCCGTTCAGCAACAACCTCGGACGACGCGATCATGCAAGCGGCGAAGCCTCAATCAGCGAGTGCTTCGCCGCAGTCGTTTCCGGCGTCCGCAGGGCCTTATCCCGAAGGCGCGTATGCCACAATGACAGATCCTCAACCGCGAGAATCTGCTCACGTGACGCGCCGCATCCTCGTGTACTTCGCGCTGTTCGCCGCGCTCGTGGCGTGCTGCGCGCTCACGTGGCATCTCGCGTGGCAAAGCGGTATCGACGAGCTTCGGCTCAATGCCGCCGCGCGCGTCGATCGCACGACGAACACGCTCAAGAGCACGCTCGACCGCTACGAATATCTGCCGTATCTGCTGTCGCGGCATCCTGTCGTGCAAAACGCGCTCGATCATCCGGATCAGGCGAACGTCGAACGCGCGAACCGCTATCTCGAAGATCTCAACGCGCGCGCGCACGCCACCGTCACCTATCTGGTCCGCGCGAACGGCACCTGCGTCGCGGCGAGCAACTGGAACGGCGCGGACAGCTTCGTCGGCGTGGACTACAGCTTCCGGCCGTATTTCATCGATGCCGTGAAGGGCGGCGTCGGCCGGTTCTTCGGCATCGGCACGATTTCGATCGAACCGGGGTATTACATTTCGCAGCCGGTCTATCGCGAGGGCACGAAAGAGATCATCGGCGTCGCGGTCGTGAAGCTCAATCTCGAATGGCTGCAAGGCGCCGATGCATCCGAGCCGCTCATCGTCACCGACGACCACGGCGTGATCTTTCTTTCGTCGGTGCCGGCGTGGAAATATCACACGGTGCGGCCGCTGCCGCAGAACATCGAAGCGTCCGTGTACGCGACGCGCCAGTACGCGCAGCAAGCCATCACGCCGCTGCCGATGACCATCGTGAAGACGCTCGAGGGCGGCGCGCAGATCGTGCGCGTCGGCGGCGGGATGGACGGACGCCGTGCGCCGGCGTATCTCGCGACGCATCGCTCGATCGGCGAGCCGGACTGGCAACTCATCACGATGGCTGCGCTCGATCCCGTCGAAAGCGCCGCGCAGACCGCTGTCGTCGTCACGGCGCTCGTGTTCGTGTCGCTATGCTCGCTCGCATTTTACTGGCGGATGCGGCGCGCGCGCGTGCGCGAGATGATCCGCAGCCGTGAGCTTCTGCAGACCGCGTATGCCGAGCTGAATCAGCGCGTCGCGGAGCGCACGGCGGATCTCTCCGAAGCCAACGAGCAGCTCATGCGGGAAGTGAACGAGCGCACGCGCGCCGAACAGGATTTGCGCGCCGCGCACGACGAGCTCATCCAGGCGAGCAAGCTCGCCGCGCTCGGCCAGATGGCGGCGGGCATCACGCATGAACTGAATCAGCCGCTTGCCGCGTTGCGCAGCTTCTCCGACAACACGCGCGTTTTGATCGACCGCGGCGATCAGGCGGCGGCGCGCGAGAATCTGGAAGCGATCGCGTCGCTGACCGAGCGCATGGGCAATATCACGAACCAGCTGAAGCTCTTCGTCACGAAGGCGCGGCCGAAGAACGCGCGCGCGGACGTGGCGCGGGCGCTGCGCAATGTCTTCTCGATGCTGCGTCCGCGCATGAAGAACGTCGTCATCGATGTCGCGCCGGCGCTCGCCGAAGGCAGTGCGCCGGTCTTCGTGCGCTGCGAGGACTTGCGGCTCGAGCAGGTGTTCATCAACCTGATCGGCAATGCGCTCGATGCGGTCGCGTCGTGTGACCGGCCGCGCATCGTCGTCGAGCTGGAAGCGCGCGAGGACGCGATCGAGATCATCGTGCGCGACAACGGTCCGGGCATTCCCGCCGACGCGCTGCCGCGTCTTTTCGAGCCGTTCTTCACGACGAAGGAAATGGGGCAGGGCCTGGGCCTCGGGCTCGCGATTTCATCGGCGATCGCGCGCGATTACGGCGGCACGCTCACCGCGCGCAATCGCGTTGCGCCGATCGTCGCGGACGGTCCGGAAGGCGGCACGCAGGCCGACGCGGACGGCTCCTACGGCGCAGAATTCGTGTTGACGTTGCGACGCGCGTAACACTTTGCAGAGGCAAGACATGAGCACCGGTTTGCAGGTGATCTTCATCGAAGACGACGAACTCGTGCGGCGCGCGAGCGTCCAGAGCCTTCAGCTCGCGGGCTTCGACGTGACGGGCCACGGCAGCGTCGAATCCGCCGCGCGCGCCATCGACGCGAGTTTTCCCGGCGTGATCGTGAGCGATATCCGTTTGCCCGGCGCGAGCGGCCTCGATCTGCTCGCGCAATGCCGCGAACGCGCGCCCGAAGTGCCGGTGATCCTCGTCACCGGCCACGGCGATATCTCGATGGCCGTGCAGGCCATGCGCGATGGCGCCTACGACTTCATCGAGAAGCCGTTTGCGTCGGAACGGCTGATCGAAGCGGTGCGCCGCGCGCTGGAGCGCAGGTCGCTGATCCTCGAAAACCAGGCGCTGCGGCGCGAGCTTGCGGGGGCGGGGCAGAGCCGCATCATCGGGCGCAGTCCGGCGATCGAACAGGTGCGGCGGCTGATCGCGAACGTCGCGCCGACGGACGCTTCCGTGCTGATCAACGGCGATACCGGCGCCGGCAAGGAACTGATCGCACGCAGCCTGCACGAGATTTCGCCGCGCCGCGACAAGCCGTTCATCGCGGTGAATTGCGGCGCGCTGCCGGAGCAGATGTTCGAATCGGAGATGTTCGGCTACGAGGCG
The DNA here is from genome assembly GCF_900044055.2 of Caballeronia calidae. Classification (GTDB taxonomy): domain Bacteria; phylum Pseudomonadota; class Gammaproteobacteria; order Burkholderiales; family Burkholderiaceae; genus Caballeronia; species Caballeronia calidae. The sequence continues at coordinate 4,629 of NZ_FCOX02000036.1, read as the reverse complement.
GGCGCGTTCACTGGCGCGCAGAAGCGGCGCGTCGGCAAGCTGGAGCATGCGTCGGGTGGCACGCTCTTTCTCGATGAAATCGAAAGCATGCCACTTTCGTTGCAGGTAAAACTGCTGCGCGTCTTGCAGGACGGCGTGCTGGAGCGGCTCGGCTCGAATCAGCCGGTGCGCGCGAATCTGCGCGTCGTCGCGGCGGCGAAGGGCGACATGAACGAGCACGTCGCCGATGGCACGTTCCGTCGCGACTTGCTGTACCGGCTGAACGTCGTGACGATCACGCTGCCGCCGCTCAACGAGCGCCGCGAGGATATCGTGCCGCTCTTCGAGCACTTTCTGCTCGACGCCGCCGTGCGCTACGAGCGGCCCGCGCCGCTCATCACGGATCGTCAGCGCGCGGAGCTGATGCAGCGCGACTGGCCCGGCAACGTGCGCGAGCTGCGTAACGCGGCGGATCGCATGGTGCTCGGCATTCTCGACGATGGCGGCGCGGCGTCGCTCGATACCTCGACGCAATCGCTCAAGGAGCGCACCGAGCAGTTCGAGCGGGCGGTGATCGCGCAAGCGCTGGAGCAGTGCGGCGGCGCGGTCGCGGTGGCGGCGGATCGCTTACAGTTGGGCAAGGCGACGCTGTACGAGAAGATCAAGCGCTATGGAATCGTCGTAAAGGGCGAGTCGTCGGAGCGATAAAAAAGCCCGCTGGTTGTCGCCAGCGGGCTTTCTGCTTTTCGCTTGGTCGTTCGAACGCCCGTCAGGCCGCGCCCAGCGCCTTGTCGAGCAGTTGATCGAGCTCCGCGAACGTCGGCTCGCCGACATAGCGCTTCAGGATCTTGCCGTTCTTGTCGATGACGAAGGTCGTCGGCGTCAGTTGCACGTTGCCGAACTGCTTCGCGGCGCTGCCGTCGTCCATCGCGACCTTGAACGGCAGGTTGCGCGTCTGCGCGTAGTTGCTCACGTACATCGGCGCGTCGTAGTTCATCGCGACCGCGACGAATTCCAGGCCGCGGCCCTTGAACTTGTTGTACGTGTCGATCATCTGCGGCATTTCCTTCATGCAGGTCTCGCAACTCGTCGCCCAGAAGTTGACGAGATAGACCTTGCCCTTGAGATCGCCCGACGTCGAAATCTTCTGTCCCGAGAGCAGCGTGAACGTCGCGTCCGGCACCTTCTGCTGGCCGCCGAAGGCGAAATACCCGGTGCAGGCGATCACGCCCGCGACGAGCGCCATCACGATGTAGCGCAGCGGGCTCTTGGCGCGCGTGGATGTGTCTTGCGTGGCTTGGGACATGGGAAACCTCGAAATTCCTCTCCGGCGAACGGGCGGACGCGGCCGCCATGGAGACTGCCGCATATTTTAGCGCCAATTTCGAGACGGGTCCGTAACGCGCCGATAAGGCCGGCATTGCAGCGTGATAATGATGGTTTTCACGCATCCATCTGTCATGAAGCGAGTTTTGTCTCTGAGTTTTTCTTGTTTCCAGCGTGCTGCAGCACGCTTTCTTCCGAACATTCCCTCCGTGAGCCGGCTGGTTTGCGCGTCGGTCGCATGCGGCGCACTGCTCGCCTGCTCGCCCGCGTACGACTGGCGCACGGTGACGAACAATGACGACGGCTACGAAGTGACGCTGCCGGCGAAGCCACGCTCGGATGAGCGCAGGATCGAAATCGCCGGTCAGCCGATGACGATGCGCATGCAGACCGCCGAAGCCGGCGACGCGGTGTTCGCCGTCGGGACGGTCGTGCTGCCCAGCGCCGATCCGGCCCTGCAGCGCGCGACGCTCGATTTCCTTCAGCAAGGCCTCGCGCGCAATGTGAACGCGAAGCCGGAAGCGCGTGCGACGCAGATCGAGCTTGCGGCGGGCGGCCGCGTGGCGGGCAGCGAGATCGAGGTGAAGGGAGAGAGCGGAGAGAAAAAAGAATCGCGGACGATCCGCGCGCGGTTCGTCGCTCGGGGCGCACATGTTTATCAACTTGCGATCGTGTCAGACAAATCGCCGCCTACGGAGCAGGCCGACCAGTTCTTTACGTCCTTCAAACTGTTTTAGAGGAAGCCTTCGAATTCTGCGAGTACTGACTTAAGAAGCGTCTTAGGCCGCGTCAGACAGGCAAAGTTCCTTCGTAAGTTTACGCGCTAATTCACGGATTTGTATGGACTTTTTCCGCTATCCACAATGTCTGTGGATAACTTTGTGGAAAACAATGTGCGGTAACGCGCCAAAGCCCAGTTGATGCGGTTTACGTTACTTTGCCTCCGTTCGCGGCAAGTTAAATAGTTCAATAAAATCAAAGGTCTGTGAAATTGAGGTGAGTCAGCGGTTTGATGAGATGAAACAATGGCCAGGATCGCGACAGTGTGCATAAGTCAAGTCTTGACAAGCATCTTTCCACCTAGCAGAGCTCGGGCCAATTGCCTCCGGTGCAGGTTTCAGGCGACGGATAGCACTCGCCGATACTGCACCGCCTCCGCGACATGGGATGCGTCGGGCATCTCGGCGCCGGCGAGATCGGCGATCGTCCGTACGACCTTCAGCACCCGGTAGTACGCGCGCGCCGACCAGCCGAAGCGCTCGCCCGCCGCGCGCAACAGCGCTTCGCCGGCGGCACCGGGGCGGCAGACGTCGTCGGCTTCGCGGCCGTCGCGCTCGCGATTCGTCTTGCCCTGACGACGCGTCTGTATGTCGCGCGCAGCGGCGACGCGCGCCGCGACCACGGCGCTCGATTCGCCACGTTCCGAACCGCGTGCCGACAATTCCGCGGGCGAAAGCGCCGGCAATTCGATCTGAATGTCGATGCGATCCATCAGCGGCCCAGACAGCTTGCGCAGGTAGCGCGCCGCGACATCGGGCGAGCAGCGGCATCGCCCGCTCGGGTCGCCGCGCCAGCCGCACGGGCACGGATTCATCGCGGCGACGAGCTGGCATGCCGCCGGAAAATCCGCCTGCTGCGCGGCGCGCGAGATCGTGATCTGCCCGACTTCGAGCGGCTCGCGCAGGGTTTCGAGCACTTTGCGATCGAATTCGGGGATTTCGTCGAGGAACAGGACGCCGAGATGCGCGAGCGTGATCTCGCCCGGCTGCGGCGGATTGCGCCCGCCGACCAGCGCCGCCGAACTCGACGAGTGATGCGGTGCGCGAAACGGCCGGCGACGCCACTGCTCGGGCGCGAATCCGAGCGAGCTCGCCGAAAGGATCGCGGCGGACGTGAGCGCTTCGTCGTCGCTCATCGGCGGCAGCAAGCCCGGCAAGCGCGCGGCCAGCATCGATTTGCCCGCGCCGGGCGGCCCGACCATCAGCAGATGATGCCCGCCCGCCGCCGCCACTTCGAGCGCGCGCCGCGCAGCGGGATGGCCGATCACGTCGGCGAGATCGGCGCCTGGTCCGGCTGTCGAGGCAAGCGCGACGGCATGCACTGGTCGCAGGCGCGCATCGGGCACGCCGTTGAGATGTGCGCAGAGCGTCGGCAGGTCGGCGGCGCCGAATACTTCGATGCCGGGCACGAGCGCCGCCTCCGCCGCGCTGGCCAGCGGTACATAGATCTCGGGGATGCGCGCACCGGCATCGCGCATGGACGTGTAATGGCGGGCCGCGCCGCAGACCATCGCGAAGGCGCCGCGCATGGGGCGCAGCGCACCGGTCAGCGACAGCTCGCCCGCGAACTCGCGATGTTCCAGCGATTCGGCCGGAATCTGCCCACTCGCGGCGAGGATGCCGAGCGCGATCGGCAGATCGAAGCGGCCGGATTCCTTCGGAAGGTCGGCGGGCGCGAGATTGACGGTGATGCGGCGAACGGGAAAGTCGAAACCGCAGTTCTGGAGCGCGGCGCGCACGCGCTCGCGGCTTTCGCGGACTTCGAGATCGGGCAGGCCGACGATCGAAAACGACGGCAACCCGTTGGCGAGATGGACTTCGACGACGACTTCCGGCGCGCGCCCAGGGGCGGGCGCGCGGCTGCGTACCACGGCAAGCGACATGATTTCACCTGAAACGGCGCTTCGATTGCGCCGGCAACAAAACTAGAAACTCACGGCTCGCTAGGAGTATGCGCGGCAGAAATCTGATGTCATCCGGCCGAGCCGGGTAAGCGTTGTTAGGAGATGCCAATAAGCTATCTTCCCTACGAGCCGCAGCAGCAGATGTTGCTGCCCCACGCGCTGCAAGACTGGCTGCCTGAAGGGCACCTGGCCTATTACATCAGCGACACGGTGGATTCGCTCGACCTGTCAAGCTTCCATGCGCGGTATGCGGGCGGCGGCCCGCGCAATCAACCCTTTCATCCGGCGATGATGGTGAAGGTGCTCGTCTACGGCTATGCGACCGGGGTGTTCTCGTCGCGCAAGCTGGCCAGGAAGCTGCATGAAGATGTCGCGTTCCGGGTCCTCGCCGCGGGCAACTATCCGGCGCATCGCACGCTTTGCGACTTTCGCGCCTTTCACTTGAAGGAACTGTCGGACCTGTTTGTGCAAGTGGTGAAGCTGGCCAAGGAATGCGGACTGGTCAAGCTCGGGACGATTGCCGTTGACGGCACGAAGATCAAGGCCAATGCGTCGCGTCATAAGGCGATGAGTTACGAGCGGATGAAGAAAGCCGAGCTGGAACTCAAAGAACAGATCGATGCGCTGCTGGCCAAGGCGAA